>NZ_JBXAMR010000003.1:455895-997186 GCF_058800845.1 Variovorax sp. GW822-FHT04E09
GACGTAGAAGTCGACAGGCTGCTCACGTTGCTGTTGGTCGTGCTCAGGCCCGTCGACAAGCTCGAGATGCCGCTGGTTGCAGTGCTCAGACCAGACGACGTCGAGGTCGACAGGCTGCTCACATTGCTGTTGGTCGTGCTCAGGCTCGTGGACAAGCTGGCGATGCCGCTGGTCGCTGTGCTCAGACCGCTCGAGGTAGACGTCGACAAGCTATCGATGCTGCTCGTCGCCGTGCTAAGGCCCGACGACGTAGACGTCGAGAGGCTGTCAATACGACTATTGGTGGTGCTCAGACCCGAGGACGTCGAGGTCGACAGACTGCTGACGTTGCTGTTGGTCGTGCTCAGGCCCGTGGACAAGCTGGCGATGCCACTGGTCGCAGTGCTCAGACCGCTCGAGGTAGACGTCGAGAGGCTGTCGATGCTGCTCGTGGCGGTGCTCAGGCCCGACGACGTGGAGGTCGAAAGGCTATCGATTCGACTGTTGGTCGTGCTCAAACCACTGGACGTCGAGGTCGACAAGCTGCCCACGCTGCTGTTCGTGGTGCTCAAGCCCGTCGACAGGCTGGCGATGCCACTGGTCGCAGTGCTCAGGCCCGACGATGTCGAAGTCGACAGGCTACTCACGTTGCTGTTGGTCGTGCTCAGGCCAGTAGACAGGCTCGAGATGCCGCTGGTTGCCGTACTCAAGCCCGACGACGTCGAGGTCGACAGGCTGCTCACGTTGCTGTTCGTCGTGCTCAGGCCGGTGGACAAGCTGGAGATACCACTGGTCGCCGTGCTCAGTCCCGACGACGTAGACGTCGAGAGGCTGTCCAGGTTGCTGTTGGTGCTGCTCAGAGCCGTAGACAGGCTCGAGATGCCGCTCGTAGCCGTGCTCAGGCCGCTCGACGTAGACGTCGACAAGCTGCTCACATTGCTATTCGTGGTGCTCAGGCCCGTGGACAGGCTGGAGATACCGCTGGTCGCAGTGCTCAGTCCCGACGACGTCGAGGTCGACAGGCTGCTGACGTTGCTGTTCGTGGTGCTGAGACCGGTCGAAAGGCTGGAGATGCCGCTGGTCGCGGTGCTCAACCCGCTCGACGTGGAAGTCGAGAGGCTGTCCAGGTTGCTGTTGGTGCTGCTCAGAGCCGTGGACAGGCTCGAGATACCACTGGTCGCCGTGCTCAGGCCCGACGACGTAGATGTCGAGAGGCTGTCGATGCGGCTATTGGCCGTGCTCAGACCCGACGACGTCGAGGTCGACAAGCTGCCCACGTTGCTGTTCGTGGTGCTCAAGCCCGTGGACAGGCTCGAGATACCGCTGGCTGCAGTGCTCAGACCGCTCGAGGTGGAGGTCGAGAGGCTGTCGATGCTGCTCGTGGCCGTGCTCAGGCCGGACGACGTCGAGGTCGACAGGCTGCTCACGTTGCTGTTCGTCGTGCTCAGACCTGTGGACAGGCTCGAAATGCCGCTAGCTGCAGTACTCAGGCCCGACGACGTCGACGTCGACAGGCTGCTCACATTGCTGTTGGTCGTGCTCAGGCCCGTCGACAGACTGTTGATGCCGCTCGTAGCGGTACTCAAACCGGACGACGTGGACGTCGACAAGCTGCTGACGTTGCTGTTCGTGGTGCTCAGGCCCGTGGACAAGCTGGAGATGCCGCTGGTGGCAGTGCTCAGGCCCGACGACGTCGAGGTCGACAAGCTGCTCACGTTGCTGTTCGTCGTGCTCAGCCCCGTGGACAGGCTCGAGATACCACTGGTCGCAGTGCTCAGGCCGCTCGACGTGGACGTCGAGAGACTGTCGATGCGGCTGTTGGTCGTGCTCAGACCCGACGATGTCGAGGTCGACAAGCTACCCACGTTGCTGTTCGTGGTGCTCAAGCCCGTGGACAGGCTGGAGATGCTGCTCGTGGCCGTGCTCAGGCCGGACGAGGTCGAAGTCGACAGACTGCTGACGTTGCTGTTGGTCGTGCTCAGGCCCGTCGACAAGCTGGAGATGCCGCTGGTCGCGGTGCTCAGACCCGACGATGTGGAGGTCGACAAACTGCTGACGTTGCTGTTCGTCGTGCTCAGACCTGTGGACAGGCTCGAGATGCCGCTCGTGGCGGTGCTCAGACCGCTTGAAGTCGACGTCGACAGGCTGTCGATGCGGCTGTTGGTCGTGCTCAGGCCAGTCGACGTGGACGTTGACAGGCTGCCCACGTTGCTGTTCGTCGTACTCAAGCCCGTGGACAGGCTCGAGATTCCGCTGGTCGCCGTGCTCAGACCCGACGACGTCGACGTCGAAAGGCTGCTCACGTTGCTATTCGTAGTGCTCAGGCCTGTGGACAGGCTGGAGATACCGCTCGTGGCCGTGCTCAAGCCGGACGACGTCGATGTCGACAGGCTACTGACGTTGCTGTTCGTGGTGCTCAGGCCAGTCGACAGGCTGGAGATGCCGCTGGTGGCCGTGCTCAAACCGGACGACGTCGAAGTCGACAGGCTGCTGACGTTGCTGTTGGTCGTGCTCAGGCCGCTTGAAGTCGACGTCGACAGGCTGTCGATGCGGCTGCTGCTGGTGCTCAGGCCGGACGACGTGGAGGTCGACAAGCTGCTGACGTTGCTGTTCGTCGTGCTCAGACCTGTGGACAGGCTCGAGATGCCGCTCGTGGCCGTGCTCAAGCCAGACGACGTCGATGTCGACAGGCTACTGACGTTGCTGTTCGTCGTGCTCAGACCTGTGGACAGGCTTGAGATTCCGCTGGTCGCCGTGCTCAGACCGCTCGACGTCGATGTCGAAAGGCTGTCGATGCGGCTGCTGCTGGTGCTCAGTCCGGATGACGTAGAAGTCGACAGACTACTGACGTTGCTGTTCGTGGTGCTCAGGCCCGTCGACAGGCTGGAGATGCCACTGTTGGCCGTGCTCAAACCGGACGACGTGGAGGTCGACAGGCTGCTGACGTTGCTGTTGGTCGTGCTCAGGCCGCTTGAAGTCGACGTCGACAGGCTGTCGATGCGGCTGCTGCTGGTGCTCAGGCCCGACGATGTGGAGGTCGACAAGCTGCCGACGTTGCTGTTCGTGGTACTCAGACCTGTGGACAGGCTGGAGATCCCGCTCGTCGCTGTGCTGAGGCCCGACGACGTCGACGTCGACAGGCTGTCGATGCGGCTGTTGGTCGTGCTGAGGCCAGTCGACGTGGAAGTCGAAAGACTGCCGACGTTGCTGTTCGTGGTGCTCAGGCCGGTCGACAGGCTCGAGATGCTGCTCGTGGCCGTGCTCAGTCCCGACGACGTCGAAGTCGACAGGCTGTTGATGCGACTGCTCGCCGTGCTCAGGCCCGACGAAGTGGATGTCGACAGGCTGGCGACGTTGCTGTTTGTGGTGCTCAGGCCCGTGGACAGGCTGGCGATGCTGCTCGTGGCCGTGCTCAGGCCCGAAGACGTCGACGTCGACAGGCTGCTGATGCTGCTGTTGGTCGTGCTCAGCGTCGAATACAACTGGCTGCCATTGATGGCATCCGTGCTGGTGTCGGTGATCCGTCCTGCTGCGACATTGGTGATCTGACGTTCGTTGTTGAGCGAGCCCACACTGACCACGCCAATAGGCGACGCGCCCGCAAACCCCGAGTAGGTTACCGGGCCGATCGTCGCGGTGGGCGCCGCGGTCGCAGTGCTGGCAATCGCATTGGCACCGATGGCGACCGCGTTGGCCGAAGTTGCCTGCGCGTTCAAGCCCAGAGCCATTGCGCCGGCAACGTTGGCCTTGGCCCCCGTACCCATGGCGAACGCGTCGGAAGCCGTGGCCTGAGCGTTCGCGCCCATGGCGACGGCGCCGGTCGTACCCGTATTCGTCTTGGCCCCAGCGCCGAAAGCGAGGGAATTGGTGCCGGCCGCAACCGCGGCACTGGTGGCGTCGCCGCCCAGTGCGACAGCACCCGAGCCTGTCGCCTGGGCAGCAGCGCCGATGGCGACCGCATATGTACTGGTCGCGCGTGAGCCACCGGCTGTGCCGCCCAAGCCGCCGAATGCAACTGCTCCAGTCCCAGTAGCCTGCGCGCCAGACCCCACCGCGAGAGCGCCGGCACCATTTGCCAACGTGGCCGTCTGGTTTGCGTTGCCCCCGATCGCGATCGCATTGGTCCCCGTCGCGTTGGCGCGATCTCCGATTGCGATGCCTGAGGCCGAGCCTGTCGCATTCGCGCCCCATCCAATGGCGACAGCAGCATCCTGCGGCGCCTGGGCGTTGTATCCAAGAGCGACGCCGCCACTTACCGCGTTGGCCGATTGCCCGATGGCAACGGCGTGGGCGCCGTTGGCGATCGAGAAGCCGCCAATGGCAACACCACCGGTCGCATTTGCGCCTTGACCCAACGCGACAGCGCCGTTACCCGACGCAAAGGCCCTGTCAGCGCCGCTGCTGCTGCCGATAGCAACCGACTCACCCGATGCCACACCATAGTTAGAACTCGGAACGTACTGAGCCAGCGCCCCACCTCCATACCCCGCCGCCGCTCCCGCCACCACCAAAGCAGCCACGGTCGCCACCCGCGACTTGCTCTTCTTTCCCCGCGCCGAAGTGAGTTCAGACGCCGCAACCCAGGCCCCCAGGGCTTCATTCCAGATACTTCGGTAAGACTTGTTCATATTCTTCGAGCTCGGTTCACAGAGGGCGGGCGCGGTATCAACGGCGGAGGAAGGCAACGACCGCCCGCGGCTCGTTGCCCCAGCCAGGGTCGTAGTTACCCTGACGTTCACAATGGACGCGGTAATGTACGCAGCCGTTTACATTTGCAGCCATTTCGGTCTACCGGAAACCGTGAAATGATGATTTAGTTCACAAACTTTCACGATTGGCGACAAATTTGGTTCGGGGCGGATGCGGTGTGAAACGCTGGTTCAAACGCCCCGCCTAGAATCGCGGCCGCTGTTTGCCACAGCGGTTTTCTTCACAAAGGTTCTTCGAATGAAGCCGTTTTCCCTCCATTTCCTGGCCGCATGCACGCTGGCCGTGGCCAGTTCCTGCGCCCTGGCGCAGCAGGACGGCAGTTCCGCCGACGAACTCGTCCAGGCGGGCCTCGCCAGCCTCAAGCAGATCGACGAAGGCCGCGCTGGAGAGATCTGGGATGGCGCCTCGGCCTTCATCAAGACCCGATTCCCTCGGGCCGACTTTGTTGCCAATACGCAACGCGCACGTCAGACCGTCGGCGTCGTGGCCCGGCGTGACTGGGCTGGCATCACGCGAATCCGCTATCCGGACGACAGCACTGGCATTCCCGCCGGCCTGTATGCCAACGTCGACTTCTCCACCCGCCTCGAGAACAACAAGACCGTCTTCGAAAAAGTCAGCTTCCGCCTCGAACCCCAAGGCTGGCGCCTGACGGGCTACGTCCCCCGCGAAAACCAATGACCACCGCCTCGGGTGCCGGCCTGCGCATCGGCATCACGATCGGCCTCCACCACGAGGCCGAGACCCTCTGGAACAACGGCATCAAGCAGAACGCCGTGTTCCTGGCAGAGGCGCTGAAGCACTGCCCGAGCGTCGCCTCGGTGGTGCTGGTCAACACCACCGCCACGCCCATCACCCCCGCCCTGCCCTGGGACCAGGCCCGCTGGCCGACCGTGACCTTCGAAGCGGCCAAGGACAGCGTGGACGTGCTGATCGAGCTGGGCGGCCAGATCGACGCCGACCAGACCGATCACCTCAAGCGTCGCGGCGCGCGGCTGGTGTCGTACTGCTGCGGCTTCGAGTACGTGCACGCGATGGAGTCGATGCTGTTCGGCAAGCCGCTGTGGGGCCGCAACCTGTTCATCAACCAGCGTTACGACGACATCTGGATGGTTCCGCAGGTGGCCCACATCAGCCAGCCCTACTTCGAGGTGCTGCGCCGCGCCGAGGCGCGTGCCGTGCCCTTCGTCTGGAGCCCGGTGTTCCTTCAAGAGCGCGCCCGCGCCCTGCCCGACGGCGGCGCGTACCAGCCGCGCAGCGGCCCGCGGCGGCTCAGCGTGATGGAGCCGAACATCAATGTGGTGAAGTTCTGCGTCTACCCCATCCTGATCGCCGAGCTGGCCTACCGCGCCCGGCCCGACGCGATCGGGCTGCTGCAGGTCACGAACGTGGAGCGCATGGCCAAGGACAGCATGGAGTTCATCACGCTGATGAACCAGCTCGACCTGGTGCGCCAGCACAAGGCGGTCTTCCTGGGTCGGCACGAGACCCCGGTGTTCCTGGCGCAGAACACCGACATCGTGGTCTCCCACCAATGGGAGAACCCGCTCAACTACTTCTACCTCGAGACCTGTTGGCAGGGCTATCCGCTGGTGCACAACGCCCACCTGTGCGCGGACCTGGGCTACTACTACGCAGAAAACGACGTGGCCGCGGGCAGCGCCCGCGTGCTCGAGGCCATCGACGGGCACGACGCCCAGGCCCAGGCCTACCGCGACCGGCAACGCGCGCTCATCGGGCGCTACCTGCCCGGCGACGCGGTGGCCACGCAGACCTACGACACCCTGCTGCAGGGCCTGATGCAGCGCCCTGCCCGCTAGCCAGACCCTCGCCCCACGGAGCCCCCTCGCATGCTCGATCCGTCCGAACTCCGGCACTTCTACCCCGTGATCGTGACGCCGAGCCACGACGGCAAGTTCTTCCAGAACTACGTGGCGTCGCTGCTGAACTTCACCATCAATGCCGAGCGCGCCGGCATGAAGATGCAGGTGCTGATGCACCAGGGCGAAAGCCTGGTCACGCGCGCGCGCAACAACTGCGTGGCCCAGTTCCTGGCCAACACGGAGTGGACCCACCTGTTCTGGATCGACGCAGACATCGGTTTCTCGGCCGAGGCGGCGTTCCGCCTGCTGCTGTCGGGCTACGACATCGCCGCCGGCGTGTACCCGTTGAAGCGCGAGAACTGGCCGCAGGACGGCGTGGCGGCAGGCACCACGCAACAGCAGTTCGAGGCCGCCTTCACGCGCTACACGGTCAATGCCCAGGCCGAAGAAGGCGCATCGCAGATCGAGCTCGAGGTGCAGCCCGACGGTTTCATGAAGATGACCGAGGCGCCCACGGGCTTCATGGCGATCCGGCGCGGCGTGTTCGAGCGGCTGATGGCCGCCTACCCCGACCTGCAGTACGTGCCCGACAGCATCGGCGAGACCGACCGCGGGCTGCACTACCGCTTCTTCGACGTGATGGTCGACCCGGTCACGCGGCGCTACCTGTCGGAAGACTACGGCTTCTGTCGGCTGTGGTCGGGGCTGGGCGAGTCGGTCTACATCGACGCCAATTCGAACCTGACCCACCAGGGCGCCAAGCTGTACCGGGGAGACTTCGCCCACTCGCTGCAGGCATCGCTGCCCAATGCAGTCGGCGGTACGACCGGGATGGCGATGCTGTTGAAGGGCCAGGAGCACCTGAAGTCCAATCCGTCGCACGGCTGAGACCGAACGACCGCCCATGAAAAAGCCCCGCCGAAGCGGGGCTTTTTCATGAGGCCGGCGAATCGCTCGCCGGCTGCAACGACCGTCAGGCCGTGACCGTGTCCGCCACGCCCTTGTAGTCTTCGATCTTGTCGAAGTTCAGGTACTGGTAGATCTGCGCGCTGGACGCGTCGATCACGCCCGTGGCGGCCATGTACTCCTCGCGGGTCGGGATGCGGCCCAGTCGCGAGCAGATGGCGGCCAGTTCGGCCGAGCCCAGGTACACGTTGGTGTTCTTGCCCAGGCGGTTCGGGAAGTTGCGGGTGCTGGTCGACATCACCGTCGCGCCTTCGCGCACCTGTGCCTGGTTGCCCATGCACAGCGAGCAGCCCGGCATTTCGGTGCGCGCGCCCGCGTTGCCGAACACGCCGTAGTGGCCTTCTTCGGTGAGCTGCTGCGCGTCCATCTTGGTCGGCGGTGCGATCCACAGCTTGACCGGGATGTCGCGCTTGCCTTCGAGCAGCTTCGACGCGGCGCGGAAGTGGCCGATGTTGGTCATGCACGAGCCGATGAACACTTCGTCGATGGTGGCACCGGCCACGTCGCTCAGCGTCTTCACGTCGTCCGGGTCGTTCGGGCAGGCCACGATGGGTTCGTGGATCTCGGCCAGGTCGATCTCGATGACGGCGGCGTACTCGGCGTCGGCATCGCCCTTGAGCAGCTGCGGGTCCTTGAGCCAGGCTTCCTGCGCGGCGATGCGGCGTGCCAGCGTGCGGGCGTCGGCGTAGCCTTCGGCAATCATCCACTTCATCAGCGTGATGTTGCTGTTGATGTACTCTTGAATCGGTTCCTTGTTCAGGTGCACCGTGCAGCCAGCGGCCGAGCGTTCGGCCGAGGCGTCGCTCAGCTCGAAGGCTTGCTCCACCTTCAGGTCGGGCAGGCCTTCGATCTCGAGGATGCGGCCCGAGAAGATGTTCTTCTTGCCTTGCTTGGCCACAGTCAGCAGGCCCGACTTGATGGCGTACAGCGGAATGGCGTTAACCAGGTCACGCAGCGTGACGCCGGGTTGCATCTTGCCCTTGAAGCGCACGAGCACCGATTCGGGCATGTCCAGCGGCATCACGCCGGTGGCGGCCGCGAAGGCCACGAGGCCGGAGCCCGCGGGGAAGCTGATGCCGATGGGGAAGCGGGTGTGGCTGTCACCGCCCGTGCCCACGGTGTCGGGGGTCAGCAGGCGGTTGAGCCAGCTGTGGATCACGCCGTCGCCCGGACGCAGCGACACGCCGCCGCGGTTGGCCATGAACTCGGGCAGTTCGTGGTGCATCTTGACGTCGACCTTCTTCGGGTACGCCGCCGTGTGACAGAACGATTGCATGACGAGGTCGGCCGAGAAGCCCAGGCAGGCCAGGTCCTTCAGCTCGTCGCGGGTCATCGGGCCGGTGGTGTCCTGCGAGCCGACCGAGGTCATCTTGGGTTCGCAGTACGTGCCCGGGCGCACGCCCTGGCCTTCGGGCAGGCCGCAGGCGCGGCCGACCATCTTCTGTGCGAGCGAGAAGCCCTTCTTGGTGTCGACGGGGCTTTGCGGCAGGCGGAACAGCGTCGAGACGGGCAGGCCCAGGGCCTCGCGCGCCTTGGCCGTGAGGCCGCGGCCGATGATCAGCGGAATGCGGCCGCCGGCGCGCACTTCGTCGAACAGCACATCGCTCTTGACCTGGAATTCGGCGATGACCTTGCCGTCCTTCAGGGCCTTGCCTTCGTAGGGACGCAGCTCGACCACATCGCCCATGTTCATCTGCGTCACGTCGAGCTCGATCGGCAGAGCGCCCGAGTCTTCCATCGTGTTGTAGAAGATGGGAGCGATCTTGCCGCCGAGGCAGACGCCGCCGAAACGCTTGTTCGGCACGAAGGGAATGTCTTCGCCGGTGAACCACAGCACCGAGTTGGTGGCGCTCTTGCGCGACGAACCCGTGCCGACCACGTCGCCGGCGTAGGCCACGAGGTGGCCGCGCGCGCGCAGGTCTTCGATGAACTTCACCGGGCCGCGCTTGCCGTCTTCTTCAGGAACGATGCCGGGGCGGGCGTTCTTGTGCATCGCCAGGGCGTGCATCGGAATGTCGGGACGCGTGGTGGCGTCGGGTGCGGGCGACAGGTCGTCGGTGTTGATTTCACCGGCCACCTTGAAGATGCTGACGGTGATGCTCTGCGGCACTTCCGGGCGGCTGGTGAACCACTCGGCATCGGCCCAGCTTTGCAGCACGCCCTTGGCGTGGGCGTTGCCCTTGTCGGCCTTTTCCTTGACGTCGTGGAACTGGTCGAACATCAGCAGGGTCTTCTTCAGGCCTTCGGCTGCCACGGCACCGACTTCGGCGTCGTCCAGCAGGTCGATCATGGGGCTGATGTTGTAGCCGCCGAGCATGGTGCCGAGCAGTTCAGTGGCGCGGGCGCGCGAGATGAACGCGTTCTTCTCGGTGCCGTGGGCCACGGCTGCGAGGTAGCTTGCCTTGACCTTGGCGGCGTCGTCGACGCCGGCGGGCACACGGTAAGTGAGCAGGTCCAGCAGGAAGGCGCCGTCCTTGGCATTCGCGCTCTTCAGGAGCTCGATCGCTTCGGCGGTCTGCTTCGCGCTCAGGGGCAGCGGCGGGATACCGAGCGCGGCGCGTTCGGCAACATGATCAACGTAGGCTTGCAACATCTTCTTTTCTCCGGAAACTAGGCTATCGGGCGTGCGCTGCGGTCTCAAGCGGCCAAGCAAGAGCCGCGCCGCACCCCGGGTTCGGTGCTCTTCTTACTTCTTGGCTGCGTCGGCACCTTCGAAAAGGGCCTTCGGCGGGTTCTTCTTCATCTCGTCGGCGAAGGCGACCTGAGCGGCGGTCTGGCATTCGTCGGCAATGCGCAGGCCGGCCTTCTGGTTCATCAGCATCGACTTGTTGCCCAGCTGGAGCCACATGGCGCCGGCACGCGGGTCTTCGAGGCGGATGGCGCCGGTGCGGCTTTCGACCGGGTGCATGCGGTACTTCAGGCCCTTGGTGGTCACGGTGAAGAAGCCGGGCTTCTTCTCGTCGGGCGTGACGGTCACGTCGGCGCCGAGTTCGCACTGGGCCTTGCCGATGGACACACGCTGCGCCACGGCCAGGTCGGACTCGGACAGCACGATGTTGGTGTCGTCGGCGATCGGCGTGACCTCTTCGACAGCCTTGGCCGCCTTGCGGGTGACCTGGCGCTTCGGCGGGGTCTTCTTGGCTTCGGCCTTGGCAGCAGCCGGCTTGGTGGCGGTGGCGTTCTGGGCCACGGCGGCGAAAGGCAGGGCCAGCGCAACGGCGGCGATCAGTGCAATTTTCTTCATGAGCGGGGTTCCTTCAGGCTGATTCAGTGGGTTTCAGGAGACCGCGATGCAAACCAGGCTTTCGCCTCGGAGGGCAACGCGCGCCCTGTTGCGTGGGCGCGCGTCAGGACCTGCCAGAAGTGGCGGTAGCTCGCGCGGTCGTGCAATGTGCCATCAATTTGTGTCGGTGCCCAATCCGCGTCTGCGGCTTTTGTAATGATTTTTGTGGCAATTTGAATCTGCGCCTCGTCGGGCGCGAAGGCCTCGAGGATCGGCCGGATCTGGTTCGGGTGGATGCTCCACATGCGCGTGTAGCCGAATTCGGTGGCCGCCTTGCGGGCCGCGAGGCGCATCGCCTCGGTGTCGTTGAACTCGGTGACCACGCAGTGCGACGGCACCTTGCCGTAGGCATGCGCCGCCGAGGCCAGTGCCAGCTTGGCGCGCACGACCAGCGGGTGGCTGAACTGCCCCGCCGCACCCATGCCGTCGGCGGGAATGGCGCCGGCATGCGCCGACACGAAATCCATGAGGCCGAAGCTCAGCGACTGCACGCGCGGATGCGCGGCAATTTCGAAGGCGTTGTGCACCGCCAGGGGCGACTCGATGAGCACGTGCAGCGGCAACTCGGCGGCGTCGGCGGCATCGAGCGCGGCAACAGCCTGACACACATCAGCCACGGATTCGACCTTGGGCACCATGAGGTGGCTCAGCCGCTGGCCGGCACGTCCGGCGATGGTGACCACGTCGCCGGCAAAGGCCAGGTGGTCGACCGGGTGCACGCGCACGCCCACGCGCATGCCGGGCTGGGCAGCCAGCGCGAGCTCGGTGACGAGCGCGGCATGCTCCGCCTCGCCGCCGACCGGGGCGCCGTCTTCGCAGTCGAGGGTGACGTCGAACACGCAGGCGCCGAACTCCTGCGCCATCTCGGCCTGGAGCGCGAGGCTCTTCTTCATGCGGGCTTCGACGCCGCTGTAGTGGTCGCACACCGGCAGGGTCACGGCGCCGGCCTGTGCGCCGAGCAGCACGTCCGCGGGATGGGCAGCGGAGGTCTTCGTCGTCATGCGTCTTTTTTCTTGTGCGCCACGATGAACATGCGCGGGAAGGCGAGCAGGCGCTTGCCGTCGGTGCGCACCGGGTAGGCCTCGTCCACCCGGCGTTCGTATTCGGCGAGGTAGCTCGCCTGCAGGTCGGGCGGCAGGCGGTCGACGAAAGGCTTCAGCCCAGTGCTACGCACCCATTCGACGATGGCCGCGGCGTTGGCCATCGGGTGCTGGTAGATGGTGTGCCAGACATCGACATGGGCCGCACGCGCGGCCAGCAGGTCGTAGTAGCCGCCGAGCGGCAGCAGCAAGGTGCGCAGCTTGTCGGCGTCGCCGATGGGCTCGGCCCAGGGCGCTTCGGCCGCCACCGCGCGCATCAGGCGGTGCGTGGGCTCCTGGCGGTTGTCGGGCATCTGGACGGCGAGCACGCCGCCCGGGGCCAGCGCGTCGAACAGGCGGGGGATCAGCGTCTCGTGATCCGGCACCCATTGCAGGGACGCGTTGGCATAAATGAGATCGGGCGCTTCTGTTTCACGCGGCGCCCAGGTCGCGATGTCGCTCAACTCGAAGCGCGCCGCCGGCAGGCGCTCGCGCGCGCTGACCAGCATGGCTTCGGAGTTGTCGGTGCCCGTGACCTGCGCCTTCGGGAACCGATGTGCCAGCAGCTCGGTGGAATTGCCCGGTCCGCATCCGAGGTCGACCACGCGGGCGGCCTCGGCAAGCGGGACCCGCGCCAGGAGTTCCTGTGCGGGCCGGGTGCGCTCGTCCTCGTAGCGACGGTAGAGCGCGGGGTTCCAGTCGAGCATGCTGGCGGGTTTGCTTTACAGCAGGTGGGCGACGCCGGCGCGTTCGCCTTCGAGCTCTTCGAGCGTCTTGTTGATGCGTTCCTGGCTGAATGCATCGATCTCGAGGCCTTCGACCAGCTTGTACTCACCGTTTTCGCAGGTGACCGGGAAGCCGAACATCACGTCCTTCGGAATGCCGTACTGGCCGTCCGACGGGATGCCCATCGTGACCCACTTGCCGTTGGTGCCCAGGGCCCAGTCGCGCATGTGGTCGATGGCGGCGTTGGCGGCCGAGGCAGCCGACGACAGGCCGCGGGCTTCGATGATGGCCGCGCCGCGCTTGCCGACGGTCGGCAGGAAGGTGTTGGCGTTCCATTCCTGGTCGTTGATCATCTTGGCGACGCTTTCGCCGTTGATGGTCGCAAAGCGGTAGTCGGCGTACATCGTGGGCGAGTGGTTGCCCCAGACGGTGAGCTTCTCGATGTCGGCCACGGCCTTGCCGGTCTTGGCGGCGATCTGGCTGGCAGCGCGGTTGTGGTCCAGGCGCAGCATGGCGGTGAAGTTCTTGCGCGGCAGGTCCGGTGCCGACTTCATGGCGATGTAGGCGTTGGTGTTGGCGGGGTTGCCGACGACCAGCACCTTCACGTTGCGCGAAGCGACAGCGTTGAGTGCCTTGCCCTGTGCCGTGAAGATGGCGCCGTTGACGGCCAGCAGCTCGGCACGTTCCATGCCGGGGCCGCGGGGGCGCGAGCCGACCAGCAGGGCGTAGTCGGCGTCCTTGAAGGCGGTCATCGGGTCGCCGTGGGCTTCCATGCCGGCCAGCAGCGGGAAGGCGCAGTCGTCGAGCTCCATCATCACGCCCTTGAGCGCCTTCTGGGCCTTCTCGTCGGGGATTTCGAGCAGTTGCAGGATGACCGGCTGGTCTTTGCCGAGCATTTCGCCGGAAGCGATACGGAACAACAGGGCGTAACCGATTTGACCGGCGGCACCGGTAACGGCAACGCGGACAGGCTTTTTGCTCATGGGAAGACTCCAGAAGGTGGTGAAACGGGTTAGCGCTCTCGTGGGGCGCCGCGGTCCAGCGGGGGGAAGCTTTCCCGCGGCGCGGGACCGGGCCGCATTTTAAGCCGATTCGACAAAGGCCGTCTTATGTCTTATATAAGATATCCTCTGGGGGTCCGCCACGGCGCACCCCACCGCTGCCATGAACACGCCCTCCACCCTCGACGAGCCCACGACGCCGTCCTTCAGTCCGCTCTACCAGCAGATCAAGACCCTGATCCTGCAGAGCCTGCAGGCCGGCGAGTGGAAGCCGGGCGAGCCCATCCCCAGCGAGATGGATCTGGCCGTGCGCTTTCGCGTGAGCCAGGGCACGGTGCGCAAGGCGATCGACGAGCTGGCGGCCGAAAACCTGGTGGTGCGCCGCCAGGGCAAGGGCACCTTCGTGGCCACGCATGCCGAGCAGCATGTGCAGTACCGTTTTCTCAAGCTGGTGCCCGACGCCGGCAGCCCGAGCGCCGAAGGTCCGGCCGAGCGCACCATCGTCGACTGCAAGCGCCTGCGCGCCTCGGCCGACGTGGCGCGTGCGCTGAGCCTGCGCACGGGCGACGCCGTGCTGCAGGTGCGCCGCGTGCTCGCCTACGGCGGCGTGCCGACCATCCTCGAAGACCTCTGGCTGCCCGGCGCGCCCTTCAAGGGCCTCACCGCCGACCGGCTGCGTGCCTGGCCCGGCCCGATGTACGCGATGTTCGAAACCGAATTCGGCGTGCGCATGGTGCGCGCCGAAGAAAAGATCCGCGCCGTGCTGCCCGATGCCGAACAGGCGCAGCTGCTCGACGTGCCGCTGCAGATGCCGCTGCTCAGCGTGGAGCGCGTGGCGCACACGTACCACGACATGCCGATGGAACTGCGCCGCGGCCTGTACCGCACCGACACCCACCACTACCGCAACCAGCTGGGCTGATCCGATGGCGCCGAAGACCCTCGCCCGCGCGGGCACAAACGCGCACACTCAGCCCGCGCAACGCAGCCACAAGCCCCGAGCATCCGACTGCCGCAGTGCGTTGACTCCTGCGCGTCCGATGCGCGATGGTGCATTGCAATAGAATTTTGCGTTGTTTGCATTCCGCAGAAGAAACAAAAGCGTTCGCTCTCAGAACAAGCCAACAAGTCACAAAGCCACGAAAGCCATCTCCCTATGACAGAGCTTGCAACTCCCCCCCGGCCGCCGCGTCGCGAATTCCGGAACATCAACGCCTTCACCGATCTCACGACCTACCGGCTGCCGCCGGCCGGCATCGTGTCGATCCTGCACCGCGTGAGCGGTGTGCTGATGTTCCTGCTGATGCCCTTCATCATCTGGATGTTCGACACCTCGCTGTCATCTGACTATTCGTTCGCGAAATTCAAGTCTGCTTTCAACATCGGCGTCGGCTTCGCTCCGGGATGGTTCTTCAAGCTCGTCGCACTGGCGCTCATCTGGGCCTACCTGCACCACTTCATCGCCGGCCTGCGTCACCTCTGGATGGACGTGAGCCACTCCGCCGTGACGAAGGAATTCGGTCACAGCTCGGCCATGTTCACGCTGGGCGCAAGCATCATCCTCACGCTGGCGCTTGGCGCCAAGCTGTTCGGCCTGTACTGAGAAGGAGCCACCCATGTCTGTGAATTACGGCTCCAAGCGCATCGTCGTCGGCGCGCACTACGGTCTGCGCGACTGGCTCAGCCAGCGCATCACCGGCGCCCTGATGGCGCTGTTCACGATCATCCTGCTCGCGCAGTTGGTCTTCTCGCGCGGCCCCATCGGCTATGACCTGTGGGCCGGCATCTTCGCCGCACAGTGGATGAAGGTCCTGACCTTCTCCGTGATCGTTGCCCTGCTCTATCACGTGTGGGTCGGCATGCGCGACGTGTGGATGGACTACGTCCAGCCTGTCGCCATCCGTCTCGTGCTGCAAGTTTTCACCATCGTCTGGCTTGTCGGTTGTGCGGGTTGGGCCATTCAAGTGCTTTGGAAGATCTGACCCACCATGACCTACACAAAAGAAAACATCACCAAGCGCAAGTTCGACGTCGTGATCGTCGGTGCCGGCGGCTCCGGCATGCGCGCATCGCTGCAACTCGCCCGTGCCGGCCTCAACGTGGCCGTGCTCTCCAAGGTGTTCCCGACCCGTTCGCACACCGTCGCTGCCCAGGGCGGCGTGGGCGCTTCGCTCGGCAACATGAGCGAGGACAACTGGCACTACCACTTCTACGACACGATCAAGGGTTCCGACTGGCTCGGCGACCAGGACGCGATCGAGTTCATGTGCCGTGAAGCCCCGAAGGTCGTGTACGAGCTCGAACACTTCGGCATGCCCTTCGACCGCAATCCCGACGGCACCATCTACCAGCGTCCGTTCGGCGGCCACACCGCCAACTACGGCGAGAAGGCCGTGCAACGCGCCTGCGCCGCGGCCGACCGCACCGGCCACGCGATGCTGCACACGCTCTACCAGAAGAACGTGGAAGCCCGCACCCAGTTCTTCGTCGAATGGATGGCGCTGGACCTCATCCGCGACGATGAAGGCGACGTGGTCGGTGTCACGGCCCTCGAAATGGAAACCGGCGACCTGCACATCCTGCAGGCCAAGACCGTGCTGCTGGCCACCGGCGGCGCAGGCCGCATCTTCGGTGCGTCCACCAACGCGTTCATCAACACCGGCGACGGCCTGGGCATGGCCGCACGTTCGGGCATCCCGCTGCAGGACATGGAGTTCTGGCAGTTTCACCCCACCGGCGTGGCCGGCGCGGGCGTGCTGCTGACCGAAGGCTGCCGCGGCGAAGGCGCCATCCTGCTGAACAGCAACGGCGAACGCTTCATGGAGCGCTATGCGCCCACCCTGAAGGACCTGGCACCGCGCGACTTCGTCTCGCGCTCGATGGACCAGGAAATCAAGGAAGGCCGTGGCTGTGGTCCCAACAAGGACTACATCCACATGAAGCTGGATCACCTGGGCGCCGACACCATCCACAAGCGGCTGCCGTCGGTCTACGAGATCGGCATCAACTTCGCCAACGTCGACGTCACCAAGGAACCGATTCCCGTGGTGCCCACCATCCACTACCAGATGGGCGGCATCCCGACGAACATCAACGGCCAGGTCGTCATCCAGAAGGGTGAAGACAACAGCGCCGTGGTGAACGGCCTGTACGCGGTGGGCGAATGCTCCTGCGTGAGCGTGCACGGCGCCAACCGCCTGGGCACCAACTCGCTGCTCGACCTGCTGGTGTTCGGCCGCGCGGCCGGCAACCACATCGTCGAGTTCAACGACAAGCTCAAGGAACACAAGGAACTGCCCAAGGATGCGGCCGACCGCACCCTGCAGCGCCTGAACGAGCTCGAAGCCTCCACCGGCGGCGAGTACGCCCAGGACGTGGCCGGCGAGATCCGCGCCGTCATGCAGCAGCATGCCGCCGTGTTCCGCAAGCAGGCCTCGATGGACGAAGGCGTGGTCAAGATCGCCGCCGTGCGCGAGCGCGTCAAGTCGATCGGCCTGAAGGACAAGTCCAAGGTGTTCAACACCGCCCGCATCGAAGCGCTGGAAGTCGACAACCTGATCGAAGTGGCGCAGGCCACCATGGTCTCGGCCGCCGCCCGCAAGGAATGCCGCGGCGCCCACACGGTGGAAGACTACGAGCGTCCCGCGGACGACCCGGTCGCACCGCTGGGCCGCGACGACGCCAACTGGATGAAGCACACGCTCTGGTACAGCGCGGACAACCGCCTCTCGTACAAGCCCGTCAAGCTGCAGCCGCTGACGGTGGCATCCGTGCCGCCCAAGGTCCGCACGTTCTAAGAATATTTACAAGGTCCATACGATGAAGCGCACATTCCAGATCTACCGCTACGACCCGGACAAGGACGCCAAGCCCTACATGCAGACGGTCGAGGTCGAACTCGACGGCCACGAACGCATGCTGCTGGACGCCCTGATGAAGCTCAAGGCGCAGGATCCCACGCTGTCGTTCCGCCGCTCGTGCCGCGAAGGCGTCTGCGGCTCCGACGCGATGAACATCAACGGCAAGAACGGTCTGGCCTGCCTGACCAACATGAACACGCTCAAGGGCACCGTCGTGCTCAAGCCGCTGCCGGGCCTGCCCGTCATCCGCGACCTGATCGTCGACATGACCCAGTTCTTCAAGCAGTACAACTCGATCAAGCCGTACCTGCAGAACGACACCGTGCCGCCCGAGAAGGAGCGCCTGCAGTCGCCCGAAGAGCGTGAAGAGCTCGACGGCCTGTACGAGTGCATCCTGTGCGCGAGCTGCTCCACGAGCTGCCCGAGCTTCTGGTGGAACCCCGACAAGTTCGTCGGCCCGGCCGGCCTGCTGCAGGCCTACCGCTTCATCGCCGACAGCCGCGACGAAGCCACCGCCGAGCGTCTGGACAACCTGGAAGACCCGTACCGCCTGTTCCGCTGCCACACGATCATGAACTGCGTCGACGTGTGCCCGAAGAGCCTGAACCCGACCAAGGCCATCGGCAAGATCAAGGAACTGATGGTGCGTCGCGCCATCTGACGGTTTTTCCGAGAAGCCTTACTTATGTCGACCCCCGCCAACGCCCCCGATACGCTGCTCGGCGAACGCGCGCTGAGCAAGCTCAAGTGGCGTTGCCGGCGCGGCCTGCTGGAGAACGACCTGTTCATCGCCCGCTTCTTCGAGCGGCACGAATCCCACATGACCGTCGGTCAAGCGGGAGCGATGGAGACATTGATGGACCTGTCGGACAACGACCTCCTCGACCTGCTGCTGTGCAGAAAGGAGCCCGAGCCCGCATGGGCCGGGGCCGAGGTGGTCGCATTGCTGCAGCTGATGCGTACCGACGGCGCTCAGCGTCCTGCCATTTTTTCTCCTTCGTCCTGAATCCACCTCTGAAAGTAAACCGAAATGAAAGCATCCGATACCAAGGCCACGCTGTCGTTCAGCAATGGCGGCGACAACGTCGAACTGCCGATCTACAAGGGCACCATCGGGCCCGACGTGATCGACATCCGCAAGCTGTATGCACAGACCGGCATGTTCACGTACGACCCGGGCTTCATGTCGACCGCCGCCTGCCAGTCGGCCATCACCTACATCGACGGTGACAAGGGCGAGCTGCTGTACCGCGGCTACCCCATCGAGCAACTCGCCACCAACTGCGACTTCCTCGAGACCTGCCACCTGCTGCTGTACGGCGAGCTGCCGGACGCCGGCAAGAAGGCCAATTTCACGAAGCTCGTGACCAACCACACGATGGTCAACGAGCAGATGCAGTTCTTCCTGCGCGGCTTCCGTCGCGATGCCCACCCGATGGCCATCATGACCGGCCTCGTGGGCGCCCTGTCGGCCTTCTATCACGACAGCACGGACATCAACAATCCCGAGCACCGCGAGATCGCCGCGATCCGCCTGATCGCGAAGATGCCCACGCTCGTGGCCATGGCCTACAAGTACACCGTCGGCCAGCCGTACATGTACCCGAAGAACGAACTCAGCTATGCAGGCAACTTCCTGCACATGATGTTCGCCACGCCGTGCGAAGAGTACAAGGTGAACCCGGTGCTCGAGCGCGCGCTCGACCGCATCTTCATCCTGCACGCAGACCACGAGCAGAACGCATCGACCTCGACCGTGCGCCTGTGCGGCTCGTCGGGCACGAACCCCTTCGCGGCCATTGCAGCCGGCGTGGCGTGCCTGTGGGGCCCAGCCCACGGCGGCGCCAACGAAGCAGCGCTGAACATGCTGTACGACATCCAGCGCGAAGGCGGCGTGGAAAAGATCGGCGAGTTCATCAAGAAGGTCAAGGACAAGAACTCGAACGTCAAGCTGATGGGCTTCGGCCATCGCGTGTACAAGAACTACGACCCGCGCGCCAAGCTCATGCAGGAAACCTGCAACGAAGTGCTGACCGAGCTGGGCCTGGAAAACGACCCGCTGTTCAAGCTCGCCAAGGAACTCGAGAAGATCGCCCTGGAAGACGAGTACTTCGTGTCGCGCAAGCTCTACCCGAACGTCGACTTCTACTCGGGCATCGTGCAGCGCGCCATCGGCATCCCCGTGCCGCTGTTCACCGCGATCTTCGCGCTGGCCCGCACCGTCGGCTGGATCGCCCAGCTGAATGAAATGATCGGCGACCCCGAGTACAAGATCGGCCGCCCGCGCCAGCTGTTCGAAGGCTCGCCCAAGCGTGACGTGAAGCCGATCTCGGCCCGCTGATCGACCGGCTGCGGAACCTCCGCTCCCTGAAAAAGCTGCCTCCGGGCAGCTTTTTTATTGCCCGTTCGGCATGCCCCTCCTCGCCAGCCGGCAGCAATGTCATCGCGCATCGCGATGGCAAAGGCTTCAAAACAGGAAGAAAATAGCCAACTCATCGCCAAACGCGATGCCCAAGCCCCCCATGAGCACGTCCGAACGCAACTTTGCCCGCCGCATCGACCTCACGTCGCTGCAGCTGTTCGTGGCCGTGTGCGAGCTGGGCAGCATCGGGCGCGCGGCGGAGCGTGAATTCATTGCGGCCTCGGCCGTGAGCAAGCGGCTGTCCGACCTGGAAGCCACGCTCGGCACCGCCCTGCTCTACCGCCATGCGCGCGGCGTCGACCTCACGCCGGCCGGCGAAAGCCTGCTGCACCACGCCCGCTCGGTGCTCTACAGCCTCGAGAAGATGCAGGGCGAGCTCAGCGAATACGCCGACGGCGTGCGCGGCCACGTGCGCGTGCACGCCAACATCTCGGCCATCGTGCAGTTCCTGCCGGAAGACCTGGGCGTGTTCTCGCGCGCGCACGAGGCCATCAAGATCGACCTCGAGGAGCACCTGAGCAGCGAAGTGATCCGCGCGGTGCAAGAGGGCGCGGCCGACCTCGGCGTGTGCCACGTGGCCGGCGGCGCGGGCGAGCTGCAGAGCCTTTCCTACCGCCACGACCGCCTCGCCCTGATCGTTCCCGAGGGGCACGCGCTGGCCGCGCAGGACACGATCGATTTCGTCGACTCGCTGGCCTTCGACCACGTCGGCCTGCACACCAACAGCTCGATCTACGTGGCGATGCATGAAGCGGCGCTGAGCGCCGGCCGCAGCGTGAAGCTGCGCATCCACGTCACGGGCCTGGACGCCATGTGCCGGATGATCGACAACGGCCTGGGCATCGGCGTGATGCCGCAGCGCGCCTTCGAACTCATGCACAACGGCATCGGCCGCGGCCTCGTGAGCGTGACGCTCAACGACGCCTGGGCGGCGCGCGAGATCCGACTGGTGGCGCGCGACTTCTCCACCCTGCCGGTGGCGGCGCGCACGCTGGTGAACCACCTGCACGCGGCGGCCGATTCGGCCGACGCCACCGAACGACTCGCGGCCTAGACCGCGTCGACAGACAATCCATTTCCCCACGAAAGACAAGAGACCGACATGGCACGCACGCTCTACGACAAGATCTGGGACGAACACGTCGTCCACACCGAGGAAGACGGCACCGCGATCCTCTACATCGACCGCCACCTGGTGCACGAAGTGACCAGCCCGCAGGCCTTCGAGGGCCTGCGCGAAGCCGGTCGCAAGCTGTGGCGCATCAGCTCGGTGGTGGCCACCGCCGACCACAACACGCCGACCACCGGCTGGGAGCGCGGTTACGAAGGCATTGCCGACCCGACCAGCAAGGAACAGGTCACCACGCTGGACCACAACATCGCCGAGTTCGGCGCCGCCGCGTTCTTCCCGTTCCTGAGCAAGCGCCAGGGAATCGTGCACGTGATCGGCCCGGAAAGCGGCGCGACGCTGCCGGGCATGACGGTGGTCTGCGGCGACTCGCACACCTCCACGCACGGCGCGTTCGGCGCGCTCGCGCACGGCATCGGCACCAGCGAGGTCGAGCACGTGATGGCCACGCAGACGCTGCTGGGCAAGAAGGCCAAGAACATGCTCGTGAAGGTCGAAGGCAAGCTGCCTTTGGGCTGCACCGCCAAGGACATCGTGCTGGCCATCATCGGCAAGATCGGCACCGCCGGCGGCACGGGCTACACGATCGAATTCGCGGGCTCGGCCATTCGCGACCTGAGCATGGAAGGCCGCATGACGGTCTGCAACATGGCCATCGAGGCCGGCGCGCGCGCCGGGCTGGTGGCGGTCGACGAAAAGACCATCGCCTACGTGAAGGGCCGCCCGCTCGCGCCCACAGGCGTCGAATGGGACCAGGCCGTGAGCTACTGGCGCACGCTGCAGTCCGACCCGGGCGCGACCTTCGACGCCGTGGTCGAACTCGACGCTGCGCAGATCCAGCCGCAGGTCACCTGGGGCACCTCACCCGAAATGGTGGTCGAGATCAACGGCCGCGTGCCCGATCCCGACAAGGAAAAGGACGCCAGCAAGCGCAGCGCCATCGAGCGCGCGCTGGTCTACATGGGCCTGGAGCCCAACAAGGCCATGAACGACATCTTCATCGACAAGGTGTTCATCGGCTCGTGCACCAACAGCCGCATCGAGGACATGCGCGAAGCCGCGGCCGTGGTGAAGAAGCTCGGCCAGAAGGTCGCGAAGAACGTGAAGCTCGCGATGGTCGTGCCCGGTTCGGGCGTGGTGAAGGAACAGGCCGAGCGCGAAGGCCTCGACCTGATCTTCAAGGCCGCCGGCTTCGAATGGCGCGAGCCCGGCTGCTCGATGTGTCTGGCAATGAATGCCGACCGCCTCGAGCCCGGTGAGCGCTGCGCATCGACCTCGAACCGCAACTTCGAAGGCCGCCAGGGCGCGGGTGGCCGCACCCATCTCGTGAGCCCCGCGATGGCCGCCGCCGCAGCCGTGCACGGCCACTTCGTCGACGTGCGCACCTTCGCCTGATCAGGAGACATCACATGCAGAAATTCACCGTGCACAAGGGCCTCGTGGCCCCCATGGACCGCGAGAACGTCGACACCGACGCGATCATTCCCAAGCAGTTCCTCAAGTCGATCAAGAAGACCGGCTTCGGCGTGAACCTGTTCGACGAGTGGCGCTACCTGGACGCCGGCTTTCCGGGCCAGGACCCGGCCAGCCGCAAGCCGAACCCCGACTTCGTGCTGAACCAGCCGCGCTACGCGGGCGCCTCGGTGCTGCTGGCGCGCAAGAACTTCGGCTGCGGCTCATCGCGCGAACACGCGCCGTGGGCGCTCGACCAGTACGGCTTTCGCGCGATCATTGCGCCGAGCTACGCCGACATCTTCTTCAACAACAGCTTCAAGAACGGCCTGCTGCCGATCGTGCTGCCCGAGTCGCAGGTCTCGCAGCTGTTCGACGAAGCCTTCGCCTTCCCGGGCTATACGCTGACCATCGACCTGGAGCGCCAGGTGGTCGTGAAGCCCGACGGCCAGGAGTTCGCGTTCGACGTGCAGGCCTTCCGCAAGTACTGCCTGATCAACGGGCTGGACGACATCGGCCTGACGCTGCGCCACAAGGACAAGATCAAGGCCTTCGAGACCGAGCGCCTGGCGCAGAAGCCCTGGCTCGCGCACACGATGATCTCGTGATCGGCGGCATTTCCGTTTTCAAGAAAAAACCTCAGACCAACTTATGAAAATCGCAGTTCTCCCGGGTGACGGCATCGGCACCGAAATCGTGGCGGAAGCCGTCAGGGTGCTCGAAGTCCTCGACCTGAAGTTCGAGATGGAATCGGCACTGGTCGGCGGCGCGGCCTACGAGGCGCACGGCCACCCGCTGCCCGACTCGACGCTCAAGCTCGCCAAGGATGCCGACGCGGTGCTGTTCGGCGCCGTCGGCGACTGGAAGTACGACAAGCTCGACCGCCCGCTGCGGCCCGAGCAGGCCATCCTGGGGCTGCGCAAGAACCTGGGCCTGTTCGCCAACTTCCGCCCGGCCATCTGCTACGAGCAGCTGGTGGACGCCTCGAGCCTGAAGCCCGAGCTGATCGCGGGCCTGGACATCCTCATCATCCGCGAGCTGACCGGCGACATCTACTTCGGCCAGCCGCGCGGCCGCCGCATCGCCACCGACGGCCACTTCCCGGGCGCTGAAGAAGCCTTCGACACGATGCGCTACTCGCGCCCCGAGGTCGAGCGCATCGCCCGCGTCGCCTTTGAAGCGGCCCGCAAGCGCAGCAAGCGCGTGACCAGCGTGGACAAGGCCAACGTGCTGGAGACCTTCCAGTTCTGGAAGGACATCGTGACCGAGGTCGGCAAGGAGTACCCGGACGTTGAGCTCGACCACATGTACGTCGACAACGCGGCCATGCAGCTCGTGAAGGCGCCCAAGAAGTTCGACGTGGTGGTCACCGGCAACATGTTCGGCGACATCCTCTCGGACGAGGCCGCGATGCTCACCGGCTCCATCGGCATGCTGCCCTCGGCCTCGCTCAATGCGAGCAACCAGGGCCTGTACGAGCCCAGCCACGGCAGCGCGCCCGACATTGCTGGCAAAGGGGTTGCCAATCCTTTGGCTACAATCCTGTCCGCTGCCATGATGCTCCGCTTCTCCCTCAACCAGCCCGAAGCTGCCGACCGTATCGAGTCGGCGGTCAAGCACGTGCTCGCCTCCGGGCTGCGCACGGGCGACATCTGGTCCGAAGGCACGAAGCGCGTCGGCACCCGCGAAATGGGCGACGCGGTCGTAGCAGCCATCACCAAAAAGACGATTACCGGCTAACCGCAGCCCGCTTCGTCACGCCCTCCCCCGGCCGACGAGTCGGGGGCAAAAAAGACTGATTTTTTCTTTCTTCACTAAGGGCAAACTGAAATGGCGAACGCATCCAAGCAACCTCTGGTCGGCCTCGTGGGCTGGCGCGGCATGGTCGGCTCGGTCCTCATGGACCGCATGCAGGCCGAAGGCGACTTCGGCCTCATCGAGCCGGTCTTCTTCTCGACCTCGAACGCGGGCGGCAAGGCCCCGGCGATGGCCAAGAACGAAACCGCGCTCAAGGATGCGAACGACATCGAGGCACTGAAGAAGTGCGACATCGTCATCACCTGCCAGGGTGGCGACTACACCAGCGAGGTGTTCCCCAAGCTGCGCGCCGCCGGCTGGAACGGCCACTGGATCGACGCGGCCTCCACGCTGCGCATGAACGATGACGCGATCATCGTGCTCGACCCCGTCAACCTGCCCGTGATCCAGAACGCGCTCGCCAAGGGCGGCAAGAACTGGGTCGGCGGCAACTGCACCGTCAGCTGCATGCTCATGGGCGTGGGCGCCCTCTACAAGGCCGGCCTGGTCGAGTGGATGACCAGCATGACCTACCAGGCGGCCTCGGGTGGCGGCGCGCAGCACATGCGCGAGCTGCTGACCCAGTTCGGCACCCTGAACGCCGAAGTGCGTGCGCTGCTCGACGACCCGAAGTCGGCCATCCTCGAAATCGATCGCAAGGTGCTGCACAAGCAGCAGAACCTGAGCGCCTCCGAAATCGCCAACTTCGGAGCCCCGCTGGGCGGCTCGCTGATCCCCTGGATCGACAAGGACCTGGGCGACGGCATGTCCAAGGAAGAGTGGAAGGGCGGCGCCGAGACCAACAAGATCCTCGGCCAGGGCGCGGGCTTCGGCACCGCCGCCACGCCGGTGGATGGCTTCTGCGTGCGCATCGGCGCGATGCGCTGCCACAGCCAGGCGCTGACCTTCAAGCTCAAGAAGGACGTGCCGGTCGCCGACATCGAAGCGATGATCGCCGCCGACAACCCCTGGGCCAAGGTCGTGCCGAACACGCGCGAAGCCACCGTCAAGGACCTGACGCCGGTGGCCGTGACGGGCACCATGGACATCCCGGTCGGCCGCATCCGCAAGCTGGCGATGGGCCCCGAGTACGTCGGCGCCTTCACCATCGGCGACCAGCTGCTGTGGGGCGCCGCCGAACCGCTGCGCCGCATGCTGCGCATCCTGCTCGAAGCCTGATGCGGGCAGCTCAGGCCCTTGAAATACAAAAATGTTGCCGAAAGGCAACACAGGATGTCATCGGAAGTATGCGCGCACTGGGTAGATCAGGCGCATTGCCTTGTCAGTGCATGTTGATGATGCTAACGTCCTCTTACAAATTCAGGGCCTGAGCCGCCCCTATCAGCATGACAAGACATCTGTTGCCCGCGGCCCGCCCTTCGGCCGCCCGCCCCGCCCTGCCGTCGAATGGCTGGCGCCTTTCCATCCTGGGTGCCGCTGCGGCCCTGACGCTGGGACTGGCCAGCGCCGACGCCAGCGCCTTCGCGCTGGGACCGCTGCGGGTGCAGTCGGCACTGGGCGAACCGCTGCGCGCCGAGATCGATGTCACTGAAATGGCCGCCAACGAGGCGGAAGGCCTGAAGATCAACATCGCCACGGCCGAAGCCTTCAAGAACGCAGGCATCCCGTACAACGCGGCCCTGGGCGACGTGAAAGCCACGCTGCAGCGCCGCGCCGGCGGCCAGTACGTCGTGCGCCTGGCCGGCAACCGCCCGCTCAACGACCCCTTCATCGACCTGCTGCTCGAAGCCAATGGCGCCTCAGGCCGCATCGTGCGCGACTACACCGTGCTGCTCGATCCGCCGGCCACGCGCCAGGCGGCAGCCGCACCAGTGACGCCCATCGCGCCGCAGATCGCCACGCCGGTCGAGCGCCCCGCGCCCGCCCCGCGCGTGCGCCGCGAACCCGCGCCTGCAGTCGCTGCAACGCCCGCACCCGCGGCAGCAGCACCGGCCCCTGCGGCCGCGCCAGCTCCTGCGCCGGCACGTGCCGCCGTCGCCGCGCCCAGCGGCAGTAGTGGCGGCAGCGGCGAACAGGTCACGGTGCGCCGCGGCGACACCGCCGGCAAGATCGCCTCCGCCCACAAGCCCGCCGATGTTTCGCTCGACCAGATGCTGGTCGCGCTGCTGAACGCCAACCCCGACGCCTTCGTCGGCGGCAACGTCAACCGGATGAAGGCCGGTGCCGTGCTCGACCTGCCGAACGCTGCCGCAGCGAGCGCCGTGCCGGCCGCCGACGCACGCCGCACGATCACCGCGCAAAGCCGCGACTTCGGCAGCTACCGCCAGCGCCTCGCCGAAAACGCCCCAACCACCAACGTGGCCGCCGCGAGCCGCCAGGCCTCGGGCAAGCTGCAAGCCAGCGTGGAAGACCGCAATGCCGCCGCCAGCGCACCCGACAAGCTCACAGTGTCGCAAGGCAACGCCGCCGCGCGCGCCGCCGATGAAAAGGTCGCGCAGGCCCGCCAGGCGCAGGACAGCAGCAACCGCGTCGCAGAACTCACGAAGAACATCAACGAGCTGAACAAGCTCAAGTCCGGTGCTGGCACGGGCACCGGCTCGTCCGCTGCGGCCGCCGCGCCTGCAGCGCCGGCCACCACGCCCGGTATCGCCGTTCCCGCGCCGCTGGCCGGGGCCACGACGCCGACGCCAGCGGTCGCGGCCGCTCCTGCGGCCCCTGCCGCCGCAGCCCCCGCACCGGCAACGCCGGCGCCTGCAGCCGCGCCAGTGGCTGCTGCAACGCCCCCGGTCGCCGCGGCCTCCGCTGCAGCAGCCGCCGCACCGTCGGCCACCGACGCAGCCGCCCTGCCCGTGGCAGCCGCAGCCAGCGCTGCAGCCGCCGCCGCGCCCATCGTCGCTCCCAAGCCTGTGGTCAAGGCCGCACCGCCGCCGCCCCCGCCGGAGCGCAGCTTCCTCGACGAGCTGCTCGACAACCCGCTGATGCTCGCCGGCGCCGCGCTGATCGCGCTGCTGGTCGGCTTCCTGCTGTACCGCGTGCTGGGCCGCCGCCGCGAAGAGATGAGCGAAAGCGTGTTCCTCGAGAGCCGCATTCCCAAGGACTCGTTCTTCGGCGCCAGCGGCGGCGAATCGGTCGACACCAAGAACCGCGGCGATTCCACCGTGTCGTCGCTGTCGTACTCGCCGAGCCAGCTCGACGCGGGCGATGTCGACCCGGTCGCCGAGGCCGACGTCTACCTCGCCTACGGCCGCGACCTGCAGGCTGAGGAAATCCTGCGTGAAGCGCTGCGCCTGAACCCGGACCGCACCGCCATCCACCTGAAGCTGCTCGAAATCCACGCCAAGCGCCGCGATGTGCGCGCCTTCGACGGCCTGGCCACCGAAGTGCACAAGCTGACCAACGGCGCGGGCTCCGAATGGAACCGCGTGGTCGACATGGGCAAGGACCTCGACCCGGGCAACCCGCTGTACGAATCGGGCACGGGCACCGCGCGTGGCGCCAGCCAGGCCGAAACCGCCGCATTCGCCGGCGCGCTGGCCGCTGCCGCCAAGCCGGCTGCCGCAGTCGCAGCCGCCGTCGTGGCACCGCCGCCCCCGGCCGCACCGCCCGTGGCATCGGCCCCGCCGGCCTTCATGCCCTCGGTCGCACCACTGGACTTCGACCTCGACCTGACCCAGCCGCCCGCACCGGCACCTGCTCCGGTGGGTGCCAGCCTGCCGAAGTCGGTCTACGCGCCGACGGCCGCACCGGCCCCGCTGAGCAACGGCCACGCCGCAGCACCTGTCGACCTTGAAAACGATTTCGACACGGCCCCCGGCGCGCTGACGGCCCACACCCGCCCCTCGTCGCTGAACGACGCGGAGCACAACACCCGCCCGGCCATGCTGCGCGACACGCTGCCCGCCGATTCGGGCTTCATCGAGTTCGACATGAGCGCCCTCGCCGGCCTGCCGGCCCGCTCCGCCGCCGAAGCACCGCGCTCCGCGGCCGTGGCCACCTCGCCGTCCGCCCTGGACGACGACGGTGACGACAACCCGCACGCCGTGAAGCTCTCGCTGGCCCGCGAACTGCAGGCCATCGGCGACGTCGAAGGCGCGCGCTCGCTGGTCGAGGAAGTCGAAGCCGAAAGCGCCGGCGACCTCAAGTCGCAAGCCAAGCAGCTGCTCGCCGAACTGCGCTGAGCCGGTTGCCGACTGCCCTTCTGATCGCTTCGTGAGGCTGGCACTCGGCATCCGCTACAACGGCCAGGCATACGAGGGCTGGCAGAGCCAGCGCTCGGGCCGCACGGTGCAGGACAAGCTCGAAGCCGCCCTCGCGAAGTTCGCCGGCCTGCCCGCCGGCAGCCGGGTCAGCACGCTGTGCGCCGGCCGCACCGACGCCGGTGTGCACGGGCTGATGCAGGTGGTGCACTTCGACACCGACATCGAGCGCGACCCGTTCTCCTGGATGCGTGGCACCAACCGCTACCTGCCCGACGACATCGCGGTGCAGTGGGCGCACCCGGTGCCCGACGAATTCCATTGCCGCGCCAGCGCCCTGGCGCGCCGCTACGTCTACGTGCTCTCGCAGTCGCCCGTGCGGCCCAGCCTCGATGCGGGCCGGGTCGGCTGGTCGATGTACCCGCTCGACGGCGATGCGATGCGCGCCGCGGCAGCGCTGCTGGTGGGCCGGCACGACTTCAGCTCCTTCCGCGCCTCGGCCTGCCAGGCCCTCTCGCCGGTCAAGGACCTGCGGCGCCTGGAGATCACGCGCGTGGGCAACGGCGAACGCTGCCGCTGGCATTTCGAGTTCGAGGCGGACGCCTTCCTGCACCACATGATCCGCAACCTGATGGGCAGCCTGGTGCGCATCGGCCGCGGCGATGAACGGCCCGAATGGATCACCGAGGTGCTCGAAGCGCGAAGCCGCAAGGTCGCGGCCCCCACCTTCTCCGCCGACGGCCTGTACTTCCTCGGCCCGTTGTACGACGCCAAGTGGGGTCTGCCGGCCGAGGCCACGTTCCAGGGCGAGCGGGCTTCGTATGATGGCCCGCCATGACATCTCTTGCTCCTCTCGCCCCACGCACCCGCATCAAGATCTGTGGCCTCACGCGTGAGGCCGACGTGGACGCGGCGGTCGAGGCCGGCGCCGACGCGATCGGTTTCGTGCTCTACCCGAAGAGCCCGCGCGCCGTGAGCGCCGAGCGCGCCGCCGAGCTGGCCTCGCGCCTGCCGCCCTTCATCACGCCGGTGCTGCTGTTCGTGAACGCGGACGCGCCCGAAGTCCTGGCCTCCCTGGCCCGCGTGAAAGGCGCCATCGCGCAGTTCCACGGGGAAGAAACGCCCGAACAGTGCGAGGAAGCCACCGGCCCGGGACGCTTTCGTTACATGCGCGCTGCCCGGATTCCACTGGGGGCTGCCGGGGCCGGCTTCGACCTCGTAAAATACGCGTCCGATTACTCCCGCGCCCAGGCCATCCTGCTCGACGCCCATGTCGAAGGTTATGGCGGAGGCGGCAAGGCTTTCGATTGGTCACTTCTTCCACCCGCCGTCGACGCTCACCTCGTCTTGAGTGGTGGGCTCACACCTGCAAACGTGAGCGATGGCATTCACAGCCTGCGGACGCGCTGCAAGACGCTGTCCGTTGATGTGAGCTCGGGCGTCGAAATCGACGGTCCCGGGCACAAGGGCCTCAAGGACGCCGGAAAGATCCGGGCATTCGTCGCCGCCGTGAGAGCCGCAGATGCGGCGAACACTGTCAAAGCCTCGGCTGCCGACGCTTCGTCCTTCTCCAGTTAGCCGCCGCACCCGATCGCATTCGGGCTGCGGCCCATCGATCGAGAACCATGCAAAGCCAATTTCAGGACTACCAGCAACCCGACGCCAGCGGCCACTTCGGCCCCTACGGCGGCACCTTCGCGAGCGAAACGCTCACGCACGCGATCAACGAGCTGCGCGACGCGTATGCGAAGTTCAAGGACGACCCGGCCTTCCTGGCCGAGTTCCACTACGAGCTGAAGCACTTCGTCGGCCGCCCCTCGCCGATCTACCACGCCGCGCGCACCAGCCGCGAAATGGGCGGCGCGCAGATCTACCTGAAGCGCGAAGACCTGAACCACACCGGCGCGCACAAGATCAACAACGTGATCGGCCAGGCGATGCTCGCGCGCCGCATGGGCAAGCCCCGCGTGATCGCCGAGACCGGCGCCGGCCAGCACGGCGTGGCCACGGCCACCATCTGCGCGCGCTATGGCCTCGAATGCGTGGTCTACATGGGCAGCCAGGACGTGAAGCGCCAGAGCCCCAACGTCTACCGCATGAACCTGCTGGGCGCGACCGTCGTGCCCGTCGAATCCGGCAGCAAGACGCTGAAGGACGCGCTCAACGAGGCCATGCGCGACTGGGTCACCAACGTCGAAAACACCTTCTACATCATCGGCACGGTGGCGGGCCCGCACCCCTACCCGACGATGGTGCGCGACTTCCAGAGCGTGATCGGCACCGAGTGCATCGCGCAGATGCCCGCCATGCTCGCGGCCGACGGCATCACCGGTGAAGCCGAGGGCAAACAGCCCGACGTGGTGGTCGCCTGCGTGGGCGGCGGCAGCAATGCGATCGGCATCTTCCATCCCTACATTCCGTTCGCGGGCACGCGCCTCATCGGCGTGGAAGCGGCCGGCGAAGGCCTGGACAGCGGCAAGCACGCCGCCTCGATCCTGCGCGGCAGCCCCGGCGTGCTGCACGGCAACCGCACCTACCTGCTGCAGAACGACGATGGCCAGATCACCGAGACGCACAGCGTCAGCGCCGGCCTCGACTATCCGGGCGTCGGCCCCGAGCACGCCTACCTGGCCGACATCGGCCGCGCCGAGTACGTCGGCATCACCGACGTCGAGGCGCTCGAAGCCTTCCACTACCTGTGCCGCACGGAGGGCATCATTCCCGCGCTCGAATCCAGCCACGCCATGGCCTACGCCCTGAAGCTCGCCAAGACCATGCGCCCCGACCAGTCGATCCTCGTGAACCTCTCGGGCCGCGGCGACAAGGACATCGGCACCGTCGCCGACCTGTCGGGCGTCGATTTCTACGACCGCCCCTCGATGCGCGGTCTGAGCGTGAAGGGAGGCAAGTGATGAGCCGCATTGCCGCCAAGTTCCAGGCCCTGCAAACGCAAGGCCGTCGCGCGCTGATCCCCTACGTCACCGCCGGTTTCCCCTTCGCCGACATCACGCCCGAACTCATGCACGGCATGGTCGAGGCCGGCGCCGACGTGATCGAGCTGGGCGTGCCCTTCTCCGACCCGATGGCCGACGGCCCCGTGATCCAGAAGGCCGGCGAGGCCGCGCTGGCGCTGGGCGTCGGCATGAAGCAGGTGCTCGCCATGGTGGCGGCGTTCCGCGCCCAGGACACGACCACGCCGGTCGTGCTCATGGGCTACGCCAACCCGGTCGAGCGCTACGACCTCGTGCACGGCAAGAAGGCCTTCATCCGCGACGCGGCCGCGGCCGGCGTCGATGGCCTGCTGGTCGTCGACTACCCGCCCGAGGAATGCGAGGACTTCGCCGCCGACCTCAAGGCCGCCGGCATCGACCTGATCTTCCTGCTGGCCCCCACCAGCACCGCCGAGCGCATGGCGCAGGTGGCGCGCATCGCGAGCGGCTACGTGTACTACGTGTCGCTCAAGGGCGTGACCGGCGCCGGCCATCTCGACACCGAGGCGGTCGGGCGCATGATCCCGCGCATCCGCGAGCACGTGAGCATCCCCGTCGGCGTGGGCTTCGGCATCCGCGATGCGCGCACGGCGCAGGCCATCGGCTCGGCGGCGGACGCCGTGGTCATCGGCACGAAGATCATTCAACTCATCGAAGACCAGCCCCGCGAAAACGTGGTGCCCACGGTGCGCGAATTCCTGGCCGGCATCCGCGAGGCGCTCGACGCCCTGCCGGCCGCCACGGCCAAGAACGCGGCTGGTCGATAATCACTGCCCTCACAAGGAGCCCCCATGAGCTGGCTTGAAAAACTGCTACCCGCCAAGATCGCACAAACCGACCCGTCCGAGCGCCGCCAGGTGCCCGAGGGCCTGTGGATCAAATGCCCGGCCTGCGAGACCGTTCTGTACAAGACCGACCTCGAGCACAACCAGAACGTCTGCCCGAGTTGCAGCCACCACCACCGCATCGGCGCCCGCGCGCGCCTGGATGCCTTCCTGGACGCCGAAGGCCGCTACGAAGTCGGCCAGGAAGTGCTGCCGGTCGACGCCCTGAAGTTCAAGGACAGCCGCAAGTACCCCGAGCGCCTGAAAGAAGCGCTGGAGAACACCGGCGAGACCGACGCGCTGGTCGTCATGGGCGGCTCCGTCCACAGCATCAGCGTGGTCGTGGCCTGCTTCGAGTTCGAGTTCATGGGCGGTTCCATGGGCAGCGTGGTCGGCGAGCGCTTCGTGCGCGGCGTCGAGACCGCCATCGAGCAGAAGGTGCCGTTCATCTGCTTCACCGCTACCGGCGGCGCGCGCATGCAGGAAGGCCTGCTCTCGCTGATGCAGATGGCCAAGACCAACGCCGCGCTCACGCGCCTGGCGAAGAAGGGCCTGCCCTACATCAGCGTGCTGACCGACCCGACCATGGGCGGCGTGAGCGCCGGCTTCGCCTTCGTGGGTGACGTGGTGATCGCCGAGCCCAAGGCGCTGATCGGCTTTGCCGGTCCGCGCGTGATCGAGTCGACCGTGCGCGTGACGCTGCCCGAAGGCTTCCAGCGCGCCGAGTTCCTGCAGACCAAGGGCGCGATCGACTTCATCAGCGACCGCCGCGAACTGCGCAAGACCATCGCCAGCACGCTGGCCATGCTGCTGCGCCAGCCGGCCGACGCGGTGCTCTGATCGCTTCGGGCCTCGGCCTGAACGCCCGCACGCCGAAAGGCGGTGCGGGCGTTTTGCTGTCTGGGGTACCCCGACGCGTCAGGCGCCGAGCCGGAACGCGAAGACCAGCAGGTTGCCCAGCACGATCGCCACCACCTGCAGCACCACGATGGCGGCCAGCGGCGACAGGTCGACGCCGCCGATCAGCGGAATGAAGCGACGGAAGGGCCGCACCAGCGGCTCGGCCAGGCGCGAGATCAGGTCGAGCAGCATCGGCGAGGCGCCCGGAATCCACGACAGCACCGCGTACACCACCAGCAGCGCCGTGAGGCCCGACACCGCCAGCTGCAGCAGGCCGACCAGCGACACCAGCGGCAGCGCCGTGATCCGCGCCAGGCTGCCGGCCAGCAGCCACAGCACCAGGAACTTGAGCATCACCAGCAGCCAGGCCGCGATCAGGCTCGCGAGGTCCCAGCGCTTCACCGCGGGCACGATGCGCCGCAGCGGCAGCACGATCCAGTCGGTGATGGCGAACACGAAACGCCCCAGTGGATTGCCGAAGGGCACGCGGTGGTACTGCATGTACAGGCGCAGCAGGCAGGCGCCGCCGAGCAGGCCGACGATCACGTCGAGAAGAAACGAGGGTATCTGGTACAACATGTCGGAAGGGCAGGGAGGTGCGCACGCGCGCGACTGCTCCGATTCTGGACCACAAGCCTCGCCCCCGGCCACACCGCCCTACGGAACCCCATGCCTTTGCTCAGCGTCGTGCTCCCCACCTTCAACAGCGGCGAGTTCCTCATCGAGACGCTGCAGTCGCTGCAGGCACAGACCTTCACCGACTTCGAGCTGCTGGTCATGGACGACGCCAGCACCGACGGCACCTGGGAGCGCCTGGCGGCCTTCGACGACCCGCGCATCCGGCGGCACCGCAACGCCTGCAACGTCGGCCTGCCGGCCAACATGAACCTCGCGATGGCGATGGCCCGGGGCACCTACCTGGCGCGCGTCGACCACGACGACTGCGCCACGCCGGAGCGCTTCGCCAAGCAGGTCGCGTTCCTGCAAAGCAACCCGTCGATCACCGTCGTCGGCAGCCAGCTCGAGCACTTCCAGGACCAGGCCGGCGTCACCGGCCTGCCGCTGGACGACGCGACGATCAAGGCCCGCATGGTGGAGGGCTACGACTACCTCGCGAACCAGAGCACGACCGGGCGCCTGGACTTCTACCGCGCGCACGGGCTGCAGTTCGACCCCAACCTCTACGCCGTCGACGACCTCGGGTTCTGGGTCGACTGCATGCTGCACGGCGCGCGCTTCGCGAACCTGCCCGAGCCACTGACGCGCTACCGCATCCACCCGGGCATGACCTCCCGCACCTTGCCGCGCGACCGGCTCTACGCCTCGAAGGACCGCATCTACCGGCGCCTGCTGCCGCTGGTCTTCCCGCGCCTGCGGGGCCGTGAGTGCGAACAGCTGCTCACGCTGTACCGCAACCCCGGCGACATGCCCCAGACCCTGGCCCACCTGGTCGACCTGCATCGCGCGGCGCACAGCGCCCTGTCCGAGGTCGACACGCGCTGGGGCCAGAGCGCCGGCGAGTGCCAGCAGTCGATCCTGAACCTGCTCAACCACGCGCGCCACGCGTTCCAGATGCAGGGGATACTGCGGCCCGAACACGCGACCGTCCTCAACCTGATCCTTCAACCCAGCTGACCGCGGCGACTGGCCCGGCCCTTTTCAACGTGCGCATTCCTCTCTTTCCGCTCGGTACGGTCCTGTTTCCCGGCGGCCTGCTGCCGCTGCGTGTCTTCGAGGTCCGCTACCTCGACATGGTCGGCAAGTGCCGCAAGGCCGGCACCCCGTTCGGCGTCGTCAGCCTGACCAGCGGCGCCGAAGTGCGCAAGGCCGGCGCCGAAGCCGAAAGCTTTGCCGCCGTCGGCACGCTCGCCGACATCCGCACCTTCGACGCGCCGCAAAGCGGCCTGCTGCAGATCGAATGCGTCGGCACGCAGCGCTTTCGCGTGCGCAGCAGCGAGCTGCAGAAGCACGGCCTGTGGATCGCCGAGGTCGACGCCGTCGCCGACGATGTCGACCTCGAGATCCCCGACGACCTGCGCCACACTGCCACCGCGCTGCGCCGCCTGATCGACACCCTCGAAGAGCGCCGCCACGCGCAGGGCGACACCGTGCGCCTGCCGATCGGCGCGCCCTATCGCCTCGACGACTGCGGGTGGGTGGCCAACCGCTGGTGCGAGCTGGTGCCGATGCAGCTGGAACTCAAGCAGCGCCTGATGGAACTCGACAGCCCGCTGATGCGCCTGGAGCTGGTCAGCGACCTGCTGGCGCGCACCGGCATCACCGACTAGACCCGGCCCGCTGCGAGATGAGCCCGGCGCCGGTCCGCTTCCATTCGATCCTGCTGCGCGCGGGCGCGGAGGCCTTCGCAGACAACCACCGCGCCTACTGCGCCCGCTGGGGCTACGCGCACCGCCTGCACGCCATCGGCACGCCGCACAACAGCGCGCGCACGCTGCTGGTCTACAAGTACAGCGTGGTGAGCGCCGCGCTGGCCGATGCGCCCGACGGCACGCTGCTGGTCTTCGCGGACGACGACGCGGCCTTTCTCGCCCCACTGCCCGCGCCGACCGTGATCGGCGACGCGCCCTACTGGATCGCCGAGAACGAGCACCACCACCGCCCCGAAGGCAGCTGCTTCATGCTGCGTGCGGGCCCCGAGGCGACGGCCCTGGTGGCCCAAGTGCTCGAACGCCTGCGCACCGCGCCCGACGCGGGCACCGACCGCTGGGCGCACCGGGAGCTCGAAGGCTTGGCGGCCCATCCGCACCACCAGCTCATCGACGGCCGGCACTACCCCAACCTGCTGTTCGCCCGCTTCGGCCACTACCTGCCGGAGGTCTCGGCCTTCGTGCTCTCGTTCAATCCCGCGGTCCACATCGATGTCCAGGACATGCGGGTGCGGAGCCTCTTCGTCGCGCACCTGAACGCGGTGCTCGCGCGCGACGGCCAGCTCTACGACGACCTGCCGCCGCCCCCCACGGGCCAGCCGGACTACGAAGTGCGCAACCCCGGCCGCCCCGTCGCCTTGCTGACCAGCTACACGCCCAACATCGCCGGCTACGCCACGCTGTCGGAGCGCAACATCGCCGCGTACGCCGACCACCACGGCCACACCCACCACGTCTACCGCGACCTGCCCGCCGACCTGCGGGGCCGCGTGGCCGGCAACTGGATCAAGCCCCGGCTGCTGCTCAAGCACCTGGCCGAACACGAACAGGTCGCGTGGGTCGATGCCGACATCCTCATCCATGACCGCACACGGCCGCTCACGTCCATCCTGCGTGGCCGGCCAATGGCGCTGGCGCGCGACGTGTCGGGCTACGAGTTCAACAGCGGCTTCATGGTGTTCTCGAACACGCCGGCCTGCATCGCCTACCTGCAGCGCGTGCAGGCGCTCATCGACGCCGTGCAGGACAAGCGCGGTGTCTACGCCTCGGGCGGTGACCAGGCCTTCTTCGTCGCCGCCTGGGCCGAAGCCGGCGGCGACGCGGCCATGCCGCGTTCCGATGGCGTGTCCTTCAATTCGCACCCTGCGCTGTACGACGGCGACAGCTTCATGCTGCACTACATGGGCTACCCGGATCGCCTGCGCACGCTGGTGATGCAGCACGACGCCCAACGGATCGCGCACCGCCACGCGGGCACGCCAGACGCCGCGACACCGCCGAACGGCTGAAAACGTTGAGGGTTAAGCTCCACTTTTGATAGCAACCCTCACAGAACTGACGGGCGCTTCAGGCCGATTCCGCTCAAGGCCGATGGGCTAAAATGCACGGCCCGCGCACACCCTCCTCTTCTTGCTGCGCCCCCACACGCCTCCCATGTCCGACGAACAACTGCCCTCCTCTTCTCCCACGTCCACGGCCGACGACAACCAGCTCATCGTCGAACGCCGCGAAAAGCTCAAGCTGCTGCGCACGGCGCAGACCGAAGGCAAGGGGGTCGCGTTCCCGAACGACTTCAAACCCGGCCACCGCGCCGCGGCGCTGGTCGAGCAGCATGGCGGCACCGAGCCCGAGGCGCTCGAAGCACAGGCCGTCGCCATCAGCGTGGCCGGCCGCATGATGCTCAAGCGCGTGATGGGCAAGGCCAGCTTCGCGACCGTGCAGGACGCCACCGGCCGCATCCAGCTGTACGTGACGCGCGACGCCATCGGTGAAGAGGCGTACGCCGACTTCAAGCGCTGGGACCTCGGCGACATCCTCGGTGCCGAAGGCACGCTCATGAAGACCAAAACCGGCGAGCTGTCGATCAAGGTCAGCCGCCTGCGCCTGCTCACCAAGAGCCTGCGCCCGCTGCCCGACAAGTTCCACGGCATGGCCGACCAGGAGCAGAAGTACCGCCAGCGTTATGTCGACCTGATCACCGACGAGTCGGCCCGCGTGCGCTTCACCGCGCGCAGCAAGGCCGTGAGCGCGCTGCGCGAGTTCATGGTGGCCAACGACTTCCTCGAAGTCGAGACGCCCATGCTGCACCCCATTCCGGGCGGCGCGAACGCCAAGCCGTTCAAGACGCACCACAACGCGCTCGACCAGGAGATGTTCCTGCGCATCGCGCCCGAGCTGTACCTCAAGCGCCTGATCGTCGGCGGCTTCGAGCGCGTGTTCGAGATCAACCGGAGCTACCGCAACGAGGGCATCTCGGTGCGGCACAACCCCGAGTTCACGATGATGGAGTTCTACGCGGCCTACTGGAACTACCGCGACCTGATGGACTTCACCGAGACGCTGATCCGCACCATCGCCGACAAGGCCGTGGGCACGCAGCAGCTCACCTACGGCGGCAAGGCCGTCGACCTCACGCAGCCCTTCGAGCGCCTGACGATCCGCGAAGCGATCCTCAAGCACACCGATGCGGGCGATGGCGTGGACGACACCGCCTGGCTCATCAACGCCCTGCGCAAGCTCGGCCTGAGCGAAGAAAAGGACAAGCTCTCGCAGCGCAGCCTCGCGAGCCTGCAGGTGATGTACTTCGAGGAGACCGTGGAAGAGAAGCTCTGGCAGCCGACCTTCATCATGGAGCACCCGACCGAGATCTCGCCGCTGGCACGCGCCAACGACGAGCGCCCCGAGGTCACCGAGCGTTTCGAGCTGTACATCACCGGCCGCGAATTCGGCAACGGCTTCAGCGAGCTGAACGACGCCGAAGACCAGGCCGCGCGCTTCAACGCACAGGTGGCCGCCAAGGACAGCGGCGACGACGAAGCCATGTTCTACGACCACGACTTCGTGCGCGCGCTCGAATACGGCATGCCGCCCACCGGCGGCTGCGGCATCGGCATCGACCGCCTGATGATGCTGCTGACGGATTCGCCGAGCATCCGCGACGTGATCCTGTTCCCGGCGCTGCGCCGGGAAGGCTGACCCACCCGACAGGGACGCTGTCCGTGACCGACTTTCTCTGGCAAGACCGCGACAAGAAGGAATACGTCTACCCGTTCAACCCCAGGCCCGAGTGCCTGGACATGATCCAGCGTCCTCCCACGGTCGCCCTCGACATCGGTTGCGGCTCCGGTGGCGTGGGCCACGAACTGCGCCGGCGCCACCCCGGCTGCGAACTCTGGGGCTGCGAGTTCAACGCCTCGGCGGCGCAGGTGGCGCGCGAACATTTCGACAAGGTCGTCGAGCAGGACGTGGAAACCGTCGACTTCGCCGCGATGGGGCTCACGCGCCCCTTCGACCTCGTGTGCCTGTTCGACGTGCTCGAGCACCTCGTCAATCCGTGGCAGCTGCTCAGCGGCCTGAAGCGCATCGTCGCGCCGGATGCGCAGATCCTGGTCAGCCTGCCGAACGCGTCCAACCTGCCGATGCTGTACGACGCCATGCGCGGGCATTGGCGCTACACCCACTGGGGCCTGCTCGACTTCACGCACCTGCGCTTCTTCACGGACTTCGATGCGCGCAAGATGTTCTACCAGACGGGCTTTCGCGTGATCGACCACCGGCGCGACTACCTCGGCGAAGGCCGCGGCATCTACGAGCGCCATCAGGCCGAGCCCTTCCCCCTGGTGCTGACGCTGGGCGGGCTCTCGCTGCAGGTCGCATCGGCCGACGACCTGGCGCGGCTGTGCGCCGACCGCAACCTTTATCTGCTCAGCCCGCACCACGGCGACTTCCGCGACGACAACGAGCGCGAGATGGCGTCGAACAGCTACCCCACGACCTACACCTTCGGCGGCTGAAGCGCGGCGTGCGCCGCCCGCTCAGCCCAGGCGCTTGGACCGCGCGTCGACGTCCGCCATGTACACCGACCGGTAGGGCTCCCCGAGCCCCACGAAGTGCACCAGCAGGCTGTCGTCACCCGCCAGGTGCGGCGGCGTGTTGATGCTCAGCAGGTCGGTAATGACCGCATCGCCGATCAGGCCGTTTTCGCCCAGCACCACGTTCGTGTAGTACTGGTCGCCCTGGCTGGCGTACACGGTCGACTTGTCGTCGACGCCGGTGATGTGCTCCCACAATTGCGTGAGCAGTTCGAGGTTGCGCTCGGTGTGGCGGAACCCCATCACGCCCGAGTTGACGTCCCACGCGCCGATGTCCTTGGCGAACAGCAGGTCGCGGCCTTCGAGCAGCGGCTCGATGCGTTGGGTCTGGTTGACGAACAGCGTGTCGGCGTCGATCCACACCACCCACTGGTGCTGCGCGAGATGCCGCTTCACGAGCCAGCTCTTCACCCAGGCGCCGCTGATCGACGGATCGAGCTCGTCCGGGATGGCGCGGTAGACGTGGTAGCCGTACCTGTGCCGCTCGCAGTAGCGCCGCACGTTGTGCTCCGACACGCGCGCGTAGTCGTTGATGTGGTGCGTGTAGAGCGTGACGAAGGCAATGGGCGCCTGCGGGTTGACGCATGAATACACGTCTTCCGAGATCGCCGGATAGGCCGGCGGCGGCAACACGGGCTCTCCGTCGATCAGCGCCGCGTTCACCCGGCGCACCAGCAGGCGCTGCAGGTTCGCGTCGTGCAGCAGCTCGTCCACCACGCGGCCCTCGGCATCCAGCTCCACCAGAGGCGCCAGGTGCACCACGAAGATGCGGGCGGTGAACCAGTTCGCGATGCGCCACGAGACGTTCACGTAGCAGTCGCCGATGAGCCCGTTGCACGACAGCATGCCGGCCGGACGCAGCAGCGCCGCGGCGTCGAGGCGGGGCGTGACGCGCGCCACCACCTGGCTCGTCGCCCGGATGAGCGCATGCAGCAGCGCGCGGTTGGCCGCCGTGTTGCGCAGGATCATCAGGTTGCACAGCGGCAGGCCCTTGGGCCCGTCCACCACGAGCAGGTCGCGGCCTTCCAGGAGCGTTTCGACAGCCATCGGATGGAACACCACCGAATCGCCGTCGAGAAAGAGCAGCCAGTCGCCTTGGTCGAGGCCGCGCAGACGGCGCAGCATCTCGGCGTACTTCGCGCAGTCGCGCAGCGCGGGATGCCCGGCGCGCTCGCTCTCCACCCAGGCATGGGGGTAGCCGAAACGGCGGCAGTAGTGGCTGTGGTTGCGCAGCACCGGCTCGTCGAGCCGGTCGAAGAAGGTCAGGCACAGCGGCATCGACGGCGTCCGGGTGGGGTGGTCATTGGGGCGCAGTCTATCGCGCGCTCCGGCCGACCCTCTACACTCTTGGGCCCTCCGATTTCCTGCTTGAATGAATCCCCTACGCACCCCGGCCATCGGCATCGACTTCGGCACTTCGAATTCCGCGGTTTCCTTTGCCTCCCCCGGCGAGGCCGCGCGCCTGCTGCCCATCGAAGGCAGCGCCACCACGCTGCCGACCGCCCTCTTCTTCAACGCCGAGGACCGCAGCACGCACTTCGGCCGCGATGCCATCGCGCTGTACCTGTCCGGCGTCGAAGGCCGGCTCATGCGCTCGCTCAAGAGCCTGCTCGGCAGCCCGCTGATGCAGGAAAAAACCGCCGTCTACGACGGACTGGTCAGCTTCGAGGACATCATCGCGCGCTTCCTGCACGAGCTGGTGACGCGCGCCGAACGCGAGCTGGGGCAGCGCCCCGAGCGCGTGGTCATCGGGCGCCCGGTGCATTTCGTCGACGACGACGCCAAGCGCGACCAGCGCGCCGAGGAAAGCATGCGCCACGCCGCCCGCGCCGCCGGCCTGCGCGACGTGTCCTTCCAGTACGAGCCCATTGCGGCGGCCTTCGACTACGAGCAGCGCGTCACGCGCGAATCGCTGATCCTGATCGTCGACATCGGCGGCGGCACCTCCGACTTCACCGTGGTGCGCCTGGGCCCCGAGCGCATGGCGCGCCCCGACCGCGCCGACGACGTGCTGGCCACCAGCGGCGTGCACATCGGCGGCACCGACTTCGACCAGCGCCTGAACCTGGAGCGCGTAATGCCGCTGCTCGGGCTGCGCCACCTCGGCCCGAGCGGGCGCGAGGTGCCCAGCAAGGTGTTCTTCGAGCTGTCGTCCTGGCATCTGATCAACTGGCTCTACGCCCCGAAGGCCGTGCGCCAGGCGCGCGAGCTGCGCACCAGCTACAGCGACCGCCAGCTGCACGACCGCCTGATGACGGTGCTCGAGGAACGCCACGGCCACCGCATCGCCAGCGAGGTCGAACAGGCCAAGATCAACGGCTCGGTCAGCGACGCCGAGGTGCAGATCGACCTGTCGTGCATCGAGGCGGGGCTGGTGTCGGCGCTGACGCCGACCGACATGGCGCAGCAGCTCGCGGCGCCGCTCGAAAACGTGGTGGCCTGCGCCCACGCCTGCGTGAAGCGCGCCGGCCTGCGCAGCGGCGACCTCGACGCCATCTACCTCACCGGCGGCTCGTCGGCCCTGCGCCCGTTCCAGCGGGCGCTGCGCGCGAGCTTCGCGGGCGTACCGCTGATCGAAGGCGACCTGCTCGGCGGCGTGGCGGCCGGGCTCGCCTACTCGGCGCGCACGGCGGGGTGAACCACCGATGAAGTACCTGTCCGCGTACCCGCCCGCGCTGCTGGCGCAGGTGAGCGAGCTGATGGCGGCCGACAAGCTCGGCGCCCTGCTGCGCGGACGCTACGCCGGCCTGCACGACATCCGCACCGACCGCGCGCTGTACGACTACGCCTGCGAACTCAAGGGCGAGTACATGCGCAAGGCCGAGCCGCTGGCCAAGGCGGTGTTCGACAACAAGCTGCACGTGGTGCGCCATGCGCTGGGCACCCACACCACCATCGCGCGCGTGCAGGGCAGCAAGCTCAAGACCAAGCGCGAGATCCGCGTGGCCAGCCTGTTCAAGACCGTGCCGCTCGAATGGCTGCGCATGATCGTCGTGCACGAGCTGGCCCACACGCGCGAGAAGAACCACGACAAGCCCTTCTACGCGCTGTGCACGCACATGGAGCCCGAGTACCACCGCTTCGAGTTCGAATTGCGCCTGTACCTGACGCACCTGGAGGCGGGCGGTGCGCCGCTGTGGCCCGCGGCGGTGGGCGCGCCGGCCGCGGACTGACCCGGTACAGTCGTCGCCCATGACCCTGCCACGGCTGCACTTCACGTCACTGTCCGAAGACGCGGTCTGCGGCGACATCGTGCGGACCTACCGCTTGGCGGCCGAGCGGCTGGGCTACCCGACGAGCTACACGCCGGCGAACATCGACCCCGGCGCGATCAACATCCTGTTCTTCTTCTGGAACTTCCCCTGGAAGAGCCTCGAGCCGTTCCACCCGAATTGCATCGTCGTCAACTTCGAGCCGATGGTCGAAGGCACGCATGCCTGGAACGACCGTTACCTCGACCTGCTCCCGCGCTGCTACCTGTGGGAGTACAGCAAGACCAACTTCCATCGCCACCGCGAGCTCGGCTACCAGAACGCCGACTACGTGCCGCTCGGCTGGGAGCCCGACGCGGCCCGCATCCTGCCGTTGTCGGAAGTCCTGCCCGAGGAAGAGCGCGACATCGACGTCTGTTTCTTCGGTTCGTTCACGCAGCGCCGGATCGACGTGCTGGAGGCGTTGATGGCGCGCGGCCTGCGCGTCGAGATGACGCGCGGCGGATTCTGGACCCAGGCCGAGCGCGAAGACCGCATGCGCCGCGCCAAGGTCATGCTGAACCTGCACAACTGGGAAGCGTCCCGCGTGGTCGAAACGCCGCGGCTGTCGATCCTGCTGCGCCATCGCAAGGCCGTGGTCTGCGAGCTCTACCCCGACAGCGAGATCGACCCCGCCTTTCGCGATGCGGTGGTGGGCGTGCCCTACGACCAGCTGGTCGACACCGTGGTCGCGCTGGTCGCCGATGCGCCGCGCCGCGCGCAGCTCGAACGCGACGGGCTCGACACGCTCGAGCGGGCCTTCGCGCCGCCGGACATCGGCCCCGCGCTCGAACGCTACTTCGCCTGGCGCGCCCAGCAGCCCGACCGCGTGCCGCCCGTGGCGATGCCGCGCGTGACGGTCTGCCTCACCATCAGCGTGGTGCCCGACGGCAGCCGCGACGACTGGCTGCAGGACCTGCGCGACTGGACGACACAAGCCGACGTGGCGCTGGAACTGGTCGTGGTGGCGGCAGGCCTGCCCGCAGCAGCTGAAAGCGAGGCGCGCGCCATCGCCCCCGACCTGCGCTGGATCGCGCTCCCCGTGCCCTGCGACCGCGCCACCTTGCGCAACCTCGCGCTCACACAAGCCACTGGCGAGCACGTCGTCTTCGCCGATGCGGGCGACCGCGCCTTGCCCGGCCGCCTGCAGCGGCAGGCCGCACTGCTCGCCGCCTGCCCGGACCTGGACATCGTCGGCTGCTGGAGCGAAACGGCGGCCGGGCCGCTGAAGTACGCCCAGCGGCACGACGAGATCGTGGCCGAAGCGCTGGGCCCCGAGCCGCTGCGGCTGTCGGCCTGCCTGGTGCGCCGCCGCTTCCTGGAACGCACCGGCGTGCGCCACGACCCCGAGTTCGCGGTGCACGACGGCCTGCAGATGCTGTGCCGCTGCATCGTGGCCGGCGCACGCTTCGCGGTCATTCCCGAGCTGCTGCACCGCGCGGCACCGGTCGCGCCGCCGGCCGACCTCGCGCAGGCCGCCTCGCTCGCCATGCGCGCGCGGCGCGCGGTGCTGCGTCACCTGCTGCCGCGCAGCCGTGTGGAAGACATCGACCTCATCGCCCAGCTCTACGCGCACCTGTGGCCGCCGCAGCGCGACTTCGCCGAACAGCTGCTGCGCACCGTGGCGCACGCCTGCGCCGCGCCCGCCGGCATGCCGCGAATCGACGCTGAAATGCTGACGCGCGCGCTGCGCACCGAAACCCTGCGGCTGCTGCAGGTGTTCTTCCAGGCCGGCCTGGCCGACAAGCCCTGGCTGGAGTCGCTGTTCGAGACGCCCGAGGTGGCCGCGTTGCTCGGCCCCGCGGCGAATCAGCTGCCGGTGCGGCCCTTCCGCGACTGAGCGCCGGCCAGCAGGCGTTGCGCCTGCAAGTAGCGCGTCGAGGCCGTGAGCGCCTGCCAGTCGAACGCTTCGTCGCCCGGCAGCAGCGACCGGCGCCGCGCCTCGCTGGCCGCATCGCCCTGCCAGCGCCCGTCGGCCGCTGCGGCGGTGAAGCCGTCGAGCATTTCGTCGAGCGGCCGGCCTTCGCCGATGCTCTGGTTGCACAGCAGCGCGAGGTCGCAACCCGCTGCAAGGGCCGCCAGCACGGCGTCGGTGTAGCTCAGCAATTGGCCGTCGATGTAGCGACCGGCCTCCATGCTCAGGTCGTCGCTGAACACCGCGCCGTCGAACGCGAAGCGCTGGCGCAGGATGTCCTTCAGCCATTTCTCGGAGAAACCCGCCGGCCGCTTGTCGACCTTCGGGTAGATCACGTGGGCCGGCATCACGGCCGCGAGCGTGCCGCCCAGCCAGTCGTAGGGCCGCGCGTCGTCGGCCAGGATGGCCTTCAGGCTGCGCCGGTCGACCGGGATCTCGACGTGCGAGTCGGCCTGCACGAAGCCGTGCCCCGGAAAGTGCTTGCCGCAGTTGCGCATGCCCATCTGCAGCATGCCGTGCATCACGCTCTTGGCGAGCAGCGCGACCACGCGCGGGTCGCGGTGGAAGCTGCGGTCACCGATCACGCTGCTGCCGCCGTAGTCCAGGTCGAGCACCGGCGCGAAGCTGAAGTCGACGCCGCAGGCGCGCAACTCGCCGGCCAGCACCTGCCCGGCCGCAGTAGCGACCTGCGTGGCGCGCAGGGCATCGTGCATCCACAGCTCGCCCAGGCTGCGCATCGAGGGCAGCCGCGTGAAGCCGTCGGTGCGAAAGCGCTGCACGCGCCCGCCTTCGTGGTCGACGCAGATCAGCAGGTCGGGCCGGATCGCCTTGATCTCGGCGTTCAGCGCGGTCATCTGCGCGCGGTCCTGCCAGTTGCGGGTGAAGTGGATCACGCCGCCCACATGCGGGTTCGCGAGGCGCCGGCGGTCGGCGGCGGTGAGTTCGGTGCCGGCCACATCGATGAGGAGCGGCGCGTGGTTCAGTTCGGTCATGTCGGTCGATCGGTCGGCAAGGCGCAACGGCGCCGGAGATTCGTTCAGGCCTTTTCCACCACCACGAAGCTGGCGGCGTACTCGGTTTCGTCGGTGACGGTCACGTGCGCCGTCAGGCCCTGCGCCTCGAACCAGTCTTTCAGCTCGCCGTGCAGCACGATCACCGGCTTGCCGCTGCGCAGGTTGGCGATCTCGCACAGGCGCCAGCTCATCGGCATGCGCATGCCCAGGCCGATGGCCTTGCTGAAGGCTTCCTTGGCGGAAAAACGCGTGGCGAGGTAGCTCAGGCCGCGCTTGGGCCAACGTGCAGCACGGGCCTGCCAGATGGCGAACTCGGCGTCGCTCAGGACCCGGCGGGCGAAGCGCTCGCCCTGGCGCTCGAAGGTGGCCGCGATGCGGCGCACGTCGCAGATGTCGGTCCCGATGCCGTAGATCATGCGGCGTCGGCGATGCAGCGCAGGTAGTCGCGCGTGGTCGCGGCGTACCCGAGTTCGAGCGCATCGGCGACGAAGGCATGGCCGATCGACACCTCGTGCACGCCGCGCACGGCACGCAGGAACGGCGTGAGGTTGTCGCGGCTCAGGTCGTGGCCGGCGTTGACGCCCAGGCCCGCCGCGTGGGCGGCCTGCGCCGCGGCCACGTAGCGCGCGAGCACTGCGGCTTCCTGCGGCGTGCCGCGCGAGGCGGCGTAGCCCTCGGTGTAGAGCTCGACGCGGTCGGCGCCCACGGCCTTGACGGCGGCCATCATCTCGGGGATCGGGTCCATGAACAGGCTCACGCGCACGCCCAGTGCCTTGGCTTCGGCGATCAACGGGCGCAGGCGCTCGGCGTCTTCCGGGAAGCTCCAGCCGTGGTCGCTGGTCGACTGGGTCTCGCTGTCGGGCACGAAGGTGGCCTGGTGCGGCTTGAGCTCGCGCACGAAGTCCATCAGGTTGTGGAAGGGGTTGCCTTCGATGTTGAACTCGATGGCCGGCCAGTCGCGCGCCAGCAATTCCGACAGGTCGCTCACGTCGTGCGCGCGGATGTGGCGCGCGTCGGGGCGCGGGTGCACGGTGATGCCCTGCGCGCCCGCCGCCAGGCAGGCCTGGGCGGCGCCCACCACGCTCGGGATGCCGAGGTGGCGCGTGTTGCGCACCAGGGCCACCTTGTTGAGGTTGACCGACAGGGCCGTGGTGGTGCGAGGGAGGGAGGAGGAGGTGCCGGAGGTATCGCTCATGGACGCAATCGCTTTCTTCTCTTCGTTCATGCGCCGCCCGCACCGACCCGGAGGTCGTCGGTGGGGGTGACGGCAAGCCAGTGACAGTAGCCGCCGAGCGTCGTCCTGTCGATGTCGCCGGGCGCCATGTGGTCGTAGGCGCCGGCACGGAAATGATGCTTGGACCAGTACTGGTCGGTGTGCCAGCCGTGGATGTGCAGCACGTCGCCGCCCAGCCTGCGGTCGGTGTACGGCAGGTGGTCGAGCAGGCCCAGCGAGCAGCGCTGGGGGTAGGTGCGCCGCAGCGCCAGCTCGCCGGCGTACATGGTGAGCACGTTCTTGCACCAGCTGGGCCACTCGCCCTGGAAATCGCGGAACTCCTCGTCGAGCAGCTTGTGGCAGTAGTCCAGCTGGGCCTGCACGAAGTTGCCCACGAACTCGGTCGGCCCCAGCACCGAGGCGCCGACGTTGTGCAGCCCCGAATGCGGAAAGCCCCAGCGCGCGCTGCATTCGGAGAGCTTGCGGCGCACCTCTTCCTGGTACGCATAGGCGCCGAAGCCGAAGCACAGGCCGGTCGGCTCGAAGCTGGCCAGCGCCGGCGTGACGAAGGTGTCGCAGTCGGTCTTGAGGATCGCGTCGTAGTTGCGGCACACGGCGAGCACCGCCGGGTCGCACAGGTTCGCGATCGAATTGATGTAGCCGTAGCCCGCCCATTCGGCGTGCTGGTCGGCGTAGGGCAGGCCCGGAATCACGACGATCCGGTCGTCGGCGGGCAGCTGCGCGATGACGTTCGGGTGGCACACCGCGATCAGCTCGCCGCCGCGCGCGAAGACGCCGGAGACGATCATGCTCCGGTACAGCCAGTGGAACTCGTCGACGATTTCTTTCTTGTCGTCGACGTAGACGAGGACACCCAGACGCATGGCTTCGGTTCTCAGGTTGGCGTTTCGATCGATCGTGCGCCGGGCTAGAGCGCTTGCAGGTCTCTCATCATCTGCCGCGTGCGCAGCGTGGTCACGCCGCAATGGTAGTTGAGCAAGGCCCGCAGCTGGTTGCGCAGGGCACTGTTGCTGCCGGCGTTCATGGTCGCGACCTCGCGCAGGGTGGCGGTGAACGGGGTGCGGTCGTCGAGCACGCTCTGCAGCACCTGCCAGTCGGCACCGGCCAGCGCGGCCTCGTCCTTGGCCGCCTGGCGCAGGCCGGCTTCGGGCACGAGGGTGTAGCGCGTGCGGGCCGCCAGCGGCTCCAGGGTGAGCGTCTGCACGTCGAGCGAGGGCAGCAGGCCGACCGAGCGCAACAGCAGCAGCTCGAAGGCGCGCAGCGCGGCGGCCTGCGTCGCGGCCTGGGCGCCCGCATGGTCGCCGGCCAGCACCTGCACCACGCCGGCGTAGGCGTCGAACAGCGCCTCGTGCGCGTCGTCGCGCGCCAGCAGGCGCAGCAGGAGTTCGTTGACGTAGTAGCCCGAGAGCAACGCCTCGCCGGTCGGCATGACGTGGCCGCCCATCCATTCGGCGCCTTTCAGCGTGCGGATCTCGGCGTCGCCGCCGTAGTTCAGCTGCAGCGGCTGCAGCGGCAGCAGCACGGGACGGAAATTGGAACTCGGCCGCTTCGCCCCCTTGGCCACGAGCGCGATGCGCCCGTGGTGGCGGGTGAAGACTTCGAGGATCAGGCTCGACTCGCTCCAGTCGTAGCGATGGAGCACGTAAGCCGGTTCATGCGAAACGCGATGAGCGGCGGCCACTTCATTCGTAGCCGAACGAACGGACGCGGGCTTCGTCGTCGGCCCAGCCGGAGCGCACCTTCACCCACAGCTCGAGGAACACCTTGGCGTCGGCCAGCTTCTCGAGCTCGACGCGGGTTTCCATGCCGATGCGTTTGATGCGCTCGCCCTTGTCGCCGATCACCATGGCCTTGTGGCCGTCGCGCTCGACCACGATGGTGGCGGCGATGCGCAGCAGGCGCTTCTGGCCCTTCTTCTGGGGCGGCTCTTCCTCGAACTTGTCGATGATGACGGTCGAGGTGTAGGGCAGCTCGTCGCCCGTGAGGCGGAAGAGCTTTTCACGCACCAGCTCGCCGGCGAGGAATTTCTCGCTGCGGTCGGTGAGCTCGTCCTCGTCGTAGAACCAGGCCTGCTCGGGCAGGTATTTTTCGCAGATGCCGAACAGGCGCTCGACGTCCTTCGAGTTCTTGGCCGACATCGGCACGAACTCGGCGAAGCTGTGCTTGGCCTGCATCGTCTGCAGCCAGGGCGCGATGTCGCCGCGGCGGTGCACGTTGTCCAGCTTGTTGGCCAGCAGCACCGTGGGGATGCCCTTGCCCAGCAGCTTGAGCACGCGCTCGTCGGCCGGCGTGAAGCTGCCGGCCTCGACCACGAACAGGATCAGGTCGACGTCGCCCACCGCGCCCTGCACGGTCTTGTTGAGCGACTTGTTCAGCGCGTTGGCATGCAGGGTCTGGAAACCCGGCGTGTCGACGAACACGAACTGCGTGGCGCCCAGCGTGCGCATGCCGGTGATGCGATGGCGCGTGGTCTGCGCCTTGCGCGAGGTGATGCTGATCTTCTGACCGACCAGCGCATTGAGCAGCGTCGACTTGCCCACATTGGGCTTGCCGACGATGGCGATCAGGCCGCAGTGCTGCGGCCCGGTGGCAGGCGTGTCGCCTGCGGTGTCTTCGGGTCCCGCTGCGGGATTGGTTACATCGTTCATTCTGATTTCACGCGGCGCCGCGTGCCTTGAGCCGGATCAACATGGCGGCCGCGGCAGCTTGCTCGCCGGCGCGGCGCGAGCCGCCGATGCCGCGCTCGCGAAGGCCCAGCTCGGGCACCTCGCACTCGACATCGAAGGTCTGCTTGTGCGCTGCACCCAGCGTCGCTGCCACGCGGTACACCGGCAGCTTCATTTTGTGGCCCTGCAGCCATTCCTGCAATTCGGTCTTCGGGTCTTTCGCGGCGGCTTCCATGCGCGGATTGATCTCGACCGCCTCGTAGAGCCGGTGCACCAGCGCCTGCGCGGCGGCAAAGCCGGCGTCCAGGTAGACCGCGCCGATCAGCGCTTCGAGCGCGTCGGCCAGGATGGAAGGCCGGTTCGGGCCGCCCGAGCGGGCTTCGCCTTCGCCCAGGCGCAGCAGCGGCGACAGCGCCAGCCCCAGCGCGAGCCGGTGCAGCGTGTCCTGCTTGACCAGGTTGGCCCGCACGCGCGACAGGTCGCCCTCGGGCAGTTCCGAGAGACGGATGTACAGCAGGTGCGAGACGGCCAGGTTCAGCACCGAGTCGCCGAGAAACTCGAGGCGCTCGTTGTGGTCGGCCGAGAAACTGCGGTGCGTGAGCGCGAGCTGCAGCAGCCGCGGGTCCGAGAACGTGTACTGAAGGCGCGCCTGCAGCGCGACGAGGCTGCCGTCCACCTTCTTGTTCGACACCGCGGTCAGCGGGACGCGCCCTTGTATTTGAGCGTCAGGTAGGCCGGCCCGAACAAGGGGATCTCGCGCTCGTACGCATACGACACGACGACCTTGTCGCCCACCTTCTTGATCTCGAGGTCCCGGCCGCTGACGGACTTGAAGTCGTCGATGGCCTGGGCACGGTCGAAGATCGCGCGGATCTCGGGCACCGTGGCGCCTTCCTTGGCCTTGTTGGCGGCCTTGTCGATGGCCTGCCATTCGATCAGCGTCGGAATGACCTGCGCGACGACAACGCCCACGCAGCCCAGCACCGCCGCGACGAACACCAGGCCGATGAACGAGATGCCGCGCTGGTGCGCGGCACTGCCACGGACGGACCGACTGTTGGTTCTCATGCCCTCTTACCCCTCGAACAGTAACGTTGACTGTTGATTAATTATTGAAACGGACCGATGCGACCTAGATCGCCGAAGTTCATCCAGACGAAGAAGGCCCTGCCCACGATGTTCTTGTCCGGTACGAATCCCCAGAAACGGGAATCGGCCGAATTATCGCGGTTGTCGCCCATCATGAAGTAGTTGCCTTCGGGCACCTTGCACACCACGCCCTCGACCGAGTAGCGGCAGTTCTCGCGGAACGGGAAGTCGCTGGCACCCGGCACGAAGGCGGGGGCGTTCTCATCGTTGAGGATCTTGTGCTGCTTGCCGCCGAGGTCTTCGTCGAACTGCTTCAGGATGCGCATCGACTCGCCATCGAGGTAGTCGGCGATCGGGGCCTTGCCCACCGGCTGGCCGTTGATCGTGAGCTTCTTGTTCAGGTAGGCCACCTCGTCGCCCGGGATGCCGACCACGCGCTTGATGTAGTCCATGCTGGGCTTGGGCGGGTAGCGGAACACCACCACGTCGCCGCGCGCCAGCGGCGTGCCGTCGGTGAGCTTGGTGTTGACGACCGGCAGGCGCAGGCCATAGGTGAACTTGTTGACCAGGATCAGGTCGCCGGTCAGCAGCGTGGGCATCATCGAGCCCGAGGGAATCTTGAAGGGCTCGTACAGGAACGAGCGCAGCAGGAACACCACCAGGATCACCGGGAACAGGCCCGCCGTCCAGTCGAGCCACCAGGGCTGCATCAGCAGGCGTTCGCTGGCCTTGGCGTCGGTGGTGTCGACCTGGGTGATGCCCTGCCCCGCCAGCCGCGTGTTGCGTTCAGCGATGGAGCTCTCGAGCGTGGCGGCGGCGCGTTCGCGCTGTGGCAGGAAGTAGAAGCGCTCGGCCAGCCAGTAGACCCCGGTGACCACCGTGGCCACGAACAGCAGCAGCGCGAAGTTGCCTTCGAGCGCGCCGAAATACCAGGCGCCGACGTAGCTGGCGAACGCCGCGAGAACCAGGGTGGTGAGGTATGCCATGTTCGTGGTGATCAGTCTTCGACTTGCAGAATCGCGAGGAAGGCCTCTTGCGGGACTTCGACGGAGCCGATCTGCTTCATTCTTTTCTTGCCCGCCTTCTGCTTCTCGAGCAGCTTCTTCTTGCGGGAGATGTCGCCGCCGTAGCACTTGGCGAGCACGTTCTTGCGAAGTGCCTTGATTGTCTCACGCGCAATGATCGTGACCCCGATGGCCGCTTGGATCGCCACGTCGTACATCTGGCGCGAAATGATCTCGCGCATCTTCGACACCACCGCGCGGCCGCGGTACTGCGACTGGCTGCGGTGCACGATGATCGACAGCGCATCGACCTTGTCGCCGTTGAGCAGGATGTCGACCTTCACCACATCGGAGGCCCGGTACTCCTTGAACTCGTAGTCCATGGAGGCGTAGCCGCGGCTCACCGACTTCAGCTTGTCGAAGAAGTCGAGCACGATTTCGCCCAGCGGCATCTCGTAGGTCAGCATGACCTGGCGGCCGTGGTAGGCCATGTTCAGCTGCACGCCGCGCTTCTGGTTGGCCAGCGTCATGACGGAGCCGACGTATTCCTGCGGCATGTACAGGTGCACGGTGACGATGGGCTCGCGGATTTCCGCCATCTTGCCAACGTCGGGCATCTTGGACGGGTTCTCGACCATGATCACTTCGCCGTCGTTGCGCACCACCTGGTAGACCACGCTCGGCGCGGTCGTGATCAGGTCCTGGTCGAACTCGCGCTCCAGGCGCTCCTGCACGATCTCCATGTGCAGCAGGCCCAGGAAGCCGCAGCGGAAGCCGAAGCCCAGCGCCTGGCTCACTTCGGGTTCGTAGCGCAGCGACGAATCGTTGAGCTTGAGCTTCTCGAGCGCGTCGCGCAGCGAGTCGTACTCGCTGGCTTCGGTCGGGTACAGGCCCGCGAACACCTGCGGCTGGATTTCCTTGAAGCCGGGCAGCGCCTCGGTGGCCGTGGCGGCCGCGCCACCAGTGCCGGGCCGGATCAGCGTGACCGTGTCGCCGACCTTGGCCGCCTGCAGCTCCTTGATGCCCGCGATGATGTAGCCCACCTCGCCGGCTTCGAGCGACGCGCGCGCTTCGTTGGCGGGCGTGAAGACGCCGATGCTGTCGGCGTTGTACATCGCACCCGACGCCATCATCTTGATGCGCTCGCCCTTCACAAGGCGACCGTCGACCACGCGCACCAGCATCACGACGCCGACGTACGGGTCGAACCAGCTGTCGATGATCATCGCGCGCAGCGGGCCGTCGGGATTGCCGCGCGGTGCGGGCATGCGCGCGACGATGGTCTCGAGGATGTCGTCGATGCCAACACCGGTTTTTGCGGAGCACGGAATCGCGTCGGTCGCGTCGATGCCGATCACGTCTTCGATCTCAGTGCGCGCGTTGTCGAGGTCTGCATTCGGCAGATCGATCTTGTTGAGCACCGGGATCACTTCGACACCGAGGTCGAGCGCGGTGTAGCAGTTGGCCACCGTCTGCGCTTCGACGCCTTGCGATGCGTCGACAACGAGCAATGCGCCTTCACATGCCGACAGCGAGCGGCTCACTTCGTACGAGAAGTCGACGTGGCCCGGCGTGTCGATCAGATTGAGGTTGTAGACCTGTCCATCGCGTGCCTTGTAGTGCAGCGCGGCGGTCTGCGCCTTGATGGTTATCCCACGCTCTTTTTCGATGTCCATCGAGTCGAGCACCTGCGCTTCCATCTCGCGTTCCGCGAGGCCGCCGCAACGTTGGATCAAACGGTCTGCGAGCGTCGACTTGCCATGATCGATGTGCGCAATGATCGAAAAATTTCTGATGTGATTCATCAACGGGAACGCTTAAGTACTTGAATTGGCTCGGGCGCCGAGGGGCGGGGCCAAGAAAAAAGGGCGCGTCTTCTGGAGACGCGCCCTGAACCAACAAGCAATGGCAACTGCAGTAGTTGGAACTTCATTGTAGGCAAAAAGGGAAGCACGTACATCCGGGAACAGGGTCCAAAGGGCTCGTTGCAGGTCCACAACATCAAAGATACTCACAACTTATCAACAGGATCGGTGGAGCAGTAGCTGAACAACTTGTGGGCGATCTGTGGAGCACCGGTGGACGGCTGTGTGACATCTCGCATCGTGAAGGCCATCGCCCTCTTTATGCGCTGACTGGCCGCCAGGAGCTGTCTATTCTACCGAAATTCGTCCTTAGCCCTTTTATAAGTTAGTGATCGCAAACAAATCTTGGCGTTTTCGAGGCCCAGGATTTTTTAGAGGCCGGCGCCGAAGCGTCGTAAACACCTCGAAAAAATGGCCCCAAACCCGACTGCCGGGTGGGGCCACTTGACGCCGCCGCCGTATCAGCGTGCGGGTCGGATCAGGGCGTACTGCGCCCAGTCGCCCCGGCGGTAGAGCACGCTGAGCGACTTGGCCTTGTCCGCCTTGGCGACCGCTGCCTCGAATTCGCGGGCATTCGCCACCTCGAGATTGCCCACCGCCAGGATGACGTCACCCTCACGCAGGCCGGCCCGTGCCGCGGCGTCGTTGGCGGCATCGACCTTCACGCCGCCCTTCAGCTTGAGCTCTTTCTTCTGTGCATCGCTGAGGTCGCTGACCGCGAGGCCGAGCGACTTGAGGGCCGCGGAAGCAGACGGCTTCGCAGCCGGCTCATCGCGGTCGGTTGCGCGCTTGGCGGGCTTGTCGGGCTCGATCTCGGCGATGGTCACGCTGAGGTCGCGCGAGCTGCCACGGCGGAACACGGTCAACGTGCTCTTGGTACCCGGCTTGGTGTTGCCCACGAGGCGCGGCAGGTCGCTCGGCTTCTCGATCGCCTTGCCGTCGAACTTGGTGATGACGTCGCCCGGCTCCACGCCGGCCTTCTCGCCCGGCGAACCGGCTTCGACGCCGCGCACCAGTGCGCCCTGCGCCTTGCCCAGGCCGATGGCCTCGGCCACGTCCTTCGTGACCTGGTCGATCTGCACGCCGATGCGGCCACGCGACACGCGCCCCGAGGTGCGCAGCTGCTCGCTGACGCGGATGGCCTCGTCGATCGGGATCGAGAACGAGATGCCCATGAAGCCGCCCGAGCGCGAATAGATCTGGCTGTTGATGCCCACCACTTCGCCGCGCATGTTGATCAGCGGGCCGCCCGAGTTGCCGGGGTTGATGGCCACGTCGGTCTGGATGAACGGCAAGTACTCGCCTGTGTCGCGCTGCTTGGCGCTCACGATGCCGGCGGTGACGGTGTTCTCCAGGCCGAAGGGCGAGCCGATCGCCATCACCCACTCGCCCACGCGCAGCTTGGAGATGTCGCCCACCTTCACCGCGGGCAGGCCCGTGGCTTCGATCTTCACCACGGCCACGTCGGTGCGCTTGTCGGCGCCAATGATCTTGGCCTTGAACTCGCGCTTGTCGGGCAGCGTGACCAGCACCTCGGAGGCGTCTTCCACCACGTGTGCGTTGGTCATGACGTAGCCGTCGCCCGTCAGGATGAAGCCCGAGCCCACGCCGCGCGGACGCTCTTCTTCCTGCTGCGGACGGTTCGGGCGCGGCCCCTGGCGCGGCGTGCCCGGCAGCGGCTGGCCGAAGAAGCGACGGAAGAACTCCTGCATCTCCTCGTCCATCTCGCCGTTGCCGCCGCCGCGCTGCGCGACCTTCTCGACGGTGCGGATGTTGACCACGGACGGACCGACCTGGTCGACCAGGTCGGTGAAGTCGGGCAGCGTGCGCGTCTGCGCATGCACCGACTCGACCGGCAGGAAAGTGGCGCCGGCCGTCATTGCCAGCGCAAAGGCCAGCAGACCGGAACGAAGCTTGTGTCCCTCGACTTTGAACATCATCGGTTGTCTTTCAAAAAGAACAGAGCTGCAAATAACGACAGAGGCTATGAGTACCCGGCGCCGGCTTGGTTCAGCCCGAACGCCTGCACGGCGTCAGCCCATCGCCCGTCAGCGCGTGCGCGCGAGGCTCTGGGCAAAGGCATTGAGCGTCTGCTGCGGCACCTCGCCGACCGCGGTCAGCCACCAGTCGCTGGCCGGTGCGGGCAGTCGCCGGCGGATCGCGTTGGTGGCGCCGATGGTCAGCACGCCGTCGCCCGGCGTGCGCGTGGGATCGTAGCGTTCGATGAAGAGCGAGACCGTTGCCAGGCCGTCGGAGAAGGTCCACTGGACGGTGGTCGCCTCGGACTTGGGCGGCTTGCCGTCGCCGGCGGGCAGCGCGGGGCGTCGGAAGAAGCTTCGGGGCTTGAATCCGGCCACGGGTGTGCGCAGCATCCAGCCTTCGTCCTGCGCGGTGCTGCGCTCGAGTTCGAGCTTCTCGATGCGGTAGCCGTTCGTGTTGGCCATCATCTGCGCCAGCGCCTGCGCCTTCACGGGCGCATCGAGCTGCAGCTCGGAGAACGCCGACTGCTCGACGACGCGGGTGTCGCTGTCGACGGTCTGGAGCTTCACCACGAGACCGGAGCGGCGTTCGCTCCAGATGCGGTAGCCGAAGCGCAGGCCGTCGCGCGGCACCAGCTGCACCACGTCGGCATCGAAGCCCGCGACGCGGTCCTTGCCGATGGCGCGCACGTCGTAGTAGTCGCCCACCGACGAATCGGGCTTGTCGGGCAAGTTGGGGAAGAGGTCGAGGTTCTCGCGCTTCTCGACCTTCACGACCTTCGCCTCAGGCAGGAAGGTCATCACGTTGCGGTTGCGCCGGAAGGTCGAGCGCGGCGGGCCCGACAACGCTTCGATGCGCTCCAGCTGGTGATCGCCGTCGCGCACGTGCCAGATGCGCGCGCTCGACAGGTCCCCGCCCGGGGCCGACACCACGAAGGTGCCCACGTAGCTGCGCTGCCGTGCGCCCGCATGCATGCGCTGCAGCCACTCGGTCACGCCCATGGCCGGCGGTTCGTCGGTCTGCGCCGAGGGCACGCTCTTCGTGTTCGCCGCACCGTAGCGGGTCTGCGCGGTGGCCATCTGCCCCAGGCAAAGAACAGCAAACGCGAGCACCAGGGTGCGTGCGGAAATCGGCATGTGAACAACGGTCATTGCAGGCGGCGACGGTCGCGCAATCAGCGCGTGGGGCCCTCGAAGGTGGCGTTGCGCAGGAAACCGGACGGCATTTGCGATGCGCCACCGGCCTGCTGGTGGGCTTCGAGCAGTTGGTCAAGGCGCGGATCGCGCAGCATGACCTGCGGATTGCCGCTGCCGACCAGCACGCGGGTCGGTGTCAGGGCGCCGTTGCCCGGCAGTTCGCTGCCACCGGCCGCGGCCGCCAGCACCGAGTTCGCCACGGGCGGCTGCACCGCGGCCAGTTGGGCACCGCCGTTCGGCACCGCAGCGCCGTTGCCGACCAGCGTCCAGCTGATGGCCGCCACGGCCATCAACGACGCGGCGCCCGCCACCAGCTTCCAGCGAAACACCGGCCCGTTGGCCGCCTCGGCGCGTTGCCGCACGGGCATCGCGGCCGGCACGGCGGCCAGCGGCGCCACGGCCGCGGGCGGCGCGATCACGACCGGCTCTTGCGCCAGCCGCTGCTGGAAGCGCGCCAGGAAGGCCGAGGTGTCGCTGCAGCGCGAATGCGCCGACGAGCGCAGCACGTCGCCCACCACGTGGTACGCGTGCCAGGCGTCGCGCGAGTCGTCCCCGGCGCAGACGGATTCGATCGCACGCGCGAACGCCTCGCCCTGCAAATGGCCGTCCGCCAGCGCGGACACCTGTTCCCGAACCGTCATCGTCTGATTCATGTCATTCACCTGCTGATCTACCAACGCTTGCCGGACTGGTTGTCCAGCAGCGGCTTGACCCTGGCCGAAATGGCCTCACGCGCCCGGAAAATACGCGAGCGCACCGTGCCGATCGGGCAATCCATGACCTCGGCAATCTCTTCGTAACTCATCCCCTCGATCTCGCGCAGCGTGACCGCCTGGCGCAGCTCGGTCGGGAGCGCTTCCATGGCAGCCTCGACGGCACTGGCGATTTCGTTCGCCGCCATGACCGATTCGGGGGTTTCATCGCTGGTTGGTTCGTTTCCAGGACGGTAAGTTTCATCTTCGTCGTCCGAGGACGAACGCAGTGCGCTTTCGGAGACGGTCGGATCGCGCTTCATGTCCACCAGCGCCTTCTTGGCGGTGTTCACCGCGATCCGGTACAGCCAGGTGTAGAACTGCGCCTCGCCGCGGAACTGGTGCAGTGCGCGGTAGGCGCGGATGAAGGTCTCCTGGGCGATGTCCTCGATCAGGTCGACATCGCGCACCATGCGCCCGATCAGCCGTTCGATGCGGCGCTGGTACTTGATGACCAGCAACTCGAACGCCTTCTGGTCGCCCGCGACGGTGCGCTGGACCAGCTGGAAATCGACCTCACCCGGGCGCGGCGCCTGCGCCGCCTCATCGGGCAGCGCGGACTCCGGAGGCACGGGAGGCAAAGAAGTGGTCATCGAAACGGGTCAGGGCGCGTCGGCCGGAGCGGTCGCGCGCCAGGGGTCGCCGGTCGGCTCCGCGACCGGGGGCCGCGCATAGACCGCACGGCGCACGTCGCGCCAGCGTTCGGGCATGGCCCGCTGCTCGAGCCAGACCCAGCGCGCCGCGCGGCCGGGTTCGGCCAGGCGGACCAGCAACAGCGACTGGAAATCGAGCGCCACCACGGCGCGCGCGGCGAGCACGCCGCGCGTCGGATCGGCACCGGTCAGCGACCAATGCGATCCATCGAAATGCAGCGTCGCCGCCCCGTCGCGCCGCAGGCCGAAACCTGCCGCGACACCGGAAAAGACGACGCTGAAGAGCAGCAACAACTGGCGCCAGCCAGTGCTATCGAACAGATAGCAGGCCGCGCCGGCGCAGCAGACGCCCAGGGTCCAAAGGGCCAGAAGAATCCGGGTCGCGCCGCGGGTGCGCCCCACCGGATAGGTCACCGACGGTGCGCTGTGCATGGGAGAGCGACGCTCAAGCGCGCTTGAACACCAGCGTGCCGTTGGTGCCGCCGAAGCCGAAGTTGTTCTTGACCGCGACATCGATCTTCAGATCGCGCGCCTCGTTGGCGCAGTAGTCGAGATCGCACTCCGGATCCTGGTTGAAGATGTTGATCGTCGGCGGGCTCTTCTGGTGATGCAGCGCGAGCACCGTGAACACCGATTCGATGCCGCCCGCGCCGCCCAGCAAGTGGCCGGTCATGGACTTGGTCGAATTGACGACGAGCTTCTTCGCGTGATCGCCGAACGCCAGCTTGACCGCGTTGGTCTCGTTGAGGTCACCGATCAGCGTCGAGGTGCCGTGCGCGTTCAGGTACTGGACCTCGTCGGCGTTGACACCCGCATTGGCCAGCGCCATCGCCATCGAACGGCGCGGGCCGTCGACGTCGGGCGCGGTCATGTGGTACGCGTCGCCGGTCATGCCGAAGCCGGAGACCTCGGCATAGATCTTGGCGCCGCGCGCCTTGGCGTGTTCGTACTCCTCGAGCACCAGCACGCCGGAGCCCTCGCCCAGCACGAAGCCGTCGCGGTCCTTGTCCCACGGGCGCGAGGCCGTGGCGGGATCGTCGTTGCGGGTGCTCAGCGCGCGAGGCGCGGTGAAGCCGCCGATGCCGAGCGGAGAGATGGTCGATTCGGCGCCGCCCGCGATCATGACATCGGCGTCGCCGTACTCGATCATGCGTGCCGACGTGCCGATGGCATGCAGGCCGGTGGTGCAGGCGGTCACGACGGCGATGTTCGGGCCCTTGAAGCCGTACTTGATCGACACGTGGCCCGAGATCATGTTGATGATCGACGCCGGCACGAAGAACGGCGAAATGCGGCGCGGGCCGCGGCTCGCGTATTCACCGTGCGTCTGCTCGATCATCGGCAGACCGCCGATGCCGGAGCCGATGTTGCAGCCGATGCGCACGGCCTTTTCATAAGACAGCGCGTCGCCGGTCGGCAGCCCGCTGTCCTGCACCGCCTGGATGGCGGCGGCGAGTCCCAGATGAATGAAGCGGTCCATGTGACGCGCTTCTTTCTCCGAGATGTATTGGGTGATGTCGAAACCCTTGACCTCACCGGCGAACTTGCAGGCGAAGGCGCTTGCATCGAACGCGGTGATGTTCGCAATGCCCGACTTCCCGGCCAACAGGTTGGTCCAGGATTCGGTTGCGGTGTTTCCGACAGGAGCGATGCAACCGAGTCCGGTCACGACGACGCGGCGTTTGGTCATGCCGGCAAACCTTTCTGGAAGCGCTGAGCAGCTGCCGAGCGGCGCGGGCGGTTGAAAAAAGAGCCGCCGGCCGTCGTTGCAGTGTCAGCTGGCCGATCAGGCCTTTTGATTCTTGGTGGCGTAGTCGACGGCGTTCTGCACCGTCGTGATCTTCTCTGCGTCTTCGTCCGGGATCTCGATGCCGAACTCGTCTTCGAGTGCCATCACGAGTTCGACCGTGTCGAGCGAGTCAGCGCCGAGGTCGGCCACGAAAGCCTTTTCGTTCGTCACTTGGGACTCTTCCACGCCGAGTTGCTCGGCGATGATTTTCTTGACACGTGCTTCGATATCGCTCATTTGATTCCCTCTAAGGGTTGTAGGTAACTGGTGGATTTTAGCCGGGCGGCCCGTGGCATTTGCCCCGCGCTCCGGTACGGAAAAAGATTGCGCCTTTCGGCTACATGTGCATGCCGCCGTTGACGTGCAGTTCCTGCCCCGTCACGTACGAGGCCTGCGGCGATGCGAGGTAGGCCACCGCATGCGCGATGTCGGCCGGCTTGCCCAGGTGGCCCAGCGGGATCTGCGAGAGCAGCGCCTGTTGCTGGGCTTCCGGCAGGCTGGCCGTCATGTCGGTTTCGATGAAGCCCGGCGCGACACAGTTGACCGTGATGTTGCGGCTGCCGAGTTCGCGGGCCAGCGCACGGGTCATGCCCGACACGCCGGCCTTGGCGGCCGCGTAGTTGGCCTGGCCGGCATTGCCGGACGCGCCCACCACGCTCGTGATGCTGATGATGCGGCCATAGCGCTGCTTCATCATCGGGCGGATCACCGCGCGCGAGAGGCGGAACACGGCCTTGAGGTTGGTGTCGAGCACCGCATCCCAGTCGTCGTCCTTCATGCGCATGGCGAGCGTGTCGCGCGTGATGCCGGCGTTGTTGACCAGCACATGGATCGCGCCGTAAGCCTGCACGATCTCGTCGATCAGGGCTTCGACGGCAGCGCCGTCGTTCACGTCGAGCGCACGGCCGCGGCCGTCGAACGCGCTCAGCGCCTGGGTGATCTTGGCGGCGCCGTCGTCGGTGGTGCCGGTGCCCACGACCTTGAGGCCGCGCTGCGCCAGTTCGAGCGCAATGGCAGCGCCGATGCCGCGCGTTGCGCCGGTGACCAGGGCGACCTGGCCTTCAAATTTGGGAGTGCTCATAAAAGAGAAAAAGTATCGGGGCCTGGCGGCGTTCAGCCGGCGAGCGATTGTCGGACGTCCGCGAGCGTGGCCGGGTCGTACACCGACGCGGCTTCCAGTTCGGGGGCGATGCGCTTCACCATGCCGGCCAGCACCTTGCCGGGACCGCACTCGATGATGGCGGTTGCACCGCGCAGTTTCAAGGCCTGAACGCTTTCGACCCAACGCACCGGGCCGGCAGCCTGGCGCACCAGGGCGTCGCGGATGCGGTCGGCATCGGTCTCGACGGCCACGTCGATGTTGTTGAGCACCGGAATCTGCGGCGCAGCCAACGCCACGCTCGCGAGCTTCTCGCGCAGGGCTTCGGCCGCGGGCTTCATCAGGCTCGAATGGAACGGCGCCGACACCGGCAGCGGCAATGCGCGCTTGGCGCCATTGGCTTTCAACAGCTCGCAGGCCTTGTCAACCGCGGCCTTGCTGCCGGCGATCACGGTCTGCATCGGATCGTTGAAGTTCACGGCCTCGACCACCTCGACGCTGCCGGGGCCGAACGTGGCGGTGGCTTCGGCGCAGCCGGCGACCACCTTGTCGGACGCCATGCCGAGGATCGCCGCCATCGCGCCGACACCGACCGGCACGGCCTGCTGCATGGCCTGTGCACGGAAACGCACCAGCGGCGCGGCCTGCGCGAGCGTGAGCACGCCCGAAGCCACCAGCGCCGAATACTCGCCCAGCGAATGGCCGGCGACCACGGACGGCGTGGCGCCGCCTTCGGCCAGCCAGGCACGCCAGGCGGCCACGCCAGCCACCAGCATCACGGGCTGCGTGTTGGTGGTGAGCGCCAGCTCTTCCTTGGGACCGCTCTTGATCAGCGCGCCGATGTCTTCGCTCAGCGCCTCGGAGGCTTCGCGCAAGGTCTCGACCACGGCCGGGTGATCGCCCCAGGCGTCGAGCATGCCGACCGCCTGCGAGCCCTGACCCGGAAAGACAAAAGCAAAGGATTTCATTGTTGTTTCTTCGTCATCGCGCCGACGCCCGCTTCGGGGCGCCGCGACGCACTACAGATTCAATAGCACTGCGCCCCAGGTGAAGCCACCGCCCACGCCTTCCAGCATGAGGGTCTCACCCTTCTTCACCTTGCCCGAGCGCACGGCTTCGTCGAGCGCCAGCGGGATCGAGGCGGCCGAGGTGTTGCCGTGCTCGTGCACCGTGACGACCAGCTTCTCGCGCGGCAGCTTCAGCTTCTTGGCCGTGCCTTCCATGATGCGGATGTTGGCCTGGTGCGGAATCAGCCAGTCGATGTCGGCCTCGGTCTTGCCGGCCTTGGCCAGCGTGGCGCGCGCGGCATCTTCGAGCACGCGGACCGCCAGCTTGAAGACGGCCTGGCCGTCCATGTGCAGCAGCGGCGTGCCGAGCACGTTGCCGCCCGACACATGGCCCGGCACGCACAGGATGCCGACGTGCTTGCCGTCGGCATGCAGGTCGCTGGCCAGGATGCCGGGCTCGTCGGAGGCCTCGAGCACCACCGCGCCCGCGCCGTCGCCGAACAGCACGCAGGTGGTGCGGTCGTTGAAGTCGAGGATGCGGGAGAACACTTCGGCGCCGATCACCAGCGCGCAGCGCGCGGTGCCCGTGCGGATCATCGCGTCGGCCACCGTCAGTGCGTAGACGAAACCGCTGCAGACCGCCTGGACGTCGAAGGCCGGGCAGCCGGCAATGCCGAGCTTGTGCTGAAGGATCGCGGCCGACGACGGGAACACCATGTCCGGCGTCGAGGTCGCAACGATGATCAGGTCGACGTCGCTCGCCTTGCGGCCGGCGGCTTCCAGCGCATGCTTCGCGGCTTCGAGGCCGAGATCGCTGCTGCTGACATCGGGCGCCGCGAAGTGGCGCGCGTGAATGCCGGTGCGCTCGACGATCCACTGATCGGAAGTTTCGATGCCGCGTGTCGCCAGATCCTTGGCAAGGTCGTCATTGGTGACGCGGCGGGGGGGCAGGTAGCTGCCGGTGCCGGTAATGCGCGAAAAAGGGGTCATCAAGCGTGAAGGGCTGTCGCGTCGGCCGGCGCCGCCGACTCCTGCCGCGCGAGCAAAGGCGCGGCGTGGGCGATGCGGGCCCGCACGCGATCGAGCAGGTTGTTGCGAGCGGCATCATAAGCGCGATCCAACGCATGGCCGAAAGCCACTTCGTCGGCCGAGCCATGGCTCTTGAACACCAGCCCGCGCAGGCCCAGCAAGGCCGCGCCGTTGTAGCGACGGTGATCCAAACGACCTTTGAACGCTTTTAGAACCGGGTAAGCAACAATAGCCACCAGTTTCGTGAGAATGTTTCGCGAAAACTCGACACGAATGAACTCGCCGATCATCGACGCGACGCCTTCGCTGGCCTTCAGCGCCACGTTGCCGACAAATCCGTCGCACACGACGATGTCGGTCGTGCCCTTGAAAATGTCGTTCCCTTCGACGTTGCCGTAGAAGTTCAGATCTTTGGAGTTGGCAGCTGCACGCAGCAGTTGGCTGGCCTTCTTGATGGTTTCGCTGCCCTTGATGGCTTCTTCGCCAATATTGAGCAAGCCGACCGAAGGCGATTCGTTGCCGGTCAATGCCGAAACGAGCGCCGAGCCCAGCACGGCGAACTGGAGCAGGTCTTCGGCGTCGCAATCGACGTTCGCACCGAGATCGAGCACGGTGGTCGCCCCGCCCTTCACATTGGGCAGCTGCGGCGCGATGGCCGGACGGTCGATGCCGTCAAGCGTCTTGAGGAGATAGCGTGCGATCGCCATCAATGCGCCCGTGTTGCCGGCAGATATGGCCGCTTGCGCCGCGCCATCCTTGACCTGCTGGATCGCGACGCGCATCGAAGAGTCCTTCTTCTTGCGCAAGGCGATTTCGATGGGATCGTCCATGCCGACGACTTCGCTGGCCGGCACGATGCGGGCGCGCGGATGGTCGGCAAACCCCGCCAATGCGGCCGGCGCACCGACGAGCAGCAACGAGGCTTCGCTGTGCCGCTCGAGAAACGCGCGGCAGGCCGCGAGCGTGACACGCGGCCCATGATCACCCCCCATGCAATCCACGGCGAGCGTGATTGCGGCGGGCGCAGCAGTGAGTTCGGGAGAAAAAGGCGCAGCCATCAAAACAAAGGCCCGACGCTACAGCAAAAGTAGCTTCGGGCCTTGGCCTTGGGATTCGAGATCAGGCTTCGGACTTGTTCTTGAGCACCTGACGGCCGCGGTAGAAACCGTTCGGGCTGATGTGGTGGCGCAGGTGCGTTTCGCCGGTGGTGGGCTCGACAGCGATGCCGGGCACGCCCAGGGCGTTGTGGGAACGGTGCATGCCGCGCTTGGAAGGCGACTTCTTGTTTTGCTGGACGGCCATGATGGCTCCTGGACGGTTAGGTGGGTGACTGGATGCGGGCTCAAGCGGTGGCAATGAGGCGAAAGCTCCGGCGGCATGCATGGAATGCCACCTTCTGCCTTTGCCTTGTATGCATTGCTGCTCACGGCGGCGCGCGCGAAGCCCATGATTATAGCCCAGCCAGAGAGAAAGGGCTACTTGCCCTCTTCGGGCTTGCGCGGACGCAACGCACCGAGCACGGCAAAGGGGTTCGGCTTGGCCTCCTCGGCCGCCTGGAAATCGTCGTCGCTGGAGGACAAGCGCACCGGCGTCGGGCACACGTCGTGGACCGGCATGACGGGGATTTCCATCAGCAGCTCGTCCTCGATCAGCCCGCGCAGGTCGAAATCGCGGCTGACGACCAGCAAGTCTTCATCGGACTCCTCGTCTTCCGCCTCGGCCGTGGCCTCGTCGGCCACGAAGCGGAACCAGCGGTCCACGAACAGCTCGGTGTCGACGGGCGACAGGCAGCGCTGGCAGACCAGGGGCACGGTGGCTTCGACATCCAGGTGCAGCCAGGGCGTCGCCTTGCCGTCAGCGCCGGGGCGCTCTTCGCCGGTCGCTTCCCAGCGGACCACGGCATCGGTGGCCGGCGTCGCCAGTTCGGCGACCAGGCGTGCGAAACCCGGGACCGGATCGGCGCCTTCCAGCGTGGCGGCCGCCGCGGTGAACGCGGGCACATTGAGCCTTTCGGGGGCAAATTCTCTCTTCATCCGCCCCAGTCTAGCGCGCCGGCCGGCCTCCCAGGCGAGCAACCCGCCGAGCCGGTCGGGTCCGGTCGCTCACGCACAATCGCTGCATGCAACGCACCGTGATCCTCGCCTCGACCTCGCGCTACCGGCGCGAACTGCTCACCCGCCTCCATCTGCCCTTCGAGGTGCACGCCCCCGACGTCGACGAAACCCCGCTCGACGGCGAAACGCCCCACGCGCTGGCCGAGCGCCTGGCGCTGGAAAAGGCCAATGCCGTGGCCGCGCGCTTTCCCGACGCGGTGGTGATCGGCTCCGACCAGGTCGCCGACCTGGCGGGCGAAGCGCTCGGCAAGCCCGGCGACCACGCACGGGCCACCGCCCAGTTGCGCCGCATGCGCGGCCAGACGCTGATCTTCCAGACCGCAGTCGCCGTCGTGTGCCATGCGACGGGCTTCGTCCAGCGCGACATCGCCCCCGTGCGCGTGGTGTTCCGCGACCTTTCCGACGCCGCCATCGAGCGCTATCTATTAGCCGAGCAGCCCTACGACTGCGCCGGCAGCGCCAAGAGCGAGGGCTTCGGCATCGCCCTGCTCGACGCCATCGACAGCGACGACCCCACCGCGCTGGTCGGCCTGCCCCTGATCCGCACCTGCCGGATGCTGCGCGCCGCGGGGGTCGACCTGCTGTGACCACCCCAGGCAAGCTCTACCTCGTCCCCGCGCCGCTCGATTTCGGCTGCGACCTCCAGGCCCCGCTGCAGGACGCCCTGCCGCTGGGCACGCTGCAGGCCGCCGCCGGCATCACGCACTGGATCTGCGAGAACGCCAAGTCGGCCCGCGCCTACCTGAAGCGCATCGACGCCGTCGTGCCGTTGGCCGCGCCGCTGCAGGCGCAGAACATCCAGGAACTGCCGCGCGAGGTGCACAAGAAAGGCGACCACGCCGGCCAGTTCGACGCCCGCCCGCTGCTGGCCGCCGCACTCGAAGGCCACGACGTCGGCCTGCTGAGCGAAGCCGGCATGCCCGCCGTGGCCGACCCCGGCTCGTCGGTGGCGCGCGCCGCGCACGACCTGGGCATCACCGTCGTGCCGCTCACCGGGCCGGTGTCTTTGCTGCTGGCCCTCGCAGCAAGCGGTCTGAACGGACAGAACTTCGCCTTCGTCGGCTACCTGCCGCAGGACGGCGGCGAGCGCCAGGCGCGCATCCGCGAGCTCGAGGCGCTCGCACTCAAGACCGGCCAGACGCAGCTCTTCATCGAAACGCCGTACCGCAATGCCGCCCTGCTGCAGGCGCTTGTGCAGACGCTGCAGCACAACACCCGGCTCGCCGTCGCGCGCGGCCTGACGCTGGCGACCGCGCAGGTGCGCAGCGAGACGGTGAAAGCCTGGCGCGCCGCCAAGCCGCAGGCCACGACCGACGAGCGCCTGCCCGCCGTGTTCGCGATCGGGCGCTGACGGTGGGGCCGGGCGTCACGGCCAGTACGCGCTGGGCGTCGCGCGCCCAGTTCTTCGCGTCGGGCTTCATCTTCGCGACCTGGGGCGTGCACGTGCCGACGGTCAAGGCGCACTACGCCATCGACGAGGCGCAGCTCGGGCTCGCCATGCTCGCGGCGGGCGCTGGAGCAATGGTTGGGCTGACGAGCGCCGGTCGCTGGATCGGCCGCCACGGCCCGCGCCGCATGGCCGCGCTGTGCGGCTGCGTCTACGCACTGCTGATCGCCGGCCTGATCGCGATGCCCGGCTATGCCGCGCTGCTGGGCCTGCTGGCGGTGTTCGGCCTGGTCACCAGCGTGTTCGACGTGGCGATCAACACCGAGGCCGCACAGCTCGAGTTGCGCGGCAATCAGCCGTTGATGAGCGGCATGCACGGCATGTTCAGCCTCGGCGGCATGGTCGGCGCCGCGAGCGGCAGCGCGGCGCTGGCCGCCGGCATGGCGCCGCAGACTCACCTGTGGACGGTGGCCGTGGTGATGATCGGCGTGGTCGCGATTGCAGCAACGCGTATGCTGCCCACGCCGGCCGCACCCGCCGACGGCGCGGCTGCAACGGACCACGGCTTTCGCCTGCCGCGCGGCGTGCTCGCGGTGCTCGGCGTGCTGGCCGCGCTGGGACTGATCGCCGAGGGCGCCATCTACGACTGGAGCGTGCTCTACATGCAGCAGGAACTGGGCAGCCCGCAGCAGCAGGCCGCGCTGGCCTATGCGAGCTTTTCCGCCGCGATGGCAGCTGCGCGTTTCGGCGGCGACGCGATGCGCGCCCGTTTCTCACCCACGGCCTTGCTGCGCGGCAGCGGCCTGCTGGCGGCGGGGGCGATGACGCTGGTATTGCTGACCGACCTGCCCTGGCTCGCGCTGTTGGGCTTCGCCGGTGTCGGGGTCGGCTTCGCGAACGTGGTGCCGATCCTGTTCGGCGCCTCGGCCCGCGTACCGGGCGTGGCGCCTGCCAACGGCATCGCCGCCGTATCGGCCATTGCTTATTTGGGGTTCATGGCAGGGCCTGCGGTGATCGGCCTGCTGGCGCGGGTCAGTTCGCTGACCGCCGCGCTCTATGTGGTGGTGGCCTTTGCCGCCGCGCTGGCAGCCTCGGCCCGGTTCACCGGCAGCGACGACAGCATCGCCGCCTGACAAAAGCCGCGCTCAGCGCAGCGCCGGCGAGGTCTTCAGCGCACTCACCGAGGCCGCGCCCATGGCGGCGCCGAACTTCTTGGCCAGCTTCTCGGCCACGTTGTCGCGGCGCGTGTAGTCGATGACTTCCTCGGCCTTGATCACTTCGCGTGCCACGAAGTCGACGTTGCCCAGCTGGTCGGCCAGGCCGAACTCGACGGCCTGCTCGCCGCTCCAGAACAGGCCGCTGAACAGGCCCGGGGTGTCGAGCTTGAGGCGGTCGCCGCGGCCGGCCTTCACCACGTTGATGAACTGCGTGTGGATCTGGTTGAGCATCGACTGGGCATGCGCGCGCTGCGCGTCGTTCATCGGGCTGAACGGATCGAGGAAGCCCTTGTTTTCACCGGCCGTCAGCAGGCGGCGCTCGACGCCGACCTTTTCCATCACGCCGGTGAAGCCGAAGCCGTCCATCAGCACGCCGATGCTGCCGACGATGCTGGCCTTGTCGACGAAGATCTTGTCGGCGGCCGCGGCGATGTAGTACGCCGCCGAGGCGCAGGTTTCTTCGACCACCGCGTAGACCGGCTTCTTGTGCTTGGCCTTCAGGCGCTTGATCTCGTCGTTGATGATGCCGGCCTGCACCGGGCTGCCGCCGGGCGAGTTGATCAGCAGCACCACGCCCTTGGCGCCCTCGTCCTCGAAGGCCGTCTTCATGGCGGCGATCACGAACTCGGCGCTGGCATCGCCGCCGTTGGCGATCTCGCCCTTGATCTCGACGACGGCCGTGTGGGCCGTGGTCTTGGCGGTGCTGGGCGTGCTGCGCGAGAACGCGAACCAGGCCAGGAACACGAAGAAGGCCAGCCAGCCCAGGCGCACGAAGGTCTTCCAGCGGCGCGTGGCCTTCTGCTCATTCAGGGAGGCGAACGCGAGTTTCTCGAGCGTGGCGCGCTCCCACCCGGGGCGCTGCGTGGGATCTTGGGCCATGGTGCGGGGGCTGTCTTGGGATGTCGTGAGGGGGACGGCCGGCTCCAGCGGTTCGAAACCCTGGGGTTCCCTGCGGTTCGGATCGGTCATGTCAGAAGGAAAGAGGTTGGAGGTTCCAGTCAGTATGCCAGTGCACCACGCCGTCTTCTTCGCTCAGTGCGATCTTCACGAGCCCGCCGCGGCACGGCCCGCCCGCGCATTCGCCGGTGTCGGGCTTGTAGACGGCGCCGTGGGTCGCGCACAGCAGCCACTGGCCGCTGTCGTCGAAGAAGCGGTCGGGCTGGAAGTCCATCTCCATCGCCACATGGCTGCAGCGGTTGAGGTACGCATGCGGCAGGCCCTCGAAGCGCACCGCGAAGGCGCGGCAGGTTTCGCCGCCGTGGACCACGTCGAAGGGCACGGCGTTGCCGCCCTCGACCAGGTCCGAGGCATTGCACAGCGGGATGCGCGAGTCGCTCATGCCTTGGCCCTCAGGCGTTGTCGAGCAGCCAGGCCTGCAGCTCGGCGATCGACTGCGCCACGTACAGCGGCTTGAACTCGTCGAAGGTGGACGACGCATGCGCGCCGAAGCCCACGCCCACGCTGGCGCAGCCGGCGTTCTGCGCCAGCTGCAGGTCGTGCGTGGTGTCGCCGATCATCAGCGTGCGCTCGGCCGGCACGTCGAGCTCTTCCATGAGTTCGAGCAGCATGCGCGGATGCGGCTTGCCCAAGGTTTCGTCGGCGGTGCGCGAGGCGTCGAAGCGGTCGCGCAGCGCCACCGTCTTCAGGGCCTCGTTGAGGCCGCGACGCGACTTGCCCGTGGCCACGGCCAGCTTGTGGCCGCGCGCGCGCAGCGCATCGAGCATGGGCAGCACGCCGTCGAACAGCACGAGGTCGTCCTGGTGCTGCAGGAAGTGGTAGCGGTAGCGGACGCCGAGCTCGGGGTATTTTTCCTTGGGCACGTCGGGTGCCGCGCGCGCGAGCGCCTCGGCCAGGCCCAGGCCGATCACCCAGGCGGCATCGTCCTCGCTGGGCTTGGCGCCGCCGACATCGACCACGGCCGCCTGGATGCAGCGCACGATCAGGCGGGTGGAGTCGTAGAGCGTGCCGTCCCAGTCGAAGGCGATCAGGTCGAAGCGAGGGGAACGTGCAGGGCGGGCGGAAGAATCAGTCATGGGCCGTGGGGGTGGGGTGTTGGGCCATCGCCTCGAGCGCCGCACGCGACATCAGCGCATGCAGCTCTGGCGGCAGCCCGGCCTGCAGCGCAATGCGCTCGCCGCTGGCCGGGTGGTTGAATTGCAGCCGCCACGCATGCAGGAACATGCGCTTGAGGCCGAGTTTGTGCAAGGCGCGCTGGCGCTCGGACTCGCCATATTTGTCGTCGCCGGCAATCGGATGCCCGGCCGAGGCCAGGTGCACGCGGATCTGGTGGGTGCGCCCGGTCTTGATGGTCACCGCCAGCAATGACAGCGGCGTGGCGTCGCCCGGCAGGCTGAGGCGGGCCAGCACGCGCACCAGCGTGACGGCCCGCATGGCGTCGGGGTGGTCCTTGGCGACCACGCGCACGCGGCGTTCGCCGGCACCGGCGCCCGAGCCGTCGGGCAGCAGGTACTTGGCCAGCGGCGCGTCGAGCACCTTCTTGTTGGCGGGCCAGTCGCCTTCGACCAGCGCCAGGTAGGTCTTGCCGGTCTCGCGCTCGCGAAACTGGTCCTGCAATGCCACCAGTGCGCTGCGCTTCTTGGCGACCAGCAGGATGCCGGAGGTTTCGCGGTCGAGCCGGTGCACCAGTTCCAGGAACTTGGCGCCCGGACGGGCCGTGCGCAATTGCTCGATCACGCCGAAGCTCACGCCGCTGCCGCCGTGCACCGCCACGCCGGCCGGCTTGTCGATGGCCAGCACGGCCTCGTCTTCGAGCAGCACCGGAAACTCGCGCGCCGGCGCGGGCGGCGTGGCGCCCTCTTCGGCGCGCGGCGATATGCGGACCGGCGGAATCCGGACCAAGTCACCGTCTTCGATGCGGGTCTCGGCCTGGGCCCGGCCCTTGTTGATGCGCACTTCGCCCGACCGGATGATCCGGTAGACGTGCGTCTTCGGCACGCCTTTCAGATGGCGAAACAGGAAGTTGTCGAGCCGTTGCCCGGCGGATTCGGCGTCGACGGTCAGGAAGTGGATGGCGGCGTGCGGCGTGCCGGTGTCGGCGCCCGCGGGTCGATCCGCGGGATTTGGAGCCCCCGCGGGGCTTTTCTTCGCACCTATAATGTTTTTCACCAGCGCGGTCGTGTAAGTGCTTGATTAGACAGAAGTTTAGAGCACTGACGACCATGCTGTGAGGTCGATGCCGCTTTGGCGTCCAGCCCGCAAACCCCGCGCAATCGCGCAAAGTGGCAGGCCAGGCACCCAAGTCAAGCCGACACCCACGAAACACCGATACGGAATACCCAGCCTGCAGCTTCCAAGCTGCAGGCGGATCGAAGCGAGTCCCTTGTTGTGTTGATGCTGCTGATTCAAATATGCCTGCGCTGGTCGACCTGGTTTCGACCAGTCGCCTCAGGCATTGAATCGCCCGCAGTGCGCGCCACCCTTGCGCAACCGGCTGTCAAAAAGGCAGCCACCCAACACCGAATCTGGCTCGCGCCCATCCACGCGCCCCCACCCCGGCTGTCTTCTTGAGCTGACGCTCGAGAGGCCTGTTCGCGCCTGGCGCGGCAGTCACAGCATCCGGGGCCAAGCGGCAATTCCCTGGTTTCGCGGGCGTCGTCCGTGCATCGTTGGCTCGTCATGAGCCGGTAGAACGATACATATAAGGACAACGCATCATGAAGCGGATGCTGATCAATGCCACGCAGGCCGAAGAACGCCGCCTGGCCATCGTCGACGGGCAGAAACTGCTCGACTACGAAATCGAAATCGAAGGGCGCGAACAGCGCAAGGGCAACATCTACAAGGCGGTCGTGACCCGCGTCGAGCCGTCGCTCGAGGCCTGTTTCGTCGACTACGGCGAAGACCGCCACGGCTTCCTGCCGTTCAAGGAAATCTCCAAGCAGTACTTCGCCGAAGGCGTGTCGGCCAGCCAGGCCCGCATCCAGGACGTGATCCGTGAAGGCCAGGAACTCACCGTCCAGGTCGAAAAGGAAGAACGCGGCAACAAGGGCGCGGCCCTCACCACCTTCATCTCGCTGGCCGGCCGCTATGTCGTGCTGATGCCCAACAACCCCCGTGGCGGTGGCGTGTCGCGCCGCATCGAGGGCGACGACCGCGCCGAGCTCAAGGAGGCGATGGACCAGCTCGAGTACCCGAAGGGCATGAGCATCATCGCGCGCACCGCCGGCATCGGCCGCTCGGCGCCCGAACTCCAGTGGGACCTGAACTACCTGCTCAAGCTGTGGACCGCCATCGACGGCGCGGCCAAGGGCGGCAAGGGCGCCTTCCTGATTTATCAAGAATCGTCGCTCGTCATCCGCGCGATCCGTGATTACTTCAATCACGACATCGGCGACATCCTGATCGACACCGACGACATCTACGACCAGGCGCAGCAGTTCATGGCGCACGTCATGCCCGAGCATGCCGCCCGCGTGAAGCGCTACCGCGACGACGCCGCCCTGTTCAGCCGCTTCCAGATCGAGCACCAGATCGAGTCGGCCTACGCCCGCACCGTGCAGCTGCCCTCGGGCGGCGCCATCGTGATCGACCACACCGAAGCACTGGTGTCCGTCGACGTGAACTCGGCCCGCGCCATCAAGGGCGGCGACATCGAAGAGACCGCCACCCGCACCAACCTCGAAGCCGCCGACGAAGTGGCCCGCCAGATGCGCCTGCGCGACCTGGGCGGCCTGATCGTCATCGACTTCATCGACATGGACGAGTCGAAGAACCGCCGCGAAGTCGAAAGCCGCCTGCGCGACGCGCTCCGGCAAGACCGCGCCCGCGTGCAGTTCGGTTCGATCAGCAAGTTCGGCCTGATGGAAATGAGCCGCCAGCGCCTGAAGCCGGCGCTGTCCGAAGGTTCGTCGATCCCCTGCCCCCGTTGCGGCGGCTCGGGCCACATCCGCGACACCGAATCGAGCGCGCTGCAGATCCTGCGCATCATTCAGGAAGAGTCCATGAAGGACAACACGGCCGCCGTGCATGTGCAGGTGCCCGTGGAAGTCGCCTCGTTCCTGCTGAACGAAAAGCGCCCCGAGATCGCCAAGATCGAGCTCAAGCAGCGCGTCACCGTGCTGATGGTGCCCAACAAGACGCTCGAAACGCCGAACTACAAGCTCGAGCGCCTCAAGCACGACGACCCGCGCCTCGATCACATCGAAGCCAGCTACAAGATGGCCGACGAGATCGAGGACCCGACCTCGGTCACGCGCCGTTCGCAGGAACCCACCAACAAGCAGACGCCGGTCATCAAGGGCGTGCTGCCCGACGCACCCGCGCCGGTGGTGCCGCCCAAGCCCGAAGCGGTGCGCGCTGCGCCCGCGCCCGCACCGGTGGCCCCGCCCGCGGTGGTCGCTCCGGCCCCGGCACAGACCGGCTTCATGGCCTGGATCAAGAGCTTCTTCGGCGGCGCCTCGCCGGCGCCCGCACCGGCACCGGCCCCCAGCGCCATTCCGGTCGAAGCACCGAAGCCCCGCCGCGAAGGCGGTCGCCCGGGCCGTGATGGCGAAACGCGCGGTGCGCGCGGCGCCGACGGCGAACAGCGCCGTGGCGGACGCGGCGGCGAAGGCCGTGGCGAAGGCGGCGGCCGTTCGGGCGGACGCGACGGCGACCGCCGTGGCGGACGCGGCGGCGAGCGCCGTGAAGGCGGCGAACGCCGCGGCGAGGCTCGCAACACCGAGCAGCGCAACGACAGCACCAACCCGGCACGCGAGCAACGCGAGCCCCGTGAAGCACGCGCCCCGCGCGACGGCGAACAACGCCGTGGCGGTCGCGGCGAGCGCCGCGAAGGTGGCGAAGGCCGCAACGCGCCGGCCGAAGCCCTGCTCGACGGCAACCTGAACCTCGACGCGCAGCAACAGCAGCCGGCACCCGGCGGCGATGAGAACGGCAATGCCGCAGCGGAACGCGCACCGCGCGCCCGCGGCGAGCGCCGTGAACGTGGCGAGCGCGGCGAGCGTGGTGAACGTGGCGGCGAACGCAACGAGCGCGGTGAACGCAACGGCGACGCGCAGCAGCAACAGCCGCGCGACGAAGCCACCGCCGGCGACGGCGAACGCCAGCCCCGCAACGGCCGTGGCGACGAGTCGCGCGGCCCGCGCGGCGAGCGCAACGACGGCCGCCGCGAGCGCCGCAACGACGCGCCTGCCGCCAACGAAGGCGACGCACGCGTGGCCGAATCGGCTGCCGCCGGCGATGCCGAGCAAGGCAGCAACGAAGGCAACGAGCAGCAAGCCCCGCGCCGCGAAGGCGAAGAGCGCCGCGGCCGTTCGCGTGACCGTTACGGCCGTGACCGCCGCGAACGCGGTCCGCGTGACGACGCCGGCAACGGTGGCAACGAAGCCAACGGCGCAGACGCCGCACCGGTCGCCGAAGGCGCCGTGGCTGCTGCCGAAGGCCAGGCCGAGCGCCAGCCCCAGCAGCAACTGCCGCTGGTGGCGGAAGCCGCTGCCGTGGCTGTGGTGGCCACCGCTGTCGAAGTGCGCGAACCCGCACCGCAGGTGCAAGAGCAGCCGCGCTTCGAGCGCCCCGCTGCGCCCGCACCGGCACCTGTCGCAGCTGCACCCATCGTGGTCGAAGCCCCGGCCAAGCCCGCAGCGGCAGCGCCCGCCAGCAACGGCCGCGCACTGCCCAAGGTGCAGGCCTTCGAACTGCCGCTGAACGAACTGGCGCAGATCGCCGAAAGCTCGGGCCTGCAGTGGGTCAACTCGGACGCCGAACGCATCGCGCAGGCGCGCGCCGCGATCGCTGCCGAGCCGAAGCCGGTGCACGTGCCGCGCGAGCGCCCGCCGGTGATCGTGCTCGACGAAGGTCCGCTGGTGCTGGTCGAAACCCGCCGCGACCTCGGTTCGATGTCGCTGCCGTTCGAACAGCAGCGCTCGCTCTGAGCCCTGCTCGCTCGCAAATGAAAACGGCGCCTTCGTGGCGCCGTTTTTTTTGCTTCGGAATTCAGGCCTGCGGCGGTAGTGCCTCGACGCCGGGCAGGTCCGGCATCTCCAGGATCAGCTGCCCGAAGCGGCAGGCGCAGGGCGTCTTGCCGTTCTCGCTCCAGATCAACGAGAAGTTCACGCTCGGCAGCGGCGGCAGGCCGTAGCGGCCGTCGACGATCTTCATGCCCGGCTCCACCTCCTCGTGCGTGAGCACCGTCACCGCCAGCCCCGCCAGCACCGCGGCGCGAATGCCCTGCGGGCTGGCCGAGGTGAAGACCACGTGCCAGTCGAGCGACGACGTGAGGTCGAGCGCCGACCCGGCCACCTGCCGGTTGACGCACGGCTTCGGAAAGAAGGCCAGCGGCAGCGACGCGCCCTTCGGCGCCTCGAAGGCCTCGGCCGCGGCCCACACCAGTTGCGTGCGCCGCAGGCAGGTGCCCTCCACCACGTCGGGCGGCGACATCACGACCGCGAGGTCGAGCTCGCCGGCGCGGATGGCCGCGCGCAAGTCGGTGTGCATGCTCACGCAGACCTCCATGCGCACCGCCGGGAACCCGCGCGCGAACTGCGAGAGCAGCGGCGGCAGGCGGTCGCCCATGAAGTTGTCCGGCACGCCGAAGCGCACCACGCCCGAGATCGGCGAGGGCTGGAAGCGCCGCGTCATCGCGTCGAGCGTGTCGAGGATCTGCGTCGCGTAGCGCAGGAAGTCTTCACCGTCCTCGGTCACCGTGAGGCGGCGCGTCGTGCGGTGCAGCAGCGGCCGGCCCACCTGCTCCTCGAGCTTGCGGATCTGGTGGCTGATGGCCGACTGGGTCAGGTGCAGGCGCTCGGCGGCGCGCGTGAAGCCGCCGGTTTCCTTGACGGCCACGAAGGCGCGCAACAGCGTGGGGTCGAAGTCCATGGCGATCCTGGATAAATGATATTTCCTAATGAATTCTAGGAAATCAAATCATTTCCATCATGAAGAGGGTTTCACCAGAATCGGCCGCTCTGCCTTCTTGGAAACCGTCCGATGTCCCTCTCCCCTGCCGGCAAGAACCGGATCGCCCTGTCCGCAGTCTGCCTCATTGCCCTGATGTTCGGCCTGGAAATCTCCAGCGTGCCGGTCATTCTTCCCACGCTCGAAAAATCACTGCATGGCGACTTCAGCGACATGCAGTGGATCATGAACGCCTACACCATCGCCTGCACCACGGTGCTGATGGCCGCCGGCACGCTGGCCGACCGCTACGGCCGCAAGCGCGTGCTGATCGTCGGCGTAGTGCTGTTCGGCGCCACCTCGCTGGCCTGCGGCGTCGCGGGCAATGCGCCGGTGCTGATCGTCAGCCGCTTCCTGCAGGGCCTGGCCGGCGGCGCGATGCTGATCTGCCAGCTCGCGGTGCTCTCACACCAGTTCCAGGAAGGCAAGGAGCGCAGCAAGGCCTTCGCCATCTGGGGCGTGGTGTTCGGCATGGGGCTGGGTTTCGGGCCGATCGTCGGCGGCGCGATCGTGGCGCTGTCGAGCTGGCAATGGGTGTTCCTGGTCCATGTGCCGCTGGCCGTGGTGGCACTGGCGCTGGTCCTGGGCAGCGTGGAAGAGTCCAGCGACCCCGATGCGAAGCGGCTCGACCTGCCGGGCATCGTCACGCTGTCGCTCGCGGTGTTCGGCCTCACGTACTTCATCACGCAGGGGCCGGGCCTTGGGTTCGCGAGCCCCGTGGCCATCAGCATCCTCGTGGCGACGCTGGCCTGCTTCGCGGTCTTCGTGTGGGTCGAGAAGATCAACCCGCACCCGATGTTCGATTTCTCGGTCTTCCGCATCCGCAATTTCTCGGGCTCGATCGTCGGCTCCATCGGCATGAACTTCAGCTTCTGGCCATTCATGATCTACCTGCCGATCTACTTCCAGAGCGGCCTGGGCTACGACGCCGTCACGGCCGGCTCGGCGCTGCTGGCCTACACGTTGCCCACGCTCGTGCTGCCGCCGCTGGCCGAGCGACTGTCGATGCGCTACCGGCCCGGCGTGGTCATTCCGGCGGGTCTGTTCGTGATCGGGCTGGGCTTCATCGCGATGCGCTGGGGCAGCGGCATGGCAAATGCGAGCTGGCTCACGTTGCTGCCCGGCTGCCTGCTGGCCGGCATCGGGCTGGGCCTGACGAACACGCCCGTGACCAACACCACCACCGGCTCGGTGTCGAGCGCGCGCGCGGGCATGGCCTCGGGCATGGACATGAGTGCGCGGCTGATCACGCTGGCCATCAACATTGCACTGATGGGGTTTCTGCTGCTCGAAGGCATTCACGCGCACCTGAAGAGCGCCCTGTCGGCATCGCTCGATGCAGAGCAGCTGCGCGCGCTGGCGGAGAAGGTCGCGGCGGGCAGCTTCGCCTCGCTGCCCGAGCAATTCCCGGCGCTGGCGCAGGCCGATCCGTCGGGCGCCGCCGTGCATGCGGCGCTGGTCCACAGCTTCGGCTGGGTGATGCTCTACGGCGGAATCGGGGTGTGGGTGCTGGCCGGCTTCAGCCTGCTGATCTTCGGCAACGGCAAGCCGTCGGTGCGAACAACAGGCCTGGCGACCGCAAAGGAATCCGCATGCTCCTGAAGCCGGCGGACCGGGCCAACGCTCAGGGCGTGTTGTCGACCTGCGCCGCGCGCTTCCACGCGTCGGCCGCCTGCGCGTGGTCTTCGCGCGCCTCGGCCAGCTGGGCCAGCGCGAGCCAGGCACGCCGGTAGAGGTCGGGGTCTTGCAAACCGAGCCCGGCCTGCGTGAGCAGCTGCTGGGCCTTGCCCCAGAGCTGGCGCTTCATGCAGGCCATGCCGGCGAGGTACTGCAGGTTCGGGTCGCGCGGGTTGTTGCGCTGCGCGCTTTCGATGCGCGCGAGCCAGTCGGCGTCGACCGAGTCGAGCCCTGCTTCGAGCGCGCGCGTGAGCTTCACGCGCAGACCGTCGCCGAGACCGCGCGGGTTCGCCACCATGCGCTCCCAAGCCGGCAGCAACCAGCCGCGCGCCAATGCCAGGTCGCCACGCAGCGCGACCATGCGCTGGGCTGCGTGGATGGCCACCTCGGGCATCTGGCGTTCGGCCGAATCGAGCTCGGACCACGCACGCAGCAGCTGCGCCGGATCGTGCGCACCGGTCAGCAGTTCGGTCGCGAGGCCGCGCACGATGCTTTGCGCCGCCGCGTCGGAGAAAGCGCGGTGCTTGGCCAGCAGGCGCGCGGTGTCGAGCGCCTCGACCGTGCGACGGTCCTGCCGCGCGGCCTTGAGGCGCAGCCGCAGCGCCAGCGTGCGGCGCTGCGCGCCCTGCGGCAGTTCTTCGAGCCGTGCGAGCGCGGCCGTGGGGTCGCGGTCGTCGAGCGCCCAGCGTGCGGCGCGCAGTTGCACGCCTTCGCGGGTTTCCGGGCTCGCGAGCACGGTGCGGTCGGCGCTTTCGTTGAGGGCCTGCTGCAGATGCGCGTCGCGCGCGGCCCTGTCCTGCAGGGCCTGCGCGCTTTCAGCAGCCAACAGGTGCGACAGCACGCGCACCTGCTGCGCCTGCGGCAGCTCGGCGCCGAGCGCGGCCAATGTCTTTTCCTGCGTGAGCGCGGCCTGCGCGGCCTTGCGGGCGCGCGAGAAGCGGCCGGCGATCAGCTGCACCATCGCATCGAGCAAGGCGGAGTGCAGCATGCGTTCCTTCTGCTGCAGCCGCCAGTGGCGCGCCTGCGTGGGCAGCGAGAACAGCGCCGCGAGCGCGCGCAACGCGACGTGCAGCAGCACGAAGGTCAGCAGCAGGATCACGAGCACGAGGTTCAGCGAAAGGTCGACCCGCCACGGCGGCCAGAACACGGTGATCGTGCCCTGGTTGTTGCCGGCGAACAGCGCCACCGCCGCAGCGACGGCGAACAGCGCGAGGAGCCAGATTGCAGCGCGCATGAACGGATCAGCGCCCTGCGGCCGCGGTGGTCAGCGCCGCGAGCGTGTCGTCGATGCGCACCGGCTCCGTGCTGCGCACGAGCTGCTGCAGTTGCTGCAGCTGCGTGGCCGCGGCCTGCGTGCGGCGCGAGGCCGGATCGAAATAGCGGTTGAGCGATGTGGTGACCTGGCCCAATTCGCCGCGCGCGGCGTCCATCTGGCGCGACAGCAGCGACAGCCGCGCGTTGAGCAGCTTGAGCTTGAGGTTCTCGCGCAGGAAGTACGACTGCTCGGGCGCCAGCAGCACGGCTTCGGGGCTCTCGATGCGGCCCACGCGCACCAGCGAACGGGCCTCGCCGCGGATGGTCAGCAGCACGCGCTGCCACCAGGGCGCATCGGCCGGAATGGGTTCGGGCCGCCAGGCGTTGACGCCGTTACCGCGCACAGCCACCGCGTTGAGCGTGGGCAGGTCGTCCACGCTGCGCACCAGTTCGTCGAGCTTCTGCAGCGCTTCGGCGCTGTCGGTGCTGGCGCTGCTGCGCAGGCGGTCGGCATCGCGCTGCATGGCGCGCTGCACAGGCGCGAGCCGGGGTTGCGCGGCGCGTGCGATGCGCAGGTCGCCGGCCTTGAGCGCGGCGAGCAGCGGCTCGAGGCTGCCGGTGACCTGTGCCTGCTGCAGCGCGAGGCGCACGGCGGATTCGATGTCGATCACCAGGTTCTCGTCGCGCGAACGCGAGAGGCTTTGAATGAGTTCTTCCAGCTGCGAGCGCTGCAGCGCGACTTCGGCCACGCGGGTCTCGATGAGGGCCACGCGGGCGGCGGCGTCGCGCACGGTGTCGCTGGCCTGGCGGGCCAGCGTGCGCGCTTCCATCGACTGGGCGGTGGCCTCGGCGCTCTGGCGCGCGAGCTGTTCCTTCATGCCGCCGACCTTCTGCCACAGCGCGATCGTCGACAGCAGCGCGATCAGCGCCACGAGGGCCACGAGGCCCATGCCGATGCGTGCCAGCAGGGTGGCCGCGGCCGCCTGGGCGGCGGGCGTCTGGTGCGGCGCCACCGTGGCGGGCACCTGCACCGGGGCGGCGGAAGGGGGAGAAAGGTCGTCGGACGGGGACGCGGCGCTCATGCGAAGGATTCTATCGACGCGATCAGTGCTTCCCGCAGGGGTGTGCAGACACGCAACGCCCCGAAACCCGCGGCCTGCGCGGCTTCGCCGATGCGTGCATGGGTGGCGATGGCGCGCGCGGCCTGCCAGGAGGTGCCCGGCATGGCGCGCTGCAGGTTGCCGATGGCTTCCGAGCTGCTGAAGAGCCAGATGCCATATCCGGCGGCAGCTTCGGTCGCGATGCGGCGCTGCGCCTCGTCGAGCGCGGGCGCCAGGCGCCGGTAGGCCACGACGGTGTCGCGCACGCCGCCGGCGGCGTCGATCTCGCGGGCCAGCCATTGGCGGCCGGCCGGCTGGCCGGCCTCGTCGCCACCGCGCACGATGAGCACGCGCACGCCCGGCGACACCTGCCCGTGGGCCAGCGCCCACAGCGCCTCGGAGTCGAAGCGCGTGGCGCCGGGTGGCGGTGCGTCGATGGCGGCGGGCGGCACGCCGGCGCGCAGCAATGCGCGCTCGGTGCCGGGGCCGGTGGCCCAGAAGCGGCAACCGGCGAGGGTCGAGGTGCCCCGGTGCTGGAAGAAGTGGTCGACGGCGGTGGCGCTCACGAACATCAGCGCCGCGTAGTCCGCGAGCCGCGCCCACGCGGCGCGCAGCGGTTCGACGTCGAGCGCGGGCGCGATGGCGATCAGCGGCAGCGCCACGGCCTCGAGCCCGGCCGACTGGAAATCACGGACCCACGCCGCCGCTTCGTGCGCCGGCCGCGTGACGATGACAGGCCCCGCGCGCATCGCTCGGCGCCCACCGTGATCAGTGGGCACCGGCGTCGCGCAGCAGCCCGGCGGCGTGCTGGCCGAGGGCATCGGCCCCCGCGAAGTCGCCGGCCTCGGCCTGCGCGTGCACGCGCACCAGCGGCGCATCGCCTTCGGGGTCGCCCCAGGCGGCGTCGATGCGCAGCGTGCCGTCGGGCTGGCGGCGCGCATGGGCCGCGAGCGGCATGGAACAGCTGCCGCCCATCGCGCGGCTCACGGCGCGCTCGGCGGTGGTCGAGAGCCAGTCGCTCTTGTGGGCCAGCGGCGCCAGCAGGTCGATGAGGTCCTGGCGGTCGGCGCGCACCTCGATGCCGAGGGCGCCCTGCCCTGCGGCGGGCAGCATGGTGTCGGGGTCGAAGGCGACGCGGATGCGGTCTTCGAGGCCCAGCCGCTTGAGCCCGGCCGCCGCGAGCACGATGGCGTCGTAGTGGCCTTCGTCGAGCTTGCGCAGGCGGGTGTCGAGGTTGCCGCGCAGCGGTTCGATGCGCAGGTCGGGCCGCTGCGCGCGCAGCAGCACCACGCGGCGCAGGCTGGAGGTGCCGACCACCGCGCCCTGCGGCAGCTCGTCGAGCGAGGCGTAGCGCGGCGACACCAGCGCGTCGCGCGGGTCTTCACGTTCCAGCACGCAGGCCAGCGTGAAGCCCTCGGGCAGCTCCATCGGCACATCCTTGAGCGAATGCACGGCGATGTCGGCGCGCCCGTCTTCGAGCGCGGCTTCGAGTTCCTTGACGAAGAGGCCCTTGCCGCCGACCTTGCTCAGCGTGCGGTCCAGGATCTGGTCACCACGGGTCGTCATGCCCAGCAGGCTGACCGTGTGGCCTCGTTCTTGCAAAAGCGTTTGCACGTGTTCGGCCTGCCACAGGGCCAGCCGGCTTTCGCGCGTGGCGATCACGATGTTGCTCAAGATCGCTCCCAAAAAAGTACATGGTTTCTGACCTCTGGAATGCTAGCATGTTGCGCCGCAGCAACGGAGGCGGCGCGTCCATTCAAGTCCCCAGGAACAACATCGAATGAAAGCCAGCAAGACTCCTGCATCTCCCGCCAAGCGCCGCCAGACCGAAGACCAGCCATTGATCGACGACATCCGGCTGTTGGGCCGAATCCTCGGCGACGTGATCCGGGAGCAGGAGGGTGACGAAACCTACGCGCTGGTCGAGAAGATCCGCACCCTGTCGGTGTCGTTCCGGCGCGACGCCGACCATGCCGCCGACCGCGCGCTGAAGAACCTGCTCAAGGGCCTGAGCGCCGCCGAAACGGTGCGCGTGATCCGCGCCTTCACCTACTTCAGCCACCTGGCCAACCTGGCCGAAGACCGCCACCAGATCCGCCGCCGCACCGAGGCCGAGCGCGAAGGCGTGCAGGCCGACGGCGACCTGCAGACCGCCCTGGCCCGCATCCGCAAGGCCGGCATCAAGCCCGACGAGATCGTCGCCTCGCTGGCCCACAGCTACGTGTCGCCCGTGCTCACGGCGCACCCGACCGAAGTGCAGCGCAAGAGCATCCTCGACGCCGAGCGCGCCATCGCCCTGCTGCTGACCACGCGCGACGAGATCAAGCTGCGCCAGAACGCCTATGCGGGCGGAAAAGACGCGCTCTCCCCCATCGAGCTGGCCGACAACGAAACCCAGGTGCGCATCCGCGTCACGCAGATCTGGCAGACGCGCATCCTGCGTTTCTCCAAGCTCACGGTGGCCGACGAGATCGAGAACGCGCTGAGCTACTACGAAGCCACCTTCCTGCGCGAAATTCCGCGCGTGTACGCCGACCTCGAGAAGGCGCTGGTGCAAGGCGGGCAGACGCCCTCGGTCGCGCCCTTCCTGCGCATGGGCCAGTGGATCGGCGGCGACCGCGACGGCAACCCCAACGTCACGGCCGAGACGCTCGAGTACGCGCTGAGCCGCCAGTCGGAACTCGCGCTGCGCCACTACCTCACCGAGGTGCACTACCTGGGCGGCGAGCTGTCGCTGTCGGCCACGCTGGTCGACGTGTCGGTCGAGATGCAGGCATTGGCCGAGCGTTCGCCCGACACCAATGAGCACCGCAAGGACGAGCCCTACCGCCGCGCCCTCACCGGCGTGTACGCGCGCCTGGCCGCCACGCTGCGCGAGCTCAGCGGCGGCGAGGCCGCGCGCCACGCGGTCGCGCCGCAGAACCCGTATGCGAACGCCGAAGAATTCCTGGCCGAGCTGCGCACCATCGAAGAGTCGCTGGTCGAGAAGCACGGCACCGTGCTCGCGGCGCCGCGCCTGCGCCCGCTGATCCGCGCGGTGGAGGTGTTCGGCTTCCACCTGGCCACGGTCGACCTGCGCCAGAGTTCCGACAAGCACGAGGCCGTGATCGCCGAGCTGCTGGCCACCGCGCGCATCGAGCCCTCGTACGCGTCGCTGGCCGAAGAGGCCAAGCAGACGCTGCTGCTCAAGCTGCTCGACGACGCGCGTCCGCTGCGCGTGCCCGACGCCGACTACTCGCCGCTCGCCCGAAGCGAGCTGGCCATCTTCGCGGCCGCACGCACCGCGCGTGCACGCTACGGCGCGGCGGCCATCCGCCACTACATCATCAGCCACACCGAAACGGTGAGCGACCTGCTCGAGGCGCTGCTGCTGCAGAAGGAAGTGGGCCTGCTGCGCGGCGCGATGGACAGCAACGCGACCTGCGACCTGATCGTGGTGCCGCTGTTCGAGACCATCGAAGACCTGCGCAACGCCGCGCCCATCGTGCGCGCCTTCTACGCGCTGCCGAACATCCAGGCGCTCATCGAGCGTTCGGGCGCCGAGCAGGACGTGATGCTGGGCTACTCCGACAGCAACAAGGACGGCGGCATCTTCACCAGCAACTGGGAGCTGTACCGTGCGGGCATCGCGCTGGTGTCGCTGTTCGACGAGCTGAACAAGAAGAAAAAGAACCCCATCCGCCTGCGCATGTTCCATGGCCGCGGCGGCACGGTGGGACGCGGCGGCGGCCCGAGCTACCAGGCCATCCTGGCGCAGCCGCCGGGCACGGTGCGCGGCCAGATCCGCCTCACCGAGCAGGGCGAAGTGATCGGTTCGAAGTACGCCAACCGCGAGATCGGCCGGCGCAACCTCGAGACGCTGGTGGCCGCCACGCTCGAAGCCACGCTGCTTCCGCAGGGCAAGTCGGCGCCGGCGAACTTCCTCTCGGCCGCGGGCGAACTCTCGACCGCGAGCATGGCCGCGTACCGCAAGCTGGTGTACGAGACCCCTGGCTTCGGCGACTACTTCTTCGGCTCGACGCCGATCCGCGAGATCGCCGAGCTCAACATCGGCTCGCGCCCCGCCTCGCGCAACCCGAGCCACAAGATCGACGACCTGCGCGCCGTGCCATGGAGCTTCAGCTGGGGCCAGTGCCGCCTCACGCTGCCGGGCTGGTTCGGCTTCGGTTCGGGCGTGGAGCGGTTCCTGGCCGCCGCCGGCACCGCCGCAGGCAAGAAGGAACGCCAGGCGCTGCTGCAGCGCATGTACGTGCAATGGCCGTTCTTTCGCACGCTGCTGTCGAACATGGACATGGTGCTCGCCAAGAGCGACCTCGCGCTGGCCTCGCGCTATGCCGAGCTGGTCACCGACCGCAAGCTGCGCCAGAAGGTGTTCTCGATGATCGAGGCCGAATGGCAACGCACCTCGGACGCGCTCACGCTCATCACGGGCGCCAAGCAGCGGCTCGAGGGCAATGCAGAAATGCAGCGCTCGGTGCGCCACCGCTTCCCCTACATCGACCCGCTGCACCACCTGCAGGTCGAGCTGATGCGGCGTTATCGCGCGGGCGACGGCGGCGAGCGGCTGCAGCGCGGCATCCACATCTCGATCAACGGGGTGGCGGCGGGGCTGCGCAACACGGGCTGACCGGCACACAGCCTCCATGGACAAAGGGCGCCTTGTGCGCCCTTTCCTACGTGCGCTGTCGGCAATGAGGTACCTGTAAGGTCATTTAAAAGGGTACGGTCGGGACACGTTCACAGTTCTCGCAATCGCGCGGCAGCTCGAAGTCGTTTCACAGGAGCCCGTTGCAATGTCCGTCCCGCAGTCCCTTTCCCATTCTCAGATCGATTTCGTCGGCAGCGATTTCGAGGCCCTGGCTTCCCACATGCACCACTGTGCACGTGCCCACGGGCGATGGTTCTCGCTGCGAAGCCACATGCAACGTGTGCGCGCGCTCGCTGCGGGTCGCATTGTCACGATGGCCTGCGTGGCCGTGGTGTTGGGCATCGGCTTGTTCGCGGTCACTTGAGCGCCGCTGCCGTCGTCGACCGCCTCCAAGGGCTCAGTCACTACGCCCGGACCCTTCTGCTCGGTCCGCACGATCCGGTAGCCCTCCCGATTCGCGCCGAACTCTTCGGTGCCCAACGTTTCGAACAGCACGGCCACAGCCTGGCCCGTGCCCAGGTGGTGGAAGACGCACACCACCGCGCGCGCGAAGGCGCGCCCTTCTTTCCGCGGGTCGACGAGAACCTCGAGTCGCTGCGCGCCGCCTTCGACTACATCGCGCTGATCTCGCTGAGCGGGCGCTATGTGTCGCCGGCGGCGGAATGGCTGCTCGACAACTTCCACCTCGTCGAGGCGCAACTCCAGCAGATCCATGACGGCGTGCCGCGCAGCTACTACGCGCGCCTGCCCAAGCTCGTCACGCCGCCGCTGGCAGGGCTGCCGCGCGTGTACGGCATTGCGTGGGCCTATGTGGCGCACACCGACAGCGTGCTCAACAAGACGTTGTTCACGGCCTTCCTCAACGCCTACCAGGACATCGACGAGCTCATGCTCGGCGAGCTGTGGGCGCTGCCCACCACCCTGCGCGTGGTGCTGCTCGAAAACCTGCGCCGCGTGGCCGAGCGCATTGCCGAGAACAAGGTCGCGCGCGAGATCGCCCATGCCGCCTGGGACGCGGCGCCGCACCTCTCGGTGCAGGACCTCGACGTGCTCTACCGCGCATTGCAAAGCCACGGCCTGCAGGACAGCTACCTCACGCAGCTGTGGCAGCGCCTGCCCGTCGAGCACGGCGACGACATGCCCGCGCTGGTGCGCTGGACCGAACAGCACTGCCCCAACGGCCCGGCGCTGATCGGCGACGCGCAGAACGCGCAGGCCGCGGCCAACCTCACGGTCGGCAACATCATCACGACCTTGCGCATGATCGGCCAGGTCGAATGGAGCGACCTCATCGAGCCGGTGAGCCGCTCGCTGCGCGTGCTGCGCGAACTGCCGAGCTTCGCGAACGAGAGCGAACTCACGCGCCAGCAGATCACGCATGCGATGGAGCAGGTGGCGCGCAGCACCGAACGGCCCGAGCGCGAAGTGGCGCAGGCCGTGGTCACGCTGGCATCGGGCGCGCCGGCCGACGAAGCCGGCGCAGAGACCGACCGCGCCGACGGCACCGCCGGCTACTACCTCTTCGGCCAGGGCCGGCCCGCGCTGATTGCATCGCTGCAGGCGAACGCAGCGCCGGACCAGGCCGCACGCACCGCACACACACGCCCCGCGCGCAGCCATCGCGGCTGGCGCCTGCCCGTCTACGTGGGGTCCGTCGCCCTCGGCACCGCGCTGCTGCTGGCCGCCGTGCTGCACGGCCTGCCGCATCGCGGCGACTGGACCGCGGTCGCGGCGTTGCTGCTGCTCGCGTGGCCGCTGTCCGAAGCGCTGATTGCGCTGGCGCAACGCATCATGGCGGAGTCGGTGCGCGTGCAGGCCCTGCCACGCCTCGATTTTGCAAGTGGCATTCCCGAGCGGCACCGCGCACTCGTCGTCATGCCCACGATGCTGGGCTCGACCGCGAACAACGCCAGGCTCGCGCACCGGCTCGAACTGCACTGGCTCGCCAACCGCGAGGCGCACGCGCAGTTCGCGCTGCTGACCGACTGGGCCGACGCGTCGCAAGCGGCGATGCCCGACGACGCGCCCTTGCTCGATGACGCCCAGCAACGCATCGCCGCGCTCAACGCCAAGTACCCGCCGGCCGAAGGCACGGCGCCGCGCTTCCTGCTGCTGCACCGTCCGCGCAGCTGGAGCGAGACCGAGCAGCGCTGGATGGGCTGGGAGCGCAAGCGCGGCAAGCTCGAAATGCTGATGCGCCTGCTGGCCAGCGGCGACGCCAGCGGCTTTCTGCCGCTCTCACCGGGCCAGCAGCTCGCGCCCGGCCGCACGCCCTATGTGCTGACGCTCGACAGCGACACCGGCCTGCCGCCCGGCGCGCTGCGCGACCTCGTGTCGATTGCCGCGCATCCGCTGAACGCGCCCGAGATCGACATGCCGAGCCGGCGCGTGGTCGCGGGCTTCGGCATCCTGCAGCCGCGCATCGTCACGCCGTTCCCGATGCGCAGCGAGCGCTCCTTCTTCCACTGGGTGTTCGCCGGGCAGTGCGGGCTCGACCCGTACGGCAGCGGCGCCTCCGACATCTACCAGGACGTGTTCGGCAGCGGCTCCTTCACCGGCAAGGGTTTGCTCAACGTGCGCGCGGTGCACGCCACGCTGAACGACCGCCTGCCCGACAGCGCCGTGCTGAGCCACGACCTGCTCGAAGGCAGCGTCGCGCGCTGCGCGATGGTCAGCGACGTGGTGCTGGTCGAAGACCATCCGCACCATGCCGGCGTGGCCGCCTCGCGCGTGCACCGCTGGGTGCGCGGCGACTGGCAGCTGCTGCCGCTGATGTGGCGCGCGCGCCGTTTCGGCATCGACGCGCTGGGCCTGTGGAAGATGAGCGACAACCTGCGCCGCTCGCTGGTGGTGCCGGCGTCTTTCGCGCTGCTGGTGCTGGTGATCTTCACGCAGGCCATGCCGCTGGGCTGGGCGCTGGCCGCTGTCGGTGCGGCGCTCACGCTCGGCCCGCTGCTGGGCGCGCTGGCCGGCCTGGTGCCGACACGCCGCGCCATCGAGCTGCGCCACTTCTTCGACGCGGGCGCGGTCGAGCTGCTGCGCGCCCTGGCCGGTGCGGCCTGGCAGTTCGTGCAGCTGGCGGCGCAGACGCGCCTGCTGCTCGACGCGGCCTTCCTCGCCACCTGGCGGCTGGTCGTGAGCCGCAGGCACCTGCTGCAGTGGACGACGGCCGACCAGGCGCAGGCGCAATCGAGCCAGCGCCTGAAGCCCTTCGTGCGCAGCGCGGCCCTCAGCAGCGCGGTGTGCCTGGTGCTGGCCGTGCTCGCCAACTGGAGCGCCTGGCCGGTGCTCGGCCCCCTGCTCTTCGTGCTGTGGTCGCTGGCGCCCATCGCGGCCTGGTGGGGCAGCCATGTCGACGCACACGCCGAAGACCCGCTCGCGCCCGCGCAACGCAGCTACCTCGAGACGCTGGCGCACGACACCTGGCGCTTCTTCGAGCACGTGGTCGGCCCGGACGACCACCACCTGCCGCCCGACAACCTGCAACTCGAGCCGCAGCCGACCCTCGCGCACCGCACCTCGCCGACCAACATCGGCATGTACCTGCTGGCCACCTGCTGCGCACGCGAGTTCGGCTGGATCGACACACAAGCCCTGCTGGCGCGCCTCACGGCCACGCTCGACACCGTCGACCGCATGCACAAGCACAACGGCCACCTGTTCAACTGGTACGACACGCAGACGCTCAAGCCGCTGCCGCCGGACTATGTGTCCAGCGTGGACAGCGGCAACTTCGCGGGCCACCTCGTGGCCGTGGCGCAGGCCTGCCGTGCCTTCGCGGCGGACGCAAGCTGCCAGCCCCACGAAGCACCCGCACTGGAAGCACTGGCCCGACGCTGCGACGCGCTGCACGACGGCATGGACTTCAGCGGCCTCTACGACGCCAAGCGTCACCTGTTCCACATCGGCCTGCGCGTCGAAGAGAACGTGCTCGACGCGAGCTACTACGACCTGCTGGCCTCCGAGTCGCGCCTGTTGAGCTTCCTGGCGATTGCCAAGGGCGACGTGCCGCGCCGCCACTGGATGGCGCTGGGCCGTCCGTTCCTTCTGGTGGGCTTCCAGCCCAGCCTGAAATCATGGTCAGGCTCGATGTTCGAGTACCTCATGCCCGCGCTCGTGATGACCGAGCCCACCGACGGCCTGCTGCAGGTGGCCAATGCCGCGGCCATTGCCGAACAACAGGCCTTCGGCCGCGCACAGAACATGCCGTGGGGCGTGTCCGAGTCGGCCTACTTCGCGCAAGACCATTCGCTGGCGTACCAGTACTCGCCCTTCGGCGTGCCCCGCCTGGCGCTGCGGCGCACGCCACCGACCGACCGCGTGGTGGCGCCCTACGCCAGCCTGATGGCCGCGCCGTTCGCGCCCGAAGCGGCGGTGCGCAACCTCGCGCTGCTCGAATCGCTCGGCGCGCGCGGCGAGTTCGGTTTTCACGACGCGATCGACTTCACCACCTCGCGCCAGGCCGAGGGCCAGGACTTCACCGTGGTGCGCAACTTCATGGCGCACCACCAGGGCATGTCGCTGGTGGCGCTGTGCAACGTGCTGCGCGACGACGCGCCGCGCCGCTGGTTCGGCAGCGCCGCGCTGGTGCAGGCGCACGAGTCGCTGCTGCACGAGCGCACGCCGCGCCAGATCATCGGCAGCGCCGACCCGCGCACGCCGCCCGAGCCCAGCCAGGCCGAGCTGGCGCCGCTGTTCCAGCCGCGCGTGGTCGATCCGACGGGGCCGGGCTTCCAGCCCACGCACCTGCTGTCGAACGGCCGCTACACGGTGGCACTGCGGGCCAACGGCGCGGGCGTGAGCCGCTGGCGCGCATTCAACGTGACGCGCTGGCGCGACGATCCGCTGCGCGACAGCTACGGCACTTTCTTCTATGTGCGCGATATCGAAAAAGACGGAGGGCAAAGCGAGCTCACCTCGCTCACCGCCCTGCCCGCGCCCGGTGTCGACTGGCACTACCGCACCCGCTTCCTGGCCGACCAGGTGCAGTTCGATGCGACCGGCCCCGGCCTGCAGGTGCGCACCACGGTGCTCATCAGCCCCGAGGACGACACCGAGCTGCGCCACATCACGCTGCACAACTCGGGCGACGAAACGCGCACGCTCGAACTCGTCTCGTACTTCGAGCCCGTGCTGTCGAACCCCAAGGCCGACGAGGCGCATCCGGCCTTTGCCAACCTGTTCGTCGAATCGCGCTGGGAGCCCACGTGGCGCGCGCTGCTGCTGTCGCGCAAGCCGCGCCTGCATGGCGATGCGGTGGTGGCCGCGGTGCACTTCGTGGCCTCGGTCGATGCCCACGTGCTGTCGATCGACTGCATGACCGACCGGCGCGCCTTCATCGGCCGCAACCGCACGCTGGCCGACCCTGCGCTCGACCCGCAACCGCTCACGGCCCAGGGCAAGCAGGTGAACGGCCTGGACCCCATCGCCTGCCTGCGCGTGCGCCTGTCGATCGCGCCGGGCACCACCGCGCGCCTGAGCTTCGCCACCGCCGCCGACGAAAGCATCGAGGCGCTGATGCCCTGCATCGACCGCTACCTGCAGCCCATGCACGTGGAGCGCGCCACCCGCATGGCCGCCACGCTGGCGCAGGTGCGGCTGCGCGACCTGAGCATCGCGCCCGCGCAGAACCTGGCGCTGCAGGACCTGACGACCATCCTCACCTACACCACGCCGCGTGTGATGAGGGACCGCGGGCTGATCGACCTGCGCCAGATCTGGCGCTTCGGCATCTCGGGCGACAAGCCCATCGTGTTGGTCTACATCCACTCGATGAACGGCATGGGCCTGATCAACACGCTGCTGCGCGCGCAGCCGTGGTGGGGCTTCGGCGGCGTGGCCTGCGACCTGGTGGTGCTCAACAGCGAACCGAACTCGTACCTCATGCCGCTGCAGCGCGAGATCGAGATGCTGCGCACGCGCGTCGCACAGCAGACGCAGAACAGCTTTCCGCGCAACGACACCGCCGGCTTCTACCTGCTGCGCGACCAGGACGTGGTGCCGTCGGAAAAGGCCGCGCTCTCCAGCCTGGCGCGCGTGGTGTTCACGGCCGACGGCCGCGCGCTCGAAGTGCAGGTCGCTGCGTTGCATGAGGCACGCAGCCCGACGATTGCGGACGACAGCAGCGCACCGGTGCAGCACCGCACGCCGCTGTTGACGCGGCAGGCCACCTCGTCGAATGTCACCGCACCCACCGGCAACTTCGACGCCGAGAGCGGCGAGTTCCGCTTCGAGGTCGGCCCCGACCACCGCACGCCGCGCCCGTGGATCAACGTGATCGCCAACGCCACCTTCGGCTTCCAGGTCTCCGAATGGGGCACCGGCTACACCTGGGCCGGCAACAGCCGCATGCACCAGGTCACGCCCTGGTCCAACGACCCGGTGCAGGACCCGGCCTTCGAGCACTACCTGCTGCAGGACGTGGCGACGCGAGAGATGCTGCCGCTGACACCTGCCGGCGGTGGCGACGGCACCACCCGCCACCGCGTGCGGCACGGCCAGGGCTACACCGTCTTCGAGTGCCGCCAGGGCGACCTCGCACTCGAAACCACCTTCTTCGCGGACCGCGACGAGGCCGTCAAGCTGGTGCACGTGCGCGTGCGCAACGAAGGCGCCGGCCAGCGCCGCCTGCGCGCGCTCGCGATGGTCGAGTGGCAACTGGGCGCCGCGCGCGGCGAACGGCGCACCGTGCATTGCTGGAAGCCCGAGGACCAGCCGGCCGTGTTCGGCCAGCAGCGCGAATCGAGCGCGGGCTTCGGCGGCAGCACGGCCTTCCTGCTGCTCGCAGGCCTGCAGGGCGCGACAACCGGGGCCACGCAATGGACCTGCGACCGCAGCGAGTTCTTCGCCGGCCGCGGCATCGTCGAGGTGCCCGACACACTGGCGCGGCGCGCCGGCAGCGGGCTCGACGCCTGCGCGGCCCTCGGCGGCGAATTCGTCGTGGCGGCGGGCGAAACCGCAAGCTTCAGCTTCGTGCTGGGCCACGCGGGCAACGCCGACGCGGCGCTCGAGCTTGCGCGCCGCTGGCGACAGCGCGACGTGCCCGAAGCGCTGGCGCAGGTGCGCGGCTTCTGGGACGAGCTGCTGGGCCGCCTGCAGGTGCGCACGCCCGACCCGCTGTTCGACGCGCTGGTCAACCGCTGGCTCGTGTACCAGACGCTGGCCTGCCGGCTCTGGTCGAAGGCCGGCTTCTACCAGGCCGGTGGCGCCTTCGGCTTTCGCGACCAGCTGCAGGACGCGATGGCCTTCGCGCTCACCGACCCGCCGCGCCTGCGCGCGCAGATCCTGGTGAACGCGGCGCGCCAGTTTCCCGAAGGCGACGTGCAGCACTGGTGGCACATGCCCGGCGGCGCCGGCGTGCGCACGCATTTCTCGGACGACCTGCTGTGGCTGCCGTACGCGTCGGCGCACTACGTCGAGGTGACGGGCGATGCCTCGCTGCTCGACGAGATGGTCGGCTTCATCGAAGGCCCCGGCATTCCCGAGGGCGCCGAAGACGCCTACTACGCGCCGCAGAACAGCGGCCGCATGACCACCGTGTTCGACCATGGCGCGCGCGCCATCGACCGCAGCCTGAAGACCGGCGTGCACGGCCTGCCGCTGATGGGCACCGGCGACTGGAACGACGGCATGAACCGCGTCGGCCACGAGGGCCGTGGCGAATCGGTGTGGCTCGCGTGGTTCCTGTGCAGCGTGGTCGAGCGCTTCGCGCCGCTTGCCGAAGCGCGCGGCGAACACGAACGCGCCGCCCGCTGGACCGCGGCGCGCACGGGCTGGATCGCCGCGCTGCACGACGCCGGCTGGGACGGCGCCTGGTTCCGCCGCGCCTTCTTCGACAACGGCGCGCCGCTGGGTTCGTCGATCAACAGCGAGTGCCGCATCGACCTGATCGCACAGGCCTGGTCGGTGCTCTCGGGCGCCTCGGACGCGGCCCACACCGGCCCGGCCATGGCCGCCATCGGCAAGCACCTGCACGACGAACCGGCCGGCCTGCTGCGGCTGCTGGCACCGCCGTTTTCCCAATCGACCCACAACCCGGGCTACATCCAGGCCTATCCGCCGGGCGTGCGCGAGAACGGCGGCCAGTACTCGCACGGCGCCGTGTGGGCGCTGATGGCACAGGCGCTGCAGGGCGACCATGAAGCGGCGTGGCAGAGCTTCGAGGGCCTGAGCCCGGCCCACCGTTCGCAGCACCCCGCGCGCGGTCCGGTCTACGAGCTGGAGCCCTATGTGATGGCGGGCGATGTCTATGGCGCCGCGCCCTATGTGGGCCGGGGCGGCTGGAGCTGGTACACCGGCTCGGCCGCATGGCTGCACCGCGCGGCCGTCGAGACCTTGCTGGGCCTGAACGTGAAGGGCAGGCAGTTGTCGATGACGCCGCATGTGCCCGCGCACTGGCCAGGCTTCGAGCTCGCGCTGCGGCTCGGCCAGCGCCGGCTCACGCTGCAGTGGGGCACCGTCGAAGGCGGCGCCGCGCCCACGCACCATGTGGCGGTGGGCGAATGGATCGACTGGCAGGCGCTGCCGGCGGATGCGGTGCTGCGGGTCGCTCAAGCGGCAGGCAAGGGGCAGATGACGGCGTAGGTTATGGTCCGGACCCGCTTTCACCCCGCGCATTCATGACCAAAATCCAGTTCCGCCGACGCGTCATCGTCCTGATCCTCCTGTGCGTGGCCGTGGGCGGCGGCATCGTGCGGCACTACGCGGCGCCCGGCACCACCACGCGCGACATCGCCACGCTGCTGATGGTGCTGTGGGTGCCGATCATCGGCAACGTGATCGGGTGGCTCATCGGCAAGCTGCCGCGCCGCACGCCCAAGCAGGCCCCGCCCGCAGGCTTCGACGCGCTGCCCGAGTTCACGCCGCACCTGGCCGTGGAACTCACCTTCCGCCGTCCCTCGGTGCCGGCGCAGGACGTGCCGCTGGGCCCCGGCGAATACCGGGGCGCGCTGGTGCTCGACACCGAAGGCTTCTCGGCGCGCTGGCGCGTGCCGCAGGGCACGTTGCTCGCGCGCGGCACGCCGGTCGCGCTCGACATCGAGTTTCTCTCGCCGGCCGTCGCGCAGCCGAAGTTCGTGCAAGGCACGGCCTTCCGCGTGCTGGTCGATGAATCGTTCGTGGCCGACGGACAGGCGCTGCAGTTGCGCCCTGCCCACACTTAGTCTCGGCAACTCCAAAAAACGGTGACGGCGAAAGACGCCATCGCCGCATCCCTGGATGGCTGCAGTCACCAAAGGGGTCGATTGTTCGCCGCAGGGAAACTGTCTACTGCTCCACCGCCCCTTGGTCGCAAGGCGGCCGGCTCGCACACTCCAATGCCCCCTCACCGGCATTGGCGTCTTCATCGCCGATGCGTTCAAGGACTGCATCTCCATGATGAATTCTTCCGGCAGCACCCCCTGCATCGACGACCTGGCGGCGCCCGCGCGCGACGCCGTGGCCGCCCCCACCCGCTCCGCATGGCTCGCGGTCGGCTCCATCGCCGTCGGCACCTTCGCGATGGTGTCGACCGAGTTCATGCCCATCGGCCTGCTCACCGACATCGCGCGCGGCCTGAACGTGTCGGACGGCACGGCCGGGCTGATGATCACCATGCCCGGCGTGCTCGCTGCCTTCGCCGGGCCGGCGCTGATCGTCGCCTCGGGCCGGCTCGACCGGCGCACGGTGCTGATCGCGCTCACGCTGCTCTTGATCGCCTCGAACCTGCTGGCCGCGTTCGCGCCCAACTTCACGACGATGCTGGTCGCACGCCTGATGCTCGGCCTGGCCGTGGGCGGCTTCTGGACCTTCGCGCCCGCCGCCGCCACGCAGCTGGTGCCCGACGCCTCGAAGGCGCGCGCCATGTCGCTGGTGCTGGCCGGCGTGTCGGCCGCCACGGTGCTCGGCGTGCCCGCGGGCTCGTGGCTGGGCACGATGTTCGGCTGGCGCGCCTCGTTCGCCGTGACCGGCGCGCTGGCCGCGGCCGTGCTGCTGGTGCAGCTGTGGCTGCTGCCCGCCATTCCGCCGCAACGCGCCATCGGTGCGCGCGACCTGCTCACGCCGCTCACGCGCCGCATGGCGCAGGTCGGCCTGCTCGCCGTGCTGTTCTTCATCGCCGGCCACTTCGCGGCCTACACCTACCTGAAGCCGCTGCTGCAGCAGGTGTTCGGCCTGCAGGCCAACGCGGTCTCGACGCTGCTGCTGGTCTACGGTGCGGTGGGCTTCATCGGCACCTTCCTGGGCGGCAGCCTGGTGGCGCGCAGCGTGCGCGGCACCACCTTGCTGGCGGCGCTGATGCTCGCCACGGCGCTGCTGCTGTCGACGCTGATCGGCACCGGCATGGTGGCCGGCGCGGTGGTGGTGGTGATCTGGGGCGTGGCCTTCGGCCTGATTCCAGTGGCGCTCACCGGCTGGATGATGGAAGCCGTGCCCGACGCGCAGGAAGCCGGCCAGGCCCTGCTGGTGACGGGCTTCCAGGTGGCGATCGCCTCCGGCGCGCTGATCGGCGGCCTGATGGTCGACAGCCGCGGCATCTCGCCCACGATGGTGCTCAGCGGCGTGCTGGTGCTGATCGCCGCGCTCATCGTCGGCACGCTGGGCCGCGCACGCGGCGGCGCGGCGCCGCTGGCGGCCATTCCAGAGTAAGGACTCCTAGCGGCGGCCGGGTTTCTTCCCGGCCGCCACGATCGCCTCGAGCACCGTGCGCAGCGCCTTGTTGAGCGGCTTGTCGCGACGGATCACCACCGCCAGCGTGCGGTGCATGCGCGGGGCGAGGCGGCTGGCCTTCAGCGCCGGGTGGGCGCCGCGCCCCGCCATCGACATGCCGGGCACCAGGCCGTAGCCCAGCCCCGCGGCCACCATCTCCTTCATCGCCTCGACGCTGCCCAGCTCCATCACGGGCTGCGGCTGCAGGCCCTCGGCAGCAAACCAACGATCGACCAGCTTGCGCGTGTTGGCCGCGGGCTCGAACAGCACCAGCGGCAGCGGCGCCAGGTCGGCCGGCGTCACGCGGGCCTTGAGCGGCGCGAGGTCGGCGCGGCCGATGGCGACGAACTCGTCGTCGCACACGGGGATCACGCTCAGCGAACGCCCCGCCGCGGGCAGCGTGACCAGCGCGAGGTCGATGCTGTTGTCTTCCACCTTGCGCACGTGCTCGTCGGTGTTGCCGGTGCTCACCACCACGCTGAGCGCGGGGAATTCCTCGCGCAGCTGGCGCAGCACGGCCGGCAGGAAGTACAGGCAGGCCGTGGCGCCCGTGCCCAGCCGCACGCGGCCCGTGACGCCGCGCGCGTGGTCGGCCAGCGCGTCGATCGCGTTCTCGACCGCCGCTTCGATCTGCGGCACATGGCGCAGCAGCTCCGCACCGGCCGGCGTGGCCCGCGCGCGCTTGCCGACCCGCTCGATGAGCCGCACCGCGAGCCGGCGTTCGAGCTGGCGCACCTGCAGGCTCACGGCCGGTTGCGACAGGCCGAGCCGGTCGGCCGCGGCGGAGAAGCTGCCGGTGTCGATCACCAGGGCGAAGGTGGCGAGCTGGTCGAGGCTGAGGTTCTTTTCCAAAGTATTCCTTATGCGTTGCATAGGCAGGCCAAGCTTCACTTATCGATTCGGCCTCGTCAAGATCGAGGCATGTCCTCCTCTTCCGTTGCTTCCACCGCGCTCGACATCGCCGATGCCGAGCCCCACCACATGGCCCGCGTGCAGGCCATCTACAGCCACTACGTGCTGCACGACCTGTGCTCGTTCGAAGAAGAAGTGCCCCCCGTCGCGCAGATGCAGGCGCGCCGCATCGACGTGCAGGAACGCGGCCTGCCGTACCTCGTGGCGCTGAAGGATGGCGAGGTGGCCGGCTACGCCTACGCCGGCCCCTATCGCGCGCGCTCGGCCTACCGGCACACGGTGGAAGACTCGATCTACGTCGCAGCCGACATGCATGGCCACGGCATCGGCACGGCGCTGCTGCAGGCGGTGATCCACCGCTGCACCGAGGCGGGCTTCACGCAGATGGTCGCGTGCATCGGCCACAGCGGCAACGCGGGCTCGCAGCGGCTGCACGCGCGCCTGGGCTTCGAGACGGTCGGCGTGCTGCGCCACGTCGGCTTCAAGTTCGGCCAGTGGGTCGACACCGTGCTGATGCAGCGTGCACTGCGCTGACCCCACCCCGGCGGCGCCGCGGCGCGGATGGCTGGCGCTGCTGTGCGCGAGCCGGCTGCTGCAGGGGATGATCGTCACGGCCTATTCGGGCGTGCTGCCGTTCATGCGGGACGACTGGCAGATGACGGCCGCGCAGGCCGGTTCCATCCAGAGCGCCTGGCACGTGGGCTACATGAGCTCGCTGTTCGCCGTGGGCCTGCTGGCCGACCGCTTCGGCCCGCACCGCATCTTCGCGGTCGGTGGCGCGATCGGCGCGGCCGCCTCGCTGGCCTTCGCCCTCTTCGCGCACGACCACCGCTCAGCCCTGCTGCTGTACGGCCTGGCGGGCCTGTGTGCGGGCGCCTCGTACACGCCGGGGCTGCAGCTGCTGTCGCTCAACGCCGGGCCGGCGGTGCGCGGGCGTGCGATGGGCCTGTTCCTCGGCGCGGCGTCGATGGGCTATGCGCTGTCGCTCGCGGTGGTAGCGGGGTTCAGCGTGGTGGCGCACTGGCGCACCGGGCTGCTGGTGGCGGCGGGCTGCACCGTGATGGGCGTGCTGCTGGCCCAGCTCGCGCTGCGGCGCATGGCACCGCCTGCGCCACGGGTCGCCGGTGCGCCGCGCGAAGGCGTGCTGCAGGCACTGAACGCGACCGTGCGCGACCGGCCCGCGATGGCCGGCAACTGGGCCTACGCCTTCCACTGCTGGGAGCTGATGGCACTGTGGGCCTGGCTGCCCGCCTACCTCATGGCCTCGTCCCGTGGCGGCGCGACCGCATGGCCGGCCGCGGGCATCGCGCTGGCGGCGTTCGCGCACCTCGTGAGCGTGTTCGGCAGCGTGGTGGGCGGCGCCGCCTCCGACCGGCTGGGCCGCGCGCGCGTGATGATGATCGCCACCCTCGCGAGCCTGAGCCTGTCGTTCACTTTCGGCTGGATGTGGACCTGGCCGCTGTGGGCGCTGGCCGCGATGGCGGCGCTGTACAACCTGCTGGCCATCGCCGATTCGTCGGTCTACTCGACCGCGCTGGCCGACGTGGTGGCGCCGCACCGGCTCGGCGTGGCGTTCTCGGTGCGCTCGGTGATGGGCTTCGGCGCGGGCGCGCTCAGCCCGTGGGTGTTCGGGCTGGCGCTCGACTGGGGGCAGGCGCGGTTCGGCCTCGGCAGCACGTACGCGTGGGTGGCGGCGTGGAGCTCGGTCGGGCTCGGGGCGTTGCTCGGGCCGTGGATGATCGTGCGCTTCGCGCGGCTCAGCGCGGCAGTGCCGCCCCGCGGTAGCCCAGCATCGCGTCGTACAGATCGGTTCGCCGGTCGCGGTGCAGGTCGTTGAGCGGCGTCCAGATCGGCGCCGAACGCGCAGCGCCCAGGTCGACGTCGGCGTAGAGGATGGTCTCTTCCTCGGGCCCCGCGATGCGCCCCATCGGCCAGCCGTTGGTGCCCGCGATCAGCGAGTTGCCCATGAAGCCCGTGCCGCGCTCGCGGCCCACGCGGTCGGCGGTGGCGATGAAGACGTTGTTGGCGTGCGCGGCCGTCATCGTCAGGTAGGCCGCCATGCACACGCCGCTGGCGTCGTACAGCGGCGGCGGCGTCCAGACCCAGCCCGTGGGCACGCAAATGATGTCGGCGCCCTGCTGCGCCACGATGCGCGGCGCCTCGGGAAACCAGATGTCCCAGCACACGAGCAGGCCGATGCGGCCGATCTTCGTCTCGAACACCGGGTAGCCCTCGTTGCCGGGCGTGAACCACAGCTTCTCGTTGTTCCACAGGTGGGTCTTGCGGTAGCGGCCGATGTAGCCCTCGGGGCCGACGAGCACGGCGGTGTCGAACAGCTGCATGCCGTCCTGCTCGGCCAGGCAGCCGACGAGGTACACGCCGTGCTGCGCCGCGAACGCGATCCAGCCCTGCACGGTGGGGCCGTGCGGCACGGGCTCGGCATGGGCGAAGGCCTCGGTGCGGCCGTTGAAGCAGTAGCCGGTGGTCGCCAGTTCGGGCAGCACGATGAGCTGCGCGCCGCCGGCCACCGCCGCTTCGAGCTGTGCGCGCACGGCGGCGGCGTTGCGCGCGAGGTTCTCGACGCCGACCTGCGGGTCGAACTGCACGACGGCCACGCGCACGGGGCTGGCGCGCAGGCCGGGCACGGCGTCGCCGCCGGAGGGAATGCTTACTGGGACGGTCATGGTCATTTCAGGTTTCAAATTAAAACCATATGGATGCTAGCCGCATCAGTTTTAATTTGCAACCAATCCAACGCTACGGTCTAATCCCGCCATCCCAGGGACGCACAGGAAACACACGATGGCCAGGAGAAAAAGTCTGAGGTTCGACGCCTGCCCGATGGCGCGCGCGCTCGAGATCGTCGGCGACCAGTGGTCGCTGCTGATCGTGCGCGACGCCTTCGACGGCATGCGGCGCTTCGGCGAGTTCCAGCAGAGCCTGGGCGTGGCCAAGAACATCCTGGCCGACCGGCTGAAGTGGCTGGTGCAGGAAGGCGTGTTCGACCTCGTGCCGGCCTCGGACGGCTCGCTCTACCAGGAGTACGCGCTGACGGCCAAGGGCCGCGGCCTGTTTCCCGTGGTGGTCGGCCTGCGGCACTGGGGCGAGGCGAACCTGTTCGCGCCCGGCGAGCCGCATTCGGTGCTGCTGGAGCGCGAGAACGGTGAGCCGGTAGCGCCGATCGACCTGCGCACGCGCGACGGCCAGCCGCTCGACCCCGCCGCGACCTTCGTGAAGAAGCTGCCCGTCACGGCCCCCTGACAGCGCCGCCCGCTCAGTCGTTGCCGATCGGGTACTCCAGCGCGACGCGGATCTGGCGCGTGTTGAGTTCGGCCTGCGCCTTGTTGTTGCGGTGCTCGCCGTAGCGCAGCAGGAAGGCCAGGCCCTTGGCGCTGCCTTGCTGGACCGTGTAGCGCAGCCACAGGTCGCGCTCCCAGTGCCGGCCGCCCTGCCCGTAGCCCAGCCATGCGTAGCCTCCGCGCGGCGGGACCCGGCTGCCGTCGATGCCACTGCCGCGGATGTAGGCGGCGCCCAGGCTCAACCCGGGCGCTCCCCAACGCGCGGCATCCACTTCGTACCGCAGCTGCCACGACCGCTCATGCGGCGCGTTGAAGTCGGACAGCTGCGCCGCATTGCCGAGCCAGACAGCGCCGCGCGTCACGTAGTCGAACGGCGTGTCGCCCGCGACCTTCTGCCAGCCCAGGCCCACGCGGTGGGGGCCGTGGGTGTAGCTGGTCATGAGGCTCGCGGTGGTGTTGTCCACCGGGCCGGCCAGCGCGCGGCCCGTGTCCTTGCTGCGGTACACCTGCAGGTCGAAGGACAGCGCACGCTTCTCCGGGAGCGGCACCGTGTAGTGGGCGCCCAGGTAGCCCGTGCGCCAGGTGTCCTCCAGGCGTGCGACGTAGGCCGTGAGCGACAGCGAAGCGCTGCCCTTCCAGGTGCCGCCGGCAAAGTCGAACACGTCGCCGCGCGGTGACTTCGGGTCGAGGTAATTGACGATCAACGGGTGGTTCGTGCCGCGCGCATGGCGGTCGGTCGACCCGGTGAAGCGGCCGGCCTGCAGCGTGAGCGTGTCGAACTCGCGGCTCGTCAGCAGCCAGCCGCGCATGGTCTCGGGCAGCAGGCGGGAATCGGACGCGCTGAAGACCGGCGTCTTGACGCGTTGCTCACCCACCGTCAGCACGGTGGCGGAGATGCGCGCCTTCAGCGCCACGCCGCCGCGCGCGATGCCGTGCTGCGCGTAGCCCGCGCCGTCCACCGGCAGCATGCGGATCTTGCCGACGCGCAGATCGTCGCCGTCGAGGCTGCGCGCGAGCGAGGCATGCGCGTCCACGCCGAAGCCGATCCAGCCCGGCGTGAAGCCGGACGCGAGGGTGCCCATGACGCCGTAGCCCCACTCCTGCGCGTGATCGCTGCGCCGCGCCCGGGGCAGCGAGGCATTGCGCCCGCCGTTGCTGCGATCGCCGTGCAGGTAGCTACGGTGCTCGTACACGCTGCGCTGGAGCACGCGCCAGCGCGTGTCCTCGACGAAGCCGCCACCTTCGGCCGCGAGGGCGGACGTGCCCAGCATGGCGAGGGCCGCGCCGCAGAACCGTCTCATCGCCAGCCGCTCACAGGTACTTGAGCCACGCGATGTCGCGACGTCGCGCCTTCAGGGCCGCGAAGGCGCGCACGGCGGGGTACAGCGCGAAGGCCAGCACCCCGGTGACCAGCCACACCATCCAGACGGCGTCGAAGCCGAACAAGCGGCCCTGGTTGGGGCCCCAGACCGCCTCGGCCCCCAGGTAGAGGAACTTGAGCACGTACAGGTGCAGCACGTAGAAGAACATGGGCGCCGCGCCGAACACGGCCAGTGGTGCGAGCCAGGCCGCGCCCTGCCGGCGCTCGAACAGGCGCAGCAGCCACAGCCCCGCGCCGAGCGTCAGCGCGATGAACAGCAAGGACGGCGGGTACTTCGTGACGTTGAGGAAGGCCATCACGGTCGTCAGCGCGCTGTCGCCTGCTGCCCAGGGCTTGTCGCCGTAGGCATTGAGTGCGCGCAGCGCCACGAAGCCAACGAGCAGGCCCACAGCCCACGCGAGCAGCCGCCGCTGGCGCTGCGGTGCATCGGCGCCGGGCAGGAACCACGGCCCGGCGACGTAGCCCAGCGCGATCACGCCGATCCACGGCAGCAGCGGGTACGACGTGCGCAGCCTCAGGGCCTCGGACACCTCGATCCAGCCCCGGTCGTGCAGCACAGCCCAGGGCACGTGCAGCACATGGCCCACGGGAAAGTGCACGCCGTCGAGCAGGTTGTGCCCCGCCACCAGCACCACGCCCAACACGACCAGCGCCCGGCGCGGCAGCCACACCAGCGCCGACAACGCCAGCATCGACAGCCCGATCACCCAGATCACCTGCAGGAACACGGTGGCCGGCGGGAACTGGAAGGTCCAGGCAAAGTTGACGACCGTGACCTCCAGCAGCACGAGGAACAGGCCCCGCTTCCACAGGAACGAGGACGCCGCAGCGCGGCCGTCCGCCTGCTTCGCGCCGTAGAGAAAGGCCGACAGCCCGGCCAGGAACACGAACACCGGCGCGCACAGGTGCGCCAGCAGGCGGCCGAAGAACAGCGCCGGCGGCGTCTGCGCCACGAGCATCGGGTCGGGCACCTGGTGGTGCAGGTAGAAGGTCTCGCGCACGTGGTCCAGCAGCATGAACAGGATCACTAGGCCGCGCAGCGCGTCGATGGAGAGCAACCGGGCCGGGGCGCCGGCCCCGGGTGGCAAGGAAGCGGATGAAACGTCGGGCATTTAATTATTGCGAATTGATTCGCAATAATTTACAGCATCGGACGAGGCACCCTCCTGAAGGGTTTGAAGGGCCGGTTCATTCGCCGAGCAGTTCGCCGATCGGCTGCAGGTCTTCCACCCGGTCGCAGATCGACTTGATGACCATGGTGATCGGGATGCCCAGCAGCAGACCCCAGATGCCCCACAGCCAGCCCCAGAAGATCACGCCCACGAACACCGCCACCGGGTTCATGCGGCTGGTGCGGCTGGTGAGCCAGGGCATCAGCAGGTTGCCGACCACCGTGTGGATGGCCAGCGACACGCCGCCCACCAGCAGCGCCATCTCGATGCTGCTGAACTGCAGGAAGGCCATAAGCCCCGCCGCCACCAGCACGATCACCGAGCCGATGTAGGGAATGAGGTTGGTCACGGCCGCGATGATTCCCCACACGGCCGCGTTCTCCACGCCGAGCAGCCAGAACGCCAGGCCGGTGGTCAGCCCCACCAGCCCGCTCACCAGGATCTGCACCAGCAGGTAGCGTTCGATGTTGCGCGTGATGTCGTCCAGCACGTGCACCGTGACCTTCTTCTTCTGCAGGCTGGGCCCGGTGATCTTGATGAGCTTGCGCCGGAAGGTGTCGCCCGAGCACAGCGCGAAGTAGGTGAGGAAGGCCACCAGCGTGAGCTGACCCATGGCGTTGAGCAGGCCGACCGTGCCGCTGAGCAGGTAGTCGCGCACGTTGAAGCCCGGCCGTTCGATCACGACGCGCGCCACGCCCTTGCGCGAGGCGACGCGCGCGGAGTTTTCCTCGGCCGCTTTCTCCAGCTGCGCGGCGGCCTGCTGCACGCTGTCCAGCGGGGTGGCGCTGGCGTTCTTGTCGCGGCGCATGGCCTGGCCGAGTTTTTGCGCAGCGACCGGCAGCGAGTCGAGCAGCTGCGAGGCGCTGCCCGAGAGCGAATAGCCCGTCCACCCGAGCCCGCCGAACAGGCCCAGCAGGATCGCCGCCGCGCCGATCCAGCGCGGCACGTACCAGCGGTGCAGGCGCTCGACCAGCGGCGACAGCGCGTAGTTCAGCAACAGGCTCAGCATGAGCGGCACGAACACGGCCTGGCCCCATCGCAGCGCGAAGACGCTGGCGAGCACGGCCAGCACCACGAGCGAGGCGCTGCGCACGTCGACCGGCATGTGCAGCACGAAGCGCCTGCGCAGGGCGGAGGTCGCCTCTTCGGCGGTCGCGCTCGGCTCGACCGGCGCTGCGGGCTCGACGGGGTCGACCGGCGGCGCCGGCACCGGTGCAGGCGCAGGCGGCGGCTCATCCGCAGCCACCGGCCGTTCAGGCGCCGGCTTCGGGCCGGCCGGGGTGTCGTCGGTCATCGCGATTCCTTCAGCATCTCGCGCACGGCGGCCAGCTGGCGGCGCGACACCGCCACGGGCTCGGGCACCGAGTCCAGCCGCAGCGCCCAGCCATCGGCGTCCTCGCCGTCGTCGTAGCGCTCGAGCGCGCGGATGGCCGAGCGCGCCACCAGCGCATTGCGGTGCACGCGCAGGAAGCGGTTCGGGTAGCGCTCCTCGAAATCGTTCAGCGAGCCATCGAGGATGTGGCTGCGCGTGGCGGTGCGCACCGTGAGGTACTTGTATTCGGACTTGAGGTACAGCACCTCGGACAGCGGCACGCGCTCGGCGCGGCCCCGGTCCTGGATCAGCACGCATTCGGGCGTGGCCTCGGCGGCCGGCTGCGCGGCGCGGCGCTCCTTCAGGAAGCGTTCGACCTTCTGCAGCGCCTGCTGCAGCCGCTCGGCGCGCACGGGCTTGGTGAGGTAGTCGACCGCCTCCAGCTCGAAGGCCGTGACCGCGTGGCTGGCGTGCGCCGTCACGAACACCACGGCCGGCGCGTCGGGCCGGCTGCGCAGCGCGCGCGCCACCTCGATGCCGTCGACGCCGGGCATGTGCACGTCGAGCAGCACGAGGTCGAGGTCCATCGCGGCCAGGTGGGCCAGCGCCTCTTCGCCCTGCGCAGCCTCGGCCGTCACCTCGGCGGCGGGCGAGGTGCAGTCGCGCAGCAGCGTGCGCAGGCGCGAGCGGGCCAGGGCTTCGTCGTCAACGATCAGGGTCTTGAGGCTCATGAGGATTCGGCGGGGATGGCAATGCGTACGCGGTAGTTCTTCTGGTCCATGCCGGCGCTGAACTGCATCTGCATGTCGTGCAAGAGGCGCAGCCGCTCGCGCACGTTGTCCAGGGCGATGCCGTGGCCGCGCGGCAGCGGCTCGTCGGCCCAGCGCAGCGGCGGCAGGCTGTTGACCACCTCGATCACGACCATGCCACCGCGCCGCTCGGTGCGGATGCGCAGCTTGCCGCCCTCGGGGCTGGGCTCCACGCCGTGCTTGATGGCGTTCTCGACCAGCGGCTGCAGCAACAGCGGCGGCAGGCGCGCGTCGCTGGCGGCGGCATCGAGGTCCCAGCGGATGCGCAGGCGCTCGCCGAAGCGCACCTGCTCGATGGCCAGGTAGCGCTCGGCCAGTGCGATCTCGTCGGCCAGCGTGCCCGATTCGCCCGGCACGGTGAGCGCCTGGCGGAACAGCTCGGCCAGGTCTTCGAGCATGGTCTCGGCCTTGGCGGGCTCCTCGCGCACCAGCGCGATGGCGCTGTTGAGCGTGTTGAACAGAAAGTGCGGGCGGATGCGCGACTGCAGCTCTTCGAGCCGGGCCGTAGTGGCGGCCGGCGTCTGGCCGCGCGCGCGCAGCACCATCGCCGCCATCACCAGCCCCGCGAACAGCGCGCCGGCCAGCGCGCTGGCCAGCCAGGGGGCGCTGGCGATCACGCCGGTCAGGCGCAGCAGGCCGCAGCCGTACAGCGACGCCACGGCGCCCAGCACGGCGCCGGCGGCGTACTGGCCCGGGGGCGGCAGGCGCCGCAATTGCTTCTTGAGCCCGCAGGCCGCCACCAGCCACAGCAGCGTGGCGGGCAGCGCGCCGCCGGTGACCGTGGCCGCCTGCACCAGCCATTCGCCGAAGGTGCCGACCACGAACAGCGTGGCCACCGCCACCACCGCTTCGACGAACACCACGGTGCGCAGCACCACGCCAATCTGGCAGGCGTCGAACAGCGCCGGGCCGCCGCGCACGGGCGCGCGGGCGCGTTCCGGCGACGCCGCGGACGTGGAGGGGGAGCTGGCCGATAAAATCGCCGGGTTGCGCATCGCAGACATCAGATCCATCGGGTGACCAACCCATTATTGCCTTCCTGGACGGCTCCCATGACCCAAAACCAACTCGACAAGAAATCCGAAGCCTGGTCGGCCCTGTTCTCCGAACCGATGAGCGACCTGGTGAAGCGCTACACCTCCAGCGTCTTCTTCGACAAGCGCCTGTGGCAGGCCGACATCGAGGGCTCGCTGGCGCACGCCGGCATGCTCGCGGCCCAGGGCATCATCAGCGTGACGGACCACGCCGCCATCGAGCGCGGCATGACGCAGATCCGCGGCGAGATCGAGGCCGGCAGCTTCGAATGGAAGCTCGACCTCGAGGACGTGCACCTGAACATCGAGGCCCGCCTGACCCAGCTCGTGGGCGACGCCGGCAAGCGCCTGCACACCGGCCGCAGCCGCAACGACCAGGTCGCCACCGACGTGCGCCTGTGGCTGCGCGGCGAGATCGACCTCATCGGCGACCTGCTGGTCGAGCTGCAGAAGGCGCTGGTGGACATCGCCGAGAAGAACGTCGAGGTGATCCTGCCCGGCTTCACCCACCTGCAGGTGGCCCAGCCCGTGAGCTTCGGCCACCACATGCTGGCCTACGTGGAAATGTTCAGCCGCGACGCCGAGCGCATGGGCGAGGTGCGCAAGCGCGTCAACCGCCTGCCGCTGGGCGCCGCCGCCCTGGCCGGCACCAGCTACCCGCTGGACCGCGAGCTCGTGGCGCGCACCCTGAAGATGGACAACGTCTGCCAGAACAGCCTGGACGCCGTGAGCGACCGCGACTTCGCGATCGAGTTCACCGCCGCCGCCAGCCTGTGCATGGTGCACGTGAGCCGCCTGAGCGAAGAACTCATCATCTGGATGAGCCAGAACTTCGGCTTCATCAACATCGCCGACCGCTTCACCACCGGCTCGTCGATCATGCCGCAGAAGAAGAACCCCGACGTGCCCGAGCTGGCGCGCGGCAAGACGGGCCGCGTGGTCGGCCACCTGATGGCGCTCATCACGCTCATGAAGGGCCAGCCGCTGGCCTACAACAAGGACAACCAGGAAGACAAGGAGCCGCTGTTCGACACCGTCGACACGCTCAAGGACACCCTGCGCATCTTTGCCGAGATGATCGGCGGCATCACCGTGAAGCCGCAGGCCATGGAGGCCGCCGCGCTGCGCGGCTACGCCACCGCCACCGACCTGGCCGACTACCTCGTGAAGAAGGGCCTGCCCTTCCGCGACGCGCACGAAACCGTGGCCCATGCCGTGAAGGCCGCCACCTCGCACCAGGTCGACCTGTCGGAGCTGCCGCTGGCCGTGCTGCAGCAGTTCAACCCGAACATCGAGAAGGACGTGTACGACGTGCTGAGCCTGCGCGGCTCGCTCAACGCCCGCAACGTGCTGGGCGGCACCGCGCCCGTGCAGGTGAAGGCACAGGTCGCCCGCCACCGCGCGCGCCTGGGCTGAAGCCCGCGGCCACGCCACCGAGGGCCGCGCTTCATGTTCTACGCCATCCCGCTCGAAAACAAGCCGAGCTGGCGCAACCCGCCGTGGATGACGGTGCTGCTGATCCTCCTGAACATGCTCGTGTTCTGGGGGCCGCAGCGCAGCGAAGACAACGGCCGCGAGCGCGCCGCGCAGTTCTACGTGCAGAGCGTGCTGCCCGAGCTGGAGCTGCCGCCCTTCGTCGAGTGGCTCGAAAAAACCGACCCCAAGCGCGGCAAGCTGGCGCGCCGCATGCTGGCGCATGAAGAGGCCTACCCGCAGCTGCTCGAAGGCCTGCAGAACGACCAGCCCTTCCTGAAGAAGCTGCGCGCCGACCAGGTCGTGACGCCCGCGAACCCGCGCTTCGACGAATGGCAGCGCGACCGCCGCCAGTACGAGGCGATGCTGCCCGCGCCGTTCACCGCGCGCTGGTCGCAGGACTACGGCAAGGACGCCGAATTCAAGCCCTGGACCTGGCTCACCGCCACTTTCCTGCACGGCAGCACGGGCCACCTGCTGGGCAACATGCTGTTCCTCTTCCTGTTCGGCTTCTCGGTCGAGCTGGCGCTGGGGCGCGGCACCTACCTGAGCTTCTACCTGCTGGGCGGCGTGGGCTCCGCGCTGCTGGCCGGCTGGGCCTATGCGGGCAAGGGCGGCTACGGGCTGGGTGCCTCGGGCGCGATCTCGGCGCTGATGGGCATGTACGCCGTGATGTACCGGCTGCGGCGCATCCGCTTTTTCTACCAGCTGTTCTTCTATTTCAACTACGTCACGGCCCCCGCCCTGCTCTTGCTGCCGGCCTGGATCGCCAACGAGCTGGTGCAGCACTGGATCGGCGGCCAGGGCATCGCCTACATGGCCCACCTGGGCGGCCTGCTGACGGGCGCGGCGCTGATGGCCGGCGCCATGTGGCTGGGCCGCGTGAAGACGCCCGAGACCGTGAAGTCGGAAATGGTGACCGACGACCACCGCTTCGAGCAGCACGTGGCCGCCGCGCGCAAGCTGTCGGCGGCCATGAAGTTCGAGCCCGCGTGTGCCGAATGGCGCGCCGCCGCCGCCCTGCGCCCCGGCGACACCGACACGCTGCGCGCCTGGTTCCACACCGCGCGCCTGCAGCCCGCGAGCGACGACTTCCACCAGGCCGCGCGCCGCATCTTCCGCCTGCCCGCCACCGACGCCGACACCCTGGCGCTGCAGCACGCCAGCTTCACGACCTACCTCGACCAGGCCAAACCCGGCGTGCGCCTGAAGCCCGACGACATGGCCCGGCTGGCGCGCCGCTTCGCGCGCATCCGCCAGTTCGGCGATGCCGACAAGCTCTGCCACATCCTGCTGAAGACCGCACCCGACCATCCCGAGCTGGCCGACACGCTCTCGGTGTGCGCCAACGGGCTGCTGCACGCGGGCGAACGCGATCGCGCCCTGGGCCTGCTGCCGCACCTGCTGCGGCTGGCGCCCAACGACATGGTCACGCGCGCGTTGCAACGCACGTAAAAAACCCGGCACGCGGCCGGGTTCGTTGATGCAGCGGCGCTGCGCTTACTTGTCGTTGTGCAGGTAGGTCGCCTGCTTCGGCAGCAGCAGGCTGACCAGGAAGGCCACGCCCATCATCGCCGTCACGTACCAGTAGAAGTACGACTCGTGGCCGATCGACTTCAGGCCCAGCGCCACGTACTCGGCGCTGCCGCCGAAGATGGCGTTGCCCACGGCGTACGACAGGCCCACGCCCAGCGCGCGCACTTCGGGCGGGAACATCTCGGCCTTCACGATGCCGCTGATCGAGGTGTAGAAGCTCACCACCGCCAGCGCCAGCGTGATCAGCACGCCGGCCATCAGCGGGCTGCTCACGCTTTGCAGGTTGCTCAGCACGGGCACCGTCATCAGCGCGCCCAGGGCGCCGAACAGCAGCATGTTGCTGCGCCGGCCGATGCGGTCCGACAGCGCGCCGAACAGCGGCTGCATGCACATGTACAGGAACAGGCACGCCGTCATCACGTTGCTGGCGGTCTTGATCGACATGCCGGCCGAGTTCACCAGGTACTTCTGCATGTAGGTGGTGAAGGTGTAGAAGATCAGCGAGCCGCCGGCCGTGTAGCCCAGCACCACGAGGAAGGCGCGCTTGTGGTGCTTGAACAGCTCGGCGACGCTGCCGGCGCCCTTGGCGGCGCGGGTCTTGGTGCTGGCCGTTTCGGTCAGCGTGCGGCGCAGCATCAGCGCCACGACGGCGGCCAGGGCGCCCAGCACGAAGGGAATGCGCCAGCCCCAGGCCTTGAGCTCGGCCTCGGTGAGCAACTGCTGCAGCACCACCACGGCCACCACGGCCAGCAGCTGGCCGCCGATCAGCGTGACGTACTGGAACGACGAGAAGAAGCCGCGCTGGCCGCGCATGGCCACTTCGCTCATGTAGGTGGCGGTGGTGCCGTACTCGCCGCCCACCGACAGGCCCTGCAGCAGGCGCGCGGCCAGCAGCAGCGCGGGCGCCCAGGCGCCGATCTGCGCGTAGGTGGGCAGGCAGGCAATGACCAGCGAGCCGACGCACATCATGACGACCGAGGTCACCATCGACGTCTTGCGGCCCTTGCGGTCGGCCAGCCGGCCGAACAGCCAGCCGCCGATCGGGCGCATCAGGAAGCCGGCGGCGAACACGCCGGCGGTGTTCAGCAGCTGGACCGTCGGGTCCGACTTGGGGAAGAACGAGGGCGCGAAATAGATCGCGCAGAAGGCGTAGACGTAGAAGTCGAACCACTCCACCAGGTTGCCGGACGAGGCGGCAAAGATGGCGAAGATGCGCTTGCGCTTTTCCTCGAAGGTGTAGGGGGTGGTGTCGCGGGTCGCGTCCGGGCTGGAAGCGCCGGCGCTCGTGCTGCTGCTGGCAATGGCGGTCATGCGGGGGGTCCTTGTCTCTGGCTGCAGCCCCCGCGAAGCCCGCGGAAAGCCGTGCCGGGGAGTCTGGTCCGCCAGGGGCGCGCTGTCGTCCGTAGGGCCCCCGCCGCGGGACTGCGTACCGGTACGCAGGGGTAAACCCTAAGTTCTAGCCAGAGGTTGGGGCGCCTTCAGGGCGACGCTCCCGCCGACGGGGCGCCTTGCTCCGCGAATGTCCCCCGGGCTTCGCCCTCCTCCTTGATTTCGCTGCGCAAGGCACCCCATCGGCGTGAGCGTGTTCAGTGCAGTCGTTGATCGGCCGCACACCGCCGCCGCTTCCCGTGCCCAGGGCACTGGGTGCTTCCCGCAGCGAAATCAAGGAGGAGCCGAAGGCGGGGGACATTCGCGGAGGGAAGTACCCGGTGGCCTGGGCACGCGCCCCGAACGGCCCCTACAGCCCGTGCTCGCGCAGGAAGCGGTCCAGTTCCAGGCTGCTCGAAAAGCCCAGCTTCGCGAACATGTGCGCCCGGTGCGTTTCCACCGTGCGCAGCTCCAGCGGCGCCAGTTCCTGCGCGATGCGCTTGTTGGGCAGGCCTTCGGCCACGAGCCGGGCGACCTGCATCTCGCGCGGCGTGAGCTTGGCCCACAGCGCCTGCGCGGCCTGCCGGGCCTGGCGGCGCACGGCGATCTCTTCGGCTTTCTGCAACGCCTTGGCGATGCTGTCGAGCAGGCGCTCGTCGTTGCAGGGCTTTTCCAGCCAGCCGAAGGCGCCGTTCTGCACCGCCTCGACCGCCATCGGGATGTCGCCGTGCCCGGACAGAAAGATCACGACCAGCGGGCTGTCCTGCGCGCGCAGCGCGTCGAACACCTGCAGGCCGCTCATGCCCTCCATGCGCAGGTCGAGGATGGCGCAGCCCGGGCGCTGCAGGTCTGCGCCGGCCAGGAAGGCCTCGCCCGAGGCAAAGGCCTGCACCGCATGGCCGCGCGACAGCAGCAGCAGGCCCAGGGAGCGGCGCACGGCCTCGTCGTCGTCGACGACGCACAGGTGGTTGGCAAGCAGGGGTGCGTTCACGGGGAAGCCTCCAGTTCGAGGGTGAAGACCGTGCCGCCGCCAGGCCGGTCGGCGAACGACAAGCGGCCGCGGTGGGCCTCCACGATGGTGCGGCAGATGTTCAGGCCCAGCCCGAGGCCGCCGGCCTTGGTGGTGAAGAAGGGCGCGAAGACCTGCTCGGCCAGCGCGGCGTCGATGCCGGGGCCGTGGTCGGCGATGCGGATGTGCACGCGACCTTCGCGCAGCTCGGCCTCGACCTCGACCACGCGCCGCTCGGGCGGCGTGCCCTGCTGCATCGCCTGCAGGCTGTTGGACAGCAGGTTCAGCAGCACCTGCTCGAGCAGCACGCGGTCGCCGCGCACCGGCGGCAGCGCGGGCGGAATGCGCACCTCGGCGCGCACCTGCCGCTGGCGCATCTCGCCCTGCAGCAGCGCCAGCGCATTGGTCACCAGCGCGGCCACGGCGCAGTCTTCAGTGCCGGCGGTGCGCTGGCGCACGAAGCCGCGGATGCGCCGCACGATCTCGGCGCTGCGTTTGGCCTGCGCCACGGTCTCGTCGAGGCTGCTGGCCAAGAGCGGCTGGTTGCCCTGCGCGGCGAAGGTCTTGGCGGCGCTGGCGAAGTTGCTCAACGCCATCAGCGGCTGATTGAGTTCGTGCGCCAGCGTGGAGGCCATCTCGCCCAGGCTGGCCAGGCGCTGCGCGTGCTGCAGCTGCTCGTCGTTCTGGCGCTGGCGCAGCTCGGCGCGCTTCTGCTCGGTGATGTCGACCACCGAGCTCATCCAGCCGCTGTGGCGGCCGTCGGCGTCGATGAGCCGCGCGGTGTAGACCATGGTGATGACCTCGTGCCCGTCGCGGTGCCGCAGGCGCGACTCGAAGCCCGAGCGCGCGGGCTGCCCGCTCATCATGGCCTCGTAGTGGAACCAGTGCTGCGTCACGTCGTCGGGGTGCCAGTAGGGGTACGGCGGCAGCCGCCCCAGCAGCTCGTCGGCGCCGTAGCCGGTCATCTCACAGAAGGCCGGGTTGACGTAGATGATGCGGCCCTGCAGGTCGCGCGCACGCATGCCGACCAGCAGCGAGTCTTCCATCGCCTTGCGGAAGGCGTGGGCCTGGTCCAGCTCGTGGGTGCGCTCGCGCACGCGCAGCTCCAGGTCGCGCCGCGCATCGCGCTGCTCGGCGAAGCGGCGCTCGCGCAGCCGCCAGTACAGCGCGCCCAGCAGCAGCACGCCGGCGCCCAGCAGGCCGAGCATCCAGGTGCGCTCGCGCGCGCGGGTGACTTCGGCGTGGTCGGCCATCACCGTCAGGGTCCAGCCCAGGTCGGGCAAGGGCTCGTCCACCGCAAGAAAACGGCGCGCCTTGCCGCCGACCGTGGTGCGCACCAGGTAGCCCGGCGCGCCCTCGAGGTGCTCGACGCGCCAGGGCAGTGGCGCGAAGCGGGTGCGCGTGCCGTACTGCTGGTCGTGCTCGATGCCGGCTAGGTCGGCGGGGCTCAGCGCCCGCGTGGCCTGGTACATCCAGCCCGGCACCGAGCTCAGGAACACGATGCCGCGCGCGTCGGTCAGCAGGATCGGATCGCGCACGAAAGCCCAGGCGTCGTGCAGCTGGCGCAGGCTGACCTTGACGGTGACCACGCCCAGCACCTCGCCGCCGCCCTCGGCGCGCACCGGCGCCGACATGAACAGCCCCGGCTCGCCCGTGGTCTGGCCCACGCCGTAGAACAGGCCGCGCCGCCCGGCCCGCGCGTCGAGAAAGTACGGCCGGTTGGCGTACGACTCGCCCACGAAGCTCTGCGGCGTGGCCCAGTTGCTCGCCGCCAGCGTGAGGCCCTGCGGGTCGGTGAGGTACAGCGCGTCGGAGCCCGCGAGGCGGTTCACTTCCTCGATGTGGTGGTTGGCGCGCTGCCGCGCGGCGGGGTCCTGCGGGTGGGCCAGCACGGCCAGCACGTCGGGGTGCATGCCGGCGGTGAACGGCAGGTAGCCGTACTTGCCGGCGGCGTCGCGCAGGCCGAGCACGTGCACTTCCATGGCGCGGCGGATCGAGTCGGCCTGGAAGTTCGCCTCGCGCCGCGCGGCCCACTGGCCGGCCACGGCGATCAGCAGCAACGCCAGCGCCACGGCGCCCGCCCAGGCCACCAGCGCGCGGCGGCGGGAACGCGCCGGCGATGCAGAAGAAGAGGAAGCAGGAAGGGACGGTTCGGGCGAAAGGGGCGGCATGGGAGGCAGGTCCGCAGGTCCGGCCGGCGCGGCGTGCGGAATTTTGCCCTGATCCGCGGGCCGGCCCCCTCTCAGGCCGCCGGCCGCAGCAGCCAGCGCACTTCCTGCGTCTGCTCGCTCTCGGGGTAGCGGGCCTCGAGCGTGGTCAGGATCGGCTGCGCCATGTCCGTGCGGCCCAGCCCCTGCACCAGCGCGCGGGCCGCGAGTTCGTAGGCCTGCGGGATCGCCGCGTGGCCGCGGAAGCGCTTGTCGAAGCCCGACAGCAGCGCCAGCGTGCCGTGGGCGTCACCGCCGCGCCATTCGGCGCGGGCCATCGCGATGACCATGGCCGGGTCGTCGAGCACGAAGGTCTTGTCGATCGCGCGGCAGGCCTTGAAGACCTTCAGCGCGTCCGACGCGAGGTCGCGCCGCATCAAGAGCGGAATGAAGCGGCGCGCGTGGTCGAACAGCGTGTCCTTCTTCTCGGGCATGAGCGCCAGCACGCGGTGGTAGCGGCGCTGCGCGGCCAGGTCGTCGGCGTCGGCGGTGCGCTGCGCCTCGTAGGCAATGCCCAATGCGGCGGCCAGGTCGCCGTCGGTGATGCACTGCGCCACCTCGGCGTCGGTGCGCTGCGCGGCGATCTGCGCGGGCGTGCGGCGGTCGGCCGGCGCGCCGATGTCGGCGCCCGCGCCGGGCACGAGGTCGATGCCGAAGGCGTCGTGGTGCTGGTACATCACGTAGCCCAAGAGGCTCGCCATCACCCAGCCGAAGTAGATGAACGCGAAGTTGACGATCGGCAGCACGATGCGCCCGTCGAACACCGGCAGCACCATCGAGATCGCCACCTGCGCGCCCGTGCTCAGCAAAAACAGGAAGAAGCACAGCAGCGCATAAGGCCAGCCGATGGTGCGCATCGCGTCCATCACGTAGCCCGGGTTCATGGCCTGGAAGAAGCTGCCCGACTGCACCAGCACGATCACCGCCGCCGGGAAGGTGAAGGACATGATGAACAGCCCCACCGTGCCCAGCACCGGCTCGTACCACGCGAGCCAGCCGATGAGCATCGTCTGCACCAGCGAGATGGCGAAGAGCTTCCACGGCAGGTAGGTCCACTCGTCGCTCGATTCGCGCCCGAAGTCGGCCGAGTCGCGGATGCCGCGCGCGCCCAGCGCAATGACCTTGAAGCCGTAGCGGCTGGCCGCCAGGATGATGCCGACCTCGATGACGACGAAGGCCAACGCATCGGGCAGGAAGAACACGGCCTCGAACAGCAGGCTGCAGAACGACAGCACAAGGCCGTAGGCCAGCGGCCGCAGCTGGAGCGGAAAGGCGAAGAAGCTGTTGAGGCGGTGCCAGAACGGCGGGGGCGGCGGCAGAGAGTCGCGGTCGATCATGGCGGGGCCTGGGGTGCTGATGCGGCTACTTGCGGAAGAAGTCGCTCTGGCTCATCGCGCCCGCGCCGCCCAGGCGCACCACGGTGACGCCGTTGGAATGCACGAGGCGCATCTGGCCGAGTTCGCGCTCCAGACGCTGGGTGAAACTGCTCTTGTACTGCAGCACCGACTCGCCCATCTTCAGCACGCTGGTGCCCGTGACGGTGGCGCTCTTGCGGTCGGTGGCCACCTCGATGCTGTCGATGTGGTAGTCGTACTCGATGGTGAGGATGCCGCCCATGCGGTCGCCGACGGTGCGAAACAGCTCGATGTTTTCCTTCACCGTGTCGCAGGCTTCGTCGCGGTTCTGGGTGGTCTCGAGGGTGCGGCCCATGGCCGTGACCTTGCTCTCGATCACCGCCTTGCGGCTGAGTTGCTTGCAGATCGCCTCGGCGTCGCGCGAGTACACGGCGTGGGCGTCCTTCCGGTAGTAGTCGCGCACCATCGCCTCGTCGAGCTTGCGGCCGCCGACAAAGAAGAACCACGCGCCCACGCAGAGCGCGATCACGATCGCAATTTGCTTCATTCCCGCCCCCGCGCGCACGCGGTCCCGCTCCGTTTTGCGGCGCAGTATACGTTGCCGAATGTTTCCAAACGGCGGCGGGATGAGGGCGCTTAACGCGTCAGCTGGCGCGGTAGAAGATGTAGTCGGCCTGGTACTTCACGACCTGTTTCTGGCCCATGTTCGTGGCGCCGCAGGCGGCGGCGGGGGCCACGCCGCCCTGCGTGGCCACGCGCTGGATGTAGCTCACGCCCTGCATGGCGCCCATGCCGGTGGCGGGGTTGGCCTTCACCAATTGGTGGGGAATGTTGCCGGTGCCGTTCGGCGCCACCGCCACCTGCGTGGCCGTCACCTTCGAGCCGTCCGCGTTCTCCCAGGTGGCGGGCGGGCCGTAGTACTTGCCGACCTGCTTGCCGGCGCGGTCCATCAGTTTGGCGTCGGGGCCGACGAAGACCCATTCGTGCTCGCCCGGCGTGTTGGCCTTGGCACGGCATTCGTAGGTGATGTCGCCCGCGCCCACGGTTTCCATGGCCACGCGGTGGCCGGCGGGCACCTTCACGGCATCGGGCAGGCTGGCCTGCGAGAACATCGGCAGGGGCTTGGCGCCCATGCCGGAACAGGCGGCCAGGCCAAGCGCCGCTGCGGTGGTGGAAGCCAGGACGGTCAGGGTGCGGATGTGCATGGTCGTTTCCTCGGTGTCTGTTTGATCGGTGGTGAAAGAGAAAGAGCCGCCGTCTGGAGTTCTGCATCTCGACGCCCCCTGCCCCGTGTACGCAGCCCGGCGGCCAATGGATTCAGGCGGACCGCGCTGAATCCGCCGCCCCCGCCGGGCCGTACCTCGGACATGCGCACCGATGCCCCACAATCCGCCGATGACCGCACCCAGCCCCGACGCCGAACTGATGGCGCTGATCGACCGGATCGGCCATCGCGACGAAGCCGCCCTGCGACAGCTGTACGACCGCACCGCGCCCCGCCTCATGGGGCTGGCGATGCGGGTGGTGCGCCAGCGCGAGTGGGCCGAAGACGTGCTGCAGGAGTCCTTCCTCACCATCTGGCGCGTGGCCGGCGACTACCGCGCCTCGCTGAGTCCGCCGCTGGCCTGGCTGGGGCTCATCGTGCGCAGCCGCTCGCTCGACCTGCTGCGCCGCCGCACCGCCGACCGCGCCCAGCTCACGCAGGAGTTCGACGAGCTGATGGCCGACACCTTCGAATCCGACACGCCCAACCCGGCCGACATGGCCGATGCGAGCGAGCAGGCCTGGGCGCTGCACCAGTGCCTGAGCCAGCTCGAGGGCCGCCAGCGCGAGGTGGTCAGCCTGGCCTACCTGCGCGAGATGAGCCACGGCGAGCTGGCCGAACAGCTCAAGCTGCCGCTGGGCACCGTGAAGACCTGGATCCGGCGCGGGCTCGAGAAGCTGCGCACCTGCATGGGCCGCTTCGCCTGATCACGAGACCCGCCCCATGAACCTCCTTGCCCACCCCGAACTGCTCGAACTGCTGGCCGCCAGCCATGCGCTGGGCACGCTGCGCGGCGGCGCCCGCCGCCGCTTCGAAACCCTGGCGCGCGAACAGGCGCCCGTGCGCGCCGCCGCGCTGGTCTGGCAGGGCCGGCTGGCCGGCATGACCGAGCTGCAGCAGCCCGTCGCGCCCGACCCGGCCGTCTGGACCCGCATCCGCAACCTGATCGACGCCGAGCAGGCGCAGCAGGCCCTCGAGCGGCAGCGCGACAACGCCGCGCCCATTGCCTCTGCATCGACCGGCGGCTGGCTGCGCAGCCTTGCGCTGTGGCGCGGCGCCGCCGCGGCCGGCGCGCTCGTGGCCGTGCTGGCCGTGGGCGTGGGCCTGAACCTGCGCGAGCAGCTGGTCAACGCGCCCGCCGTGCAGTACGTGGCCGTGCTGTCCGACGACAAGGCTGCCGCCTCCATGCTCGTGACCTTCGACCCGAAGAAGAAGCAGCTCGTGCTGCAGCGCGTGGGCAGCTTCCGCGAAGGCGCCGACAAGTCGCTGCAGCTGTGGGCCCTGCCGCCCGGCGGCGCGCCGCGCTCGCTCGGCGTGCTGGACAATGCACCGGCGCTGCGGCTGGCCGCCTCGGAATCCGATGTGCGCGTGCCGGCGCTGGCGATCAGCCTGGAGCCCAAGGGCGGCGTGCCGAGCGCGGGCGGCCCGACCGGGCCGGTGCTGTTCCATGGCCCGCTGATCGAAAAAACGCTCTGACCCTGTCCTGAATTTCTCCGCTTCCGTTCTCTTTCCGATGCCTTCGATGAAATCCGCGCTGGCGGCCACCGCCGCCCTGCTGCTGGCAACCGCCGCCTTCACCGCCCAGGCCCAGACCGCGGCCGCCGCCTTCCCCTACGAAGCCGACGGCGCCACGGCCGCCGACACCACCTCCGCCTACCTCGCCGCCAAGGCCCGCTGGCACAACGAACTGGCCGCCTTCGCGCGTGCCGACCAGGAGCGCTTTCCGGCGCCGGGCGGCGTGGTGTTCGTAGGCAGCTCCACGGTGCGCATGTGGACGCGCCTGTCGCAGGACTTTTCCCGCGTGCCGGGCGGCATCGTCAACCGCGGCTTCGGCGGCTCGACGCTGGCCGACTGCGCCCTGTTCGCGCGCGACCTCGTGGTGCGCTACAAGCCCCGGCAGGTGGTGCTCTACGCGGGCGACAACGACCTGGCCGAAGGCCGCACGCCGCTGCAGGTGCTCGACAGCTTCGCGCGCTTTGCCAACGCGGTGCGCGCCGAGCTGCCCGATGTGCGCATCAGCTTCATCTCGGTCAAGCCCAGCCCGTCGCGCGAGCAGCTCATGCCGCAGATCCGCGAGACCAACCACGTGATCTCGGCCTACCTGAACCTGCTGCCCAACAGCGAGTACATCGACATCCACACGCCGATGCTCGGCGCGGATGGCCGCCCGCGCCCCGAGCTGTTCCGCGGCGACCGGCTGCACCTGACGGACGAGGGCTACCGGCTGTGGCAGTCGGTGGTGGCGCCGCATCTTCCGATGCCGCCTGCGGTACAGCCCTGAGCCGACAGCCGACGCGATTCATTCGCGAGACACCGCGGAACCGGCTTTGCCGGGCCGCAGGTGTCGCCCCCGGTAGGGGGTAGGAGAAGCGACACGAAGTGCGCGAAGCCTGGGGGCGAGTTCTTTCACGCCGGCGCAGGCTCCGAAGGCACATCGTCCGCCGGCGGCGGCACGTCGGCGCCGCGTGTGAAGCGCGCCACGAAGTACATCCCCGCGAACACCGCCGCCAGCAGCAGGCCGTCGCCCCACCAGGGCCGCGCCATCTGGTTGTCGCCGTAGAAGGCCAGCACCAGCAGCACCGCCACGAGGTGCGCGCAGAACACCGGCAGCGAGGCCGAGCCCATGGCCTCGAGCCAGTGCAGGCGCGGGATCTTGCGCATGAGCCAGGGCCCGAAGCGCACCGCCAGGATGCCCAGCGCCACCAGGTTCACGATCCGCAGCGGGCCGAGCTGCCACTTGTCGAACAGCAGGTTCATTTCCACATCGCCGCCGAATGGTGCCTGGCCGTTGATGCCGGTGTGGCGCCAGTAGAAGCCGTAGAGCGCAATGCCTGCCGCCAGCACGAGCAGCCAGGCCGGAAAGCGCAGCGGCCGGGCCTCGGGCGCGTTGCGGCTGGCGCCCAGGCACAGGCCCGCGAACCACAGAAACTGCCAGGCGTAGGTGTTGAAGGCGCCCATCTCGTGGAACGGCACCGGCACGCCGAGGTAGCGCACCGCCAGCCCGTAGACCCATTCGCTGAGCCCGAACTGCGCCATCGCCCAGACCGTGGCGCTGGCCACCATCACGAGCGTCCAGCCGTGGCGCATGGCGAAGGCCAGTACCCAGGGGCTCATGAGCATGAAGAAGATGTACATCGGCAGGATGTCCAGCAGCGGCGGCTCGTAGATCAGCAGCAGCCCGAACAGGAAGCCGTCGCGCGGCTCGGCCAGGTAGTACGACACGAGGTTCTTGACCGCCGGCTGGTCGATGTGCACGCCGAGCGCGGCGATCACGGTGAACAAAAACAGCAGGATCGCCGCCTGGCACAGGTAGACCTTGAGCACGCGTCGCCAGAAGGCCTGGCGCATCGAGTCGACGCCGCGCACGTGGCCGATGCGGCTGTAGACCAGCCCCGCCACGAAGGCCGACAGCAGCACGAAGCCCTCGGCGGCCGACACGAAGCCGAAAGGCTGACCCAGCGGATCGGTCAGCCGCGTGGGCAGGTGGGTGACGGTCATCAGCACGAGCATCAGCCCGCGCAAGGCGTCTATTTCCCAGTAGCGTTTCATTCGGTCGGCGGCGAGGTCTTGGTGGCGGTCTGCGCAGCGCACGCACGACGTCAGCGATTGTAAGAAGACCGGCGTACGTCGACCGAACGCGGGCTTCAAACACGGACGGCCTATGACCCTTGGCACTCCCGGAGCGCCATGCAAATCGGCTACGCTGCGCGCTGCCTCAAGGTGGAGAACTCCGTGAACCGTTTCATTCCGACATTGCTACTGGCCGCCGGCGCACTCGCGGCGGGCCCGGGCCATGCACTTCAGATCACCAGCCTGACCCCACAGGGCGAAGTGGCGCGCGTGCGCCAGGTCGTCGCCAAATTCGATCAGGCGGCGGTCAACTTCGGCGACCCCAAGGCGCCCGCGCCGCTCACCGTGAGCTGCTCGGACGCGCAGGCCGGCAAGGGCACCGGCCGCTGGACCGACGCCAAGGCCTGGGTCTACGACTTCGAGAACGACCTGCCGCCCGGCGTGCGCTGCTCGGTCACCCGCGTTCCCACCTTCAAGCCGGCCGGCGGCGGCGAGCTGACCGGCCCCGAGCGCTATCAATTCAATAGCGGCGGCCCGTTCGTGCGCAACTACATGCCGGGCACCTACGCCCGCATCGACGAGCAGCAGATGTTCGTGCTCGAGCTCAACGGCGCGGCCACCATCGACAGCGTGCGCCAGAACGTCTGGTGCGCGGCCGACGGCGTCGGCGAACGCATTCCGGCCAAGCTGCTCGAGGGCGAGGCGCGCACCGAGCTGCTCAAGGCCTTCCACCGTGAGAAGGAAGCCGCGAAAGACCCGCTGCGCTTCATCACGATGCAGTGCAACCGCACGCTCACGCCGGGCGCCAAGGTGCAGGTCGTCTACGGCAAGGGCGTGGCCACGCCGTCGGGCGTCGCCAACAACGTGGAACGCCGTTTCGACTACCAGGTGCGCGAACCCTTCGCCGTGTCCTTCACCTGCGAGCGCGAGAACGCGCAGGCCGCCTGCCTGCCGCTGCGCCCGATGCAGCTGCAGTTCAATGCGCCGGTGACGCGCAAGGTGGCGTCGCAGATCGTGCTCAAGGGCGACGGCAAGACGATCAAGGCCACGCTCGAAAGCGGCGGCGGCTCACAGAACGACGACGACGTGGTCAACAGCGCGAGCTTCGGCCCGCCGCTGGCCGAGAGCACGCAGTTCAGCATCGAGCTGCCTTCCGGCTTCCAGGACGCCTCGGGCCGCCCGCTGGGCACGCCCGGCAGCTTTCCGCTGAAGGTGGCGACCGGCACGATGCCGCCGCTGGCCAAATTCGCGGCCTCGCCCTTCGGCGTGATCGAGCGCCTGGCCGAGCCCGGCACCCCGGCCATGATGCCGGTCACGGTGCGCCGCGTGGAGCCGCAGCTGATGGTGCAGGCGCTCACGCCCGGCAAGGTGAGCGACCTCAACCCCAAGACCGACGCCGAGATCATCGCGTGGTACCGCAAGGTGCGCCGCTACGACAGCTACACGGTCAGCCGCGACACCGCGCGCCGCGACGTGAAGGGCGCCCTGCCCCCGGTGATCGACAAGAACGAACGCTCGCACGTGCAGACGCGCATGGTGTCGCTGCTCGGCGGCCAGCCGGGCGTGAAGGCCCTGGACATGCCCAAGGCCGAGAGCGGCGACCCGCGCCCCTTCGAAGTCGTTGGCATCCCGCTGACGCCGGGTTTCCACGTGCTGGAGATCGCCTCGCAGAAACTCGGCGAAGCCCTGCTCGACGAACGCTACAACGCCGGGCGCACGATGTACGTGCGCACCACCGCGCTGGCCACCAACCTGGCCGTGCACTTCAAGCTGGGCCGCGAGAACTCGATGGCCTGGGTCACCACGCTCGACAAGGGCAAGGTGGTGGCGGGCGCCGAAGTGCGCGTGTCCAGCTGCGACGGCAAGGCCGTGGCCACCGGCACCACCGACGCCAGCGGCATCGTGATGCTCAACGGCGTGTCGCCCGATGCACCCAGCTGCAACGGCCCGAACGAGTACGAGACCAGCGCCTGGTTCGTGAGCGCGCGCGCCAAGGACGACAAGGGCGTGGAAGACCTCGCCTTCACCTGGAGCGACTGGCAGCGCGGCATCGAGCCCTGGCGCTTCAACGTGCCCACCAGCCTGGACGTGCGCCCCGACGGCATCGCCCACACCATCTTCGACCGCACGCTGCTGCGCGCCGGCGAGACGGTGTCGATGAAGAGCCTGCTGCGCACCCAGACCAGCAAGGGCTTCGGCCTGCCGGCAGACCGGCCCGACACGCTGGTCGTGACCCACATGGGCAGCGGCCAGCGCTTCACCCAGCCGCTGGCCTGGCGCAAGACCGCCACCGGCGGCCTGAGCGCCGAGAACAGCTTTGCCATTCCGCCGGCCGCCAAGCTCGGCGTGTATCAGGTCGAGCTGCGCAACGGCGACGGCACCAGCGACGAGGGCAACAACCGCACCTACTCGACCGGCATCTTCCGCGTCGAGGAGTTCCGCCTGCCGGTGCTCGAAGGCCGCATCGCGCCCACCGAGAAGAAGCCGCTGGTGGCCGCCACGAGCGTGCCCACCGACGTGCAGATCAATTACGTGGCCGGCGGCGGCGCCGCCAACCTGCCCGTGCGCGTGTCGGCCATGGTGCGCGGCAAGGGCCTGAGCTTTTCCGACTACGACGCCTTCAGCTTCAACCCGCCGCGCGCCGCCGGCGACGGCAGCGAAGCCGCCACCGCCGCCGACACCAGCGCCGGCGAGGAAGACCTCAACAGCGTGAACGACACCCGCGTGATCGCCGACAAGCTGCCGCTCACGCTGAACAAGGACGGCGCCGGCAAGGTCACGATCGACAAGGTGCCCAAGGTGAAGGCCGCGCGCGAGCTGCTGCTCGAAGCCACCTACGCCGACCCGAACGGCGAGGTGCAGACCATTCGCAGCACGCAGACGCTGTGGCCCGCGTCGGTCATCGCCGGCATCAAGACCGAGGGCTGGGTCTCGACCAGCCAGAAGCTCAAGTTCCAGGCGCTCGCGCTCGACCTCACGGGCAAGCCCCAGGCCGGCGTGACGCTCAACGTGCGTGCCGTGGCGCGCATCACCACCACCAGCCGCAAGCGCATGGTCGGCGGCTTCTACACCTACGACAACAAGACCGAAGCGAAGGACATCGGCACCGTCTGCTCCGGCAAGAGCGATTCGCGCGGCCTGCTGCTGTGCGAGTCGGAGCTGAAGGAGGCCGGCGAGGTCGAGCTGGTGGCCAGCGCCACCGACAGCGACGGCCGCAGCGCCAGCGCCGTGAGCTCGGTCTACGTGACCAAGCAGGGCGAACTGTGGTTCGGCGGCGAGGACAACGACCGCATCGACGTGCTACCCGAAAAGAAGAGCTACCAGCCCGGCGAGGTCGCCAAGTTCCAGGTGCGCAGCCCGTTCCGCTTTGCCACCGCGCTGGTGGCGGTGGAGCGCGAAGGCATCATCGAGACGCACGTGGTGCAGCTGGACGGCAAGGACCCGACGGTCAGCCTGCAGGTCAAGCCCGAGTGGGGCCCGAACGCCTACGTGAGCGTGCTCGCGCTGCGCGGGCGCCTGCGCGAAGTGCCGTGGTACAGCTTCTTCACCTGGGGCTTCAAGGCGCCGCGCGAGTGGTGGACGGCCTTCTGGTACGAAGGCAAGGAATACGTCGCGCCCACCGCCATGGTCGACCTGAGCAAGCCCGCCTACCGCCTGGGCATGGCCGAGATCCGCGTCGGCACGCGCGCGCACCAGATCGACGTGACCGTGACCAGCGACAAGCCCAGCTACCCGATCCGCAGCAAGGCGCAGGTCACCATCACCGCCAAGCTGCCTGACGGCAAGCCGGCCGCCGGCGCCGAAGTGGCGCTGGCCGCGGTCGACCAGGCGCTGCTGGAGCTCATGCCCAACGACAGCTGGAACCTGCTCAACGCGATGCTGCAGCGGCGCAGCTGGGGCGTGAGCACCTCCACCGCGCAGATGGAAATCGTCGGCCGGCGCCATTACGGGCGCAAGGCCGTGCCCGCGGGCGGCGGCGGCGGCAAGGGCCAGACGCGCGAACTGCTCGACACCCTGCTGGTGTGGAACCCGAAGATCGTGCTCGACGCCAACGGCCAGGCCGTGGTGACGGTGCCGCTGAACGACGCGCTCACCACCTTCAAGATCGTGGCCGTGGCCGATGCGGGCACCAGCCTGTTCGGCACCGGCCAGGCCAGCATCCAGGCCACGCAAGATTTGCAGATCATCAGCGGCCTGCCGCCGCTGGTGCGCGAGGACGACCAGTTCCGCGCGCAGATCACCTTGCGCAACACCACGCAGAAGCCGATGAAGGTGGAAGCCACACCGCGCGCCACGCTGCTCACGCTCGAGACGCAGACGGTCGACATCCCGGCCGGCGAATCGCGCGAGGTGGCCTGGAACGTGACCGCGCCCGCGCAGCTCGCGCAGACGCGCGCCGAAGCCATCCTGTGGGAGATCGAGGCCAAGGACACCGTCGGTGGCGCGCGCGACGCGCTCAAGGTGCGCCAGCGCATCGTGCCCGCCGTGCCGCTCACGGTGCAGCAGGCCACGCTGGTGCAGGTCGACGGGCCGTTCACGCTCGACGTGGCACCGCCCGCCGACGCCCTGCCCGGCCGCGGCGGCCTGAAGATGTCGCTGCAGCCCAAGCTGGCCGAAGGCCTGCCGGGCGTGCGCGACTGGTTCGCCAACTACCCCTTCAGCTGCCTCGAACAGAAGACCAGCAAGGCGGTCGGCCTGCGCGACGCGAAGATGTGGCAGGGCGTGCTGGCCACGCTGCCCACCTACCTGGACAGCGACGGCCTGGCCAGCTACTTCCCGCCGCGCGACGGCGAAGCCAACCGTGGCAGCGACATCCTCACGTCGTACCTGCTCGCGGCCACGCACGAAGCGGCGCAGCTCAACCCCGCCTTCGCGCTCGCCGACGACGCGCGCGCACCGATGGAGTCGGGCCTGATCGCGTTCGTCGAAGGCCGCGTCACGCGCGAGTTCTGGAGCCCGCGCAAGGACCTGGACGTGCGCAAGCTCGCCGCGCTCGAAGCGCTCTCGCGCTACGGCAAGGCCAAGGGCAGCATGCTCGGCAGCATCACCATCGCGCCGAACCAGTGGCCCACCAGCGCGGTGATCGACTGGGTCAACATCTTGAAGCGCGTGAACGACGTGCCGCAGCGCCAGCAGCGCCTGGACGAGGCCAACAACGTGCTGAAGGCGCGCCTGTCCTACCAGGGCACCAAGCTCATCTTCAGCACCGAGCAGGACGACTACTGGTGGTGGCTCATGACCAACGGCGACGTCAACACCGCGCGCCTGCTGCTCACGGTGATGGACGACCCGGCCTGGAAGGACGACATCGGCAAGCTCGCCAACGGCTTCATCGGCCGCCAGCAGAACGGCGCCTGGCACACCACCACCGCCAACCTGTGGGGCGGGCTGGCGCTGGAGAAGTTCAGCAAGGTGTTCGAGAGCACGCCGGTGGCCGGCGTCACCGCCGCCACGCTGGGCGCGGTGAAGGCGCAGGTCGACTGGAGCAAGGTGGAGCGCGTGAAGGCCAGCGACGCAACCGGCGCCCCGAACCAGACCACGATGTTCGGCGCGCCCGCCTCGCCGGGCAACCTGCGCAACAACACGATGTTCCTGCCCTGGTCCGCATCGCCCACGGGTGCGCCCGTGCGCGACACGCTGCTGGTCACGCAGCAGGGCACCGGCAAGCCGTGGCTCACGCTGCAGTCGCTGGCCGCCGTGCAGCTGAAGGCGCCGTTCGCGGCGGGCTATGCGCTGAAGAAGACCGTCACGCCGGTCGAGCAGGCCGTGGCCGGCAAGTACACGCGCGGCGACGTGCTGCGCGTGAGCATCGAGGTCAACGCCAGCACCGACATGACCTGGGTCGTGATCACCGACCCGGTCCCGGGCGGCGCCACCATCCTGGGCAGCGGCCTGGGCCGCGACTCGCAGATCGCCACGCAGGGCGAGAAGAAGAGCGGCGCCGGCTGGCCGGCGTTCGAGGAGCGCAGCTTCGAAGCCTTCCGCAGCTACTACGAGTACCTGCCCAAGGGCGTCGTGAAGATGGAATACACCGTGCGCCTGAACAACGTCGGCGACTTCGCGCTGCCGCCCAGCCGCGTGGAAGCGATGTACGCGCCCGAGATGTTCGGCGAGACGCCGAATGCGCGGGTGAAGGTGGAGGCGGCGAAGTAACGGGGCACCCAAAGGTGAAGGCGGGCCGTCATCCCGCCTTCACCGCGCCTCGTCACCATCGCGGCGAACCCACAACCTGGAGAACCCCATGGGCCTGGCCATTTGCGTCGGTATCCTCGCCGACCTGATCGAGAACGATCCCGAAGGCGCCGAACACTTCGAGGCAGATTTCGCCGCCGCGAACCGCAAGCTCGCCGAAGCCGGCCTGCCGGCGCACGTCGAGCCGCGCAGCCTGCCGCCGCTCGAATCCCGCGCGCCGCTGGACGGCCTGCCCTACTCGTTCATCCACTACCTGCGCCGCGCCTACGCGCACCGCGTGACGACGCCCGATTGGATCGCCACGCCCTTGCCGGAGGACGCCGACCCCACGGAAGACGAGACGCTCGAAGACGTGGCCGGCCTGTTCGAAAGCCACCTGCTGTGCCACTCCGACGCGGAAGGCTTCTACCTGCCGGTCGACTTCGACGAAGTGATCTTTGCCGGGGAAGACGAGACCGACCTGCCCGGCGGCATGCTCGGCTCGTCGTACCGCCTGCTCGAAGAACTGGTGCTGGTCGCCCCCGCGCTCGGCATCACGCTCTCGGACGGCGAGCTGTCGGACGAGGAAGCCGCGCGGCTCGCGGGCAGCATGGGCGAGGACGAAGGCCTCTACCGGGAGATCGAATCGTGGCTGCTGCTGTACGAATCGGCGCGGCTGAGCATCGCGCACAAGACGGCGATCGTTTTCACCTGAGGGCGATGCGGCTGATCGATCGGCTGTAAGGTCCGCAGACCATGTTCGAGACCACCATCCACTGGGTCCGCGACATACGGCCGCATCGGCTGGGCCTGATGGCACGCCCGCGCGGCGGCGACCTGCTGCGCGAGGAGGTGGCGTCCTGGCAGCGTGCATCGCTGGACATCGTGGTCTCCCTGCTCGAGGCCCAGGAAATCAGGGCCCTTGAACTCCGGGAAGAGCCTGCGCTGTGCGCCGAACATGGCATCGTGTTCCGGCATTTCCCGATTCCGGACCGAGGCCTGCCGGCATCGCAGCAGGACGCGGCGGCCTTCATTGCCGAACTGGGCGCCGAACTGGCGAGCGGAAAGGCCATCGCCATCCACTGCCGCGCAGGCATCGGCCGCACGGGCCTCATCGCGGGCAGCCTGCTGCACGGGCTCGGCGTTCCGCGCCAGAACATCTTTCACCTGCTGAGCCGCTCGCGGGGCGTCGACATGCCCGACACACCGGAACAGGCGGAATGGGTCGCGCAGTACATCCTCGGCACCCGCCGCCCGCCGCCCCCATGAAGAAGTCGATCCGCATCGGCCGCGCGCCAGTCGATCCACAGGCGCCGTCGGGAAGCGGGCACGACGGATCGCTCTCGTGCCCCAAGCCCTGGGACGCACTCGAAGCCACCGCCACGCCCGGCGTCCGGTATTGCAGCGACTGCGGCAAGAACGTGTTCCAGGTGGACACCACCGAAGAGGTGCGCGAGGCCGCCCTGCTGGAGCGCTGCGTCGCGGTCGCGGACGACAGCGCCCATGCCCGCGCACACGACAGCGCAACGAACACGCACGACACCCGCCCCATGACGCCTCGAGACCGCATTCACTTCGCCGGCAACCCGTGGCCCGAAGGCCATCCCATCAAGGAGTTCCGCTGGACCGCGTCCGTGAGGAACAACGAGGTGTGGTTCGACCTGCACCTGCGCAGCGAGGACTACGACGCCGAGCGCGAGATCGACGAGCCGGAAGACGAGGACATCGATTACCCCTCCGACTGGGACGCGCCCGGGGTCTGGACCAACTACCACCGCTGCACGCTGTCGTCGACCGCCTGGGGCGACGGCGGCGGCTTCGCGGTCTGCGCACTGCCCGACTTCAGCCTGGCGCGACTCGACGGGCTCGAGGTCAGCATCGACCTGCCGCCGCCCGACGACATGGAAGACAACGTCTTTCACATCTACCTGCTCGGACACGACGCCGCGGCCCACCACCGCATCCGCTTCGACCGCATCGCGGGCACCGACCGCTTCGACATCACGTGGACCGGAAAGATCGCGCTGGCCTATGCCGGCGACTGCGAATACAAGTACGACTTCAGCGCGCGGCTGCACGACGTCGAAGCACCGCGCATTCCCGCATGAACGCTGCCGTCCATTCCCCATGAAGCGCCTGCTCGAAATCCGCACCTACCGCCTCAAGCCCGGCACCCTCGACGACTTCCACCGCGCGATGCATGAACGCGCGGTGCCCATGCTGCGCAGCAAGGGCATGGACGTGGTGAGCTACGGCCGGTCGGACCACGAGGAAGAGAGCTACCACCTCGTGCGCGCCTACGCGAGCCGCGAGGCGCTGGAGGCCGAGCAGGCGGCGTTCTATGGTTCCACCGGATGGCGCGAGGGCCCGCGCAGCGCGCTGGTCGACCGCATCGAGACCTACCTGAACACACTGCTGTGGCTCTCGCCGGAGGGCGTCGACAGCCTGCGCGCGCTCAACGAACCAGCGCGTTGAACATCTGTCGACGACGCACGGTGCGCGGGCCTACACTGCGCCTCCCGTCATCCCCCCAACTCACTGGAGAAACGCATGAACACCCAGGAAATCGCCGCCAAGCTCGTGGCGCTGTGCAAAGCAGGGACATTCGATGAAGCCCAGGCGCTCTACGCGCCCGAGGCCGTCAGCGTCGAGGCCAGCGCGCCGCCCGGCATGTCGCGCGAGTCGGTGGGCCTGTCGGCCATCCGCGCCAAGGGTGAATGGTGGGTGGCCAACCACGAGGTGCACTCGTTCCAGGTGGCCGGCCCCTGGCCGCACGACGACCGCTTCATCGTGGGCTTTCGCTTCGACGTGACCATGAAGCCCACGGGCCAGCGCTTCACGATGGAAGAAATGGCGCTGTACACCGTCAAGGACGGCAAGATCGTGCGCGAAGAGTTCTTCTACGAAGGCAGCTGAACGGGGGCCCGGGCCTCCCGCAGGCCTTCCCCGGCGGGTGCTGCGCAAGAAAACGCGATTTCGCTAGACTGGCCGCGCGGCCCCTGCGCCGCGCCTGACCGGAGCATTCGCCATGTGCCGCAGCATCAAGACCCTCTACAACTTCGAGCCCCCTGCCACCGAGCAGGAGATCCGCGCCGCCGCCCTGCAGTTCGTGCGCAAGCTCAGCGGCTTCAGCGTGCCGTCGCGCGCCAACGAGCAGGCCTTCGAGCGCGCCGTGGACGAGGTGGCTGCCACGGCCGCGCGGCTGATCGAATCGCTGGTCACCACGGCCGAGCCGCGCGACCGTGCCATCGAGGCCGAGCGCGCCAAGGCGCGGTCCGCGCTGCGTTTCGGCGCACCGGCTTCGACCACGGACGCATGAAAAAGACTTCGTTCCCGCGCTGAACGGCGCACCGCCCTTCCCACACCACCAGGAGCATCCATCCCCATGCCCATCGAACTCTGGCTCGCCTTCGTCGCCGCTTCGGCGCTGCTGTTGATCATTCCGGGGCCGACCATCCTCACGGTGATCAGCTATTCGATGTCGCACGGCCGCCGTGCCAACCTGCCGCTGGTGGCTGCCGTGGCGCTGGGCGATTCGACCGCGCTCGTGGTGTCGCTGCTGGGCCTGGGCGCGCTGCTGGCCGCGTCGGCGTTCTGGTTCACGGTGGTGAAGTGGGTCGGCGGCCTGTACCTGCTGTACCTAGGCATCAAGCTGCTGCGCGCCGGCATCTCGTCCACCGAGACCGCCGCGCCGGCCGCACCGGCCTCGCGCTGGCGCCTGTTCGCCAACACCTACCTGGTGACGGCGTTGAACCCCAAGGGCATCGTGTTCTTCGTGGCCTTCCTGCCGCAGTTCATCCGCCCGGGCGCCGACGTGTCGCATCAGATGTGGGTGCTGGCCCTGACCTTCGTGGCGCTGGCCACGCTCAATGCCACGCTCTACGCGGTGTTCGCGAGTTCAGCCGGCCGGCTGCTCGCCTCGCCGCGCGCGCAGCGGCGCTTCCACCTGGCGGGCGGCTCGCTGCTGAGCGCGGCCGGCCTGTGGGCGCTGATGGCGCGCCGCGCTGCCTGAGCACATCCACACACGCACAAGAAAGAAAAAAGACCGCGGGGCTGCGTGCCTCGCGGTCTTTTTCTTTGGGGGCCTTCAGCCCCGGCGTCAGTAGCGGTAGGGGTTGTTCGGCCGGCGGTCGTAGCGATTGGGCACGCCGTCGTTGTCGCGGTCACGGTCGTAGCGGTTGGGCACGCCGTCACGGTCGCGGTCGTAGCCGTGGCCGCGCGGGGGCGGGCCCCGGTCGTAGGGTGCGACCACGCAACCAGCCAGGATGGCCGAAGCGGCCAGCAGAAGCGCGAGTGTTTTCGTCATGCGGAGTTCTCCTTGGGTGGGGCTGTACGGTCGGGCGCGCCTGCTGCGAGCCCGTACCGTATTGAAGCCCCGCTGCGTGCGCGTCGGGTTTCCAGATGCAGGCGCTTGTGTGAAGTTCGTTACCGGATGTGGAACCTTTGCCTGCGCTTGAGCACGCCGTAGCGACGTGGCACGATCCCGCCGATGACCGCCACGCTGCCCCAGCCCTCTCTGCCCGACCTCGCACGGCTGCGCCGCGTGCGCGACCGCATCGACCGCGAGCACGCACAGCCGCTGGACGTGGAGGCGCTCGCGCGCGACGTGAACATGTCGGCCGGGCACCTCAGCCGCCAGTTCCGCCTGGCCTATGGCGAGTCGCCCTACGCCTACCTGATGACGCGGCGCATCGAGCGCGCGATGGCGCTGCTGCGCCGGGGCGACCTGAGCGTGACCGAGGTCTGCTTCGAGGTCGGCTGCGCCTCGCTGGGCACCTTCACCACGCGCTTCACCGAGCTGGTCGGTGTGTCGCCCGGCGTCTACCGGCGCGAGGCGGCGCAGGCGACGGCGGGCATGCCGGCGTGCGTGGCCAAACAAGTGACGCGCCCGATCAGGAATCGAGAAGCGCGAAACCCCGCCTCGCACCTAGCATGACGGCCCGACACAACCACGGACCCTCGCCATCATGAATCTCAGCATCCATTCGAGCTTTCTTCCGCACACCGACGCGCAGGCCTCGCTGGCCTTCTACCGCGACACCCTGGGCTTCGAGGTGCGCAACGACGTCGCCTACGGCGGCATGCACTGGATCACGGTCGGCCCGGCCGGCCAGCCCGCCACCTCCATCGTGCTGTATCCGCCGGCCGCCACGCCCGGGCTCACCGACGACGAGCGCCGCACCATCGCCGAGATGATGGCCAAGGGCACCTTCGCCTCGCTGCTGCTGGCCACGCCCGACCTCGAAGGCACCTTCGAGCGCCTGCAGGCCCGCAGCACCGAGATCGTGCAGGAGCCCACCGACCAGCCCTACGGCGTGCGCGACTGCGCGGTGCGCGACCCGGCGGGCAACCTGATCCGCATCCAGCAGACACGCTGAGCCGGCCTCCGGCGCCGCAGCCCCCTGACCTCCTGCACGGGCGCCGCCGCCGTGGCGGCCCCGTGTCCCTTCCAGAGAAAGACCCGATGAGCAGCAAGGCCCCGAAGAAGGAAGCGAAAAACACGCAGAACAGGCACGCCGCCGACCACCACGACCTCATCCGCGTGCAGGGCGCGCGCGTGAACAACCTGAAGGACATCAGCGTCGAGCTGCCCAAGCGCCGGCTCACGGTGTTCACGGGGGTCTCGGGCTCGGGCAAGAGCTCGCTGGTGTTCGGCACCATCGCGGCCGAGTCGCAGCGGCTCATCAACGAAACCTACAGCGCCTTCGTGCAGGGCTTCATGCCGACGCTGGCGCGGCCCGAGGTCGACGTGCTCGACGGCCTGACCACCGCGATCATCGTGGACCAGGAGCGCATGGGCGGCGACCCGCGCTCCACCGTCGGCACCGCCACCGACGCCAACGCGATGCTGCGCATTCTCTTCAGCCGCCTGGGCAAGCCGCACATCGGCTCGCCCAGCGCCTTCGCCTTCAACGTGCCTTCGGTGAAAGCCACCGGCGCCATCACAGTGGAACGCGGCGCCGCCAAGACCGTGAAGCAGACCTTCAGCCGCACCGGCGGCATGTGCCCGCGCTGCGAGGGCCGGGGCGCGGTCACCGACTTCGACCTGAGCGCGTTCTACGACGGCAGCAAGTCGCTCAACGAAGGCGCGCTCACCATCCCGGGCTTCAGCATGGAAGGCTGGTACGGGCGCATCTTCAACGGCTGCGGCTTCTTCGACCCCGACAAGCCGATCCGCAAGTTCACCAAGAAGGAGCTCGACGCCCTGCTCCACAAGGAGCCGACCAAGATCAAGATCGACGGCATCAACCTCACCTACCAGGGCCTCATCCCGCAGGTGCAGAAGTCGTTCCTGGCCAAGGACGTCGAGGCGATGCAGCCGCACATCCGCGCCTTCGTGGAGCGGGCCGTGACCTTCACCACCTGCCCCGACTGCGGCGGCACGCGGCTGAGCGAAGCGGCACGCTCCTCGCGCATCAAGAAGCTCAACATCGCCGAGGCCTGTGCGATGCAGATCAGCGACCTCGCCACGTGGGTCGGCGGCCTGAACGAGCCTTCGGTGGCGCCGCTGCTGGCCAAGCTGGCGCACACGCTCGATTCCTTCGTCGAGATCGGCCTCGGGTATCTGAGTCTCGACCGCCCCTCGGGCACGCTCTCGGGCGGCGAAGCGCAGCGCGTGAAGATGATCCGCCACCTGGGCTCCTCGCTCACCGACGTGACCTACGTCTTCGACGAGCCCACCATCGGCCTGCACCCGCACGACATCCAGCGCATGAACGAGCTGCTGCTGCGCCTGCGCGACAAGGGCAACACGGTGCTGGTGGTGGAACACAAGCCCGAAGCCATCGCCATCGCCGACCACGTCGTCGACCTCGGCCCCGGCGCGGGCTCGGCGGGCGGCACGGTCTGCTTCGAGGGCAGCGTGGCAGCGCTGCGCACCAGCGGCACGCTCACGGGCCGGCACCTGGACGACCGGGCCGCGCTCAAGAAAAAGCTGCGCCAGCCCACCGGCGCGCTGCCGATCCGCGGCGCCAAAGCGCACAACCTGCGCAATGTCGACGTCGACATTCCGCTGGGCGTGCTGGTGGTCGTGACCGGCGTGGCGGGCTCGGGCAAGAGCTCGCTGGTGCACGGCTCGATCCCCGCCGGCGCGGGCGTGGTGGCGGTCGACCAGGGCGCCATCCGCGGCTCGCGGCGCAGCAACCCGGCCACCTACACCGGCCTGCTCGACCCGATCCGCAACGCCTTCGCCAAAGCCAACGGCGTGAAGCCTGCGCTGTTCAGCGCCAACTCCGAGGGCGCCTGCCCCACCTGCAACGGCGCGGGCGTGATCTACACCGACCTGGCGATGATGGCCGGCGTGGCCACCATTTGCGAGGAGTGCGAGGGCAAGCGCTTCCACGCCTCGGTGCTCGAACACCATTTCGGCGGGCGCGACATCAGCGAGGTGCTCGCGATGCCGGTGACCGAGGCCGCCGCCTTCTTCGGCGAAGGCCCGGCGCGCACGCCGGCCGCGCACGCCATCCTGCAACGGCTGGCCGACGTGGGCCTGGGCTACCTGAGCCTGGGCCAGCCGCTCACCACGCTGTCGGGCGGCGAGCGCCAGCGGCTCAAGCTGGCCACGCACATGGCCGAGAAAGGCGGCGTGTACGTGCTCGACGAACCGACCACCGGCCTGCACCTGGCCGACGTGGCACAACTGCTGGCCCTGCTCGACCGGCTGGTGGATGCGGGCAAGTCGGTCATCGTCATCGAGCACCACCAGGCGGTGATGGCGCACGCCGACTGGATCATCGACCTGGGCCCCGGCGCCGGCCACGACGGCGGGCGCGTGGTCTTCGAGGGCACGCCGGCCGACCTGGTCGCCAAGCGCGCCACGCTCACAGGACAGCATCTCGCGGCGTACGTGGGCCCCTGACGCGGCCGTGGGCGGGCCCCGCAAGGCATGGCGGAGAATGGGCCGTCTCCGCTTTGCCTGCCGCCCCGCGGCCCCGTCTGCTGCGATGCCTCTTGCGTTCTCGTTTTCTTCCACCGCCCGGCACACCCTGGCCGTGGTCCTGCTGACGGCAGCCGCCGCACCCTCCGCCTGGGCACTGGCCAGCTTCGAGGAGGTGAAGCGCGACTTCCGCTCCTCCGAGACCGCCGTGCTCGACCGCCAGGGCGAGCTGCTGCAGCGCGTGCGCACCGACCCCACGGTGCGGCGCGGCCAGTGGACCGCGCTGGCCGACGTGTCGCCCGCGCTGCGCGCGGCCATGGTGCTGAGCGAGGACAAGCGCTTCTACGAACACAGCGGCGTCGACTGGCGCGCCGCCTCGGCCGCGGCCTGGGGCAACCTGTGGAACACGCGCACGCGCGGCGCCTCGACCATCACCATGCAGCTGGCGGGCCTGCTCGACGACGACCTGCGCCGAGCGGCGGGCGGGCGCAGCTTCACGCAGAAGATCGGCCAGACCGTGGCCGCCACGCAGCTGGAGCGCCGCTGGCGCAAGGACCAGATCCTCGAGGCCTACCTGAACACGGTGCCCTTCCGCGGCGAGATCGTCGGCATCGACGCGCTCTCGCGCACGCTCTTCAGCAAGGCCCCGAGCGGGCTCGACGCGCGCGAGGCCGCGGTGGCCGCCGCGCTGGTGCGCGCGCCCAACGCCCGCCCCGCGCTGGTGGCGCAGCGCGCCTGCGAGGTGCTGCGCGTGATGGAGCCCGGCGCCAAGACCGACTGCGAGGCGCTCGACATGTTCACCAGCGCGGTGGTGCAGCGGCGCGCGTTCGAGCCCAACGAAGGCATCGCGCCGCATGCCGCGCGGCGGGTGCTGCGTGAACTGCGCGATGCGGGGAACGACAAGTCCACCGCGCCCACGAGCGTGCGCACCACGCTGCGCGCGCCGCTGCAGCGCTACGCGCTCGACAGCCTGCAGCGCCACCTGCGCGAGCTGCGCGACCGCCATGTGGAAGACGGCGCGCTCGTGGTGCTCGACAACGCGAGCGGCGAGGTGCTGGCCTGGGTCGGCTCCTCCGGCCCGCTGAGCCAGGCCGCCGAGGTCGACGGCGTGACCGCGCTGCGCCAGCCCGGCTCCACGCTCAAGCCGCTGCTGTACGCGCAGGCCCTGGCCGAGAAGCGCATCACGGCGGCCTCGCTGATCGAGGATTCGTCGGCGCAGATCAGCACCGCGAGCGGCCTCTACATTCCGCAGAACTACGACCGCCGCTTCAAGGGCCCGGTGTCGGCGCGCACCGCGCTGGCCGCCTCGCTCAACGTGCCGGCCGTGCGCACGCTGGTGATGGTGTCGCCCGAGGCCTTCGCGCGCGAACTGCGCGCCGCCGGCCTGCCGCTGCGCGAGAGCGGCGACTACTACGGCTACAGCCTGGCGCTGGGCAGCGCCGAGGTGTCGCTGCTGTCGCTGGCCAATGCCTACCGCATGATGGCCAACGGCGGACGCTTCGGCGCGACCACGCTCACACCGCGCCCACCCGCCCCGGCCGGCAAGCAGAAGCCCGCCGAGGCCGCGCCGCTGCTCGACCCGCGCGCCGCCTTCATCGTCAGCGACATCCTCTCCGACCCGAACGCGCGCACGCGCACCTTCGGCCTGGACAGCATCCTGTCCACCCGCTTCTGGACCGCCGTGAAGACCGGCACCAGCAAGGACATGCGCGACAACTGGGCCGTGGGCTGGTCGCAGCGCTACACGGTCGGCGTGTGGGTCGGCAACGCCAGCGGCGCCTCGATGTGGGACGTGAGCGGCACCAGCGGCGCCGCGCCCGTGTGGGCCGAGGTGATGCGCTTCCTGCACGCGCGCGAACCCAGCCGCGCGCCCGCGCCGCCCGCCGGGCTGGTCGAGGCGCGCGTGAGCTTCGGCCCGGGCGCCGACGGCAGCCCGCTCGAAGCAGCGCGCAGCGAATGGTTCCTGCAGGGCACCGAGCAGCCGCTGTTCGCGCTCGACACCGGCATGGCGAGCGACGCCGCCTCGGCGCGCATCACGGCGCCGTCCGACGGCACGATCCTCGCGCTCGACCCCGACATTCCGCCGCAGCGCCAGCGCGTGCGCTTCGAAGCCGAAGGGCGGGGCGTGCAGTGGCGCATCGACGGCAAGTTCCACGCGCGCGGCAACAGCGCGCAGTGGCTGCCATGGCCGGGGCGGCACCTGATCGAGCTGGTGGACGCCAGCGGCAAGGTGGTCGACCAGCGCCGGGTGGAGGTGCGCGGCGCGGGCGTGGTGGCGGCGAAGGGCGCGCGCCGATGAACGCGCCGATGCGCGCGCCGCTGTCGATGCCCCGCTGGCTGTCGCTGTGCCTGGGCCTGCTGTTGGTGCTGTGCCTGGCCGGCCCGCGCGCCGCGCAGGCCAAGCCCGTGCCGGTGCCGCCGATGAGTTCGCGCGTGGTCGACCTCGCGCAGGCGCTGCCGCCCGGCGAGGCCGAGGCGCTGCGCGCGCAGATCGCCGACATACAGAGCCGCACCCAGGCCCAGCTCGCCGTGCTCATCGTGCCGACCACGGGCGAGGACACCATCGAGAGCTACGCCACGCGCGTGTTCGCGAAGTGGCGGCTGGGCCGCAGCGACGCCGACGACGGCATCCTGCTGCTCGTGGCGCAGAAAGACCGCCGCATGCGCATCGAGGTCGGCACCGGGCTCGAAGGCACGGTGACCGACATCCAGGCGGCCCGCATCATCGACCGCGAAATGGCGCCGCGTTTTCGCGAGGGCGACTTCGCCGGCGGCGTGCAGGCGGCCGTGGGCGCGCTGGCGCGGCTGCTCGACGGCGAGGTGGGCGTTGTCGCGCCCGAGTCGCAGCAGATCGTCGTGGACCACGCCGCCGCACCCGCCCCCGCACCCGACGACGAGAAGGTCACCAGCCTCACGAGCGGCGGCCGCGTCACGCCCGAAGGCTGGGGCCTGCTGGGCGTGCTGCTGTGGGGCCTGGGCCTGGGCATCTACCACGGCCGCGGCATCGAGCGCGACCCGCCGCGCGGCACCTCGGCCTCGCGGCGTGCCGAAGAGAAAAAACGCAAGGGTCGGCGCAACGCCGGCGCGGGCCCCGAACCCTGGGCCGACGCCCTGGCGGCAATGAAGCCCGAACCGGCGCGTGCGCGCCCTGCCCCACGCGACCTGCGCCTGGTGCTCGGCCTGCTCGGGGCTGGCCCGCTGGCCGCCGGCGCGGCGCTGCTGAACCCGGCCATCGCGCTGGTGCTGGCGATGCCGGCGATCTTCGGCTACGGCCTGGGCTTTCTCTGCGGCATGTCGCGCACGGCCGCCATCTTCATGGGCGGCTTCGTGCTCGTGATCGCGTCGCTGGTCGCCATCGCGTGGACGGTCGGCGCCGACCGCTTCTGGTGGGGCTTCCTGTGGGCGCTGTGCATCGGCGGCGTGACGCTGTTCGCGGTGATCATCGTGCGCTGCATGGTCAACACCTTCCAGCGCAGCGTGGTCAGCTTCCTCGTGCGCCTGGCCATCGTGGCGGGCATCTGCGGCTACGTGTTCCACATCACCTCGCCCGGCCCGGTGCCGGACACCTCGTGGATTCCCATCGCGCTGGCGGCGTTCTTCTCGATGCTGATCGGCTTCCTGCCGCCCGGCGTCATGGAGTCGGGCAGCGGCGACGACGACGACAGCGGCTGGAGCAGCAGCAGTTCATCCTCTTCTTCATCCTCGTCGTCTTCGTCCTCCTCGGACAGCGGCGGTTCCAGCAGCGGCGGCGGCGCCTCGGGCAGCTGGTAAACCAGGCGGCCCGACACCCCGTCGCGCCGCCTTCATGCCCCTCCCGTTGACCCCGTCTTTTTAACAATGGTTAAATTCATCCAATCATTCAATGAATAAGCCGGCCTGACCCATGCTCGTCCAACCCCCTCGCACCTCCCTGGCCGACGCCGCCGCGAACAGCATCCGCACCGAAATTGCGGCGGGCCGCTGGCCCATCGGCTCGCGCATTCCGATCGAGCCCCAGCTGGCGCAGCTGCTGGGCGTGAGCCGCGGCACGGTGCGCGAGGCGGTGAAGACGCTGGTCTCGCGCGGCCTGCTCGAAGTGCGGCAGGGTTCGGGCACGTACGTGCGCTCGGGCTTCGACCCCTCGGCCAGCCTGCAGAAGCTGCGCCTGGCCAGCCTGCGCGACCAGTTCGAGGTGCGCCGCGCGCTCGAGGTCGAGGCCGCCCGGCTCGCCGCCGTGCGTCACACCGCGAAAGACCTGCGCCGGCTGAACGCCCTGCTCGACAAGCGCGGCCAGCCCGACCTGGCCGATGGCGGCGCGGCCTTCATCGAGCGCGACCTGGCCTTCCACCTGGCCATCGTCGATGTGTCGGGCAACCTGGCGCTGGTCGAGACCTGCCGCTTCATCACCGGCTACATCAAGGAGACCATCGCCAGCACGCTGAGCGCCAGCCTGCCCGAGCCCGACGAGGCGGCGCACCGCGCCATCGTCGAAGGCATCGCGAGCCGCGACCCCGAGCGCGCCGCCGCCGCCGTGCGCGAGCTGATGGCGCCGACGCTCAACGCGCTCGCACTGGGCACCGCATGAACTCCATGACCTTGCCCACGGGTGTTGCTGCGCGCACCCAGGCGGCGCCATCGGGCGCCGAAGAACTGCTGATCGACGCCGAAGTCGACAGCCTCCCCGCACCGCGCCCCACGCCGACGCCCAGCCGGGGCCGCCGGCTGCTGCTGGGCCTGACGGTGGTGCTCATCGCCTTCAACCTGCGGCCGGTGTTCGCCAGCCTGTCGGTGGTGCTGCCGGAAATCATCCGCGCCACCGGCCTGTCGGCCACCGCCGCCAGCCTGCTGACCACGCTGCCGATCGTCTGCCTGGGCGTGTTCGCGCCGATGGCGCCCTGGCTCGGGCGCCGCTTCGGCACCGAGCGCACGCTGCTGGGCTGCATGGTGCTGATCGGCGTGGGCACGGTGCTGCGCGGCACCGGCAACATCCCGCTGCTGTTCCTGGCCTCGGCCATCGCGGGCAGCGGCATCGCGGTGTCGAACGTGCTGCTCTCGGGCCTGGTGAAGCGCGACTTCGCCAAGCAGGCCGCGCTGATGATGGGCCTGTACACCATGGCCGTGTGCGGCGGCGCCGCCAGCGCCGCGGGCCTGACGGTGCCGCTGGAGCACGCGCTGGGCGGCGGCTGGACGCTGGCGCTCGCCATGTGGGCCGTGCCGGCCGCGCTGGTCACGTTCATCTGGGCGCCGCAGGCGCTGCCGCTCAAGCCGGTGGCCAGCGAGTCGGGCTTCACCGTGCGCGGCCTGTGGCGCGACCGACTGGCCTGGCAGGTGACCTTCTTCATGGGGCTGCAGTCGGCCCTGGCGTACATCGTGATGGGCTGGCTGGCGCCGATCCTGCGCGAGCGCGGGCTCAGCGGCGAAATGGCCGGCTACGTGGTGTCGCTGTCGGTCATGACGCAGGTCGTGACCTGCCTCGTGGTGCCGGCGCTGGCCGTGAAGCTGCGCAACCAGCGCGCGCTGGCGGTGGTGCTGTCGGCGATGACGGTGGCGGCCATGCTGGCCATGCTGTTCGCGCCGCTGGATGCCCCCGGCGGCATGTGGACCTGGGCCGTGGTGCTGGGCATTTCGCAGGGCGGCACCTTCGCGCTGGCGCTCACGATGATCGTGCTGCGCTCGCCCGATTCGCACATTGCCGCGCACCTGTCGGGCATGGCGCAGGGCGTGGGCTACATGGTGGCGGCCTTCGGCCCGCTGCTGGCCGGGCTGCTGCACGGCTGGACCGGCAGCTTCCGCGCCTCGGCGTGGCTGTTCGTCGGCCTGGGCGTGGTGCTGGTCATGGCGGGGCTGGGCGCGGGACGCACGCTGCACGTGGGCGCGGTGACGGTGCCGCGGCACTGAGCCGCTGCGGCCTGCCTACTGCAGCCCGCCGTCGCAGGCGGTCGGCTTCTGCGCGCTGTCGTCCGTGAAGTCGACGCTGGTGCGCTTGTTGCCGGCCGGCCCCGTGTGCGCCGGCCACTCGCTCTGCAGCCATGTGTAGCGCCACACATAGGGGCCACCGGCCTTCGCCGGCGCGTCGTAGGCGATGCGCAGGCTGCCGCGGCTTTCGTCGTGGCAGTGCTTCGAGGTCTTGTATTCCTTCTCGCTGAAGCAGGCACGAATCGACCGCGAGCACCAGTACGGGACGCCCTCGCGCGCGGCCTTGGCGCGCTGCCCGGGCGGCGTGTCCAGCGGCACGAAGTCGGCCGTCACATAGGACGCGCCGCCGCCCGAATAGCTTTCCGATTCGTGCTGGGTCACGGCCACGGCCCAGCGGCCCTCGGCCAGCGGGTAGAGCACCGGCGCGAGGGCCAGGTGCAACTCGGGGTCGGTGCTGGGGCGGTCGCGCTGCTGCGAGGCCACGTAGGTCGAGAAATCGTGCAGCTGCGCGAGTTGCCAGCCACCGGCGCCGGCGTCGCGCTTCAGGCGCGCCATGGCCAGGGGCTTTTCCGAGGTGAGCAGGTAGTCGTCGGGCGCGCCGCCGTCGCGCGGGCGGTGCAGCTTCAGCGCCCGCGCATCGCAGGGCTGGGGCAGCAAGGCGCACAGGTGGGCGCGCCACATGGCGTCGACGGCCTCGGGCGTCTTGACGGCCACGAAGACCTGCGCCGCGGGCGCGGCGAGCACGGGGCCGGCCAGCCACGAGACAAGAAGACCGACGATCCCGGCAAGAGGCAGCTTTTTCATGGGGCGCAATGGTAGCCATCGCGGGAAGCCCTGGCAGAGGGGTCATCGGGGTTTCTCCGGCCGCGCCCCGGCCCGACCGGGCGACAATGGGGGGCTCCGGCGAAAGTCCATTTCGCCCAATGAAATTTCAGCCCTCTCGACAACCCAGAACCTACGGAAGCAAGCGCATGAGCACGAAGCAACCCACCATCGTCTACACCCTCACCGACGAGGCGCCCCTGCTGGCGACCTACGCCTTCCTGCCCATCGTGCGCGCCTTCACGGCTCCGGCCGGCATCAACGTGACGACGAGCGACATCTCGGTGGCCGCCCGCATCCTGGGCGAGTTCCCCGAGTTCCTGAGCGACGACCAGAAGGTGCCCGACAACCTGGCCGAGCTGGGCAAGCTCACGCTCAAGCCCGAAGCCAACATCATCAAGCTGCCCAACATCAGCGCCTCGGTGTCGCAGCTCAAGTCGGCCATCAAGGAACTGCAGGGCAAGGGCTACAAGATCCCCGACTACCCGGAGAACCCGACCTCGGACGAGGACAAGGACATCCGCACGCGCTACAACAAGTGCACCGGCAGCGCCGTGAACCCCGTGCTGCGCGAAGGCAACTCCGACCGCCGCGCGCCCCGCGCCGTGAAGGAATACGCCCGCAAGAACCCGCACAGCATGGCCGAGTGGAGCCAGGCCTCGCGCTCGCACGTCTCGCACATGCACGGCGGCGACTTCTATCACGGCGAAAAGTCCATGACCCTGGACCGCGCGCGCAACGTCAAGATGGAACTGCTCACCAAGAGCGGCAAGACCATCGTGCTCAAGCCCAAGGTCGCCCTGCTCGACCGCGAAATCATCGACTCCATGTTCATGAGCAAGAAGGCCCTGCTGGCCTTCTATGAAAAGGAAATCGAAGACGCGCACAAGACCGGCGTGATGTTCTCGCTGCACGTGAAGGCCACGATGATGAAGGTCTCGCACCCCATCGTGTTCGGCCACTGCGTGAAGATCTTCTACAAGGAAGCCTTCGAGAAACACGGCAAGCTGTTCGACGAGCTGGGCATCAACGTCAACAACGGCATGGTCGACCTGTACAACAAGATCGCCACGCTGCCCCAGAGCACGCAGGACGAGATCAAGCGCGACCTGCACGCCTGCCACGAAGGCCGCCCCGAGCTGGCCATGGTCGACTCGGCCAAGGGCATCACCAACTTCCACTCGCCCAACGACGTGATCGTGGACGCCTCGATGCCCGCCATGATCCGCAACGGCGGCAAGATGTGGGGCGCCGACGGCCGCCTGAAGGACGTCAAGGCCGTGATGCCCGAATCGACCTTCGCCCGCATCTACCAGGAGATCATCAACTTCTGCAAGTGGCACGGCGCCTTCGACCCCAAGACCATGGGCACCGTGCCCAACGTCGGCCTCATGGCCCAGAAGGCCGAAGAGTACGGCTCGCACGACAAGACCTTCGAGATCCCCGAAGACGGCGTGGCCAACATCACCGACCTGGACACCGGCGAAGTGCTGATGAGCGAAGACGTGGAGAAGGGCGACATCTGGCGCATGTGCCAGGTCAAGGACGCCGCGATCCGCGACTGGGTGAAGCTGGCCGTGAACCGCGCGCGCAACTCCGGCATGCCGGTCGTGTTCTGGCTTGACGCCTACCGTCCGCACGAGGCGCAGCTGATCACCAAGGTCAAGATGTACCTGCACGAGCACGACACCACCGGCCTGGACATCCAGATCATGAGCCAGGTGCGCGCCATGCGCTACACGCTGGAGCGCGTCGTGCGCGGCCTGGACACCATCAGCGCCACCGGCAACATCCTGCGCGACTACCTCACCGACCTGTTCCCCATCATGGAACTGGGCACCTCGGCCAAGATGCTGTCGATCGTGCCGCTCATGGCCGGCGGTGGCATGTACGAGACCGGCGCGGGCGGCTCGGCCCCCAAGCACGTGCAGCAGCTGGTGGAAGAAAACCACCTGCGCTGGGATTCGCTCGGTGAATTCCTCGCGCTGGCCGTGAGCCTGGAAGATCTGGGCCTGAAGACCGGCAACGCGCAGGCCAAGATCCTGGCCAAGACGCTCGACGCCGCCACCGGCCAGCTGCTGGACAACAACAAGAACCCGTCGCCCAAGACCGGTCAGCTGGACAACCGCGGCAGCCAGTTCTACCTGGCCATGTACTGGGCCCAGGAACTCGCCGCACAGACCGAGGACAAGGAGCTGCAGGCCAAGTTCAAGAAGCTGGCCGAGGCACTCACCGCCAACGAAAAGAAGATCGTCGACGAACTCGCGGCCGTGCAAGGCAAGGCCGTGGACATCGGCGGCTACTACCTGGCCGACCCGAAGAAGTACGAAGCCGTGATGCGCCCGAGCGCCACGCTGAACGCGGTGCTGGCACCGGCGGTCTGATTCCGCTGCGTTGCGCCTCCCGGGCCTGACCAGGCCCGGAAGTGCCCACACCAACGGCCTGTCGCTCGCGCGGCGGGCCGTTGGTCTTTGTGCACGACTAGACTCCGATTTCTCCCGCCCCCACTGCACGCAAGAAAGAAAGGCAGGCCCCTCATGAAACGCCATTGGCTTGCTGTTGCCGCCGCCGCCTGGCCCCTGCTCATGGCCGCCGGCAGCGCCCATGCCCAGAGCCCGAGCCAGAGCAACTGCGAAACGCTGCGCGCCCAGATCGAAGCGAAGATCGCCGCGTCGGGCGTGACGAACTTCAGCGTGGTCACCGTCGATGCCGCCGCCACGGCGAGCGGACAGGTGGTGGGCAGCTGCGAGCTGGGCACGAAGAAGATCGTCTACCAGCGCGAAGGCGGCGCGGCCTCGCCGGCCCCGAGCGCCACCTCGGCGCCCGCGTCGCGCGGCGAGCCCATCCTCACAGAATGCAAGGACGGCTCGGTGTCCATGGGCGGCAGCTGCAGGCCCTGAGGACCGGCATCCCATGGCCTGGTCCGCCCTGCGCCTCTTCTTCGGCCTGCTGACCCTCGTGGCGGTCGGCTGGCAGCTGACGATCCATGTGCGCATGGGCTTCGACGTCGTCAACTTCTTCAGCTTCTTCACCAACCTCTCGAACCTGTTCGCGGCCATCGTGCTGGTGCTCGGAGCGCGCCGCCTCTGGCGCCCGGCGTCCACGGGACCCGACGAAGGGCTGCGCGCCCTGTCGGCCGTGAACATGGTGGTGGTCGGCATCGTCTTCTCGCTGCTGCTGCGCGACGTCGACCTCGGCGCGCTGCGGCCGTGGATCAACACGCTGCTGCACCACGTCATGCCGTGCGTCGTGCTGCTCGACTGGTTGCTGCAACCGCCGCGCACGCGCCTCGGCGGCCGGCAACTGCTGTGGACGCTGGTCTTCCCGATGGCCTACCTGGTCTACACGCTGGTGCGCGGCAGCCGCACGGGCTGGTACCCCTACCCCTTCCTCAACCCCGCCAACGTCGGCGGCTACGGCGGCGTGGCCGTCTATGCCGCAGGCATCGCGCTGACCTTCGGGTTGGCGGGATGGGGGCTGCTGGCGTTGGGGAACCGGCTGGGCCGGCGCGCCTGACGCGGCCCCGCGCACGGCCTGCCTGTTTCTGCATTTCGCAGGATCAGGCAAAAACCTCGTTCGATCCGGATACCGCCTCCGGCCCCTTCGCCCCGAGACTCCTCTGCATGCCCGGCGCACCCCTCGCGCCGTGGCGCATCGACCCGCATGAGGAGTTTTGTATGAGTGCAATCCAGGACACAGTGGTTCTCGTCACCGGCGCCAGCAGCGGCATCGGCGAGGCGACGGCGCGGCGGCTCGCGCGGCGCGGCGCCCATGTGGTGCTCGGCGCGCGCCGCACCGAACGGCTCGCGGCGCTCGCGGCCGAGATCAATGCCACCGGCGGCTCGGCGAGCTTCCGGCGGCTGGACGTGACGCACCGGCCCGACATGGAGGCCTTTGCCGAGTTCGCCCTCGACACGCATGACCGCATCGACGTGCTGGTGAACGCCGCCGGCGTGATGCCGCTGTCGCCGCTGTGGCAGCGCAAGATCGAGGAGTGGGAGCTGATGATCGACGTCAACCTGCGCGGCATGCTGCTGGGCGTGGCGGCCGTGCTGCCCACGATGCAGGAGCAGGGCTGGGGCCACATCGTCAACGTCGCGCCGGTGGCCATGGGCGGCGCTACGCCCGACTCGGCCGTCTACCACGGCACGCAGTACGCGGTGCAGGCGATTTCCGAAGGGCTGCGGCGGGAACACGCGGGGCGCCTGCACGTCTCGCTGGTGAGCCCCGACGTGGCCGAGGCCGCCGACCCGCTGGCCGAGCGCATCGCCGACAGCTACGCCTTCGAGCGCATGCGCACGCGGCGGCGGCTGACGACACCGGTCGAGGGCGTGGCGCGTGCCATTGCGGGTGCGATCGAGGGCGCGCGCTACGGCATGGCCGGCCCCGGCTGGCGCCCGGCCCCGACGCCGCGGCCGAAGCCGGCGGCACCGGTGTACTGACTGAACGCCGAACGTCAGTAGCTCTTGTACGGCAGGAACTTGCCCGACAGCACCACGTTGACGCGGTCGCCCTTCGGGTCGGGCTGGCGCTGGATGTCCATGCTGAAGTCGATGGCGCTCATGATGCCGTCGCCGAACTCTTCATGGATCAGTTCCTTGATGGTGGTGCCGTACACGCTCACCACCTCGTACCAGCGGTAGATCAGCGGGTCGGTCGGCACGGGCGTGGGCAGCGAGCCCTTGTAGGGCACGACCTGAAGCCACTTCTGCTCCTCGGGCGTGAGGCCGAAGATCTTGCCGACGGCCTTGGCCTGCTTGTCGTCGAGCGTCATCTGGCCGAGGCAGGCGGCGGTGGTCCACTCCTTCGACAGGCCGACCTTCCTGGCCACGTCGGCCCACTGGATGCCCTTGGACACCTTCACGGTGATGATCTTCTCGGTGACGTCGTTGCGGTTCATGCGGCTTGGCTCCTGGGTATGAAGGGATGCGACAGGGCAAGCAACAGGCATGCCCGTTGCCGCACCCTCCGCCTCAGCGCTCCCAGCGGAACTTGCGCTCCGACTCCGCAATGGACTGGTCGTTGATGCTGGCGTAGCGCCTTTGCATCAACCCGTTCTCCGCAAACTCCCAGTTCTCATTGCCATGGCTGCGGAACCACTGGCCCGCGGCGTCGTGCCATTCGTATTCGAAGCGCACCGCGATGCGGTTGTCCATGAAGGCCCACAGCTGCTTCTTCAGGCGGTAGTCGTGCTCGCGCTCCCACTTGCGGGTGAGGAATTCCACCACCTGCTCGCGGCCATTGACGAAGTCCGCGCGGTTGCGCCATTCGGTGTCGGGCGTGTAGGCCAGGCTCACGCGCGCGGGGTCGCGCGAGTTCCAGGCGTCTTCGGCGGCCTGGACTTTCTGGAGGGCGGATTCGAGGGTGAAGGGCGGCAGCGGCGGGCGGGATTCCATGGCGGTCTTTCAGTCAAAGAAATGAAGTGATGAAGGCCCGCAATGTGCCACGAGTAGACAGACCTGTCTACATGCCTACAATCGCCGCATGGACATCTCTGCACTGCCCGCGCGCGAGCGCATCCTGCTCACGGCGCACGAGCTCTTCTATGCCGACGGCATCCGCGCCACCGGCATCGACCGCGTGATCGCCGCGTCGGGCGTCACCAAGGTCACCTTCTACCGGCACTTCCCCTCGAAGGACGACCTGGTGCGCGCCTTTCTCGACCACCGGCACGGCGTGTGGATGGCCTGGTTCGTCGACGCGCTGGGCCGGCGCGACGCGCAGCAACGCATCGCGCAGGGGCAGGCGCTGCCGGTGCTGGCCGATGTGATGGCCGAATGGTTCTCCGACCCGCTGTTTCGGGGCTGTGCCTTCATCAACTCGGTGGTGGAAGTGGGGGCCAGCGTGGCCGGCGCCGCCGACATCGCGCGCGAGCACAAGCGCGAGATGGTCGAGGTGATCGCCGGCCTGCTGCCCGACGGCCCGCAGCGCATGGCCGTTGCACAAGCAGCCGCGCTCGGCGTCGACGGCGCCATCGTCAAGGCGCAGATGGGCGATGCGGCGCTGGCGCGCGAGGCGGTCGACGACCTGCGGCGGCTGCTCGATGCGCTGGTCGCCCTTCGATAACATCGCATCGCTCACTCCTTCCCAAAAAACACATGGCATCGACGCGACTCCCCTCGACCCAGGGCCTGCAGGCCTTCGAGGCCGTCGCGCGGCTGCGCAGCGTGAACCTGGCGGCCGAAGAGCTCAGCGTGACGCCCAGCGCCGTGAGCCACCGCATCCGCCAGCTCGAGACGCAGCTCGAGCTCAAGCTCTTCACGGGCAACGACTTCGGCCTGAGCGCCGACGGCGTGGCCTACCTGGCGCGCGTGCGCGAGGCCATTGCGGCGCTGCAGCAGGTGCCAGGGCGCGAGCCCGCGTCGCAGGTGCGGCGGCTGCGCGTGGCGGTCACGCCCACCTTCTCGCGCCAGATGCTGCTGCCCCGGCTGGCCGAGTTCCGCGACGCCTACCCGACCATCGAGCTGATGCTGCAGGTGACCATGCCGGTGCGCAACTTCACGGCCGAAGACGCCGACATCGAGCTGCGCTTCGGCACCGGCCCCTTCCACGACCGCGAGTTCTGCCAGCTGCTGGCCGACGACGTCTCGCCGGTGTGCAGCCCGGCCTACCTGGAACGCCACGGCCCCTTCGAGCAGCACTTCTCGACCGATGCCGAGGTGGCGCGCGTGCAGATGCTGCGCACGCCGCTGGAGTCGTGGCGCATCTGGTTCAAGGCCTGCGGCATCGGCCTGCCCGAGCCGGCCGTGGGCCACCAGTTCAACGACCTGGGCCTGGCGCTCGATGCGGCCGCCGAAGACTTCGGCGTGGTGCTCATGCACCTGCGGCTGGGCCGCGCCTGGCTGGACAACGGCCGGCTGGTGCGCCTGTCGCCGCACAGCGCGCCCTCGCCCAACGCCTACTTCCTGTGCTGGCGCCCCGGCACCATGGAACGCTGGGAATGCGCCACCTTCGTCGAATGGCTGCGCCAGGCGCTGCGCGAGCCGGGCTGAATAATTTTCAGCCGGGGTGTGGGCTTTTTTCAGGTCGCCGGCGCGTTTCCCCTGCAGACTCGACCCCCGGCGCTGCCGTGGCCCGTACAGGCTGCAGCCCGCCGCGACCCCCATAACACCAGCCAGGAGACTCCCCCGTGCCCGACCTTTCCAAGATCACCTGCATCGAAGACCTGCGGGCGATCGCCCAGCGGCGCGTGCCGAAGATGTTCTACGACTACGCCGACTCCGGCGCCTGGACCGAGGGCACCTACCGCGCCAACGAGAGCGACTTCCAGAAGATCAAGCTGCGCCAGCGCGTGGCCGTGAACATGGAAGGCCGGTCCACCCGCACCACCATGATCGGCCAGGAGGTCGCCATGCCCGTGGCCATCGCGCCCACGGGCCTGACCGGCATGCAGCACGCCGACGGCGAAATCCTGGGCGCACGCGCCGCCAAGGCCTTCGGCATTCCGTTCACGCTCTCGACCATGAGCATCTGCTCACTGGAAGACATTGCCGAAAACACCGACCGCCACCCCTTCTGGTTCCAGCTCTACGTGATGAAGGACCGCGACTTCATCGAACGCCTGATCGACCGCGCCAAGGCCGCCAACGTGTCGGCGCTGCAGCTCACGCTCGACCTGCAGATCCTCGGCCAGCGCCACAAGGACATCAAGAACGGCCTGTCCACCCCGCCCAAGCCCACGATCAAGAACCTCATCAACCTGGCGACCAAGCCGCGCTGGTGCATGGGCATGCTGGGCACCAAGCGGCGCACCTTCGGCAACATCGCCGGCCACGCCAAGGGCGTGAAAGACCTGTCGTCGCTGTCGTCGTGGACCGCCGAGCAGTTCGACCCGGCCCTGAGTTGGGCGGACGTCGAATGGATCAAGAAGCGCTGGGGCGGCAAGCTGATCCTCAAGGGCATCATGGACACGGAAGACGCACGCTTGGCCGTGGCCAGCGGCGCCGACGCGCTCATCGTCTCGAACCATGGCGGGCGCCAGCTCGATGGTGCGCCCTCCTCCATCGCCGCGCTGCCGGCCATCGCCGACGCCGTGGGCAGCCAGATCGAAGTGTGGATGGACGGCGGCGTGCGCAGCGGCCAGGACGTGCTCAAGGCCCGCGCCCTGGGCGCGCGCGGCACACTGATCGGCCGCAGCTTCCTGTACGGCCTGGGCGCCTACGGCCAGGAAGGCGTGACGCGCGCGCTGCAGATCATTCACAAGGAACTGGACATCACGATGGCCTTCTGCGGTCGCACGCAGATCGACGATGTGAAGTCGGACATCCTGTTGCCGGGGACGTTCTGACGCGGTCTGGCAGGGCCACGCCCGACGGTTACCCGCTCACTTCGTGAACCGTCGGAACGGCGCGCTCAACAGGCAGCCCAGCCAGAGCGTCGCCAGCCCGTCCGATGCCTCGTCGTGCCAGCCGCTCTTGTCGTTCCAGAGCAGCATCCTGTCATCGATGCTCACGCTCCACCTGGCATCCGGCAGCACTTCGCGGCGAATCCGGTTGAGGCAGGCCACCCAGTGGCTGGCCCCCTTGTGCATGGCGAACGCCTTGTTGTCGGGGAGTTTCGTGGCGCCTTCCAGTACCTTTCCCCCGGTGAGTCCGGACGCCTCGTAGAGCGTGAAGGTCTCCCAGTTGAGGCCCTTACCTGAATGCGCATGGCGGTCGGCTTCGTCGACTTTGTCGAAGGCAGCCACGATCGCGTCCAGGCGCTGCGCTTCCTCGCGGGTCAGGGGACTGTCTCGTCTTGCGTCGTAGTAGATGCTGAAGCTCATGGAGCCGATTTCTGATGAACAGGATCGACGAGGGTAATGGCTCTGAGCTGCGCCCTGGTGCATTCGATGCGGTGGGGCTAACTCGTTCACGATCGGTTTGCGATTGCCACGGCAAGCAAACTACTTGCGTCACGGTCATTGCTGATTCCAGCGCGACCTGCTGCATGTGCATGAGACAGCTCTCCCTAAGATTTTGAGGAGGCCACAACGGTCCAACAGGGAGAGAAAAATGACAGTACAGAACTCACGCAGCACCGCGCGACGCGATTCGATGAATGCCGGCCTGCGGCTGGTGCTGAGCGTGCTGACGTGGGTCGTTTCGATCCCGGTCCTCAATGTCCTGCTCACCGGCCTGGCGCGACGCCAGGTCCTGACATTGACAGGAACCGGTGTAGCCCTCGTCGCCTGCGCCCTGCTCTTGTGGGCAGGGTTGATCTACTGGTGGCAGGTTCCAGCCACCCCCAGCATCGCAAGACGCGTGACGTACTTCATTGCCTACGTCGCCGTCATGGCACTGCTGGGGCTGATCGGCGTGTGGGCCGCCTTCTGGGCCACCGTTGCCATCCACGGGCTCTGAGCGCGATGCGCGCGGCCGACAACCTCAGTCCGCGTACACCCCCGCCGCCTTGATGATCGGGCTCCACTTCGCGATCTCCGCCGCCACGAACTTCTTGTGCCCCTCGGGCTCGATGCGGCCGTCGGTGGCGACCACGGCGCCGAGTGCTTCTTCGCGCTTGATGAAATCGGCGTCCTTCAGCGCCGCCTTCAGCGCATCGCTGATCTTCTTGAGCACCGGCGCGGGCGTGCCCTTGGGCGCGTACAGGCCGTGCCAGATCGTCACCTGGAAGTTCTTCAGGCCGGCCTCGTCGAGCGTGGGCAGGTCTTTCAGGAGCGGCGTGGTCAGGCGTTTGGGCGTGGTCACCGCATAGGCCTTGACCTTCTTCGCTTCGATCTGCGGCGAGGTGTTGGTGCTCTGGTCGCACAGGAGGTCGATCTGGCCGCCGATCAGGTCGGTGATGGCCGGTGCCGTGCCCTTGTAGGGCACGGGCGTCATCTCGGTCTTCGTGGCGCTCTGGTAGAGCAAGCCGCACAGGTGCGAGGCCGAACCGATGCCTGCGTTGCCCAGGTTGATCTTGCCCTTGTTGGCGGCGATCCAGGCGGTCAGTTCCTTGTAGTTGGTGGCCGGCAGGCTGGGTTTGGCGATGAGCGTCATGGGCACGTCGTTGACGATGCCCAGGTACTCGAAGTCGGTCTCGACCTTGAACGGCACGTTGCGCACCAGCGTCGGCACGGTCGCCATCGCGATGTGGTTGAGCAGCAGCGTGTAGCCGTCGGGGTTGGCGCGCGCGACCTTGGCCGCGCCGATGGAGCTGCCCGCGCCGGGCACGTTGTCGATGATGACGCTGGCACCGCCCAGCGGCTTGCGCAGCGCCTCGGCGAGGTCGCGCGCGACACGGTCGGTCGGGCCGCCGGCCGCGAAGGGCACGACGATGGTCACGGGCTTGCCCGCGGGAAAGTCCTGCGCGTGGGCGCATACAGCAAGGGCCAGCGCCGCGAGGGCGAACAGTTTTTTCATGGAGGTCTCCGTCAAGGTCAAAAGAAAAATCAGGGCGCGCGCGAAGGCACGCGGCTTTCGAGCGTCGGGGGTTGCCACTCGGGTTGGATGTGGCAGCCGTTCTTGCCGTCGGTGTCGTAGCGCGGCATGAGCGACGCGCAACGTTGCGCCAGGCTCTGGGGCGTGGGCTTCTCGCCCTTGTCGATCCAGTCGAGCAATGCGCCGAAGAGCGCGGGGTATTCCGAATCGCTGAGGTAGCTGTGCTCGCGCTCGGCGCTGAAGCTCTGCACCAAGTTGCCGCCGGTGCCGGCCGCGTCGCGGATGCGGCGGTAGGCGTTCTCGAGTTCGACGAACGCCGTGGGGTCGTCGATGGCATGCAGGCCCACGGTGGGCAGCGAGGTGCGGCCGGTGGGCTGGCTGTCGGCCGCGAGCGCGCCCTGGGCCTGCGGGTCGGCCGCGTAGCGCAGCACGCCGGCATTGAGCGCCGCATCGTCGCCCGATCCGCTGTAGACCACGCCGATGTTGCCGAAGGGGTTGCGGCCCTTCAGGCGCTGCTGCACGAGGTCCTGGAACAGCCAGGTCGCCCAGTTGAGATGGCCGACGAGCGAGCGTTCGGGGATCTTCACGACCGAGAGAATCGTCTTCAGCCGCGCCGCCTGCTCGGGCGTGCGCTGCGCGGCGGGCGTTCCGACGCCGGTGCAGTCCTTGACGCGCGCCGCGAGGTCCGCGCGCGTGAGCTTCGCGTCCATCGGCAGGCCCATCCACAGCGGGTACTGGGGCTCGTCGGGCTTGGGGTGGTTGCGGCAGACGTACTGGTACACCACGCGCAGGTCGAGCCGGAAGTCGTAGGCGCTGTTGCCGCCGCCGAGCACGCCGCTGGTGAGCAGCAGGCCGTCGTACGGCGACTTCGCATCGCCTACCGGCGCATAGAGTTCGGCCGCCTTCGCCGCCACGCCCGCGCCGTAGCTCTGCCCGTGCAGCAGCGTGCGCTGAGGTGTGCCGAAGTGGCGCACGACGATCTGGCGCAGCCGCTCGGTGTCTTGCGCCGCCATCGTCACGCCGTAGCCGCCGCGCCGGTAGGTGGAGCCGGCCCAGGCATAGCCGGCCTTCACGGTGACGGCCCAGCGCTTCAGGTCCTCCTCGCTGCGCGCGAGCTTGGGCGCGCCGGTCTCGGGGCCGCCGTGCGCGTGCATCACGAGCACGCCGCGCTGCCAGTCTTTGGGCATGGCGATCCAGTAGAACGACCCTGCACCGTCTTCACCGGTGTAGCAGCGCGCGCTCTCCGGCACGGGCGACGGGCAGGCCGTGGGCTTCGGCGCGGTGGCGGGTGCCGCGTGCGCTGACAGCAGCGGCGCGGCGCCCAGCAAAGCGAAGGCGGCAAGTTGCGAGAGGTATTTTTTCAATGGCGTACTCCGAGGTCCAGCGCTGCGTTCGCCCCGTCGGTGGAGACGAAGGCAACGACGCCGCTGTTGAAGATGAGATGGCCCGGCCGGCCGGCGCCGGCCTGCGCCACGCCGAGCACCGGCGTGTCGTAGCCCAGCGTGGTGGCCGCGCCGCCGAGGTTGAAGGCGGTGCCGACCACGGTGGCCTCGCGGCCCTCGCCCTTCACGCTGGCCATGGCGTAGCTGCCGTCGGCCGCGCCGGGCATCAGCGTCTGCTGCACCGCGAGCAGGCGCAGGCCCGGCTGGATGACGGTGGCCGCGCCGCTGCTCGTGTCGGCGGCCGGCACGGCGGTGGCCACGCGCCGCAGGTACAGCGGCGTCGATACGCCGTTGACCAGCCCGATCACCACCGAGCCGGTGAGCGTGCCGCCCTCGGTCTCGGCGGTGCCGCTCGACGAGGTCGAGGTCGTGTACATGTCGAAGGCCCCGCGCGCCGTGCTGTAGCTGAGGTAGCCCTTCTCGGTGTTCTTGCAGGTCTGGTCGTAGGTCATGAAGCTGTTCGACGCCGGGCTGCGGCAGAACTGAAAGGTGCCCGCATTGCGCAGCCGCCCCGCCGACGAGAACGCCGCCGTGGTGCCCGCGCCGAGCTGTTCCACGCCGGCCGCATTGAAGATCAGCGAGACCGAGCGGAAGTCCGTCGACGGCGACACATTCTGGAAGGTGTTCTGGAACGCCACCAGCGGCGAGAAGCCGCTGCCGCCCGGCGGGTTCACGCCGCCCAGCAGCACGCCGCCGGCGCCGAAGCTGAACACCGCGCCGCTCTCGGCGCTCGCATAGCTGCAGCTGCCCTGCGACACGAGCGAGCCGCTGCGCTGCGTGCCGACCCGCGTGGGTTCGTGGCTCGCATCGATGGTCACGGTGTAGGCCATGGTGGCCGGGTCGATCTGCACCTGCAGCTCCTCGCCGAAGCTGTTGCCGCCTTTGTAGCGCGTCGCGCTCGCCGGCAGGTTGGGGCAGGCCAGCGGGTCGCCGGCCTCGGTCACGCAGCTGAAGTTGACGGCCGCATCGAGGCTGCCGCTGCCGCGGTACTTGGGCCACGACGGAAACTGGCACAGCGGGCGCGTGCGGCCGTAGCTGCCGGGCACAGCGTCCACCGCGACGGGCGTGGCGGGCGCCAGGCCGGCCTCGACCCAGCCTTCCAGCGCCGCGAGCGAGTCCCAGTTGGGAATGAAGCTGCCGGTGCCATGGCCCATGCCGGGCACGGTGTAGAAGCGCACGCTCTGCGTGACCGCGGCCTGGCCCAGCGTGGCGACGAGCTGCCGGTAGTAGTCGATGGTCGAGTTGGGGCTGATCACCTCGTCGGCCAGGCCGTGCAGCATGATCAGCTTGCCGCCGCGCGCGAAGAAGGGCGCGAGGTTCGGATCGGTCGCGTCGGTGAGCTGCGACACCTCGGCCACGCGCGCCGCGTACGCGCCGGGGTTCTGCGGATCGAAGCTCAGCGTGTTGAAACCGGCATCGCGCGTGACGAAGAACTTCACCCACTGGTCGCCCGTGACGTACATGTTGGCGTCGGCCGAGGTGGCGGGGTTGCCCGGCACCTTGCGCGTGCCGAGATCGCGCGTGGTGTACGGGCCGGCCACCAGCGCGCCTTCGAGGAGGTTGTAGCCGCCCGCGCGCTTCACGCCGTTGGCGAGCGAGTAGCTCGTGAACTCCAGCGGCGATTCGATGGCGTGCACCGTGTCGATCTGCGCGTCCGACAGGCAGGTGTCCGCCGTGTCCGCGCCGTTGGGGCAGTGCAGCGACGCGAGGATCTGCGTGTTGAGCTGACGGCAGCTTTCGACGTTGCTCACGATGTTGTCGATCGCGCCGTCGAGCTTGTCGCAGGCCTGCATCGCGGCCTTCTGCACCAGCAGCGTCTCCGTCAGGTTGAGCCAGCCCTTGCCGCCGTCGTTGTACAGCGCGCGGCCCACCGCCACGTTCGACAGCCGCGTGCCGGTGTAGTTGAGCGCGGGCTCATTGGCGATCACGCCGTCGTAGTCCTGCGGCCAGCGCTGGATGTAGCTCAGTGCGTCGCGCCCGCCGGTCGAGGTGCCGAGGAAGTAGGCGTGCCTGGGCTGCACTGCGTAGCGCGCGAACACCAGCGCCTGCGCCACGTCGCGCGTCTTCTTGAGCGACTGGCCGCCGTAGTTGGTCAACTGCTCGTCATTGGCCGCGAACTTGCCGTCGGTGATGCTGCTCGACTGGTGGCCCGAGTCGTCGCCGTAGGTCGCGTAGCCCAGCGCCAGCGGCGCGGGCTTGCCGGCGGGGCCGAAGCGGATGACCTCGGTGCCGTCGATGAGCACGCCGTCGAAGCCGCCGCCGCCGAAGTGGATGGTCTTCTGGTTCCACTGCTCGGGCAGGTTGACCGCGAAATGGATGCGCTGCGAGGCCGGGTCCACCGGCGCGATGGTGCCGCGCACGCGGCAGTAATCGCCCAGCGTGTTGCCCGCGTCGCCCGCGGCCACGGGCGTGGCGCTGGTGACGATGGCGCCCTGCGTGGGCAGGCTGATGAGCGCGGCAGGCAGGCTCTTGCCGGCGAGGTCGGCGCAGGCCACGACGGGCAGCACGGGCGGGGGCACTGTGCCGGGTGGCTCCTCGGCCGGCGGGGTGTCGCCGCTGGCGGGCGGCGGGGTCGGCAGGAAGAAGCCGGGGCTTCCTCCTCCCCCGCTGCCGCCACCGCAGGCGGCCAGGACCAACGACGCGCCAATCAGCGCAACGACGACACGAAACTTCGAGGCAGGGCGCGGTGTGCGCATGGATTTGTCTCCGGCATGCCGCCTCGGCGGGCGGCTTGTTTGAAGGGGCGGCCGGACGATAGATTCCGTGTGACCTAGGGTCAAATAAAATAACAAGGCCTATTCAATACAAAAAACATATGGACATACGAGCCCTGAGGTACTTCGTGGCCGTGGCCGGCACCGGCCACATGACGCGCGCCGCCGAGCAGCTGGGCATCCAGCAGCCGCCGCTGAGCCTGCAGATCAAGGCGCTGGAGCGCGAGCTGGGCGTGCTGCTGTTCAAGCGCCATCCGCGCGGCGTGGCGCTCACCGACGCCGGCCGGCTGTTCCAGGCCGAGGCGCTGCGCATGCTGCAGGACATGGAGGCCATGAAGCAGCGCATGGCGCGCGTGGCCCAGGGCCAGACCGGCACGCTGGCGGTCGGCTTCACCAGCTCGGCCGCGGCGCACCGCTTCATGCCCGAGGCGCTGCGCGCCTTCCGCCGCGCACACCCCGGCGTGGAGCTGCAGCTGCGCGAGGACAACGCCGCCGAGCTCACCGAGGCGCTGGCCGCGGGCCGGCTGCACTGCGGCCTGTTGCGCGTGCCCGTGGCGCGGCCCGAGGGGCTGGTGTTCGAGACGCTACTGCGCGAGCCCGTGTGGGTCGCGATGCCGAGCGATCACCGCTTCGCGCCTGCCGCAAATGGCAAGAAGCCCGCGAAGCCGCTGCCGCTGTCGAAACTCTGCGAAGAGGGCATCATCCTCGTGCGCCGCCCGGGCGCGCCCGGCCTCTATGCCGAGCTGCTCGCGCTGTGCCACGCGCAGGGCCTGCGCCCGCGCGTGGTGGCCGAAGTCGATCGCATGATGACCAACCTGAACCTCGTGGCCGCGGGCGTCGGCCTGTCGGTGGTGCCGACCTCGATGACCGGCGTGCACGCGCACGCCATCGCCTACACGCGGCTGGCCGACGGCGGCCAGCTCGACGCACCGCTCACGCTGGTGTCGCGCGCCGACGAAGACAACCTGCCGGCGCGGCACTTCGCGGCGCTGTTGCGTGGGCTGGCCGAGGGGAACGCTGCCGCATGACCGTGCCGCTGCTGCGCCGCCATTTCCTGCAACGCATCGGCTTCGCGGCTGCGTGCGCATTGCCGCATCTGTCGCACGCCGCCTCGTCGCCCTGGCCCAGCCGCCCCGTGCGCCTGATCGTGGTCTATCCGCCGGGCGGCGTGAGCGACGGCATGGCGCGCGCACTGGCCGAACCGCTGGCGCAGTCGCTGGGCGTGCCGGTGCTCATCGAACACCGCGCTGGCGCGGGCGGCAGCCTGGGCATGGATGCGCTCGCACGCGCCACGCCCGACGGCCACACGCTGGCCTTTTCGGCCATCAGCCCGCTCACCCTGCACCCGCTGCTCGCGCGCGCGCCCTACGACCCGCTGCGCGCCTTCGTGCCCGTGGCCAGCGTGATGCGCACGCCGGTGCTCGTCGTCGGTACGCCCGCCTTCACGGGTCGCGGCTTTGCAGAACTGATCGCGCTGGCGCGCCGCCAGCCCGGCGCGGTGCGCTGGGCCACCTCGGGCGTGGCGACCATCGGCCACATGGTGCTCGCGCAGGTGCGCCTGCAAAGCCGCACCGACATCACCCACATCCCCTACCAGGGCGGCGGGCCGCAGCTCAACGACGCGCTGGGCGGCCAGTTCGAGGTGCTGTCGACCAACGTCGCAGCGCAGCAGCTGCAGTACATCGAGGGCGGCCGGCTGCAGGCGCTGGCGGTCGGCGCGCCCGCGCGCATCGAAGCCTTGCCGGCGGTGCCCACGCTCGCGGAGCTGGGCTACGAGAAGGCGAACCGCGATTCACTGTTCGGCATCTTCGCGCCGGCGCGCACGCCGGCGGCGGTGGTGCAGCGCCTCAACGCCGAAATCAACCGCCTGCTGCAAGGCGACCCGCTGCGCGCGCGCCTGCGCGAGGCCTACAACCTGCCGGCCGGCGGGAGCATCGAAGACTTCGCGCAGGAGATCGCGGCAGACCGGCGGCGCAACCGCGCGCTGGTGGCGGGGGCGCAGGCGCAGTTCGACTAGGGCTGCGCGGCCACCCAGCCGAAGCCCGCGTACCAGGGGCTGAAGCGTGACGGGCGCTGTTCGATGTCGACCTGCTTCACCGCGCTGGCCAGTGCGGGCGACACGTTGCGCAACGCCATCACGGTCCATGCGCGGTCGAGCTGCTTGAGCAGACGGGCCTCGCAGCCGGGGCTCTCGCGCAGGCCGACAGGTGCCAGGCCCAATTGCACCGAGACATGCCCCTGCGCGGCCGCCCGTTCCCAGAGCACGCGCTTGCGCTCCGAGCCCAGCAACGTCAGCTGGCGCAGTTCGTACGTACCGGCCGGCAGCACGCCGGGCACGGCGTTCACCTGCAAGCGCACGTCCTTGCCCAGGCCGTTCCGGTCGGCCCCGAAGAGCCACTCGAAGTGATCGGTGGGCACCTGCGCCTGGATCGCCATCAGGCAGGGCGCGGGCAAGGGTTGCGTGCCCCGCAGCGTCTGGCGCGTGAGCACCATCAGCTCGGCGGTCTTCGACACCAGCGACAACGGGACCGGTGCCTGGTCGCCCGCCACGATCTGCGCGTCGATCGCGGTAGGCAACGTCGGCACGGTGGCGGCGTTGGCCGCATGCGCCAGCACCTGCGGGAACAGCACAGGCATCGTCTTGCCATTGCCGAAGCTCTCGCCCGTGGCGATCTCCAGGCGATCGGCGGTCAGGCGGTAGTAGCTCGGCAGCGTCGCCTCGACGTCGTAACCGCCGCGGCGCGTGGTGACGCGTTGGTAGAACTCGCGCGACGTGCTCGCCAGCAACGGCTGCAGCGCGCGCACCAGTTCATGGCGCTGCGCTTCGCTGACATTGTTCAGGTCGATGCGAATGCGGTTGGACGGGTAGGTAAAGAGCTTGGCCATGCCTCGCTCGAGTTCCGCCTTGTCCGGCGCGCGCGTCACGTAGAGAACAAAGCCGCCCACCAACGCGGCAATGCAGGTCCCCCACGTGAAGTAGCTCGTGACCTTGCGAAAACGGTCGGCGGCCCGCGAAGTGCCCATCCACCCCGCCAGCACCTCCCGGACGCCAAAGAGAACGACGCCGAGAACCAGGACGCCGAACATCAGCAGCACCACGGTGGCTGCATTGAAGGCGAAACTCAAAAAGCCCATGCCGCTGCGTTCAGGCGCAGCGCCCGACAACTCCAAGCAACGGGTCAGTCCTCCGCGCGCCAGAGCCGCGGATAGTCGCTCACGAACCCGTCCGCCGTGACGCCCAGCACCTCCGCGTAATCGAAGCGCTTGGCCTCGTACGCGTACGTGCTGTCGCTTCGCCGTTCATAGCGCTGCATCAGCTCGCTGAGCCCGCCGTCTTCGATGTCGACCCAGGCCGCCGGTGCGTCGGCGCTTTCGCCCGTTGCGAGGTTCAGGCGGCGCAGTTGCAGCAGGTTCGTGGCGGGCGTGAAGCCGAGGTCGAGGTCGACGCAGTGCGACATGTCGGACACGGCTTCGTCGTTGAGCTTCCAGTGGCCGCGCGCGTCGCGCGTGATCGACAGGTCGATGGCCGACTCGCCGAGCCAGCCGCGCACCGTCCCCCATTGCGTGTGCCAGAGCAGGTCGCAGCGCACGCGGTAGTGCAGCTGGGCGATGCGTCCGCCCTCGGTGCGGAACACCGCCGCGCCGTCGAGCTGCCAGGCCGAGGCGTTGCGTTCGAGGCGGCAGGCATCGTGGCCCGGTGCATCGAGCCTGCGCCAGAGGATGGAGGCGACGGTTTGCATATGGCGCGGATCATGGCACCGGCATGCCGCGGGGCGCAAGCGGCATCCCGCAAAATGCCCTGCATGTCGAAAGCCCTTTCCGCGTCGTTGTCTGCCCTTTTCACCCTCCTGGCAGCCGGCGCCGGCCATGCGGCCACCGCACTGAAGGACGGCGACATCATCTTCCACACCTCGCGCTCGGCGCAAAGTGTCGCGGTGCAGCGCGCCACCGGCTCGCGCTACAGCCACATGGGCATCGTGCTGCTGCGGGAGGGCAAACCCTACGTGTTCGAAGCCGTCTCGACGGTGCGCTACACGCCGCTGGCGCAATGGACCGCGCGCGGCAACGGCGGGCGCTACGTGGTGAAGCGGCTGCGCGATGCCGACACGCGGCTCACGCCCGGCGCCGTGGCGCGCCTGCATGCGCGCACCTCGGACTTCGCGGGCCGCCCGTACGACCTGACTTTCGAATGGTCGGATTCGCGCATCTACTGCTCGGAACTGGTGTGGAAGCTCTACGACCGCGCGCTGGGCGTGCGCATCGGCGAGCTGCAGAAGATCCGCAGCTTCAACCTCGCCGACCCGGCCGTACGCGCCAAGATGCGCGAGCGTTATGGCGACGCCGTGCCCATGGACGAGCCGGTGATTTCGCCGGTGGCGATGTTCGACTCGCCGCTGCTGGTGACGGTCGAGTCGCGCTGAGCAGCGTCAGCGCACCGCAGCCAGCACGCTGTCGAGAAACTGTTTCGCCGGCGTGCCGAAATCTTCAGGGATGTAGTCGCGCGAGAAGTCGCGCGCAAACGCCGCTTCGAGGTCCTCGTGCGAACCGAGGTAATCGGCGATCTCGGCGCGCAGCGCGGCCAGCTCGGCCTCGGTGCTCGACTCGCGGTACGAGGCCATGATCTCGGCGCCGGTTTCGCCGAAGAGGATGTCGGCGTCCTGGCCGAAGTAGACCTTGGTGAGGTGGTCGATCAGTTCGAATCGCATCGTGGGTCGTAGGGGAAAAATCAGAACGGATGGGCGGTGAGGATGTAGAACGGCTTGCCGTTGTACGTGCGCATGTTCAGCGTCACGCGCACCTTGGTGAGCTGGCTCACGGCGGTGCTGCCGCGCTGCACGCCGATGCCGACCACGGCGGCGATGTCGTGCTCGAAGGCCACGGGCTTGGAGCCCACCGCCGCGGAGCGCGACCACGCGCGAATGGCCCGCGCATTGGCGCGCACGGTCTGGCTGATGGCCGACTCGGCGGTGGCCAGGTCGAAGAACGACGACGAGCGCTGCAGGCTGGGCTTCTTCGCGAAGCGGTCGAGCAGCTCCTGCGCCGACTTGCCCACGTGCTCGCGGATGGTGTGGCCGCCGGCCTTGGAGCCCGCAATGCCCTCGTGCTCGATGAGGCGCACGGGCTCGAGCTTGAAGCGGCTCGCACGCACCGCGATGACACGCGATGCAGCCAGCCCGCCGGCCACGAAGAGCGGCACCGCCACGTCGACCGCGAGCCCCACCTGCGCGCCGGTTTCGGGCGAGGCGCCCAGCGCCTGGGCGGTGGCGTCGGCGGTGAGCGCGGTGGCGGTGCGCTGCGTCTGGCCGGTCCAGATCTGGCGCGCGGCCGTGGCGGTGACGTCGCTGCCGTGCGCGCCCAACACCACGCAGCCGACCTTGCTGGCCATGGTGGGCTCGGGGGCCACGCACAGCACGCCGGCGCCGACCAGTTCGATCACGCCGCCGATCAGCGCCGCCGTGCCCCAGAGCCGGTTGCTGAGGCTGGCCGACTCGGGCACGTCTTCGCCGCCGAGCACCGCCGCCATCTGCACCGGCGTCAGCGCGACCGACAGGCCGCCTTCCACCTCGTCGTCACCCATCGTGCATTCCTTTCCGTTCGCCACCTGCGTGGGGATTGAAATTCCGCCGCATTCTTGCACGCGACACCGGGGCGGGCGAACATGCCCGGAGAGCGAGACAATTGTCACCGTGAGTTTCCAGCCCGCGCCGCCCCCGGCCCCTCCGATCCGCCGCATTGCCCACCTCGACATGGACGCGTTCTACGCGTCCGTCGAGTTGCTGCGCTACCCGCAGCTCAAGGGGCTGCCGGTGGTCATCGGCGGCGGCCGGCGCCGCGTCGACGAGGCGATCCGCGAACTGCCCGAGGGCGCCACGCTGGCCGACATTCCGATCGAGGCCTTTCCGCGCCTGAAGGACTACACGGGGCGCGGCGTGATCACCACCGCCACCTACCCCGCGCGGCAGTTCGGCATCGGCTCGGCCATGGGACTCATGAAGGCCGCCAAGCTGTGCCCGCAGGCGCTGATCCTGCCGGTCGATTTCGACGAGTACCGGCGCTTCTCGCGCACCTTCAAGCAGGTGATCCTGGACATCGCGCCGCTCATGGAAGACCGCGGCGTGGACGAGGTGTACATCGACTTCACCGACGTGCCCGGCGGCCAGCGCGACGGCGGGCGCTCGCTGGCACGGCTGATCCAGAAATCGATCTTCGACGCCACGGCCCTCACGTGCTCGATCGGCGTCGCGCCCAACAAGCTCATCGCCAAGATGGCCAGCGAGTTCGAGAAGCCCAACGGCATCTCGGTGGTCTACGAGCACGACCTCGAAAGCCGCATCTGGCCCCTGCCCTGCCGCAAGGTGAACGGCATCGGCCCGAAGGCCGACGAAAAACTCAAGCGCTTCGGCATCGAGACCGTGGGCCAGCTGGCGGCGCGCGAGCGCGGCTGGCTCATCGACACCTTCGGCAAGGCCACCGGCGCGTGGATGCACGAGGTGGCCTGGGGCCGCGACAACCGCCCCGTGGTGACCGAGAGCGAGCCCGTGTCGATGAGCCGCGAGACCACCTTCGAGCGCGACCTGCACGCGGTGCGCGACCGCGCCGAGCTGGGCGCGATCTTCACGCACCTGTGCGAGAAGCTGGCCGAAGACCTGCAGCGCAAGGGCTACGTGGGCAAGACCATCGGCATCAAGCTGCGCTACGACGACTTCAGGATCGCCACGCGCGACCAGACCATCGACCGCTTCACCGACGACGGCAAGACGATCCGCCAGGTCGGCGGCCAGTGCCTCAAGCGCGTGCCGCTGGAGCGGCCGCTGCGCCTGCTGGGCGTGCGCGTGGGCGCACTGGCCAAGGCGGGCAGCCCGGAGGCGCTGGCGCCCGCTGGCAACGCTCGCAGCGCGGCGCCGGTGGCGACCACGGCCTCGCTCTTCTGACACCACCATGATCCGACGCTGGCTGAGACGCATCGCCCTCACCCTGCTGGGATTGCTGCTCGCCATCACGCTGTATGTGGCCGTGGCCTGTGCGCTGGTCTTCTTGCCGGCCAACGCGAAACCGCCGGTCGAGCCTGCGACCGTCGAGGCCTGGGTGCTGAGCAACGGCGTGCACACCGACCTGGTGTTTCCGGTCCGCTCGGCCACCGTCGACTGGCAGCAGCTCTTTGCGCTGTCCGACTTCAAGGCGCCGCCGCCCGATGCCGAGTTCGTCGCCATCGGCTGGGGCGACCGCGAGTTCTACCTGCACACGCCGACCTGGGGCGACCTGACGGCCGCGCGCGCCTTCGGGGCGCTGTCGGGCGGCAACCGTTCGCTGCTGCACGTGACCTACCTGCAGCGCGCGCAGCTGCAGCGCGGGGCCTACAAGCTGCCGCTCTCGCAGGCGCAGTACGCGCAGCTCGTGGCCCATGTGCGCGCCACGCTGCCCTCAGGCCGCGCGGTGCCGATCGCGGGCGCGCACTACGCGAACGACGATGCCTTCTACGAAGCCCAGGGCAGCTACCACCTGTTCGAGACCTGCAACACCTGGACCGGCCGCGGCCTGCGGCAGGCGGGCGTCACGGTGAGCCGCTGGACGCCCTTCGACTTCAACGTGACGTGGCACCTGCAGCCCGTGCTGCAGCCCTGACGATCTTCAGGGCTTGGGCACGCCTGCCGACCAGGTGGGCCAGTTCTTCACGATGTGGTCGACCACGCGCGTGCCCACCAGCGCGATGTTCTCCACCGTCTCGGCAAAGCCGCCCGCCGTCTCGCCCGGTGCCGGGTCCAGGTGCTGCAGCGTGCTTTCCTTCGGGTGGCCCTGGTCGAAGTTGACCGCGCCGCGCAGGCTCATCACGCGGTCGGTGCCGTGGGTGCGCTTGATCACGAGGGTGATGGCGGCGGCTTCCATTTCGGTGATCACGTAGTCGTCGGCGCCGTAGAGCTTGGCGATGTACTGCGCCTGCTTCGACATGCCCGGGCCGTGGAAGAAGGTGTCGCCCGTCATGTGCGTGCCGGTGCCCACGAAGGGGGCGCGGCGCGCGGCGGCGTCGGGGTAGCGCAGGCGGTACTTGCGCGCCGATTCCGCGTCCTTGAGCGGCGTGTCGGCCGACAGCTTCATGGCCCAGCCGACGAGGTCGGGGTTGAGCTTGAAGCGGCGGTACTCCTCGTAGCCCTTGCGCGGCATGAAGGTGGGTTCGCCGGGCTTGTTCTCTTCGGGGGCCCAGCGGTGGCCGAGGTCGTAGTCGACCAGCCAGGTGGCCCAGCTCACCTCGCCGATGGTGCCGCGCTGGGGCGGCGTGCCGGCCACGCCAGAGATCACGTAGTAGGCCTGCGAGAAGTCGAACTTCGGGTTCAGCAGGATGGCCTGCATCGACGACGACGAGTTGACCTTGCCCATGCCCAGCACCGCGCCGCACACGCCGTCGGCGTTGCAGTACACGGGCTGCAGCGCGCCGGGCACGGCCACGGGCGTCGCGCCCTTCCAGTAGCGCTCGTACCAGTGCTGGAACTCGCCAGCGCGGTCGCCGGTGTTCTGGCCGATCTCGAACATGGCGGCCACGAACACCTTCACCTTGACGGGGGCGCCGGTGGGGGCGGCGGCAGCAGCGCGGGTGTCGGCCGTGGGCGAGGTGGAGGCACAGGCCGTGGCGAGCAGCACGGCGCCGCACAGCGCCAGGCCGCGGCTGCCCAGGGAGAAGCGACGGGAGTTCAGGAGGGACATGGGTGGAATCCGAAGAGAAGGAAGGAAAGGAAAGCGCGCCTCGGCAACAGCGTGCGGCGTCCTACACCGCACGATTGTCGATGCTGGCACAAGCGCGATGTCATGCCTTCGATGCAAACCCCATGCCGGCCCGCGCCGGCTGCCACCTCAGCGCTGGCCGGCGGGCTGGTCTACGTGAACCCCGGCATGCCGGGCATCCGCCGGCTGAAGTGGGGCGACGGCTTTCGCTACCGCGACGCGCACGGCCGCTGGCTGCGCGATGCCGACGCGCTCGCGCGCATCCGCAGCCTGGCGATTCCGCCGGCCTACACCGAGGTGTGGATCTGCCCGCTGCCGCAAGGCCACCTGCAGGCCACGGGCCTGGACGCGCGCGGGCGCACGCAGTACCGCTACCACCCCGACTGGCGTGCGCTGCAGGACGGCACCAAGTTCGAGCGCCTCGCGGCCTTCGGGCGTGCCCTGCCCCGTTTGCGCGCCCGCGTGGCACGCGACCTGCGCGCCGGCACCCGCACACCCGGGCGCGCGCAGGTGATCGCCACGCTGGTGCGCCTGCTCGACACCACGCTGCTGCGCGTGGGCAACGAGGCCTACGCCAGCAGCAACGGCTCGTTCGGCCTCACCACGCTGCGCAACCGCCACGCGGCGGTGCAGGGCTCGGCGCTGCGGCTGCGCTTTCGCGGCAAGAGCGGCGTGGCGCACGAGGCCCGCGTCGACGACCCGCGCGTGGCCCGCGTGGTGCGCCAGTGCCAGCAGCTGCCGGGGCAGGCGCTGTTCCAGTACACCGACGAGACGGGCGAGGTGCGCGGCGTGTCGTCCAACGACGTGAACGACTACATCGCCGACGCCACCGCCACAGGCAAGGGCGAAGGCGAGCGCTTCACCGCCAAGGACTTCCGCACCTGGCACGGCACGGTGCAGGCGCTGGAACTCACGCGGCTGGCTTGTGCCTGGGAGGGCGAGCGCCGCCCCGGCGCCAGGGACATCCTCGTGGCCGTGGCGCGGCAGCTCGGCAACACGCCGGCAGTCTGCAAGAAGGCCTACGTGCACCCGGCCGTGCTGGCGCTGGGCGAGGCGCTGGCGCGCGAGGGCGACACGGCGGCGACCAGTACTTTGCTGGAGAAGATCGCGGCACGCGCCGCCACGACCGGCCCGGCGCGTGGCCTGGTGGCGGCGGAGCGGCGATTGCTCGCCTTCCTGCGGGCGCCTCAGCCCGCCGCGAGGGCGAAGCGCACGGTGTCGGCGTCGAGCAGCACGGCATAGCCGAGGTCTTCGGCCAGGTTCTGCAGCGCCACGGTGTCGATGGCCAGCGCGCGCGGCGCGCGGTGGGCGTCGAGCACCGCGTTCGCGCCGCCGGCCTCGCGCACCCGGGCGTGCAGGCGCAGCGCGTCGGTGCCGTCAGGCTCGATGCGGATGGTGCCGGCCTCGTCCGCGCCGTCGTGCAGGTAGCCCAGCGCGCCCAGGAACAGGTAGCGCAGCGCGGCGGCATTGGGCCAGCGCGGCTCGTCGTCCTGCGGGGCGGCGAGCGCCTCGTCGACCTCGAGCGCCACGCCGTGCAGGTCGAAGGCCGAGCGCATCAGCGTCATGCACTGCGCCACCAGTGCGCTGCGCGTGATGCCGTCGTCGGTGGTGGCCAGCTCCCAGTCGCGCAGCGAGCGGATCGCGGCCACCAGCTCGGACACCTGGCTGTCGATGAGGTTCACCCGCTCCTCGCAGGCCGCGGGGTCGACCGGGTCGGCCGCCACCTGGCGCTTGAGCATCAGCACCGCCATGCGGATCACCGAGACGGGCGCCGTCATGTCGTGGCGCAGCGCCGGCAGGGCGCGCGTGAGCAGCTCGTGGCGCACGCCGGCCGCAATCCAGCTGCGGGCGCTGGGAGACGACTTCATCGCGGCGCAGCGGCCCGCAAGGGCGCGCGGCCCGTGGGACGAGAGGCGGCAGGGAGCACGGTCAAGGCAGGATTCCTGAAGGCGGGAACAAGGCCACGAGTATCGGCCCCGCTCCGCGCCGCGGCTGTAGGAGCCTGCCTACGCGCGCCCTGCCCGCCGGGCCGCACCTTCAGCGCGCGCTCAGGGTTTGCCGAGGTAGGTGCGCACGTCCTTCACTTCGACCCCGGCGGCCGCGACGGCCGAGCGCAGCTGCGCCTCGGTCACGCCCAGCGTCTGGGTCCAGTAGCGAACCTCGTGCAGTTCGTTGACATTGATGCGGGCCGCATCCTGCGGTCCGCGCTTGCTCAGGTCATCGGCCATGGCGTGGATTCCTTGTTGAAGGCCCCCACGATGTGGCCTGTACGGCGCATCGGCTGGCGGACAGCAGCGCGGCTCCTTGCAGGATAAGTCCGAGAGCGCGTTGCAGATGTCCGGAAGCAGCGGGCCGACGCAACGCGGCGCACCTATCGTCGCCGCTCCTTCACTTCCTCCCCGCACATCCCATGACCCCCGAGCAGAACAAGCGCGCCGTCGTCGACGCCTGGAAGGCCTTCGCCAGCCGCGACCCGCAGCGCGTGCGCGCCGCCTTCACCGACGACGCCGAATGGCTGGCGCCCAAGGACAACGCCACCGGCGTGGCCCTGGGCTTCACCGACCACATGATCGGGCCGGACACGATCGTTCGCTTTCTCGTCGAAGAGTTTCCGAAGCTGTTCGTGGCCGATGTCTCGGTGGGCTTCACCCACCTGCTCTGCGAGGGAGACACCGTGGTGCTGGAGATGCGCCTGCAGGCCACGCTCGCCAACGGCCGGCCCTACGACAACGACTACTGCTTCATCCTCGCGCTGCGCGAGGGCCGCATCGCCCGCATGCGCGAGTACATGGACACGCAGAAAGGCCGCCGCAGCGTCATCGGCGACCTTCCTCAGGATCTCAGGGCAGCCGGGCCCTCGCTTGCAGTTCCCGCTTGAGCAGCTTGCCGTTGGCGGTGGTCGGCATCGCGTCGATCACCTCGATGCGCGCGGGCCGCTTGTAGGGCGACAGGTGCTCGGCCAGGTGCGCGCGCAGCGCCGCCTCGTCGAGCACCGCGCCAGGGTTCAGCTCGACGAAGGCGACGATCTGCTCGTTGCCGTCGGCCTCGGGCACGCCGACCACGGCGCACAGGTGCACACCCGCGAAGCGCCCGATCACCGCCTCGACCTCGGCCGGGTACACGTTGAAGCCCGAGCGGATGATCATTTCCTTCAGCCGCCCCACCACGAACAGCGCACCGTCGGCATCGAAGCGACCGAGGTCGCCGGTGGCGTACCAGCCGCCCGGACGCATCACCTGCGCGGTGGCGGCCGCGTCGCGGAAGTAGCCCAGCATCAGGCCTGGGCCGCGCAGCCAGATCTCGCCGGTGTCGCCGATGGCCGCTTCGGTGCCCTCGGGCGTCACGATGCGCCCCTCGCCACCGTCGACCACGTAGCCAGCCGAGGTGTCGGCGCGCGGCGCCTCGGTGCGCGTGAGGAACACCGAGCCCGCGTACTCCGACAGGCCGTAGCCGTAGTGCAGCGGCTGGCCGAACAGCCGCTCCACGCGCTGCTTGAGCGCCGGGTCGAGCGGCGCGGAGCCCGTGTACACGTAGCGCAGCTGCGGAAAGCGCGGCACCAGCTGCTGCGCCTCGATGTGCGCCAGCAGCCGCGCGTACATGGTCGGCGGCCCGAGCAGGTTCGACACCTGCCCGTGCGCCAGCGCCTCGAGCATGTCGGCCGGCGAGAAGCTGCCGCGCAGCACCAGCGCGGCCCCGCCCGTGAGCGCGGCCATCAGCACGGTGCCGATGCCGAAGATGTGGGTCATCGGCAGGAAGGCGTAGACGCGGTCGTGCGTGTCGAGCGCGCGCACCGCCGCCGACACGCGGCCGAAGTGCAGCAGCCCGCGGTGCGACACCATCACGCCCTTGGGCGTGCCCGAGGTGCCCGAGGTAAAGATGATCGCGGCGGCATCGGCGAGCGCCGGATCGGGCTCGGGGCGGGCGTCGGCGCGCGCGGCGGTGAACATCACGCCGGGCAGCGTGGCCGGCACGGCCGACGCACGCTGCGCGTGCGTGCGCGCCGCGTCGGACGCATCGGTGGTGAAGCAACACAGGCGCGCGTCGGCGCGCTCGGCAATCGCCGCGATCTCGCCCGGCGACATGCGCGCGTTGACGCCGCACGACCACGCACCCACGCGGCTGCAGGCCAGCAGCAGCGCGATGTAGGCGGCGCAGTTCTCGGCCACCAGCAGCACGCGGTCGGTCGGCCGCACGCCGGCGGCGAGCAGGTCGTTCGCGGCGGTCTCGACCATGGCCTGCAACGCGCCGTAGGTGGTGGTGCCATCGGGTTCGTGGAGGAACACCGCGTCCGGCGTGCGGGCGGCGCGGTCTTCGAGCAGGTGATGAATGCGGGGCTGCATCGGCTATTCCGCCTCGATGCCCTTGGAGGCGCTGGCCCACAGCTTGCGGTCCGACACGCCCTTGGTCGCCAGCACCTCCGGCGCGCCCGCCCAGACCTCGTAGCCCTGCTCGCGCAGGCGGTGCGCGATGTCTTCGCGCGCCAGCATCTTCTGCGCCGCGGCGTTCACGCGCGCCACCAGCGCCGGGTCCATGCGCGCCGGGCCGTACAGGCCGAACCAGCCGCCCACGTCGTAGCCGGGCACGCCCGACTCGATCATGGTCGGCACGTCGGGCAGCATGCGGTTGCGCTGGCGCGAGGTGACGGCCAGCGCGCGCAGCTTGCCCGACTGGATGAAGGGCCGCGAGGTGGCGATGATGTCGAACATCATCGGCACGGTGCCGGCCATCACGTCGGCCAGCGCCGGGGCGCTGCCCTTGTAGGGCACGTGCGTGAGCTGCACGCCGCTCATCTTCTCGAGCAGCGCGCCGCTCAGGTGGTTCGACGCGCCCACGCCCGCCGAGCCGTAGAACAGCTTGCCGGGCTTGGCCTTGGCATAGGCCAGCAGCTCGCCCACGTTGCGCACCGGCAGGTCGTTGTTGACCACCAGCACGTTGGTGTAGTCGACCAGCGGCGCCAGCGGCGTGAGGTCCTTCATCGGGTCGAAGGGCATGCTGCGCTGCACGTTCGGGTTGATGGTGATGGTTGGGCTCGCGCCGAAGAACAGCATCGCGCCGTCGGGCGGCGCCTTGGCCACGGCGTTGCCGCCGAGCGAGCCGGCGGCGCCGGGCCGGTTGTCGACGATCACCTGCGTGCCCAGCTCCTGGCCCAGCGCGGGCGCGAGCAGGCGCGCGGCGCCGTCCACCGGCCCGCCGGCCGAATAGCCGACCACCAGCTTGATGAGCGGCGGCAGCGGCTGCTGCGCGAAGGCACGGTGCGGCAATGCGGCCAGCGCCGCGCCGCCCGCCAGCGCGGCCATGAGCTGGCGGCGCGAAAAGAGGTCGAGGGATTGCATGAGCGTTGTCTCCAGTTGTGTATGTCTTTGGCGGCTCACATCGCTCAGGCCGGCAGGTCGAGCACCTGTCGCGCGAGGATGTTGCGCTGGATCTCGTTCGTGCCGCCGTAGATCATGGCGGCCGTCGAACCAATGAGCGGCGAGAGCACGTTGAAGCTCTGGCCGTCGAGCACCTGGTCGCCCGCGACCGCGCCCTGCTCTTCGCCGGCCTCGACCAGCAGCGCGCCGATGCGGTGGTAGGTCTCGCTGGCCCAGATCTTCAGCAACGACACCGACGCGGGCAGTGGCTTGCCCGCGCGCACGATGTCGGCAAAGCCCGTGTACGCGGCCGACAGGTCGAGCACGTCGAGCCGAAGCGCCGCGAAGCGCTGTGCGAACACCGGGTCGGCGAACAGGCGCCGTGCCTGCCCGAGCCGCGCCAGCTGGCCCAGCGCGTACTGCGACTGCTTGGGGCTGCCCAGGAAGATGCGCTCGAAGCCCAGCAGCGCCTTCGCAATCGTCCAGCCGCCGTGCAGCCGGCCCACGAGCTGGTCGGCCGGCACGCGCACGTTGTCGAAGAACACCTCGCAGAACTCGGGCTCGCCCGCCAGCGTGTGGATCGGCCGCACCGTGACGCCCGGCGTGCGCAGGTCGCACAGCAGGAAGCTGATGCCCTCCTGCTTGCGCGCGCCCTTGTCGGTGCGCACGAGCATGAAGATGTGGTTGGCGTCCTGCGCGAGCGTGGTCCAGATCTTCTGGCCGTTGACGACGAAGTGATCGCCCTGCGCGTCGCGCCCGGCCACCGCCTCGGTGCGCAGGCCGGCCAGGTCGGAGCCGGCATTGGGCTCCGAATAGCCCTGGCACCACACGTGCTCGCCGCTCAGGATGCGCGGCAGGAAGCGCTGCTGCTGTTCGGGCGTGCCGTGCTGGATCAGCAGCGGGCCGATCATCACGATGCCCTGGTCGGGCGCGCGCGCCACGCCGTGCTGCTCCAGCTCCTCGATCCACGCGATGAGCTTGTCGGCCGGCAGGCCCATGCCGCCGTGCGCCTGCGGCCAGGCCGGCGCGATCCAGCCCTGCGCCGAGAGCGTGAGGTACCACTCGCGAACCTCGCTCCAGCGCGCGCGGTGCGACAGGTAGCGCAGATGCGCCGGATAGCGCTGCTGCAAGAAGCCGCGCACCATGCGGCGGAACTCGGTCTCGGGCATGGCAGACCAGTCGGTGGTGCGTGCCAGGAACTCGCCATGCCAGGCGGCCGTGCCACCGGCCGCCGCTTCGGCTTCGCCGGTCAGCGCGGCATGCCGGCGCTGGTGCGCCGTGGCATTGCCCTGCCACGCCGACAGGCACAGCACGCGCTTGTAGAACAGGCTCAGGTCGCACTCCTGCGTGTAGCCGATGGCCCCGTGCAGCTGCACCGCCGCGCGCGACGCCTGCAGCGCGGCAGCGGTGCAACGCGCGTTGACACGGCTGGCCTCGGCTTCGATCCGGTCAGAAGGCAAGGTGCCGTCGCTTGCCAGCGCCAGCACTTCGTTCAGCGTGGCCTGCGCCACTTCGAGGTGGATGAACATGTCGACGCTGCGGTGCTGCAGCGCCTGGAAGCTGCCGATGGCCTTGCCGAACTGCGCGCGCGTGCGCAGGTAGGCCAGCGTCTGCGCCAGCATCGCCTGCCCTGCGCCGAGCAGCTCCGCGGCCTGCAAGATTTGTCCGGCCGCGAGCGCCTGGCGCAGCGCCTCCTGCGCGGCCGGCCCGCTGGCCAGCACGGCGTCGGCCGGCAGCACGACCTCTTCGAAGCGCAGGTTGGCTGCCTGGCTGCCGTCGACCAGCGGCACGATCGTCTCGCTCACGCCGGCTGTGCCGCGCGGCACCCACAGCAGCACGGCGTCGTCCTCGCCACGTGCCGACACCAGCCAGCCGCTGGCGGCGGCGCCCGGCAGCACCATGAGCTTGTCGCCTTGCAGCAGCACGCCGCCCCCCTGACCCGCGCGCGCCTCGCAGCCGCAGGCCAGCGGCACGGCGCTGAGGTCGCCCGCGCTTTCCTGCCAGGCCAGCGCGGGCAGGCTGCGGCCTGCCACGAGGTCGGCCAGCAAGGCGCGCGCGCCGGGCGATTCGAGCCGCGCCAGCAGCAGCGCGCTCAGGCCCGCCACCGCCAGCAGCGGCTCAGGCGCCGCGTGTTCGCCGGCCGCGCGCAGAATTTCCGCGGCGCCGTCGAGCCCCAGCGCCAGGCCGCCGGCCGCTTCGGGCGCCAGCATGCCGGGCCAGCCGAGCGCGGCGATCTCGCCCCAGCCTTGCGCCTCGTCGGCCTGCGGGTGTTCGGTGCGGGCGCGGCGTCGCGCGGTGGCGCCGCTGCGGGTGAAGTAGTCGAGCGCCGCTTCGCGCACGGCCAGGAGTGAGTCGGAATCCATCGCGCTGTCTGCCTTTTCTTTTCCGTTGCAATGACGAGTCGCAGCGTGCCCGAAGACCTCGCCGACGGGCATTCGCGATTGCGGAAGGGAGGGTTTCGCAATCACTGAGCGCCTGCGGGCGCGTGCGGGGATAGATTTGCGGCCATGACAAAGATCAAGAAATCCCTGCACACCGACCTCGGCCACAGCACGCCCGACAAGATCACCGTGCGCGGGCGCGACCTGCCCTCGGAAATCCTCGGCCACCTCAACCTGGGCGACATGGCCTTCCTGGAGCTGACGGGCCGCATCCCGACGCCGCAGGAGTCCGTGACCTTCAACGCCATCGTCGTCACGCTGGTGGAGCACGGCGTGACGCCCAGCGCGCTGGCCGCGCGGCTTACCTACGCCGGCGCGCCCGAAGCCCTGCAGGCCGCCGTGGCCGCCGGCCTGTGCGGGCTGGGCACGGTGTTCGTGGGCAGCACCGAGGGCGCCGCGAAGATGCTGTACGAGGCCATTCCCTTCGGCGAGAAGCCGAGCCGTCCGCTGGCCGACATGGCCAAGGACATCGTGGCCGACCACCGCGCGCGCAAGATCATCGTGCCGGGCCTGGGCCATCCGCTGCACAAGCCGATCGACCCGCGCACGCCGCGCCTCTTTCAGATCGCGGCCGAGAACGGGCTCTCCAGCCACTACGTCGCGCTGATGCAGGCGGTGCAGGACGAGGCCGAGCGCGTGTCGGGCAAATCGCTGCCGATCAATGCCACCGGCGCCATCGGCGCCATTGCGGCCGAGTTCGGCTTTCCGTGGAAGATCATCCGCGGCTTCGGCGTGATGGCGCGCGCCATCGGCCTCGTGGGCCACATCCTCGAGGAGATCGATGACCCGATGGCCATCGAGATCTGGCAACGCGTCGAAAAGGAAGCGGGTGGCCCCCGCCAGGACTGAACACGATGATCGCTACCGACAACCGATTCCCCGACATCCGCGACGCCGTGCGCGACCTGTGCGCGCAGTTTCCCAACGAGTACTTCCGCAAGGTCGACGAGGCGCGCGGCTACCCCGCCGAGTTCGTCGACGCGCTCACGAAGGCCGGCTGGATGGCCGCGCTGATCCCGCAGGAGTACGGCGGCTCGGGCCTGGGCCTGACTGAAGCCTCGGTGATCATGGAAGAGATCAACCGCTGCGGCGGCAACTCGGGCGCCTGCCACGGCCAGATGTACAACATGGGCACGCTGCTGCGCCACGGCAGCGAGGCGCAGAAGCGCCAGTACCTGCCCAAGATCGCCAGCGGCGACTTGCGCCTGCAGTCGATGGGCGTGACCGAGCCGACCACCGGCACCGACACCACGAAGATCAAGACCACGGCCGTGAAGAAGGGCGACCGCTATGTCATCAACGGGCAGAAGGTGTGGATCTCTCGCATCCAGCATTCGGACTTGATGATCTTGCTGGCGCGCACCACGCCGCTGGCCGATGTGAAGAAGAAGTCGGAAGGCATGTCGATCTTCATCGTCGACCTGCGCGACGCCATCGGCAAGGGCATGACGGTGCGGCCCATTCTCAACATGGTGAACCACGAGACCAACGAGCTGTTCTTCGAGAACCTCGAGATCCCGGCCGAGAACCTCATCGGCGAGGAAGGCCAGGGCTTCAAGTACATCCTCGATGGCCTGAATGCCGAGCGCACGCTGATCGCGGCCGAGTGCATCGGCGACGGCTACTGGTTCATCGACAAGGTCACGGCCTACACGAAGGACCGCGTGGTGTTCGGCCGCCCCATCGGGCAGAACCAGGGCGTGCAGTTCCCGATTGCCGAAGCCTTCATCGAGACCGAGGCCGCGAACCTGATGCGCTACGAGGCCTGCCGCCTGTTCGACGCGCGCCAGCCCTGCGGCGCGCAGGCCAACATGGCGAAGTACCTCGCGGCCAAGGCGAGCTGGGAGGCGGCCAATGCGTGCCTGCAGTTCCACGGCGGCTTCGGCTTTGCGTGCGAATACGACATCGAGCGCAAGTTCCGCGAGACGCGGCTGTACCAGGTGGCGCCGATCTCGACCAACCTCATCCTGAGCTACGTGGCGGAGCACATGCTCGGCCTGCCACGCTCGTTCTGAAGGACTGCACATGAACGCCATCGACCACCCCAGCAAGGTGCTCGCGACCTTCGCGGCCGAGCTGAAGTTCGCCGACATTCCCGCGCCCGTGCTGCGCCGCACCGAAGACCTGATGCTCGACTGGCTCGGCTCGGTGCTCGCGGCCCGCACGGCGCGGCCGATACGCAGCATCGAACGCTTCGCGCAGATGATGGGCCCCGCTGAAGGCCCGAGCGAAATCCTCACTTCGCGGCGCACCAGCTCGCCGCTGTTCGCGGCGATGGTCAACGCGGCGGCCTCGCACTACGTGGAGCAGGACGACGTGCACAACGGCTCGGTGTTCCACCCGGCCGCCGTGGTCATCGCACCCGCGCTGGCCGTGGCGCAAAGCCTCGGCGCCAGCGGCGCGCAGCTGCTGACGGCCGTGGTCGCGGGCTACGAGGTGGGCATCCGCGTCGGCGAGTTCCTCGGCCGATCGCACTACCGCACCTTCCACACCACGGCGACGGCGGGCACGCTCGCTGCAGCCGCGGCGGTGGGGCGCCTGCTCGAGTTGTCGCCGCAGCAGATGCTGCATGCCTTCGGCTCGGCCGGCACGCAGTCGGCCGGTGTGTGGGAGTTCCTGCGCGACGCGGCCGACTCGAAGCAGCTGCACTGCGCACACGCGGCGGCGAGCGGGCTGATGTCGGCCTACCTCGCGCAGGACGGCTTCACGGGCGCGGCGAAGATCCTCGAAGGCGCGCAGGGGCTGGGCGTGGGCATGTCGAGCGACGCCGATCCGGCCAAGCTCACCGACGGCCTGGGCACACGCTGGACGCTGGCCGAAACCTCGTTCAAGTACCACGCCTCCTGCCGCCACACGCACCCGGCCGCCGACGCGCTGCTGCAGGTGATGGAACAGAACCAGCTCCAACCGGCCGACGTGTCCCGGGTCACGACCCACGTGCACCAGGGCGCCATCGACGTGCTGGGCCGCGTGACGGTGCCCGCCACGGTGCACCAGGGCAAGTTCTCGATGGGCACGGTGCTGGGCCTCATCGCCGTGCACGGCCGTGCGGGCCTGGGCGAGTTCGACCGCGACTTTCTCTCGCCCGAGGTCTCGGCCTTCCGCGAGAAGGTGACGATGGCGCTCGACGACGAGGTCGACACCGCCTACCCCGCGCGCTGGATCGGCAAGGTCAGCGTGCACACCGCCGACGGCCGCACGCTGGCCGGCCGCGTCGACGAGCCCAAGGGCGACCCCGGCAACAGCCTGAGCCGCGCCGAGATCGAGGACAAGATGCAGCGCCTGGCGCACTACGGCGAAGGCGCGACGGCCGACGAAGCGAAGGCGCTGTGCGAGCGCGTCTGGCAGCTCGCCGACACGGCCCGCGTGGGCCGCTGGCTCGGCTGACGCCGCTCAGGCAAACAGCCGGCCCTGCCCCGGCGAGCGCGCATCGAGCCCGGCGGTGCGCACGAGGTCCCAGAAGCCCGCGGGCGAGCTGGACACCACGGGCACCCGCAGGCGCGCCTCGACCTCGCGCACGGCATCGAGCGTGACGAGGCCGCCGCACGAGATGAGCAGGCCGTCGGCGCCGGGCTGGTCGTCGAACACCTTCAGGCACAGGTCGACCAGCACTTCGGTCGACACCTGGCCCACGGCCTGCACGTCGGAGATGGCCAGGCCTTCGAGTGCCAGCGGTTCGAAGTCGCTCTGTTCGAGGTAGGTGCGCAGCTGCGTGTTGACCTCGTCGATGTAGGCCGTGGCGACGGCCACGCGCCGCACCTTCAGGTGGTGCAGGCCCGCGAGGATGGCGTCGCTCATCGTCGTGCAGGGCAGGCCCGTGGCCTGTTCCATCTCGCGCTTCAGCTGGCGGGTGAAGGCGACGCCGCGAAAGAAGCTCAGCGAGGTGCCCATGAGGGAGACGGCGCTGGCGCCCTCTTCCTTCAACTCCAGCGCCTTGCCGATGACCGAGTCGATCACCTCGGTGTAGCCGCGCGTGGAGATTTCGCCGAGGCCCAGGCCTTTGGCGCTGAAGCGGATGCGATCGCCGTAGAGCAGCGGGCCGTCCACCGGCACGGCGCCGGCTGCGGGAGGAACGATGAGGCCGAGATGGGGCTGTTGTGTCACCTCAGTTCCCCTCCGCCACGATGCGCTGGTCCGTGATGATGCGTTTCCATCGCGTCGTTTCCTCCGCCATGTCCTTGCCCAGCTGGGCCGGCGTGGCGTAGGCGCGCAGCGTGCCTTGCGCGGCGGCGGCCGTGCCCGTCTCGGGCATGTCGAGCACGGTCTTCACGGCGGCCGAGAGCTTGTCGACCACGTCGTTGGGCGTGCCCGCCGGGGCGAGCAGGAAGATGCGCGGCGCGACGTCGAAGCCCGGCAGCGCCTCGGCCAGCGGTGCCACGCCTTCGGCGCCTTCGAGCTTCGCGTTGTTCAGCAACGCCAGCGCGCGCAGCTTGCCGGCCTTCGACTGCGCCATGGCGGCGGTGGCGCTCACCACGCCCAGCGGCACCTGGCCGCCGACCACGTCGGGCACGATCTGCGCCGCGCCCCGGTACGGCACATGCACCACGAACGCGCCGGTGGATTGCTTGAGCATCTCGAAGCCCAGGTGCTGCACGGTGCCGACACCCGACGACGCGTAGGAGTAGCGGCCCGGGTGCGCCTTGAGTTCCTTGACGAGTTCGGCGGGCGTCTTGGCGGGAAAGTCGTTGCCCGCGACGATCATCAGCGGCGACACGAAGGCGCCAGCCACGGGCTTGAAGCTGGTCAGCGGATCGATGGCGATCTTCGGCTGCAGCAGCTTGGCGATGAGCAAGGCGCTGTCGCCCATCATCAGCGTGTAGCCGTCGGGCGGCGCCTTGGCGACGAGGTCGGCCGCGATGAGGCCGGTGGCGCCGGTGCGGTTTTCGACCAGAACCTGCTGGCCCAGCACCGCGGGCAGGCGCGCGCTGAGCATGCGCGCGACGGCATCGACACCGCCGCCGGCCGAGTAGCCGACGACGATGCGGATGGGCTTGTCGGGAAACTTCTGCGCCCACGCGGCGGGTGCGGCGGCCAGCAGGCCGGCCAGGGCCAGGGCGGCCTGCAGGGCATGCCGGCGCGATGGCCGCATGGCGTCTCTTCTTCTGTCGTTCATCTTGTCTCCGTGGTGGTCGGGATGCGCCGGCCGTCTGCGCGGCCTGGTCGTGGTCGGAAGTGTCGTCGGGTGGCGCTCAGGCCTTGCCTTTCCCGTGCGAGGTCGGCAGCTTCGCGAGTTCGCGCACGCGCTCGGCGTTGGGCGTGAAGCCCAGGCCCGGCGCCTCGGGCAGCGTGAGCCAGCCCTGGTCGGGCACGGGCAGGCCGTCGAAGATCTGCTTGAGCATCTGCACCGCGACGTAGTGGTACTCGACCAGCCCGCCGTTGGACACGCCCGCATGCAGGTGCATGTTGTGGAAGGGCCAGGCGCCGCCGTTGTCGATCGGCACGTTGAAGGCCGCAGCCATGCCCGCGATCTTCAGGCACTGCGAGTAGCCGCCCGAGATGGTCACGTTGGGCTGCAGCACGTCGGCCGCCTGGTTCACCAGCAGGTCGCGAAAGCGAAAGGCCAGGCCCTCGTTCTGCCCGCAGGCCAGCGGAATGCGCGTGCGCGCGCGCAGCTGGGCCATCTGGCGCACGTCGTTCTGCGTGAGCGGCTCCTCGAAGAAGCTGATGCCGTAGGGCTCGATGCGGTGCGCGAGTTCGGTGGCGTGGAACAGGTCGAGGCCGCAGTTGGCGTCGACGTACAGCTTGACGTCGGGGCCCACGGCCTCGCGCACGGCGGCCACGCGGCGCACGTCTTCGGCAATGACCTCGTCGAGCGGGCGCGGCTCGTCGCGGCGCGCCAGCGCGTGGTTGCCCACGGTCATCTTCAGGCGCTGGAAGCCCTGCGACACCCACAGCTTGGCGGCGGCGGCGAGCTGGTCGCGCTCGAAGAAGCCGAAGCCGAAGGTGGCGTACACCGGCACCTTCGCGCGCGCGCCGCCGAACAGGCGCCACAGCGGCTGGCCCAGCGCCTTGCCCTTCAGGTCCCACAGCGCGATGTCGAGCGCAGCGATGGCGTGGCTCGCATAGCCGGTCTGGCCGCGCGGCGAGAGCAGCCAGTAGAGCTTCTCCCACAGGCGCTCGGTGGCCATCGGGTCTTCGCCGATCAGCGCGGGGCCGGCCACTTCGCGCACGGCGGCGGCAATGATTTCTTCTTCGGTGATGGCCGTCATGCCGTGGCCGACGAGGCCGGTGTCGGTCTCGATCTCGGTGAGGCACAGCGACAGCGAGGTCTGCTTGTTCAGGCCGACCACGTCGATGGTCACGGGAATGTTCAGCGGCGTGGCGCTGACGCGGATGATCTTCAAGGGTGTCTCCTTTGGTGTGCCCGCATCTTTGCGCGAGGGCCGCAGGAGAACAATTCGTTTTTGGCGAGTTCGAGCCTTCGCGCGACGCGAAGGCTCGCCGCCCGATAGCCTCAGTTCAGTCGGGGCGGCCGAGGTGTTCGAGCACCGAGCGCGCAGCGGCCGTGAGCTCCTGCTGGCGGCGCACGCACAGCAGGTGGCGGCGCAGCGCCCAGGGCGCATCGAGCTTGAGGCAGCGCAGCTTGAGGATCTGCAGCTGCGGCAGGATGGCCGCATAGGGCAACACGCCGATGCCCACGCCCTGCTCCACCATGCGGCAGACCATGTCGAAGCTGCCCACCTGCATGCGCACCTTGAGCGGCACCTGGGCCTCGAGCGCGGCGGCCAGCAGCACGCGGTGCAGCGCCGTGCCTTCGCGCACCACGATATGGTCGTGGCGCAGCACCTCGGCCACATCGATGCGCTTGCGGCGCGCCAGCGGGTGGTCGCGCGCGACCACCACGGCCAGCTCGTCGGTGCGGTAGGGCAGGCATTCGAGGCCGTCGGCGGGCGTCTGGCCCTCGATCACGCCGATGTCGGCCAGGCCGGCCTGCACGGCCTTGACCACCTCGGTGCTGGCGCGCTCCTGCAGGTCGATCTTGAGCACCGGGTGCAGGCGCAGGAACGAGCCGATCTGCGCCGGCAGGAACTGCGCGATGGTCGAGGCGTTGGCCGTGATACTGACCACGCCCGCCACGCCGTTCTGGAAATCGTCGAGCTCGGCGCCCAGCCGGTCCATGGCCGAGAGCACGGCGCGCGCATGCAGGAGAAGCCCATGGCCGGCCGAGGTGAGCGTGACGCCGCGCGCATGGCGCACCAGCAGCGGCAACCGGGCGCGCGCCTCGAGGTCGGAGATGCGCTTGCTCGCAGCGGCGAGCGCAATGTGGCAGCGCTTGGCGCCTTCGCTGATGCTGCCGTGGTCGGACACGGCCACGAACAGGCGCAGCGATTTCAGGTCGGCGGACATGCGGCTTCGTTCACGCCTTCTCAGGGCGCCACGAGGTGGTCGAACAGTTCGCGCGCCGACGCCGGCAGTTGCTCGCGGTCGCGCGCGATGAGCTTGAGTTCGCGTTCGGCCCATGCGTCGCTCAAGGGCACCGTGGCGATCCGCATCGCCATCGACAGCCGCTGCGCCGACGACGAGGGCAGCACGCCGACGCCCACGCCCGCTTCGATCATCAGGCAGATGGCCTCGAAGCTGCTGACTTGGATGCGCGGGTTGAAGCCGCGCCCCGCGAGTTCGGCGCGGCGCTGCAGGAAGCGATGGATGGCGCTGCCGTGGTGCAGGCCGACGTGCTGTTCGTCGAGCGTGTCGACAAAGGCCACCGAGGGCGCGCCCGCGAGGTGGTGCGTGGCCGGCACGACCAGCACGAGGTGGTTGCGCCCGAACGGGCGCGCATCGAACTCGCCGGTGTGCACGTCGCCCGCGAGGATGCCGATGTCGGCTTCGCCGTCGGCCACGGCGCGCACGATTTCTTCGCTCAGGTACTCGCGCAGGTCGACCTGCACGGCCGGGTGCTGCGTGAGAAAGCCCGCGAGCTTCTGCGGCAGGTACTCGGTGATCGAGGTGGTGTTGGCGAACACGCGCACATGGCCCTTGATGCCCTTGCCGAAGTCCTGCATGTCGCAGCGCAGGTGCTCCATCTGCTGCATCACGCGCTTGGCGTGGTACAGCACGGCCTGCCCCGCCGCCGTGAGGCTCACGCCCTGCGCACTGCGGTGCAGCAGCTTGCCGCCCACCGCCTCTTCCATCTGCTTGATGCGCGTGGACGCGGCGGCCAGCGAGATGCAGGCCTTCTCGGCGCCGCGCGTGAGGCTGCGCGCGTCCGCCACGTAGACGAACAGTTTCAGGTCGAACAGGTCGAAGTGCAGGTTCACCGGGCGGGCACGAAGGAAGCGGGAGGAACGCGCATTGTCCGGCGAACGGCGTCGCCTGCAGCCGCTTGCGGGTTTGTCCTCATGCCCTCATGTCTTCAGACCGGGTCCCAACTGAACACGTCGGCCGAGCGGTCCAGCGGGAAGAAACTGGCGCGCATCGCGGGCATGGCGTGCTCGGCGATGCTCTCGGGCGTCCAGCCTTCCGAGCGGTGGATGGAGCGCACCGGGCGCGGCTGGCTGATGAGCGAGATCTCGTTGTTGCGCACCGAGAAGATCTGCCCGTTGACCGCGGCGGCCGCATCGCTCGCCAGGTACACCGCGAGCGGCGCCACCTTGGCGGGCGTCATCTGCTTGATCTTGTCGACGCGGGCGCGCTGCTCGTCGGTGTCGGTGGGAATGGCGCCGATCATGCGGCTCCAGGCGAAGGGCGCAATGCAGTTGGAGCGCACGTTGAACTTGAGCATGTCCAGCGCGATGGACTTCGACAGCGCCGCGATGCCGAGCTTGGCCGCCGCGTAGTTGGCCTGGCCGAAGTTGCCGATCAGGCCCGAGGTGGAGGTCATGTGCACCAGCGCGCCCGAATTCTGTTCCTTGAAGTGCGTCGCGGCCGCGCGGCTCACGAAGTAGGCGCCGTACAGGTGAACCTTGATCACCGCGTCCCACTCGTCGACCGACATCTTGTGGAAGAACCGGTCGCGCAGGATGCCCGCGTTGTTCACCACCGCATCGATGCGCCCGAAGCTGTCGACCGCGCATTCCACGATGCGCCCCGCACTCGCGGCATCGGCCACACTGTCGGTGTTGGGCACGGCCTGCCCGCCCGCCGCACGAATCTCCTCGACCACCTGCTGCGCCGGCCCGGCACTGCCGCCCGCGCCGTCGAGCCCCGCACCGATGTCGTTGACCACCACCTTCGCGCCATGCCGCGCCATCGCGAGCGCGATGTCCCGCCCGATGCCGCCGCCCGCGCCGGTGACGACGACCACTTTGCCTTCAACCATGTGTCTTGCCTCTGCTTCGGATGTTCGTTCGCCCGCGAGTTCGCGGGGGAATTTCAGAATGCCACAGGGGGGCGCCTGCGAGTTCAGGAATTCCGAAGAGGGGCTTAAGCCGCGGCTGTGCACGACCGACTGCGGATTGCCGTTACTGCCGCGCCGTGCGGATGTTCGGCGGCAGCGCCTGCGGCCAGCTCGTGCGGAACGGGTTGATGTCCAGCCCGCCGCGCCGCGTGTAGCGCGCATACACCGCGAGCTTGGTCGGCTGGCACTGGCGCCAGATGTCCGTGAACATGCGCTCGGCGCAGGGCTCGTGGAACTCGTTGTGGTTGCGGAAGCTCACGATGTACGCCAGCAGGCCGGCCTGGTCGATGGGCGGGCCGCTGTAGCGGATCTGCACGCTGCCCCAGTCGGGCTGGCCGGTGACGAGGCAGTTGCTCTTCAGAAGCCGGCTGGTGAGGGTTTCGTTCACGTGCACCTGCGTCGTGTCGCTGCTCAGCAGCTCGGGCGCGGGCTGGTAGTGGGTGCATTCGATGTCGAGGCGGTCGAGGTCCAGGCCGTCGATCTCGTGCACGGGCTCGCGGTCGAACAGGTCGGGCGTGAGCAGCTTCACGCCGATGCCGGCCGACTGGTCGCTGCCGCGCCATGCGGCTTCGGCGAGGTCGGTGCGCAGGTGCTCGCGCACCGCATCGATGCTGGCGAAGGTGCTGTTGTTGAAGCTGTTGAGGTACAGCTTGAACGACTTGCTCTCGATGATGTTGGGCGTTTCGCACGGGATGGTGAAGTGCGCGATGGCCACCTGCGGCTTGCCGCGCGGGTTCAGCCAGCTCAGCTCGAAGGCGGTCCAGAGGTCGGCGCCGAAGAAGGGCAAGGCGCCGGCCTGGATGCCCATGGCTTCGCGCTGCGTGGTGCGAGCGATGGGGAACAGCAGGCTCGGGTCGTACTTGTCGGCGTAGGCCGAGGCGCGGCCGAGCTGCGACTGTTCGGGGGTGTTGGGGTTCGTGTTGGGGTTGGCGGGGTCGTGGCTCATGGGGCGGTTCCGGCATCCGCCGCGTGTGCGAACGGAGCGATGTGGTGGGCGAGGATCGTGCAGACCTCGGGCGGCAGGTCGTGGCCCATGCCGGGCACGGCGATGAAGGTCGCCCCCGGAATGCGCTGCGCCGAATCCCGGCCGCAGGCGATGGGCACGAGCGCGTCGGCGTCGCCGTGCAGCACCAGCGTCGGGCGCTGGATGCGCGCCAGCACCTGGGGGCGGTCGTCGTCGGCGCCGATGGCGAGCATCTGGCGCATCAGGCCGGCCGGGTGGTAGGCGCGGCGCATGCTGAAGGTGAGGCGCGTGGCCAGTTGCTCGTCGGTCTGCGGGTAGGCCGGGCTCTGGATGAGCCGCAGCAGCTTGATGCTGTGCGCGACCAGCGCGGCCTCGTCGTGGCTGCGCGGGCGCCGCATGAGCATGGCCCCGACCTCGCGGCGCGGACCCGGCAGGCCGCGCGCGCCGCTGGAGCTCATGATGCTCACGAGGCTGGCGGTGCGCTGCGGCGCGGTGGCGGCGATGCGCTGCGCGATCATGCCGCCCATCGAGGCGCCGACGATGTGGGCGCGGGCAATGCCCAGCGCGTCGAGCACGCCGAGCGAATCGAGCGCCATGTCCTGCAGCGTGTAGGCGCTGCGCACCTTCAGGCCGATGCGGTGGCGGATGGTTTCCCACACGAGGTTGCCGGTGCCGAGGTGGTCGAAGCCCTGGCTCAGGCCGATGTCGCGGTTGTCGTGGCGCACCACGCGAAAGCCGGCGTCGACCAACTGCTGCACGAACGCGTCGGGCCACGCGACCAGCTGCATGCCCAGCCCCATGATCAGCAGGATGACGGGGCGCCCTTCGCCGCCGGTGTCGTCGACTTCGATCTGCAGGCCGTTGGCGGTGACTTTCATCGGTTCCTTGTTTTTCTTTTTACTTGAACTCGCGCTCGCGCAGCCACTTGGTGGCGACCCATTTCTCGCCCGCGAGCACCGGCGCGCCGCCGTGCAGCGTGCGGGTGGCGGGGTCGGGCCGGTCGTAGCTGAAGAACACGCCGGTGCCGCGCACCGGGGCCACTTCGAGCCCGATATCGGGGAAGGTGGTGGCGCCGCCCTGCTCGGGCTCCTGCAGGTACATCACGAGCGTGGCCACGCGCTGGCCGCCGCGCTTGAGGATGGTGGGCGTGCCGGGCTCGTGCGGGTCGAAGTAGTCGTAGTGCGGGCGGTACTGCGCGCCGGGCGCATAGCGCAGGATCTGCAGGCCCTCGCCGTACTCGAGCGGCCAGCGCAGCAGCATGGCCAGGCGCTGTTCGAGGCGCGCGACGATCTCGTTCTCGCCGCGCTCGAAGAACATGCCGTCGCTGGTGCGGTCGACGTTGAGCACCTCGCCGCCGGTGCGGGTCTCGACGGTGAGCGAGCGCGCCAGCCGCACGCGCGCGGCGGCGATCAGGCCTTCGCATTCCTCGACCGACAGCAGGTTGCCGAACACCACGACGCGCGGATGCCGCACGGTCTGCAGCACCTGCACGCGGCGGTCGCCGGCCTCGATGTACAGCGGCGCACCGTCCAGATCGGGGCCGGGCATCTCGGTGCGGGCCGGCGCCAGGGCCGCCGCGACATCGGGGAACCCGGCCTCCAGCTGGGCCAGCGCCAGGTCGGTGGCGGCATCCTGCCAGCCGGCCGCCCGCATCGACATGCGCAACGCGGGCACCGAATGGCCGGCCGCGAGCTGGGCCACCAGCCATTCGCGCAATTCCGGACTGATCGCTTGGGACATGTCAGTGCTCCTCCACTCTGCAATGAGACCCGCAACACATGACTCCACGCAGTTCTTCGCCAGAAACACCGCGGAACCGGCTTTGCCGGGCCGCTGGTGTTGCCCCCTGGAAGGGGGTTGGCGAAGCGACACGAAGTGCGCGCAGCCTGGGGGTCATGCTAGCTTTCTTCTGAACACCAGCCTTTCGGCTGTCGACGCTTGAGCGTCGAAACCATAACCTTCGAGGTCGAATTTTTCCAGCGCCTTGGGCGTGGCCGCCTGGTGCAACACGGCCCAGCGTGCCAGCAGGCCGCGGGCGCGCTTGGCGAAGAAGCTCACGATCTTGTACTTGTCGCCCTTCCATTCCTGGAACACGCATTCGACCACGCGCGCCTTGAGCACCTTCTGGTCGACCGACTTGAAGTACTCCTGCGAGGCGACGTTGATGACGACCGGCGTGCGGTCGGCCGCCAGGCGCTCGTTCAGGTGCTCGGCGATGCGCGAGCCCCAGAAGGCGTACAGGTCCTTGCCGTGGCGGTTGGCCAGCGCGGTGCCCATTTCGAGCCGGTAGGGCTGCAGGCGGTCCAGCGGGCGCAGCAGGCCGTACAGGCCGCTCAGGATGCCCACGTGGTCCTGCGCCCAGGCGAGCTGGGCGGGCGTGAGGCTGCGGGCGTCGAAGCCGCCGTAGACGTCGCCGTCGAAGGCGAAGGCGGCCTGGCGGGCGTTCTTGTCGGTGCTCTTGGACGACCAGGCGGCGTAGCGGGCCACGTTGAGGGCCGAGAGCTTGTCCGACAGGTGCATCAGCTCGGCGATGTCCTGGGGCGACTTCTCGCGCAGCAGCTTGATGAGTTCGACCGAGGGGCCGCGCGGGGCTTCGAAATGGGGTTGGGTGGCGGGGGTTTCGGAGGGGATGGGGGTGTCGTAGTCGAGCGACTTCGCAGGGGAAAGCAGGAACAGCATCAGTCGATTATGTGGGGCTGGGGTTTCCCCGGGCCGCCCCGGTAAAATCCCGGGCAATCCCACCCTGTCACCAACGGCACCCGAGGGTGCCGTTTTGCATTCCCCATGAGCGAACCTACCTCCCAGCCCGGCCTCGAGAGCCTGTCCAAATCGTTCGAACCCGCCGCCATCGAGGCGCACTGGGGCCCGGAATGGGAGCAGCGCGGCTACGCCAAGGCGGGCTTCCGCGGCACGCAGCAGCCCAAGGAAGGCGCCGAGTCGTTCGCGATCCAGCTGCCGCCGCCCAACGTCACGGGCACGCTGCACATGGGCCATGCGTTCAACCAGACGATCATGGACAGCCTCACGCGCTACCACCGCATGAAGGGCGCCAACACGCTGTGGGTGCCGGGCACCGACCACGCGGGCATCGCCACCCAGATCGTGGTGGAGCGCCAGCTGCAGGAACAGAAGGTCAGCCGCCACGACCTGGGCCGCAAGAACTTCGTGGCGCGCGTGTGGGAGTGGAAGGAAAAGTCGGGCAGCACCATCACCGAGCAGATGCGCCGCATGGGCGACACGGTCGACTGGAGCCGCGAGTACTTCACGATGGACGACGACCTCTCGAAGGTGGTCACGCACACCTTCGTGAAGCTGTATGAAGAAGGCCTGATCTACCGCGGCAAGCGCCTGGGCAACTGGGACCCGGTGCTCAAGACCTCGGTGAGCGACCTCGAAGTCGAGAGCGAAGAAGAAGACGGCTCGCTCTGGCACATCGCCTACCCGCTCGAAGACGGCAGCGGCACGCTCACGGTGGCCACCACCCGCCCCGAAACCATGCTCGGCGACACAGCCGTGATGGTCCACCCCGAAGACGAGCGCTACAAGCACCTGATCGGCCAGCGCGTGAAGCTGCCGCTGGTGGACCGGCTGATTCCCATCATTGCCGACGACTACGTCGACAAGGAATTCGGCACCGGCGTGGTCAAGGTCACGCCCGCGCACGACTACAACGACTATGCCGTGGGCCAGCGCCACAAGCTCGAGGTGATCGGCATCCTGACGCTGGACGCGACCATCAACGACAACGCGCCCGAAAAATACCGTGGCATGGACCGCTTCGTGGCGCGCAAGGCCATCGTGGCCGACCTCGAGGCGCTGGGCCTGCTGGTCGAGGTGAAGAAGCACCGCCTCATGGTGCCGCGCTGCGCGCGCTCGGGCGCCGTGGTCGAGCCGATGCTCACCGACCAGTGGTACGTGGCCATGACGCGCCCCGGCGCCGACGGCCAGTCGATCGCGCAGAAGGCCATCGACGTCGTGAAGTCGGGCGAGGTGCGCTTCGTGCCCGAGAACTGGGTCAACACCTACAACCACTGGATGGAGAACATCCAGGACTGGACGATTTCGCGCCAGCTCTGGTGGGGCCACCAGATTCCGGCCTGGTACGACGAAGACGGCAAGGTGTACGTGGCCGAGACCGAAGCCGAGGCGCAGGCCAAGGCGCCGGGCAAGACGCTCACGCGCGACGAAGACGTGCTCGACACCTGGTACTCGTCGGCGCTGGTGCCCTTCTCTTCGCTGGGCTGGCCCGAGAAGACGCAGGACCTAGCGCTGTACCTGCCCTCGACCGTGCTCGTGACGGGCTACGACATCATCTTCTTCTGGGTCGCCCGGATGATCATGATGACCAAGCACTTCATGGGCACTGTGCCGTTCAAGGACGTGTACATCCACGGCCTGGTGCGCGACGCCCAGGGCAAGAAGATGAGCAAGTCGGAAGGCAACGTGCTCGACCCGGTCGACCTGATCGACGGCATCGAATTGCCCGCGCTGCTCGACAAGCGCACGCAAGGCCTGCGCAAGCCCGAGACCGCACCGGCGGTGCGCAAGAACACGCAGAAGGAATTCCCCGAGGGCATTCCGGCCTTCGGCGCCGATGCGCTGCGCTTCACCTTTGCCTCGCTGGCTTCGCTCGGCCGCAGCATCAACTTCGACTCGAAGCGCTGCGAGGGCTATCGCAACTTCTGCAACAAGCTGTGGAACGCCACGCGCTTCGTGCTGATGAACTGCGAAGGCCAGGACTGCGGCCTGCTGGAGCACACGAAGGAAGACTGCCAGGTCGGCGGCAAGGCGCACGGCTACCTGAAGTTCAGCCGCGCCGACTTCTGGATCGTCTCGCAGCTGCAGCGCGTCGAGGCCGAAGTGGCCAAGGGCTTCGAGGAATACCGCCTGGACAACGTGGCCAACGCGATCTACCAGTTCGCCTGGGACGAGTTCTGCGACTGGTACCTGGAGATTGCCAAGGTGCAGATCCAGACCGGCGACGATGCGCAAAAACGCGCCACGCGCCGCACGCTGATCCGCGTGCTCGAAGCGCTGCTGCGCCTGGCGCACCCGATCATTCCGTTCATCACCGAAGAGCTGTGGCAGAAGGTCTCGAAGGTCGCGGGCCGTGAAGGCGCGTCGATCATGATCGCGGCCTACCCGCAGAGCCAGCCGGAGAAGATCGACGAAGCCGCCGAGGCGCATGTGGCGCGCCTGAAGGCGCTGGTCGACGCCTGCCGCACGCTGCGCGGCGAGATGAACGTGTCGCCCGCCACGCGCCTGCCGCTGTACGCGGTGGCCGACGACGCCGAAGGCGCAGCCTTCCTGCGCGATGCGGCCCCGGTGCTGCAGGCGCTGGCCAAGCTCAAGGAAGTGAAGGTGTTCGACGACGAGGCCTCGTGGCAGGCCGCCGCCGAAGCCGCGCCCGTGGCCGTCGTGGGTGCCACGCGCCTGTGCCTGCACATGGAGATCGACAAGGCGGCCGAGAAGCTGCGCATCGGCAAGGAAATTGCACGCATCGAGGGCGAGATCGCCAAGGTGCACGGCAAGCTCGGCAACGAGGCCTTCGTGGCCAAGGCGCCGCCCGCCGTGATCGAGCAGGAGCGCACGCGCCTGGTCGATTTCACCGCCACGCTGGAGCGCCTGCGCGACCAGCTTGTGCGCCTCGGCTGACAGACGCGGCCCGGGTGGGGGACTAGGATTTGGTCATCGGCTTCGCGCCGTAACCGTCCTCATCCCTCTCCTTTTTCCTGCATCCAACGACACTGAACTGCCCATGTCCACTTCTTCCCCGACGCGCATCCGCAAGGCCGTATTCCCTGTTGCAGGCTTCGGCACCCGCTTTCTGCCGGCCACCAAGGCCCAGCCGAAGGAAATGCTGCCGGTCGTCGACAAGCCGCTGATCCAGTACGCCGTCGAAGAAGCCTATGCCGCGGGCATCCGCGACATGATTTTTGTGACCGGGCGCAACAAGCGCGCGATCGAGGACCACTACGACACCGCCTACGAACTCGAAAGCCAGCTCGAAGCCAGCGGCAAGGACGCACTCCTTGAAATCGCCCGTTCGGTGTCGCCCGACGACATGACCTGCTCCTACGTGCGCCAGCCGCGCATGCTGGGCCTGGGCCACGCCGTGCTGTGCGCCGAGCACCTGGTGGGCAACGAGCCCTTCGCCGTGCTGCTGGCGGACGACCTGATGGTCGGCCCTGTCGGTGGCCAGCCGGTGCTGGCGCAGATGACCGAAGTCTTCGCGCGCCTGGGCGCCTCGGTGCTGGCCGTGCAAGAGGTGCCGCTGGAGCACGTCAAGCGCTACGGCATCGTGGCCGGCGAGAACGTGGAAGACGGCCTCGTGAAGGTCAACCGCATGGTCGAGAAGCCCAAGCCCGAAGACGCGCCCTCGCGCCTGGGTGTGGCCGGCCGCTACATCCTCACGCCCGGCGTGTTTGACGAGATCCGCAACCAGCCCAAGGGCGCGGGCGGCGAGATCCAGCTGACCGACGGCATCGCGGCACTGATGAAGAAGGAATCGGTCTACGCCTACTCGTACAAGGGCATCCGCTACGACTGCGGCAGCAAGGAAGGCTTCCTGCAGGCGTCGGTGGAGCTGGCGCTGGCGCACCCTGAAGTGGGCGAGCAGTTCCGCGAGTACCTCAAGAGCCTGAAGCTCTGAGGGCGCTGCAAAGCGCTGAAAACAAAAGGGGCCGCGAGGCCCCTTTTTCTTTTGCCGGTTGCCGACGCTAGCGCCGCTTCAGCACGTGGATGAAGTCGCTGCCCACGGTCTCCTGCGCCACCAGTTCGTTGCCGGTCTGGCGCGCAAAGGCCTGGAAGTCGCGCACCGAGCCCGGGTCGGTCGACACCACCTTCAGCAGCTGGCCGCTCGCCATGTCGTTGAGCGATTTCTTCGCCTTCAGGATCGGCAGCGGGCAGTTGAGGCCGCGCGTGTCGATTTCGCGGTCAACTTGCATTGCCAGGCTCCGGCGGCAGGTTCAGGCCGCGGCGACGCTCTTCGTTTTCCGCGGCAGTGAAGAACACCGGCTCGTGGCCGCGCGTGCGCAGCCAGTCGGCCAGCGCATAGCCGGTGCCGGCGGGCCAGCACCGCAGGTCGGGCAGGTCGTAGAGGCGGTAGTCCACCAGCTCGGGCGAGAGCTTCACCTCGCCGTCGGCCACCACGTGGTACGCGATGATGATCTGGTTCATGCGCTGGAAGTCGTAGGCCCCGACGAGCTTGGCGGCGCTGACGTCCAGGTTGGTCTCTTCCTTGACCTCGCGCGCGATGCCCTCCTCGGGCGTCTCGCCGGCCTCCATGAAGCCGGTGATGAGCGCAAACATCTTGCCCGGCCAGGCCGCATTGCGCGCCAGCAGCACCTGGCCGCGGTACTCGACGATGGCCGCCAGCACGGGCGTGGGGTTGTTCCAGTGCGTGTGGCCGCAGTTGGGGCAGCGCAGGCGCTCCTTGGGACCGCCGTCTTCCATCAACGCGATCCATTCGAGCGGGGTGGCGCAGGCCTGGCAGAACTTGGGGTGGGGCATGGGAAGTCTCTGTTCTTTTTCTCGGGCGTGCGGCGCCCCGTGGGCGCCGCCGCAGTGTGAAGGGATCAGGCGGGGAAAACGCCCGTCGACAGGTAGCGATCGCCGCGGTCGCAGACCACGAAGACGATGGTCGCGTTCTCGACCTTCTTCGACACCTCGATGGCCGCCCACAGCGCGCCGGCTGCCGAGATGCCGCCGAAGATGCCCTCTTCGCGCGCCAGGCGCCGGCACATCTCCTCGGCGTCGTCCTGGCTCACGCTGATTTCTTCGTCGACGCGGCTCGGGTCGTAGATCTTGGGCAGGTACTCGACCGGCCACTTGCGGATGCCGGGAATGCGCGAGCCTTCGGCCGGCTGCGCACCGACGATGCGCACCGCCGGGTTCTTTTCCTTCAGGTAGCGCGAGACGCCGGTGATGGTGCCCGTGGTGCCCATGGCGCTCACGAAGTGCGTGATTTTGCCGTGCGTGTCGGTCCAGATCTCGGGGCCGGTGGTCTCGTAGTGGATGCGCGGGTTGTCGGGGTTGGCGAACTGGTCGAGCACGCGGCCCTTGCCCTGGGCGACCATCTGCTCGGCCAGGTCGCGCGCGTATTCCATGCCGCCGCTCTTGGGCGTGAGCACCAGCTCGGCGCCGAAGGCTTTCATGGTCTGGGCGCGTTCCACCGAGAGGTCCTCCGGCATGATCAGCACCATGCGGTAGCCCTTGATGGCCGCGGCCATCGCCAGCGCGATGCCGGTGTTGCCCGAGGTGGCCTCGATCAGCGTGTCGCCGGGCTTGATTTCACCGCGCTCCTCGGCCCGCTTGATCATCGACAGCGCCGGCCGGTCCTTGACCGAGCCCGCCGGATTGTTGCCTTCGAGCTTGCCCAGGATCACGTTGCCGCGCTTGGCGTTTTCCGCGGCGTGGATGCGTTGCAGGGCAACCAGGGGGGTCTTGCCGATGGCGTCTTCGATCGTCGGATAATTCATGCCAGCCACTGTGCCATAATTTTGGGCTTCCTTCCGGATGTGCCCGGGTGGTGAAATTGGTAGACGCAGGGGACTCAAAATCCCCCACCGAAAGGTGTGCCGGTTCGATTCCGGCCCCGGGCACCATTGTTTCAAGGCCCCAGCCTTGATAAGGGCCGCTGACATTGCATCAGGCGTTCCGCAAGGTGTTCCGCTTTTGCTGCCCACATCCCTGCGCCTCGAACTGCTCGACCGCCGGCCTAAGCCCCATCCTCGCCGGCTCATGCCCTCCCTGTAGAGCCCCCCGCCGATCTCCCCAGCACCGCTCAGTCGTCTTCGGTGAGGTGATCGGCAACCAGTGACATCCAAGCGACCACGTTGGCGATTGCATCATCCAGGCCGGCCTTGCTGCGCTGCATATCAAGCAGGCCAGCGCGCTCCTGAAAGAGCTCAATGATGGGATGAATCATTCACGCGCCGTGCTTGCGGGGGAAAACGGCGCACTCATACCACCCACAGGCAGTAAATCAAACGTCCTCTAGTCGCCTAAACAAACGATCGCGAGACTTCCAATCACCGTGACAGATTCAGCACTTGGCCAAGGGGCGACCTGCTTGCAGACCTGCTCTCCCTGAATCTTTTGCTCGCCGGCTGCAGGCTTGAAGTCGTACCCCGAAATTTCAATAAAAAGCGGTATTTTTGTGTAGCCGGGGTAGAGTGCCGATATGTTTAAGTCCCCTTGGATCGTACTAAGGCGAGCTGGATAGGCCCATTTCCCACCGCTGACGAACACGTTTTTTACTTGATCAAATGCTGAATTCTGTTCGAGGCGATTGACAATGCGATTTACCTTCATTGCATCCCAAGAATTCAAGCGTTGCTGATCAGCGAAGATTTGGTTGTTTTTAAAAATAAACGAGACGGTGAGGACAAGCACAGGGACTGTCAATAATGCAGAAGGGATGCGAGGGAAGCGCTCTCTCAGGAGTGACCAGCCGAGAAGAACGACAAGGCCGATGATCAACGAAACTTGCACCAACACCCTTGGCACAGGCCACCAGTCTCTGAACAGAAGGATGACGCCTGCCGTGAGAGGTAGCAGGGCAACCAGCGCTCCCAGCAAAATCACCCTTCTACGGAGCGAGCCAGGCGCACGGATTCCTTCTACAAGAAGGACAACGAACGATGCCGCCATCATGCAAGCAATGACGAGCTTGGGCCATTGAGCTACCACTGGCTCTGCACGCCAGTAGACCTTTAACAGCAATTCACGAAACTGAGAAACTCGTTCCGAAATTTCATTGAATTGAACAAGTCTTGCGCGCCCTGTTAATTCAATCACGTCAAAGTGCTTAAGCCCTGTCATGATTGCCAAAAAACCAATGGTGGAAGCAATACAAACTAGCAGCAGTTCAATTGCACGCTGCTGCCCAACAGTAAGAGTGCGTGCGGTGGACGCAGCAGCATCCTTGGAAAGACTGTCATGCAGAAGAGCAAAAACCAACGCTACAGCCAGATAATTCAGGAATCCTTGATAAATAAATAGCATCGCTATTGTTGCGATGACGGAAATCACGAACCTTGTATATCGTCCCACGCGCGGATTCTGCAGCACCTCCATTGCGATGACGGTAAGCAGCGCGGCAAGACAATAGCCAGGAAGAACCATGCGAAATGTCAGTATTTCCGCAAGATAGGGATGAGCCACCATAAGCGCTGCGGCCATAACGACCCCAGCCCTATTGACAACTCCGACGAAACGAAGAACTGAGATGACCAGTGCTACTTGCAGGGCCAATGCAACCCAAGCGAGTGACCAATAGATGTCGTTAAGGTTTACGCCAAGCGAATCGATAGCAGAAGCGACCGCCACCAATAGGAAGCGACCTTGAGTTTGAATGAGCTCTCGATCAACATCAGAAAATCCCCGCCCGTATGAATAGTCGTCGACTGCAAAGCCGCGAAGAAAAATTCCGCCGCGTGCAATCAGTACAATTCCAAATAAAACAAAAAATAGTCTTATCTGTCCGTCTTCGAAATAGCTCCGAATTCTCTGGAGAATGGTTTTCATCTAAGGCAGTTTTGTAAGACAGCAATCAGGCTGTAAGAATGCTATTGCTAGCGACGGGGCGAGGCGCATTCTACTGGGAGGGTTACTTGTTGTTGACGGTTCGTCCTCGACTGACACTCCGGTAGCTGATCCAAGTCATGTCTGCCGCTGGGGTCGGCACGCGTTGCCGTGCCCCGCTGGGCGCCTCTACCCACACCCTGCTTTCTGCGTCCAGCAGAGAGCCCAGCACTTGAGACGCCATGCGGGTTTGCGGGGAAAATTCTCAACATGTACCATGCGCCACCCCTTGAAGGAACGGATTAATGGAAAAAGTCGATTTCGACGCACATGCGGATAATTACAACGAACTACTTCGTGAGAGCGTTGGATTTTTTTCCTCAGACGAGGCGTATTTCGCTCGCTACAAAGTCGAGCTTGTCCGTGGCGCCACCAATCTCGAACCGAAGAGAATTCTGGAATATGGATGCGGCATTGGCAGGAACCTTCCATTTTTGAAAGAAGCATTTCCCTCTGCCGTACTTGAAGGGTCAGATGTCGCGCCTAGGAGTTTGGAAATTGCTCGCGAGGAAAATCCTGAAATTTCGTTTTTCCTTGAAGATGGCATACCCATGCAGAGCACCTTTGATATCATCTTCGTGGCGAGTGTTTATCACCACATTCCTCCTTCGCAGCGCGAGTCAGTTACAGCCACGCTCGCATCTCGACTTAATCCAGGCGGAGAGCTATATATTTTTGAGCACAACCCATACAACCCAGTGACGCGTCGCATCGTCAACAACTGTCCCTACGATGCTGATGCTGTACTCCTAAAGCCCAGTGAAACGAAAGCGCTCGTGCGCAGTGCTTCCATGCGCGTGACGGCGGCCTCCTACTGCTTGTTCATCCCTCCCAAGCTCTCGGCTTTGTCATGGATGGAACGTGGACTGGGTTGGCTGCCACTTGGTGGTCAGTACTGGGTCCGTGGCACGCGCCACTAGATCGGCGCCCAAGCGACAAAATCCCCGCCCGGCACGTAGCTTGAGCGGGAAAATCGATTCGGGGTCATGAGCTATTCGGGCGCCAGCATCAGCCGGGCCCTGCGCGACCGATAGGCCTCGTTCACCCGGTCGGCGAGGTAGGCGTCGTCATCCGCTTCAGCCTCCGGGTTCGGAAATAGCCCAGGGGCAACGACTCCACCTGCTGCACGATGGCCGGCACCGGCGCTTGGCGCACCTGGGACGCTGCCATCACCGCCCCCACGTCGGGCATCTTCGGCGGCTCGCTGCAGGCGGTCGCGCAGATCAGCGACAGTCGCAAGCTTCGTTGCATCGGTCTTCTCCTGGGCCACGTGGACCTCATCGATTCGTTTCTGCTGGACCAGCACCGAGGCCTGCAGGGTGCGCAGCGTCGCGGCCGCCTCGGCCTTCTGTGCCGTCACATCGGCAGCCAGGCTGTTGCGCTCGCCGCGCGCGGTATCACGCTCGCGCCGGGCTTCGTCGCGCTGGTGGGTCGTCATGCCAGCGGCGCGCGCTCGCTGATCACCTGATGCTGCTGTCCACGTCAGAGGGTGATCCCGTCGAGCTTCGCAAGCTGAGCTACCAGTGGGACAAGGCCCGGAAGCGGGCTGCCGTGAAGGCCAGCATCGCGAACGACGATGAGATGGTGCGCCGCATCCGCGAGCTGTACCTGCGCGACGCCCGCAAGCGCGCGGCGCAGAAATCCGAGGACCTGCAATCCGCGTCGAACCCGCTGCAGCACTCCGACATGCGCACGACAGAGCGCCGCTATGGGAGCGTCCGAAAGCTCAAACCGGTGGGCTGAAAAGCGCTCCGCTTTTCTCGTACCTCATTGGGGCGTTTCGCAGGGGAAATGCGGAGCATTTCGAGGCGCAAACCCGCATGGATGCTCACTTTCACCCGGGACTCAAAATCCCCCACCGAAAGGTGTGCCGGTTCGATTCCGGCCCCGGGCACCATGAGACGACACCGTCTCACCCCCACATCAAGAAACCCGCTCGCTTCACTGGCGCAGCGGGTTTTTCTTTGCTTCGGAGCTTTTCAGGCCGGGTAAAGCCCCGCCCTAGCAAAGAGCGTCGGCCAGCTTCACCTGCAGCGACAAGGCGGCCTGGTGCAGCAGCTCGAACTCGTCGTCCGGCAGCGGCACGGCCGTGAAGTTGAAGTGGCACAGGGTGCCGGCGACCGCGCCCGCGGGGTTCAAGAGCGGAACGCCGTGGTAACTGATGGTGTAGCCCCGCCCGGGATGCGTGGCAAAGCGCTCGTCCACGCTCGAATCGTCGGTGCGGAACCACCCGTCGCGCAGGACAAAGGGACAGATGCTCGCCTCGAAGGGCACGACGGCGATGTTCTCGGGGATCAGCTCGCCTTGCTTGTCGTGCAGGTAGAGGCTCGTGACCAGGTCGGCGCGGATCTTGTAGATCCCGGTGTACCGATGCGGCACGCGCGCGTTCAAGTAGGCGAGGACAGCCTGTGCGCCTTGATCGGCAAGCAACGCTTCAATCGTTTGGGGCATTCGTTTCGTCCGCTTCGCTTCGCTTCGATCGGTTCGATCTGGAACCTGTCCTGCCATGGTACGCCCGGCCCCTGGGCATCCGCTTCGGTGTCAGCCCGCTTGCGCGGTCTTCAACGCCGCCACGGCGCGAATCTCCACCCGCAGCGCCGGCCGCGCCAGCGCCGCCACACCCAGGATCGTCCACGCCGGGAAATCCTCGGTGATGTAGCGATCCTTCACCTCGCGAAAGCCCGCCAGCTCGTGCTCGACGTCGACGTGGTAGCTCACGATCTCCACCAGGTCGGCGAAGCCGAGCCCCGCGCTTTCGAGCACCACGCCCAGCCGCCGGAAGGCCCAGTCGGCCTGTTCCGCGGCGCTCTCGGGCACGCTGCCGTCGGCACGCAGGCCGACCTGCCCCGCCACGAACAGCAGGCCGCCGGCCTTGACGCCGGGCGCGTACTTGAAGGTGTCGAAGACGGCGGTCGAGCCGAAGGTCGGATGGCCGTCGGAGATGCGCACGCTCTGTTTGCTCACGGGTGCGTCCTTTCTTCAGGCTTGCGCAGGCTGCAGGCCGGTATGCACCGTCGGATGCGCGAGCCGCACGCGCAGCTCGCGCTTGAGCCGCGTGTTGTCGAGCCGGCGCGATTCGCCCATGAAGCTCAGCAGTTGCAGCGGCAATTGCCGCTGCGCCTCATCGCGCGCCACGCGCGGCGGGCGGGGCATGCCGTAGAGGTCGGCGGCCAGGTCGAAGTAGTCGCCCATGCGCAGCTCGGTGTCGTCCGACGCGTGCACCACGCGCTGGGGCTTGCCGCGGAACAGCGCCGCCACGCAGGCGCGTGCGAGGTCGTCGGCGTGGATGTGGCTCGTGTAGACGTCGTCCTCGCGCCGCAGCACGGGCGTGCCGCGCTCCAGGCGGCCGCGCGGCGTGCCGTTCTCGCGGTCGGGCGCGTAGATGCCCGGGATGCGCAGGATGCTGGCGCGCACGCCGGTGCTGCGGCCGAACCAGCGCACGGCGCGCTCGGCATCGACGCGCCGGTGGGAGCGCGGGGTGTCGGGCCGCACGCCGCGCGTTTCGCTCACGCGCGCGCCGCCGCAGTCGCCGTACACGCCGCTGGTGGAGCCGTAGACCAGCGCCGAGGGCAGCGAGCGCAGCCGCAGCGCCTGCGCCAGCGACACGGTGCGCTGGTCGCGCCACCAGGCCGCGCCGCCCTCGCGCGCGGGCGGCGCCAGGTGCACCACACGGGTGGCGATGCCCGCCAGGCGGCGCAGGGTGGCACTGTCGTCCAGGTTGCCCACCAGCGGCCGGATGCCGGCCGCGCGCAGCGCCGCGACGCGGTCGACTGAGGACGTGAGCGCCACCAGCTGCATGCGCCCGCGCAGGTTGCGCGCCACGCGCTGGCCGACATCGCCGCAGCCGACGATCAGCAGGCGCTCGCGCCGGAACCGGGCCGGCAGTGCGCCGGAGGGACTATTGATTGAAGGCAAAATCCGGGTTTCCTGTCTCAATTCAGTTGTCCCGGCCGCACGCAGCCGGGAAAGTTCACCCCCGAAGAATACCGATGACTGCTACAGCGCCGCACGAAGCGGGCTTTTCCATCACCGTCGAGCCCAGCGGGCGCCACTTTGTGGTCCAGGGCGACGAAACCATCCTCGCGGCCGGCATCCGCCAGGGCATCGGCCTCCCCTACGGCTGCAAGGACGGCGCCTGCGGTTCCTGCAAGTGCAAGAAGCTCTCGGGCGAGGTCACGCTCGGCCCGCACCAGAGCAAGGCGCTGAGCGCCGAGGAGCAGCTGGCCGGCTACGTGCTGACCTGCTGCGCCCATCCGACGAGCGACGTGGTGCTCGAATCGCGCCAGGTCACCGAGGCCGGCGCGCTGCCGATCCGCAAGATGCCGGTGCGCGTGATGGCGCTCACGCGCCAGTCGCACGACGTGATGATGCTGCGCCTGCAGCTGCCGGCCGGCGAGCCGCTCCAGTTCTACGCCGGCCAGTACGTGGAGTTCATCCTGCGCGACGGCGCGCGCCGCAGCTACTCGATGGCCAATGCACCGCACACGGTGGCCGTGCCGGGCACGGGCCTGGAACTGCACCTGCGCCACCTGCCGGGCGGCAAGTTCACCGACCACGTCTTCGGCGCGATGAAGGAAAAAGAGATCCTGCGCATCGAAGGCCCGTTCGGCAGCTTCTTCCTGCGCGAAGACTCCGACAAGCCGATGATCCTGCTGGCCTCGGGCACGGGCTTCGCACCGATCAAGGCGCTGCTCGAGCACATGCAGTTCAAGGGCATCGAGCGGCCCGCCGCGATCTACTGGGGCGGGCGCCGCCCCGAAGACCTGTACATGGACGCCTGGCTGCGCGAGCAGCTGGCCGCGATGCCGAACCTGCGCTACGTGCCCGTGGTGTCGAACGCCACGCCGGAAGACAACTGGACCGGCCGCACCGGCTTCGTCCACCAGGCGGTGCTGGAAGACTTCACGGACCTGTCGGGCCACCAGGTGTATGCCTGCGGCGCGCCGATCGTGGTCGACTCGGCCAAGCGCGACTACGTGGCGCTCGCGGGCCTGCCCGAAGAAGAGTTCTTCGCCGACGCCTTCACCACCGAAGCCGACAAGGCCCTGCCCTGAGCCTTCGCGCTCCCCTTTCCTTTCCGCAAAACAACATGAAGACGAGACACTTCCTCCTGACCCTGATCGCTGGCGCCACGGTGCTTGCCACCAGCCACGCGGTCGCACAACAACACCGCCCGATCCGCCTCGTCGTGCCCTACGCGGCCGGCGGCCCGATCGACAACACGGCGCGCATCCTGGCCGAGCAGGTGAAGGACACGCTGGGCGGCCCGGTCATCATCGACAACAAGCCCGGCGCGGGCGGCAACATCGGCGCCGACTTCGTGGCCAAGGCGCCGGCGGACGGCCTCACGATCGGCATCGCGGCCACGGCCACGAACGCGGTGAACCCGTGGCTGTACAGCAAGATGCCGTTCAACGCCGCGACCGACTTCGCGCCGATCACGCAGATGGTGCGCGTGCCCAACGTGCTGGTGATGAACGCCGAGACGGCCAACCGCCTGAACATCCGCACGCTGGCCGACCTGATCCGCTACGCCAAGGCCAACCCGGCCAAACTCAACTACGCCAGCGGCGGCAACGGCAGCGCCGGCCACCTGGCGGGCGAGCTGTTCAAGAAGGAAGCGGGCATCTTCGCGGTGCACATTCCGTACAACGGCGGCAACCCGGCGCAGCTGGCGCTGCTGTCGGGCCAGGTCGACTTCAACTTCGACAACCTCGCCACGGCCGCGCCGAACATCCGCTCGGGCAAGCTGAAGGCGATCGCGGTCACGACGCTCAAGCGCAGCAGCGCCCTGCCCGACGTGCCGCCCGTGGCCGACACGCTCAAGGGCTTCTCGATCGACACCTGGTGGGGTCTGGTCGCACCGGCCGGCACGCCGCCCGAGGTGGTCGCGAAACTGAATCAGGCCTTCGTCGCCGCGCTGAACGCGCCGGAAACGAAGACCCGCTTCGCCTCGATGCTGGCCGAGCCGGTCGGCAACTCGTCCGAGCAGTTCGGCGCCTTCATGAAGAGCGAACTGGCGAAGTACGAGAAGGTGGTCAAGGCCACCGGGGCGAAGGTGGACTGACGAGGTCGTCCAGGGGCGCTGCGGCCTGCGTGTCGGTGGCCGCAGCCACGGCCGCCGCCGCTTCGGCCGCCCCGCTCTGGTAGGTGCGCAGGCCCGCGAGGTCGAGCACTTCCACGCCGCCATGCTCGATGCGCAACAGGCCGTCGCGCTGCAGCGCATGCAGCGCGCGGTTGGCACGCTGGCGCGACACGGCCGACAAGAGGCCGATCTCGTCCTGGCTCAGCCGCACGAAGCGGGTGGCACGCGGATAGAGGATGGGGTCGAACAGGCTGGCCAGGCAGCGCGCCACGCGCGCGTCGGGGCCGAGCAGGCGATCGAATTCCATGAGGCCGATGAACAGGCTCAGTCGCGCATTGATGTGTAACAACAGAAACCGATTGAAGTCGATGCTGGTGGACATCAGCCGCTCGAAGCTGTGCCGCGGCACGCAGGCCACGCGCGTGGGCCGCAGCGCGACGCCGTCGTAGCGCCAGCATCCGGGGGTGAGCAGCGAGCCTTCGCCACCCCAGCCGCCGGCGGTCACGCCGGTGAAGGTGGACACGCGCCCGTCGGGCAGCGACACCGACATCTTCATGAGGCCGTCGATCACGCCGATCCAGTGATCGGCCGGCTCGCCGCGCCGCACGACGAAGCCGCCGGCCGGCACCACGCGCTCGTGCGACTCCTGGACGACGCGGTCGAGTTCGTCGTCCGTGAGCGCGCGCGCCCACAGGCTCTCGCGAAGCATGTTCTCCAACGCGTTCGACATCGCGCCTCCTGCTGTCGTCCCTCGTGACATCGCATCGGCCGAACCGTCGCAGGCGCCGGTCGGCGGGGTCCGTAAGAAATGTCGTTGCAACGACATCTTCGGCGCGGCGATGGTGCCACAGTCATCCGCGTTCGCCAAACAACAAGGAGACAACGATGAAGCGTTCGAACAAGGACCCGCGCCCCGCGCGCGGGCCGGACGGCGGGGATGCGCACGGCCTGCGCCGGCGCGACGTGCTGGGCTACGCCACGGCCGCGCCGCTGGCCTCGGCGGCGGCCGGCATCGCGGGGCTCGGCGCCCTCACGGCGCCCGCCTCGGCAGTCGCCGCGCTGCTGCCCATGACCCCGCCCGACACCACCGACCTGATCGACATCGGCGACGCGGTCACGCTGACCTCGCTGCCGACCATGCCGCTGGTGAAGGTGACGAACACCGGCGACGGCCGCGTGCGCCTGGCGCTGCCGCGCCTCGAAGTGGGCCAGGGCATCGCCACGGCCAGCGCGATGATGCTGGCCGACAAGCTGCGCCTGCCGCTGAGCGCCATCGAAGTCACGTCGGCCGACGCGAGCCCCGAGCTGATCTGGAACCAGCTCACGGGCGGCTCGTCGAGCGTGCGCTCGATGCACGCCGGCATGCCGGTGCTGGGCGGCCTCGGCGGCCTGCTCTCGGGCTCGACGCCCTCGGTGGTCGGCCAGCGCGTGACGCGGCTCGATGCGCTGGACATCGTCACCGGGCGCAAGAAGTTCACGCTCGACCAGGCGGTGCCCAATGCCAAGCCGACGATGGTGCGGCGCCCGCCGACCATCAACGGCAAGTTCGTCGGCATCAACAACCTGAACACCGTGATGGGCATGCCGGGCGTGATCGGCGTGGTGCCGATCCCCGCCACCAACGGCATCACGCCGACGCCGCCGGGCGTGGCGGTGATGGCCGAGACCTTCGGCCAGGCCTGGGCCGCGGTGAACGCGCTCGACGTGACCTGGGCCGCCGGCCCGCTCGACGGCGAGTCGAACGCCACCATCATGCGCAAGCTGAAGTCGTCGCTGCTGCCCTTTGCGCTGCCGCCGCTGGGCGCGCTGACGGTCGAGGCCGAGTTCGAGTTCGCACCGGCCGCGCACTGCCCGATGGAAGTCGAATGTGCGATTGCCGATGTGCGAGCCGACCGTGCCGAGATCTGGGCCGGGCTGCAGAGCCCCATCGTCACCCAGCAGGCGGTGGCCGCCGAGCTGGGCCTGCCGCTGAACAAGGTCGTCGTGCATGCGGTGCCCTCGGGCGGCTCCTTCGGGCGGCGCCTGTTCTGGGACCCGGTGCTGCAGGCGATCCAGGTGTCGAAGGCGCTGGGGCGCCCTTGCCGCCTGATGTACCACCGCACCGACGACATGCGCCACACGCGCATCCGCCCGCCGATCTACCAGAAGGCGCGCGCCACGATGCTGCTGGGCCAGGTGATCGCCTTCGAGCAGCGCATCGCCAGCGTGCGCCTGGACACGCGCCACGGCTTCGGCAACATGCTCGAGGCCGCCGCCATCGCGCTGCCCAACGCCTTCCCGCAGACGGTGGGCAACTTCGCGATCGAGCAGGTGATGTTCAAGACCATGGTGACCTCGCCCTACAACTTCGGCGTCACGACCAAGCTGCTGACGCCGGTGCCGATGGACATGAACACCTGCTCCTACCGCTCGGTGCACATCCAGCCCGCGCGGCTGGTGGAAGAGATCCTGGTCGACGAGATGGCCCGCGCGGCGCGCAAGGACCCGGTCGCCTTCCGGCTCGAGTACCTGCGCCTGCCGCGCGCCCGCGCGGTGCTGAAGGCCGTGGCGGAGGCCGCGCAATGGGGCAAGGCGATGCCGGCGGGCTTTGCGCAGGGCGTGGGCGTGCACCAGGAGTCGAAGTCGTTCACGGCCTGCATCGTCGAGATCGACGCGCGCGTGCCGGCGCAGGCCCGCGTGGTGCGCGCGACCATCGCCATCGACGTCGGCACGCCGATCAACCCCTCGGGTATCGAGGCGCAGCTGCAGGGCGGCCTGTGCGAATCGATCGCGCTGGTGCTGTCGGCGGGGCTGCACATCCAGAACGGCCTGCCGCTGGAAGGCAGCTACTCGCAGTACCACTTCTCGCGCATGAAGCACTACCCGAAGGACGTGAAGATCATCATCCTGCCGGCCAACGGCGAGGCCATCGGCGGGCTGGGCGAGGTCGGCCTGTCGGCGAGCTCGGGCGCGATCGCCAACGCCTATGGGCGCGCCACCGGCATCAAGCCGCGCAGCTTCCCGCTGAACTTCCCGGTCGACTTCACGCCGATCCCGCCGGGCAAGCTGCCCACGCCCGTCAACGTTCCGATCCCCGCCTGAGGAGACCCGCCATGCCTGTGCAATCTTTCAAGGTGAACGGCCAGAACGTCGACGTCGAGGCGCCCGACGACCTGGCGCTGCTGTGGGTGCTGCGTGACAAGCTCGGCATCACCGGCCCGAAGTACGGCTGCGGCATCAACGTGTGCAAGGCCTGCACCTGCCACGTCGACGGCAAGGCCGTGACGACCTGCTCGGTGCGCGTGTCCGACGTGCGCGGGCGCCAAGTGACGACCATCGAGGGCCTGGCCAACGGCAACACGCTGCACCCGGTGCAGCAGGCCTGGATGAACCTGGACGTGCCGCAGTGCGGCTTCTGCCAGCCGGGCCAGATCATGGCCGCGGTCGACCTGCTGCGCCGCACCCGCACCCCGACGGACGCCGACATCGACGCCATCGAGAACGTGTGCCGCTGCGGCACCTACGGGCGCATCCGCGAGGCGATCAAGGCCGCCGCCGCGATGATGGGCTAGGGACAGACGAAAAAACGGCCAGCCACCGCGCTCTGCGGTGCTGGCCGTTTGGCGCTGGCGGCGCTTACTCGCCGAGGTAGGCGGCGCGCACGCGCGGGTCGCGCAGCAGTTCCTTGGCGTCGCCGTTCATCGTGATGAGGCCCGACTCCATGACGTAGCCGCGGTCGGCCAGCTGCAGCGCGCGGTTGGCGTTCTGCTCAACCAGCAGGATCGTGACGCCTTGCGACGCCACGGTCTGCACCACCTCGAAGATCTTGTCGCACATGATCGGCGACAGGCCCATGGTGGGTTCGTCGAGCAGCAGCACCTTCGGACGCGCCATGAGCGCACGGCCCATGGCCAGCATCTGCTGTTCGCCGCCCGACATCGTGCCGGCCAGTTGGTCCTTGCGCTCGCGCAGGCGCGGGAAGGTCACGAACACGCGCTCCATGTCGCTGGCGATCTCGGCCTTGTCGTTGCGGATGTAGGCGCCGATCTGCAGGTTCTCGGTGATCGTCATGCGCGTGAACACGCCGCGGCCCTCGGGCACCATCACGAGGCCCTCGCCCACCAGGTCCCAGGCGCCACGGCCCTTGATGCTGCGGCCCAGGAACTCGATGTCGCCCGCGCCGGCCGGCAGCGTGCCGGTGATGGCCTTCATGGTGGTGGTCTTGCCGGCGCCGTTGGAGCCGATGAGCGAGACCAGCTCGCCCTCGAACACGTCGAAGTCCACGCCCTTCACGGCCTGGATGCCGCCGTAGCCCACCTTCAGGCCACGGACCTTGAGCAGGTTCTTGCCTGCGGCCTTGGCGGCGGCCGGTGCCGTCGCGGTTGCCATCGTTGCTTCTGCGGTGCTCATCTCAGTGTCCTCCGGTGCCGAGGTAGGCCTCGATCACCTTTTCGTTCTTCTGTACCTCGACCGGGTTGCCCTCGGCAATCTGCTTGCCGTAGTCGAGCACGGTGACGCGGTCGCACAGGCCCATGATGAGCTTGACGTCGTGTTCGATGATCAGGATCGTGCGGTTGTCCTTGCGGATGCGGTCGATGAGCTCGCGCAGCAGGACCTTCTCGGTCGAGTTCATGCCGGCGGCCGGTTCGTCCAGCGCGATGAGCTGGGGGTCGGTGGCCAGTGCGCGGGCGATCTCGAGGCGGCGCTGGTCGCCGTAGCTCAGCGTGCGCGCCTTGTAGTCGGCGAACTTGCCGATGCCCACGTAGTCGAGCAGCTCCTGCGCGCGCTTGGCGATGGCCGCTTCTTCGGCCTTGAAGCCCTTGGTGCGCAGCATGGCGCCGAACACGCCCGAGTGCGTGCGGATGTGGCGCCCGACCATCACGTTCTCCAGCGCCGTCATTTCGGCGAAGAGGCGGATGTTCTGGAAGGTGCGCGCGATGCCGGCCTTGGCCACTTCGTGCACGGCCGTCGGCTGGTAAGGCTTGCCGGCCAGTTCGAAGGTGCCGCTGTCGGGCGTGTACAGCCCGGTGATCACGTTGAAGAAGGTCGTCTTGCCGGCGCCGTTGGGCCCGATCAGGCCGTAGACCTGGCCGCGCTTGATGGTGATGCCCACGTCCGAGAGGGCCTGCAGCCCGCCGAAACGCTTGGAGATGCCGCGAACGTCGAGGATGGTGTCTGTCGTCATGTCTGTGTGTCCTTGGCTCACGGATTGATGGACATGGGACGCGATGCCGCACCCGGCACTTCGTCAGCGGGGCTGTCGATGCCCGGTGCATGGGTCTGGAGCGTTCCGGGCGCCACGGCCGCATGGGTCGGGTCGACGGGCGCGCCGTTCTTCTTGGTCAGCGTCTTGCCGTGTTCCGGCGACGGCCACAGGCCACGCGGGCGCATCAGCATGATGACGATCATGGCCAGCGCGATGAACAGCTGGCGCAGGATGGACGCGTCGAGGCGGCCGTCGGTCATCGCCTGCAGCGGGCCGGCCACGTAGCGCAGCACTTCGGGCAGCGCGGCCAGCAGTACGGCGCCGAGGATGACGCCGGGCAGGTGCCCGAGGCCGCCCAGCACGACCATGGCGACGATCATCACCGACTCCATCAGGCTGAAGGACTCGGGCGACACGAAGCCCTGGAAGGCCGCGAACATCGCGCCCGACACGCCGCCGAAGCTGGCGCCCATGCCGAAGGCCAGCAACTTCATGTTGCGGGTGTTGATGCCCATCGCCTTGGCAGCGATTTCATCTTCGCGGATGGCCATCCAGGCGCGGCCGATGCGCGAGATCTGCAGGCGGTGCGAGATGATGATGGTGGCCACCACCAGCGCCAGGAACAGGTAGTAGTACAGCGTGACCGAGGAGATCGTGAAGCCGTCGAACTTCCACGCCTTGCCGAGGTCGAGACCCCAGAACTTGATGGAGTCGATCGCCGTGATGCCCTTCGGCCCGTTGGTGATGTTGATCGGCTGGTCCAGGTTGTTCAGGAACACCCGGATGATTTCACCGAAGCCGAGCGTGACGATCGCGAGGTAGTCGCCGCGCAGCTTCAGCGTGGGCGCCCCCAGCATCGCGCCGAGCACCCCGGCCACCACCAGCGCGAGCGGAACCACGATCAAGAGCGAGGTGTGCAGCCCGTTCGGGAACATCGCCTTGAACCACGGAAAGGTGTCCGAGAGGTGCGACGAACCCATCAGCGCGTAGAGGTACGCGCCGACCGCAAAGAAGGCCACGTAGCCCAGGTCGAGCAGGCCGGCGTAGCCGACCACGATGTTCAGGCCGAGCGCGAGCATCACGTAGAGCAATGCGATGTCGGCGATGCGCACCCAGGCGTTGCCCTGGGTCTGCAACAGGATGGGCAGCGCCAGCACGGCGACCACGCCGAGGATGTAGAGCGCGAGGTTCTTGCTGTTCTTCATGGTGTGCTGCTCCTCAGGCCCGGTCCGCCACGCGCTCGCCGAGCAGACCCGAAGGCCGCAGCGTGAGCATCACGATCAGCACGATGAAAGCGAAGATGTCGCTGTAGTTGCTGCCCAGCACGCCACCCGTGAGGGTGCCGATGTAGCCGGAGCCGATGGCCTCGATGAGGCCGAGCAGAATGCCGCCGACCACCGCGCCGGCCAGGTTGCCGATGCCGCCGAACACGGCCGCCGTGAAGGCCTTGAGGCCGGGCAGGAAGCCCATCGCGTGTTGCGCGATGCCGTAGTTGGAGGCGTACATCACGCCGGCGATGGCCGCGAGCACGGCGCCGATGATGAAGGTGGCCGAGATGACCATGTCGGGCCGGATGCCCATGAGCGCTGCGACGCGCGGGTTCTCGGCGGTGGCGCGCATCGCGCGGCCGAGCTTGGTGTAGTTGACCAGCCACATCAGGATCACGAGTGAGAACGCCGTGACGCTGAGGATCATGACCTGCGTCGGAGAGATCACGGCGCCGCCCACGTGGATGGGGTCGGTCGGCAGCAGGTTGGGATACGCCTTGTTGGTCGGCTTCCAGATGATCATGGCCAGCGTCTGCAGCAGGATCGACACGCCGATGGCGGTGATGAGCGGTGCGAGCTTGGGGCTGTTGCGCAGCGGCCGGTAGGCCACTTTCTCGATCACGAAGTTGAGGCTTGCCGCGACGACGCAGGCAATGATCAGCGCAACGAAGAGGATCAGCCAGCCCGGTGTGTTGGGCATTCCGTCCTTCATGAGCCCGATGATGGTCCAGCTTGTGAGCGCCCCCACCATCAGCACTTCACCGTGCGCAAAATTGATCAGATTGATGATGCCGTACACCATGGTGTAGCCCAAGGCTATCAAGGCATACATGCTGCCGAGAACCAGACCGTTGATGATCTGCTGCAGCAATATTTCCATAACGCGATTCCCTATGTGTTGCACCTTGCGGGTGCCATTCACCTACCGAGGCACCGGTTTGGCGCCACTGGCTTGACAAGCAAAAAACCAGCCAACATGTGTCGCCGGCAGATTTGGTGGGCGGGATTGTAGACACGCCCCGGCGCTGTTTTGGGGCGGGATGACCGGGGTTTACCCGCTCACTTCATGCTGTATGCGCGTGAAGTCATGCAGATGCGCAAACCTGTATCAGCGATCTGAATTTGTGTTGAGGCGACGCAGTTCGCGCAGCTTTTCCGCGATGCGGATTTCAAGTCCACGCTCGACCGGTTCGTAGAACACCTGACCTTCCAGGCCCTCGGGCAGGTAGCGCTCGCCGGCGGCGAAACCGCCCTCCTCATCGTGCGCGTAGCGGTACCCCTTGCCGTAGTCGAGCTCTTTCATGAGCTTGGTCGGTGCATTGCGCAGGTGCATCGGGACCGGGCGCGTGCTGTCTTTCTTCACCAGCGCGCGCACCGCGTTGTAGGCCTTGTAGACCGCGTTGGACTTGGGCGCGATGGCCAGGTAGACCACGCATTCCGCCAGTGCCAGCTCGCCTTCGGGGGTACCCAGGCGCTCGTAGACCTCGGCCGCGTCGAGCGCCAGGCGCAGCGCGCGCGGGTCGGCCAGGCCGATGTCTTCGCTGGCCATGCGCACCAGGCGGCGCGCCATGTAGCGCGGGTCGGCGCCACCGTCGAGCATGCGCACGAACCAGTAGAGTGCGGCGTCGGGGTCGCTGCCGCGCACCGATTTGTGCAGCGCGCTGATGGTGTCGTAGAACTGCTCGCCGCCCTTGTCGTAGCGGCGCATGCGCTCGCCGAGCACGCGCAGCAGCCACTCGTCGGTGATGTTCGTGAGCTTCTCGGCGCCGGCCGCAACGGCCAAGGTCTCGAGCGTGTTGAGCAGGCGGCGCGCGTCGCCGTCCGCGTAGGCGACGAGGCGGTCGATGGCTGCCTCGTCGATGGCTGGAACCGCCTGGATCGATTGCGCCTTGGCGACGATCTGCTTCAGGTCGCCTTCGTTGAGCGACTGCAGCACGTACACCGCCGCCCGCGACAGCAAGGCCGAATTGACTTCGAACGACGGGTTCTCGGTGGTCGCGCCGATGAACGTGAACAGGCCCGACTCGACGTGCGGCAGGAACGCGTCCTGCTGGCTCTTGTTGAAGCGGTGCACCTCGTCGACGAAGACGATGGTGCGCTGCTGCGTGAGCCCGTCGCGCGCGGCCGTGGCCTGCTCGACCGCCTCGCGGATGTCCTTCACGCCGCCCAGCACCGCGCTGATGCTCAGGAACTGCGCGTCGAAGGCGTCGGCCATGAGCCGCGCGATGGTCGTCTTGCCGGTGCCCGGCGGGCCCCAGAGGATGCAGGAATGCGGCTGGCCCGACTCGAAGGCGATGCGCAGCGACATGCCCGGACCGAGCAGGTGCTGCTGGCCGATCACTTCGCCGAGCGTCTTGGGACGCAGGCGCTCGGCGAGGGGCTGGTGGGTGCGCGGGGCCAAACCGAAACTACCGTCTTGCTGGTGATTACTGCTTGAGCACGTCCGCGCCCGCAGGCGCCTTGAACTCGAAGGTGCTGGCGGGCAACGCCGGGTTCACCTCGACCTTGCTGAACTTGAGCACCGAGCGCTGGCCGAAGCTGTCCAGGATCTCGAGGGCCGCGAGCGCGTCACCCTGGAAGCCGACCATCACGCTCTGCAGCTGGCCGTCCTTGTTCTTCGGCGTGGCCTTGACCCACTGCAGGCCGTCGCGCTCGGGCGCGGCTTCCAGCGCGAAATCGGCCTGCAGGGCGCGCAGGTCGGCGGCGGAGGCAATCAGCGCTGCGGGCGTCGAACCCAGCGCCTGCGCCTGGGTGCGTTGCGTGACCTGGTTCAGGTCGGCGTCGTAGAGCCACAGCGTCTTGCCGTCGGCCACGATGCTCTGGGCAAAGGGCTTGCGATAGTCGAACTTGAATTTGCCGGGGCGATGGAATTCAAAGGTGCCGGTCGACGTCTTCACGCGGCCCGGCTGGCCCTCGCGCGGCGGGGCCGTCACGGTCTGGGTGAACTCGGCGCGGCCGGACTTGACCGTCTTCACGAAGGCTTCGAGGCTTTCGAGCCCGTCGGCCCAGGCACTGCCGGCCACCGTGCAGATCAGGCCGGCCAACAGCCAGAGGCGGGTTTTCTTCATGGGAGGTTCCTCGGAAAAACGTTGCTGCGATGCCCATCGACACTACCCGCCGCAGGTGCCGGCTTCTGTAGGCTTTCATGAAGATTTGCAGCAGCGCCGGTGCGCGTTTGCAAATTGCCTCTCAGCACGTAACCGGCCCTGCCGCGGTGGTGATGGGGGTCGTCGTCGATGGTGCGCCGGCGGGTCACTCCGCCTGGCGCGCGGGCACGAGGATCTCGCGCTGGCCGCTGCCGCTCATGGCGCTCACGAGGCCGGCCTTTTCCATGTCCTCGACCAGGCGCGCGGCGCGGTTGTAGCCGATCTTCAGGTGGCGCTGCACCAGCGAGATGCTGGCCTTGCGGTTCTTGAGCACGACCTCGACCGCCTGGTCGTACATCGGGTCTTTTTCACCGTCGCCGCCGCCGAGCAGGTCGCCATCACCGTCGCCATCGACCGTGCCGCCTTCGAGCACGCCTTCGATGTAGTCGGGCTCGCCCTGGCTCTTGAGGTAGGCCACCACGCGGTGCACTTCCTCGTCGCTCACGAAGGCGCCGTGCACGCGGATCGGCAGGCCGGTGCCGCTGGCCATGTAGAGCATGTCGCCCATGCCCAGCAGCGCCTCGGCGCCCATCTGGTCGAGGATGGTGCGGCTGTCGATCTTGGATCCCACCGAGAACGCGATGCGCGTGGGGATGTTGGCCTTGATGAGGCCGGTGATCACGTCGACGCTGGGGCGCTGCGTGGCCAGGATCAGGTGGATGCCGGCGGCGCGAGCCTTTTGCGCAAGGCGGGCAATCAGCTCTTCGATCTTCTTGCCGACCACCATCATCAGGTCGGCCAGCTCGTCGATGATGACCACAATGTGCGGCTCGCGCTTCAGCGGTTCCGGATCGTCGGGCGTGAGGCTGAAGGGGTTGTAGATGAACTCCTCGCGCGCCTTGGCTTCGTCGATCTTGGTGTTGTAGCCGGCCAGGTTGCGCACGCCGAGCTTGCTCATGAGCTTGTAGCGGCGCTCCATCTCGGCCACGCACCAGTTCAGGCCGTGCGCCGCCTGGCGCATGTCGGTGACCACGGGCGCCAGCAGGTGCGGAATGCCTTCATAGACCGACATTTCGAGCATCTTCGGGTCGATCATGAGCAGGCGGACGTCGCGTGCCTCGGCCTTGTAGAGCAGCGAAAGAATCATCGCGTTGATACCGACCGACTTGCCCGAGCCGGTGGTACCGGCCACCAGCACGTGCGGCATCTTCGCGAGGTCGGCCACCACGGGGTTGCCGATGATGTCCTTGCCCAGGCCCATCGTGAGCATCGACTTGCCCTCGTTGTAGACCTGCGAGCCCAGGATTTCACTGAGCTTGATCGACTGGCGCTTGGCGTTCGGCAGTTCGAGCGCCATGTAGTTCTTGCCGGGGATGGTCTCGACCACACGGATCGACACCAGCGAGAGCGAGCGCGCCAGGTCTTTGGCCAGGCCGAGGATCTGAGAGCCCTTGACGCCGGTGGCGGGCTCGATCTCGTAGCGCGTGATGACGGGGCCCGGCGAGGCGAGCACCACACGCACCTCGACGCCGAAGTCCTTGAGCTTTTTCTCGATCATGCGCGAGGTCATCTCGAGCGTGTCGGAGGACACCGTTTCCTGGCGCACCAGCGCGGCGTCGAGCAGGTCGACCTGCGGCAGCTTGCTGTCGGGCAGTTCCTTGAAGAGCGGTTTCTGGCGCTCCTTGACGACGCGATCGCTGCGGGGCACCTCGGTCATCGCGGGCTCGATCTGCACGGGCGGCGATGCGGGGCGGCGCTTGGGCGCGACTTCTTCCTCTTCGTCGTCGAAGCTCGGCTCGAGAGGGCCGGCGTCGCCGAACGCGGCCTCCTTGCTGGGGCGCATTTTCTTGGCGCGCGGCGCGGGCGCCAGCTCTTCCTCGTCGCCGGCGCGTTCGCGTGCGGCCTGCTTGCCCATGGCGATGTCGGCGGCCATTTCGCGCTTTTCACGGCGCGACTCGAACAACGAATAAGCCTGCGCGCCGATGCGCTCGGCGATCAGGCTCCAGGAGAAACGGAACACCAGCGCCGAACCGATCACGCCGCCGGCGATGGCGACCAGCGCCGAGCCCGTGAAGCCCAGCCAACGCACGCTCGCCGGTCCCACGAGGTAGCCGAGGGCGCCACCGCCCGAACCCGGCAGGTGCGATTCGAGCCGGTACAGGCGCGACCATTCGAGCACCGCGCTCGCGCACAGCAGCAGGATCAGGCCGAACCAGAAAGCGAGGCGGCTGCGATTGAAGCGGCCGCGTGGGGGCTGTTCGACCGCCGGCGTCGGTTCGCCGCCGCGCAGCCAGCCGGCCAGCGATGAGAGCCACGCGCGCAAACCGGCCGCAAGACACCACCAGACAGAATAGCCGGCAAGGAAGTAGCTGCCATCGGCCAGCCAGGCGCCGATGCGGCCGCCCCAGTTCTTGATCTCACCGCCCGTGCCCGAGGTCGACCAGGCGGCATCGGACGGGGTGAAGCTCAGCATCGCCAGCAGCCAAAACAGGAGGGCTGCGAACCCGGCGATCAAGGTGATTTCGTGGGCGAAGCGCAGGGCACGCAGGCGCACAGGTTGCCCTTCGGCAGCGGAAGAAGAGGAGGACGATTGAAGCGTATGGAGCGAATAGGTCATGAAAAGCACGGCGCCCGGCCCGAAAAAACGCAGGCCGGCCGCCCCGAACACTACAACAAAAGGCCGTGGACACCGAAAGCGCCCGGCCTATGGGCTCAGGTCAGCGTCAGGAGCCGGTCCTTGATGATCACCGAGCCGTCTTCCTGGGACTGGACGAAACCGCGCTCTTCCAGGTCCTTCATGACGCGGCTCACCATTTCGCGCGACGCGCCGACCATCTTGGCCAAGTCCTGGCGGGAGATCTTGTCGCGGACCTTGAGGTTCCCCATGCCGTCCTGGCTGGCGAACTCGAGCAGCGCACGGGCCACGCGGCCGTACACGTCCATCAGCGCCAGCGACTCGATCTTGCGGTCGGCATGGCGCAGGCGCTGCACCAGGCCGCGCATGATGTTGTAGGCCATCGAGGAGTTCTCGGGCAGGCATCGCGCGAAGGCGTCGCGGCCCAGCATGAGCACGTCGCACTGGATTTCGGTGCGCACGGTGGCCGAATGCGGCTCGTCGTCGATCAGGCTCATCTCGCCGAGGTAGTCGCCGGGATGCAGCGTGGCCAGGATCACCTCGCGGCCACGGCTGTCGGCGCTCGTGACGCGGGCGCGGCCGGTCAGGATGATGTACAGCGCATCGGATTTCTTGCCCTGCTCCACGACGACCTCGGCGCGTTTGAAGCGCTTCTTGATGATCGCATCCGCAATGCTTGCGGACTGCGAGGCCGTCAACGACGCGAACAATGGAACGCGCCGAAGCAATTCAAGGTTGGACAGCATCGACATTAATCAATCCCTGAAACAGCGCGCGATGTGATCCTGATGCTGAGCCCATGGATTACTACAATCGCGCGCATTGAAAACACCGTGCACCCGGTGTTGAACCGGGCGGTGATACTCCCCACGTATCGCTACCACCCTGAAAATGTACACGCTGCCGCAGCGTCCATCCTAGGTTTTCTACTCATGTCCGCACCCCAACACGCCAAGGTTCTCATTCTGGGCTCCGGCCCGGCCGGCTACACCGCCGCCGTCTACGCCGCACGCGCCAACCTCCAGCCTTTGCTCATCACGGGCATCGCGCAAGGCGGTCAACTCATGACCACCACCGAGGTCGACAACTGGCCGGCCGACGTGCACGGCGTGCAAGGCCCCGAGCTGATGCAGCGCTTTCTCGAGCACGCCGAACGCTTCAAGACGCAGATCGTGTTCGACCACATCAACAAGGTCGACCTGAGCAAGCGCCCGTTCACGCTCACGGGCGACAACGGCACTTACACCTGCGACTCGCTGATCATCGCCACGGGCGCCTCGGCCAAGTACCTGGGCCTAGATTCCGAAGAGAAGTTCATGGGCCGCGGCGTCTCCGCCTGCGCGACCTGCGACGGCTTCTTCTACCGCGAGCAAGAGGTCTGCGTGATCGGCGGCGGCAACACGGCCGTCGAGGAGGCGCTGTACCTCTCCAACATTGCAAACAAAGTCACACTCGTGCATCGCCGCGACAAGTTCCGCGCCGAGCCGATCCTGATCGACAAGGTCATGGAGAAGGTGGCCGAAGGCAAGATCGTGCTGAAGCTGCACAGCCAGCTCGACGAGGTGCTCGGTGACGGCACGGGCGTGACGGGCATCCGCATCAAGAACACGCAGACCGGCGCGACCGAAGAGATCACGCTCAAGGGCTGTTTCATCGCGATCGGCCATCACCCGAACACCGACATCTTCCAGGGCCAGCTGGAAATGAAGGACAACTACATCCTGACCCGCTCGGGCCTGAAGGGCTTCGCGACGATGACCAGCGTGCCCGGCGTGTTCGCGGCCGGCGACGTGCAGGACAACATCTACCGCCAGGCCATCACCAGCGCCGGCACGGGTTGCATGGCTGCCCTGGACGCGCAGCGCTTCCTGGAAGAGCACTGAGGCTTATCCCACGGGGAACGGGGCACCGGCCAGCGCGGCCGGATTTCCCGTATCTGCGACGGTCCCCGGCCTCGTTGAGCCCGAAAGGGCTATAATCCGAGGCTTTGCCGAAACAGGGCCTACCTCCCACCGGGAGTCGGGTTGCGGCAAATCCGGGGTACCGCCACCCGTTTCTGGCGAGGTCAAGCTGTAAAACACCCTGCAATCGCCCTGATTGCGCCGGTGCCAGCTGTTCAAGAAAGAGTGTCCACATGGCACGCGTATGCGACGTAACGGGCAAAGGCCCGATGGTCGGAAACAACGTTTCCCACGCCAACAACAAAACCAAGCGCCGGTTCCTGCCGAACCTGCAATACCGCCGTTTCTGGGTCGAGACCGAAAACCGCTGGGTTCGCCTGCGCGTTTCGAGCGCTGCACTGCGCCTGATCGACAAGAACGGTATCGATGCCGTGCTCGCAGACCTGCGTGCCCGCGGCCAAGCTTAAGGAGCTGAATCATGGCAACGAGCAAAGGCGGACGCGAAAAGATCAAGCTGGAATCCACCGCGGGTACCGGCCACTTCTACACGACGAGCAAGAACAAGAAGACGATGCCTGAAAAGATGTCGATCATGAAGTTCGACCCCAAGGCGCGCAAGCACGTCGAATACAAGGAAATCAAGCTGAAGTAATTCGGCCTGTTCTCCCAAAGAAAACCCGCTGCTCACCCAGCGGGTTTTTTATTGCCTGTCGTTTTTGTGAAAGCAAAAAACAGGTACAAAAAAGCCGACCCTCAGGTCGGCTTCTTCATTGAGCAAGAGCAACAGCGCGGGAGGCGCCGGCCCTTTGCTTCGTCAGGCGCGCGCAGCGCGCAGGCGGGTCGAGAACTCGCGCAGGCCGGCAATGCCGCTGGCTTCCGCACGGTGGCACCAGGCCGCCAGGTCGGCCGCCAGCTGCTCGCGCGATTGCGAGGTGTTCAGCCAGAGCTGACGCAGCTCTTCGCGCATCGTGACCATCTTGTCGAGCACCGGGTGCGCAGCACGGGCCTGCACCAGATGGGTGCGCGCCGAGGCGGGCACCTTGTCGTCGTCGCGATGCAGCCAGCGCTTGGCCGCCTTGAGCACCGACAGGTCGGCGCCCTTGGCCTTCAGTACGTCGATTTCCTCGCTGGTCGCACGGCGCATTTCGCGGGCGTAGCCGGCCATCACTTCGTAGCGGTTGGCAATGACGGCCTCGAGCGTCTTCTCGTTGGCCACGGGCTGGATGTCGCCCATCTGCATCTTCGGCGGCACCTTCTTGACCTTGGCCCAGCCAAGCTTCTGGAACACCTGGATGTAGACCCAGCCGATGTCGAACTCGTACTTCTTGACCGAGAACTTGGCCGAGGTCGGGTACGTGTGGTGGTTGTTGTGCAGCTCTTCGCCACCGATGATCAGGCCCCAGGGCATGATGTTACGGCTGGCGTCGGACGCCTCGAAGTTGCGGTAGCCCCAGTAGTGGCCGATGCCGTTGATGATGCCAGCGGCGGTGATCGGGATCCAGAGCATCTGGACCGCCCACACGGTCAGGCCGAGCGCGCCGAACAGCGCCAGGTTGATCACCAGCATCAGGCCCACGCCTTGCCAGCTGTAGCGCGTGTACAGGTTGCGCTCGATCCAGTCATCGGGCGTGCCGTGACCGTAGCGCTCCATCGTTTCCTTGTTCTTCGATTCCTTGCGGTACAGCTCGGCGCCGCGCCAGAAGACTTCGTCGATGCCCTTGACCTGCGGGCTGTGCGGGTCGTCGGCGGTTTCGCACTTCGCGTGGTGCTTGCGGTGGATGGCGACCCATTCCTTCGTCACCATGCCGGTGCCGAGCCAGAGCCAGAAACGGAAGAAGTGCGAGGGGATCGGACCGAGGTCCATCGCCTTGTGCGTCTGCGTGCGGTGCAGAAAGATCGTGACCGCTGCGATGGTGATGTGCGTGGTGACGAGCGTGTACAGCACGACTTGCCACCAGGCAATGTCCCACAGGCCGTGTCCGAGCCATTGGATGACCGCGTTCAGAACGGCGGAGTCAGGAAGCATCATTGAGTCAGGTACTCCATGGCCACACGAAGGTGCAGCCTTCAGGTAACCCGCGATTTTAGGATGTCAGGGCCAAAACGAGGCCTTTTGCCCTTCTGTCACACCGCAGATTTACCCTAGTTTGGAGCCCCGCGCCTATTTCCGGTTCCACACGGCGGCAAAAAAGCCGTCGGTGGCGTGGCGATGCGGCCACAGACGCAGGTAGCGCCGGCCGTCTTCCCCGCCCGCGCAGAGGGTTTCGGCGCCCTCCACCTTGAGCGCCTGGAGCAGTTCCGCGGCATCCATGGGCACGAAATCGGGGTTCGCGGCGGCAAACGCCTCGGCGATGGCCTCGTTTTCCTCCGGCAGCACGCTGCAGGTGGCGTACACCAGCCGGCCACCCGACTTCACGAGCCGGGCCGCGCTTTGCAGGATGGCGGTCTGCTTGGCCGTCAGTTCGGCCACCGACTTGGCCGATTGCCGCCATTTGAGGTCAGGGTTGCGGCGCAGCGTGCCGAGCCCCGAACAGGGCGCGTCGACCAGCACGCGGTCGATCTTGCCGGCCAGGCGCTTGATCCGGTCGTCGCGCTCGTGGGCGATCGCGGCCGGGTGCACGTTCGACAGCTTGCTGCGCGCCAGCCGCGGCTTGAGCGCGTCCAGGCGATGGGCCGAGGTGTCGAAGGCGTAGAGCCGGCCGGTGTTGCGCATGGTCGCGCCGATGGCTAGGGTCTTGCCGCCGGCGCCGGCGCAGAAATCGACCACCATCTCGCCGCGCTTGGCGTCCAGCAGCAGCGCGAGCAGTTGCGAGCCTTCGTCCTGCACCTCGATGGCGCCGCGCACGAACGCGTCGAGCTTGGTCAGCGCAGGCTTGCCGTCGATGCGCAGCCCCCAGGGCGAGAACGGCGTCACTTCAGATTTGATAGCAGCCTTCGCAAGCTCCGCCTTCACTTCCGCCCGCTTGTCGGTGAATGCATTGACGCGCAGGTCGAGCGGCGCCGGCTGCTGCAGGCTCTCGACCATCGGCCAAAAGCCGTCGCCCAGCTGCGCCTTGAGCGGCGCGACCAGCCATTCGGGCAGGTTGTGGCGATGGCGTTCGAGCAGATCGCCGGGCTGGACGGCGTCGCAGTTGTCGAGCCAGCGCTTCTCGGTGTCGTTGAGCGCGCTCTTCAGGAAGTCGCGCGGGCCGTGAAAGCCCAGGATCGCCATGCGGCGCTCCTTCGAACCGCTGCCCGAAGGCGACAGGTGATCGAACAGCAGCTTCTTGCGAAGCACGGTGTAGACGGTTTCGGCGAGCGTCGCGCGCTCGCGCGGACCGAACTCGCGGTGGTCGCGGAAAAAGCGCGAAACGACCTGATCGGCCGGGTGATCGAATTTCAGGACCAGACCGACCAGATCGGCGGTGGCCTCCAACAGGGCTTTGGGATGCATAGCCCCGATTGTCTCAGCCGGCCGGCCTCGCGGCCGAAACGCCTCAGACGCCGCGCACCCAGACGGTCCCGAAGGCCTGCCGCTCGATGTCTTCCAGCGTGGGCGAGTGCCCCGCCCAGAGCACGAGCGCCGCGCCCGGCAAGGTCAGGGTCTGCTCTAGTTCGCGGCACAGGTGCCAGCGGTCCTCGTCGTCGAGCCCCGGCACCTCGACGAACACGATGTACGCCCGCCGCCAGGCGAACTCGCGCAGGTTCTTGCGCACCACCCACAGCCGCGACACGGGCAGGCAGCGTGCGATGTCGGCACGCAGCTCGCCCAGCTCGTGGTCGTTCAGGTCGTGGCGCGAAATCTGGCTGAAGAACGGCGTGTCGGTGATCTCTTCCCAGGCGCGCGCCTCGGCCTCCTCCGCCTCCTTGAGCCGCGCGCGCCACAGCTTGAGCCCCTGCTCGTCGTGCGGCCCGGCTTCGGGATCTTCGAGCGAGGCGACGGCGTTCTTGGCCGCCCACCATCGGCTGGCCACGCCCGACTGGTGCAGCCGTTCGAGCACCGCCAGGCGCTCGGCGCGCTCGCGCAAGGGCAGCATCTGGGCCAGCCCACGCAGCGCGCCCGGGTGGTCCGGCGCGATCCGCAGCGCGCTTTCGTAGCGCGCGCGCACCGGCGCCGCCGGGTCGAGCCGGCGCTCGGCGTCGGCCCATTCGACCATCTCGTCGGGCGTGTTGCGCTCGCCGCGGGCCGCCAGCACCGCGATGCGCTCGCGGATGCGCGAGCGGTGCGCGTGGTGCTGCTTCCAGTCGGCGGCGTGGGCGCGGCGCCAGGCGTTGTCGAAATGCGCGATCCACTTGTGCTTGTCGGCCAGCATGTCGAGCGCGGGCCGCTGCGACCAGGCCGGCAGCGCCGCCTTCTGGTTCAGCGCTTCCAGCCGGTCGCGCAGCACGGGATGGGTGTCGTCCAGGTCGCTCACGCGCCGCATCGCCTCGCGCAGCGCCTGGCGCGCAAACTCCTCGCTCGGCGGCGTGCGGGCGCGCTGCCGCAGGGCGGCGAACGGGCCGGGCGGCAGCGGCTCGCGCTCGGCGCGCGCCCAATGCCAGGGCCAGAACTCGCTGGCGTACCAGTTGCCCTTGATGGCCACTTCGGTGAGCGCGGCCGCGGCCACCGCGGTGCCGAGCAGCCGGCCCGAGATGCGGTCGGCCTCGTACTCGTCCTGGCGGGCCAGCGCGAAGGTCTTGGCGGCGAAGCGCGGAAAGTACCAGCGGAAGAAGGCCTGCGACACCAGCGCCATCACGCCCTCGTCGCGCTGCAGGCTGGCATCGAGCCGCAGCCATGACAGCCGCGTGCGGTAGATCCAGGCACTGAGGCGGCCGTGGTTGCCGCGCAGGTGCCCGTATTCGTGGGCCAGCACCGACAGCAGGCGCTGGCGGTCCAGCATCATCAGCAGCGGCAGGCCGATGCTCAGCGAGTTGAGCGCGCCGCCGAACAGGCCGAAGCGCGGCACCTGGCGGATGCTGGCGTTGAAGTTGTCGTCCAGGTAGACGCGGTGCACCGGCGGACCCTTGATGCGCTCGCGGATGCGGTCCAGCGCCTCGAACAACCCAGGCGCGTCGGCGCGCGTGAGCGGCTCGCCGTCGGGCTCGTCGAAGTGCACCCAGAGCGCACGCAAAGTCGCCCAGAACAGGCCCAGCGCGAACACCAGCAGCCAGCCGCGGGTGAAGTTGAAACGCCCGTCGGCCACCGACACGACCACCCAGGCCACAATGCCCACCGCCAGCCCGAGGCAGGCCAGCACCCAGAGGTAGCCGAGCGCGGCGAACGCCGCGACGCCACGCCGGTAGCGCGCGCTGTCGTCCGCACTCGCGTGCTCGCTCAGGCGAACCAGGTGAACAAAATCCGCACGGTCCATCCGACTCCCGTCAAAGACTCATCCGACAGTTGTTACCGAAGAAAGAAGCCCCCGTTGAACGACGAAGACCTCCCTCCCCTGATCGAAACGCCCCCTGGCCGCTACCGCCACTACAAGGGCGGCGAATACGACGTGATCGGCACCGTCCGCCACAGCGAGACGCTGGAGCCGATGACGCTGTACCGCGCCCTCTACGGTGCACGCGGCCTGTGGGTCCGGCCCGCCGCGATGTTCGAGGAAACCATCGAGATCGACGGCCGCCCGCAGCGCCGCTTCACCCCGATCGACGCTCAGCCGCAGTGAACGTCCTTGACGCGGCCACGCGCGTCGACGCTGATGTTGAGCCGTCCGGGGTTGAGTTCCATCGTGACCGCTTGGTTCGGCTTGAGCACCCGTGCCGTGCCGGCGCCGGCACGTGCGCGCGCGGCGGCTTCGAGCTGGGGCGTCACCTGCTGGCCCACGGCAAAGCGGGCGCCTTCGGCGTTGCACTGGAAGACGGGTTCGGCCGGTGCGGCGGGCGCAGGCGCGGCGGCGCCCGGTGCCGGCGCGGGGGCCGGAGCGGCGCAGGCGGCCAGCAGGGCCGCGGTGGCCAACGTCAACAGTAGCGATTGGGTTTTCAAAGTTCTGTGCTCCCGAAAACCCAGCAATATAAACAACTTTAAGCTTTGTGACTCAATGTATCCAAAAGCCATCCAGCGATGGCGCGCGGGTACAGCAGGTGCTCCTGGGACAGCACCCGGGCGGCCAGCGTGGCGGCCGTGTCGTCCGGCAGCACCGGCACCACGGCCTGCGCCAGGATCGGCCCGTGGTCGAGCTCCGCCGTGACCTGGTGCACCGTCACCCCCGCCACCTTGCAGCCCGCCTCGATCGCGCGCTGGTGCGTGTGCAGCCCCGGAAAGGCCGGCAGCAGCGAGGGGTGGATGTTCACCAGCCGCCCGGCGTAGCGCGCCACGAAGCCCGGCGTCAGGATGCGCATGAAGCCCGCCAGCACCACCAGCGCCGGCGCGTGGGCGTCGACCGCCTCGGCCAGCGCCGCGTCGAAGGCCTCGCGGCTGTCGAAGGCCTGGTGCGGCACCACGGCGGTCGCGATGCCGTGCGATGCGGCCAGCGCCAAGCCGCCGGCCTCCGCCTTGTTGCTGATGACGGCGGCGATGCGCGCGCCGAAGCGCTCGGCCCAGCGGTCGCGCTCGGCGGCGCGCACGATGGCCGCCATGTTCGAGCCGCCGCCGGAGATCAGGATCACGATGTTCTTCATGGGAGGCCGGGATTATCCGTGCCCCGCCAACACCCCGATCAGCCTCCCGTCGACCCGCACGCCGGCGGGCTTGTCGCGACGCGGACACCGGATCGCAGCACGACCGTGCTAAAACTCGCAATTCCGGAGACACCCCGCGTCTGCGGTGGACCGATCAACACAGCGAGGCACGCATGGATTTGAGCTTCACACCCGAAGAACAGAAGTTCCGCGAAGAAGTTCGCGCATGGGTCAAGGACAACCTCCCCCAGGAGATTTCGCACAAGGTGCACAACGCGCTCGAACTGACGCGCGACGATCTGCAAGGCTGGGCCAAGATCCTCGGCAAGAAGGGCTGGCTGGGCTACGGCTGGCCCAAGGAATTCGGCGGCCCCGGCTGGACCGCCGTGCAGCGCCACCTGTTCGAGGAAGAAACCGCCCTCGCCGGCGCGCCGCGCATCATCCCCTTCGGCCCCGTCATGGTGGCCCCGGTGATCATGGCCTTCGGCAACGCCGAGCAGCAAAAGCGTTTCCTGCCCGGCATCGCCAGCGGCGAAGTCTGGTGGAGCCAGGGCTACAGCGAACCCGGCTCGGGTTCCGACCTGGCCTCGGTCAAGACCAAGGCCGAGCGCAAGGGCGACAAGTACATCGTCAACGGCCAGAAGACCTGGACCACGCTCGGCCAGCACGGCGACTGGATGTTCAACCTCGTGCGCACCAGCAACGAGGGCAAGCCCCAGACCGGCATCAGCTTCCTGCTGCTGGACATGAAGTCGCCCGGCGTCACCGTGCGCCCGATCAAGCTGATCGACGGCGGCGTCGAGGTGAACGAGGTGTTCTTCGACAACGTCGAAGTGCCTGCCGAAAACCTCATCGGCGAAGAGAACAAGGGCTGGACCTACGCCAAGCACCTGCTCTCGCACGAGCGCACCAACATCGCCGACGTGAACCGCGCCAAGCGCGAACTCGAGCGCCTGAAGCGCATCGCCAAGAGCGAAGGCGTGTACGACGACCTGCGCTTCCGCGACGAGATCGCCAAGCTCGAAGTCGACATCGTCGCCCTCGAGATGATGGTGCTGCGCGTGCTCTCCGCCGCCACCTCGGGCAAGAACTCGCTGGACGTGGCCGGCCTGCTCAAGATCCGCGGCAGCGAGATCCAGCAGCGCTACGCCGAGCTGATGATGCTGGCCGGCGGCCCCTACTCGCTGCCACTGATCCGCGAAGCCATGGAAGCCGGCTGGCAGGGCAACTTCCCCGGCGGCAACCCGGCGCTGGCACCGCTGGCATCGACCTTCTTCAACATGCGCAAGACCACGATCTACGGCGGCTCGAACGAAGTCCAGCGCAACATCGTGGCGCAAACCGTCCTGGGCTGAGGAGACACCAACATGGATTTCAATTTTTCGGAAGACCAGGACCAGCTGCGCGACGCCGTTCGCAAGTGGGTCGACAAGGGCTATGACTTCGAGCGCCGCCGCGGCATCGAGGCCAAGGGCGGCTTCTCGCGCGAGGCCTGGGACGAGTTGGCCGAGCTCGGCCTGGGCGGCCTGTACATCAGCGAAGACGACGGCGGCCTGGGCATGGGCCCGGTGGCCGGCATGGTCGTGATGGAAGAACTGGGCCGCGGCATCGTGCTGGAGCCCTTCGCCCAGACGCTGATCGCCGGCGCCGTGCTCGGCGGCTACGCCGACGCGGCCACCAAGGAAAACTGGCTGCCGCGCATCGCCGGCGGCCAGGCCCTCGTGGTGCTGGCCTACCAGGAGCGCAAGGCACGCTACCGCCTCGACGTGTGCGAGGCCACGGCCGTCAAGTCGGGCAACGGCTACTCGCTGACCGGCGCCAAGAGCGTGGTGCCCGTGGGCGACGAGGCCGATGCCTTCATCGTGCCCGCCAAGGTCGACGGCAAGATCGCCCTCTTCCTGGTCGAGCGCAGCGCCAGCGGCGTCGAAGCCCGCGGCTACGGCACGCAGGACGGCGGCCGCGCGGCCGAGGTCGTGTTCGACAAGGCCGACGCCACGCTGGTCACGGCCGACGGCCTGGCCGCGCTCGAATACGCGGTGGATGTCGGCATTGCCGCCACCTGCGCCGAAGCGGTCGGCGTGCTCGACAAGACGCTCGACGTCACCATCGACTACATGAACCAGCGCAAGCAGTTCGGCGTGGTCATCTCCAGCTTCCAGGCGCTGCGCCACCGCGTCGCCGACATGAAGATGCAGCTGGAGCTGGCACGCTCGATGAGCTACTACGCGACGCTCAAGCTCAACGCCCCGGCCGACGAGCGCCGCCAGGCGCTGGCCCGCGCCAAGTACCAGCTGGGCACGTCGATGCGCTACGTGGCCGCGAACTCGGTGCAGCTGCACGGCGGCATCGGCGTGACCGACGAATACATCGGCAGCCACTACTTCCGCAAACTCACGCAGCTCGAGCTCACCTTCGGCGACACCTTGCACCACCTGGGTGAAGTGTCGGCACGCATGCAGGACACGGCCGGCGTCTTCGCCTGACGGCTGTTTGTCGATAGCATCCAACGCCCGCCCGCCTTGCGCCGGCGGGCGTTTTCACTTGTGGGGCCCCAGCCCCCTGCCAGGAGAGAGACAGACATGCCTTCCCGCCGCACCCTGCTTGCCTTGGCCCTTGCCGGAAGCACCGCCGTCACCTTGCTGACCGGCTGCGCCACCTCCGCGCCCTCTTCCACCGAGCGCCCGCCCATCGTCTTCATGCACGGCAACGGCGACTCGGCCGCGCTGTGGCAGACCACGATCTGGCGCTTCGAATCGAACGGCTGGCCGCGCGAGCGGCTGTTTGCGCTCGACCAGCCGACTCCCCTGGCCCGCGACGACGACGCCGTGGCCCAGCCGGGGCGCAGCTCCACCGCCGACTCGGCCGCGTTCCTGCGCGCCGAGGTCGAGAAGGTGCTGAAGGCCACGGGCGCGCCCAAGGTCGTGCTCATCGGCAATTCGCGCGGCGGCAACACCATCCGCAACTACGTGCAGAACGGCGGCGGCGCAGCCGTGGTGAGCCACGTGGTGCTGGGCGGCAACCCGGCGCACGGCATCTGGAAGGTGAAGGGCCTGCGCGAGAACAACGAGTTCTCGGGACTCTCGGCCTTCATGCAGCAACTCAATGCGCCCAAGGGACCGAACGGCGACGAGGTCACGCCCGGCGTGCAGTGGCTCACGCTGCGCTCGGACACCAACGACAAGTACGCCCAGCCCGACGGCCTGTGGATCGGCGCGCCGGGCCGGCCGACGAACATCGGCTTCGACGGGCCGGCCCTCAAGGGCGCCACCAACCTCGTGCTGCCGCGCGTGGACCACCGCGAGACCTCGTTTTCGCCCTCTGCCTTCGCGGCGACCTGGCGCTTCCTGACCGGCCAGGCGCCGGCCAGCACGGCGGTGGCGCCGGAATCGAAGGTCGTGCTCGACGGCCGCGCGACCGGCGCGGACAACCTGGCGCTGGCCGGCGCGCGCGTCACGGTCTTTGCGGTCGACCCGGCCTCGGGCGCGCGGCGCGGCGAGGCGGCGCACCAGCAGACGGTCGGCGCCGATGGCCGCTGGGGTCCGTTCAGCGCGCAGCCCACGGCGCGCTACGAGTTCGTGCTCGACGTGCCCGGCCAGGGCACCACGCACATCTACCGCAGCCCGTTCGTGCGCAGCAGCGGCGTCGTCAATCTGCGGACCGAACGCCTGGCGCCGGCCGAGAGTGGCGCAGGCGCGGTGGTCGTCTTCACGCGCCCGCGCGGCTACTTCGATGCGCAGCGCGACACGATGAACTTCGACGGCCAGAGCCCGCCCCCCGGCGTGCCGGCCCAGGGCGCGGGGCAGTCGAGCTCGCGGCTGCGCATCGCGGCCGGCGCGCCGCAGCGCACGGTCAGCGCCGAGTTCAACGGCGAGCGCCTCACCGGCCAGAGCTGGCCCGCCGCGCAAGGGCACACGACGGTGCTCGAGCTGACGTACTGAACGGCCATGAACGACACCGTCCCCTTTGTCCTGACGGCACGCGACGCGCGCGGCGTGGTCACGCTCACGCTGAACCGCCCCGCCGCCTTCAACGCGCTGTCCGAGGGCATGCTCGGCGCGCTCGAGCAGGCGCTCGGCGCGGTCGCCGCCGATGACACGGTGCGCGCCGTCGTCATCGCCGCGGCGGGCAAGGCCTTCTGCGCGGGCCACGACCTGAAGGAGATGCGCGCCGAACCCTCGCTCGGCTACTACCAGCAGCTGTTCGACCGGTGCGGCGCGATGATGCTGTCGATCCAGCGGCTGCCCGTGCCGGTGATCGCGCGCGTGCACGGCATCGCGACCGCGGCGGGCTGCCAGCTGGTGGCGGTCTGCGACCTCGCGGTGGCTGCCAGCGACGCGCGCTTTGCCGTCAGCGGCGTCAACGTGGGCCTCTTCTGCGCCACGCCCGGCGTCACGCTCTCGCGCAACCTGGGTCGCAAGGAAGCCTTCGAGATGCTGGTGACGGGCGAATTCATCGGCGCCGAGGAAGCGCGCGAGAAAGGCCTGGTCAACCAGGTCGCGCCGCCCGAGGCGCTCGACGCCGCGGTCGAGGCGCTGGTCGCCAGCATCGTCGCCAAGCCCCGCACGGCGCTCGCGCTGGGCAAGGCGCTGTTCTATCGCCAGCTCGAGACCGGCATCGAGGCCGCGCTGGCCGACGCCAGCCGGACCATGGCCTGCAACATGATGGACGAGAGCGCGCTGGAAGGCGTGCAGGCCTTTATCGAGAAGCGGCCGCCGGCCTGGAAGGGCTGAAATGACAAAGGAGGCCGAGGCCTCCTTTTTTCTTGCGTGTCCGGTGTCAGATGTCGTGCAACCGGGACGACTGCGGCAGATGCGCCATCAAAAACTCCATCTGGTCCGCCAGGATGCGGCGGTTGCGCAGGATGAAGTCTTCCCACAGGCTCGGCACATAGGGCGCGTACAGCAGCGGCATGTTCGCCTGCTCGGGCGTGCGGCTGCTCTTGCGGTGGTTGCAGGGCTTGCAGGCCGTGACCACGTTCATCCAGGTGTCGATGCCGCGCTGCGCGAACGGAATGATGTGCTCGCGCGTGAGTTCGTCTTCGTGGAAATGGCCGCCGCAGTAGGCGCAGATGTTGCGGTCGCGCGAGAACAGCTTGCTGTTGGTCAGGCCCGGGCGCTGCGCGAAGGGATTGATGCGCGGCACGCCCTTGGTGCCGATGATGCTGTTGATCGCGATCTGCGACTGCTCGCCCGTGATCGCGTTGTGGCCGCCACGGAACACGGCCACCTGCGCGCCCACTTCCCAGCGGACTTCGTCCGCCGCGTAGTGGATCACCGCCTGTTCCAGCGATATCCATGACTGGGGCAGCCCTTGGGCCGACAGCTTCAAGACCTTCACACACGCCTCCTCGAAACGAGAAAAACACGCAGAGACCAGAGACTCGGAATGCATTGGCGACTCACGCCAACCCACCCACTGCGTCACAATATACCGGCTTTGTGACAAATCGGCCTGATTTGCCCATACGACGGGCATCAGGCGCTATCAAAAAGATACTCTCCCATGCAGGTTTTCCGCGGCTTCCGACACCCGGGCGTAGCTCCGGCCTGCGCCCTCACGATCGGGAATTTCGACGGCGTCCACCGCGGCCACCAGGCCATGCTGGCGCTGTTGCAGACCGAGGCCCGCCATCGTGGGCTGCCCAGCTGCGTGCTGACCTTCGAGCCGCACCCGCGCGACTATTTCGCCGCCGTCACCAAGAAACCCGACCTGGCCCCGGCGCGCATCGGCACGCTGCGCGACAAGCTGACCGAGCTGGCGGCCTGCGGCGTGGACCAGACCATCGTGCTGCCCTTCGACGGCCGGCTGGCGTCCCAGTCGCCCGAGGCCTTCATCCAGAACGTGCTGATCGACGGCCTGGGCGCGCGCTACGTGCTGGTGGGCGACGACTTCCGCTTCGGCGCCAAACGCGCCGGCGACTACGCCATGCTCGATGCGGCCGGCGAAACCCACGGCTTCGACGTCGCTCGCATGAACAGCTACGAGGTGCACGGCCTGCGCGTGTCCAGCTCGGCCGTGCGCGAGGCGCTGGCCGAAGGCCGCATGGCCGACGCCCACACGCTGCTGGGGCGCCCGTACACGATCTCGGGCCACGTGGTGCACGGCCGCAAGCTGGGCCGGGCGCTGGGTGCGTCGTCGCCGGGCAAGGACGACGGTTTTCGCACCCTCAACCTGCGCTTCAAGCACTGGAAACCGGCCGCCAGCGGCATCTTCGCGGTGCTGGTGCACGGCCTGGCCGACCAGCCGCTGCCCGGGGTGGCCAACCTCGGCGTGCGGCCCTCGCTGGACGCCAACGACGTCAACGCGGGGCGCGTGCTGCTGGAGACGCATTGCCTGGAGTGGCCCTCGCATCTGGGGGCCGAAGGGGCCTACGGTAAAATCGTGCGCGTGGAACTCCTGCACAAACTGCACGACGAATTGCGCTACACCAGCCTCGAAGCCCTCACTGCGGGCATCGCGAAGGATGGCCGCGACGCACGCGCGTTCTTCGCATCGACCCACGCCGAGACCCACCGCCAGACCACGCGCGACCGAATTTAGCCCTGCACGCCCCGTGCTGCCGCCCTTCGACAAGCTCAGGGCGAACGGCTATATCTTCCGCACCGACCGCTCAATGCAGTTCGGGCTGAGCCTGTCGAAGCCCCTCTGTTTCGCCGCACCCCAACATGTCTGACGCTGCTTCCCCCAAAGATTACCGTTCCACGCTGAACCTGCCCGACACCCCCTTCCCGATGCGCGGCGACCTGCCCAAGCGCGAACCGGGCTGGGTCAAGGAATGGAACGACGAAGGCCGCTACCACCGTCTGCGCGACGCCCGCCACGGCGCGCCCAAGTTCATCCTGCACGACGGCCCGCCGTACGCCAACGGCCAGATCCACATGGGTCACGCGGTGAACAAGATCCTCAAGGACATGATCACCAAGGCGCGCCAGCTCGAAGGCTTCGACGCGCTCTACGTGCCCGGCTGGGACTGCCACGGCCTGCCGATCGAGAACGCCATCGAAAAGCAGTTCGGCCGCAACCTGAGCCGCGACGAGATGCAGGCCAAGAGCCGCGCCTACGCCACGGAGCAGATCGCCCAGCAGATGGTCGACTTCCAGCGCCTGGGCGTGCTGGGCGAATGGGACCATCCCTACAAGACGATGGACTTCGCCAACGAAGCCGGCGAGCTGCGCGCGTTCAAGCGCGTGATCGAGCGCGGCTTCGTGTACCGGGGCCTGAAGCCCGTGTACTGGTGCTTCGACTGCGGCTCCTCGCTGGCCGAGTTCGAGATCGAGTACGCCGACAAGAAGAGCCAGACCATCGACGTGGCCTTCAAGGCGCACGAGCGCGAGAAGGTGCTCAAGGCCTTCGGCACCGACCACACGATCCTGGGCGACATCTTCGCCGTGATCTGGACCACCACCGCGTGGACGATCCCCGCCAACCAGGCGATCAACCTCAACCCCGAGCTCGAGTACTCGCTGGTCGACACCGAGCGCGGCCTGCTGATCCTGGCCAACTCGCTGGTCGAGATGTGCATGACGCGCTACGCGCTCGACGGCAAGGTGCTGGCCACGGTCAAGGGCGAGGCACTCGGCGGGCTCGAGTTCGAGCACCCGCTGTACGACGTGGATGCCGGCTACCGGCGCCTGTCGCCCATCTACCTGGCCGACTACGCCACCGCCACCGACGGCACCGGCCTCGTGCACTCCTCGCCTGCCTACGGCGTGGACGACTTCAACTCCTGCATCGCCCACGGCGTGGCGTACGACGACATCCTGAACCCGGTGCAGGGCAACGGCAGCTACGCGCCTGACTTCCCGCTGTTCGGCGGCCAGAACATCTGGAAGGCCGTGCCGGTGATCATCGCCGCGCTGCGCGACGCCAACCGCCTGCTGACCACCGAGACCATCACCCACAGCTACCCGCACTGCTGGCGCCACAAGACGCCGGTGATCTACCGCGCGGCCGCGCAGTGGTTCGTGCGCATGGACGAGGGCGAAGGCGTGTTCACCAAGGACAAGGCGCCCAAGACGCTGCGCCAGACCGCGCTCGACGCCATCGAGCAGACCAGCTTCTACCCCGAGAACGGCAAGGCCCGCCTGCACGACATGATCGCCGGCCGGCCCGACTGGTGCATCAGCCGCCAGCGCAGCTGGGGCGTGCCGATCCCGTTCTTCCTGCACAAGGATTCGGGCGAGCTGCACCCGCGCACCATGGAGATCCTCGACCAGGCCGCCGACATCGTCGAGAAGGGCGGCATCGAGGCCTGGAGCCGCGTCACGGTCGAAGACATTCTGGGTGCCGAAGACGCACCGAGCTACACCAAGAGCACCGACATCCTCGAGGTGTGGTTCGACTCGGGCTCGACCTTCTCGCACGTGCTGCGCGGCACGCACCCCAACGTGCACCACGAGACCGGCCCCGAGGCCGACCTGTACCTCGAAGGCCACGACCAGCACCGCGGCTGGTTCCACTCGTCGCTGCTGATCGCCTGCATGCTGGAAGACCGCGCACCGTACAAGGGCCTGCTCACGCACGGCTTCACGGTGGATGCCAAGGGCATCAAGATGAGCAAGTCGCTCAAGAACGGCATCGACCCGCAGGAAATCAGCAACAAGCTGGGCTCGGAAATCATCCGCCTGTGGGTGGCCGCGAGCGACTACTCGGGCGACATCGCGGGCGACGACAAGATCCTCGCGCGCGTCGTCGACGCCTACCGCCGCATCCGCAACACGCTGCGCTTCCTGCTGGCCAACACGAGTGATTTCGACATCGCCAAGGATGCCGTGCCGCTCGACCAGCTGTTCGAGATCGACCGCTACGCGATGTCGCGCGCGGCGCAGTTCCAGGCCGAGATCCTTGCGCACTACCAGGTGTACGAGTTCCATCCGGTGGTGGCCAAGCTGCAGATCTACTGCTCGGAAGACCTGGGCGGCTTCTACCTCGACATCCTGAAGGACCGCCTCTACACGACGGCGCCGGGCTCGCTCGCGCGCCGCAGCGCACAGACCGCGCTGTGGCACATCTCGCAGGCGATGCTGCGCTGGATGGCGCCGTTCCTGAGCTTCACGGCCGAAGAGGCCTGGAAGATCGTGGGCACCGGCAAGGCCGGCGAGTCGATCTTCACGCAGACCTACAGCCAGTTCGCCGCACCCGACGAGGCGCTGCTCGCCAAGTGGGGCCGCATCCGCGAGATCCGCGACGGCGTCAACAAGGACATCGAGGCGGTGCGCGCCGAGGGCAAGGTCGGCTCGTCGCTGCAGGCCAACCTGCAGCTGAACGCACCGGCCGACGACCTCGCGCTGCTGGGCTCGCTGGGCGACGACCTGAAGTTCGTGTTCATCGCCTCGGCCGTGGCACTGGCGGCGGGCGACACGCTGTCGACCGTGGTCACGCCCAGCACCGCACAGAAGTGCGAACGCTGCTGGCACTACCGCGAGGACGTGGGCCACGACCCGGCGCACCCGACCATCTGCGGCCGCTGCACGAGCAACCTGTTCGGCGCGGGCGAATCGCGCAGCGTGGCCTGATGGCGACCGCACGTTCCACCTCGTCGGCCTCGCGTTCGCGCGGCGCCAGCATCTGGCCGTGGCTCGGGCTGGCGACGATCATCGTGATCATCGACCAGTTCACGAAGACGCTGATCCTGGGCTACTACAAGCTCGGCGACGCGACCTACGTGACGAGCTTCTTCAACGTCGTGCGGGCGCACAACACGGGCGCGGCCTTCTCGTTCCTGGCCGACCACTCGGGCTGGCAGCGCTGGTTCTTCACGGCCATCGGCGTGGCGGCAGCAATCTTCATCGTCTGGATGCTGCGGTCGCACGCCGGCCAGAAGCTCTTTTCGTTCGCGATGGCCTGCATTTTGGGCGGCGCCATCGGCAACGTGGTCGACCGCATGATGCACGGCTACGTGGTCGACTTCCTGAGTTTCCACTGGGGCAACTGGTACTTCCCGGCGTTCAACGCGGCGGACAGCGCCATCACGCTCGGGGCGATCTGCCTGATCGTCGACGAGATCCGGCGAGTCCGGCGCGGCAAGTAAGCCAGTTCTAGACCAAAGGGGCCCACGGGCCCCTTTTTCTTTGGGCCGCACCCTGCGCCAGCGGCCCCGGGGTTCTCCCCACTTCCCCACCCTGTCATCGCGAAGTCATACTGCGCCGGTCCAATGTAATCGATTACATGAACCCCACCACGGACCCCGCACGATGAGCATCCAAGCAGTAGCCGCCCAGGCCGGGGTCTCCGTGGCCACGGTCTCGCGCGCCTTCAATTTCCCCGAGAAGGTGACGCCGGCCACGCGCGAACTGGTGGAACGCGTGGCGCGCGAGCTCAACTACCTGCCCAACGCCAGCGCCCGCACCTTGCGCACCCAGCGCAGCCGCACGCTCGGCGTGGTGCTGCCCACGCTGCTGAACCCGACCTTTGCCGAATGCCTGCAGGGCATTGCGCGCGCGGCCGTCGCGGGCGGCTACGCGATCCTGCCGGTCACCACCGGCTACCGGCTCGACGAGGAAGAGCGCGCCGTCCAGCTGCTGCTGGCGGGCAACGTCGACGGGCTGATCCTCGTGGTGTCGAACCCGTCCACCTCGGCCGCATTGCAGCGCCTGCAGGCCGCCGGCGTGCCCTACGTGCTGGCCTACAACCGGCACGCCGACCATCCCTGCGTGTCGGTCGACAGCGAAGGCGCGGTGGCCGATGCGGTCACGCGCCTCGTGCTGCTGGGCCACCGGCGCATCGCGATGGTCAGCGGCACGCTGGCCGCCTCGGACCGCGCGCAGCAGCGCTACCGCGGCTACCAGCGCGGCATGGCCGAGGCCGGCCTTGCAGCGCCGCCGCTCGTCGAGGTGCCCTTCGTCGAGACCGCCGTCGATGCGCTGTGCGCCGAGCTGCGCCCGCGCAACCGCCCCACGGCGCTGGTCTGCTCGAACGACCTGCTCGCCATCCGCAGCATCCGCGCCGCGCACCTGAGCGGCCTGGCGGTGCCCGACGACCTCAGTGTGGTCGGCTTCGACGGCATCGCGCTGGGCGAAGACCTCACGCCCGCGCTCACCACCATCGCGCAGCCCAACAGCGACATCGGCCGCCACAGCGTCGAGCTGCTGGCGCAGGCGATCGCCGGCGGCCGCGCGCTGCAGGCCGACGCGAGCCTGCTGCTGCCCCATGCCTTCCGAGACGGCGAGTCGTGCGCGAATGCGCGCGAAGACAACGACGCCGCACTGTCCTGACCTCACCACCCCTCCCAGGAGTTCTTCCATGTCCCTTCGCTTTCACCGCCTCGCCCGCCTCGGCGTGCTGGCCGCCGCCCTCGTCGCCGCTGGCGGCGCCATGGCCCAGACCGCCATTTGCTACAACTGCCCGACCGAATGGGCCGACTGGGGCACCCAGCTCAAGGCCATCAAGGCCAAGACCGGCATCACCGTGCCGGCCGACAACAAGAACTCGGGCCAGTCGCTCGCACAGCTGGTCGCCGAAAAGGCCAGCCCCGTGGCCGACGTCACCTACCTCGGCGTGACCTTCGCGGTGCAGGCCGCGAAAGACGGCGTGGTCGAGCCCTACAAGCCGGCCGCCTGGAAAGACATTCCCGACGGCCTGAAGGACCCGGCCGGCAACTGGTTCACCATCCACTCGGGCACGCTCGGCTTCATGGTCAACGTCGACGCGCTCAAGGGCAAGCCGGTGCCCAAGTCGTGGGCCGACCTGCTCAAGCCCGAGTACAAGGGCCTCATCGGCTACCTCGACCCCGCCTCGGCCTTCGTGGGCTACGTGGGCGCCGTGGCGGTGAACCAGGCGCGCGGCGGCACGCTCGACAACTTCAAGCCGGCCATCGACTACTTCAAGGCGCTGCAGAAGAACGAGCCCATCGTGCCCAAGCAGACCTCGTACGCGCGCGTGCTGTCGGGCGAGATCGCGATCCTGCTCGACTACGACTTCAACGCCTACCGCGCCAAGTACAAGGACAAGGCCAACGTCGCCTTCGTCATCCCGAGCGAAGGCACGCTGGCCGTGCCCTACGTGATGAGCCTGGTCGCCAAGGCGCCGCACGCGGCCGATGCGAAGAAGGTGCTCGACTTCACGCTGTCCGACGAAGGCCAGGCGATCTGGGCCAAGGCCTACCTGCGCCCGGTGCGCGCCAGCGCCATGCCCAAGGAGATCGAGGCGCAGTTCCTGCCCGCGAGCGACTACGCCCGTGCCAAGACCGTCGACTACGCCCGCATGGCCGACGCGCAGCGTGGCTTCTCCGACCAGTACCTGAAGGAAGTGCGCTGACCCGGCGCCGCGCGCGATGACACGCACCACCTCCTCCAACGCCTGGAACCCGCGCTGGCGACTGCTGGCCTGCGTCGCGCCGGCGGCCGTCTTCTTCGCGGCCTTCTGGCTGCTGCCGGTGGTGCGCCTGCTCGCGCTGCCGGCCGACAAGGGCGCCGCCACCTACTTCGCGGTGCTGACCGATGCGCGCTACCTGCACAGCATGGCCAACACCGTCGCGCTGTCGGTGGCGGTGACGCTGGCCACGCTGGTGCTGGGCGCGGCGGTGGGCATCTACCTCGCGCGCCATGCCTTTCCCGGCAAGCGCATGCTGCTGTCGCTGCTCACGCTGCCGCTGTCGTTCCCGGGCGTGATCATCGGCTTCTTCGTGATCCTGCTCGGCGGGCGCCAGGGCGTGGTGGCCGACCTGAGCGACGCGCTGGTCGGCGAGCGCATCACCTTCGCCTACGGCCTGCTCGGCCTCTTTTTGGCGTACCTGTATTTCTCGCTGCCGCGCGCCATCGCCACCTACGCCGCGGCGGCCGAGTCGATGAACACGCAGCTCGAGGAAGCGGCGCGTTCGCTCGGCGCCTCGAAGCTGCGCGTGGCGCGCGACGTGTGGATGCCCGAGCTCGCGCCCACCACGCTGGCCTGCGGCGCCATCCTGTTCGCCACCTCGATGGGCGCCTTCGGCACGGCCTTCACGCTGGCCAGCAAGTTCGAGGTGATCCCCATCACCATCTACAACGAGTTCACCAACTACGCCAACTTCGCGCTCGCCGCGTCGCTGTCGATCTCGCTGGGCGTCGTGACCTGGCTGGTGCTCTTCGTGGCGCGCCGCTTCGGCGCCAACCCGGTCGCCCGATGATGAAGACCCCTTCGCAACCCCGCGCCCCTTTCCTGCTCGCCATCACGGTGATCGTGAGCCTCTTCATGATCGCGCCGATGCTGCTGTCGGTGATGGCCGGCCTCGTCAACAACTACAGCACCGGCCTGAAGAGCGGCCTCACGCTGCGCTGGCTCGGCGAGGTGTGGGAGAACTACGGCGGCACCGTCGGCTGGTCGCTCGCGCTGGCCGTGGCCTGCGTCGTGTGCACCGTGCTGATCGGCGTGCCCTGCGCCTACACGCTGGCGCGCAGCCGCTCGCGCGCGGCGCGCATTTTTGAAGAGCTGCTGACCCTGCCGGTCGCGGTGCCGGGCCTGGCGACGGCGCTCGCGCTCATCCTCGCCTACGGCCAGCTCACGGCCTTTCGCCAGAGCTTCGCCTTCATTCTCGTGGGCCACATCGTCTTCACGCTGCCCTTCATGGTGCGCACCGTGAGCTCGGCCTTCCAGCGCGACGACCTGCTCGCGCTCGAAGAGGCCGCACGTTCGCTGGGCGCGAACTTCCGCCAGCGCTTCATGGGCATCCTGGTGCCTGCGGTGTTCCCGGCCATCGTGGCCGGCAGCCTGATGGTGTTCACGCTGTCGGTGGGCGAGTTCAACCTCACCTGGATGCTGCACACGCCGCTCACGCGCACGCTGCCCGTGGGCCTGGCCGACAGCTACGCCTCGATGCGCATCGAGATCGGATCGGCCTACACGCTGGTCTTTTTCGCCGTCATTCTTCCGGTGCTGTGGGGCCTGCAGTACCTTGCCAACCTGATGCAGAAACGCCATGGAACTTGAACGCATCCCCGTCGACATTTCGAACTGCGCGAAGACGTACGCCGACGGCACGCGCGGCCTGCAGCCCACCAACCTCAAAGTCGAGGCCGGCGAGGTGCTCGCGCTGCTCGGCCCCTCGGGCTGCGGCAAGACCACGCTGCTGCGCCTCATCGCCGGGCTGGAAGCGCCCGACGACGGCAGCCGCATCGTCTTCGGCGACCAGGACGTCACGCAGCGCCCCGTCGAGCACCGCGGCGTGGGCATGGTGTTCCAGAGCTACGCCCTCTTTCCGCAGATGACGGTGGCGGCCAACATCGGCTACGGCCTGCGCATCCGCGGCGTGTCGCCCGAGGAAGAGAAACGCGCCGTGGGCGAACTGGTCGACCTCGTGCGCCTGGGCGGCCTGGAGAACAAGCGCCCCGCCGAACTCTCGGGTGGTCAGCGCCAGCGCGTGGCCCTGGCGCGCGCCGTGGCCGTGCGCCCGCGCGTGCTGCTGCTCGACGAGCCGCTGGCTGCGCTCGACGCCAAGCTCAAGGAGTCGCTGCGCGACGAACTCGCCGAGCTGCTGCGCCGCCTGCACATCACGGCCATCCACGTCACGCACGACCAGCAGGAGGCGCTGGCCATCGCCGACCGGCTCGCGGTGATGCGCGCCGGGCGCATCGTGCAGGTCGGGCGCGGCGAAGACCTGTACCGCGCGCCCGCGCACCCCTTCGTGGCCGAGTTCCTGGGCCGGGTCAACCGGCTGGAGCGCGCGCCCGACGCCATCGCGCAGGGCGTTGTCCGACTCGGAGGGTCGTCGCTGCCCTGCCCCGCGCCCTGGCAGCAGCATGCGACGCTGCTGGTGCGGCCCGAAGACATCGAGGTCGGCGCGCCCCCGCCCGGCGAGGCGCCCGGCTGGGGCCGCGCCACGGTCGAACGCCGCACCTTCCTCGGCGACCGCGTGCAGCTGCACCTGCGCCTGCAGGACCAGCCCGTGCTGGTGGCCGACGTGGGGCGCGACAACCCCTTCGGACCGGGTGACGCGGTGGGCCTGCGCATCCTGGCCGACCGCCTGATGACCTCGCAGGAAACCCGCGCATGACCATGACCACGACGACGAACCCCAACACCTTCCTGGTCCAGCTGACCGACCTGCACATCCGCGAGCCCGGCCGGCTGGCCTACGGCCGCATCGACACCGCGCCCTACCTCGCGCGCGCCGTGCAGTCGGTGCTCGCGCTGCGCCAGCCGCCCGAGGCGGTGGTGATCACCGGCGACCTGACCGACTTCGGCCGCGCCGCCGAGTACGAACACCTGGCCGCCCTGCTCGCGCCGCTGACGATGCCCGTCTACCTGCTGCCCGGCAACCACGACGACCGCGACCAGCTGCGCCGCAGCTTCCCGGGCCACGCCTACCTGGGCACGGGCGCCGACACGCACGGCTTCGTCCAGTACTCGGTGCGCGTGGGCGACCTGCGGCTGCTCACGCTCGACACCTGCGTGCCCGGCGCCAGCCACGGCACATTGTGCGAGCGGCGCCTGGCCTGGCTCGAAGCCCAGCTCGACGCCTGCCGCCACGAGCCCGTGGTGGTCGCCATGCACCACCCGCCCTTCGAGACGCTGATCGGCCACATGGACGAGATCGGCTTGCTCGAAGGCGCCGACGCGCTCGAGGCCCTGCTGTGCCGCTACACGAACGTCGAGCGCGTGATCTGCGGCCACCTGCACCGCGCGATCGACGTGCGCTTCGGCGGCACCATCGCCTCGACCTCGCCGGCGCAGGCGCACCAGGTCTGCCTCGACCTGGCGCCCGACGCCGCCTCGGCCTGGACGCTGGAGCCGCCCGCCTTCCGCGTGCACGCCTGGTCCGCGGCCGGGCGCCGGCTCGTCACGCACCTGGCGGCCTCCGGCAGCTTCGAAGGCCCTTATCCTTTCCACGACAACGGAGCCCTGATCGACTGAAGTGTCTACTTGTGGAAAATGGGGCTGAAACGAATCAAAACGAAAACAAGAGAAAGGTCAGACCCCGCCCTCCATGAAGCACCTTCTGAATCTGCTTGCGGCCGTCGCCCTGCTGGTGTGGGGCACGCACCTCGTGCGCACCGGCGTGCTGCGCGTCTTCGGCGCCAACCTGCGCAAGATCCTCGTGCAGAGCATGCGCAACCGCTTCACGGCCGCGCTCTCGGGCATCGGCGTCACGGCGCTCGTGCAGTCGAGCACGGCCACCTCGCTCATGACCTCCTCGTTCGTGGGGCAGGGCCTGGTCACGCTGCCGGCGGCGCTGGCGGTGATGCGGGGCGCCGACGTGGGCACGGCGCTGATCTCGGTGCTGTTCTCGGCCGACCTCTCGTGGCTCTCGCCGATGTTCATCTTCGTGGGGGTGGTGCTGTTCATCACGCGCTCGGCCACCGTGGCGGGGCGCGTGGGGCGGGTGCTGATCGGGCTGGGGCTGATGCTGCTGGCGCTGCAGCTGGTGGTGGCGGCCACCGAGCCGCTGTTCTCGTCGCCGGCCGTGCGGGCGCTGCTGGCGTCCATCACCAGTGATGTGCTGCTGGAAATTACCCTGGGTGCCGCGCTGGCCATCGTGGCCTATTCAAGCCTGGCGGTGGTGCTGCTGGTGGCGGCCATGGCGAGCTCGAACGTGGTGCCACTCGACGTGGCGCTGGGCCTGGTGCTCGGTGCCAACCTCGGCAGCGGCCTGCTGGCGGTGCTGACCACCGCGCGCTCGGCGGTGTCGGTGCGGCAGGTGACGGTGGGCAACCTGCTGTTCAAGGCGCTGGGCGTGGCGCTGGTCACGCCGTTCGTGGGGCTGTGGGTGCGCTACGTGCAGCCGCAGCTGCCGAACCAGACGCACGGCGTGGTGCTGTTCCACCTGGCGTTCAACATCGTGATCAGCGTCGGCTTCATCGGCCTCACGCAGTGGGTCGCCAAGCTGGTGACGCGCATGCTGCCCGTGCCGCCGCAGCCGGTGGGCACGAGCCGGCCGCACCACCTCGATCCTTCGGCGCTGTCGACGCCTTCTCTCGCTATTTCTAACGCGGCGCGCGAGGCGCTGCACCAGGCGGACATCGTGGAGACCATGCTCATCGGCACGCTCGACGTGATCCGCAACAACGACCTGCGGCTGGCGCAGGAGCTGCGGCAGCTGGACGACACGGTGGACGAGCTGTACTCGGCGATCAAGTACTACATGACGCGCATCTCGCGCGAGGCGCTGGGCGAGGAGGAAAGCCGGCGCTGGACGGACATCATCAGCTTCACGATCAACATGGAGCAGATCGGGGACATCATCGAGCGGGTGATCATTGATATCGAGGACAAGAAGATCAAGCCGCAGCGCAACTTCTCGGAAGCTGGGATGGCGGAGATCGTCGAGTTGCACCAGCGGCTGGTTGCCAATCTGCGGTTGAGCATGAGTGTGTTCTTGAACGGCAATGTGCGCGACGCGCAGAAGCTGCTGGAAGAGAAGGCGCGGTTTCGGGATCTGGAGCGGGCTTATGCCACGACCCATCTGGATCGGTTGTCGGATCGGACTACTTTGAGCATCGAGACGAGTTCTCTGCACATTGACTTGATCAGCGATTTGAAGCGGATCAATTCGCATATCTGTTCTATTGCTTATCCGATTCTTGAATCGGCTGGGGCTTTGGCGCCTAGCCGGCTTCGTGAATCTCGGCTTGGGAAGATTGAGGGTTAGTCGTTTGGGGGGCTGAGGCCGGGTCTCGCCCCGGCGGGCGACTCACTTTCTTTTGCTTCGCCAAAAGAAAGTAAGCAAAGAAAAGGCGACCCTGCTGTCTGCGTCCCTCCGCTTCGCTGCGGGCAACCTGCGGTGCTCACGTTTCGCGGGGTCTCGCCCAAACTCGCTTCGCTCAAACAAGGGCGAGCCCTGATCCGCGAAACGCTGCGCTCCTCGGCGCATACAGAAGGGCTTTGGATACCGGGCGGGCCATCGCTTCGCTCGGCCTGTGAAGGCAGACGGGCTCTGCCTCGTTTACCAGAAGTCTCCTAAAAGCCCAGCAATGCTCGGGGCTCCGAAGGAGTTCGACATGACCATTGTTCTGCAGCAAAGCGCGGTCGCCGCGTCGCTCGGGGTGCAGCAACTTGCCACCGCGTTCAGTCCGGCGTTTTCGCATCTGCGCATTCTTCGCAACCTCATCATCCCGATGCCCTCCGGTTGCGCGGTGCCCACGGCGCGCATCGATGCGGTGATCGTGTGCGAGACGGGGGTGTACCTGTTCGAGATCAAGGCCTGGCGCAATGCGTTCGTCTATCGCAAGAAATCCGACGAGGCGCCGCCGCGCTGGTTTCTGCGGTTGCATGGCTGCACGCGGGCGCGTGAAGTGAAAGACCCGGCCTGGCAAGGCGGGCGCAAGACGACGCAGTTGCGCAGCCTGCTGCCGGACGACCTGCGGCTGCAGTACTTCGTGCTGCTGCCGTGCGAAGGCGTGGAGCTGGAGGGCGCGATGCCTGCGGCCGTGATCACGCAGCAGGACCTGCCGTACATCGCGCGCCTGGTGCGCAACAACGGGCGCACGGCGCGCACGTACCCGCTGCTGGACGCGCAGGCGGTCGATCGCACGGTGCAGCGGCTGCTGGAGATCCAGGGCGACCTGTCGCTGGAAACGCATGCGCAGAACTGCCGCGAACGGATGGAACGGCCTGCGGTGGCGTGGCCGGCGGTGAACGCGATGGGGTTGCAGTAACGACTGCTCACCAACCGGCCCTGCACGCGGGAGGGCGTCCCACATTCCTCCGACATTGGTGAAGACCATGCGGTGATGATGATTTCTCCCAAGTCCCTCGCGGCCCTTGCCGCGCTGTGCCTCGCGATGGTGGCCTGCCCGGCACAGGCCGCTGACCCGTTCACCGTGCAGGACATTCGCCTCGAAGGCCTGCAGCGCGTCGAAGCGGGCACGGTGTTCGCGACCCTCGGCCTGAAGGCCGGCGACATGTACAGCGACGACCGCGGCAGCGCAGCCATTCGTGCGCTGTTCGACCTGGGGCTCTTCAAGGACGTGCGCATCGACGTGAACGGCCAGGTTCTCATCGTCATCGTCGAAGAGCGCTCCACCGTGGCCGATGTCGACTTCGCGGGCACCAAGGAGTTCGACAAGGCGGCACTGCAGAAGGCGCTGCGCGACATCGGGCTGGCCGAAGGCCGGCCGTACGACAAGGCGCTGGCCGACCGCGCGGAGCAGGAGCTCAAGCGCCAGTACATCGGTCGCAGCCTCTACAACGCACAGGTGGTCACCACCGTGACGCCGCTGGAGCGCAACCGCGTCAACCTCACGTTCAGCGTGACCGAGGGCGAGCCGGCGCGCATCACGCGGGTGCGCGTGGTCGGGCGACAGGCTTTCGACGAACGCACGCTGCTCGACCTGTTCGACCAGGACAACGGCGGCTGGCTGGCGTGGTACACGAAGTCGAACCAGTACGCGCGCGCCAAGTTCGACGCCGACCTGGAAACGCTGCGCGCGTTCTACCTGACGCGCGGGTACCTCGAGTTCCGCATCGAGTCGACGCAGGTCGCGATCTCGCCCGACCGGCAGACGCTGGAGCTCACGGTGAACATCAGCGAGGGCGAGAAGTTCGCGGTGGCCGGCGTGAAGCTGGCGGGCAACTACCTGAGGCGCGAGGACGAGTTCAAGTCGCTCGTCACCGTGCGCCCCGGCGCGCCCTACAACGGCGAGGACGTGGCGGCCACCACCAAGGCCTTCGCCGACCACTTCGGCACCTTCGGCTACGCCTTCGCGCGCGTGAGGGCCGAGCCCGAGATCGACCGTGCCCAACGCCGCGTCGTGATGGTGCTGAACGCCGAGCCCGGGCGGCGCGCCTACGTGCGGCGGTTGAACATCGGCGGCAATGCGCGCACGCGCGACGAGGTCATCCGGCGCGAGTTCCGCCAGTACGAAGGCGCCTGGTACGACGGCACGAAGATCAAGCTCTCGCGCGACCGCGTCGACCGCCTGGGTTTCTTCACCGACGTGAACGTCGAGACCGCCGAAGTGCCGGGCAGCAACGACCAGGTCGACCTGAACGTCACCGTGGCCGAGAAGCCCACGGGCTCGCTGCAACTCGGCGCGGGCTACTCGTCGACCGACAAGATTTCGCTGAGCTTCGGCATCACGCAGGAGAACGTGTTCGGCTCGGGCAATTACCTCGGGCTGCAGGTCAACACCAGTTCGTACAACCGCTCGGTGTCGCTCACGGCCACCGACCCGTACTTCACGAAGGACGGCATCTCGCGCACCTTCAACCTGTTCCACACCACCACGCGGCCCTACTACGAGGCCGACGGCAACTACAAGCTCGCGAGCGACGGCGGCTCGGTGCGCTTCGGGCTGCCGGTGAACGAGCTGGACACGGTGTACCTGGGCATCGGCGTGGAGCGCTACTCGTTCACGCCAGGCACCAACGGCTCGTACACGCTGGTCAACGGCTCGTACGTCTACACGGCCACGCCGCAGGCCTACCTCGACTACTTCCAGTGCACCGGCACCGCGCCGAGCGTGGTGTGCGCGGGCAGGAACGTGGTGGGCATCCCGGCCACTGTGGGCTGGTCGCGCGACGACCGCGACAGCGCGCTGGTGCCCACGCGCGGGCGCCTGCAAAGCGCCAACCTCGAGCTGGGCGTGGGCAGCGAGTTGCGCTACCTGAAGACGAACTACCAGTACCAGCAGTACGTGCCACTGTCCAAGCAGTACACGCTGGCCTTCAACGGCCAGCTCGGCTATGCGAAAGCGCTGGGCGGCAGCAGCTTCCCGATCTTCAAGAACTTCTACGCGGGCGGGCTGGGCTCGATCCGCGGCTTCGAGCAGAACTCGCTGGGCCCGACCGACGCGGTCACCGGCGGTTCGCTGGGCGGCACGCGCAAGGCGATCTTCAACATGGAGCTGACCACGCCCTTCCCCGGCGCGGGCAACGACAAGTCGCTGCGGCTTTACACCTTCTTCGATGCGGGCAACGTGTTCGCCGAACGCACGGCCAGCATGACCGACGCGCAATGGAAGGCGCAGAACCGCCTGCGCGCCTCGGCCGGCCTGGGCATCAGCTGGATCTCGCCGCTGGGCCCGCTGCGCCTGGCGTATGCGGTGCCGATCGTCTACCAGAAGGAGGACACGGCCAACGGCATCGCAGCCGACCGCACGCAGCGCTTCCAGTTCCAGATCGGCACGTCCTTCTGAACCGGCCCGCACGCCCCATGAGCCGCATCCTGCTGGTGGAAGACGGACGCGAGATCGCGTCGCTGCTGCTGGGCCCGCTGCAGCGCGCGGGCCACGAGGTGGAGCAACTCGGCGACGGCGCCGCCGCGCTCGATCGCATCCTGCACGCGCCGCCGGCGCTCACGCTGCTCGACGTGGTGCTGCCGCGCATCGACGGGCTGCAGGTGATCGCGCAGGTGCGCGCGCGCAGCGACCACCCGATCATCGTGCTGACGGCGCGCGCGCACGAGGCCGACCGGCTGCGCGGCTTCGACCTGGGCGCCGACGACTATGTCTGCAAGCCCTTCTCGCCGCGCGAGGTGGTGGCGCGCGTGCACACGGTGCTGCGCCGGCGTGCGCCGCTCGACCTGAGCGTGGGCATGGCCTCGCCGGCCGTGGCCTTCGACAGCGCGCTGGGCCATGCCTGGCTGGAGGGCCGGGCCCTGGCGCTCACGCGCCGCGAGCTGCTGTTGCTGCGCGCGCTGTCGCGCGAACCGGGCCGCGTGTTCACGCGCGCCAGGCTGCTCGAAGCGGCGTTCCCCGAGGCGCTGGACGTGAACGAGCGCGCGGTCGACGGGCACATCAAGAACCTGCGACGCAAGCTCGCGGCCGTGTCGCCCTCGCACGGCTGGATCCGCTCGGTCTACGGCGTGGGGTTCAGCTTCGCGCAGCGACCGGGCTGAGGGCGGGCCTGGCCTTGCATGCGCCGTGGCCGCGCGGCCCGCGGCCTTCGCTGCCCCTTTGCATGATCGGCGCCAGCGTCGCCAGGCGCGAGTTGCGCACCTCGGCCTGCCGGGCCTCCGCGCAGGCGCCGCGAGCCGCGACGCCGATGCCCAGCGCCAGGCTGCACAAGGCCAGGCCGCCCGCGCAGGTGTGGGCCAGCGCGCGCACCGCGGCGCGCGGCGTCATCCGCCAATCGGCAGGCGCGGCGGGCGGGAGCGGCATGCGCAACACCGCTCAGCCTTCCGTGCGCGGCGGCACCAGCGCGCGGATGCGGGCAAGGCCCTCGGGCGTGCGCGGCCGCATCGGCCGCACGCCGCCCACTGGTGCCGGCCCTGTGTGGGGCTGCGGCGGGCGCTCGGTCACCGGGCGCGCGGCGGGGTCGACCACCAGCGTGAGCAGCGCGACATAGCGCCGGCCTTCCTCGCGCACCGAGCCCAGCACCGTGTCGCCGGCCCGCAACGCGATGCCGTCGGCGCTGTTGAGCGTGTCGCGCAGCCGCGCGCGCTGGTAGCTGGAGACCTGCGTGTAGAGGAACTCGCTGAGCGCATCGGGCAGGAAGAACTGCGTCGTGAGCACGGCGCGCTCGCGGTGGTGCACCTTGACGTGGATGTGCGTGGTGCGCCCCGCATACCAGCCCGGGTAGAGCGTGGCGAACGTGGCCTGCCCGTCGAGGTCGGTGCGCTGGCTGCCGCGCAGGAAGGCCTGGCCCTCGAAGCCGCGCGTGCGGTCGTCGCCCTGCCCGCCGAAGCCCGAGTAGTTGCCCTGCGCGTCGCAGTGCCACAGGTCGGTGCGCAGGCCGCGCAGCGGGCGCCCGGCGGCATCGAGCACGCGCAGGCGCACATCGAGCGGCACGCCCTCGCGGCCGTCGGTCAGGTCGGTGCGGAAGTTCGCGAGGTCCAGGTAGTACGGGCCCTCGGTGGTCTGGGCGGTCAGCGGGAGCTTCTGCGCCGCGGCGGCCACGGGTGCAGACGCGGCCAGGCCCGCCGCACCGATCGCGGCCAGCAAGCCCCGGCGCCCGATCGCTTCACCGGCCATGAGCAGCCTCCTGCTTTCTGGCAGGCGCTTGCGCGCCCGAGGCCCGCGCCTCGGCCCAGACCACGAGCAGCGTCCACACATGCGCGACGCCCCAGAACAGCGCCGCCAGCAGGAACAGCAGCAGGTCGATGTCGGTGTCGCCCGGGGGCGTGGACGGCGGCGCCGCGTGCCCCGGCGGGCCCCAGGCGAGCGCGGCGGCGGCCAGTGCGCGGAAGGCGGAGGTGGAAGGAGCGCGATGCGTGTCCGGTGTCATGCCGGGCATCGTGCGATCCGAATCGGGAGAAATGTGGGAGAGAGGTGAGAGAGGGGTGGGAAGGACGCGTCTCCCAGATTCCTCCCCAATCGGACGCCATGATCGGCGGCTTGCCCATGCCATCCCCGCCCCCGAAACGCATGCCGCAGAATGCGGCCATGCCTCCGCCGCCGAGCCCATGCCGCGCCTGACCCTCTCCCGCAAGATCTTCCTGGCCCTGGCCGCCCTGCTGATCGTGCTGCTGCTGAGCTTCGTGGGCTTCTCGATCGTCGCGCTGCAGCGCGGCCTGGGCGCCTACGTGGCCGAGATCGAGATCCGCCGCATGGACTGGCTCTCGCAGCTCCTGCTGAAGCACTACACCGCCAACGGCGACTGGAAGAAACTGCGCGACAACGACGACGCCTGGCACCGCCTGCAACTGGGCCAGTCGGCCATGGTGATCGACGGCGCCGCCACGCCCGACGACCGGCGGCTGCCGCCCTGGTACGAGCGCCGCGCGCCCGGCACGCCCGGTGACGGCACGCCGCAGGCGGAGTCGTCCAGCGGCATCTCGCCCGCCGCCTCGCCCCCACCCACCCCGCCGCAGCTCGACCTGCTGCCCCGGCGCTTCCTGATGCCGCCCCCGGGCTTCTTCCCCGGCCTGGCCGGCCCGCCCGACTCGATCTTCCGCCGCCTCGCCGTGCTCGATGCCCACGGCGCGCTCGTGGTCGGCGCGACCATCGACCCGGAGAACGCCGCGCGCCGGCCGATCCGCCACGGGCGCACCGTCGTCGGCTACCTCGCGCTCGCGCCGATGCAGGGCCTGGAGAGCGAGGCCGACCGCGCCTTTCTCGCCCGGCAGTCCGGCGTGATCGCGCTCACCGGGCTGTGCGGCCTGGCCTTTGCGCTCGTGCTGTCGTGGCTGCTGGCGCGCCGCTGGTTCCAGCCGATCGACGCGCTCACGCAGGCCGCACAGGACGTGGCGCGTGGGCGGCTCTCGACGCGCGTCGCGGTCCACGGCTCGGACGAGCTCGCGCTGCTGGGCAAGACCTTCAACGACATGGCGCAGCGCCTGGACACGGCCGAGGCCTCGCGCCGCGCCTGGCTGGCCGATGCGGCGCACGAGCTGCGCACGCCGCTGGCCGCCATGCGCGCGGAGATCGAGGCGCTGCAGGACGGCGTGCGCAGCTTCGACGAACGCACCGCGCTGCGCATGCACCGGCAGGTGATCCGCCTCGGCCAGCTGGTCGACGACCTGCGCAGCAGCATGCGCGAGCCCCAGAGCGACCTGCTGAAGGCGCCGGTGTACCCGCTGTCGCTGCTGAAGGAGGCGCTCGACCACACGCGCGACCGCTTCGCGCAGCGCGGCATCGCGCTCGACCGCGACGCCCTCGACCGCATCGCCGCCTCGGCCCAGCCGGTGATCGACGGCGACGCGCACCGGCTGCACCAGGTCTTCATGAACCTGCTGGAGAACACGCTGGCCTACACCGACGCCGGCGGCCAGCTGCGCATCGGCGTGAGCGTCGAAGGCGCATGGACCGGCAATTGCCTCACGCTGGTGTTCGACGACAGCGCACCGGGCGTGCCCGAGGAAGAGATTCCGCGCCTCTTCGACCGCCTGTTCCGCGGCGAGACCTCGCGCAGCCGCGCGCTGGGCGGCTCGGGCCTGGGCCTGTCGATCTGCCGCGCGACCCTCGAGGCGCACGGCGGCAGCATCGAGGCGGCGCCCTCGCCGCTGGGCGGGCTGCGCATGACAATCACCCTTCCGCTGGCGGCTTCCGCATGACGCGCATCGTGATCGTCGAGGACGAACTCGACATCGCCTCCGTGGTGCAGGACTACCTGCGCCACGCCGGCTACGACACCGAACATTTCGCCGACGGGCAGAGCGCACTCGAACGCATCGTCGCCGCGCCGCCCGACCTCACGCTGCTCGACATCATGCTGCCGCGCCTGGACGGCATCGAGGTGCTGCGCCGCGCGCGCGAGCACACGGCGCACCCGATCATCATGCTCACCGCGCGCATCGAGGAGGTCGACCGCCTGCTCGGTCTGGAGCTGGGCGCCGACGACTACGTGTGCAAGCCCTTCTCGCCGCGCGAGCTGGTGGCGCGCGTGCGCGCCGTGCTGCGCCGCACCGCGCCGGCGCCGGCCGTGGCCGCGCAGGGCGCGCCTGGCGATGCCCCGGGGCTCGTGCTCGACGACGTGCACTGGCGCGCCTCGCTCGACGGCACGCCGCTGAACCTCACGCGCCGCGAGTTCGGGCTGTTGCAGGTGCTGTCGCGGCACCCGGGCCGCATCTTCTCGCGCGCCCGGCTGCTGGAGCTGGCCTACGACGACACGGTGGACGTGACCGAGCGCGCCATCGACAGCCACGTGAAGAACCTGCGCCGCAAGCTCGGCGCGGTGACGCCCGCGCACGACTGGATTCGGTCGGTGTATGGCGTGGGCTTCGCGTGGGAAGCGCCGCCGCCGGCCTGAGCGGCCGGGCTAGTTTTGTCGAGGGGCTGCCGCGCGAATTTGCGTCGCCGTCTTCGCCCAGGTCTTCTCCAGCATCCGGGAAAGATAGGACGCCGACTCCCAGCCGACCTGCAGCGCGATGGACAGCACCGAGTCCCGCGTGGTCTGCAACAGGTACACGGCCCGTTCGATGCGCTGGCGCTGCAGGAACTCCAGCGGCGAGATGCCGTGCTTCGCGCGAAAGATCCGCTCCACCTGCCGGCGCGACAGCCGGTGCTGCTGGGCGAAGGCATCGAGCGACAGGGGTTGCGCCAGATCTCGCAGCATCGTTTCGGCCAGCAGCTCGGCCACCCACAGCGCCGGCGAGGCGTCGCCCTCCGACAACGGGTTGGCGCTCAGGCGCGCGGCCTCCATCACGAGCGCGCCGCACAGCACGTAGTTCTCGCTGTCGCCCGCGCGGGTCGATTCGAACATCCGCTGCGACAGGGCGCCCAGCGCGGTGCTGCCCGCGCGCATGCCTTGCGGGGGCCGCACGACGCCCTGCGCCTGCAAGGCCGTGGCCCACAGCGCCGGATCGACGTAGACCGCGACATGGCTCTGGCCGGCGGTGAGCGTGGTCGTCGAATGCGCGCTGCCCGCCGCGAACCAGACGAAGTGGCCGGGCCCGAGGCGCTGCGCCTCGCCCTGCGCATCGCCCACGCTGAAGCGGCCTGCGATGGGCACGAACAGCATGTCGCAATCGTGCACATGCGCGTCGGTGGCGTAGTGGTCGCGGGTGTTGGCGACCATCGTCGCCTGGTGAGACAGCCGTTCGACGAACAGCGATTGGCGGGGCGGCGGGTGGCTGGAAGTCAGTGGCATGGCCATTCCTTGTCGCATTCGAAGCCGCGCATGTCGCAATCGGGCGCACGCGTTGGCGCGCGCTCCACAGAATCGGAAGGACCACTCCTGCAAGAAGACCCCATGACTACTCAACCTCTGCGCCGCGCGCTCCTGGGCCTGGCCGCCGCCGGTGCCCTGTACGGGCCGACCGCCTCGTGGCCGGCCTCCGATCCGGCCTACCCGGTGAAGCCGATCACCATCATCGTACCCTTCCCCGCCGGCGGCGGAACGGACGTGATCTTCCGTTCGGTGCAGCTGCGGCTGCAGGCTGCGCTCGGTGTGTCGGTCATCATCGACAACCGCTCGGGCGCGGGCGGCACTGTGGGCACCGGCTTCGGCGCGAAGGCGAACCCCGACGGCTACACGCTGGTGGCCAGCACCACGACCACCATCGCCTCGGCCGATGCGGTGTACCCCAAGCTCCCGTACGATCCGCTCAAGGACCTGGTGCCGATCGGCACCATCGGCACCACGCCTTTCGTGCTGGTGGTCACGCCCGCGCTGGCGGCGCGCACGGTGAAGGACTTCGTCGGCTACGCCAAGGCCAACCCGCAGGCGCTCAACTACGGCAGCATCGGCAACGGCAGCCTGAGCCACCTGGCGGGCGAACTCTTCAAGCAGCGCACCGGCATCGAGATGACGCATGTGCCCTACCGCGGTGCCGCACCCGCGCAGGCCGACCTGATGGCAGGCCAGATCCAGGCACTGTTCGACAACCCGCCCGCTCTGCTGGCGCAGGTGCGCGGCGGCCGCATGCGGGCGTTGGCCATCAGTGAACCGTCGGCGGGTTTTGCCGACCTGCCGACCTTCGAGGCGGCCGGCATCAAGGACTTCAAGCCGCAGCTCTGGTACGGCCTGATGGCACCGGCCGCCACGCCGCAGCCGGTGGTGCAGCGCCTGCGCGCCGCGCTCGACACCGCGATGAAAGACCCGGCACTGCGCGCCGACATGCTGGCCAAGGGCGTGACGCCGTGGAACGTGCGGCCCGAGGTGTTCGAGGAGCACATCCGCGGCGACATCAAGCTCTGGGGCGGCATTGCGCGCTCGGTCAACGCGAGGGCTGATTGACGATGGCTGCGATTTTTTCTGCGCCCGGTTGCCGGAACATCCGCGTGTTCGTCGGCCCCGACAAGGCCGCCGGCGGCAACCCCGCGCCGGTCTGGCTCGATGCCGACGCGCTCTCCACCGCACAGATGCAGGCGCACACCCGGCGCAGCGGCCATGAGTCCGTCTTCGTGCTGAAGCCGACCACACCGGCGCACCGGCTGCGCATGCGCTACTTCGTTCCCAAGCACGAGATGGAAATGTGCGGCCACGCCACGGTCGGCGCGCTGTGGCTGCTGCACCGGCGCGGCGAATGGGACGGCACGCCCGTCGCGATCGAAACGCTCAGCGGCACCGTCACGGGCCGGCGCGTCGATGGCACGGTGCAGATCAGCCAGCCGCGTGCCACGGTGGAAGAGGTGACGCAGCGGCAGCGGGTCGAAGACATCGCGCAGTGCCTGGGCATCGAGGTCGGGCAGATCGTGGGGCCGGTGCTCAACGCCGCCACCAGCCGGGTCAAGACGCTGGTTCGCCTGGCCGACACCGCGCAACTGCACGCCTTGCGCGTCGACTTCGCACGCGTCGAATCGCTGTGCGAACGTCTCGGGTCCACCGGGCTGTATCCCTATGCCATGTCACGGGACGAGACCGACACGGTCAGCGCACGGCAATTTCCCAAATCTTCCGGCTACCCGGAAGACGCCGCCACGGGCATCGCCGCCGCGGCGCTGGCCTGGGGCCTGCGCCACCTCGGGCTGGTCGGCCGCGAGGCGCTGTCGGTGACCGTGCGGCAGGGAGAAGCAATGGGTTCGCCCTCCGCGATCCACGTGGGATTGCCATGGGATGCGAACACGCAGGAAGGGTGCTGGGTCGGCGGCGAGGCCTGCGATGCGCAACCCGAAGATTTCTTGCTCGACCAGCTTTGCCCGCCGGAAGTGGCACGGGCCAAGCCATCGGGTACTTACGCCACATTCGCGAGGGCCGGCAGTCTGCTGCACACGAGCGGCGTGGTGGCGCGCGAGAACGGCCAGGTGATCACAGGCCGGCTCGAAGGCCCCGACGATGTGCCGCGCGGCCAGCGGGCCGCAGTGGCTGCTGTCGGCGCCCTGCTGCGCGCGGCACAGGACGAGCTCGGCAGCCTCTCGCGCGTCGTGCGCGTCGTGGCACTGAACGGCTACCTCCAGGCTTGCGGCGACTTCAAGGACCACGCCCAGGTGATGGACGCAGCCTCGGCGGCCCTGCAACAGATCTTCCCCGATGCCGCCCTTCCGGTTCGCACCACGGTGGGCGTCGCCTCGCTGCCTCGCGGCGGCGTGGTCGAGGTGTCGATGGTGCTCGAGACGCGCGACTAGGCCCGCTCCTTTCCGGCTTTTTCCACGGGAGGCAGCGCAGCGTGCCCGCTCGTCACCACCGCCGAGGTGGCGGGCCGCTTCAGCCCCAGCGCGCCTTCGAGCATCCGCAGGATGGTCTCGCGGGCCAGATCGAAATCCGCCGGCTCCAGCGCCTGCTTGCCGAGCAGCATCCGCATCTGCCAGGCGAAGTCGGCGTAGGTCTGCGTCATGGCCCACAGCGTGAACAGCAGGTGCGGCACGGGCAGCGGCGCCACGTCGTCATTCGCCATCCAGCGGTTCAGCACAGCGGCTTCGGCGCGGAAGGCGGGCACCAGCTTGGCCTCGATGTCGTCGGCGCACTGCGGCGCCTGCGAAATGATTTCCTGCGCGAACAGCCGCGAGCCCGAAGGGTGGTCGTACGAGAACTGCAGCTTCTGCGTGACGTAGCGCTCCAGCGCGGCATGCGGGTCGAGGTCGGCATCGGCCAGGCTGTTGAGGTTCGACAGCCACGAGTCGAGCACGTCGTTGAACACGCGGCTGTACAGCGCCTTCTTCGAGGGGAAGTAGTACAGCAGGCTCTGCTTGGAGATGCCCGCGTCGGCCGCGATGTCGTCGACCGACACGCCGCCGTAGCCGTGCAGCGCGAATCGCTCCTGCGCCACCGCGAGGATGGCGCTCTCGAGGTTCTGGCGGCGGGCCTGGCGCTTCACGGCGGGAGGACGCGCCGCAGTTCGCAGGGGTGGCGCAGCACTCATGGGTTCTTCATCCGCGCCAGGAAGCGCACCAGTCGCTCGTCGCCGCAGTGCGCGACGTTGAAGCGATACCAGGCAAAGGGCTGCGGCATGTCGCCGAAATCGGTCGCGGCCGCGAGCGGCAAGCCCTGCTTGCGCGCCTCCTGCAGCACCGCATCACCCGATGGACGAGGCTCACAGCCGGGCGGCCAGCCTGCGCAGAGAAAGGGACCGCCATCGGGCACGCACAGCGCCTGCAGGCCCGCGCCGGTCAACAGCGACAGCGTGCGCTCGCCGGCGATCTTCAGCGCGGTGTTGAGCTTCTGCAGGAAGCGCGGATAGCCGGCATCGGCCAGCACCTCGCAGGCGACGCGCTCCTCGAACTCGCTCGGGCCGAGCGTGGTGTGCAGGCAGCGCAAGGCCGCATCGTCGACCCAATGCTGCGGCAGCAGCACATGTGCAAGCCGCAGCTTGGCCGAGAGCGTGGTCGACACGCCACCGACCTGCGCCACGCGCTGCAGCCCGTCCATCGCGGCAAGGCTGGGCGCCTGCAACGGCGAGAGCCCGCGCCAGGTGTCGAGCTCGATCACGCGCAGGTCGTGCCGCTCGGCCGCCTGCAGCGCCTGGTGCGCGCCCTGCGGGCTCATGCACACGCCCAGCGGATTGGAAACTGCCGTCGACAGGAACAGCAGGCGCTGGCGGCTTGCCGCAGGCAACATCGCGGCATGGCTGTCGAGCGCGGCGATGTCGAGGCAGCCGCCGCGCCGTGGCACTTCGAGCATGCGACGGCCCAGCGTGCGGATCAGGCTGCGCAGCTGGCGCGGTGCGGGCGACTCGACCAGCACCGCGTCGCCGGGTTCGGTCCAGGCCTGCAGCAAACACATCGTGGCGCCCAGGCTGCCCGCTGCCGTCATGACCTGCTGCGGGCCCAGCGCGGGCAGCTCGGCGCGATGGCGCGCGGCGATCAGCTCGCGCAGGCGCGGCAGGCCGAAACCATGTCGCGTGCCGCTGTCCCATTCGGGGGCCGAGCGGGCCACGCGGCGCATGGCTTCGCGCACCAGGTCGTCGCCCCGGTATTCGGCGGGTGGCGGGCGGTCGTGGGCCGTGGCGGTGTCGGTCATGCGCGGCACCGCATCGGCGTCGTCGGGTGCCACGCGCGATGGCCGGTGCAGCACGTAGTAGCCGCTGCCCGGCCGCGAGGCCAGCACCGAGCGCGCGCGCAAGGCGCTGTACGACTCGGTGACGGTGAAGGTGCTGATGCCCAGCTTGCCGGCCAGCGCACGCACCGAAGGCATCTTGGTGCCGGGGGCGAGGCGCCCGTCGATGACGCGCAACTCGACGCCCACCACGAGGCGCTGCGCCAGCCCGAGGCCAGGCGCGGCTTCGTCCATGTCGCCCATCAGGCCCTGCATCCAACCGGCACCGGCGGGCGCCGGCTGGCGCAGCGCCGACGCGTTGCTTGAACTCTGCATCACCGGGTCTCCTTGAGAAACGCATGCGGCCTGTCTGGACAGGGTTTGCCCTGGGCAACTGTGCTGGGGAGTGCACCAAACAGCATGGTCGGCAGCGGCAAACACTTTCTCGTGCGCCGCGCCAACTGTGTATGGGCGGCACCCCTCGTTTGCTGAATCATCGCGACATTCGACCACTTGGTCAAACTTCATGAGGGCTCGATCTCTCATGTCGCACACGGTTACCCCACCACGACCTGGAGCTTGAAAGCCCATGAGCAGCACGATGAATCCCGTCGCGCCCAGCGCGCACATTGCCTCCGATGTGCGCGCCGGCCGTCTCGACCCCGCGCAGTACGCCAAGAACTTCTGCGACGCCCACCCGCCGCTGAACGTGGTGCAGGCCAACATCGAGGCCGAGCGCTGCTACTACTGCTTCGACGCGCCCTGCCAGACGGCCTGCCCCACGGGCATCGACATCCCGACCTTCATCCGCCGCATTGCCGACGGCAACCTGCGCGGCGCCGCGCGCACCATCCTCGAAGAGAACCCGCTGGGCGGCATGTGCGCCCGCGTGTGCCCGACCGAGGTGCTGTGCGAGCAGGCCTGCGTGCGCAACAGCAACGAGAGCAAGCCGGTCGAGATCGGCCTGCTGCAGCGCCACGCGACCGATGCCTTCTTCGACGCGCCCGGTGCACCGCTCTTCGTGCGCGCAGCCGACACCGGCAAGCGCATTGCCGTCGTCGGCGCGGGCCCGGCCGGCCTGGCCTGCGCGCATCGCCTGGCGGTGCTGGGCCACCAGGTGACGCTGTTCGACGCGCGCCCCAAGCTCGGCGGCCTCAACGAATACGGCCTGGCCAGCTACAAGACGGTGAACGACTTCGCGCAACGCGAGATCGAGTGGCTGCTGTCGGTCGGCGGCATCGAGGTGCGCAACAACCAGGCACTGGGCCGCGAGTTGCACCTGGATGCGCTCGCCGCCGGCTACGACGCGGTGTTCCTGGGCCTGGGCCTGGCGGGCGTGAACACGCTGGGCCTGGGAGAGCAGACCGGTGTGCGCGACGCGGTGGACTTCATTGCCGAACTGCGCCAGGCCGCGTCGCCGGCCGACGTGGCCATCGGCCGCCATGTGGTGGTGATCGGCGGCGGCATGACGGCCGTGGATGCGGCCGTGCAGTCGCGCAAGCTCGGCGCGGAAGACGTGAGCATCGTCTACCGACGCGGCGCCGAAGCCATGGGCGCCTCGGTCGACGAACAGAGCTGGGCCAAGGAGAACGGCGTGCGCATCATCCACTGGGCCGCGCCCAAGGCCTTGCGCGCCAAGGGCGGCGTGCTGCGCGGCATCGACTTCGCGCGCACCGCGCTGGTCGACGGCAAGCTGGTCGAGACCGGCGAAGCGCTCGCACTGCAGGCCGACATGGTGCTGTGCGCCATCGGCCAGAGCTTTGTCGCGACCGCGCTGGAAGACAGCGGCGTGCAGCTGCAGGGCGGGCGCATCAGCACCGATGCGGAGTGCCGCAGCTCGCTCCCGAAGGTCTGGGCCGGCGGCGACGCGCGCTTCGGCGGGCGCGACCTCACGGTCGAGGCGGTGGAAGACGGCAAGCAGGCCGCGCTGTCCATCGACCGCCACCTGCGCGCCGCCTGACGCGACAGCGCCCTCCCTTCCCTTTACTCCATTCATCCGTGCGCGCCGCGGCGCGACAGGAGCAATTCACATGGCAGACCTGAGCATCGACTTCGTGGGCATCCGCAGCCCCAACCCTTTCTGGCTGGCTTCGGCGCCGCCGACCGACAAGGAGATCAACGTGGTCCGCGCCTTCGAGGCCGGCTGGGGCGGCGTGGTGTGGAAGACCGTGGGCGAAGACCCGAACGTGGTCAACGTGCACGGCCCGCGCTATGCCGTGTCGTATGCGGCCGACCGCCGCGTGACGGGCTTCAACAACATCGAGCTGATCTCCGACCGCCCGCTGCGCACCAACCTCGAAGAGATGACGCGTGTCAAGCGCAACTGGCCCGACCGCGCGCTGGTGGCGTCGATCATGGTGCCGTGCACCGAAGAGGCGTGGAAGAACATCCTGCCGAGGGTCGAAGACACCGGCTGCGACGGCATCGAGCTGAACTTCGGCTGCCCGCACGGCATGAGCGAGCGCGGCATGGGCGCGGCCGTGGGCCAGGTGCCCGAGTACATCCAGATGGTGGCCGAGTGGTGCAAGCACTACTCCAAGCTGCCGGTGATCGTGAAGCTCACGCCCAACGTGGCCGACATCCGGCCCGCCGCGCGCGCCGCGAAGAAGGGCGGCGCCGACGCGGTGAGCCTCATCAACACCATCAACTCGATCATGGGCGTCGACCTGGACGCGATGGCGATGTTTCCGCACACCGACGGCAAGGGCTCGCACGGCGGCTACTGCGGCCCCGGCGCCAAGCCCATCGCGCTGCACATGGTGGCCGAGATCGCGCGCGACCCGCAGACCGCCGGCCTGCCGATCTCGGGCATCGGCGGCGTCTCGACCTGGCGCGATGCGGCCGAGTTCATCGCGCTGGGCAGCGGCTCGGTGCAGGTGTGCACCGCCGCCATGGTCTATGGCTTCAAGATCGTGCAGGACCTGTGCGACGGCCTCTCCAACTTCATGGACCAGAAGGGCTACGCCAACCTCGAGCAGATGCGCGGCCGTGCGGTCGGCAGCATCACCGACTGGCAGCAGCTCAACCTGAACCACGTCGACAAGGCGGTGATTCACCAGGACCTGTGCATCCAGTGCGGCCGTTGCCATGTGGTGTGCGAAGACACCTCGCACCAGGCCATCAGCGCCACGAAAGACGGCATGCGCTTCTTCGAGGTGAAGGAAGAAGAGTGCGTCGGCTGCAACCTGTGCGTGTCGATCTGCCCGGTGCCCGGCGCGCTGTCGATGCGCACGCTGAAGGCCGGCGAGACGGACGCGCGCACCGGCCACCCGGTGGTCGGCCACTACGCCAACTGGACCACGCACCCCAACAACCCGATGCGCACCGGCAGCCCCGCCTGAACGGGATATCGAACAAGCGAGTGAGTGAGTGAGTGAGCAAGTGAATGACCAAGCCCGGCGCAGACCGGGCGGCGGCGGGAGGGGAACGACCACACGGCCAGAAGCACGACACACGTGCAGGAGAAAACCCACATGACGACCCCACAGCACGACGGCGCACCCGCCGCAAACCTCTGGAACGAGGACCTGGCGCCCACCACGCTGGCGCAGCGAACGTGGCGCTGGTACCACTTCGCCGCGCTCTGGGTGGGCATGGTGATGTGCATCCCCGCCTACATGCTGGCGGCCAGCCTGATCGAAGGCGGCATGTCCTGGGGGCAGGCGGTGCTGACCGTGTTCCTCGGCAACGCCATCGTGCTGGTGCCGATGCTGCTCATCGGCCACGCGGGCGCGAAGTACGGCATTCCGTATGCGGTGATGGCGCGCGCCTCGTTCGGCACGCGCGGGGCGCGGCTGCCTGCGCTGCTGCGCGCCATCGTGGCCTGCGGCTGGTACGGCATCCAGACCTGGTTCGGCGGCCAGATGATCTACACGCTGGTCGGCGTGCTCATGGGCCAGCCGCTGGGCGGCGACAAGCTGCCGATGCTCGGCATCAACGGCGCGCAGCTCGTGTGCTTCCTGATCTTCTGGGCCATTCAGCTTTACTTCGTGGTGCACGGCATCGAGTCGATCCGACGGCTCGAAACGTACACCGCGCCGCTGAAGATCATCGTGTGCATCGCCCTGCTCTACTGGGCCGTGCAGCGCGCGGGCGGCCTGGGCCCGATCTTCGACCAGCCTTCGCAGTTCGAGGCCGGCGGCAAGAAGGCCGGCATGTTCTGGGCTGTGTTCTGGCCGTCGCTGACGGCCATGGTCGGCTTCTGGGCCACGCTGGCGCTGAACATCCCCGACTTCACGCGCTTCTCGCGCTCGCAGCGCGACCAGGTGGTGGGCCAGGTGATCGGCCTGCCCGCACCCATGGGCCTGCTCGCGATGATGGCCGTGATGGTCACCTCGGCCACCGTGGTCATCTACGGCAAAGCGCTGTGGGACCCGGTGGACCTGGCCAGCCGCATGACCGGCGCCGCGGTGCTGCTCGCGCTCATCATCCTGCTGATCGACACCGTGAGCGTGAACCTGGCGGCCAACCTAGTGGGCCCGGCCTACGACTTCTCTGCCCTCAACCCGAAGAAGATCTCGTACCGCACGGGCGGCTACATCACCGCCGGCATCGCCATCGTGATGATGCCGTGGAAGGTGTTGGAGACCACGCAGGGCTACATCTTCACCTGGCTCATCGGCTACTCGGCGCTGCTGGGGCCGGTGGCCGGCATCCTGATTGCCGACTACTACCTCATCCGCCGCAAGGAGCTGGACGTCGAGGCGCTCTACCGCGAGAACGGCGCCTACAGCTACGGCAACGGCTGGAACATGGCGGCCATCGTCGCTTTCATCGTCGGCGTGCTGCCGAACATCCCCGGCTTCCTCAACGCCGCCTTTCCGTCGGCCGTGCCGTCGATGCCCGAGTTCTTCAAGACGATCTACACCTACGCCTGGTTCGTCGGCGTGGTGCTGTCGGCCGTGGTCTACATGGGGCTGATGAAGGCGCGTGCGCCGCAGCTTCAGGGCCTGGCCCCACCCCTCAAGAACCCCAGCTGAAGCAAGAAAGAAAAGGAACCCACGCCATGACCGTTCTCATTCGCGGTGGCACGGTGGTCAACGCCGATGCCGAGCACCGTGCCGACGTGCTCTGCCAGGGGGACAAGATCCTCCAGGTCGGCACCGACCTGCAGATGCCGGCGGGCGCCGAAGTCGTCGACGCCGGCGGCGCCTATGTCATGCCCGGCGGCATCGACCCGCACACCCACATGCAGCTGCCCTTCATGGGCACCGTGGCGGCCGACGACTTCTTCAGCGGCACGGCGGCCGGCCTGGCCGGCGGCACCACCAGCATCATCGACTTCGTGATTCCCGACCCGCAGCAGTCGCTGATGGACGCCTTCCGCATGTGGCGGGGCTGGGCCGAGAAATCGGCCGGCGACTACAGCTTTCACGTGGCCGTGACCTGGTGGAACGACAGCGTGCACAAGGACATGGGCACGCTGGTGCACGAGCACGGCGTGAACAGCTTCAAGCACTTCATGGCCTACAAGAACGCGATCATGGCCGACGACGAGATCCTGGTGAAGAGCTTCCAGCGTTCGCTGGAGCTCGGCGCCATGCCGACGGTGCACGCGGAGAACGGCGAGCTGGTCGCGATGCTTCAACAGCAGTTGCTGGCGCAGGGCATTCGCGGGCCTGAAGGCCATCCGCTGTCGCGCCCGCCGATGGTCGAGGCCGAGGCCGCCAACCGCGCCATTGCCATCGCCGACGTGCTGGGCGTGCCGATCTACGTGGTGCACGTGTCGTGCGGCGAAGCACTCGACGCCATCGCCCGCGCCCGCGCGCGCGGCCAGCGCGTGTACGGCGAGGTGCTGGCCGGTCACCTCGTGGTCGACGAGAGCGCCTACCGCGACCCCGACTTCGCGCGCGCCGCCGCCCACGTGATGAGTCCGCCCTTCCGCTCGCGCGAGAACCAGGCCATGCTGTGGCGCGGCCTGCAGGGCGGCAACCTGCACACCACGGCCACCGACCACTGCACCTTCTGCGCCGAGCAGAAGGCGGCCGGCCGCGACGACTTCACGAAGATTCCCAACGGCTGCGGCGGCGTCGAAGAGCGCATGGCCGTGCTGTGGGACGCGGGCGTCAACGCCGGCCGGCTCACGCCGTCGGAGTTCGTGCGCGTCACCTCCACCAACGCGGCGCAGCTGTTCAACCTGTACCCGCGCAAGGGCGTGATCCAGCCCGGTGCCGACGCCGACATCGTGGTCTGGGACCCGAAGGCCACCAAGACGCTGTCGGTGAAGACGCAGCACTCGAAGAGCGACTTCAACATCTTCGAAGGCCGCCAAGTGACGGGCGTGCCGCGCCACACCGTGGCCGCCGGCCGCTGGGTCTACCGCAACGGCGACCTGCGCGCCGAGCCGGGCACCGGCCGCTACCTCAAGCGCCCGCCCTTCGCGCCGATGTTCACCGCGCTCGAACGCTTCAAGCAGCAGCACGCGCCCACGGCCGTGGCGCGCTGAACCCCCAAGGAGTCATACATGAATGCAGCAGTGGACACGCAGGTGCTGACGATCAACGGCGAGCGCCTGTGGAACTCGCTGATGGAATTGGCACGCATCGGCGCCACCCCCAAGGGCGGCGTCAAGCGGCTGGCGCTGACCGACCTCGACAAGCAGGGCCGCGACCTCGTGGTGTCGTGGGGCAAGGAAGCGGGGCTGAGCATCACCGTCGACAAGATCGGCAACGTCTTCATGCGCCGCGAAGGCACCAACCCCGCGCTGCCGCCCGTCGTGTCGGGCAGCCACATCGACACGCAGCCCACCGGCGGCAAGTTCGACGGCAACTACGGCGTGCTGTCGGCGCTGGAGGTGGTGCGAACGCTGAACGACCAGGGCATTCGCACCGAGGCGCCCATCGAAGTCGCGTTCTGGACGAATGAGGAAGGCTCGCGCTTCGTGCCGGTGATGATGGGCTCGGGCGTGTTCTGCGGCGCCTTCAGCCTGGAGCACGCCTACGCCGCGAAAGACACCGAGGGCAAGACGGTGCGCGACGAGCTGGCGCGCATCGGCTACATCGGCGACCAGACGCCGGGCGACCACCCCATCGGCGCCTACTTCGAGGCGCACATCGAGCAGGGGCCGGTGCTGGAAGATGCGGACAAGGTCATCGGCGTGGTGCCGGCGGTGCTCGGCCTCTCGTGGTACGACTGCGTGGTGACGGGCATGGAGGCGCATGCGGGCCCCACGCCGATGCACCTGCGTCGCGACGCGCTGCAGGTGGCGACGCGGATCATGCAGGAGGTGGTGGCCATCGGGCTGCGCTACCCGCCCTACGGGCGCGGCACGGTCGGCATGGTGCAGGTGCACCCGAACAGTCGCAACGTGATTCCGGGCGAGGTGAAGTTCTCGGTCGACCTGCGCAACGTGAGCGGCGAATTGCTCGACCGCATGCACGGCGAGATCCTCGCCTTCGTCGAACGCACGGGACGCGAGACCGGGTTGGACGTGACGATCGAGCGCGTGTCGTACTTTCCGCCCTGCCCGTTTCACCCCGATTGCGTGGATGCGGTGCGCCGCGCGACCGAACGGCTCGGCTATTCGACCATGGACGTGGTCTCGGGCGCGGGCCACGACGCGATCTATGCCGCGCGGCTCGCACCGGCCGGCATGATCTTCGTGCCCTGCAAGGACGGCATCAGCCACAACGAGATCGAGGACGCGCAGCCCGACCACCTGACGGCCGGCTGCAACGTCTTGCTGCACGCGATGCTGGAGCGCGCGAAGCGCGTGGACTGACGCCCATACGCTCACGGTGGCGGCGGCACTGCCGTTACTGGTACGCCGCCAGCTCCTGCTTCGCGATCGCGTTGCGATGCACCTCGTCGGGGCCATCGGCCACGCGCAGGTGGCGCTCGTAGGCGTAGAAGTGCGTGAGCAGCGTGTCCTGGCTCAGGCCCATCGCGCCGAAGGCCTGCATGGCCCAGTCGATCACCTTCACGCAGTTGTTCGGCGTGAGCACCTTGATCATGGCGATCTCCTTGGCCGCCACCTTGTTGCCGACGGTGTCCATGCGGTAGGCCGCATTCAGCACCATCCAGCGCGACTGCTCGATGAGCATGCGCGACTCGGCAATGCGCTCGCGCCACACGCCCTGCTCCGACAGTGGCTTGTGGAAGGCCACGCGCGACACCAGGCGCTGGCACATCATCTCCAGCGCGGCCTCGGCCATGCCGATGGCGCGCATGCAGTGGTGGATGCGTCCGGGGCCGAGGCGGCCCTGCGCGATCTCGAAGCCGCGGCCCTCGCCCAGCAGGATGTTCTCGACCGGCACGCGCACGTTGTCGAACACGATCTCGGGGTGGCCGAAGGGCGGGTCGTACATGCCCAGCAGCTGCATGTCGCGCACGATGGTGATGCCGGGCGTGTTCTTGGGCACGAGCACCATCGACTGCTGCTTGTGGCGGTCGGCGTTGTCGGGGTCAGTCTTGCCCATCAGCACGAAGATCTCGCAGCGCTCGTTCATGGCGCCGGTGATGTACCACTTGCGCCCGTTGATGACGTACTCGTCACCCTCGCGGCGGATGCTGCAGCGGATGTTGGTGGCGTCGCTGGAGGCCACCTCGGGCTCGGTCATGGCGAACGACGAGCGGATCTCGCCGGCCAGCAGCGGCGTGAGCCAGCGTTCCTGCTGCGCCTTCGTGCCGTAGCGCGCCAGCACTTCCATGTTGCCGGTGTCGGGCGCGGAGCAGTTGAAGATTTCCGCGCACCAGTAGCGCCGGCCCATGATCTCGCACAGCGGCGCGTACTCGACATTGCTCAGGCCCGGCCCGTGTTCCGACTCGGGCAGGAACAGGTTCCACAGGCCGCGCTCGCGCGCCTTGGCCTTGAGGCCCGCCATCATCGGCAGTTCGGCGTAGGGCCGGCCGGCGCGGGCGTTGGCGGCCAGCTCTTCCTCGCGGCGCTTCTCGTTCGGGTAGACGTGCTCGTCCATGAACTTGAGCAGCTCGGCGCGCAGCGCGAGCACCCGGGGCGTGAATTCGAATTGCATGTCGTCTCGTCCTTCTTCCAATGTGCGGTCGAAGATACGTCGCGATGCGGATCGGGACGGTCGTTCGCGCGACAGCACGAACGCCGCCCTGTGCGGGTCAGCGTGGCGTGGGCAGCGCCGTCGCGAGCGCGGCCAGCGCCGCCACCACCTTCTGCACCGACTGCGCGGCGCGCGCGTCCTTCAGCGCACCGTCGGCATCGAAGGCCTCGTTCGCGCGCCCGAGCGCGAACTGCTGCGGCGCCACCAGCATGGCGAAGGCCATCTGCAGGTACTGGCGCAGGAAGTTCATCGAGCGCAGCGCGCCCAGCGGCCCGGGCGAGGCCGACAGCAGCGCGGCCGGCTTGTTGGCCGTGGCGGCCAGCCCGCCCGCGTGGCCCTCGCCCGGCGGAATGCGCGAGAGCCAGCTGAAGGCGTTGATGACCAGCGGCGTGGGAAAGCCGTTGTACTCGGGCGTGACGATCAGCACGCCGTCGCTCGCCGCGATGGCGCTGCGCAGTTCGTGCGCGCCGGCCGGCACGCCCGAGGCGGCCTCGAGGTCGCCGTCGTACACGGGCAGCGCCAGCGCGCGCAGGTCCATCTCCGTCACCTGCAGGCCCGCCGCGCGCGCGGTGGCCGCGGCCACGGCCGCCAGCCGGCGGTTGAGCGAACCGTCGCGGGCGCTGCCGGGAATGATCAGGATGCGGGGACTGTCCATGCGGGGCTCCTTGCCGTGCGTTGAAAGAAGAAGGAACGCCGCGCCGCACGTTTCGCGTGCGGCGCGGCGTTCGTCAGTGTCGCACCCGGAAGATCAGGCGCGCTGCGAATCCAGCTGCTCGCTGTTCGTCACGACCTCCTGCGCCTTCATGTAGCTCTCGATCAGCAGCTGGTAGGGCGGGAACACGGCGCTGTAGGCCTCGGCCCATTGCGCGGCATCGTCGCGGTGCCAGGTCTTCTGCACTTCGGAGCACACGCCCGCGGTGTCGATCGGCACCACGCCGGCCTGCACCACGCGCGCCAGCGTGATCTCCTGCGCCATCTTCGAGTAGGTGCCCGAGGCGTCGATCACCGCGAACACGCGGTAGCCCTCGTGCACCGCCGCGATGCTCGGGAAGGCCATGCACACGCTGGTGATCGTGCCGGCAATGATCAGCGTGCCGCGCCCGGTGGCCTTCACGGCGGCCACGAACTCGGGGTTGTCCCAGGCGTTGATCTCGCCCTTGCGCGCCACGTACTGCGCATGCGGCGCGTACTTGTGCACTTCGGGAATCAGCGGGCCGTTCGGCCCCTGCGGCACCGAGGCGGTGGTGATGACCGGGATCTTCGCCAGCGTCGCGACCTTGGCCAGCGTGGTGACGTTGGAGCGCAGCTCGGTCATCGGCATGTCCTTCACGGTCTGGAACAGCCCGCTCTGGTGGTCGATGAGCAGCATCACGGCGTCGTCGGGATCGATGACGGGCTTGGCGCCGTTGAAGTTGGCGACGGTGTTCGGTGTGGTCATGGGGTGCTCACTTTCCCTGGGTCAGCTGCGTGTAGCTGGTGATGAGGTTGCGGTAGTCGGGGATGTGGTTGGAGAACAGCGTCCCCAGGCCCTCGATGTCGTTGCGCCAGTCGCGGTGCAGCTCGCAGGCCACGCCGAACCACGACATCAGCTGCGCGCCGGCGGCCGACATGCGGTCCCACGCGGCCTGGCGCGTCACGTCGTTGAAGGTGCCCGACGCGTCGGTGACGACGAACACGTCGAAGCCCTCGGCCAGCGCCGACAGCGCCGGGAAAGCCACGCAGACCTCGGTGACCACGCCGGCGATCAGCAGCTGCTTCTTGCCCGTGGCCTTCACGGCCTTGACGAAGTCCTCGTTGTCCCAGGCGTTGATCTGGCCGGGGCGGGGAATGTAGGGCGCGTCGGGAAACTGGGCCTTCAGCTCGGGCACCAGCGGGCCGTTGGGGCCGTTCTCGAAACTGGTGGTCAGCACCGTGGGCAGCTTGAAGTAGCTGGCGATGTCGGCCAGGGCCAGCACGTTGTTCTTGAACTTGTCGGGGTCGATGTCGCGCACCAGCGAGAGCAGGCCGGTCTGGTGGTCGACCAGCAGCACGGCGACATCGTTCTTGTCGAGACGGGTGTAAGGCTTGGACATGAGAGGCTTCCTTTGCGAGGTTGAATGCCGGGGAAAAATGGCCCCCGATGCATGTCCGTCAGCGTAAAAGCGCGCCCGAAAGTCCGGTAGTCGGCGAAATTTGCCTGCAGCGTTCCACCCGATGGACGATGGCAACACCCGTGCGCCGTGGTCGGATGAATTCGCGCTCGCCGGAGCCGATCCGTGGCGGCGGGTAAAATACCCCTACATGTCCCGCTGGTTTGCCGCTACCGTCCTCGCTTTCATGCTGTCCTGCTACGGCTTCGCCGTGCTCGCGCACGGGCTGGTCGGCGGCCACCATGTGACGTCGTCGTCCGGCGAACGCCAGACCGTCGCGACGCTCGCCGCCTCGCTGGCCGATGGCGGCGACAAGGACATCGGCAAGACCTCGTCCGAAGACCCGTCCGCCATGGACGAAGCGGGCTCCGAGCACGCCGAACTGGTCGACGCCCGTCCCCACGCGCGCAACCTGCTGGTGCTGTCCGCGCAACCGCCGCGGCTGGGCTCCACCTCGGTGCTCTCGCCGCTGCTCGACCGGCCCAAGCGGCCACCCCGGCCCCACGCCCTCCTCGCCGCCTGAGGCCGCGCGGCGGCGAGCGAGCGCCTGAGGACTGTTGCAGTCCGGGCGTTTGCGCTCATCCGATCCGGCCCGTCGCCCTTTTCGCGCGACGCCCCTGCCCCTTCTTTTTCAGCCGTCTGACGGCCCCGCCGCACGTGTCATGCGACCCGTCCGGCCCTCTCTCTTTTTTCAGGATTTTTCGATGAACTCCAGCCAATCGGCCTACCCCTCCAGCTTCGGCGCACCGTTGGCCTCGGTCCAGGAACGCAACCGCGTTCTGCGCAACACCTACTGGCTGCTCGCGCTGTCGATGGTGCCCACCGTGCTGGGCGCCTGGCTCGGCGTGGCCACCGGCCTCACGCGCGCCATGTCGCCGGGCATCGGCATCATGGTGTTCCTCGGCGGCGCCTTCGGCTTCATGTACGCCATCGAGAAGACCAAGAACTCCGCCGCCGGCGTGCCCGTGCTGCTGGCCTTCACCTTCTTCATGGGCCTGATGCTGTCGCGCCTGGTCGGCAGCGTGCTCGGCCTGTCCAACGGCGCCAGCCTGGTCATGACCGCCTTCGCCGGCACCGGCGGCATCTTCCTGGGCATGGCCATGCTCTCGACGGTCATCAAGCGCGACATCTCGGCCATGGGCAAGTGGCTCTTCGTGGGCGCCATCGGCCTGTTGGTGGTGGGCATCGCCAACGTCTTCATCCAGTCGAGCGCGCTGATGATGACGCTGTCGGTCGCTGCCATCGGCATCTTCTCGGCCTTCATCCTGCATGACCTGAAGCGCGTGAAGGACGGCCTCGAGACCAACTACATCTCGGCCACGCTGGGCGTGTACCTGAGCCTCTACAACGTGTTCCAGTCGCTGCTGGCCCTGCTGGGCATCGCCGGCGGCCGCGACGAGTAAGCGCACACAGAACGACAAGCAAGGAAGGAAACACCATGCGCCTCACCACCAAGGGCCGCTTCGCGGTCACCGCGATGATCGACATCGCCCTGCACGGCCGCTCGGGCCCCGTCACGCTGGCCTCGATCAGCCTGCGCCAGCAGGTCTCGCTCTCGTACCTGGAACTGCTGTTCGCCAAGCTGCGCCGCAACGGGCTGGTCGAATCCACCCGCGGCCCCGGCGGCGGCTACTCGCTCAGCCGCAAGGCCGCGGAGATCACGGTGGCCGACATCGTGCTCACCATCGAAGACCTGGGCGCCAGCAAGATCCGCCCGCGCGCCGCCGGCTCGGCCGACGAACCCGGCCGCTGCGAGATCGACGACCTGTGGGCCTCCGTGAACCTGCGCGCCGTCGAGTTCCTGCGCTCGATCTCGCTGCAGAGCCTGGTCGACGAACAGAAGGCCAAGGGCGTGCAGCCCGCCACCAGCGCGGCCGCCCGCCGCACCACGGCCGTCGTCGGCTCGCCGGTGCGCAAGCCCTTCGTGGTCGACGCGCCGAACTCGGTGTTCGCACTGGGACGGCGCCACAGCACGAGCAGCTGACGGCCAGCGGCGCGGCCGCTGCGCCGCGCCTTGAAAGACCGGCTCGCGCGACCTAGACTGGGCAGTGAGGGCACCCGCGGTGCCGGGGGCCAAGGAGCCTGCCATGTACAAGCGTGTTCTCGTCGCAACCGACGGCTCTTCGCTGTCGGACAAGGCGGTGGCCGCGGCCATCGACCTCGCGTTGCTGACCGGCGCCGAGCTGGTGAGCGTCAACGTCGCGCACATCCAGCCCTATGGCTACTTCGAAGGCTCGATGCTGCTGAACCAGACGGATTTCGAGGCCAACCAGAAACACGTCGAGCAGGCGGCCCAGCGCGTGGCCGATGCGGTGCGCGACACCGCCCTGGCCAAGGGCGTGCGCCGCGCCGACGCGGTGGTCATGAAGTCGAACCAGGTGGCCGAGGCCATCATCCACGCCGCCAAGAACCAGGACTGCGACCTGATCGTGATGGCCTCGCACGGGCGCCGCAGCCTCGCACGGCTGCTGCTGGGCAGCGAGACGCTGCACGTGCTGACGCACTCGCACATTCCGGTGCTGGTGCTGCGCTGAACTGAACGAATGAGGCACCGCGCACGCGGTGCGCGGGGTTATCTCGTCGCTGCGGACTCGACGGTCTCGACGACCGTGCGGCCGGCCGGCGGGCACGACGGCCCGGCATCGCGGCCGAAGCAGCGCGCGGCCTGCGTGCGCGCCTGGGCTTCCTGCGCGTGGCGCGCCTGCGCGGCATCGACCTGGTAGTCGAGCAGCCACTTCATGAGCAACAGCATCGCGATCACCAGCCCGAGCGCCACACCCAGCAGGGTCGTGCGCCAGTTGCGCGGTCGCGCCGCAGACGGCGCGCGGGCCGGTGCGCTGCTCTCCATCGCGGTGAAGCCCGCAAGGCTGCGGGACGCACCACCGTCATGGATGCGGCGGCGGGGGGGTTCGGGGGTCGCGGAACGCGCGGACACCGAGGTCTGCGCGCGCTTCACGCGCGGCGCATGGGCAGTGTCCGAAGGCAGGTGGCGGGCAGGCATGACGGGGGCGATTATGAACGCCTTGCGCCCCCGGTCCGTGCGTCAGGCACCGACGCCGAACGCTGCGTGGTACCGCACGTCGCCGACCGGCCACGCGCCGTGGAACAACACGGCCTGAAAGTATTCCGGCGGCACGCCCGGCAGCACCAGCCCGGGCCGCACGACGAAGCCGAAGCGGCCATAGAAGGCCGGGTCGCCCAGCAGCACGCAGCCTTGCGCGCCAGCGTCGCGCAGTCCCGCCAGCGCCGCGTCCATCAGCCGCCGGCCGATGCCCTGCCCCTGGCGCGCGGGCGCCACCGAGATCGGGCCCAGGCCATGCCAGCCGGTCGTGCCGTCGGAAATTGCCACGGGCGACAGCGCCACATGACCGACGATCTCGCCACCGTCTTCGACCACGAGCGACAGCGTGAGCTGCCCGGCCGCGCGCAAGGCGTCGACGATGAGGTGTTCGGTGCCGTCGGCATGCGGTGCCTCGGCAAACGCCGCCACCGTCAATTGCCGGATGGCGGCCTCGTCGCCCGGTTGCTCGGGGCGAACCACCAGCCCCGACTCCGCCCGTCGCGCAGCCTCCACCTTCTTCTGCGTGTCGGCATCCACCAGCGCCCGCATGGCACGGAACAGCGGCCGGCTGCCGGTGTGCTTCTGGCCGTAGCCGAGGTTGAATTCGTAGTCGAAGTCCGGCGGGTTTGCGCCCTGGTTGTGCTGCAGCAGGGTCTCGAGCTTGTCGAGCGCCTTCACCGCCTGCGCTTCGGGCGTCTCGGCCTTTTCGTACTCGTCCCACAGCGCCAGGATGCCCGCGCGCAGCGGCGCGTCGAGCGTGCGCGTGAGCACCTGCAGGTCTTCGCGCTCCTGCGCGCTCTTGTCGGGATGCGCGCCTTGCACGATGGCAGGAATGTCGCCATGGATCGCCTCGCCCAGGTCGTGCACCACGCACATCTTCAGCACCTTGAGCAGGTCGAGGTCGGCCAGCTCGTCCTCGAAGGCCATGGCCATCAGGCACAGGCGCCAGCTGTGCTCGGCCGTGCTCTCGGTGCGGCCCGAGGCGGTGTGCGCGCTGCGCAGCACGCTCTTGAGGCGCTCGGCCTCGCGAAGGAAGTCCAGCCTTCCCCTGATCTGATCGATGTCCATCTCGCCGTCTCGTTGGTCCTGAATGAGTTCAGGCCGAGCCTACGCGATCCGGACGTGAACCGTCGTTACAGCGCCGGCCCCAGCCCGATCGGCGCGGGCACCGCGTTGACGATGCGCGTGAAGAGCGACGCATACACCTCGTCGGGCGCGGGGTGGTTGGAGAACAGGTCGCGGTTCTCGCCGAAGGCCGCATCGAGTTCGCGCCAGTCGTCGGCACTGAGCACGCGCTCGGCCAGCGGCAGGATCTCGCGTTCCTCGTGCGCCATGTGCTCCAGGTAGAAGCCCACGTACTCGTTCATCGCCTGCTCGAAGGCCAGGCGGCGCGGCTCGCCGAGCATCTCGAAGGCGAGCAGCGCGTGCTCGACGTGGCGGATCTTGCGCTCGCCCCAGGCATGGTCGTTGTCCAGCTTGTCCATCAGGTCGCGCGAGATCGGCGTGCACGCGCGCAGCCGGGGAAAGAGCAGCTCGGTCTCCTTCGGGTGGTGGCGCTTCTCGGGAAACTCGTCCACGTAGAACAGCATCGCGCGCAGCGTCGAGAAGTCGGGCATCGTGCCCTTACGGCGGTGTTGGTCGAGCAGCATCACGATGGAACGCAGCATGGCCGCCAGCGCGGCGTGCTCCTGGCGAATGATCCGGACGGCGGCATGGGTCATGGCGGGGTCTCCTTCTTTCGAAGGCCCCAAGGGTCGCAAGTCCGAGGCGGCCCAGGCTTGTTCCAGATCAAGGCCCGTGCACGCAGCCAGGCACAGACTGGCATGGCATCTCCTGTCTTTTTCTTCAACACACCCTGGAGGTTCCACACCATGTACCAACGCATCCTGGTTCCCGTCGACGGCAGTTCCACCTCCGCCGAAGGCCTGGCCGAAGCCATCCGCCTGGCAAAGCTCACCGGTGGCCGCCTGCGCATCGTCCACATCCTGGACGAGCTCTCGTTCGCGCTCGGCATGGACGTCTACGTCGGCCATTCGGGCGACTGGCTCGGGGCGCTGCGCGCCAACGCCGTGACGCTGCTCGAGAACGCCCACGCCCAGGCGCAGGAAGCGGGCGTCGAGGCCGAGGTCGTGCTGCGCGACGGCTTCAAGGCCGGCGCGGTCCACGACCAGGTGGTGACCGAGGCCGTCGATTCGAAGGCCGACCTGATCGTGCTCGGCACGCACGGCCGGCGCGGCCTGAGCCGCTGGGCCATGGGCAGCAGCGCGGAACACATCCTGCGGGTGGCGCCCGTGCCGGTGCTGCTGATCCGCGCGCCCGAAGCCGCGGCCAAGGTGGAGTCCGAGCGCTTCAGCCTGCCGGACGGGCAGGTCGCGAACCAGTAGGCCGGCCACCCGCCGCCGGTTTGACGGGGCCCGGCACCGCGCCCAGAATGGCCTGCTCCGCTCGCGGCTTCTTTCGCGCAAGAACCGCCCGCCCGTTCCCCGTTTCAAGGAGCAGCGCCATGAGCTCACCCCAGCACATCCGGCAGTCCATGGACACCCTCGCGAGCCACTTCGCGACGCATCCCCAGGACGCCCTGACCCAGGACAAGCCGGCCACGGCCACGCTGGTGTCGGGCCTGCACTTTCGCGTGACCGGGCCCACGGGGGAATCCATCGCGACCGACATGCCCAAGGCCATCGGAGGCAAGGCTGAAGCGCCATCCCCCGGCTGGTTCATGCGCGCCGCCCTGGCCAGTTGCGAAACGACGGTGATCGCCATGCGGGCCGCGCAACTCGGCATCGCGTTGACGACCCTCGAAGTGGTCGTCGGCAGCCAGTCGGACAGCCGCGGCCTGCTCGGCGAGCCGGCCTCCGTGCCCGCCGGCCCCAGCCGCATGCACGTCGCGGTGCGGATCGCCGCGGACGGCGTGCCGGAGCAGGACCTGCGCGACCTGGTGCACTGGGCTGAGGCCCACTCCCCGGTGGGCAGTGCGCTGCGCCGGGCCGTGCCGCTCGAGGTGGCGGTGCAGGTCGGGCCGGCCTGACGGCACCCGCGAAGGCCGTCCTCAGGCGTAGGAACGCAGCCGCACCGCAAAGGCCGCCAGCGGCGCGATGCCGCTGGCTTCGGCGCGCTCGCACCAGTCCTGCAGCCGCTTCACGAGCTGTTCGCCCGTGGCGCCTGAACGGCTCCACAGCGCGGTCAGCTCGCGCCGCATGGCGTACATCGTTTCCAACGCCTGCGAAGCCACCAGCGCTTGCGTGAGCTGCGCATGGCGCGTGGCGTCGAGCGCTTTTTCTTCCTTGCCAAGCCAGGGCCGCGCGGCGCGCAGCGCACGGGCCTTGTTCGGCGCGAGCGCATGCACGCGCGCCAGCTCGTCGGTGCAGGCCTGCTTCAGCGAGCGCGAGTAGTTCGACAGCACGTCGTAGTGGTGCCGGATCACCGCCTGCACCGTGAGCAGGTCGACGGTGGCGCGCGGCGTGGTGAGGCGCGGCTTCGGCGCCAGGTGCTTCACCTTCGCCAGCCCCAGCGCCTGCAGCGCGCGGATGTAGACCCAGCCGATGTCGAACTCGAACCACTTGTTCGACAGCTTGGCCGAGGTCGGGAACGCGTGGTGGTTGTTGTGCAGCTCCTCGCCGCCGATCAGCAGGCCGATGGGAAAGATGTTCGTGCTCGCGTCCGCCGCGGGCCAGTTGCGGTAACCCCAGAAGTGGCCGATGCCGTTGACCACACCGGCGGCCCAGAACGGAATCCAGGCGATCTGCACGAGCAGCACCAGCGCGCCCGGCAGCACGCCGAACAGCGCCATGTCGATCAGGCCCATGCAGGTGATGCCCAGCGTCTGGTAGCGCGTGTACAGCCGCCGCTCGAGCCAGTCGTCGGGCGTGCCGTGGCCGTAGCGGCTGAGCGTCTCGGGGTTGCGCGCCTCGGCCACATACAGCAGCACGCCGCCCCAGAGCACGCGCTTCAGGCCCACCACCTGCGGGCTGTGCGGGTCGTCGGGCGTGTCGCACTTGGCGTGGTGCTTGCGGTGCACCGCGGCCCATTGCTTGGTGACCATGCCCGTCGTCATCCAGAGCCAGAAGCGGAAGAAGTGGCTCGCAATGGGATGCAGGTCGAGCGCGCGGTGCGCCTGGTGGCGGTGCAGGAAGATGGTGACCGAGGCGATGGTGACGTGCGTCAGCGCCAGCGCGGCCAGCAGCACGCCCCACCACGGAAGATCGAGCGCGCCCGAGAAAAGAAAAGATGCCATTCGTTCGTACCTTCTGGACCCTGTGGACAACGGGCGCGATTCTCGGAAGCGCCCCGCCCGCATGCCTTGCGCCAGATCAACAGCGGCCGCTGCGGCTGCCACAGCCGCGCCTTGCGTGCTACGCTTCCCGGCTCCCTGCGCCCTTCCCCGTGGCGCCGGCGTTTTTTCTCCCAGCCCCCGCATGACTTCTGCCCCCCACATCGCGGTGCTCGACGACGAGGTCGACATCACGCTGCTGCTGGCCAACTACCTCCAGGGCCACGGCTATCGCGTCACCCAGATCCACGACGGCGCGGCGCTGCGCTCGCTCATGGCCGCCGACCCGGCCGACCTCGTGCTGCTGGACCTGGGCCTGCCCGGTGAAGACGGTTTTTCCATCGCCCGCCACATGCGCGAGAACTGGCGCTGCGGCCTCGTGATCGTCACCGGCCGCGGCGACCCGGTGGACAAGGTGGTGGGCCTCGAAGTGGGCGCCGACGACTACGTGACCAAGCCCTTCGACCTGCGCGAGCTGGCGGCGCGCGTCAAGGCCGTGCTGCGGCGCCTGACGCCCGACGCGTCGGCAGCGGCCGCCGCGCCCACGCCGCCCGAGCGCCTGCGCTTCGCCGGCTGGCGCCTGGACACCGCCGCGCGCAGCCTCAGCAACGCGCAGGGCGAAGCCGTGGCGCTGACCACGGGCGAGTTCGACCTGCTGTGCGCCTTCGCGCGGCACCCGGGCCGCGTGCTCTCGCGCGACTTCCTGCTCGAGCAGACGCGCGGTCGCGAAGCCGCGCCCTTCGACCGCACGATCGACGTGCAGGTCGGCCGGCTGCGCAAGAAGATCGAGGCCAACGCCGACGATCCGCAGCTCATCAAGTCGGTGCGCGGCGCAGGCTACATCCTGGTGCCGCCGGTCACCCATGGCTGACGGCAACGCCCCCTCGATTCCCGGCCTGCCCTCGGGCGTCGAGGAAGGCAGCGTGTTCCGCTCGCTGTTCGCCGCGTATCCCGATTCGCTGCTGGTGGTGGACCAGTCGGGCCGCATCGTGCTGGCCAACCCCTCGGCCGCCGCCATGCTCGGCTACGCGGCCGACGAGCTCGTGGGCCTGAGCGTGGAAGCGCTGGTGCCCGACAGCATCCGCCCGCGCCACGCGGCGTTTCGCGAAGCCTACGGCCGCGCACCGCGCCCGCGCCCGATGGGCACCGACATGGAACTCGTCGCCAAGCGCAAGGACGGCAGCGAGGTGATGGTCGAGATCGCGCTGAGCCCGCTGCAGAACCAGGGCCTGCCCTTCGTGGTGGCCGCGATCCGCGACATCGGCGCCTACCCGCGCGTGAAGCAGGCGCTGCAGCGCGCGCGCTACAGCGAACACCTGGCGCAGCTGGGCCGCCTGGCGGTCGACACGCGCGACCTGCAGGTGGTGCTGGCGCAGGTGCCCGACATCGTCGCGACCGCATTGCAGGTCGAGGTGGCGATGGTGTGGCTGCTCGACGGCAGCCAGCGCGAGTTCCGCCTGGCCAGCGGCGTGGGCCTGGTCGCCGACGAGAGCGTGGGCCTGCGCATCGCCAACCGGCCCGACACCCAACCCGGCTACGTGCTCTCGCAAGGCTGCCCCGTCGTCGTGCCCGACTACCGCGAAGAGCGCCGCTTCACCGTGCCGCCCGCCTACCTCGAGGCCGGGCTGGTCAGCGCGCTGGCCGTGCCGCTGTCCGACCGGGGCCGCGTGACCGGCATGCTGTCGGTGCGCGCCACGGCCGCGCGGCGCTTCGGCGACGAGGAAATCCGCTTTCTCGAATCGGTGGCCAGCCTGCTGGCCACCAGCCTGCAGCGCGTGCAGACCGAAGAGGCGCTGAACCACGCGCAGCGCCTGGAGAGCGTGGGCCAGCTCACCGGCGGCATCGCGCACGACTTCAACAACCTGCTCACCATCATCCAGGGCAACCTGCAGGTGCTCGAAGAGCTGCCGCAGCTCGCGGCCGACGGCTACGCGCAGCAGCTCGTGGCCGCCGCCGCGCGCGCCAGCCGGCGCGGCGCCGAGCTCACGGGCAAGCTGCTGGCCTTCTCGCGGCGCCAGATGCTGCAGCCCGACGCGGTCGACGTGCGGCAGATGCTGCACTCGCTCACCGACATGCTGCGCCGCACGCTCGACCAGCGCATCCAGATCGAGATCGACGCCGACGATCCCTGCCCCGCCGTGCGCGCCGACCCGGGCCAGCTCGAATCGGCGCTGCTGAACATCGCCATCAACGCGCGCGACGCCATGCCCGAGGGCGGCCGTCTGCACTTTCGCGCCGAGGCCTGCGACGCCCTGCCCGCGACCGTGCGCCAGGAACTGAGCGATGCCGACGCCGGCCGCCGTTTTGTCGCGCTCTCCATCGCCGACAGCGGCACCGGCATGACCGACGCGGTCATGGAGCACCTCTTCGAGCCCTTCTTCACCACCAAGGAAGCCGGGCGCGGCACCGGCCTGGGCCTGAGCACGGTGTACGGTTTCGTGAAGCAGTCGCGCGGCGCCATCGCCATCGACAGCAAGCTCAACGCCGGCACCACCGTGACGCTCTACCTGCCGCAGGTCGAGGCCGAGGCGGCGAGCGCTGCGGTGCCTGTCGACGAAGACCCCATGGAGATCGAAGCCGAAGCCACGCTGGCACCCGGCCTGCGCGTGATGCTGGTCGAAGACGACGCCGAGGTGCGCCAGGTGGTCCACACCTTCCTGACCACGCTGGGCTGCGAGGTCGCGACCGCCGCCAATGCCGAACAGGCGTTGCCCGCGATGGCCGCCGAGGCCACGCCCTTCGACCTGCTGCTGAGCGACATCGCGCTCGGCCCCGGCATGCGCGGCACGCGGCTGGCCGCCGAGGCGGTGCAACGCCAGCCACGCCTCGCGGTGCTGCTGATGTCGGGCTTCTCGGCCGAGCTGCTCGACGCCGACCGCGAAGCGCCCCCGGGCTGGGAGCTGCTGCGCAAGCCCTACTCGCGCAGCGAACTCGCGCGGGCGATGGCGCGGGCGCTGCTCAACGTCGCTTCTTACTGAAGCATCGCGGGCGCCGGCGCCAGGCAGCGCTGCACGAAGGCCGAGAGCGCGCCCACGTCGGGAATCTGCACCTCGCGCCGGCCCTTGGTGGCAAAGCCGATGACCTTGTCGCGCGCCAGCCGCGAGAGTGCGCGGCTCACGCTTTCGAGCGTCATGCCCAGGTAGTTGCCGATCTCGGCGCGCGTCATGCGCAGCGTGATCTCGTCGGTGCGCATGCCGCGGTCGGCCAGCGACTCGGCCCAGTAGCGCAGGAAGTCGGCCACGCGCGCATCGGCCGGCAAGGTGCACACCGACATCAGCGAGTCGCGGTCGTGCGCGATCTCGCGGCTCATCGCGGCGTGCAGCATCTGCAGCAGCGCGGGGTGCGTGGTGCAGGCGGCCAGCAGCGATTCGTAGGGCACGACCCAGACCTCGCCCGTGTCCATGGCCACCGCGTCGCACACGTAGCGCTGGCCCGCGATGCCGTCGAAGCCCAGCCAGTCGCCGCGAAACTTCAGGCCCACCACCTGCTCGCGCCCGTCGGCCGAGAGATTCACGATCTTGAAGAAGCCCGAGTTCAGGATGTAGAGGTTGCCGAAGCGTTCGCCAGCCTGGTAGATCACGTCGCCCGTGTGCACCATGCGGCGCTGCGGCTGCAGCTGCTCGGCCAGCAGGCGCAGGCGCTCGGCCGTGCGGCGGCCCGCGTCTTCCTTCTGTACCGTCGGAAGGGGCCGAAGCGGCAGGATGGGGTTGGGGCGGGCACTCGTGAGCATGGGGATTCCTAGGCGTTCTGTCTTGTGTAGCGTTGCCTGCGATCAGGCGATGTCTCGATGCTAGGAAGCGCGAGGCCCCGCAGTGACAACGGCCCGCATCGGTGCGTAACGTCGGGTGAACGCTCTGTGTCCGGCGTGTAACAGCGGCGCGCTCCTTGATGTGCGTCAAGGCCGGCGCGGCGTGGGTGGCTAGCCTCCGCGAGACACATGTCGAACCTTGCCATGCACCCTTCCACCGCTGCGCTGTCGCCCCAGAGAGAGGCCAGCCTGCTGGGCCGCGCCCGGCTGCTCCAGCGCGCCGCGCTCGACGGCACCGCGCCGCCGCGGCTGCTGCGCGGCAAGAACCTCGGCCTGCTCAGCGAGACCAGCGACAGCGCCGCGCTCGCCCTGTTGCGCCAGGCCGCCGAGGAACTGGGCGCGCAGGTCGCGACCATGCGCTCCAGCCTGTCGACCGACACGCCGGTGCAGGAGCTGCAGCACACGGCGCGCATGCTCGGGCGGCTCTACGACGCCGTCGCCTGCGAGGGCATCGATGCCGCGCTGGTGCGCCAGATCGGCCAGCACGCGGGCATTCCGGTGCACGACGGTGCCGCAGCCGACAGCCACCCCACGGCTGCGCTCGCGGGCCTGCTCGGCGAGCGCACGGCGGCGGCGGACAACCGGAGGTTCGTGCTGCAGGCGTTGCTGATCGAGAGCATCGCCTGAGGAATTAGCGCCTCAGCCGCACCAGTCGGCGATGCGGTGGCTCAGGTCCATCCACAGCGCCTGCAGCGCCACCGCCGCCAGCAACACCCCTGCCAGCCGCGCGCCCCAGGCCTGGCGCGTGCCGCTGTCGCCCCATCCGCGCAGGCGCTGCCACAGCCACGGCGCCGCGAGCAGCGACACGCTGCTGCCCAGAGCGAACAGCGCCATCGTCGAGGCACCTTGCAACGGCCCGTTGCCCAACGCGGCGAGCATGAGCGCCGAATACAGCAGGCCGCAGGGCATCGCGACCCACAGCGTGCCCGTGGCCAGCACGCCCAGCAGCGAGCCGCCGGCCATGGGCCGCAGACGCGCTTCGAGGGCGCGCCCGGCGCGCTGCGCCCACAACGGCTGGCGGCCCGCGACGGCGAGCACCACGCCCCAGGCGAGCACGAACACATGCAGCATGACCCACAGCGGGCGCCAGGCCGCGACCTGCGCGCTGGCCGCGCCCAGGCCGTGCAGGCTCGCGGCGGCGATGGCGCCGGCGGCTGCGTAGCTCGCCATGCGGCCGAGGTGGAAGGCGACCGGCGCGATGGGATGCACGGCCTGCGAGGGCCTGCCCACCGGCACGATGCGGATCACCGCGGCCGACACCGCGCCGCACATCGCCACGCAATGCGGCCCGCCGGCGAGCCCCATCAGCAATGCGGCGCCGGCGAGTGCGGGTGAGTCCATACCGTCCTAAACCACGCGCGAAAAGCGCGTGCGCGTCGCTGCGCAATAACGGTCGAACACCATCGCCACCGCGCGCACAAGGAACCAGCCGGCCTCGGTGACCTCGATGGCGCGTGGCGACAGGCGCACCAGCCCCTGCTCGGCCATCGGCACCAGCGCGGCACGCTCAGGGGCGAAGTAATCCGCGAAGGCGATGCCGTGCGCGGCCTCGACGGCGTCGAAGCCCACGCGGCCCCGGCACATCAGCGCCATGATGACCTCGCGGCGCAGCACATCGTCGTCCGACAGCGCGAGCCCCTTGACCACGGGCAGGCGCCCCTGGTCGAGCAGCGCGTAATAGTCTTCCAGCGTCTTCGCGTTCTGGCTGTAGGTCGCACCGACGCGGCCGATGGCCGACACGCCGAGCGCGACGAGGTCGCCGTCGGGCTGCGTGCTGTAGCCCTGGAAATCGCGGTGCAGCCGCCCCTCCCGCTTGGCCACGGCCAGCGGGTCGTCGGGCAGCGCGAAGTGGTCCATGCCGATGTAGACGTAGCCGGCCTCGGTGAGCGCCGCAATCGCGCGCCCGAGCATGCGCACGCGCGTGGGCGCGTCGGGCAGCTCGTCGGCCGCGATGCGCCGCTGCGGCTTGAAGCGCTCCGGCAGGTGGGCGTAGGCATACAGCGCGATGCGGTCGGGCCGCAGTTCGCGGATCTGTGCGAGCGTGCGCTCGAACGAAGCGTCGTTCTGGCGCGGCAGGCCGTAGATCAGATCGACGTTGATCGATTTGAAACCCAGTGCGCGCGCCGCGTCCATCAGCGCGAAGACCTGCGCCGCCGGCTGGATGCGGTGCACGGCCTGCTGCACGGCGGGGTCGAAGTCCTGCACGCCGAAGCTCAGGCGGTTGAAACCGAGTGCGGCCAGCGCCGCGAGGCGCTTGGCATCGACGGTGCGCGGATCGATCTCGATCGACTGTTCGCCGCCCGGCACGAAGGCGAACGCGCGGCGCAGCAGGGTCACCAGTTCGCCCAGTTCTTCGTCGTCCAGGAAGGTCGGCGTGCCGCCGCCCAGGTGCAGCTGGCCGACGGGCGCGCCGGGGCCAAGCTGCGCGACCTGCAACCCCACTTCGCGCGCGAGGTAGTCGAGGTACTGCCGCCCGCGCTCGCGGTGCTTCGTCACGACCTTGTTGCAGGCGCAGTAGTAGCACAGCGATTCGCAGAACGGGATGTGCACGTACAGCGACAACGGCTCGCCGGCCGTGTCCGCGTCGCGCCGCAGGTGCAGCGCCTGCGCGTAGTCGCCGGCGCCGAAGGTCTCGACGAAGCGGTCGGCCGTGGGGTACGAGGTGTAGCGCGGGCCGGGCACGTCGAAGCGACGCAGCAGCTCGACGGGCAACACGGACGGGGTGTCGGCAACGCAGGCCAGGGGCAGGCTCATGACGCAGTCTCTTTCTCGGACGGCAGCGCCAGCAGCGTGGTGCACGCGCTCGAGGCCGCCGCCATCAGCCAGAACACGAAGAAGGACACGGTGTAGATGCCCTGGCGCGACATGCGCAGCGCATCGGCGCCGCAGTACGAGTGGATCGGATCGATCATCGCGAACACCAGCACCTCCATGCCGCAGGCCACGAGGAACGACGGCCACAGGATGCCGGCGATGCGGCGCATGGCACTCACTGCGCGCCCCTCCGGGGCACCGGCACATCGTCCTCGGGCGTGGCCGCATGGTTGCGCCCGGCCTGCGCCGGCATGCGCTTCTTGTCGGCCAGCGTGCGGTTGATCTCGATGCCTTCGCGGTAGTAGTCCTCCGACACCAGCACCTCGGGCGTTCGCAGCGCCAGCCACACGGTCGCGATGCTCGCCAGCACCACGGCGGCGGGCCCCGCGATCACCAGCCAGACCAGCGGGTAGCGCCACCAGGGGCCGGAGGTCGCGGGCGCGTTCATCGGCAGGGCATCGTTCATGGGAAGACCTTTCAGCGCGGCACCAGGAAGACCGCTTTTTCGGAAACCTGCGCCGCGCCATCCGCCTGCCGGATGTCGAAGTGCACCGTGTGCGAACCGGCCGGCGCGGCGCCGTAGGGCACCTGCAGCCGCACCGCGACCCAGCGCGCCTGCGCGGGCTCGACCTCGATGGCCTCGTCGGGCGAGGCCACGCTCAACCCCTCGATGCCGCGCGCGGCGATGCGGTAGTGCTGCGTGCGCTCGGTCGCGTTCATGATCTGCAGCCGGTAGACGTTCTCCAGCCGCCCGCCCTCGACGATGCGCGCCAGCGAGGCGCGGTCGCGCACCACGTCGACCTTCAGCGGCGTGCGCGCGACCAGGCTGGCGAGCAGGCCCGCCACCAGCAGCGCGAGCAATGCGGTGTAGACCAGCACGCGCGGGCGCAGCACGCGGCGCCACAGCTGGCGGCGCGACCAGCCGGCCTCCATGCCGTTCTGCGTGTCGTAGCGGATGAGGCGCGGCGCGTAGCCCATCTTGTCCATCACGCTGTCGCAAGCGTCCACGCACAGGCCGCAGCCGATGCACTCGTATTGCAGGCCCTGGCGGATGTCGATGCCGGTGGGGCACACCTGCACGCACAGGCTGCAGTCGATGCAGTCGCCCAAGGCGGCGCTGCGCGGGTCGACGTTCTTGCGGCGCGGTGCTCGCGGCTCGCCGCGCCGCGGGTCGTAGCTGACGATGAGCGTGTCGCGGTCGAACATCGCGCTCTGGAAGCGCGCATAGGGGCACATGTACTTGCACACCTGCTCGCGCATGAAGCCGGCGTTGCCGTACGTGGCGAAGCCGTAGAAGAACACCCAGAACACTTCCCACGAGCCCATCTGCGTCTGCAGGAAGGCCATGCCCAGCTCGCGGATGGGCGTGAAGTAGCCCACGAAGGTGAAGCCGGTCCACAGCGCGATGCCGATCCAGACGAGGTGCTTGAAGGCCTTCTTCACCAGCTTCTCGAGCGAGAACGCACCGGCGTCGAGCCGGATGCGCGCGCTGCGGTTGCCTTCGATGCGCTGCTCGACCCACAGGAACATCTCGGTGTAGACGGTCTGCGGGCAGGCGTAGCCGCACCACAGGCGCCCGGCCACGGCCGTGAAGAGGAACAGAGAGAGCGCGCTGATCACCAGCAGCCCCGACAGGTAGATCAGGTCCTGCGGGTACAGCACCAGGCCGAAGATGTAGAAGCGCCGCGCGGCCAGGTCGAACAGCACCATCTGCCGCTCGCCCCATTCCACCCAGGGCATGCCGTAGAACACCAGCTGCGTGAGAAAGACCATGGCCCAGCGCCAGCGCGCGAACAGGCCCTGCACGCTGCGCGGGTAGATCTTCTTCGTCGCCTCGTACAGGCCGACCTCCGGCGCGGCGGCGGGCGGCGCGCTCGCGATCGGGATGACCGTCTTTCGCGTCATGGCGTCCCGGTCGCAGGGTTGGACATGCCCCACACGTAGGAGGCCAGCAGCTTGATCTGCGCCTCGGTCAGGCGGCCTTCCTGCGCGGGCATGGCGCTGTGCTTGCCCTCGTTGATGATCTGCACGATGGCGGCCTCGCCGTAGCCGTGCAGCCAGATGCGGTCGTTCAGGCGCGGGGCGCCCAGCGCCGGGTTGCCCACGCCGCCGATGCCGTGGCAGGCCGCGCAGGCGGCGAACTTGGGCTTGCCCAGGCCCGCGCGCAGCGAGTCGTGCGGCTCGCCCGACAGGCTCAGCACGTAGTTGGCGACGTTCTTCACGTCGTCGGGCGTGCCGACCATCGCGGCGGCCGGCGGCATGGTGCCGATGCGACCCTTGGTGATCGATTCGACGATCTTGTCGGGCGTGCCGCCGTGCAGCCAGTCGGCGTCGGTGAGGTTGGGAAAGCCCTTGCTGCCGCGCGCGTCGGAGCCGTGGCACTGCGCGCAGTTGTTCATGAACAGGCGCTCGCCGATGGCGCGGGCCTGCGGATCGCGCGCGACCTCCTCCAGGGGCATGGGCGCGTAGCGCGCGTACACCGGCGCCAGTGCCTGCGTGGCCTTGGCCACGTCCTGCTGGTACTCGGCGCGCGAGCTCCAGTCGTTCGTGCCGCGGAAGCTGCCCAGGCCCGGGAACACGGCCAGGTAGCCGAGCGAGAAGACGATGGTCAGCACGAACAGGCCCACCCACCACAGCGGCAGCGGGTTGTTGGCTTCGCGCAGGTCTTCGTCCCACACGTGGCCGGTGGTGTTGTCGGCGTCGGAGGGCACGCGCTTGCGCGCCGTGAGCCACAGGAGCAGCACGCAGCCCAGGATGCTCAGCAGCGAGGCCACGGCCACGTAGCTGGACCAGAAGTTACTAATGAAGTCGCTCATCTTGGGGCTCCCTTCAGTCCTGCTCGAACGGCAACCGGGCCGCTTCGGCGAAGCGCTGCGTGTTGCGGCGCGAGCAGGCCCAGGCCACGATGCCGATGAAGACGACGAAGCAGGCGATGGTGGCGGCGATGCGCAGGGTGGTGATGTCGGTCATGGGGCGTTGCCTGTTCTTTCTTCTTACTTGAGCGCCAGGCCCAGCGACTGCAGGTAGGCCACGGTGGCGTCCATGTCGGTCTTGCCGGCGACCTCGTCGGCGGCCTTGGCAATCTCTTCGTCGGTGTAGGGCACGCCCACCGTGCGCAGCGCACGCATGCGGGTGGCGATGCTGCCGGCGTCGACCAGCCCCTTCTCCAGCCACGGGTAGGCCGGCATGTTCGACTCGGGCACGAGGTCGCGCGGGTTGTTCAGGTGGATGCGGTGCCACTCGTCGCTGTACTTTCCGCCCACGCGGTGCAGGTCGGGGCCGGTGCGCTTGCTGCCCCACTGGAAGGGGTGGTCGTACACGAACTCGCCGACCACCGAGTAGTGGCCGTAGCGCAGCGTCTCCGAGCGGAAGGGGCGGATCATCTGCGAGTGGCAGTTGTAGCAACCCTCGCGCAGGTACACGTCGCGGCCGGCCAGCTGCAGCGGCGTGAGCGGCTTCACGCCCTCCACGGCCTCGGTGGTCGACTTCTGGAAGAACAGCGGCACGATCTCCACGAGGCCGCCGATGGCCACCACCAGCAGGATCAGCACGATCATCAGCAGGTTGTTGGTCTCGACCTTCTCGTGCGTGAAGCCGGTGGCGGCGGGCGCGGAGTTCTGGTTGTCAGGTGCGTTCATCGTGCGTCTTCAAAGGCTTCGGGGCTTCAGGCGTGGGCGGCGGCAACGGCCGGGATCTCGGCGCGCACCGAGCGTCCGGTGATCACGGTCATCCAGACGTTCCAGGCCATGACCAGCATGCCGCCCAGGTAGAGCACGCCGCCGATCACGCGCACCAGGTAGTAGGGGAAGGTGGCCTTCACGCTTTCGACGAAGGTGTAGGTCAGCGTGCCGTCGGCATTGATCTCGCGCCACATGAGGCCCTGCATCACGCCGGCGATCCACATCGCGGCGATGTACAGCACGATGCCGATGGTGGCCATCCAGAAGTGCACGTCGATGGCGCGCACGCTGTACATGACGAGGCGGCCGTACATGCGCGGGATCAGGTAGTACAGCGACCCCATGGTGATGAAGCCCACCCAGCCCAGCGCGCCGGAGTGCACGTGGCCCACGGTCCAGTCGGTGTAGTGGCTCAGGGCGTTGACGGTCTTGATCGACATCAGCGGGCCCTCGAAGGTCGACATGCCGTAGAACGACAGCGCGACGATCAGAAAGCGCAGGATGGGGTCGGTGCGCAGCTTGTGCCAGGCACCCGAGAGCGTCATCACGCCGTTGATCATGCCGCCCCAGCTGGGCGCCAGAAGGATGAGCGAGAACACCATGCCCAGCGACTGCGTCCAGTCGGGCAGCGCGGTGTAGTGCAGGTGGTGCGGGCCGGCCCACATGTAGGTGAAGATCAGCGCCCAGAAGTGCACGATCGACAGCCGGTACGAGTACACCGGGCGCCCCGCCTGCTTGGGGATGTAGTAGTACATCATTCCCAGGAAGCCGGCCGTGAGGAAGAAGCCCACGGCGTTGTGGCCGTACCACCACTGCACCATCGCGTCCTGCACGCCGGCGTAGGCCGAGTAGCTCTTCATCCAGCCCGCCGGAATGGCCGCGCTGTTGACGATGTGCAGCAGCGCCACCGCGATGATGAAGGCCCCGTAGAACCAGTTGGCCACGTAGATGTGGCGCACCTTGCGCAGGCCGATGGTGCCGAAGAACACGATGGCGTAGGCCACCCAGACCACGGCGATCAGGATGTCGATGGGCCATTCGAGCTCGGCGTATTCCTTGCCGCTGGTGTAGCCCAGCGGCAGGCTGACGGCCGCGGCGACGATCACCAGCTGCCAGCCCCAGAACACGAACGAGGCCAGCGCCGGTGCGAACAGCCGCACCTGGCAGGTGCGCTGCACCACGTGGAAGCTCGTGGCCATGAGCGCGCAGCCGCCGAAGGCGAAGATCACCGCGTTGGTGTGCAGCGGGCGCAGGCGGCCGTAGCTGAGCCAGGGAATGCCGAGGTTGAGTTCGGGCCAGGTCAGCTGCGAGGCGATGATCACGCCGACCAGCATGCCGACCACCCCCCAGACCACCGACATGAGTGCGAACTGCCGCACGACGGTGTCGTCGTAGATGGCCGCGGGAGGGTGCGTGGTCTGCTGCATCGTGGTGCCCGTGAATGTGGTTTGCGGGCAGTGTCTGCCCGCGTCGCCCGGGCAGGCTTGATGCAGATCAAGCCATCCATCGCTGTGTCAGTCGTTGTTCAGGATGCGGTCGCCTTCGACCTCGATGTCCTCGAACTGGCCGCGCTCGATGGCCCACCAAAGGCCCCCGAGGATCGCCAGAACGAGCACCACCGACAGCGGCACGAGCAGGAACAGCACGTCCATCTCAGGCCACCGCCGCTTTCCCCGGCGCAGCCAGGCGCGCCGCGTTGAGCACCACCAGCAGCGAGCTCGCCGCCATGCCCAGCCCCGCGAGCCAGGGCGGTAGCCAGCCGGCCACGGCCAGCGGCACGCACACGGCGTTGTAGGCCGCGGCCCAGAACAGGTTCTGGCGCACCACGCGCAGCGTGCGGCGCGCCTGCGCCACCGCCGCGGGAATGGCCTGCAGCGCATCGCCGAGCACCACGAAGTCGGCACGTGCGCGCGACAGCGGCACGGCACGGCCGAAGGCGAACGAGGCGTTGGCGCGCGCCAGGCTCGGGCCGTCGTTCAGGCCGTCGCCGACCATCGCCACCTCGCGCCCGGCCGCCTGCAATTGCCACAGCACCTCGAGCTTGTCTTCGGGGGCGCAGTCGCCCTGCACCGCCGCGATGCCGGCCTGCGCGCCGATGGCACGCGCCGCGTTCTCGCGGTCGCCCGACAGCAGGCGCACCGACAAGCCCTGCGCCTGCAGTGCCGCCACGGCCTGCGTGGCGTCGGGGCGCAGCTCCTCGGCGAGCACGAAGCTGGCGAGCCAGCCCTCGTCGTCGCTCAGGTGGATCTGCGCCGCGTCGACCTGCAGCGGCGGCACCTCGCAGAAGGCCGCCGAGCCCAGGCGCACGGGGCGCGCGCCGTGGTCGTCCACCGCATCGCGCCGGTGCAGCGAGGCCGCCACGCCCTGCCCCACCGTCTCGCGCAGCTGCGTCGCCGACCAGGCCGGCGGCGCACGGAACTGCGCCTGCCAGGCGTTGACGAGCGCGCGCGCGGCCGGGTGCAGCGACAGCGCCGCGAGCGCCGCGCCGATTTCCAGCGCATCGCCGGGGCGCAGGCCCTGGCGGCAGTACACGCGCTCCAGGCGCGGCGTGTCGCCCGTGAGCGTGCCGGTCTTGTCGAACACCACGGTGTCGACGCCGGCCAGCGCTTCGAGCGCCTGCAGGTTCGACGTGAGCACGCCGCCGCGCGCCAGGGCGCCCGCGCTCGCGAGCATCGCGGCGGGCGTGGCCAGCGACAACGCGCACGGGCAGGTGACGATCAGCACCGCCACCGCGACCATCAGCGCCTTGCCGGGATCGACCGTCCACCACAGCGCGCCAGCGCCGAACGCGCAGGCCAGCACCGCGATGAGAAAGGGCCGCGCCACGCGGTCGGCGAGCCGGGCCAGGCGCGGCTTGTCGAGCGCGGCGTTTTCCATGAGCCGCACGATCTGCGCGAAGCGCGTGCCCTCGCCCACCGAGGCGATGCGCACCTGCACCACGGCCGAGAGGTTGTGGCTGCCTGCGAGCACGCGGTCGCCGCAGGGGCGCGGCACGGGGCGCGACTCGCCGGTGAGCAGCGCCTCGTCGGCGGTGGTATCGCCGTCGATCACCGTGCCGTCGGCCGGAAAGGCCTCGCCGGGGCGCACGCGCACCACGTCGCCCGCGCCGAGCCGGCGCACCGCCACGCGCGTCCATGCGCCGTCGGGCCCGAGGCGCTCCACGCTGTCGGGCAGCCGGTGCATCAGCGCCTCGAGCGCGCCGGCCGTGCGATCGCGCAGCCGCGCCTCGAGCCAGCGGCCGGTGAGCAGGAAGAAGACGAACATCGTCAGCGAATCGAAGTAGACCTCGTGCCCCAGCGGCCCCGTGGGGTCGAAGGTGGCGGCCGTGCTCACCACGAAGGTGATGACGACGCCGAAGGTCACGGGCAGGTCCATGCCGACGCGGCCAATGCGCAGGTCGCGCCAGGCGCTGCGAAAGAAGGGTCCGCACGAGAACAGCACCACGGGCAGGCTGAGCACCCACGAGGCCCAGCGCAGCAGCTGCGCCGCATCGGCCGTCATGTCGCCGGGGCGCGCGACGTAGGCCGGGTAGGCGTACATCATCACCTGCATCATGCAAAAGCCCGCGACCAGCCAGCGCCACAGCGCCATGCGCAGTTCGCGCGTGCGCGTCTCGCGCGCGCTGCGGCTGCCGGCCGGCAGCAAGGGGTAGCCCGCGCGCGCGCTGGCCTCGAACCAGCGCGAAGGCCGCGTGGCCGTGGCCGACCACACGACGCGCACGCGCCGGCTGGCGGCATTCACCTGCACCTCGGCCACGCCGGGCACCTGGGCCAGCGCGGCCTCGACGGTGAAGGCGCAGCCCGCGCAGTGCATGCCCTCGACCGCGACCTGCGATTCCCAGCGGCCTGTGCCGGCCTCCAGCGGGCGGCCGAACGCGGCCCACTCGGCGGGATCGTCGAGCAGCTGCCAGGCGTCGGCGCGGGCGTCACTCCCGGCGGACGATGGAACGGACGGGAACGGCGCGAGCGCGGCGGAAGCTTGCATCGGGGCAGGCTAAATGCCGGGCCGATGCAAGCATTTGATCTGCATCAAGGTTCGTTGCGGCGGCCGGGGCCGCGCAGGACCGTCAGTCCGCCAGTCAAGCGGGCGTCTTCGCGAGCTCCACCGGCGGCGTGCCGGCCTTGAACATGCTCGCCAGCTGCTTGCGCAGTTCGGGCGTGTCGGTGTGGCCGTGAACGGCCACGGCGTGCTGGACGGCGGCATCGAGCAGTTCGCCTTCGGAGTCGGCGCAGAGCGCGACACTGCAGTTCATCGTGCTTGGGTACTCGCGGCAGTCGATGTATTGGCGGGACATGGCGCCTCCTTTGTCCTTACGGACGTGCTTCGAAGATCAGGTTGAAGGGCGTTTCGCTGGCGCGGCGGAAGTGCGAGAAGCCGCCCTGCGACACGACGTCGCGCAGGCGCGCTTCGCCGGCCTGCGCCCCCAGGCACAGGCCCACTTCCTGCGAACGCGAGGCCGGCGTGCAGATGAAGCTGGAGGCCGAATAGAACACGCGCCCCACCGGGTTGATGTTGTCCTCCAGCCGGTCGTTGGCAAAGGGCTCGACGATCATCCACGTGCCCTGCGGCTTGAGGGTGCGCCGCACGTGCGCCGCCGCGCCGACGGGGTCGCCCATGTCGTGCAGGCAGTCGAAGACGGCGACCAGGTCGTAGTCTTCGCCGGGGAAATCCTTGGCGCTCGCGACCTCGAAGCGCAGGCGCTTTTCATCGTCGACGCCAGCCTTGCGCGCGGTTTCGCGCGCACGCTCGATCGACGGTGCGTGGTAGTCGAAGCCGACGAAACTAGATTCGGGATAGGCCTGCGCCATCAGCAGCGTCGAGGCGCCGTGCCCGCAGCCCACGTCGGCCACACGCGCGCCGCGTTTCAGCAGCGGCTCGATGCCTTCGAGCGCCGGAATCCACTGGCTCACCAGGTTGGCCGCGTAGCCGGGCCGGAAGAAGCGCTCGGTGCCATGGAACAGGGCCACGTCGTGCTCGTGCCAGCCGATGCCCAGGCCCGTGCGCATGGCCTGGACCATCTTGGGAATGATCTTGAACTGCGCCACGGCGATCTGGAACGCGCCGGGCACGAAGGCCGGGCTGCCTTCCTCGGCCAGCGCGAAAGCCTGTTCCTCGGTCAGCGAGAACAGCTCGCCCTTCGGGTCGTATTCGACGTAGCCGCTGGCGGCCTGGGCCGAGAGCCATTCGCGCAGGTAGCGCGCGTCGGTCTCGGTGCGGCGGGCCAGCTGCTCCGCGGTGGCGGGGCCTTCGGCCAGCGCCTTGTACAGGCCGAGCTGGTCGCCGACGACGATGGTGGCCGCGTGCATCACGGCCCCGATGTCGTGGACGAAGTTACCCATGAACGCGTTAAGCCGTGTTTCGTCGATGGCCATGTGTATCCCCTTCGTCGACAAGCGACTGGCGCGCCCGCTGCCTGCCTATACTGAATTCGAGGCAAAGGGCCTGCAAGCATCCTGTCTCTCGATGCGTGCGGGCGCCATACGCAGCAATGCGTATGCACCGTGAAAGGGCATGCCATGACGCACCTGTCGCGCAACGATTGGGCGAGCGCGCTTCGCCTGCTGGACAAACTGGAGTCCGGCCATGTGCCCGTGCGGCATCGCAGCGCCGACGCGCATCCCACGCGCACCACCCGCCGCATCGCCAAGGCGCCGGGCCGGCGCGAGTTGCGCCGCGCCGCCCAGCAGGCCGACTACTGCCGGCGTGTGGGGCTGGAGCATGCGATGGCGGTGGCCTTCCTGTACCGGCTGGCCTGCCGCACGCCGGCGCCGTTGCCGGATGCACAGCCCGCCGGCCTCACGCCGCGCGAGGGCGATGTCATGCACTGGCTCTCGCAGGGCAAGACCGACGCCGAGATCGCCGCCCTGCTGACGATCAGCCCCCGCACCGTGCACAAGCACCTGGAGCATGTCTACGTGAAGCTGGGCGTCGAGACGCGCACGGCCGCCGTGATGCGCGCGCTCGCCATGGGCCGATCTGTCTGAAGAAGAGAGATCGGCTCCTTCCCTCTACTCGATGCGGAAGACGAACTCCTGCGTCGCCAGCACCTCGGCATCGCCCGTGGTCTGGCATTCGTAGCGCATCACCGCGGCGCGCACGGCCGAGTGGTACACGCGCGGCCCCGACAGGAAGCGCACCTCCTGCACATGGCCGCCCTTGATGCGCACCTCGGCCTTGACCACGCCGCCGATGCCTTCGTCCATCGCCTTGCGCGGCATCTCGGGCTTGACCTGCCGCGGGCAGGCCACCGCGATGTCGGTGGTGGTCGCCTTCGGCGGGGCCGGCGGCGCGGGGGGCGCCGGCGGTGCGGCCGGCGGCGGCGGCACCGGCTCGGTGTTCTGCACGGCGGTGATCGCGGGCGCCGACGTGGCCGGCGGTGTCACGGCCGGCGGCGGCACGTAGGCCGGGCGCGGCGGCGGCGGGGCCTTGGGCGTTTCCTGGCGCACGATCTTCTTCGGCGGCGGGGGCGGCGGTGGCGGGGGTGGCGGCGGCTTGATCTCGCTGATGATGGTCGCGTCCATCGGCTTCTTGATCAGCTCGACCGTCTGGCGCGCCAGCCCCGACACGAGCGCGTAGCCCACGCCGACGTGGAACAGCACCATCACCGCGATGCCCACAGGGCCGAAGCGTGATTTCGGGTTGAAGTCCTTGCGGGAGCGCTTCATGGGATGAACTGCTCCGCGCCCACGATGCCCAGCTTGCTCACGCCCGTGCGCTGCGCCGAGGCCATCACGCCGGCCACCACCTCGTACTTGGCGCGCCGGTCGGGGCGCAGGTGCACCTCGGGCTGCACCGCCTGCGCGGCGACCTGCTCGAAGCGTCGCTCCATCTCGCTGCGGTCGGCCAGCGGCTCGCCGTTCCACTGCACGACGCTGAGCGCGTCGATGTCGATGCGCAGCACCTCGGGCTTGAGCTCGCTGGGCGGCGGGTTGCCCGTGGGCATGTTCAGGTTCACCGAGTGCAGCTGGATCGGGATGGTGATGATCAGCATGATCAGCAGCACCAGCATCACGTCGATGAGCGGCGTGGTGTTGATGTCCATCATCGGCTCGTCGGAAGGCGTGCTGCTGCGCCGCCCCTGCTTCTGTTTTCTTGGCATGGCTTGCTTGTCTCGCTGTCTGCTCGTCTCAGTTGCGCGCGGGCGGCTCGGTGATGAAGCCCACCTTGGCGATCCCGGCCGCCTGGCAGGCGTAGATGATCCGGCCCACCGGCTCGTAGTCGGAATGCCAGTCGCCGCGGATGTGCACCTCGGGCTGCGGGTTCAGGGCCGCCACCTTGGTGAGCCGCGCCACCAGCGCGGGCGTGCCCTGCACCGGCGTGTCGTACCAGTAGGTGCGGCCGGCGGCGTCCACCGAGATCACGACGGTCTCGGGCTTGCTCTCGCGCACCTCGTTGCGCTCCTTCGGCACCGCGACGGGCACCGAGTAATTGACCACCGGGATGGTGATGAGGAAGATGATCAGCAGCACCAGCATCACGTCGACCAGCGGCGTGGTGTTGATGGCCGCAATGGCCTGTTCCTCGTCTCCCCCGGAGGCCGGGATGTTCATCGCCATGGCGCGATCCGCTTGCGTGCGTGGGCGCGCGTCAGGCCGCGGCGCTGCCGGCCAGGATCACGGAGTGCAGCTCGCCGCTGAACTCGCGCACGTCGTCCATCACGGTGATGTTGCGGCGCAGGAGCCAGTTGTAGCCCAGCACCGCGGGCACGGCCACGGCCAGGCCGATGGCGGTCATGATGAGCGCCTCGCCCACCGGGCCCGCCACCTTGTCGATCGACGCCTGCCCCGCCACGCCGATGGCGGTGAGCGCGTGGTAGATGCCCCAGACGGTGCCGAACAGCCCGACGAAGGGCGCGGTGGAACCCACGGTGGCCAGCAGCGACATGCCGTTGCCCAGGCGCCGCTGCACGCGCTCGGTGGCGCGGTGGATGCACAGGTCGACGAAGTCGGCGAAGTCGACCTTGCCGCGCAGGCCGTCGTGCTTCTGCGTGGCCTGCATGCCGGCGTCGGCGATGAAGCGGAACGGGCTGCCCTCGGCCAGCCGCGCGGTGCCGGCCTGCACGGTGCCCGCGTTCCAGAACTCGTTGTCGACCGCGCGCGCCTGGCGGCCCATGCGCATCTGCTCGAGCAGCTTGGTGACGATCACGTACCAGCTGCCCATCGACATGATCGCCAGGATGGCGAGCACGGCCTTGGCGACGGCATCGCTCTGCGACCAGAGCGCGCCCACGCCGTAGGGGTTGTCGACCTTGGCTGTGGCGGCCGGCGCAGCAACCGGGGCTGCAGGCTTTTCGGGCACCGCCACGGGCGCCGGCGTGGCGGCAGCAGCACTGGCCGCGGCCTGCGGTGCGGCCGGCGTCTGGGCGCCTGCGAGTTGCGGCGCGCTGCCCAGGCCGAGGGCCAGAACAAAGGGCGCGGCCACGGCCGTCAGCCGTGCAAGGAATGTCTTCGTCATCGTTGTCTTCTCCAGAAAAATTGATTGGCTTCAGGCGCCGGCCTGCCAGCCGTGCGCCTTGTCCCAGACCGCCTGCACGCCGCTGCCCGCGCCGTCCACCACGTGGTAGCGGTCGTAGGGCGCGGCCGTCATGCAGGCGTGGTGCGGCAGCACGCGCACGCGGGCGCCCAGGGGCAGCGCGCGGAACATGGCCTGTGCGTCGTCGCCTTCACAGGCGATCAGCCCGTGCTCCTGGTGCAGTTCGGCCACGCACAGCCCGGGCAGCGGCACCGTGCCGTCGGCCCGGCACACCAGCCCGAAGCCCAGGCCGGCGCGGAACTCGGCCGCCGACTGGTCCTTCGACAGCGCGAGCGCGCCGGCGTCGATCAGCACGCGGCGCGAGCGCGGGTTGTGGCCGATCACGGTGGCCAGCACCGACAGCGCGATGTCGTCCACGCCGCAGATGCCGCGCGCCGCCTGGTCCAGGTCGAAGAAGGTGTAGACGCCGGGGCGCATCTCGGTGACGCCCTCGAGCGTCTGCGCGCACACGGCCGTGGGCGTGGAGCCCACACTCACCACCTCGACCGGGATGCCGACCGCGCGCAGCCGTTCGGCCGCATGCACGGCGCCGGCGCGTTCGGCCTCGGCGATGGCGCGGATCGCCGTGCCGCCCTGCACGTGGTAGCTGTGGCCCGCATGCGTGAGCACGCCGGCCAGCGCCAGCGATTCGCTGCGCTGCACCTCGCGCGCGAGCGACAGCAGGCCGTCGTCGCGCGGACCGACGCCACCACGGCCGCCGCCCGTGTCGATCTCCAGCAGCACGCGAAAGCTCGCGCCCAGCGCCCGCGCGCGGGCACCGGCCGCCTGCACCGCCTCGACCGAATCGGCCAGCAGCGTCACGCGCGCGCCGTGCGCGCGCTGGATGTCGTGCAGCGCCTCGATCTTGTTCGCGTCGATGCCCACGGCGTAGGTCAGGTCGGTGAAGCCGTGGCGCGCGAAGTAGGCGGCCTCGGCCACGGTCGACACCGTGAGCCCGCCGGCCTGCCCGCGCGTGGCGCGCCGCGCCACCTCCGCCGACTTGGCGGTCTTCAGGTGCGGGCGCAGCGCCACGCCATGGCGCGCCGCGCGCTGTGCCATCGCTTCGCAGTTGCGTTCGAGCACGCCGACGTCGAGCAGCAGCGCGGGCGTGGTGAGTTCGGCCAGGGGCGTCATCGGCCGGTTCCGGACGCGATCTGCGCCATCACGCCGTCGATCTCCTCGGCCACGCGCTGCACCAGCGGCGGCAGCAGCACCAGCGTCATGTGCGCGGCGCCTTCGATGCACGCCAGTCGGCGTTGCGTCGACAGCGCCGCATGCGCTTCCTGGAACTCGGGCCAGCGCTGCTGCACCGCGGCAATGGCCGGGTCGGCACCGGCCGGCAGCGGCTGCTGCCTGGCCCACAGCACGGCCAGCGGACGCGAGCCGAAGTCGGGCGAGGCAGCGGCCTGGCGCGCGACGTGCGGCAGGCCGCGCACCTCGGCCACCATGGTGTCGAGCGCTTCGGGCGTGTAGGTCGCCTTCATCTGGCGCAGCACCTGCGGCATGTCGGCGAACAGGGCCTCGATGGGCGCCTGCTCCGGCGGCGGCGTGCCGCCGGCCTGGAAGTCCGCGCGCTTGACGCGCTCGGCCGCGAACTGCGATTCGGGCGGGTGCTCGTACATCGCGAACTGGTCGGGGTGGCTGGCGTCGAGCATCACCACGCCGGCCACCTGCTGCGGATACAGGCCTGCGTAGACCCGGTTCAGCAGGCCGCCGAGCGAATGGCCGACGAGCACGATCGGGCCCGTCACGCCGGCGGCCGCGAGCAACGCATGCAGGCGGTGCGCGGTGCGCTCGCCGTCGAAGGGCGCGTCGTCGGCCTCGCTCCAGCCCATGCCGGCGCGGTCGTAGCTGATCACCGGGTGCTTGGCCGCCAGCGCCTGCTGCAGGCGCGCGTAGGTCGGCGAGGCGCAACCGCCGCCGGCCTCGATCACGAGCGTGGGCTGCATCGGGCTGGCGGGCACGGGACCGCTGCGCTGCAGATGCATCGCGCGGCCGTCGATGGTGTAGAGCTCGCCGGGCGCGGCCATGTGGTACGGGCGACCGGGCTGTTCCACGCGCGGCCAGTAGTCGAGGTCGCGCACGCGGTACGGCAGGTTGGCGAAGTCGGTGCTCAGCGAGGCCGGCGTCGACACGTACAGCACCGACTTGGCGAGGGGCCCGAACTCCGCATGGAAGTGCTGCGCCGACTTCACGATGACCAGCTTCTTGGCCGCCAGGTCGATGCCCAGGCCCGTGAAGAGGTCGGCGCCGATGACCTGGTTGCGCTTGCTGATGAGCACGATGTCCACGCCGTCAGCGGCCTGCACCCACACGCACGGGCCCATGGGCGTGCGCACGCCCGACAGGCCGCCCTGCGAATGCGCCTCCACCACGTTCATCACGGTCACGTGCAGGTCGATCGGGTCGCCCGAGGCCGGGCCGCACTTGCCGCCCAGGCGCAGCTCGAAGCTCGCGCCCACGCCCGCGTCGCGGCACAGCTGCACCGCGCCCAGGTCCCACACGCCGCCGAAGGCCACGTCGCCGATGCCGCGCTCGACCACGGCGCGCAGCATGAAGGTGCTGTCGCTGGTGGCGCCGCCGCCGGGGTTGTCGGCGGTGTCGGCAATGACCACGGGGCCGCCCTGCACGGCCATGGCTTTGGCGAGCGTCTCCTCGATCGAGAGCGAGGGCACGCCGGTCTCGTGGCGCAGGTCCCAGAAACCGCGGCCCAGTTCTTCGGCGAGCTTGGCGGCGAGCGCGGGGTCGTTGTCCGTCACCACCCACAGCTTGGCGCCCGACTCGGGCACGTCGGCCCAGGGGAAGCCGTGGCCCAGCGACACCGAGAGCACGCCCGGCAGCTTTTCGGCGTCCTGCATGCGGCGCACGAAGCCGGCCATCGGTTCGCGCGTGGTGTGCCACTTGCCGACCATGCGGCAGTCGTGCACGGCCGTCACGGGCTTCACGCGGCCCTGCGCGGTGTCGACCACGATGCGGATCAGCTCGGTCAGGCGCTCGAAGGCATCGGTGTGCGGATATTCCTTGTAGCAAATGATGGCATCGGCCGTGTTCACCATCTTCTGCGTGAAGTGGCAGTGCAGGTCGAGCGAGACGCCGATGGGCACGTTCGGCCCGACGATCTCGCGCACGCGCGAGATCACGTCGCCTTCGCAGTCGTCGTAGCCGTCGGCCACCATCGCGCCGTGCAGCACGAGGATCACGCCGTCGACCGGGCCGGCCTTGCGCAGGTCGTCCAGGATCTCGTCGCGCAGGCGCTCGTACACGCTGCGCACGGTGCGCCCCAGCGGTTGCGCGAAGGCCAGCAGGCTTTCGACCGTTTCATGGCCTTCGGCGGCCAGCTGCCGGCGCACTTCCACCGCGTACAGGCCGTAGCCGGTCGCGTCGCGCGTGCTGGCGTCGCCGCGGAAGATGCCGTATTCCTCGTAGCTTCCCAGGCCGGTGGGGGCCGAGACAAACGTGTTGGTTTCGGTGGCGAACAGGGTGGTGAAGAACTTCATGCGCGGGGCTCCTGGCGGGCAAGGTGGATGTTTCGCGAGCGCGTCGTGGCAAACAGCAGTCCCACGACCCGGCCGCCCTTGCGCTCCACGTTGAGAACCGATTTGCCCAGCTGGGCCAGCACCGGGTCGACCGAGGCGAGCGTGGCCACGTCGGCCGACAACGGCGTCAGCACGCACGCGTGCTGGCCGTGGCGGCCCTGCACGGTGAGCTGCAACCTGCCGTCGACCAACACCATCCGCGCGGTGGCGTCGAGGTCGGGGCTGGTGTAGTCGCCGCACAGTTCGTCGGCCAGCGAGGCCGCATCGGGCGCGGTCTCGGGCAGGCGCTCGAAGCGGCGCGGCTGGCCGCCTTCGTGCAGCACGAAGGCATCGGGTGCGCGTTGCGGGTCGATGTCGGCGGTGTCGATCACGAGGTCGTTCGTCGGCAGGTCCTGCAGGCCCAGCCACAGCTTGCCCTCGCCCTGGTTCAAGGGCCTGGCCTCGCCGGCCTGCCACGACAGCGCCAGCTTGCCGGCCACGTCCGCAAAGCCCAGCAGGCCGCCGGTGGAGGGTGCGTGGTAGCGCTGGCCGGGCAGCGCGGGGAAGGCGCTGGCCAGCGGACGCACCTCGGGCGGCGCGAGCGCGTCGCCCAGCAGCAGCTCGATCACCTTGAGGGCCAACGCCGACGGCGACACGGGCGCCCCGTTCACCATGGCGATGATGTCCAGCCCGTGGCTGGGCACGCTGATCATCTGCGACTGCGCGCCGAGCACGGCGCCCGCGTGGTGGACGATCTCGACGCCGCGGTACGGGTGGCGCGCGAGGCCGAAGCCGTAGTTCACCTGCGAGCCCGACGACAGCGTGGTGGGCGCCGACAGCAGCGCCCAGCTCTTCGCGCTGCCCACGATCTTCTCGCTGCCGTGCATGTGGGCGAGCCAGCGCAGCATGTCGTCCGCCGTCGACACCAGCGAGCCGCCGCCGTCGAGTTCGCACGGGTACAGCCCGCGGCGCCAGCCGCCACCGGGCGCGGGCATGTACAGGCCGGCCATGCCGGGGACCACGTCGAGGTCGGTCACCACCGACGAGGTGTCGGCCATGCCGAGCGGGTCGAAGAGGCGCGCCTTCAGGAAGTCGTTGAAGCTCTTGCCGCTCACGCGCTCGACGATCTTGGCCAGCAGGAAGTAGCCGCCGTTGCTGTAGACCATGTGCGTGCCGGGCTCGAAGTTCAGCTCGCTCTGGCGCGCCATGGCCGGCAGGCCTGGGCCGGGCAGCGTGAACGTGAGGCCATGCGCAATGGCCCACAGCTCGTCGTGGCCGCGCCAGCCGCTGGTGTGCGTGAGCAGGTGGCGCAGCGTGGGGCCGTTGGCGCTCAGTTGCGGCAGCTCGGGCAGGTATTTCTGCACCGGGTCTTCCACGTCGAGCAGGCCGTCTTCGGCTAGCAGCAGCACGGCCATGGCCGTGAAGTGCTTGCTGGTGGAGGCGATGCGCATGCGCGTAGTCGGCGTGAGCGCCACGCCCATCTCCAGGCTGGCCATGCCGACGGCGCGGCGGTACAGCAGGCGGCCATGCTGCGCGATGGCCAGCACCAGGCCGGGCGCGTCGCTGCGGTTCAGGGGCGCCACCAGCGCGTCGATGGCGGCCAGCGCGGAAGCGGTGTCAGGAAGAGAAGCTGAAGGATGTGGTTGTGACATGGAGGAACAACGAACGATGAAAGAGGGGGAGCGGAATCTCGACGCGGAAGGCTCAGTTCGGCTTCGCTTCGCGCATCAGGCGAACGAACGGGCCTTCGGCGGCGCGCAGCACCATGGCGCCCAGGCTGCCGCCGACCAGCGTGGTCACGACGATGGACACCGCCAGCCCGTTGGGCATCGACTTGAGGGCGTCCGACAACATGCCCACCACCAGCGGCCCCACCACGCCGAAGGGCAGGCTGGCCAGCGTGAGCATGGCGATGGTGCGGGCGCGCAGGTGCGGCGGCGCCGCGTCCTGCAGCACGTTGGGCAGCAGCACCGCGCTGCCGATGAGCGGCACCACCAGCAGGCCCAGCAGCGCGAAGTTGTGGTTGGCCGAGCTCGTGAACAGCAGCAGCGTCGACATCAGCGCCGCCGAGAGATTGCCCAGCATGATCAGGCGCAGCGCCGCGGCCGGCCCCATGCGCGGCTGCACGTAGCGCATCGACAGCACGCCCAGCAGGCCGCCGGCCACCGTGCCGCACAGGAAGGCCAGGCCCATGCCCTGCCCCATCTGCACCGGCGTGACGCCGTAGGTGCGCGCCGTGAGGATCGGCAGCCAGGTGCCCAGCGAGCTCAGGCCCACGCTGGTCAGGCCCACGCCGACCACCAGGCCCGCGAAGGTGCGCCAGTGCTGGCGCAGGTGCTGGCGCAGGGTCGTGGCGCCCGGTGCGTCGGCGGCAGGTGCCCCGGGCTTTGCTTTGGCTTCCTGTGCGCCGCCGCGCGGCGTGCGCCGGATCGACAGCACCAGCAGCGTCACCGGAATGCCGGCGCTGGCCAGCACGAAGAAGGTCAGGCGCCAGGCTTCGAGCTGCTGCATCGCGACGGGCAGCCAGGGCCGCAGGTCGTCGGTGAGGTGCACGATGGTGCCGCCCAGCAGCGCGCCCAGCGCACTGCCGAAGATGGCCGACAGCGCGAACACCGCATTCGCCAGCACCCGCTGCGCCCGCGGGAACAGGTCGGGGATCATGCTGTTGGTGATGGGCGTGAGGCCCGCCTCGCCCACGCCCAGGCCGACGGAGGCGACGAACAGCACGCCGTAGTCCATGGCCGTGCCGCGCATGGCGGTGGCGGCGCTCCACAGCACCACGCAGGCCGCGAGCACCACGCGCCGGTCATAGCGGTCGCTGAGCCAGCCCAGCGGCAAGGTGGCGATGCCGGTGAACAGCACGATGCCCGCGCCCTGCAGCAGCCCGAGCTGCGTGTCGGAGAGCGACAGCGTCTGGCGGATCGGCTCCGTCAGCAGCGTGAGGATGACCTTGTCGATCGAGCCCAGCACCGTCGCGATGATGAGCACCGCCAGCGCATACCAGGCGCTGGTGGGCGCCTTGCGGGTCGTTTCCAGGGCCGCAGGGGCGGCCGCATCCAGCGGCATCGGTGCCGCGAACGGTGGGAGGCCCGACATGTCAGAACGGAACGTTGACGTTCACGCCGATGGTGCGCGCGGGCACGAGCGCCGCGGTTACCAGGTTCGGGTTCGCGTTGAGTCCGGTTTCGATCGACACGATGCCGCGCTTGTTCGTCAGGTTGCGCACGTAGGCCGAGACGCTGAAGCGCTTGAAGTCGATGCCCGCCTGCAGGTCGACCAGCGTGTAGGCCGGCATGTTGATGCTCGGAATGACCGTGCTGCCGCGGTAGCCCGCATCGCGCTTGCCGGTGTAGCGCGCGCTGATGCCGACGTAGGCCGGGTGGTCGGCCAGGCTGAAGTTGCGCGTCACGCCCAGCGTGGCGGCAAAGCGCGGCGTGTGCGGCAGGCGCGCGCCGGCCTTGGCGCCCAGGCCCTTGGCATCCTCGGTCAGGCGCGCATCGACGGCCGCGGCGTTGGCGGTGAAGCGCCACTCCTTGCTGGGCTTCCAGTTGAGCGTGACCTCGCTGCCCTTGATGCGGGCCGCGCCCGCGTTGGTGACGAACACGAAGGCACCGCTGCGCGTGGGCTGCTGCACGCCGGTCCACTCGATGTCGTACAGCGCCGCCTCCAGCGACAGCGTGCGGTCCAGCAGGTCGGCCTTGTAGCCCAGTTCGTAGCTCCACAGCGAGTCGGAGTTGTACATCGGCTGCACCACGTTGCGGTCGGTGTCGGCCTTGAGCACGTTGGGACCGCCGGGGCGGTAGCCGCTGGCCGCGCGGAAGTACATGGTGCTCGTGTCCGACAGCGTGTACTTGGCCGCGGCCAGGTAGGTGGTCGGGCTTTCCGACGAGGTGCCGGCGGCACTGGCGGCGACCGACCCGACGAGCTGGCCGGTCTGGCGGCTGGCGTACTTCTGGTTGTTGCGCGCCAGGCGCACGCCGCCGGTGAGCGAGAACTTGGGCGTCACGTTCCAGGTGACGTCGCCGTAGGCCGCCTCTTCGCGGTAGCGCGAGGACTGCGTCGAGGTCAGCAGGCCGAGGCTGCGGCCCCCGATCAGGTTGGCGTCCATGACGCCGTTGTTGCTGCCGCGTTCGCGGTTCAGGTACAGGCCCGCCAGCCACTCGATGGTGGTGCCCGAGCGCGAGGTCAGGCGGAACTCCTGGCTGACGCGGTGCTGCTCCACGGCACTGTTCACCGGCACCGAGGCCACCGGCAGGCGCAGCGCGCTCAGCATCGGCCCGTAGCGGCCGGTGACGTCGACGGTGTTGTTGATCTTCACGTCCTGCGCGGAGGTGATCGAGTTCAGGCGGGCCCAGCCGAAGTCGTATTCCACGTCCAGCCCGAACAGCTGCGTGAGGTTGCTGTACGACTCGTTGGCCGACAGCTGGCGCGTGCGCTCCCGCGTCCAGGGGCGCAGCGTGCGCTGGTCCATGTCCTCGAAGCCCAGGCCCTTGCGATGCACGTCCTGCACGGTGCCCGTGAGGCGCACCGTGAGTTCGCGCGTGGGTGTGAGCAGCAGCGAGACCCGGCCGCCGTCGGTGTGGCCGCGGTCGATGTTGCGCCCGCGCGCCAGGCCCGTGGCGTCGTAGCTGCCGCCGAACTGATCGGTGAAGGCGGCGAAGCGGATGGCCGCCACGTCTTCCTTGATCGGCACGTTGAGCACCGCGCCGGTCGTGAAGCCCGGACCGCCGCCCTGCGTCCACGAGGTGCCCAGCTTCACCGAGCCCGCGAACTCCATGGTGTCGGGCTGGTTGGTCACGTACTTGAGCACGCCGCTCATGGCACCGGCACCGTACAGCGTGCCCTGCGGGCCGCGCAGCACCTCGATGTGGCTGAGGTCGAGCATGCCCATGTCCAGCGGCGTGTTGCCACCGCTCGCGCCGGCCGAGCTCATGCCGGTGGCCACGTCGTCCACGTACACGCCCACGGTCGCGATGCCCTGCACCGGGCCGGTGGTCAGCCCGCGCATGGTGAGCGTGCCGCCCACGCTGCCGCTGCTGGTGAGGTTCACGCCCGGCTGCTCGGCCACGTAGTCGGCGAGGTTCTTGGCGCCCGCGCGCTCCAGTGCCTGCGCCTTCATCACGTTGACCTGCATCGGGATCTCGCGCACCGGCTCGCGGCGGCGCGTGGCGGTGATGGTGACGCTGTCGAGCGACTGCGGCGCCTCGTCGGCCTGCGGCTTCGCAGCCGCGGCCGTGTAGATCACGATGGCGCCATCGTCACCGCGGCGCGTCTGCAGCGGCGTGCCTTCGAGCAGCCGCGCCAGCGCGTCCTGCGGCGAGAGCGCGCCCTTCACGCCGCGCGTGGCCACGCCCTTCACGTCGTCGACCTTGTAGAGCAGCTGCACGCCGCCCTGCGCGATGTAGGCGTCGAGCGCGGTCTTGAGATCGCCGCCGCTCACGTCGAAGCCCTGCGGCGGGGCCTGCGTCTGCGCGTGCGCGGCCATGCCGCTGGCCAGCGCCCACGCGCCGCCGATGACCCACGGGCGCAGTGCGCCGTACGTTCGCTTCTTCTTCTGGGGCGGCAGGCCGGTGCGGGGCGCGGTGCGATTCATTGTGTGTGTCTCCAGCGTGGTTATTTGTTTGGGTACCCACTGAGACGAATGCCCCGTCACATTCCGGTAATTTACGGATTCGAAATTCTGATTTCGTTGCCGCTCTCATGCGCGGCAAGACCGAAGCCCTGCTTGAGAAGCCCCACGAAGCCGCTCATGTTGTTGGCATCGAAGCTGCCGCCGATGCGCACCTGCGCGATGACCGGGTCGGCGATCACCAGCTTGCGCAGGTTGTAGCGGTTGAACTGCGCGGCCGCGTCGCCCAGCGTGGTCTGGTCGAACACAAGCTTGCCTTCGCGCCAGCTGAGTTCGTCGTCGACCTGCTTGGGTGCCTTGGACATCACGAGCACGTTGTCGGCATGCGTGACCGCGGCCTGGTTGCGCGTGAGCACGGTGGGCTCGGCGCTTCGGGCATCGGGCTTGGCCGCGGCGATCTGCACGCGCCCTTCCTCCACCGTCACGTTCACCTGCTCGCCCTGGCGCCGCACGAGAAAGCGCGTGCCCAGCACGGTGATGCGGCGGTCGCCGGCGATGACGACGAAGGGATGGTTCTTGTCGTGCGCGATGTCGAAGTAGGCCTCGCCCGCGTCCAGCCACACCTTGCGCCCGCTGTCGTTCACGGCCGTGCGCACCTGCGTGGCGGTGTTCAGCGTGAGCTTCGAGCCGTCGGACAGCGCGACCGACTGGCGCGCACCCACGGCCGTGGCGTAGTGCTGGCCGCGTTCTTCCTGCGTGTACTGCCAGCCGAGCCAGGCTGTGCCGGCGGCGGCCACGAGCACGCCGGCGGCGATGCGTTGCAGCGAGAAGCGCGACAGGCGTTGCGCCGGCCGTGCGGCCTGCGGTGCGGGTGCCGGCGCCGGCGTGGGCAGGGGAATGGGAACCGCCGGCGTGCGAAGCGCGCCCAGCCGGTCGCCGCGCTCCCACGCGCTGGACAGCCGCAGCCACGCCACGCGGTGGGCAATGGAGGCGGCGATCCAGGCGTCCAGCTGCTGCTGGTCGGTGTCGGTCCAGTCGCCGCTGTCGCGGCGGGCCAGCCAGTCGGCGGCCAACGATTCGATGCGCTGGGCTTCGCTCATGGTGAGAGCCTCCGCTCGTTCTGCGCTCGCCCGAAGGCCTTGGTGTCCAGTTGCACGCCGCCCGACAGCAGGGCGTCGGCCAACGCGCGCACACCGCGCGAGACCTGCCGCTCGACCGTGTCCTCGGTGATGCCCAGCTGCGTGGCGACCTCGCGCTGCGAGAGCCCGTCGATCTTGCGCATCTCGACCACGCGGCGGCACTTGGAGGGCAGCGCGTCGAGCGCCGTCTGCAGCAGCCGCAGCTCGCCGCGGCCGGCGGCATGGCGTTCGGGCGTGAGCTCGTCGGCCGAGAAATCGAGCGCGTCGAGGTCGGCAATGATCTCGATGGACACGATCTGCGCGCGCCGGGCGCGGTCGATCAGCAGGTTGCGCGCGGTGGCAAAAACGAAGGGCTTGACCTGGTCGGGCATGGATCTGGAGGCGGACTCGTAAATGCGCACGTAGACGTCCTGCCGCAGGTCGGGCACTTCGGCGTCGTCGCGCCAGTTGCGGCGAAGGAAGCGCGTGAGCGCGGCTTCCATCGGCAGCACCTCGCTGACGAACCAGGCATCCAAGTCACTGAGAACCACGAAGCGCTCCTGGAAATTGAAGGGCCGACACACAAAGCGGCAGGTCGCCGGGATTGGCGACAGACAGTGAGACGAACGGCCCGAAGATTTCCGGTAACGCGCGAAGGCCCGCCGGCGAAATTTCTTCGAATTCCCATGCCCGGCGGCGGACCCGGAAATTCTAGAAGGCCGGGCCCGAGGGCTTTTCCCCCTTGCCCCGTTACCGGAAAGTGCGCTCGAACTCGTCTCACCGGGGGCAGAAGAAAAACCAATTCGCGGAAAACAGACCGACATGATTCGAATCCGGAGGCAGCCCCCCACCTTCCTTGCCCTCTTGCTCACCCGCCCCCGCCTTGCCCTTGTGGCCGCCGCCGGCCTGCTGGCGACGGGGCTGGCCGTCGCCCACGCGCGGGAGTTCGACGTGAAGGGCGGCGAGCTGCGGCCCGCGCTCGACGCCTACATCGCGCAGTCGGGCGTGCAGCTCATCTACAAGATGGAAGACGTCAAGGACCTCTCGACCCGGGGCATCAGGGGAAAGATCGCCGCCGACGCGGCGCTGGAGCGCCTGCTCGACGGCACGCGCCTGCGCGTGCGGCGCGGGCAGGACGGCGCGATGGTGCTCATCGCGCCGGCCCGCTCGCCCGCGGCCGCCCGATCGGAGCCGCCGCCGCGCGTCGAGTAATACGATTGGTTTCCCTCGCGCACCTGCGCAACACTCCGGCCCCCAGGAACCCCGCGAGATGCACCGCAATGGCGCGCATTTCTCGCACTTTCTGACACACTAGCTGCGCAACGCGCGAAGGGTGTGTGCCGTGCCCCCATGGCCGGCCCGGCCGGTGGTCCCCGCCGCTTCGCTGCACCGCCTGCACGACGCCCATGAAACTCTTCGCGACCGCGAAACGCCGCATCAGCCTGAACACGCGCCTCAGCGTCGGCGTTGCGGCCGTCGTGCTGGCCACCACCTTCATCATCGCCACGGTGGCGCTGCACCTGGTCAAGAGCCGCATGCAGGCCTCGATCGCCAACGAGGAGTTCGCGCGGCTGTCGGCCATCGCGAGCGCGGTGGAGCAGAAGTTCGCCAGCCGGCGCATCCTGCTGAAGACGATCGCCGAGAGCGTGGGCTCGCACGGCATCACGAACGCCGCGCCGCTGCAGGCCTTTCTCGAGAAGCACCAGTCCCTGCGGGCGGCGTTCGACAACGTCGCCTTCCTGGACACGGACGGCGAGCTGGTCGCCAACCTGAACGGCGCGCGACAGATCGGCAAGGTGAACGTGAAGGACCGCGCGTACTTCAAGGACACGGTCGCCGCGCGCACGGGCGTGATCTCCGAGCCTTACCGCAACCGGCTCAACGGCCTGGCGCAGGTCGCCATCACCGAGCCGGTGCTCGATGCGGCCGGCCGGGTGCTGTTCGTGATCTCGGGCTCCATCAACCTGAAGGACCGCAACATCCTGGGCGAGCTGGCCGACGTGCGCTTCGGGCAGACGGGCTACGTGTTCATCACCACCGCGGACGGCATCGTGATCGACCACCCGCTGGCCGACCGCGTGCTCAAGCAGGCCAACATGGCCATGGCCGACGACGCGCCCGACCTGGACCGCGCGATCGGCGGCTTCGAAGGCACCATCGAAGGCGTGAACCATGCGGGCGTGCCCGGCCTGTACGCCTTCAAGCGCATCCGCCAGGCCGACTGGATCATGGGCTCGATGTACCCGCGCCACGAGGCCTTTGCCCGCATCGAAGCCATCGAGCGCACCGCGTGGATCGGCGCCATCGTGCTGGCGCTGCTGGCCGGCGCGCTCGCGCTGGCCGTGGTGCGCCAGCAGCTGCGCCCGCTCACCGGGCTGCACCGCCACATGCTCGACGCCCACGCGGCGCCCGCGCAGGCGGCCGTGGCGCGCACCTACCCGGACGACGAGATCGGCGACCTCTCGCGCACCTTCGACCGGCTCATGCAGCAGCACCAGGCCAGCGAGAAGTTCCTGCGCGACATCACCGACAACCTGCCGGCCATGATCTCGCACGCCGACGCGCAGGGCCGCTACACCTTCGTGAACGCGCGGCTGTGCGAGGAGCTGGGCTACAGCGCCGAGGAGCTGGTGGGCCAGCCCGTGCAGAGCATGAGCGGCCTGCACGACGACCCGACGCTCGAGCACAACCTGCGGCGCGTGCTGGCCGGCGAGGCCGTGTCCTTCGAGCGGCGCGGCGCCGCGCACCGCGACGAGGAAGAGCACTTCTTCCAGACCGACTTCATCCCCGAGCTCGACGCGCAGGGGCGGGTGTGCGGCTACTACGCGATGACCTTCGACATCACGCAGCGCAAGCACATCGAGCTCGAGCTGGCGCACAGCGAGGCGCAGATCCGCACCATCGCCGACAACATTCCCGCGCTGGTCTCGCACGTCGACGCCGCGCTGTACTACACCTTCGTCAATGCCAAGGTGCGCACGCTGCACCACGGCCAGCCGCTGGTCGGCCAGTGGATGCCGGCCGTGCGGGGCGCGGCCGATTTCGCGGTGGTGCGGCCCCACATGGAGCGCGCGCTGGCGGGCGAGACGGTGATCGTCGAGAAGGCCGGCGACGCGGCGCTGGGCATCGGCGACCGCACCTTCAAGGCCCACTACATTCCCGACCAGGACGCCGAAGGCATGGTGCACGGCGTGTTCGCGATGACCTTCGACATCACCGACGAAGTGAACATCCGCCGCGCCCTCACGCAGCAGGAAAAGCGCCTGCGCGACGTGACCGACAACATCCCCGCGCTGGTCGCCTACTTCGACCGCGACGAGAACTGCCTGTACGGCAACAGCCGCGCGCGGCGCATGGCGGGCCTGGACGAGCGCGCGCCGCTGGACGGCGTGACGCTGCGCTCGGCCGTGGGCGAGGCGGTGTACGTGCAGCACACGCCCCACCTGCCCACGGTGCTCGCCGGCAGGGCCACGCAGTACCCGGTGCAGGTGCCGATCGATGACCGGGAGGCGCACTTCCAGGTGAACCTGATTCCCGACAAGGACCTGGCGGGCCACACGGCGGGCTTCTACCTCATGACCTTCAACGTCACGGCGCTGAAGGAGGCCGAGCGCAAGCTCATCGAGCTGGCGCGCATGGACGTGCTGACCGGCCTGCCGAACCGGCTCGCCTTCAACGAGCAGCTGCCCGCGGCGATGTCGCGCGTGCGCCGCGCCGAAGGCGGCATGGCGCTGATGTTCCTGGACATCGACCACTTCAAGGCCATCAACGACACGCTCGGCCATTCCACCGGCGACGGCGTGCTGGCCGAGTACGCGCGCCGCCTGCGCGCCAGCGTGCGCGAGACCGACACCGTGGTGCGCCTGGCCGGCGACGAGTTCGTGATCGTGCTGGAGAACGTGCACTCGCAGGACGCGGTGGCGGGCGTGGCGCACAAGATCGTCTCGCAGATCGCGGCGCCGGCGTTCCCCGTGGAAGGCCGGCGGCTGGACGTCACGACCAGCATCGGCATCGTGTTCGTCGAGACGGTCGATGCCACCGTCGGTGCCGGCGAACTGCTCGCGCGGGCGGACACGGCGCTCTACGCCGCCAAGTCGCAGGGCCGCAACCGTTTCGCGTTTTACCGTTAGCGTCGGCACGCCCGCCGCGCCCCTCACCCCCACCAGGAGACCCATCCATGGCAGCCACCGAAGTCGTCATGCCCGAACAGCTCGTGCAGGAGCTCGACCTGCAAAGCCGCATGCCGATCGCGCGCATCGGCCAGGCGCTGATGTCGCTGGGCATGATCACGCAGGCGCAACTCGACGCGGCGCTCCAGCAGCAGCAGCGCGAGCCCACGGTGCCGCTGGGCGAGACGCTGGTGCGCATGGGCGTCGTGAGCCGCGGCCAGCTGCAGACCGCGCTGGTGCGCAAGATGGGCTACCCGCTGGTGAACCTGCATATGTTCCCGGCCGCGGCCGACGCGCTGCGCAAGGTGGGCCACGAGGCCGCGCGGCGCCTGCAGGTGATGCCGCTTATGCTGCACGGCGGGCGCCTGGTGCTGGCGCTCGACGACCCGGTCAACCGGCACGCGGTGATCGACGAGGTGGAGTTCATCGCGCAGATGAAGGTGCTTCCCGTGCTGGGCCAGTGCCTGGACCTGGACGGCGTGCTGCACAAGGCCTACGAGAAGGTCGGCCAGGTGGCGGCCGAGCGCCCGGTGGTCGACATGAACGACCCGATGCGTCCGCTCGAGTTCGACATGACGGGCACCAGCACGCTGCTGAAGACGCTCGAGAAGGAAGAGTCGGCCGCCGCGCCCGCCGCCGGCGAGCCGCCCGTGGAGCAGTCGGACAACTCGCTGGTACGCATGATCAACAGCATGATCCTCGAAGCGCACCGCGAGGGCGCCTCCGACATCCACATCGAGAGCGACCCCGGGCAGGAAAAGACGCGCATCCGCTTTCGCCGCGACGGCCGGCTCTACACCTACCTGGAGCTGCCGCCCAGCTACCGCAACGCGGTGGTGGCGCGCGTGAAGATCATGTGCGACCTGGACATCAGCGAAAAGCGCAAGCCGCAGGACGGCAAGATCAACTTCTCGAAGTACTCGCCGCAGCACCGCATCGAGCTGCGCGTGGCCACCATCCCGACCAACAACGGCCTGGAAGACGTGGTGATGCGCATCCTGGCCTCGGCCAAGCCCATCGCGCTCGATGCGCTGGGCCTGTCCGAGCGCAACCTGGCGCAGTTTTCGCAGGCGGTCGACCGGCCCTACGGCATGGTGCTGTGCGTGGGCCCCACGGGCTCGGGCAAGACCACCACGCTGCACTCGGCGCTCATGCGCATCAACACGCCCGAGCGCAAGATCTGGACCGCCGAAGACCCGATCGAGATCACGCAGCCGGGCCTGCGCCAGGTGCAGGTCAACCCGCGCATCGACTGGACCTTTGCCAAGGCGCTGCGCGCCTTCGTGCGCGCCGACCCCGACGTGATCATGGTCGGCGAGATCCGCGACGCCGAGACCGCCAGGACCGCCATCGAGGCCTCGCTCACCGGCCACCTCGTGCTGTCGACGCTGCACACCAACAGCGCGCCCGAAACCGTGACGCGCCTGCTGGACATGGGCATGGACCCGTTCAACTTCGCCGACTCGCTGCTGGCCGTGCTGGCGCAGCGGCTGGTGCGCTGCCTGTGCCCGCAGTGCGTGCAAAGCCGCCCCGCCACGAGCGAGGCGGTCGAGGAGCTGCTGGCCGACTACATGCATGCCTTCGGCGCGCAGGACACGCCGGCCGCGCGCGACGCCGTGCGCGCCGAGTGGGTGCAGCGCCACGGGCGCGACGGCCAGCTGCAGAGCTACACCAGCACCGGCTGCAAGCACTGCAACGACACCGGCTTCCGGGGCCGCGTGGGCATCCACGAACTGATGGTGATGTCGAGGGAACTGCGCCGGCTGGTGCAGGGCGGCGCGCGCGCCGAGGAACTGCAGGACGCCGCGATGCGCGAGGGCATGCGCACGCTGCGTCAGGACGGCATCGAGAAGGTGCTGGCCGGCCGGACCACGCTCGAGGAAGTGCGCGCGACCAGCAACGTCTGACCCACCACGTCGGAGGTCAGGGAAGGCTCAGGCGGCGGCGTCCCACGCCACCGCCGGCAGCGTGGCGATGGCCGGCCGCGCGAACAGGTAGCCCTGGAACAGCTCCACGCCGATCTCGCGCAAGGCGCGCACCTCTTCGGGCGCCTCCACGCCTTCGGCGATCACGCGGATGCGCAGCTCGTCGCAGGTGGCGACGAAGCCGCGCACGATGGTCAGCCGCACCGGGTCGGCATGGATGCCGCGGATCAGGCTCAGGTCGATCTTCACCACGTCGGGCTGGAACGCGGCCAGCAGCTCGAAGCCCGCGTAGGCCGCGCCAAAGTCGTCGATGGCCGAGGTGAAGCCGTGGCGCTTGAAGGCGCGGAACGTATCGGCCAGGCCGTGCAGGTCGCGCACGCGCTCGCCCTCGGTGATCTCGAACATCAGCTGGCGCACGGGGAATTTGCAGCGCTTGGCGGCAGCCATGGCGGTGCGGAAGCACTCGGCCTGCCCCGCGACGTCGTTGGGCATGACGTTGAGGCTCAGGCGCGACTTCATGCCAAGGCGCGAGGCGATCTCGATGGCCTTGACGCGGCAGGCTTCGTGGAAGGCGAAGCGGTCGACCGGATCGACGCGCCCGAGCACCTCGGCAGCGCCTTCGCCCGAGAGGCCGCGCACCAGCGCCTCGTGCGCATAGATCTCGTGCCGGCCCAAGTCCACGATGGGCTGGAACGCCATGGTGAACCCCGAGGCGAGGCCAGCAGGCGCGGCATCAGCATGTATTTCGGCGATCACGTTGGATGGACCTCGCGGGCAAGGTTGCAATGGCGTTGGATGGCGACTCCCAAGAGCGTAAATGTAAACGGTTCTATACACCGCACGCACCACCCCCCTCCGACAAGAGGTCGCGCCCCATGAAGACATCCGACCTAGGCCCGGCCCGGGCTGTAGACCGAAATCACTCATGAGCTCTCCCGGCCTCGAAAAAATCTGTAGCAAGCTGTCGACGACAGGGCTGCATCCTATGTCCCATCGGGGAGAGATTGGTTAGAAAGGGGGCGCCCACTACTGGAAACGGTGGGTGGGTTTTCACTGTCGTTCCTGGGTTTCCAGTCACCGATGAAAGGTCCCGTCCGATGCGCCACCAGCCTCGCTCCCTCCTTCGCACACTGGCCCGTACCGTGCTGCCCGTCGGTGCCTTGTTGACATTGCTGCCCGCGCAGGCGGTCACGACGACCACGACCTTCCAGGTCACGGCCACGGTGCTCAAGGCCTGCCTGATGACCACGCCGGCCACGCTGGCGTTCGGGCCGTACGACCCGGCGTCAGCCACCGCGCTGGCCGGCACGACCAGCCTCAACGTGACCTGCACCTTCGGCACGCCCTACTCGCTCGGCCTGAGCGCGGGCGGTGGCTCGGGCGCGACGATCACGAACCGCCTGATGACCAGCCCCACGGCGGCCGCCGGCAACAACACGCTGGGCTACGGCCTCTTCAAGGACAGCGCGCACCAGACCAACTGGGACAACAGCGTCGCCGGCACCGGCTACGTCGGCAACGGGACGCCCCAGACGCAGACGATCTACGGCCTGATTCCCACGGGGCAGTACACCGCGGCGCCGGCCATCGACTACACGGACACGATCACGGTCTCGCTGACCTATTGAGGGCGCCGTTGACCGCCTTCACCGCAGGCCGCCACGGCATGCGTCGCGCCCTGCTGCCAGTCGCATGGGGGGCCGGCCTGCTGCTGGCCGCCCTCGCTCCCGCCCCCGCCGCGGCCACCAGCCTCAGCGTGGCGCCGCTGCGCATCGTGCTCACGCCGCAGCGCCCGGTCGCCTCGCTCACCATGGGCAACGCCGAGGACACCGAGGTCGCCGTGCAGGCCGAGGTGGTGGCGTGGTCGCAGCAGGACGGGCGCGACGCCTACGAACCCACGCGTGACGTGCTGGTCAACCCGGCCATCTTCCGCCTGCCGCCGGGCGGGCGGCAGATCGTGCGCCTCGGGCTGCAGGTGCCGGCCGACGCCGGCGAGCGCAGCTACCGCATCTTCCTGCGCCAGCTGCCGCGCGACCAGGCCCTGCCGGCGGACGGCACCGAGGGCGCGAAGGTGCAGACGCTGCTGCGCATCGGCGTGCCGATCTTCGTGCCGCCGCTGCAGCTGCGCCGCGCGCTGCAATGGTCGCTGCAGCCTTCGGGGCGCGCCACCGGCACAGCAGGCACCGCCTGGCGGCTGGTGTTCGACAACCAGGGCAGCGAGCACATCCAGGTCACGCAGCTCGTGGTGCGTCGCGAGGACGGCACCGAGCTGCTGCGCAAGAGCCTGTCGCAGTACGCGCTGGCCGGGCAGTCGGCCGGCATCGACATCGAACTGCCCGCCCTGCCGCCCGACACCCGGCTGCAGGTCGAGGCCGCCACCGATGCCCCCGAGGCGTCGTCCAGCGCCACCGTGCGCGTGCCCCGTGCGCCCGCCACGCCACGCTAGCTTGTGGGTCTGCTGCGGCTGGCTGGGCCTGCGCGTGGCCTGCGCACAGACGTCGCCCGCTGACATGGCGGGCGAGGTGCAGCCCGCCATCCTCGATGTGCGCATCAACGGCCTGAGCCAGCCCGCGCCGCGACCGCTCTTGCGGCGCGGTGCGCAACTTCTGGCATCGGCGCCCGACTTCGCGGCCTGGCGCCTGGTGCGGCCTGCGACCGCGGCGCTGCAGCGCGATGGCACCGACTACTACGACCTGCGCGCACTGCCGGGCGCGCAGCTGCAGCTCGACGAAGGCGCGCAAAGCGTGGACCTGAGCGTGCCCGCCGAGGCGTTCACGCTGGGCACCGTGCATGCGCATGCGGGCGACCGCCCGCCGCTGTCGGCGTCGGCCTTCGGGGCCTTTCTCAACTACGACCTGGCCGTGCAACACGACCGCGAAGGCACGCGCGCCTCGGGCTACTTCGATGCGGCGGCCTCGGACGACTGGGGCCTGGTGGGCACGAGCCTCGTCGCGGGGCAGTCCGCGTTCGGCGGACGCGGCACGACGCGGCTGGACAGCTACTTCCGCCGCGACGACCCCGCGCGGCTCACGCGCCTCACGGTGGGCGACACGATCACGCAGGCCGCGGCGTGGTCGACACCTTTTCGTTTCGGTGGCGTGCAGTTCGGCACCCGCTTCGGCTTGCAGCCCGGCTTCATCAGCTACCCGATGCCGACCCTGCGCGGCGGTGCGGCCGTGCCGTCGGCGGTGGAGGTGTATGTGAACGACACGCTGCGTTATCAACGCCGTGTCGATGCCGGCCCCTTCGCGCTCAGCGACGTGCCCGTGCTCACCGGCGCGGGCGAGATGCGCTTCGCCGTCACCGATGCGCTCGGCGTGCAGCGCACCGTGACCACGCCCTACTACGTGAGCTCGAACCTGTTGCGCGCGGGCCTGTCCGACTACTCGCTCGAAGCCGGCTGGACGCGCCTGCGCTACGGCGAGCGCAGCTTCGACTACGGCCCGCCCTTCGTCGCCGGCACCTGGCGCCACGGCGTGAACGACAGCGTGACCGTCGAGGCGCGCGGCGAGGCCAGTGCGCGCAGCCAGACCGCGGGCGCGGGCGTGACCTGGGTCTGGGGCACGCTCGGCGAACTCTCGCTGCACGGCGCCGCCAGCCGCAGCAGGGACGGCGACAGCGGCCGCCTCTGGCGCGCCGCCTACACGCGCACCAGCGACGAATGGAACTTCTCCGTGAGCCGCCAGGTGGCCAGCCGCGGCTTCACGCAGATCGCCTGGCACGACAGCCCCGTGCACACCGACGCGCAGACGCAGCTCTTCGCAGGCCGCTCGCTGGGCCGCTACGGCACCCTGGGCGCGAGCCACACGCGGCTGCGCTACAACACCGGCGAACACATCGGCGTGACCACCGCCAGCTGGTCGATCGGCCTGGGCGGCAACGCCTGGCTCGGCACCTCGGTGGCCCACACGCGCCAGGACGGCAAGCGCTCCGTCACCTCGGTGAACCTGAGCCTCAGCTTCACGCTCGGCGAGCGCCAGCACGCCACGCTCTCGGTGCAGCATCAGAAGCCGGGCGGCCATTCGGCCGTGGCCGAGTGGGTGCAGCAGCCGCCCAACGACACCGGCTGGGGCTACCGGCTGCGCGCCGCCGACGGCGAGAACGCGCGCAGCGAAGCCGCGGTCGATTGGCGCGGTCGCTACGGCATGCTGACGGCCGAAGCCGCGCGCGCCCAGGGCCAGACCGCGGTGCGCCTGCGCGCCAGCGGCGCCGTGGGATTCGCGGGCGGCGTGGGCTTTGCCACCCGCCAGTCGGACGACGCCTTCGTGCTCGTGACCGTGCCCGGCGCCGCCGGCGTGAAGGTCTACCGCGAGAACCAGCCCTGGACCACCACCGACAGCGAAGGCCGCGCCGTCGTCTCGGGCCTGCGCGCCTACGAGCCCAACCACATCAGCATCGACAACGGCGACCTGCCGATCGAGGCGCAGGTGCGCAGCGACGTGCTGCGCGTGGTGCCCCGCTATAAGGGCGTGGCGCAGGCCAGCTTCGACATCGCGCGCGACGCCATCGCCAACGTCACGGTGCTGCTGCCCGACGGCAGCCCGCTGCCGCCGGGCATCGACGTGATGCGGCCAGCGCGCGGCACCTCGCTGCTGTCGGGCTTTCATGGCCTCGTGTCGGTCGACGACCCGCAGCCGAACGAGCGCTTCGAGGCGCGATGGAAGCGCGGGCATTGCCGCTTCACGCTGGGCGCGCCCGACCGCGCCGCCGGCGCCTTGCCTTCAATGGGGCCCTACCGATGCGAACCCGTGTCCTCGTCCCCGCGCTGACGGCCGTCCTGGCGTTGGCCGGGCTGCTCACCCCACGTGCGTCGCTGGCCGCCTGCACGGGTGCGGGCGCGTTCACCTGCACCGTCACGGTCAGCGCGGCAACGCCATTGGCATTCGGCAACTACGACCCCGCCGCCACGGCGCCCAAGGACAACACCACGACCATCACCGTCGTCGGCAAGGTCTCCGGTTTGATCGCGCTTCTGGTCAGCGTGTCGTACACGATCAGCCTCGACGCGGGCCCGACCGGCAGCATCGCCAACCGGCAGATGACGGACCCGGTCGGCGGCACGCTGGGCTACAACCTCTACACCGACAACGCGCGAACCGCCGTCTGGGGACTCAACAGCGTCTCGGACAACTACAACATCACCGCCTCCGTGCTGGGCACGACGGTGACGCGCAACTACACCGTTTACGGCCGCATTCCCACGGCTCAGTACGTGGTGCCGGGCGGCTACGCCAGCACGATCACGGTGACGGTGACCTACTGAGGCTCAACCCCTCAGCATGCCCGCCAGGCGCTTGGCGATGAGCTCGTCCGCCTGCGCCATGATGCGGTCGATGAGCTCCGCGCAGCTCGGCACGTCGTGGATCAACCCGGCCACCATGCCGCAGCTCCAGGCGCCGGCGTCCATGTGGCCCTCGGTCATCACCTTCGGGTAGATGCCGGCGACCTGGTCCATGATGTCGTCGATCTTCAGCGCGTCGCCCTTGGCGCGCTCGATCTCCATGAGGCGCTCCACGCCCGCGTTGTTGATCACGCGCTCGGTGTTGCGCAGCGAACGCATGATCAGGCGCGTGTCGAGTTCGGAGGCGTTGACGATGGCCTGCTTCACGTTGGCGTGCACCGGCGCTTCCTTGGTGGCGATGAAGCGCGTGCCCATGTTCATGCCCTCGGCGCCCAGCGCGAGCGCGGCCACGAGGCTGCGGCCGTCGGCCATGCCGCCCGAGGCGACGAACGGGATCTTCAGTTCCTCGGCCGCGCGCGGCAGCAGGATCATGTTGGGCACGTCGTCTTCGCCGGGGTGGCCGCCGCACTCGAAGCCGTCGACGCTCACGGCGTCGCAGCCGATGCGCTCGGCCTTGAGCGCGTGGCGCACCGAGGTGCACTTGTGGATCACCTTGATGCCCGCGGCCTTCAGCGCCGGCATGTAGGCCTCGGGGCTGCGGCCCGCGGTTTCCACGGCCTTGATGCCGCCTTCGACGATGGCCGCGATGTACTCGGGGTACGGCGGCGAGGCGAAGGTCGGCAGGAAGGTGAGGTTCACGCCGAAGGGCTTGTCGGTCATCTCGTGGCAGCGCGCGATCTCGCGGGCCAGCAGCTCGGGCGTCTTCTGCGTGAGGCCCGTGATGATGCCCAGGCCGCCGGCGTTGGAGACGGCCGCGGCCAGCTCGGCGAAGCCGACGTAGTGCATGCCGCCCTGGATGATGGGGTGGCGGATGCCGAAGAGTTCGGTGATGCGGGTTTTCAAGGGAACGTCCTTTGGTCGGGGTTGCTGGGAAGGTAAGAGAGAAAGAGAAAAATCAGGGCGGCGAGATGACCCGCAGCACGTCGCGCGCCATCGCCTTCATCCAGGCCGTGTCGCTCTTCAGCGCGGGCTCTGCGAAGGTCTTGGCGAAGGTGGGCCGTGCCATCTTGGCGTAGTTGAGCGTGCCGAAGATGAGCGTGAGCACCACCACGGCCGACAGGTCGTCGCGCACGAGGCCGGCCGCCTGCGCTGCGGCCACCAGGCCCAGGCTGGCTTGCAGGAAGCCTTCGAGCGGCCGGGTCTGCGCATGCTGGATGCGCTCGGCGTTGTCGAGCAGTTCGCGCGTGACGAGCTTGAAGCCCGTGGGCCGCGCGTGCATCCACTCGACCTGCAGCGCGACGAACGCCTGCAGCCGTGCGGGCAGGTCGGGGGCCGCCTCGACGCGCTTGCAGATGCGCGCGGTCAGGTCCTCGGCCTGTTTCTCGAGCACGGCGCGGTACAGCACCTCCTTGCTCGCAAAGTGATGCAGCAGCCCCGGGTTGCCGACCTCGCAATCGCGCGCGATGGCCGACAGCGATGCGCCCTGGAAGCCGTGGTCGGCAAAGTGCTGCTCGGCGCGCGCGAGGATCGTTTCTTTACGGGAAGGGGCAAGAGTGGCCATCGGGCGGTTCTGGAAAGCGTCACGCGCAAGAGCACATGCCGCGAAGACGCGACCGGCGATCAGACGCGATGCGCGCCATTCTTTCTTGTGTCTTGTGGTCTGGTTGTTGCACGCGCGACACCCTCGCGCGTCAGCGTGCGGCCGGCATCGCCGCCACCTGCTGCGCGAGCTGCGCATGGAAGCGCGGCGCGCTGTACTCGAAGGTGCCGAAGCTGAGCGCGTCGTTCGCGCCCGACGCCAGCCCGGCCTGGATCGATTCGGCCAGTGCGTAGTCTTCCGCGAGCGTGCGCCGGTACAGCGCCACGTTCGCGTCCCAGTGCGCGGTCGCCTTCTCCGAGGCCGGCGCTTCGGGGATCAGCGTGAGTTCGTGCACGCGCGTGCGCGTGGCGCCCAGCGGCTCCAGCATGCTGAGCTGCGCGTGGTCGGGCTGCACCAGGATGGTCGTGTTGGGAAAGAAGAAGTAGGTCAGGTTGCCGTAGCGGCGCGGATCGAAACCGGCGGCGTCGGGCCGGTGTTCCTGGAACTTCGACTTGAGCAGGTACAGGCGCCGGTTCAGGTCGAACTCGTCGATCACCTGCAGGTTGTGCAGGAACATGTGGGCGATGGTCTCGCGGTGCGCCACCTTGAAGTGGTAGGCCTCGAAGGAACCGTCGACCAGCAGCTTCCAGTTGGCTTCGACCTCGTACGTGCGCGGCGCATAGGCCACGGGCGCGCGCAGCCCGGCCAGCGACTCGAGGTTGTCCATGAGTGCGCCCAGGTGCGCGCCGGGGTCGCTGTCCGCCCGCGACGGATCGCACACGACCCAGACCACGCCCGCGCGCTCGACCGTGGCCAGCCGGCGCAGGCCCGACGCGTCCTGCTTCAGGCAGGGAAAGCCGAAGGATTCGGGCACGCCGCGCAGGGCGCCGTCGGGCTTGTAGGTCCATGCGTGGTACGGGCAGACGAAGGCGCGCGCCTCGCTGCCGCTGCCTTCGGGCACCACGCGCGCGCCGCGGTGGCGGCACACGTTGAGAAACGCCTGCACCTGCCCGCCCTCCTGGCGCACCAGCAACAGCGGCACGCCGGTGTGCGTGAGCGACAGCCAGGCGCCGGGCGAGGCGAGCGAGGCGCTGGCGGCCACCGGCTGCGGATGCCGCTGCAGCAGCCGCCGCTCGTCGCGTGCGATGGCCTCGTCGGTGTACTGGCCGACCGGCACGCGGTCGCCCTCCCCTTGCGCGTCGGCGCGCCCGGCCTGCAGGGCCGTGGTGGCTCGGCGATGGAGTTCGGCTGCGAAGTTCTCGCTCATCGGGGGCTTTCTGTGCGATGCGATGCAGCCCGGTGAGCTGCGCGATCGGCCCAGTCTACCGACTGACCAGTCGGTACGTCAACCGCCCCCCCGGGAAGCGGTGGAAGCGGTATCAGGCCGGCTTGCGCAGGAAGCCCTGCTGCGCGCCGTTGCGGTTGGGCGCGAAGCCGTTGGCCTGTAGCGTCTCTTCGGTGGTCTCGTAGAACACGCCGATCTTCATGATCTCGCGCGCCTGCTGCGCGGTGGCGATGGGGCGGCCGAACTCGGTCGCGATGCGCACGAGCTGCTTGATCTGCTCGACCGAGCTCATCTTGCCGGTGCGGGTCTGGTTCCACAGCACGTCCTCGATGCCGCAGCGCACGTGCAGACCCAGGGCGATGCCGATCATGTTCACGGGCAGCACGTTGAGCACCGAGCTCTCCACGGTGACCACCGCACCGTCGGGTGCGGCGCGCAGGAAGTTGGCCAGGTTGTAGATGTTGGCCTGATCCATGCCACCGCTGATGGCCACCCAGTTCATCACCAGCGGGCCCTTGTAGACGCCGCGGCGGATCATGCGTTCGATGGTCTCGAAGCTGTTGATGTTGTAGCACTGGAACTCGCTCTGGATGCCCGCGGCCGTGAGGCGGCGGATGTGCTCTTCCACCCAGCTGGGGTTCGAGGGCACGATCATGTCCCGGTAGGTCGAATACAGCCGCGGGTCGCCGCGCGACAGGCCCTTGAAGTCGTCCAGGCCGGCGTGCTCGGTCACGTTCATCTGCGTGGTGTTGACGGTCACCGTGACCTGGTCGGGCTTGGGCGTGAGCTCGGCCAGCATGTGGCGCGTGTCGTCGCTCAGCCACTTGGCGGCGGCGCCGTCGTCCTCGGGCGCGAAGCTGATGGAGCCGCCCACCTGGATGATCATCTCGGGCACGCGCGCACGCACGCCGGCGATCAGTTCGTTGAACATCGACAGGCGCTTGCTGCCCTTGCCGTTGGCCTCGCGCACATGCAGGTGCAGCACGGTGGCGCCGGCCTCGTAGCAGTCGACCGCCTTCTGGATCTGCTCTTCCATCGTGACCGGAATGTCTTCCGGAAAGTCGGCGGGAATCCAGCCCGGCGCATAGGGCGCGGCCGTGATGATCAGGGGCTGCTGGTTCTCGGGATACAGGTGGCCGTCGAGGAAGTTCATGGGGTTGTCTCCGGTGAAAGGGTTGCGCTTGCAGCCAAAGTTTCTGGCGCTGCTGCGAAAACTTCTTGCTCATCGGGGGCGCAGTTTTGTCTTTCTGGGGCATTGAAACGGCGCGTGCAAAGACAGGTGTCGCTGTCGCGATCCGGTAAGTGGCCGACGCGTCGCGCCAAGCATTCAGCAGCGGTGGCGCCACAGAATCCGCACGCCTTTGACTCTTCCACCTGAGGACGAACCATGTGTCTGCATCTGCTGCGAGCCTCCCTTCTCTTCCTGGCCGCGCTGTGCTGCGGCACGGCCTCGGCCCAGGCCTGGCCCGACAAGCCCACTCGGCTGATCGTTCCGGCGCCGCCGGGCGGCATCTCCGACGCGGCGGCGCGGCTGCTCGCCGAACAGCTGCGCACGAACCTCGGCCAGACCGTGCTGGTGGACAACAAGCCGGGCGGCTCCGCCGTCATTGCTGAGCGCGCGCTGATGGCCGCGCCGGCCGACGGCTACACGCTGATGGTCGGGCCGTCGAGCGTGCTGTCCGACATTCCGCTCACGGTGAAGACGCCCTTCGACCCGCTCAAGACCTTCACCTACGTCGGCGAGGTGACGGGCATGTTCCATGTGCTGGTGGCCAATGCCGGCTTCCCGCCGAACACGGTGAACGACCTGCTGGCGCATGCCAAGCGGAATCCGCGCTCGGTCAGCGTGGCCAACCTGAGCACGGGCACGCGCTCCAACCTGCTGGGCGAGATGCTGCGCGCGCGCAGCGGCAACGACATCCTCGTGGTGCCGTACAAGGGCTCGGCGCCGGCGCTGGTCGACCTCATGGGCAACCAGGTGCAGCTGACTTTCGAGGTGGTGAGCAACGTCACTTCGCTGATCCGCAGCGGCAAGATCAAGGCGCTGGCCGTGGCGTCGTCGAAGCGCTCGCGCTTCCTGCCCGACGTGCCCACCTTCGGCGAGCTGGGCCTGCCCGACTTCGTGATGCCCGACGCGAGCGTGGGCGTGTTCGTGCTCAGCAGCATGCCGCCGGCGCTGCAGGAGAAAATCCGCGCCGAGGTGGCCCGGGCCGTGCAGGCGCCGAAGTTCCGCGAGGCGCTGCTCGCGCAGAATTACGATCCGCCGCGCGAGGCGACGCTGGTGCAGCTGCGCCAGACGCTGGACGCCACGACCGCCCACAATCGGGCCATCATCGAGAAACTGCAACTCAAGATCAGCCCCGAGTGAACACGGGGCCTCTGCCAAAGAAGCCACCATGAAGCACCTCGGTCGACTGATGCGCAGCGCGAGCCTCAGCGGCTACGTGGAGCTGGTGCAGTCGCTCGGCCGCGACCCGCATGCCTTCATGCGCACCGTGGGGCTCAAAGCGCAGCTGCTCGAGCACCCCGAGACGCTGATCCCCGGCGACGCCGTGCGCGAGCTGCTCGAGATCACCGCGCGCGCCACGCGCACCGAAGATTTCGCGCTGCGGCTGGCGGCGCAGCGCAAGCTGTCGGCGCTGGGCCCCATCAGCGTCGTGCTGAAGGAAGAGCCCACGCCGCGCGACGCGCTCGACACGCTGGGCCGCTACCTGAAGCTGGTGAACGCCTCGCTGAGCTTTCGCCTGGAGGACACGGGCGACATGGTCATCATCCAGGAAGACCTGCTGCCCAGCCCCGGGCTGCCGATGCGCCAGTCGATGGAGCTGGCCGTGGGCATCATGTTCCGCATCCTCGGCGAGCTCATCGATCCGCAGTGGCGCCCGCAGCAGGTGTGCTTCACGCACCGCCCGCCGGCGGACATGGCGGCGCACCGCGCCTTCTTCGGCCGCAACGTCAAGTTCAACCAGGATTTCAACGGCCTCGTGTGCCTGGCGGCCGACCTGCGCAAGCCGCGCGAATCGGGCGACCAGGGCGTGGCGCGTTTCGCGCGCGAGTACCTGGAGGCCGCGCTGAAAGACCGCGGCGAGAGCACGCGCGAAGCCTGCCGCGAACTCATCCTGGCGCTGATGCCCGGCGGCGGCTGCACCGCGCAGGAAGTGGCGCGGCACCTGCGCGTGGACCGCCGCACGCTGCACCGCCGGCTCGAGGCCGAAGGCCTCACCTTCAGCCGCCTGCTCGACGACGTGCGCTCCGACCTCGTGAAGCGCCACCTGCGCGACAGCGACCTGCCGCTGAGCGAGGTGGCCGAGCTGCTGGGGTTTTCGGGGCCCAGCAGCTTCAGCCACTGGTTCCGCCACCACTTCGGCTGCAGCGCCTCGCAATGGAGCAAGCAGACGGCCGGCGCGGTGGCTCAGGGCGCGGTGCGCGCGTTCTGAACCAGGTCTTCGTGGCGCAGGGCATGCGCGATGCCCTCCAGCAGACGCCAGGCGGCGCGCGTGAAACGCCTCGTCATTGCCATCGTCTTTCTTCTCAGGCCGCCTTGCGCAGGAAGCCCTGGTTGCCTCCGTTGCGGTTCGGCGCGAAGCCGTTGGCCGCGAGCGACTCTTCGGCCGTCTCGTAGAACACGCCGATCTTCGAGATCTCGCGCGCCTGCTGCGCCGTGGCAATGGGGCGGCCGAACTGGCGCGAGATGGCGACCAGCTGCTCGATCTGCGCCACGGTGCCGATCTTGGCGGTGCGCGTCTGGTTCCACAGCACGTCCTCGGTGCCGCAGCGCACGTGCAGGCCCATGGCGATGCCCATCATGTTCACGGGCAGCACGTTGCGCACCGAACTCTCCACCGTGAGCACCGCGCCGTCGGGCACGGCGCGCACGAAGTTGGCCAGGTTGTAGATGTTGGGCGCGTCCATGCCGCCGCTGATCGCCACCCAGTTCATCACCAGCGGGCCCTTGTAGACACCGCGCCGCATGAGCCGTTCGACCGACTCGAAGCTGTTGATGTTGTAGCACTGGAAGGCGCTCTGGATGCCGGCCTTGGTGAGGCGGCGGATGTGCTCCTCGACCCAGCCCGGCTGCGCCGGCACCGTCATTTCCTTGTAGGCCTCGAAGATGGCCGGAATCTCGCGCGAGGTGCCCTTGAAGTCGGCCAGCTCGGCGTGCTCCGTGACGTTCATCTGCGAGGTGTTGACCGTCACCGTCACCTGGTCGGGCGTGGGCTCCAGCTCGGCCAGCATGTGGCGCGTGTCGTCGCTCAGCCACTTGGCGGCGGCGCCTTCGCTCTCGGGTGCGAAGCTGATGGAGCCGCCCACCTGGATGATCATTTCGGGCACGCGCGCACGCACGCCGGCGATCAGCTCGTTGAACTTCGACAGCCGCTTGCTGCCCTTGCCGTCGAGCTCGCGCACATGCAGGTGCAGCACCGTGGCGCCGGCGTTGTAGCAGTCGACCGCCTTCTGGATCTGCTCTTCCATCGTGACCGGGATCTCGCCCGGGAAGTCGGAAGGAAGCCAGCCCGGTGCATAGGGCGCGGCGGTGATGATCAGCGGCTGCTGGTTTTCGGGAAAGAGGTGGCCGTCGAGGAAGTTCATGGCGTGCGTCTGTCAGGTGGCGATGCGGGGGCGATGTTCAGTACGGCACGTCGCCGACGATGCCGGCGCGTTCCATCTTTCGTGGCGCAGGCCAGTAGTCGTTCAGCGCGTAGTGCTGCGTGCTGCGGTTGTCCCAGACGACCACGTCGCCCGGCTGCCACGACCAGCGCACCTGGTACTCGGGAATAGTGGCGCGGCTGAGCAGGTAGTTCAGCAGCAGCGCCGCGCCCGGTGTCTTGTCGATGCCGTGGCGCACGTTCTCGGGGGTGCTGTAGTTCACGAAGTGGGTGGTGAAGCTGCCCACGTAGAGCACCTTCTCGCCGGTCTCGGGGTGCGTGCGCACCACGGGGTGCTCCACGGGCGGATGGTCCTGGCCCAGCTTGAGGCGCGCTTCCATCGGCATCACGGCGCCGAACGAATGCTCGATGCTGGCCTTGGCGCGCAGCTTGCCGATCTTCTGCTTGATCTCGTCGGGCAGCTCGTCGTGCGCCTGCACCATGTTCACCCAGATGGTGTCGCCGCCGACCTCGGGGCACTCGATGCAGCGCAGCACCGCGCCCATCGCGGGGCTCTGGCGCCACAGGCCGTCGCAGTGGTAGGTGTTCTCGTAGCTGTGCTTGTTGTCGCTGCGGTAGATGCGCACGAGGCCCGGGTGCTCGGGGTCGCAGCCGACCACGGGGTGGTCTTCCAGTTCGCCGAAGCAGCGTGCGAAGGCGACGTGCTCGGCGCGCTCGATGTCCTGGCCGCGGAAGAAAAGCACCTTGTGCTTGAGCAGCGCGGCGCGGATCGACGCGAAGCACTCGGGGTCGCGCGAGGCCTCGCCCAGGTGGACGTCCGAGATTTCGGCGCCGATGGACGGCGTAATGGGTCTGATCTTCATGAGAGGTCTCCGATGGAATGGCGCGTGCCGCTCAGTTCGCCTGGATGCGGTACTTCTTGACGATGGCGGCGTTGCGCTCGGACAGCGCGCGGGTCTCGGCGATGAGCGCGGGCGTGTCGACACTGAGCTCGGGCTCCAGGCCCACGTCGAGCAGCTTCTGCTGCACGGCGGGCGCCTGGCCGGCCTTCTCGATCGCGGCATGGAGCTTTGCCATCACGTCGGCCGGCAGCTTGGCCGAGCCGATGAAGCCGACCCAGCCGCGGAACTGCAGGTCGGGGTAGCCGAGCTCGGTGGTGGTGGGCAGGTCGGGCAGGAAGCGCGAGCGGGTCTTGCCGGTGAAGGCATAGGGGCGCAGCTTGCCGGCCTTGATGAGCGGCATCGAGGTGAGCATGCCGTCGAACATCAGGTCGACCTGGCCACCCAGCAGGTCCTGCAGCGCGGGCGGCGAGCCGGGGTAGCCGATGTGCTGCAGGTCGAGCCCGGCGCGGTCGCTGAGGATGAGGCCCGCGTACTGCGACACGGTGCCGGGGCTGTAGCTGGCGAAGCTGGCCTTGCCCTTGCGCGTCTTCAGTTCGGCGACGAGGCCCTGGAAATCCTTGGCCGGGAAGTTCGCGGCCGTGACGAGCACCACGCCCGAGCGCGCCACCGAGCCGATGGGCACCACGTCCTTGAGCGGATCGAAGGGCATCTTCACGACCTGCGGCGTCTCGGCCAGCACGTTGCTCGCGGCCATCACGATGGTGTTGCCGTCGGCCGGTGCCTGCAGCATGGCCTGCAGGCCGATGGAGCCGCCCGCGCCGGGGCGGTTCTCGACGATCACGGGGCGGCCGATGTCCAGCGCCATCTGCTGCCCGACGACGCGGGCCACGATGTCCATCGTGCCGCCCGGTGGCGCGGGAACGATGAGCTTGACGGGCTTGTCGCCCAGCGCCCAGGCCCCGAGGGCCATCGAGCATCCGACCAGCGCCACGGCGGCGGCGCGTCCAAATTGCAGCAGTTTCATGGGGTGTCTCCGGTTGTTGTCTTGCAGGCCTCGGTGGGCCGATGCCGCCAGTATCCGGCGCACCCCGCCCGCATTTCTTGCTTTATTGGGGCATCGATTTGCCAATTTGGGACATCGCCAAGACCACGCTTCCCGCCGCCGCCACGCGCCGCAAGAATCCGTTCCATACAGCCCCCACACACCCCAGGAGACGCACCATGAACCAGGCCATCCGCTTCCACGAGACCGGCAGCGCCGACGTGCTCAAGCTCGAACACGTCGAGGTCGGCGAGCCCGGCCCGGGCCAGGCGCGCGTGCGCCACAGCCTCATCGCCGTCAACTTCATCGACATCTATTTCCGCACCGGGCGCTATCCGCTCGCACTGCCCAACGGGCTCGGTTCCGATGCCGTGGGTGTGGTCGAGGCCGTGGGGCCGGGCGTGACCGACATCCGTGTGGGCGATCGCGTGGGCTACCTCATCGGGCCGCAAGGGGCGTATTCGCAGGTGCGTGTGATGCCCGCTGATGTGTTGATCCCTTTGCCGGATGGCATCTCGGACCGCACCGCCGCCACGTTGATGATGAAGGGCATGACGGCGCAGTACCTGTTCCGGCAGGTCTATCCGCTCAAGGGCAGCGAGACGATCCTGTACCACGCAGCCGCCGGCGGCGTGGGTCTCATCGCCTGCCAGTGGGCGCGCGCCATGGGCGTCACCATGATCGGCACCGTCAGCACCGACGAAAAGGCAGCTGTCGCAAAAGCCAACGGCTGCACCCACACCATCGTGACTTCGCGCGAGAACATCGCCCAGCGCGTGCGCGAGATCACTGACGGGAAAGGCGTGCCGGTCGTCTATGACTCGGTGGGGAAAGACACGCTGGAGGCTTCGCTCGATTGCCTGCAGCCGCGCGGCACGCTCGTGAGCAATGGCACGTCTTCTGGCGCCGTGGTTCTCGACACCAAGCTGCTGGCGGCGAAGGGCTCGATCTGGCTCACGCGGCCGGCGATGGTGCACTACATCCACCCGCGCCCGCACATGCTGTCGATGGCCGACGAGTTGTTCGGCCACGTGCTGGCCGGCCGCATCGTGAGCGAGCCCCAGCAGAGCTTCGCCCTGGCCGACGCGGCCGAAGCGCACCGCGCGCTCGAAGGCCGCAAGACCACCGGCGCCACCGTGCTCGTGCCCTGAGAACTGCCACGTGCGGACTTGCGATGTCCTCCCTGGTCCGCGCGGCAAGCCTCACCCACTACAGCGAGGTCGCCCGCGCCAGTGGCCTCGACCCGGCGCGCATGCTCCTGGACGCCGGCCTGAGCCCCCGCGTGCTGGACGAGCCCGACCTGATGATCCCGGTCGACCGTGTCGCCGCGCTGCTGCAGGCCTCGGCCGAGCGTTCGGGCAACGACAGCTTCGGGCTGTGCATGGCCGAGGGGCGGCGGCTGTCGAACCTCGGGGCCGTCGGCCTGCTGGTGCGCGAGCAGCCGACGCTGCGCGATTCGCTCGACGTGCTGATGCGCTACCAGCCGCTGCTCAACGGCTCGCTGTCGCTGATGGTCGAGGCCTTCGGCCAGGTGGTGGTCATCCGCGAGGAAGTGCAGCCCGGCAAGGCGCACCGCGCCACGCGCCAGCGCATCGAACTCGCGCTGGGCGTGATGCTGCGCCTGCTGCGGCAGTTTCTCGGCGCCGACTGGCAGCCCCGGCGCGTGTGCCTGGCGCATCCCGCGCCGCGCGACCTGCGCACGCACCACCGCGTGCTGGGCGCGGCCGTCGCCTTCGACCAGGACTTCCACGGCATCGTCTGCGCGCGCGACGACCTGGACGCGCCCAACCCCTCGGCCGACCCGGCCATGGCGCGCTATGCGCGGCAGCTGCTCGACGCGGCAGCGCCTGCGCCCGGCGACGCGCTGCCGGGCGACGTGCGGCGCGCGGTGCTGCTGCTCCTGCCCAGCGGGCGCTGCAGCATCGCGCAGGTGTCGGCGCACGTGGGCGTGGAATGCCGCACGATCCAGCGCCGGCTGGCGGACGACGGGCAGAGCTTCTCGGCCATCGTGAACGACGTGCGCAAGGAACTCGCCGTGCGCCATGTGCTGGAGGGCGACCGCCCGCTGGCCGAGGTCGCGGGCCTGCTGGGCTTCTGCGCGCCCAGCGGGCTGTCGCGCTGGTTCCATGCGCAGTACGGCTGCAGCGCGAAGGCCAGCCGCGCGCGGCAGAGGGCGCCGCGCCGCGCTTCGGCCTCGCGCGATTGACGTGGAGAATCGGGCCCGTTCTTCCCTCCACGAGCACGAACGAGCCTTGGCCACTTTCCCGCCCCCCGATGCGAGCGGCGCCCCGCGCGACCTGCTGCTCAAGGTGACGCCGCCCCGTGTCCCGCGTCACCTGGTCTCGCGCGCGCGGCTCCTGTCGAGCGCCGACGCGCTGCGCGACCACGCCGTGTGCGTGGTGCAGGCGCCCTCGGGCTTCGGCAAGACCTCGCTGCTCGCGCAGTGGCGGCTGGAGTACCTGGGCCAGGGCGTGCCGGTGGGCTGGGTCTCGGCGCAGAGCCAGGACGACCCGGGCCGGCTGGTGCAGAGCCTGGCGCTGGCGCTGCGCGTCGCCATGGGCCGCCCCGCGTTCGGGCGCAGCCTGTTCCAGGACGACCGGCCCGGCACGCTGGGCAGCGTCACCGCGCTGCTGGCCGAACTGGCGCAGGCGGCCTTGAACGTGGTGCTGGTCATCGACGAGGCCGACCGCCTGCCGCCGGCCTCGCGCGAGGCGCTGGCCTACCTGCTGCGCAACGCGCCGCCCAACGTGCGCACGCTCATTGCCACGCGCCCCGACGGCCGGCTCGACATCGAGGACCTCGTGGCCTACGGGCAGTGCGTGGAGATCGGCCCGGCGCTGCTGAAGTTCAGCCTCGACGAGACGCTGCAGCTGGTGCAGGCACGCTTCGGCGCGCGCGTCGACCGCAACACCGCCGCCCGGCTGCACGAGCTGACCGAAGGCTGGCCGCTGGGCCTGCAGCTGGCCACGACCATCATCGCGCGCGGGGCCGACGCGCACGCCGCGCACACGGTGCTGGGCGACATGACGGCCGCCGCCGGCGAGCTGCAGGGCGAGCTGGTGCGGCTGCTGCTGGTGAACCTCGACCCCGACGACCGCGACTTCCTGGCCCGCATCGCCGTGCTCGACCTGCTGCATCCCGAGCTGTGCCGCGCGGTCTCCGGCGTCGACGACGCCGCGGCGCGGCTGGCGCGGCTGAGCAACGACACGCCGGTGTTCGCCGCCGCCGAAGGGGGCGAGTGGCTGCGCATGCATGCGCTGGCGCGCGACGTGCTGCGCCAGCGCTTCGCCGCGCTCGACGCCGCCGAGCAGGTGGCGGCGCATGCGCGCGCGGCGCAGTGGCTGGCCGCGCACGAGCTGCTCGACGAAGCCGCCCACCACGCGCTGAGCGCGGGCCAGCACCAGACCGCCTACGAGCTCGCGGAGCGCAGCCTCTACGAATCGCTCATGCGGCGCGGCCGGCAGGCCACGGTGCTCGAATGGATGGCGCAGATGCCGCCCGACGAACTCGACCGCCGCCCGCGCCTGCTGCTGGCCGCGGCATGGACGCTCGCATCGAGCGAGCGGCACGAAGAAGCCGGCCGCTTCGTGGCGCGCATCCTGGCGCAGCCCGATGTGAGCGATGCGCTGCGCTGCGAATGCGCGCTGATCCTCGGCGGCGCGGCCGTGTTCGCGGACGACCCCGACCGCTTCGTCGAACTGCACGCGCCCTGGACCGAGGCCGTGCCGCTGACCGACCCGCTGCTGCTGCAGTCGCATGCCAATCGCATGGCCTACCGCGCGCTGCTCGAGGGCGAGCCGGCGCTCGCGCGCCTGCGCCAGCAGCAGGCCCTGCGCGGGCACCCGGGCCACGGCGTCGACTACATCCGGCGCTGGAGCGAGCTGGTCATCGGCCTGAGCTATGCGTGGGAAGGCCAGGTGCTGCTGGCCGAGCAGCTGCTGCGCCCCGCCGTGGCCGGCGCCGAGGCCGAGATGGGCCGGCGCCACCGCTTCAGCTGCAACCTGGCCGCGCTGCTCGCATCGGTGGCCTGGGAGCGCGACCTGCCGGGCGACGCCGCCACGCTGCTGGCCGACCGCCTCGACGTGCTGGAGCACAGCGGCCTGCCCGAATCGCTGCTGCAGGCCTACCGCACGGCGGCGCGCATCGCGGCGGCCGAAGGCGCCGAGCACCGCGCGCTGGAACTGCTGGACGCGCTGGACGCGGCCGGCGCCGCGCGACGCCTGCCGCGGCTGCGCATCGCCAGCCTGGCCGAGCAGGTGCGCCTACATGCACAGCGCCACCGCGCCCAGACCTGCCGCGAGCTGTGCGAACGCATCGACGCGCAATTGGCCGACCCCACGCTGCCGCAGGGCCCGCTGTGGCGGCGCAGCGTGGAGGCACTGCGCGACGTGGCGCGCGCCCATGCGGCCATCGCCGCGCGCGACTGGCCCGACGCCCTCGCGAAGCTGGCGCGTGCCGACGAACAGGCGCGCCAGCGCAAGCAGGGCGGCCTGCACATCGAACTGCTGGGGCTGCGCGCGCTGGCGCTGGAGCGCTGCGGCCAGCCGGCGCAGGCGCTGCTGCGCGAGGCCATGGACCTGGCACGCGCCTACGGCCTGCAGCGCGTGTTCTCCGACGCGCACCCCGAGCTGGGCGCCTGGGTCGGCACGCTCGCGGCCGAGGGCGCGCAGGCCGAGATCGCGGTGGCCCCACTCGCGCCCGCCGTGCCGCCTGCGCCCGCGCCTGCGGCACCGGCATCGCCCGGCGCCGTGCTCACGCCCAAGGAGGGCGAGGTGCTGGTGCTGCTGGCGCGCAACCTGTCGAACAAGGAAATCGGGCGCGCCATGCAGGTGGGCGAAACCACCGTCAAGTGGCACGTGAAGAACCTGTTCGCCAAGCTCGACGCCGGCACGCGCACGCAGGTGGTGCAGCGCGCGCGCATCCTGGGGCTGCTCGCCGCCGGGCACTGAGGGTTTCTCCCTCCCCTTTCGGCCTGGGTCCCCCTCCTGCGAGGAGGGGGCGCGCGCAGGGGCCCCGACCTATTCTTGCTTCCAGCACGGTCACCGCCGCACAGCGGCACCCCACGACCGGCACAGGAGACAAGACACATGGGTTCCACGATCCAGCCAGGCCTCTCGAACGGGGCCCCCGCCGTGCACACGCGCGGCCTCCAGGTCCACCCCGTGACCTGCGCCATCGGCGCCGAGCTGCGCCACGTGTCGCTGGCCGAGGCCTCGCGCGACGCCGGCCTGGCGGCCGAGATCCGCGCGCTGCTGGTGCAGCACAAGGTGCTGTTCTTCCGCCAGCAGGAACTCACGCGCGCCGAGCACGTCGCCTTCGCCCGCCACTTCGGCGAGCTCGAGGACCACCCCGTGGTCGGCAGCGACCCCGAGCACCCGGGCCTGGTGCGCATCTACAAGAACCCCGAGACGCCGGTCGACCGCTACGAGAACAGCTGGCACACCGACGCCACCTGGCGCGAGAAGCCACCCTTCGGCTGCGTGCTGCGCTGCGTCGAATGCCCGCCGGTGGGCGGCGACACCATGTGGGCCAACATGGCACTGGCCTTCGAGAAGCTGCCCGCGCACATCCAGCAGCAGATCGCCGGGCTGCGCGCGCGCCACAGCATCGAGGCCACCTTCGGCGCCGCGATGCCGATCGAGAAGCGCCTGGCGCTGAAGGCCCAGTTTCCCGACGCCGAACACCCGGTGGTGCGCACGCACCCCGACACGGGCGAGAAGATTTTGTTCGTCAACGGCTTCACGACCCACTTCACCAACTTCCACACGCCGGCCAACGTGCGCTACGGGCAGGACTACCAGCCCGGCGCCGCCCTGCTGCTGGCCTACCTCGTGAGCCAGGTGCAGATCCCCGAGTACCAGGTGCGCTGGCGCTGGCAACCGGGCGACGTGGCCATGTGGGACAACCGCTCGACCCAGCACTACGCGGTCATGGACTACCCGCCCTGCCATCGAAAGATGGAACGCGCCGGCATCGTCGGCGACGCGGTCTTCTGAGCGGGCACGTCCTGCGCCCTCTCCCTTCCTTCTTCCTTTCTCCCGAGGTCCTGCCATGAACTTTCTCGACGGCCATCTGTTCCCCGAAAACCAGCAGCCGCTGGTCATCACCGCCGCGCCCTACGCACCGTCGTGGGTGCCCGCCGACTTTCCGGAAGACATTCCCGTCACGATGGAACAGCAGATCCAGAAGGCGGTCGATTGCTACAACGCCGGCGCCACGGTGCTGCACCTGCACGTGCGCGAGCTCGACGGCAAGGGCAGCAAGCGGCTGTCGAAATTCAACGAGCTGATCGCCGGCGTGCGCGCACGCGTGCCCGAGATGATCATCCAGGTCGGCGGCTCGATCAGCTTCGCACCCGAGAGCGAAGGCGCCGCCGCCAAGTGGCTGAGCGACGACACGCGCCACATGCTGGCCGAGCTGGAGCCCACGCCCGACCAGGTGACGGTGACCATCAACACCTCGCAGATGAACGTGGTCGAGCACTGGGACGACGCCGACACCCGGGGCACCTCGATGGAAGACCCCGAGGTCTACCGCGCCTACAAGGAAATGACCGTGCCCGCGCAGCCGGGCTGGGCCGAAGAGCACATCCGCCGCCTCACCAAGGCCGGCATCCAGAGCGCCTTCCAGTGCTACAACATCAACAGCTTCGACTCGGTCGAGCGGCTGATGCGCCGCGGCGTCTACAAGGGCCCGCTGGTCATGAACTGGGTGGCCATCGGCGGCGGCATGGACGTGCCCAACATCTACAGCCTGGCCAACTTCGTGCGCGCCGTGCCCGACGGCGCGGTGCTCACGGTGGAAAGCTCCATGCGCAACGTGCTGCCCGTGAACATGATGGGCATCGCCATGGGCCTGCACGTGCGCTGCGGCATCGAGGACAACCTCTGGAACCAGTCGCGCTCCGCCAAGATGGGCACGGTGGCGCAGGTCGAGCAGCTGGTGGCCATCTCGCGCCAGTTCGGCCGCCCCATCGCCACCGCCAAGCAGGCGCGCGAGATCTCGAAGATCGGCGTGTTCTACGACACCGTCGAGGAATCGCTGGCCGCCAACGGCTTCGCGCCGAACCGCAACGGCGCGCAGCAGGGCTACCTGCGCAAGGCGGCCTGAGCACCCCACACCCCCGGCACCAGAACACCTGGAGACATCGCGATGAAAAAAACCCACAACATCCTTCGCCGCCTGAAGCCCTGGGCAGCCGCCCTGGCCGCCGCGCCCCTGCTCGCCCATGCCTGGACCACCAAGCCGGTGCGGATCGTGGTGCCGGCGCCCGCGGGCGGCACCATGGACGTCGTGGCCCGCGTGTTGTCCGACGCGATCTCGGCCGAGATCGGGCAGCCGGTGATCGTCGACAACAAGCCGGGCGCCGGTGGCGCCATCGGGGTGCAGGCGCTCAACAGCGCGCCGCCCGACGGGCAGACCATCATGTTCATGGTCAGCAACATCCTGACCGAGATTCCCCTGGTGATGAAGACCAGCTTCGACCCGGTCAAGGACGTGAAGCCGGTGACCATGGTGGCGCGCTCGGCGATGGTGCTGGTGAGTGCGCCGTCGGTGCCGGCGAACGACCTGAAAGGCCTCATCGCCTACCTGAAGACCGGCAAGGGCAGCCCGGGCAGCTACGCCTCGTACTCCGCGGGCACCAGCTCGCACTACGCCGGCGCCATCTTTGCCAGGAAGGCAGGGCTGGACCTGCAGCACGTGCCGTTCCCGGGCTCGCCGCCGGCGCTGCAGAACCTGATGGGCAGCCAGGTCGACATCCTGTTCGACGGCATCGTCACGTCGCTGCCGCTGATCAAGGCCGGCAAGGTGAAGGTCTTCGGGGTCGGGGCCAAGACCCGGCTGGCCCAGCTGCCGGAGGTGCCCACGATGGCCGAGCAGGGCTTCGACGAGATCGACTTCTCGAACTGGGCCGGCGCCATCGTGTCGGCAAAGATGCCCGACGACCTCGTGAAGCGGATCAATGCGGTCCTCACGAAGGCCGCCTCCTCGCCGAAGGTGCGGGAGCGGCTCATCGCGCAGAACTTCGTGCCGATGACCAGCGAGAGCCCCGAGCAGCTCGCGAAGATCACGCATGACGAGTACGAGCGCAACGCGCGGATCGTCAAGACCTACAACATCCAGCTCAACCAGTGAGGGTGCAGGCCGATATGACTGCTCCCACCGTCCTCATCGTTCCCGGCCTGCGCGACGCCGTCGCCAGCCACTGGCAGACCCTGCTCGCCGCACGCCTGCCGCGCGTGCGCGCGGTGCCGCCCATGGGCCGCGACGACCTCGACTGCGCCGCGCGCGTGGCAGCCATCGAGCGCGAGGCGCAGGCGGTCGAGGGGCCGCTGGTCATCGTGGCGCACAGCGGCGGCGTGGTGATGCTGGCGCACTGGGCGCAGCGCACGCGCCGGCCAGTGTGCGGCGCCCTGCTGGCCACGCCGCCCGACTTCGAACGGCCGATGCCCGAGGGTTACCCCCGCGTCGAGGCCCTGCGCGCCGGCGGCTGGCTGCCGGTGCCGACCGGGCCGCTGCCGTTCCCGAGCATCGTGGCGGCCAGCCGCAACGACCCGCTGGCACCCTTCGATCGCGTGGTGGAGATGGCGCAGGGCTGGGGCAGCCGCCTGGTCGACCTCGGCGAGGTCGGCCACCTCAACCCCGCCTCGGGCTACGGCGAATGGCCGGGCGCGCAGGCCTTCATCGACGAACTCTCGGCGGGCTGAGCCCTTTCTGCCCGCCTGCCCTTCACACCGAAAGAACTCCCCATGGTCCAAGCCATCCGCTTTCACGAGACCGGCAGTGCCGACGTGCTCAAGCTCGAACACGTCGAGGTCGGCGAACCCGGCCCGGGGCAAGCGCGCGTGCGCCACAGCCTCATCGCCGTCAACTTCATCGACATCTATTTCCGCACCGGGCGCTATCCGCTCGCACTGCCCAATGGCCTCGGTTCCGATGCCGTGGGCGTGGTCGAAGCCGTGGGGCCGGGCGTGACCGACATCCGCGTGGGTGATCGCGTGGGCTACCTCATCGGGCCACAGGGTGCGTATTCGCAAGTACGCGTGATGCCCGCTGACGTGCTCATTCCGCTGCCCGACGGCATCTCCGATCGCACCGCCGCCACGCTGATGATGAAGGGCATGACGGCGCAGTACCTGTTCCGCCAGGTCTATCCACTGAAGGGTGGCGAGACGATCCTGTACCACGCCGCGGCCGGTGGCGTGGGCCTCATCGCCTGCCAGTGGGCGCGTGCGATGGGCGTCACGATGATCGGCACCGTGAGCACCAACGAGAAGGCTGCCGTCGCCAAGGCCAACGGCTGCACCCACACCATCGTGACCTCGCGCGAGAACATCGCCCAGCGCGTGCGCGAGATCACCGAGGGCAAGGGCGTGCCGGTCGTGTACGACTCGGTGGGCAAGGACACGCTGGAAGCTTCTCTCGACTGCCTGCAGCCACGCGGCACGCTGGTGAGCAACGGCACCTCGTCAGGCGCCGTGGTCGTCGATTCGCAGGTCCTGGCGGCCAAGGGCTCGATCTGGCTCACGCGGCCCGCGATGGTTCATTACATCCACCCGCGCCCGCACATGCTGTCGATGGCCGACGAGCTGTTCGGCCACGTGCTGGCCGGCCGCATCGTGAGCGAACCGCAACAGAGCTTTGCGTTGGCCGACGCGGCCGAAGCGCATCGCGCGCTCGAAGGCCGCAAGACCACCGGCGCCACCGTGCTCGTGCCCTGAGGTTTCCATGACCGCCTTGTCTGTCGCCGCATGGCCGGCGCGCGGCCGCCTGCTCTTTCCGGGCGTGCTCGCCTGCGCGGTGGTCGCCGCCGCGTCCACCTTCCTGTCGCAGCACTACGGTGCGCCGGTGATGCTGTTCGCGCTCATCCTCGGCATGGCGATGAACTTTCTCTCGGCCGAAGGCCCGTGCAAGCCCGGCATCGAGTTCACCGCGCGCCACGTGCTGCGCTGGGGCGTGGCGCTGCTCGGGCTGCGCATCACGGCCGCGCAGGTGGTGGCGCTGGGCTGGCACCCGGTGTTGCTGGTGGCGGTGTCGCTGGTGCTGACCATCGGCGTGTCGATGGTCGTGGCGCGGCTGATGGGCTTCAACGTGCTGTTCGGCCTGCTCAGCGGCGGCGCCACCGCCATCTGCGGCGCCTCGGCCGCGCTGGCGCTGGCCGCGGCGCTGCCGCCGCATCCGCTGAAGGAACGCGCCACGCTGTTCACGGTGGTGGGCGTGTCGGCGCTGTCGACGCTCACGATGATCGCCTACCCCCTGATCGCGCGCGCCCTCGGCATGGACGCGCACACGGCCGGCGTGTTCCTGGGCGCCACCATCCACGACGTGGCGCAGGTGGTGGGCGCGGGCTACGGCATGTCGCAGGCCACGGGCGACACGGCCACGCTGGTCAAGCTGATGCGCGTGGCGGCGCTGCTGCCGGTGATCCTGTTCGCCGTGATGTTCACGCGTGCCACCGGCAAGGCCGTGGGCGGCCAGCGCCCGCCGCTGCTGCCGTGGTTCGCGGTGGCCTTCGCCGCGCTGGTGGCGCTCAACAGCACGGGCTGGCTGCCGCAGTCGCTCGCCACCGCGGGCAGCGACCTGTCGCGCTGGTTCCTCGTGGCGGCCATGGCCGGCATCGGCATGAAGACGCAGCTGCGCGAGCTGGTCGACGTGGGACTCAAGCCGGTGGTGCTGATGGTCGGCGAGACCGTCTTCATCGCCGCGCTGGTGCTGGCGCTGCTGCGCTGGGCGCCCTGACGCACAGCCCTCACGACAACACACACAACAACCAGGAGACAAGACCATGAAGAAGAAGACCCTCATCGCCGCCGCGGCCGCGACCCTCGCTGCAGGCGCCTCCCTCGCCCAGTCCTCGCTCACGCTGTTCGGCGTGATGGATGCGGGCGTGAGCCACTACCGCACCACCAGCAGTTCGTACAACCCGCTGCGCCCGGCCGAGTTGCGCCAGAGCCAGACCGTGCTGTCGCCCTCGGGCAATGCGTCCAGCCGCATCGGCTTTCGCGGCACCGAGGACCTGGGCGGTGGGCTGGCCGCGAGCTTCTGGCTCGAGGCGCCGCTGAGCAACGACACGGGCAGCGGCATCACCAACTTCGGACGCCGCTCCACGCTGAGCCTCAGCGGGCCCTTCGGCGAAGTGCGCCTGGGCCGCGACTACACGGCCTCGTTCTGGAACGACGCGGTGTTCGACCCCTTCAGCGTCAACGGCGTGGGCACCAACCTGATCGCGGTGGTCAACAGCAACATCGCGGCCTCGCGCGCGCTGGCCACGGGCGGCCTGCTGAACGGTGGGCTCTCGGCCGGCACCGACAGCTACCTGCGCACGAGCAACGCCATCAGCTACTTCCTGCCGCCGAACCTGGGCGGCTTCTACGGCCAGGTGCAGTACGCGCTGCACGAGAACACGAAGGTCAGCAACGTGCCCGACAGCCCCTCGCAGCGCGGGCGCTACGTGGGCGGGCGCATCGGCTGGGCCAGTGGCCCGGCCGACGTGGCGCTGGGCTACGGCGAGAGCACGCTGGCCAGCGCCGCCGCGCAGAGCGAGAAGATCAAGAGCCTGAACCTGGGCGCCTCGTACGACTTCGGCGTGGTGAAGGTGTTCGGCGAATGGTCGCGCGTGCGTGACGTGCGCCACAGCGCCACGCCCTTCGCCAACGGCGCGCTGAATCTGAGCGACCGCTACGACGGCCTCATGGCCGGCGTGAACGTGCCGCTGGGCGCGGGCGTGGTGCGCGCCTCGTATGCGCGCGTGCGCTTCGTCAACGGGCTGGGCCTGCCCGACGGCAATTCGTCGGTGAACAAGCTGGCGCTGGGCTACGTGCACAACCTGTCGAAGCGCACGGCGCTGTATGCCTCGGTGGCGCGCATCCACATCGCCAACGGCCGCAACAACCCGACGGTGATGGGCGTGACGCCGCTGGTGCTGAGCCTGCCGGCCATCTTCCCGCAGCCGGCCTACGCGACCACGAACGGCATGCAGCCGCACCGCGCGCTGGGCTACGACGTAGGTATTCGCATGGCGTTCTGAGCGCCTGACAACAGCGGCGGTGCCCCCGCGCCGTCGCTTCGGTGTGGCACGATCCACGGATGCTTCAACCGTCCCGCCGCATCCCGTACCGCACCTGGCCGGGCGCGCTCGCGATCCTCCTGGCCATTGCCGCGTACGTCGGCGGCCTCACCTTCTGGAACAACCACACGCCCGGCAGCCGGCCGCTGCCCGCGGGCGAGACGGTGTCGGTCGCCCACGCGCGCTTCGAGCCCGCGCCGGGCTGGCAGATGGACGTGTCGCGCTCCAAGGCCGGCCAGTCGCTCATGCTCTTCAAGGGCGGCCACAAGTTCCTCGTGACCACGCGCCTGTGGATGGGCGGGCCCGACGGCCCCATGGTGCGCCAGCAACGCCTCATGGAGCGCGGCCAGGGCCTGACCGTCGAAGGCGACGTGTCCGACTTCGTCACCGGCTGGGGCCTGCAGGGCAAGACCTTCGCCTACTACGGCGCCAAGCTCGCCGGCCGCTTCTGGCAGGTGGTCGACACGCCGCGTCGCTCGCTGGTGCAGATCGACGTGTACGGCCCCACCGACGGCTTCAACGAAGCGCTGGCCGACGCCCGCCGAATGCTCGACTCGATGGACCTGGAGGCACCGCTGTGAGCACCACCACCGAAGCCACCGTTGCCACGCAGGAAGACGCCGACTGGCCGATCGGCACCGACTCGTTCTTCCAGCCGCAGCGCGCCGCCTTCTGGCTGCTGGCGGCGCTGATCCTCAACGGCCTGTTCTACACGGTCTCGATGTTCTCGCTGGGCTTTCGCGTCGTGCCCGTCACCGCGCTGCTGGGCCTGCTGGTGTGGGGCGGCTACACGGCGGCCTTCGTGCTGTTTTTCCGCACGCTCGACCTGCTGGAGCAGCACCCGCCCGAGGCCTACGTGCTGGCCTTTGCGTGGGGCGGGCTGGGTGCGGTGTACTTCGCGGCGCCGGCCAACATCGCCATCCAGAGCCTGTGCGCCAAGCTGGTGTCGCCGGAGTTCGTGGCGGCGTGGGGGCCGGCCATCGCAGGGCCGATCACCGAAGAATTCCTGAAGCTCGCGGGCGTGATCCTGCTGGTGCTGATCGCGCGCAACCAGTTCGAAACCTACCTGTCGGTGCTGATCGTCGGCGCCATGGCCGGGCTGGGCTTCCAGGTGATCGAGAACCTGAGCTATACAGTGAACAGCGCCGTGAACTTCCCGCTCGAGAACCAGGTGTACCCGGTGCTCTACCACCTGCTGATGCGCGGGCTGCTGAGCGGGCTGTGGAGCCACGCGGCCTACACGACCATCGCCTCGTTCGGCGTGGCGTGGTTCCTGCTGAACCCGCAGCGTTCGATGGCGGCGCGCATCGGCTGCGCCCTCTTCTACTTCGCGCTGGCGTGGGCGATGCATTTCATCTGGAACTCGCCGCTGCTGGAAGACCGCTTCGACGACGGCTTCGTCGGCATCGCGCTGCTGCTCATCGTCAAGGGCATTCCGGTGGTGATCGCCGCCGCCTTCGTCTGGCGCGCCGCCGCGCGCGAGAACGGCACCTACCTGCACGCGCTGGCGGCCTACTTCGTGCCCGAGCGCGAGCTGATCCGCGACGACGAATGGGTGCGCCTGGGCGCGCCGCTGCTGCGCTACCGCGTGCGCCGCGACATGGGCAAGGAATTCGGAAAACGCGCCCGGCGCCTGAAGGCGCAGCTGCAGCGCGAGCAGCTGCGGCTCATCCTGAAGGCCGGCACGCATGGGCGCGGGCCGCAGACGCGGCGCCATGAAGTGGCGGTGCGCCGCCTGCGGGCCGAGCTCGACCTGCTCACCCGGCCGCAGGGCTGAGGGCCCCGTTCGCTTACTTCGCCGGCAGGTACAGGCGCGGATCGACGGCCTTGCCGCGGTAGCGGATCTCGAAGTGCAGCTTGGCGCGGCCGCCCTCCGCCGGGCCGATCTCGGCGATCTTCTGGCCGCGCTGCACGCGCTGGCCCTGCTTCACGCCCACGGTGCCCACGTTGGTGTAGATCGACATGTAGGAGCCGCCGTGGTCGACCATGATCACGCTGCCGTAGCCGCGCATCGTTTCGGTCGCGGCCACCGAGCCGGCGCCGATCGCGTGCACGGGCTCGCCGCTGCTGCCGCCGATGTCCAGGCCCTTGTTGCTGTTGCCGTTGAAGCCGGCGATGACCGCGCCCTGCGTCGGCCAGCCCCAGTCGCTGCGCCGCGAGGCGGGCGGCACCACGGGGTCGCGCTCGCGGGGTGCGGGCGCGGGCTTGGCTTTTTCTGCACTGCCGCCGCTGCTGCTGCTGCTGCGCGGTGGGGGCGTGGCAGCTCCCGTCGCGGCGCCGCCGGGCGGCACCACGCGCAGCACCTGCCCGGCTTCGAGCTGGTCGGGGTCCTTGATCTGGTTCCAGCGGGCGATCTCGGCCGTCGTCCGGCCGTGCCGCTGCGCGATGCGGTAGAGCGTGTCGCCCGTCTGCACGACGTATTCGCCGGGGCCCGCCACCGGCGTGCTGGGCGTGGTGGAGCATGCGCCCACCAGCAATGCCGCCGTCAACGCGGCGCACGCGCCCCATCTTCTCCCTGTCACAACCACGCGCTGAGTCCTTTCTGATTCATCCGGATCGCGCGACCTCGCGGGGCGAGGCGCGCCTGAACAATCCGGCAAGGCTACCAGCAGTCGTTGCGCGGACATTGCGTCCGCGGGAGCGCCCCTATTTCTTCGGCTGCAGCAGCTGCTGCAGGTTCGCCATGTTCTCGTTCAAGCGGTCCTGCACCACCTTCCAGCTGTTGTTGCGCGCCTGCGCTTCCAGCTGCGCCAGTTCGCGGAAATTGTCGACGGCCTGCTGCACGCCGCGCTGCGCGACCTCGGCCTGCCTGGAGATGGCGTCCTTGCCGGTGGCGTCCTTCAGCGCGTCCTGCCACTGGGCCAGCGTGTCGCGCAGGATCTCGCCGCGCCGCTGCGCCAGCGACTGGATGCCCTCGTAAGCCTGCCGGTTGGCCTCGGCCAGCGCCTCCATGTCCTTGCGCTGCCACTCCACGAGCGCGCCGACGTCCACGCCGGGCAGCTTGAGCTGCTCGATCAGCTTGCTGAAATCTTCCATCGACGGCAGCGCCGTCGGAAAGAGCGGGTTGGCGTTGGCTGCGGTCTTGCTGGTTGCCATGAATTGAATCTCCTTGGTGAGTGAAATAGCAGGTAACGAAAAAATCAGGCCGTCGCGAGCTGCGAGCGGCGCGCGGCGGCGGGCCGCATGACGAGCAGCAGGACCACGCCGGACGACAGCCACAGCCCGATCGCAAGGAACATGCTGTTGTCCGAGCTGCCCGAGGCGGTAGTGATCCATGCGGTGATCACCGGCATCACGGCGGGCCCGAGGTTGCCCAGGCTGCTGATCAGCGCGATGCCGCCGGCCGCCGACTTGCGCGGCAGGTACTCGCTGATGGCCGCGAAGAAGATCGGCGTGTTGGCCGACTGGCCGATGCTCATGACCGCGAGGCCCGCCAGCGCCAGCACCAGGTTGCCACCGCTGAACACGGCCACCAGCAGGCCCGCCGAGGCCAGCGCCACGCAGAAGAAGAAGTGCTTGCGCCGCTCCAGGTGCTTGTCGGAGCTGCGCCCGACGAACACCATGCCCACGGCGCCGAAGACCGCCGGAATGGCCGACAGCAGGCCAACCATGAACACGTCGCCCACGCCCCAGTTCTTGATGAGCGTGGGCACCAGGAACACCAGTGTGTAGTTGGCGCCGAGGAACAGGAAGTACACGAAGGCCATCGTGAACACCTTGGGGTCGCGCAGCAGCGCCCAGAACGAACCGTGCGAGGCGGTCTCCACCGCATGCGGCTCGTTGTCCAGGTGATGGCGCAGCGCGAGCTTCTCGGAAGGCGTGAGCCAGCCGGCCTGCTCGGGCTTGTCCTTCAGGTAGAAGAACGCGACGATGCCCAGCACCGAGGCCGGCAGCCCCTGCACCACGAACAGCCACTGCCAGCCGTGGTGGCCGCCCAGGCCATTCATGTACTTCATGATCCAGCCCGACAGCGGGCCGGCCAGCAGGTAGCCGATGGCGGTGGCCGTCATGAAGATCGAGATCACCTTGCAGCGCCGCGCCGAGGGGTACCAGTAGGTGAGGTACAGGATGATCCCCGGGAAGAAGCCCGCCTCGAAGGCGCCGAGCAGGAAGCGCAGCACGTAGAACTGCGTGGTGGTCTCCACGAACATCATGGCCGAGGCCACGAGCCCCCAGCAGAACATGATGCGCAGCAGCGTCTTGCGCGCGCCGATCTTCTCGAGCATGAGGTTGCTGGGCACCTCGAAGAGGAAGTAGCCGATGAAGAAGATGCCCGCGCCCAGCGCATAGGCCTCGTTGCTGAAGGCCAGCGTCTGCTTCATCTGCAGCTGCGCGAAGCCGATGTTGATGCGATCGATGAAGGCGACGATGTAGCAGAGGATCAACAGCGGCAGCAGGTGCCAGCTGACCTTCGAAAACAAAGCCTCGTCCGCCGCGTTGTACGGCGCGCGGGCGGGGACCTGCGCAGAAGTGGGGGTCATGGTCTTGCTTTCCTTTGGGGTCGGTCGGTGAAGGAATCGGCGGGAAGGCTAGGCAGCGGCAGCGGCGCGCTTGCCCTTGGCGGGAGCGGCCGGCTTGCGCGGCGCGCGGGGCTTCTTGCTGGCGGGCGCGGCAGCCGCAGCAGCCACGCGCGGCTTGGCGGCGGCCGGCGCCTTCGCGCGGCGCGGGGCCTTGGCGGGCACGACCTCGGCTGGCACCTCTTTCGCGACCGCCGGCTTGGCCGCGCTCTCGACGCTGGGCAGCCGCTCGATCTGCCGCAGCGCCGCGCGCAGGTGGCCGATCAGCTCGTACGACTCTTCCTGCGACAGGATGCGGCGGCAGGCCGTGAGGCCGAAGTCGAGCGAGCCCGCGTAGCTCTGCACCGTGATGTTCAGCGCACTGCCGTGGTACGGGATCGACACGGGGTAGAAGTGCATCATCCGCGCGCCCGCCACATAGAGCGTGGCGCCCGGCCCCGGCACGTTCGAGATCAGCACGTTGGCCGCGGGCGGCACGCGGCGCGCGAGGTTGGAGCGGCCGTACAGCGACGCCAGGCTGGTCATGAGCCAGGGCGAGCCGGTGATCGGCATGTCGACACCGAGCACGGGCTTGAGCTCGCGCACCACGGCCTTGGCCGCCTCCGACGAGGCATGGATCGCCTTGAAGCGCTCGGCCGCGTCGCCGATGTCGGTCGCCAGGTCGACGCGCACCATCGACACCTGGTTGTTCATCGAGTCGTCGCCCTCGGCGCGCAGGCTCACGGGCACGCCGGCGATCAGCGCTTCTTTCGGCAGCAGGTTGCGCTCCTTCAGGAAGCGCGCCAGCGCCTCGCTGCACATCGCCATCACGATGGTGTTGACGGTGCCGCCCACGCGCTTGCCCAGCGCCTTCAGTTCGTCGAAGGGCAACGACATCGTGCTGTACGAGCGCTGGTTGGTGATGGCGTCGTTGAACATGCTCTTGGGCGCCATGCCCAGGCTCAGGCGGCGCTCGCCCTTGCCGGTCTGCTGGCTCGCCAGCACGCTGCCGGCCGCCGTGAGGGCGCGCGCGGCCGCCGGCAGCAGCTCGGCGAGCTTGCGGTACTGGCGCGCCGAGTTGGACACCGCCGCCTGCAGCAGCTCGGCCACGCCCAGCTGGTAGTGGCTGCCGCTGCCGCGCTTGCGGCGCGCGGGCGGCACCTCGCGCATCTGCGCCGTGGTGTCGTAGAGCACCTTGGCCAGCTCGGTGCCGGCCTTGCCGTCGACGCCGCTGTGGTGGGCCTTGGTGTAGAAGGCCACCTGGCCGTTCTCCAGGCCTTCGATGACGTACATCTCCCAGAGCGGGCGGCTGCGGTCGAGCAAGCTCGAATGCAGCCGCGCCACGAGGTGGTGCAGCTGCTCCATGGTGCCGGGGCGGCGCAGCGTGAGGCTGCGCACGTGGTAGTCCAGGTCGATGTCGTCGTCGTCGATCCACACCGGCTCGGCCAGCTCGAAGGGCATCTGCGCGAGCTTGCGCGTGAGCACCGACGCCAGGTGCAGCCGCTTGCCCAGCATGCCCTTCACGTCTTCGTAGTAATCGCCCCGGTAGCCCTCGGGCAGGTCCAGGAGCATGAGGCTGCCGACGTGCATCGGCGTCTCGGGGGTTTCAAGGTGCAGGAACGACGCGTCCATGCTGCTCAGGTGGTCCATGGCGTGGCCTCTTTCGTCGGTGGGATCGGTGGGAATTGGGGAATGCGCGCGCTCAGACGGTGGCCGCGGCGACGGCCTGCTTGCGCAGCTCTTCGTCCACGAGGTCCTTCTTGGAGAGCTTGCCCACCGCCGTCTTGGGCAGCGCGCCGCGGATCTCCAGGGCCTGCACCATCTCGTGCTTGCCCACGCGTTCCTTGAGAAAGCTTTGCAGGGCCTTGATGTCGAAGGCCTCGGCGCCGGGCTTGAGCGTGACGAAGGCCTTGGGCGACTGGCCGCGGTATTCGTCGGGCACGCCGATCACCGCCACCTCGTGCACGGCCGGGTGCTGGTAGATGGCCTCTTCGAGCACGCGCGGATAGACGTTGTAGCCGCTGCACAGCAGCATGTCCTTGCAGCGGTCGACGATGAAGACGAAGCCGTCCTCGTCCATGTAGCCCACGTCGCCGGTGCGAAAGAAGCCATCGAAGGTGGTGCTGTCGGCCGTGGCCTCGGGCTTGTTCCAGTAACCCTTCATCACGTTGGGGCCCTGGATGCACATCTCGCCCTTCTCGCCCAGCGGCACGTAGCGCGTGGGGTCCTCGAGGTCGAGCATCTTGATGACCACGCCCGGGTGCGGAATGCCGCACGAGCCCGCCTTGCGCTGGCCGTGCGCGGGCGAGAAGGTGCCGGTGGGCGATGTTTCCGTCATGCCCCAGCCTTCGGCCAGCCAGGTGCCGGTGATGGCGCGGAAGCGCTCGCCGACCTCCATCGGCAGCGGCGCACCGCCCGAGTTGCACAGCTTGAGCGAGTGCAGGTCGTACTGCGGCGTGTCGGGGTCGCCGATCACCGCGGTGAACATGGTGGGCACGCCGCAGAAGGTGGTGAGCTTCTTCTCGGCGATGTCGCGCAGCGCGGCCTTGGGGTCGAAGCGCAGGTGCTGCACGATCTCGGCCGCCAGGCGCACGCCCAGCAGCAGGTTGACCGTGAGCGCGTAGATGTGAAACGGCGGCAGCACCGCGAGCAGCCGCTCGGTGCCCATCTGCAGCACGGGCGGCGTGCCCGACTGCGTGATCACCACCTGCTCGCAGGCCGACGACAGGTTGGCGTGCGTGAGCATCGCGCCCTTGGGCAGGCCGGTGGTGCCGCCCGTGTACTGCAGGATGGCCAGCGCCTCGCGCGGATCGCCGATGGGGTGCGGCGTGTAGCGGCCGTCGTTGTCGAGCAGCTCGGAAAAACGCAGGTGGTGCTCGTCGCCCGAGATCTCGACCGTCTCGTTCTTCGCCTTCATCTGCGCGGCCACCTGCTCGGGCGCACCCGTCATCTCGGCGAGGTTGCCGACGATGAGCTTCTTGAGACGTGTCTTGCCGAGCATGGCGGCCATCTGCGGGTAGAGCGCCGCCAGGTCGAGCGTGATGAGGAAGTCGGTCTGGCTATCCTCGATCTTGTGCTCGAGCACCTTCGCTGCATCGAGCGGCGAGTAGTTGACCACCGTGCCGCCCGCCTGCAGCACGCCGAACAGCGCAACCAGGTAGTGCGGCGTGTTGGGCAGGAACAGGCCCACATGCACGCCGGGGCGCACGCCCAGGGCCTGCAAGCCCTTGGCGGCGCGGTCGACCAGCGCGCCGAGCTCGCGGTAGTTCAACCGCTTGCCCATGAAGTCGATGGCCGGCCGGTCGGGAAAACCGGCCACGGCGTCGGCCAGGATCTGCTGGACCGAGGTGGGCGTGATCTCGTGGTCCCACGCCACGCCTTCGGGGTAGGAAGCCAGCCAGGGCTTGCTGTTCATGTGCGTCTCCAGGAAGTGAATGAGTGGGTTGGTGATGCGGCGCGTCAGGCGGCCTTGCGCACGTCGCGGTGCGGATCGAGGTACAGCAGGCGGCGCAGGCCTTCGCGGCGGAACGGCTTCCACTGGCCCTCGGGCTGCGCGAGCCGGTCGGCGATGGCGTAGAGCACCACGGGGTTGTGGCCGAGGCCGCAGTGGCTGCCCTCGACCTCGATGTTTTCCGAGGTCGCGGTCTCGCGTTCGCGGCAGCCCTGCCAGGCCACGATGCCGTCGCTGCGGCTGTAGATGGCGCTGGCCGGCACGGGCGGCGGCGTGCGCATGCGCTCGCGCTCGGGCCAGTCCTCGACCTTGCGCTCGCTCACCATCTCGTACAGCCGCCACGCGTTGCTCGCGCGCGGCTCGCCGGCGAACGGGCTGCCCAGCGTGATGACGCTGCGCACCTGCGAGGGTGCGCGCCGTGCCAGCTCGCGTGCGAACACGCCGCCCAGGCTCCAGCCGACGATGCTCACCTTGCGCTGGTAGCGTTCGTGCAACTCGGCCAGGCGCTCCTGCATCTGGTCTTCCACGCCGGGGCGCGGGCCGAAGTTGGGGCCGAGCTTCCATCCGTGCGCGCGGTAGCCGCGGTCGCGCAGGAAAGCGCGCAGCGGTTGCGTCGAGGCATCGCTCGCCGAGAGGCCGGGCAGCACGAGCACCGGGTGCCCGTCGCCCGCGGGCGCCATGCGCAGCATCGGGGCCATGGTGAAGAACGCGGACAGCTCCGCCACGGCGCGCCACTCGAGCATCAGCAGGCGGCGGGACGGCGGGGCCATCGAAGAAGATTCGGTCATGGTCATCTCGGGAGTGGAGGGAAAAGAAAAAGAGAAAAAGAGAAGGCGAAGAAAAAGCCCGACGTGCAGACGCGATGCACACGGCTACCCGGTCGGGCGGTCGTTCGAGAGAGGATCGAGATCGGGGAAAAGGGGTGAAGGCGCCGCGCAACGGCGGCGTCCGGCCTGTGCGGCGGCACGCATGCATGGTGTGAACCCGCCGCGTACGTCCAGTCCGTGCCGGGCATGCCGGCACGCGCGAGGTGCATCCATGTGTTGTCTCCTGTCGGCCTCGTCCGGGCCTTCAGCGAGGCTCGGATCGGGCACTTTGTTGTCGTTGCTCTGGGCGCCATCTTTTCGCGGCGACGTCGACAAGAAAAGGTGCGATGCGACCACTTCGCGGTGATTTCGGGACGCGCATTTGAACGACGCGCAGGCGCGACTCACAACTGCGAACAGATGTGTGGATCGACGGCCACGCGAACGCCGCAAGAAGGCGCGCGCATGCGGATCGGCGGTGGTTCACGATGCCCGATGCGGCATCGCGCAGGCGAGGCTCAGGCCTTCGCCGCGCGGTAGTCCTGCGGGCTGCGGCCGGTCCAGCGCACGAAGGCGTGGCGGAAGTTCGAGGCGTCGCTGTAGCCCAGCCGCTCGGCGATTTCCTCGGTGGTCATGCGCGTGGTGCGCAGGTACTCGATGGCCAGCACGCGGCGCACGTCGGCCAGGATGCCGCGGTAGGTCGTGCCTTCGGTCTCGAGGCGTCGGCGCAAGGTGCGCGGATGGATCGACAGCTCCGAAGCCATCGGCTCGATGGTCGGAAAGCGCCACGGCATGTGGTCGATCAGCGTGCGCCGCACCACCGACGAGACACCGCCCGAGCGCGGCAGATCGGCCAGCACCTGCTGGCACATCTCGCTCACCATCGCATGCGTGACCGAGTCGGGCAGCCGCGACGGATGGCCGACCCACGGCGAGCCCACATGCAGTTCATCGCGCGGCTGGCCGAACGCCACGGGGCAGCCGAACAGCGTGCGGTAGGCGCTCAAATCTTCGGGCTCTGCAAAGCGCACATGCAATGCGGAAAGACCGAACGACGGGCCGAAGAGATCGCGCCCCAGCCGCAGGTGCACCGCAAAGGCGAACTCGAGCGCGAAGCGGTACAGCGGGTCTTGCGGGTCGGACGACAGCAGCACCTCGTAGGGCAGCACCGCGGTGCCGCCGCTGCAGGTGTACGACACCGGCCCGGCCACGGGGCCCATGACGCGGTTGTACTTGATGGTGAAGTCCATCAGGTCGGCATGCGTGGGGCTGCTCAGCAGCCCGTAGCCGTACATGCCGTAGGCCGTGAGGTGCATGCGGATGCCCGCGCGAAAGGCGATGCTGGGACCGGGCGCGAGGCGCACCGCGTTGCGGAAGACCACGGCCGCCTGCTCGTAGGAAATCCGCGTCGCCGGTGCGCGCAGCTGGTCTTCCGTCAGGCCACTTCCGCTCAGGGTTTGTTCCGGTGCGATGCCTTCTTCGACCAGGGTGGCGACGATGGCTGCGACGCGCTGGGGTCCGTAGACGCGTGACGCGAAGTCGGGTGGCGAACGATGCACGACGATTCAATCCCTTCAGAACACATGCCTTCGATGGCGAGGCCGCCACTGGCCTCGCACTCCAAGGTCGTCGCAGGATATCGAAGCGTTCTGCACGCGCAGACTCGGAGTTTCCCGATAGCGCCAAATTGTCCCGAAGTCACTCCCGGTTGGTCTGAACGAACCTTTCTCGCTGCGGGGCCCCACGGAAAGATCGTCCACGAAACACCGTCCCGGCCGCAGGGCACAAAGCGCAACGCGCGACGGTTGCCTTTCGCTTCTCTTGCTTTCTCTCCCCTTCCTTTTCACCGCCACGCCCCATGCAACGCGACCCCTCTTCCCCTTCGTTCGCTTCGTCCAACGGCATCGAGCTGGCCTACGACTGCTTCGGCGATCCGGCAGCATCACCGCTGCTGCTCATCATGGGCCTGGGCACGCAGATGATTGCGTGGGACGAAGCTTTTTGCGAGCGCCTGGCCGGTCGCGGCTACCGCGTCATCCGCTTCGACAACCGCGACATCGGACAGTCCACGCGCCTGAGCGCCGCGGGTATTCCCGACGTGGCCAAGCTGCTCGGGCAGGCGCTGGCCGGCGTGCCGGTGAGCGCGAGCCAGGTGCCGTACACGCTGGCCCACATGGCCGACGATGCGGTCGGCCTGCTCGATGCGCTGGGCATCGACAGCGCCCACATCGTCGGCGCCTCGATGGGCGGCGCCATCGGCCAGGAGATCGCGCTGCGCCATCCGGCGCGCGTGCGCACGCTGGTGTCGATCATGGCCACCAGCGGCGCCCCCGACCTGCCGCCGCCCCAACCGCAGGCGCTGCAGGTGCTGCTCACGCCCACGCCGCTGGACCGCGACGGCTACATCGCGCGTCAGCAGCAGGTGATGAAGGTGCTGCGCGCCGGCTCGCATCCCGACGAAGAGGCGCTCGATGCCGCGCGCGCGGAACGCAGTTTCGAACGCGGCCTGCACCCGGCCGGCTACGCACGCCAGCTCGCGGCCATCATCGCGTCAGGCAGTCGCAGGGAGCGGCTGGCGTCGCTGAAGGCGCCGACGCTGGTGATCCACGGGGACGTCGATCCACTGGTGCCGATCGAATGCGGGAAGGACGTGGCGCGCCACGTGCCCGGCGCGAGGATGGTGACCATCGAGGGCATGGGCCACGCGCTGCCGAAGGTGACGTGGGCGCCGGTGATCGATGCGATTGCGGGGCACGCGGTCGCGGGCCGCTGATTTCTTTCGGGCCTCGGGCGGCCCGGCCCGTCAGCGCATGCGCGCCCGGTGCGCCGCGCCGGCGTGCTCGACGAGGTCGAGGTCGAACGCCGTCAGCTCGGCGATGCGCACATCGGCCAGGGCAAGCACCTCGGGCCCGAGCGGGAACTCCGGCCCGGGCGCCGCGATGATGCCCATGCCGGCCGCATGCAACGAACGAATGCCGTTGCCGGAATCCTCGACGCCGACGGCATGCTCGGGCTTCACGCCGATCTTCTGCAGCACGTCGAGGTAGATGTCGGGCGCGGGCTTGCCGTGCGCGACGTCGTCGCCATACGTGGTGGCCAGGAAGACCTTGTCGAGGCCCGTCACCTTCATCACGTGCGCCGCCAGTTCGTTCGGCGAGCCGGAGGCCAGCGCGACCTTGTAGCGGGTCGCCGCCAGGCGCACCGCGGCGATGGCACCTTCGCGCTCGGGCAGGTGCACCTCGTACTTCGCCAGCAGGCGCGCCTTGATGTCGCGGGCGATCGCGGCCTCGTCCATGCCGAGCCTGGCGCGCAGGTCGAGCCGCTCGACCATGAGACGCGACCACATGCGGGTGTTGCAGCCCATGGTGGATTCCTGGTCCTCGGCGCTCCAGGTCATGCCGTGGTCCGCGGCGAACTCCTCGCGGGCCTGGCGCCAGAGCACTTCCGAGTCGATCAGGATGCCGTCCATGTCGAAGACGACGGCTTGGGTGGTGGTCATGAAAAAGGCCTTCCTTGCGTGTGACAGTCGAATTCAGGGGGCCAGCCGGCGCTGCAGCGAAGCCGCCAGCGTCTGCAGGATCAGGCAGCACGAGGTGGCGCCGGCGTCGAGCACGCCGATCGAGCGCGCACCCAGCCGCGCCGAACGGCCGATGCGGGCCTGCAGGGCCTTGGTGGCGTCGCGCCCCTGCTGTGCGGCAGCACTCATGGCTTGCAGGCAGGCAGCGAAGTCCGTGCCATTGGCGAGTGCGGCGGCGTAGGCATCGCGCGCCGGCACGAGCGTGTCGATCAGCGTCTTGTCACCGACCTGGGCATTGCCCATCGCCTGCACGTTGGCGACGGCCACGGCCAGCGCCTCGCCGAACAGCGCCGCATCGAGTTGTTCATGCGGCGCCAGGGTGTCGACGAAGCCGAGAAAGAAGCGGCCATAGAGCGGCCCCATCGAGCCGCCGATGTCGTCCATCAGTGCCTGCGACAGCTGCTCGAACGCAGCGGGCAGCGACGCAGCGCGCGGGCCGAGCGCGTCCAGGCGCGTGCCGCAGCCGGTGAAGCCCTTGGCCATGTTGATGCCGTGGTCGCCGTCGCCGATCAGGCCGTCGATCTCGCTCAGGTGCTGCCGGTTCGCGACGATGGCCTCGATGAGGTCGCGCACCACGGGGCCCGCCTCCGCGAGGGCCAGCGTGGCCCCGCTCACCGTGCGTGCGTGCGCGCCGGCGCCCGAAGACACGGCCGCCGTGGCCACGGCAGGGTTCATGCGGGCGCTCCCGCTGTAGGTGCGGCCCTGCGCGGCGTCGCCGGGCACGCTCAGCCCGACGCTGCGGCAGGGGTGCTTCAGGCAGGTCTCGAGTTCGTCGTCGAGTTTCATGAGGGTCAGCGTCACGCCCATCATCTCGAGCGAGGTGAAGAGGTTGCCGACCTGGTTGAACGCCACCGTGATGCCCCGGGCCAGGAGACGCTGCGCGATCTCTCCGTAGAGGATGTACTGCTCCATCACCGGCGTGGCGCCGAGCCCCGAGATCAGCACCGCGACCCGGTCGCCGGCGCTGAACGGCAGGTCGGGCAGCACGACATCGAGCATGAGCTGCGCCATCTCGGCGGCGCTCGCCGTCGCCCGCACGTCGATGCCGGGTTCGCCGTGGTGTCCGATGCCGACCTCCATCGTGCCGGGCTCGATGTGGAAGTTGGCCTTGCCGACTGCGGGGATCACGCAGGCGGACAGGCCCACGCCGATGCTGCGCGTGTTCGCGATGGCCTTCTGCGCCGCGGCGATCACCTCGTCGAGGGAGGCGCCGAGCGCGGCCTTGGCAGCGCCGACCTTCCACATGAAGATCTCTCCCGCGACACCGCGGCGCCGTGCCTCGTCGCCCTTCGCGGCCGAGGGCACGTCGTCGTTGGCGACCACGGTCCTGACCACGATGCCCTCGCGCTCGGCCATCTGGCGGGCCATGCCGACGTTCATGTTGTCGCCGGCGTAGTTGCCGTAGAGGCAGGCCACGCCCGCGCCGCCGTCGGCGGTGCGGATCGCATCCAGGAAGCTCTTGGCCGTGGGCGAGGAAAAGATCTCCCCGACCGCCACGGCATCGACCATGCCGTCTCCCACGTAGCCGAGGAACGCCGGCTCGTGCCCCGACCCGCCGCCGGTCACGACGCCGACCTTGCCGCGCTCGGGCGCCCTGGCGCGCTTGACGACACGCGGGTTGGCGGGCAGCGCCTCGACGCTGTCGCCGTGGGCCAGCAGCCAGCCCCCGAGCATGTCCTCGACGACGCGATCGGGGTGGTTGACGACACGGTTCATGGACATAAGGCAGGTCTCCTGGATAAGGGCGGGGCCGGACGCGGCCCGCGGGGTGTGCGCGAAGGGATGGCTCTACAGGGCCGCGGCGAGCGGGACAGGGGCAGCGGCAGGCGACGCGGCCGGCGGCACGGCAACGCCGGGGCCCAGCGCCGCACGCTCCGCCGCGATGAGTTCGCGGTAGGCCGCAAGCTGCCGGCGGGTGTCGTCGCTCGACCAGCCCAGGTACGGCGCGATGCACCCGGCCACGAACGGGGCCAGCGCAAGCCCGCCATCGGCGAGTTCGATCGACAGGTGGGTGCGGCGCGTCATCACGTCGGTCAGCGTGTGCGCGCCCTCGGCGACGACGGCATGCACGAGTTCGGCGACCAGGTAGTGCGGTGCGCCAGGCAGCGTCGCGCGCAGTGCGGGCCTGGCCCGCGCGAGCGCCCGCAGGTCGCGCACCCGGTCGCCGTGCCGCTGCAACAGGCGGCCCGCATCGCCGATGCCCATGCCGAAGTGCCGCGCCAGGTCGCCGGCGCTGTCGCGCACCACGGCCCAGTCGCTGGCCCCGACCAGCGGCAGCGAGGCCGTGGACGATGGCGTGCCCACCCCCAGGGGCCGCACCGCGGCGTCGACCGCGTCGGCCGCCATGCGGCGGTAGGTCGTGTACTTGCCGCCGACGACGGTGGTGAGGCCGGGCGGCCCGTCGATCACCGCGTGGTCGCGCAGCAGTGCCGATGTCGAATCGGTGGTGCCCACCGACTTCAGCAGCGGGCGCAGGCCGGCAAAGGTGCCGAGCACGTCGGTGCGGCCGACCTTGCACTCGAGGTAGGCGTTGAGGTTGTCGAGCAGGTAGTCGACATCGGCCGCTTCGGCGACCGGCTGCGACTTGTCGCCATGCCACGGCGTGTCGGTGGTGCCGACGAGCCAGTAGCCGTACCAGCGGCGCGCGATGATGACGGAATCGGTGGCGCGGGCGAGGATGCCGGTGTCGGACTGCAGCGCCTCCGGCCGCAGCAGGATGTGCACGCCCTTCGCGGGTTGCACCCGGAAGCTGTTGGCGCCCGCGCGCTGCTGGATGTCGTCGGCCCAGATGCCGGTGGCGCTGATCACCGCGCGGGCGGCCAGGCGATGCCGTTCGCCGGTCAGGGTGTCTTGCACCACGACGCCCGCGACGCGCTCGCCGTCCTTGATGAACTCGACCATGGGCGCCCGCGTGATGACCCGGGCGCCGCGACCGGCCGCCGTGCGCACGACCGCGAGCGTGTGGCGCGCGTCGTCCATCAGCGCGTCGTGGAACTGAACGCCGCCGACCACGCGCCGCGCATCGATCGAGGGGACGTGCCGCTTGAGCGCCGCCCGGCCGAAGTGGCGCTGGCGCGGGACGGCACCGCCCTTCAGGCCGAAGAGGTCGTAGAGCAGCACGCCGGCCGCGACATAGGGCCGCTCCCACCAGGCGCGGGTGAGCGGATAGAGAAAAGACTCCGGGCGGGCAATGTGCGGGCACAGGACCTTGACCATCAGGTCGCGCTCCTCGATCGCGTGCGCCACCAGCTTGAAGTTGAGCTGCTCGAGGTAGCGCAGGCCGCCGTGAAAGGTCTTGCCCGAACGCGACGAGGTGCCGGTGGCGATGTCGCCCGCCTCGACCAGCACCACCGAGAGTCCGCGCGCGACGGCATCGAGCGCGGCGCCCGCGCCGGTCACGCCCGCGCCGATCACCAGCACGTCGGCCACGCTGCGCGAGGCTTCGGCCAGGTCGCGCCGCCGCTGCGCGGGATGGAGCCAGGTCGCGTCGGCCGGCTCGAAGGCCCGCGCCAGCACGGCGGGCGAGACGAAGTCGTTCATCGGATCTCCTGCACGGCGGCATCGAGGTGGGCACGCCGGATGTCGGCCAGGGCCTGCCAGGGCGCCCTCGCCCGCTGCGCACCCTCGCGGTACTGTTCGTAGATCTGGTCGTAGAGCGCGGTCTGGCCCGGGTCCGGCAAGGTGACCGCCTCGTCGAGGTAAGCATCGACCCACTGGGGCAGCATCTGGTGAAGGCTGGCGTGGCTGTCGATCGACAGCGCGGCGATGATGGCCGCGCCTGCGGCGCCGCACTCCTCGCGGTTCGACACGCGCACCGGGCGCCCGGTGACCGAGGCGATCATCTGCCGCAGCGCCAGGCTGCGTGCGGCGCCGCCGGACAGGCGGATCTCTTCGGGCAGCGCGCCGAGCGCGGTGTAGCAATCGCGCGTGGCCATCGCGATGCCTTCGAAGACCGCACGCGACAGGCCCGCCACGCCCAGCGTCGCACTGAAGCCGCTGAGCTGCGCACGGGCGCTCGCATCGACAAAGGGGCCGCGCTCGCCGCTCTGCGCGATGTAGGGGTGATAAACCGCCTGTGCGGGTGCGGTGGACAGCACCAGCGCATCGAGCCGCTCCAGCATCTGCGCGTGCGGCAACGCCGCGCCGCCGGCCAGTTCGGCCGCGCTGCCGAGCAGCCGGAGCAACCAGTCGATGTTCAGCGTCGCCGCCATGTGCGAGACCAGGCGGACCCGCAGGCCCGGCGCAGGCATCGCGATGGTGTAGCCGGCTTCGGCGCTGGGTTCGATGGCCGCCGTGTTGTCGGTGACCCAGCCGTGCATCCCGGTGCTGCCGAGCACCGAGCAGCCGACGTGCCGCAGCCCGCCCTGCGCATCGAACGCCATGCCGCCGGCGCCGAGCACGCACAGCGGCACGTCCATGAGCGGCAGCACCACCGGCAGGCCTTCGGGCAGCCCCGTCTCGGTGGCGGCAGTGCGGGTCAGCGGCGCATGGCTGCGGGTGCCGTCGACGATCGGCGGCAGGAGGTGCTTGATGGCGCCCAGGCCGAGCAGCGCCAGGGTCTCGTCGTCGTAGGCCAGGCAATCGCTGCGGGGCTCAGTCCAGATCGGGCTCCGTAGGTAAGGTCAGTACGCCGACGCATGCCTTCGGCGCCCGCCGAAGTTGCGCGCTTCGGCGGCCAGAGGGTGCGAGAAACCAGCAGGAGGACACCGTATCCATTGAATGCATCAGCGCGTGTCGAATCCTTCCCGCGCCACCCAGAACGGGCGACGCGCGTTCTCTTCGCGAATGCCTTCACAGATCAGCCTGTGCCAACACTGCTGCGTACACAGCGCCACGACGCCTAGCTAGGTGACGTGCAGGTGAAGCTGGACGCCGCGTCGGGATCGCCGGTGCCGTTGTACTTTGGAAACTGCGGGTGCCTGCACATCGGCCGCTGCATGCCCTTGCCCGGCTCGACGCTGCGCGTGGCCACGATCTCGCGGGCGCTGGGATGGGTGCCGGTTTCGATCCAGTCGAACATCGGGGTGACGAGGTCGACGCTGTCCGGGCCCTTGCCGCCTGCCGGCGTGGCGGCGCAGTGGTCGTTGCCTGCCAGCACGTAGTACTCGACGAACCGGTCGGCCGCGGCCTGCCCGCCCGCTGCGGCGACGACCTTGCGGTAGTAGTCCGTGGTGTTGTTCTGCGTGATCAGCCAGTCGGTGGTGCCGTGCATGAGCAGCATCTTGCCGTTGCGGGCCTGGAACCCGCTCAGGTCGGGGTTGACTGCATCGATCAATCGGGCGAGGTGGTCGAGTCGGTTCGTGTATTGCAGCGGGTCGACGTTCAGCGGGTCTGCGGACGGGTCTTGCGCCACGAAGTACTTCATGTAGTCGCCGCCGAGAATCTGAAACGTGGTGCCTCCGATGGCCTGCCACGATGCGTCGTCGGCGGTCTCGCCGCCGACATAGGGAAAGGCCGGCCATGTGTAGCGACCACCCGCCACATCGGTGGGCTCGTACAGGACCTTGGCGGACGCCAGCTGCGCGTCGGTCAGGCAAGAGTCTGCGTCGGCGCCCGTGCATCGGAGCTTGGCCAGATCGGGCTTGCAGGCCTCGGGGTGGCTGATGATGCCGTCCTTCAGGCCGTCGAGTGCATCGCATTGGGACTGCATGAAGTTCGCGAGGGTCTTGACCTTCGGGATGCTCAGGCCCGCCTCGGGCTGGGCCAGCTGCTTGAGTATTTTTTGATACCAGAGGAACTGGCCCGTGTAGGCATTGGCCGGGGCGCGCGCAATCACGCCGTCGAACAGATCGGGATGCCGTTGCGCCTGGATCAACGCCTGACGCCCACCGCCCGAACAGCCCTCGTAGACAAACTTCGAGCGGCCGACCGATTCGCCATAGCGCGAGCGGAGCACGGCCTTCGCCGATGCAAGCACCTTGGGCACGGCACCGTCTGCGTAGTCCTGAAGCAACTGGGGGTCCATAGCGAAGGAGCCATTGGGATGCTTGGCCGCATCGTGTCCATGGTTCGTCGCGATGGTCGCGTAGCCGCTTTCCGCGACGCCAGGGCTGTAGGCGCTGGGGTAGATGGCGCCGTCGAAGCCGCCGCCGCCGATGAACAGGACACGCTGGTTCCAGCTGCTGGGCAGCTTGACTTCGAAGGCGAGTTCCGGCGGCATCTCGCCGCGCACGGTGCAGGTCTCCGGCGTGGTGTCTGTCTGGGGCGTCAGCGTCGCCTGCGTGATCGTGGCGCCTTCGAAGGCCCGGCTCAGGAAGCTGTTGCACGCGGCCTGCGCGCTTCCGGCGGCGGACGGGAACAGCGCGGGTGGCGAGTTGCCACCACCGCTGCCGCTGCCGCCGCAGGAAGCAAGCAGCGCCGCAGCAGCCACCACGGACCACGAGGTGATGCGCCGGTGGGTGTCGCGTCGGCATGTGAGAGGGGCCATCTTCATCTTTTGTCTCCTTGTTGGGGCAATGCCCCCGTGAACGCGCACGCTGGCGCGGAAAGCACTCATGCGGCGGGCGTGAAAAGCACCGTGCCCTGCGCGAGCACGCTGGTCCTGTCGTCTGCGCTCTTGATCGCACCTTGCAATTCGAGAACGCAGCCGCCCTTCGAATGCGCGGCCATCGACGTCACGCGCCACTCGATGAGTACCGTCTCGCTCGCCCGTACGGGACGCAGCAGGTCGACCGAGAAGTTCATGCCCAGCACCTTCCCCCTCGTAGCGAAGTGACTGGCGGTCAGCCCCATCAGCAGCGAGGTGGTGTGGGTCGCACTGGCGATCAAGCCGCCGAAGCGCGTGCCCTGTGCAAACGCGGCATCGTGGTGCAGCGGGTTCTCGTCTCCCGCGGCCAGCGCGAAGGCACGCACTTGCGCTTCGTCGAAGGTGTGGGGTCGCGAGAAGCGATAGCCGGGCCCGACAGGCCCCAGGGCCGCGGCCGCTTCGCACTCAACCATGGCTCGCGAGCCGGGTGATGGCGTCCTGGCTTCCGGCCTGCTGGCGCAAGCGGAACTTCTGGATCTTTCCCGTGGCCGTCTTCGGCAAGGGGATGAAGATCACGCGGCGCGGACACTTGAAGTGCGCCAGCCGCTCGCGGCAGAACGCAATGATCTCTTGCTCGGTGGGCGCGGCGACACCGGCCTTCAGCTCGATGAACACGCACGGCACCTCGCCCCACTTGGGGTCGGGCTGCGCCACCACGGCGGCATGCAGCACCGCCGGGTGTCCATGGATGACGTCTTCGATTTCGACCGACGAGATGTTCTCGCCGCCCGAGATGATCACGTCCTTCGACCGGTCGGTGATCTGCGCATACCCGTTGGCATGCAGGACCGCGACGTCACCGGTGCGGAACCAGCCGTCGGCGAGCGCCTTGCGCGTTGCCGCCTCGTTCTTGAAGTAGCCCATCATCACGGTGTTGCCGCGCAGCATGAGCTCGCCCGCCGATTTGCCGTCGGGCACGACGGGTTCGAGGGTGTCGGCATCGCCGACCATGAGGCCTTCGAACATGGCGGCGCGCACGCCCTGGCGCACGCGCAGCGCCCCCTGCTCGGCGGGCGCTAGGTCGTCCCAGCCGTCCTGCCACACGCAACTCACCGGCGTGCCGGAAACCTCCGTGATTCCGAAGACGTGCTCCACGTCGAAGCCCATTGCCAGCACCGCGTTCAGCACGGCGAGCGGCGGCGGTGAGCCGGCCGTCAGCACGCGCACGGGGCGCGGCAGCCGGGTGTCTTTCGCCGCGTCCGCGAGCATCGCCATCACGACCGGCGCTGCGCAGAGGTGATCGATCCGATGGCGCTCGATGGCCTCCAGCACGGCGTCGGCAGACACCCGGCGCAGGCAGACATGGGTGCCCGCCGCCGCAGTCACGGCCCAGGTGAAGCACCATCCGTTCGCGTGGAACATGGGCAAGGTCCACAGGTACTTCGGCGCCCGTGGCATCGCCCAGTTCGTGATCTGCAGCAGGCTCATGAGGTAGGTGCCGCGATGGCTGGCGACCACGCCCTTGGGGTCTCCGGTCGTGCCGGAGGTGTAGTTCAGGGCGATGGGTTGCCACTCGTCGCTGGGCCAGCGACCGGCAAAGTCCGGGTCTCCGTTCGCCAGCAGCGATTCGTAGTCGGTCTCGCCGATGGGTTCGCCGGGTGGTGCGAGGTGGTCGTTGATGTCAATGACCGCAGGCGCACGGTCGAGCAGCTTCAGCGCTGCGGCCACCGTGGCGGCGAACTCGCGATCGACCATCAGCAATTTGCACTCGCCGTGGCGCAGGATGAACGCGATGCCTTCGGCATCCAGGCGATGGTTGATTGCGTTGAGCACCGCGCCGGCCAGCGGAATGCCGAAGTGGGCCTCCAGCATGGCCGGCGTGTTGGGCGCGAGCACCGAGACGGTGTCGCCCGGTTCGATGCCTCGCATCGCCAGCGCGGACGCCAGGCGATGGCAGCGCTCGCGCGTCTGCGCCCAGGTTCGCGTCAGCTCGCCGTGCACCACCGCCACGCGGTTCGGATGCGCGAGCGCCGCGCGGTCGAGAAAGCCCAGCGGCGTGAGCGGCACATGATTTGCCGCGCAGCGTTCGAGGCCCCGTGCATAGGATGGCGCGCTCATGCGGTGGTCTCCTTGGAGGTGTCGTGGAAGGTCGTAAACGCGGAGACTGGCTCGCGCTCGGTGACGAGCGAGTTCTCGACCGACGAGGTGTCGGCGTAGCCCAGGCTCATGCCGCAGACCAGCATCTGGCCGGCGGGAATGTCCAGCAGGTCCGCGATCTGGCGATGGAATTTCAGGAACGCGGCCTGCGGGCAGGTGTGGAGGTTGCGGCCGCGCGCGGCCACCATCACGCTCTGCAGGAACATGCCGTAGTCCAGCAGGCTGCCCTCCTCGAGTTCGCGGTCCACCGTGAAGAACAGGCCCACGGGCGCATCGAAGAAGCGGTAGTTGCGACCGTGCTGCAGGTGCATGCGCTGCTTGTCGCCCTTGGCGATGCCGAGCAATCCGTAGAGGTCCCAGCCGACCTTGCGGCGCCGTTCCAGGTAGGGAGAACACCATTCGCGCGGGTAGTAGTCGTAGGGCTCGAGCAGCTCGCCCGACCGGCCGGGATCGTCGTCGAGCACGGCAATCGCCGCCGACAGACGGGCCTTGGCAGGCCCCGTCAGCACATGCACATGCCAGGGCTGCATGTTCATGCCGGAGGCGCTGTAGCGCGCCGTCGAGAGGATCGCCTCGACCTCTTCCCGGGGCACCGGCCGGGGCAAGAACGCCCTGACGCTGCGCCGGGTGGCAATGGCCCAGTCGACCGCTCCTTGCAGCGCGTGTGCCTCCAGCGGTGGCGCCATCATTCGGTTCATTGAGGTTTCCTTGCTATTTCGAAGCCGGGCGAATCGCCCCGCCCACACGGCCCACTTCGCCGGTGGCCGCGCGCGCGGCCTTGGCCTGGGTCGACGCGGCGCGCGACTGGTTCACGAACGACACCGCTGCCGCGCCGATGACGCCGGCCAGGGCGATCGCCATGAAGTTCTGCTCGATGGGCAGGCTCAGCGACACGAGCCAGCCGATCAGGATCGGCGCGGCAATGGCGCCGATGCGGCCGACACCCGAGGCAAAGCCGACACCCGTCGAACGCACGGCCGGTGGATAGAAATCGCCGGCGTAGGCATAGGCCAGCAGTTGCGTTCCGAGCGTGGACGCACCCACCACGAACACGGCAACGAACAGCAGCTCGGTCGATTTCGTGTATGCGAGCGCGGCCAGCGACGCAGCCCCGACCACGTAGAACGCCACCAGCACATGCTTGATGTTGAACTTGTCGCTCAGCAAGCCGCCGCCGATCGCGCCCACGATCGCACCGACGTTGAAGACGATCACGAAGTTCAGGGCCGAGCCCAGGCTGTATCCCGCCATGGCCATGAGCTTGGTCAGCCAGGAGTTCAGCGCGTAGACCATGAACAGCCCCGTCATGAAGGCCACCCAGATCATCACGGTGCTGAACGCGCGTCCGGCATCGAACAGGGTTCGCACCGGCGCGTCGTGGAGGCGGTCGCTGGACGCGCCGACATACACGGTGCCGGCTGCGTTCGGCTGCTCCGGCGCGAGCTTGGCCGCGATCTCGCCGAGCTGCCGCTGGTCACCCTTCTTGAGGAGAAACGACAGCGATTCGGGCATCGTTTTCAGAATGAGCGGAATCAGCAGCACGGGCAAGCCGGCCACATAGAACACCCATTGCCATCCGTGGCTCTCGATGAGCTGCTTGGCAGTGAGCGCAACCAGAATGCCGCCTACGGAGTAGCCCGCGAAAACCATCGTCACCAGGCGCGTGCGCAGCTTCGCCGGTGCGAACTCGCCCATCTGCGCGGTCACGATGGGCAACACCCCGCCGATGCCGAGGCCCGCGATGAAGCGGGCGACGCTGAAGCCGATGGGTTCGGTGGCCAGCCCGGTCAGCGCCGTGAAGACACTGAAGAGCGCCACGCACACCGCGATCATGCGAGGGCGGCCGATGCGGTCTGCCAAGGTGCCCAGGAAGATCGCGCCCAGCATGGTTCCGAACAACGCCGACCCGGCCATGACGCCGGCGCTCGTGGCGTCGACGCCCATGTCTTTCATGATCGATGGCAGCGCGGCGCCCACGACCGCCAGGTCATAGCCGTCGATGACCAGGATCAACACGCACCACCAGAGCACGAGCCCGTGAAAGCCGTTGAACCGGGAGTGCCCCGCCAACGCGTGAATATCGACCTGCTTGCCGGCCTGCTGCATGTTTTCGTCTCCTGTCGTTTGATCTGTCGCGAGATGCGATGTCGACGGGAGGTTAGTTCTGCAGGCCGCACGCTTCCATGCCCGCGCGTCTCGATCTGGATGGGGCGTTCGGACATGTCGGCATCCCTGCCGGACGCCGGAGCTTCGGCTTATTGCGGCGCGGGTGCGGACGAGCGATAGGCGCCCGGGCTGACGCCTGTCCATTTCTTGAAGGCGCGATGGAAGGCGCTGGTTTCCTGGAAGCCGGTGCGGGCAGCGACTTCGGCCACCGTCAGCGACGCGCTCGACAAGAGGTCGATGGCGATGTCCCGCCGCAGGTCGTCCTTCACGCGCTGGTAGCTCACGCCCTCCTGCTGCAAGCGGCGTTGCAGCGTGGTGCCGGAAACGCAGAGTTCCTGTGCGAGCTTTTCGAGTTCGGGCCACGCCTCGGGCATCTGGCTTCGCAACCTGTTGCGCACCTGGGCGCTGGTGCTGGCGTCGTTACGGTACTTGACCAGCAGGTTGGCCGGCGCTTCCCTCAGGAAGTTGTCGACCGTGGCGGGCGACTCCGCAATCTTCAGGTCCAGCAGATCGCTTGCGAAACTGATGTGCGTGGTCTCGCCATTGAATTTCACGCTCTCGCAAAAGCGCGTTCGGTAGTGGCTGTCGTCGCCGGGCGGCGGGCATCGGAACTGCATCTCGCGCAGGGGAATGCGCCGGTGCACGAGCCAGCACGCCAGCCCATGGACGAGGATGAACCAGGTGCCGTAGCCGAACAACCGGCGCAGCACGCCGCCGTCATGCAGCACGACGCGCGCCTCGTCGCCGTCGCAGACCAGCTCGCCGCGGAAATCGTCCAATGTGGCGTGGAGGAACCTCAGGATGCGGCGCAGCGCATGCGCCAGGTTGTCGGCGTTGACGGCGGCGCGCGTCATCAGCGCATAGCTGCCGCGGCGAAGCCCGTGGCTGTCGAGGCCGAAGAACTCGTCGTCCATCAGGTCGGCCAGCGCCACCCACATCTGCGAATACGCCGCCGCCGAGATGCGCGCACGCGGCGCGTTCAACAGCTCACGATCAATCTTGGCGCTTTCGAGGACGCTGCTGATGTCCATGTTTCTCAGCGCCGCGGCGTGGATCGCCTCGTGCACCAGTTCAATGGACACGGTTCCCTTCAAGCCTGCAGACTTCATACGCACTCGCTCAAGAATCAGTGGTGGGGCGAGCTCTTTATAAGCGCGTTTCGCGCTGTGCAGGATGCGGCCTCAGGGGACCCGCAGCGTCTGCAGCAATGAGATGCCGCCGACCTCTGTCGTGGGCTGTCGCGGAAGTTGTGCGACTAGGTGCTCTGGGAACCGGAAGCGCCAGGCGTCATCGAGGAAAGCCTCGACAGGACGGCGCTGCGGCAGACATCCAGAATTTCATCGGCCAGTGGCGAGTCGTCAGGACACGCCCGCGACAGCACGATGGCACCGACTGCCTGCGCAATGAGGTCGATCCGCCTGGCGCGTGCGTCGCCGCCCTGATCGTCCTCCTCTGGCGCGTCGAACTGGTTTCCCAGGGTCACCAGCAGGTTTTCAATGCCGGTCGCAAACGCCGTCTTGATCGACTCCGGTTGGCGCGCAGCATCTGCGCACAGGGCGGCCATCGTGCAACCGTCACCCGGTGCATCTCGGTGTTCACGGGACAGATAGTGATGGACAAATGCCATCGCATCGACGCCTTCGGCCTTGGCGGCCGTCTGCGCAAAACCGCAGGTCGCGGCTTGCGCCATCAGGTCGGCCTTGGATTCGAAGTGCTTGTAGAACCCGCCGTGGGTGAAGCCTGCGAACGCCATCAAGTCCGCAATCCCCACCCCGTCGTAACCACGCTCGCGAAACAGCGTGGAGGCCGTCTCGACGATGTGCGCCCGGTTCGCCTGTGCCTGCGCCTTGGTGACCTTCATGTCCAGGACCTCTCTAGATGTGCCATCGGTGAAGCCATGAATATACATTGATGTCGATCATCATCAAAGTCCTTGACATCAAAGATGATGATCGACATCATTAAGCCAACTTACCTTGGAAGGCTTCCGAAAATGAGCGATACCCACCTGACCGCACCCACCCGCTTCGTCGAAGTGGATGGCGAAAAATTCGCCTATCGCCGCTGGGGCAACACCTCCAGCGGACAGCCCCCTCTGTTCTTCGTCCAACATTTCCGCGGCGGCCTGGACCACTGGGATCCCCTGTTGACCGATGGTCTGGCCGCAGGCCGCGAGGTCATCCTTTACAACGGTCGCGGCATTGCCTCCTCGACCGGCACGCCCCGCAACCGGATCGAAGACATGGCGGACGACATCGCCCTGGTGATCCGGGCGCTGGGTCTGTCCCAGGTCGATCTGCTTGGTTTCTCGATCGGGGGCTTCCAGGTGCAGGAGGTCGTGCTGCGTCACCCGCAACTGGTTCGAAAGCTCGTCCTGCTCGGCACCGGACTGCGCGGCGGCGATCCGAAGATGGAGCCCAGGGTGCTGGAGGTCGCGCCGAACCCCGTGCCGACCGCGGATGACTTTCTCTACCTGTTCTTCGGCCGCTCGGAAGCTGCCAAGCAGGCGGGTCTGGCCTTCTGGGAGCGCCGCCACCAGCGCGCCGACCAGGACCCGCCCAGCTCGATGGCCGTCGCTCAAGCCCAAGCCGAGGCGCACGCCGCCTACCTGCAGCCGCTGCCGGGTGCGAACCCCTATGCCTTCCTGAACGCCGTCACGCAGCCGACCCTGGTGCTCAACGGCGTCGACGACATCATGATTCCCACGATCAACTCCTGGCATCTGTCGCAGAACATTCCCAACGCGCAGCTGTTGATCTATCCCGACGCCGGACACGGCGCGCAGTTCCAGTATCCCGAGCGATTCCTGCAACACGCGATCCAGTTCCTCGAGGAGTGATGCCGTAGCGCATCCCGTCCCCGCCCGATCAACGACGACACAGCAAACAAGCATGACTGACAAGACGCTCTTCGAGCCCTACACACTTGGCTCACTCCAACTGTCCAACCGCATCGTGATGGCGCCGCTGACGCGCAATCGGGCAGGCGCGGGTCTGGTGCCCAGCGAGTACGCCGCCACCTACTACGGTCAGCGCGCCTCGGCGGGCCTGATCATCACCGAGGCCACCCAGATCTCGGCCGATGCCCAGGGCTACCAGGACACCCCGGGCCTGTACACGCCGCAGCAGATCGACGGCTGGCGCAAGGTGACCGACGCCGTTCACGCCAAGGGCGGGCGGATCTTCGTGCAGTTGTGGCACGTGGGCCGTATCTCCCACGTCGACCTGCGCCCTGGTGGCACCGCGCCGGTGGCCCCCTCCCCCATCCGCGCCGCGACCAAGACCTTCGTCAACAACGGTTTTCATGACGTCTCCGAGCCACGTGCCCTGACCCTGGATGAGATTCCAGGCATCGTCGAGGATTTCCGCCAGGCTGCGGCCCATGCGATCACTGCGGGGTTCGACGGCGTCGAGGTCCACGGTGCCAACGGCTACCTGCTGGAGCAGTTCATCAAGGACGGTGCCAACACCCGGACGGACGCGTACGGCGGCTCCATCGAGAACCGCGCGCGCCTGTTGCTCGAAGTCACGGCCGCCGTGGCGAAGGAAATCGGTGCCGAGCGCACCGGTGTGCGCCTCTCGCCGGTGTCGTCGGCCGGCGCCATTTCGTCCAGCGATCCGCAGTCGCAGTACGACTACATCGCCGAGCAACTCAATGCGATGGGCATCGTCTACCTGCATGTGGTCGAAGGCGCCACCGGGGGTCCGCGCGATGCCGCACCGTTCGATTTCGACGCCTTGCGCACTCGCTTCAAGAACACCTACCTGGCCAACAACGGGTATGACCTCGAACTGGCCAACGCCCGCCTGATCGAGGACAAGGCCGACCTGTTCGTCTTCGGCCGCCCCTTCATCAGCAACCCCGATCTGGTCGAAAGGCTGGAGATCGGCGCACCCCTCGCCGCGCTGGACCCCACCACGCTGTATGGCGGTGGCGCCAAAGGCTACATCGACTATCCGACCCTCGCTGACTCCAGCGTCCGGTAGTCGTTTTTTCACGCTGCATATCGCGGCATGGACTCACCCTTTCGATCACGAGCAAAACACATGACCTCTCATTCCACTGTTCTCATCACGGGCGCCTCGACCGGCATTGGCGCCATCTATGCCGACCGCTTCGCACGCCGCGGCCACGACCTCGTGCTGGTGGCGCGCGACAAGGCGCGGCTGGAAACGCTCGCGGCGCGCCTGCGTGAGGAAACCGGCGCTGCCGTCGATATCCTTGCGGCCGATCTGACCCAACCCGGCGACCTGGCCGCCGTCGAGACGCGACTGCGCGAGGACGCCAGGATCGAGACCCTGATCAACAACGCCGGGGCCGCACTGTCCGGCCCGTTCATCGACCAGTCGACAGACGATGTCGCCCGCTTGGTCAGCCTCAACACCACCGCACTCGTGAGGCTGGCAAGCGCCATCGCCCCGCGCCTGGTGCAGGCCGGCAAAGGCGCGATCGTCAACATCGGCTCGGTGGTCGGCCTAGCGCCCGAGTTCGGCATGTCGGTCTACGGCGCGACCAAGGCCTTCGTGCTGTTCCTGTCCCAGGGGTTGAGCCTGGAGCTCGCGCCCAAGGGCGTCTACGTGCAGGCGGTGTTGCCGGCCGGCACCCGCACCGAGATCTGGGAGCGCGCGGGCATCGATACCCGTGCGATGCCCGACCTGATGGGAGTAGAAGAGCTGGTGGATGCCGCGCTGACCGGATTCGACCGCCGTGAACTCGTGACCATCCCGCCGTTGCACGATCCCGCGCGCTGGGAGGTGCTGAACACGGCACGTCAGGCCCTGGTCGCGGACATTCGGCAGGCGCACGTGGCGGAGCGCTATCGAACCGCCGCCTGAAACGGCAAGAACGCCAGAACGGAAGGAACAGCACATGACATTCAAGGCACTGCTCGCCAGCAAGACCGGCGACACCATTTCAAGCAGCCTGGTCGACTTCAAGGAAGAGGACCTGATGCCGGGCGACGTCACCGTCGCGGTCGAGTACTCGACGGTGAACTACAAGGATGCGATGGCGCTCAGTGGCCGGTCACCGGTCATTCGCCAGTTTCCGCTGATTCCGGGCATCGACTTTGCCGGTGTCGTCGAGTCGTCGACTTATCCCGGCATCGCAGCCGGCGACCGTGTGCTGGCCAACGGCTGGGGACTGAGCCAGACGCACCACGGCGGCTTTGCGCAGAAGGCGCGGGTGAGCGGTGATTGGCTGGTCAAGGTTCCCGAGGTGTTTTCGACCCGGGATGCCATGGCCGTCGGCACCGCCGGGTACACCGCCATGCTGTCGGTGCTCGCGCTCGAGCATGGTGGCCTGACGCCCAAGCACGGCGACATCCTGGTGACGGGCGCCAATGGCGGCGCCGGCTCCGTGGCGATCGCGCTGCTGTCGAGCCTGGGCTATCGCGTGATCGCGTCGACCGGGCGTCTCGAGGAATCCGATTACCTGCGTGCGCTGGGCGCGGCGGACATCATCGACCGTCACACCCTGTCCGAAGCGGGCGCACCGATCGCCAAGGAGCGATGGGCCGGGGCCATCGATTCGGTCGGCAGCCATACCTTGGCAAACGTCCTGGCGCAGACCCGGTATCGCGGCGTGGTCGCGGCCTTCGGGCTCGCACAGGGCGCGGACCTGCCGGCATCCGTCCTGCCCTTCATCCTGCGCAACGTCACCCTCGCCGGTATCGACTCGGTCAATGCGCCGCAGCCTGCGCGGCTGCAGGCGTGGTCGCGTCTGGCCAGCGACCTGGACCTGGACAAGCTGGCACGGACCACCAAGGTGATCGGATTGGCAGAGGTTCCTGACGTTGCCAGCCAGGTACTCGCAGGGAAGGTCCAGGGGCGCACCATCGTGGATGTGAACGCCTGACCGGATCGCGCATGCCCTTCATCGACGCTCCCAACCTCTCGATCGATGTCGACGGGACTGCATTCGCGTACCGCGACCTGGGGCCGCGCGATGGCGTGCCTCTGGTCCTGCTCAACCACTGGGGCGCGGTCCTCGACAATTTCGACCCGCGGATCGTCGATGGACTTGCCCGCAGGCATCGCATCATCGCCATCGACTACCGAGGGATCGGCGCTTCAGGCGGAACAGCGCCTGTGACCATCGATGCGATGGCGCGGGATGCGATCGCGCTGGTCCACGCACTGGGCTTCGAGAAGATTGATCTGCTTGGCTTCTCCCTCGGAGGATTCGTGGCGCAGGACATCGTGCTGAAAGCCCCCGGCCTGGTGCGCCGACTCATCCTGACCGGCACAGGGCCGGCAGGCGGCACAGGCATCGAACGGGTCGGAGCGGTCTCCTGGCCGCTGATAGTCAAAGGCCTGCTGACGCTGCGGGATCCGAAGACCTTTCTGTTCTTCACCTCCACGGCCAACGGTCGTCAAGCCGCGAAAGCCTTCCTGGAGCGACTGAAGGAGCGCAAGGCGGATCGGGACAAGGAACCGATGCCCCCTGCCTTCCTGCGACAGCTGAAGGCCATCAAGGCCTGGGGCCAGCAGGCGCCCCAGGATCTGGGCGGCATCCGCATCCCTGTGTTGATCGCCAATGGCGACAACGACATCATGGTTCCCACCGTGAACAGTCACGACATGGCGCGTCGCATCCCAGGCTCACAACTGGTCATCTACAAAGACGCTGGGCATGGCGGGATTTTCCAGTACCACGGCGAATTCGTGCCCAAGGCGCTGGCCTTTCTCAATGACTGAACGACGGCATCTTTTGCAACCGGCTTCAGGCCGACTTTCCCGACCGCCCCCTGTGGGGCGGGGCTGCCCGAAGCGCATTCAATCAAACACTCTGGAAAAAAGTCGCCCATGAAAGCGTTCATCATCGATCGTTACGGAAAGAATGAAGGTGGCCGCATCGGCGAAACGCCCGAGCCCGAGGTGCGGGACGATGACGTCCTGATCCAGATCCACGCGGCGAGCATCAATGCCCTGGACTCGAAGATCAAGAGCGGCGAATTCAAACTGATTCTTCCCTACCACCTCCCCCTGATCCTGGGCAACGACCTGGCCGGTACGGTTGTGCGGGTCGGCGCTTGCGTTCGCAGCTTCAAACCGGGCGACGAGGTCTATGCGCGCCCCGACGACGATCGCATCGGCACCTTCGCCGAGTTCATCGCCGTCAAGGAATCGTCGCTAGCGCTGAAGCCCAAGAATCTCAGCATGGTCGAGGCCGCATCCGTTCCTCTGGTGGCTCTGACCGCCTGGCAGGTGCTGGTCGAAACCGCCAAGCTGAAAAAAGGACAGAAGGTTCTGATCCATGCCGGCTCCGGCGGCGTCGGCACCATCGCCATCCAGCTTGCCAAGCATCTCGGGGCATTCGTGGCCACCACCACCAGCACGGCCAACGTCGCCTGGGTGAAGGCCTTGGGCGCGGACGTCGTCATCGACTACAAGCAGCAGGACTTCGCCACGGTGCTCCGCGACTACGACGTGGTGTTGAACAGCCTCGGCAACGGCGAGCTGAACAAGTCCCTCCAGGTTCTCAAGCCGGGCGGGCATCTCATCTCCATCTCGGGGCCGCCCACCCCGGCATTCGCCATCGCGCGAGGACTGGCCTGGCCGCTCAGGCAAGTGCTGCGCCTGTTGAGTTTCAGCATCAGGAACAAGGCAAAGAAGAACGGGGGCCACTACACCTTCGTCTTCATGCGGGCCGATGGGGCGCAGTTGCGAGAGATCACCGCCCTCATCGAGTCAGGCGCCATCCGCCCGGTCGTCGACAAAGTGTTCCCATTTCAGGACACCCACAAAGCACTGGCCTACGTCGACAGTGGGCGCGCCAAGGGCAAGGTCGTGGTGCAAGTGGTGTAGCTGCCGCCTGCCTGCGCTAGCGTCTTTGATCAGGCCCTTGCCCCGCCGACTCAGGCCATCGCACGGCCGACGCGCAAGCCTCCGATGGCCTTGGCGTTCTGTACCCGCTCTGCATGACCAGGAGATCGACCTTGAGTTCATACACAACCGCCCGCATCGGCAAGCGCGCACTGGTGACCGGCGCATCTAGCGGCATCGGTGCGGCCATCGACGCGTGGACCCACATTTTCGCTGACGCTTGAACCGCCTGTATTCCAACGCGCACGCCTGTGGTTCTGCGCATCGGTGCGCAGAAGCGGGTCAGCGTTCGATGGAAAAGTGGGGCCAATGAGCGTGGGAATCCACATCAAAGGCCTCCCGCAGAAACGCGGAGTTCGAAACCTTCGAGATCCCGAAGGACTTGGACTACGACGTGGCCGTCCCAGCGGACGACATCAGGGCGCCTGGTCACGCCGCAGCAAGCTGGTTGCGCGATCCTGCTCGCTTCAGTGACAACCCGCAGGGAGGCGCGCATCCTTCGCACGTTGCCAGCTCACTGCGCGTCGATCCTCATCCGCGAACCTGTAGGCTTCAACCGGCTCACTAGAAAATCCAGCAGTGCCCGATGCACCGCCGTGCTGTGCCGGCGCTCCAGGTACACAGCGGACAGCCACATGTCGCTGCGAACGAACTCCGACAGCACGGGCACCAGTCGCCCGCTCTCGACGTAAGGCGCGAGCATCACCGAGGGCAAGTAGACGACGCCTGCGCCAAGCAGCGCCGCCTGGATGAGCGGACTGGCTTCCGTCGCATCCAACGGTCCACGGACCGGGACCTCGAGTGGCTGACCGTCGACTTCGAAGCGCCACTTGGGCAGCGGATTCAGATGGCTGCTGAACAGCGCGATGTGATGCGCAAGTTCGCCCGGATGAGCTGGCACACCATGCTTACGCCAGTAAACGGGAGCCGCGCAGACAGTGAGCTCCATCGATACCAGTTTTCGAACGATCAGGTTCTCATTGGCTGACGCGCCGAAGCGAAGCGCGATGTCGACGCCTTCCTCCGCAAGATCGACCATGCGGTTTGTGAGCACGAGACTGATGCTGACCTCCGGATAGTGGCCAAGAAAGGCGTTGATCAATGCCGGCAATTCGGTCAGTTCCATGCCGTAAGGCGCCGAGATGCGCACGCGCCCGCTGGGGATCCGCGCGCGGTCCTGGAGCTCGGCTTGCGTGACGTCGGCCAGTTCGAGCATGGGCCTGCTTCTTTCGAGCAGCAAGGCGCCAGCGTCCGTCAGGCTGACGGCATGGCTGGTCCGGTTCAGCAATCTGACACCGAACCGGCTCTCGAGTGCCGCGATGTATTTGCTGACGGTGCCCTTGGACAGCGAAAGATGCTTGGCCGTGCGGGAGAAGCTCCCCGAAGTGGCGACCTCGCTGAATGTGCGCAGGAGATCCAGGCTGTCCACAAATGTTCTCCTTCTTGTTGGTCAGGGCGACGCTCGGTACAAGCATCTCGGACAGGTGCTCAGACGAGCCCGAGTTTTTTCCTCAGGCTCGCATCCACCGGTCCCGCCGGCATGAAGCGGCGCAATTTCGTCAACAGAGACGCCTCCCCCGGCGGCGTGCAACGCATTCGCCACGGGCCCAGCGCCGCCTCGACGATGGTGCTCGCCACGCCGTGCGGCTCGGGCGCACTGCTCACGCTCTCGGCCACGGAGAGCGTCACCAGCTCGCGTTCGCGGTCATAGCCCGCGATCCGCGCCTTGACACGAGGCGCATTGGCATCGAGGTTGGTCCGGGTGAAGGCCGGCTGCACCAGCGTGGCACGAATGCCGAACTGGCGCACTTCATGGTCCAGCGACTCCGACAGCCCTTCCACTGCGTGCTTGGTGGCCGCATAGAGTCCCATGTACGGAGCCGGAAGCACACCGAGCACGGAACTCACGTTGACGATTCGCCCGCGGCGTTTTTCACGCATGTACGGGAGCACCGCGCGCGTCGTGCGGAGCATGCCGAAAACGTTGGTATCGAACAGCACTGCAGCCTCGGCTGTCGCGGTTTCCTCGACCGCGCCGATCATCATCATTCCCGCGTTGTTGACCAGCACGTCGATGCGCATGGCCCGGTCGATGACGGATTCGATGCCCCTCTGGACAGAACCTTCGTCGCGGACGTCCATTTCGATGAACTCCACACCAGGCAGCGCGGGTGCCTTGCGCAACTCGCGAACGGTGCCGAAAACCCGGCAGCCTCGCGCCACGAACATTTCCGCGGCGGCACGTCCGATGCCCGAGGACGCGCCAGTCACTACGACGACTGATGAACTCGACATGACTGGTTCCTTCGATCTTGATGAATGATGATGAAGCGCATCAGTGCGCGGGCTGGGTCGCGTTGCCTGGTTTGATCCTGAACCAGATCGAATACATCGCCGGCAGGAACACCAGTGTCAGGATCGTCCCCGCGAAAGTGCCGCCGATCAGCGTGTACGCCAATGCGCCCCAGAACACCGAATGCGTCAGCGGAATGAACGCGAGGATCGCCGCCAACGCCGTCAGGATCACGGGCCGCGCTCGCTGCACCGTCGCCTCGACCACCGCGTGGAAAGGGTCCAGCCCCTCCTGCTCGTTGTGGTGGATCTGCCCCAGCAGAATCAGCGTGTTGCGCATCAGAATCCCCGACAGCGCGATGAGCCCAACCAGCGCATTGATGCCAAATGCCTGCTGGAAGATGAGCAGAGTTGGCACCACACCGATCAGTCCCAACGGGCTGGTAAGGAACACCATGACCATCGCCGACATCGAGCGCACCTGGAGAATGATGATCAGAAGCGTGACCGCCAGCATGATCGGGAACAGCGGCAGCATCGCCGCGGTCGCCTTCTCCGATTCCTCGATGGAGCCGGCCTGGACGATGCGGTAGCCCGCGGGCAGCTTCTCGATGATCGGCTGCAGCTGCTTGGTGATCGCGTTCGACACGTCCGGCGGCTGCGTTCCGTCGGCGATGTCGCCCTGCACCGTGATGGTGGGCACGCGGTCGCGTCGCCGCATGACCGGCTCTTCCATGCGCATCTCGACCTGGCCGACCTGCGACAGCGGAATGCGTTGACCGCCGGCACCGGCGAGCGTGAAGTCCGCGATGCGGGCCGGGTCGAGACGCGTGTCGCCCGCCGAACGGGCGACGACCTGCACGGTGCGGATGTCTTCGCGCACGGTCGTCACTGGCACGCCGCTCAAGAGGAACTGCAGTTGTTGCGCCACGGCATTGGAGCTTAGGCCCACGGCCTGCAGACGGTCCTGATTCAAGGTGAAGTGCAGCGCGGGCGTGCGGGTGCCCCAGTCGGTGCTGACGGTGCGCATCATCGGGCTCGCATCCATGACCTGACGCACGTCGGCCGCGATCTTTCGCAATTCGTTTGCATCCGGCCCCGTGACACGGTAGGCCACCGGGAACGGCGAGTACGGGCCGAACACCAGTTGGGTCACCCGCAGCCGCGCCTCGGGCGCCAAGCCCTGCGCGATGGCCTCGCGCAGCCGCAGCTTCAGGGCGTCACGCTCTTCCTGGCTGGCTGTGCGGATGACGATCTTGGCGAAGGACGGGTCCGGGAGTTCCGGGCCCATGGCGAAGAAGAAGCGCGGTGCGCCCTGGCCGATATAGGAGGTGACAATCTGTGCCTCGGCTTGCTTAGACAGCCAGGCCTCGACTTTCGCCGTCGCGTCGCTGGTCTGCGTGATGGCCGTGCCATAGGGCATCTGCACCTCGACCAGGACCTCGGGACGGTCAGAGATCGGGAAGAACTGCTTCTTCACGACATCCATGCCGAGGATGGACAGCACGAACAGCGCGATAACGGCGCCTGCGACCAGCCACTTGCGTGCGATCACGCGCTCGAGCACGCGACGCAGGCGGTTGTAGCGCGGCGTGTCGTAGATCGCGGCGTGGCCGCCTTCGATTTTCTTGAAGTTCGGCAGCAGCTTCACGCCCAGGTACGGGGTGAACACCACCGCGACGACCCAGGAGGCGATCAGCGCGATGCCGACGATCCAGAACATGTTGCTCGTGTACTCGCCCGCTGTCGACGGCGCAAAGCCGTTGGGCATGAAGCCGACGGCGGTGACCAGCGTGCCCGAGAGCATCGGCGCCGCCGTGTGGCTCCACGCATAGGCCGATGCAGCGATGTGGCTGTAGCCTTCTTCGATCTTCACCACCATCATCTCGATGGCGATGATGGCGTCGTCCACCAGCAGGCCCAACGCCAGGATCAGCGAACCGAGCGTGATACGGTCGAAGTTCTTGCCGGTGGCGGCCATTACCACGAAGACCACGGCCAGCGTGAGCGGCACGGCTGCAGCGACAACCAGGCCCGCGCGCCAGCCCATGCTCAGGAAGCTCACCAGCATCACGACCAGCAAGGCCGCGAAGAACTTCATCATGAATTCGTCGACCGATGCGGCGATGTTGACCGACTGGTCCGTGACCTTCGACAGGCTCAGGCCCAACGGCAGTTCGGCATTGATGGCGCGGGCTTCCGCATCCAGCGACTTGCCCAGGTCGAGCCCGTTCCAGCCCTCTTTCATCACGACGCCGATCAGCAGGGCCGGTTCGCCGCCGTTGCGGATCATGAAGGTGCTTGGGTCTTCATAGCCGCGCTTGACCGTGGCGACGTCCGACAGCTTCAGGGTGCGCCCTTGCGCGACCACCGGCGTGTCCCGGATCTTCTGCAAGGTGTCGAAGGCACCGTCCAGGCGAATGAAGACCTGCGGACCTTTGGTTTCTACCGACCCGGCCGGGCTCAGCGCATTCTGGGCATTGAGCGCGGCGAACACATCCTGCGGGCCGATGCCCAGTGTGGCCAGCCGGTCGTGCGCGAACTCGACGTAGATCCGTTCGGGCTGCTCGCCGGCGATGTTCACCTTCTTCACGCCCGGCACGTGCAGCAGCCGCTGGCGCAGCGTTTCCGCATCGCGCACCAGCACGCGCTGCGGCTCTCCCTTGGCCTTGAGTGCGAAGAGGGCGAAGGTGACGTCGGCGTACTCGTCGTTGATCATCGGGCCAATCACGCCCGCCGGAAGATTGCCCGCTTCGTCGCCGACCTTCTTTCGTGCTTGATAGAACTCTTCTTGCACCTTGGAGGGTGGCGTGCTGTCCTGCAAGGTCAGCGTGGTGAACGCGAGACCGGGCCGCGTGTAGGTTTCGGCGCGATCGTAGTAGCGCAGTTCCTGCAGGCGTTTCTCGACCTTCTCGGCGACCTGGTCCTGCATTTCCTGCGCCGTGGCGCCGGGCCAGGCCGTGATGATGGTCATCACCTTGATCGTGAAGGCCGGGTCTTCCGCGCGCCCCAGCTTGAAGAAAGCGACGAGGCCGGCCAGCGAGATCAGCAGGATCAGGAACAGGGTGATAGCGCGCTCACGGACTGCGAGCGCCGACAGATTGAAACGGCCTTCGCTCATGGACGGGCTCCGCCACCCGCAGGCGCCGCGGCCGCGCCGGCAACGCGCACCTCTTCACCCTCGCGCAGCAGGTGCGCGCCGAGTGCGATCACGCGATCGCCCTGCTTGAGCTCGCCCGTGATCTGGGCGCGGTCATCTTCCAGCGACTCCACCGTTACCGGCTGCCAGTGCACCTTCGCCGGATCACCGGTGATGACCCAGACCCCCAGCGCCTTGCCGGCGTCGAACAGGGCGCCGATGGGCACCTGCACACCGTTCTTCGCGACGACCTTGCCATCCCCGACGTGAACCGTCACCGTGGCCCCGAGTGGCGCGTTGACCATCTCGCCATCAAGCACATAGCGCGCCTCGAAGGTGCGCGTGAGCTTGTCGGCTGCATCGGAGAGTTGCCTGAGCTTGACGGCCACCGCAACACCTTCCCTGCCGAACAGCGTGGCCTGGCCGACGGAGCCGATGACCGGACGTAGCGTTTCCGGCAACTGGACCACGGCCTCCCTGCGCCCGGCCTGCGCCAAGCGGACCACCGGCTGCCCGGCGTTGACGACCTGGCCAGGCTCGGCCAGCGTCTCGAGCACCGTGCCGTCCGCGTCGGCAACGAGTTCCGAATAACGACTGGAATTGCGCGCAACCTCGGCCTGCGCTTCGGCCGCACCGAGCTGGGCCTGGGCCGCATCCGCCGCCGCCTTGACCTGGTCGTACGCCGAGGCGGAAATGGCGCCGGTGCCGCGCAGATCGCGGTAACGCGCTTCTTCGTCGCTCGCCTGCTTTGCACGCGCCCGTGCAGCGCTGACAGCCTCCTGCTGGGCACGCGCCGCCAACCTCAGGTCGACCGGGTCGATGCGCATGAGCAACTGCCCGCGCTTGACCGTCTGGCCCGCGTCCACGAAGCGCTCCAGCACCTTTCCGGAGACGCGGAAACCCAGGTCGCTTTGAACCCGCGCGGCCACGGTGCCGGTGAACGAGCGCGATGCCGACGCGGCCGTCTGGACGGTGGCTGCGCGCACCAGCGGCGCCTGGGTGCGCGGATCGGGCGGCGCCTTGTCGTCGCAGGCGGCCAGCGCAAACGGCAAGACGCAGACAAGTGCAGATGTAAGGAAGCGGCGCGAGTGCATGAGGGGCCCATAGACGAATCGATCAGGGCCCCGATTCTGATAACAGTGACCATTTTAGTCAATGGTCACATTTGATTTATATCTTCAAGGAGACAGACTGCGCAGCACCAGACCCGACAGCTGGGCCGGCGCCTGGTCCGTGTAATGAGCGCTGAGCTGCAGGATCACGGGGTTGATATAGGGGTGCATGACCAGATAAATGGCCGCCGCCGCCTCGTCGATCGGCGTCTTGCGCTCGAAGTCGCCCGACTCGCGGCCCTGCTTCAGCAGCTCGATGAGCATCTGCCGGATGCACTCTTCATGGGCAATGGCCGAAGGCCAGCGCTCGCTGGCCGCCGAGATGGCGATCTCGTAGAGCTTGCGGTCCTGGAAGAACAGGCGCAGGCCCGAATCGACAATGGCCTTGAACATACGGCGCAGCTTCTCGGGCGGGCTTTCGACCCCGTCGACCGCCACGCGGATGCCCTCCTGGATCTCGCGCAGGCAGTTCGCGCAGATCATTTCGCCAATCGCCTGCTTGGACTCGAAGAACTTGTAGATGTACGCCTTGGAGAAGCCGATGGCCTTGGCGAGGTCGGAAACCGTGGTCTTCTCGTACCCGTACTGGCTGAAGTGCTCGGTGGCCGCAACGACGATCTGCGCGCGCACGTCGTGATCGGCCGGCCCCCGCGCTACAGGCGGAGAAGAAGTTGCATTGCTCATGACCAGAGCTTACCGCCCGGACAAACAAACGACAACAAGTGACCATATTGAATTATAGTCACACACCTTTTCCTGTCCACCGTCCCGGAGCAACCCATGTCCCAACGTACTCTTGCCCTGCCCCTGCTGTTCAGCCTCCTCGCAGGCTGCGCTGTCGAGCCTGACTATGTCCGACCTGCCCCGAGCCTGCCGGACCGATTCATCGGCGCGACAGCCCTCGACCAGCGATCCGCCACCGCCACCGCCGAGCTGGTGGCGTGGTGGACCGGCTTCGGAGATGCACGACTGGCCCGCTATGTCGAACTCGCGCTGAAACAGAATCTTGACCTTGCGCAGGCATCCGCCCGCGTGACGCAGGCCCGGGCCGGGCTCGGTGCGGCGAATGCGGCGCTGCTGCCCTCGGGCAATCTCGGCGGACAAGCCGCCAGGGCCTACCAGTCGGTGGAGACGCCACTGGGCCAGGTCCTGAACTCGCAGCCAGGGTTCGATCGCTACGGCAACGCCTACGAAGCGAGTCTCGGCGCAAGCTGGGAGCTGGACATCTTCGGCGGCCTGCGCCGGGGACGCGAGGCAGCGCTGGCCGACTACCAGGCATCGGAGGCCGGCGCGACCGCCACGCGCCTGGCCGTGGCCGCGCAGACCGCAGACATCTACATCACGCTGCGCGGTCTACAGGCCCGCCTCGACGTGGCACGGCGGCAAGTCGCCACGCAGCAGGACCTGCTGTCGAAGATCAACCTCCTCTACGGCAAGGGGCTGGCCGCCGAACTCCAACTGAGGCAAGCCGAAGGTGCCCTGGCGCAGGTCCGTGCATCTGTGCCAGTGTTGGAGGCGGGCGAGGCCGCGGCCATGAACGCGCTCGACGTGATGCTGGGCGCGACGCCGGGCGCGCGCCGCTCCGAATTGGCGGCGGGGGGTGTCATTCCTGTCGCACCGCGCATCGGCGCCACCGGATCACCCGGCGATTTGCTGCGGCGGCGGCCCGACCTGATCGCTGCCGAGCGGCGCCTTGCGGCATCGAACGCGCGCATTGGCGTGGCCATGGCCGAGTACTACCCGAAACTCTCACTGGGGGGAACGATCGGCAGCGCCACGTCCGTGGCCAGCGGCAATCTGTTCACCGGCGGCGCCAGCCAGGCTGCGGCCCTGCTCGGCCTGCGCTGGCGGCTGTTCGACTTCGGGCGCATCGACGCGCAGATTGCACTCGCCAAGGGGCAGGACGCGGAGTTGCTCGCAGCCTACCGGCTCGCTGCACTGCGTGCGACCGAAGACGTGGAGAACGCCTTCTCCGCCCTGGTCAAGCGTGAAGAACAAGCCGCCTTGCTCGCGCAGGGCGAGGCATCGCTCGGTCGCGCGCGAGGGGCATCGTTCGCGGCCTATCAGCGAGGCGTCATCAGCCTGATCGAAGTGTTGCAGGCGGACGAGAGCCTGCTGCGCGTGGCCGATGCAAGAGCGCAAGCGCAAACGGAGTCGGCGCGCGCGGCGGTCAGTGCGTTCAAGGCGCTGGGTGGCGGCTGGCAGGCTGAACCCCTCGAAGCGGTGGCAATCCGTCCGCATTGAGACACTGAATACGTCCCGGCAACCCGGGCGATCCGACCGACTCACCCGTTGCGCTCGAAAACACCGGTTCTTCCGACCTCCACGCCGAAGGACAGAGAGACGCAGCGACATCGCACAGATGTACAGCTACAAACCTCCTGTGCCGCAGCACGAAGCGTGTGACTCTAGCGTCTTCCCCAATCTCCCCGGGCGAAGCCCCACACCGTCACTGCGGCGCCGACGATGGCGCCCCCAGCCACCAGCAGGAAGGCAGACTCGAGGCTGAGCCTCCCCGCGAACACCAGCGCCGCTGCGGACAGCGCGCACACGAAGCGCAAGACACCGGCCGCGAGCGGCCAGCCGACGCGCCGCGCGCCCTGCCCCGCGAAATACAGTGACAACGCGACGGCAATGAAGCCGAACACCGGGCCCATCACCCTCAGGTACTGCCCCCCGACGGCCAATACGTCGGGGTCGCTCGCGAAGTGAGACATCCACAGTCCAGGAAAGAATGCCACGCCGAGGCCCAGCACTTCGAGCAACCCAGCAACGAACAATGCGTTCACCAGCGCAGCGCGCCGCGCACGCACCACATCGCCGGCGCCAATGCAGGTTCCAACCACGGCGACGGCGGCGGTGCCGAAGCCGAACATCACGGGAACCAGCAACATTTCCAGTCGAGACGCGATACCGTAGCCCGCGATCGTCGACACGTTGAAGGCGCCTGCAGCCGCTGTGATCGCGGCAATTGAAAGCGTCGTCATCGCCGCGTTGAGGGTCGACAGCAAGCCAACGCCAAGGATGGCACCGAAGTGATCACGCCGTAGCGGGTGCCGACGAAGTCGAAGCCTCGAGCCCGCGGATCGCATGGAGGCAACGATCGCCACGAGCGAGCCTGCACTGCACAGCACCTGCGCCACGCCCGCACCGGCGACGCCCATCCGCGGAAACCCCAGCCAACCCAGGATCAGGACGGGAGAAATAATGAGCCCGGCGCCAACGCCGCCGAGCATGATCAGTGCTGGAGTTCTGACGTTGCCCGCACCTCGCAAGGCTGACTGCAGCAACGTCGGAATCCAGAACAGCACCGCGCCGCCAAAGAGAATGTCCGAGTATCGAATCGCCTGCTGCAAGGACGCGCCTGTTCCACCCAGTTCACGGTAGAGCATCGGACCCGCGGCGATCACAGCCAACGCGAACAGTCCGCCTGCGATGATCGCGATCACGACGCTGTGCCACACGAGACTTTCGGCTTCGTCTTGCCGCCCGCCGCCGAGCGCCCGCGCGACCGCCGAAGAAACCCCGCCTCCGACACCGCCGTTGGAGACCATGGTCATAAGCAACATGACGGGCACGACTAACGAGGCCGCTGCGATAGCGTCGACACCCAGCCCGCTCACGAAGTAGGTTTCTGCCACGCTCAGCACCGTCTGCATGAGCATCACGGCGACCGTGGGCACCGCGAGGCGAATCAACAGCGGCAGCAGCGGCGCGTACAGCAAGGGGTTGGCGACGCCCGAGTTGACCTTGGCGGGCAAAGGGGCTGGCTCCAAGGCTCTGGCGGCGTCAGCAGTGAGGGAAGTTGTCATCAGGTGTCCACCCTTGGCTGGCATGTGCGTGATGGGCACCCGCAACTCCGGGCTCTCCTGCCAACCGTTTTTTTCTTACCGCACGCGGAGCGTGAAGCAGTCGTTGCTCAATTGGCCTTGGCGCGCAGATCGGCCGGGTGCGGCATCGTCGAAATAACTTTGCTGTTCACACGAGAGCCGGAGCCGACATTCTGGTCGGGCCGCAGGTTGTAGTGAACGGCCTCGGCTTCAACGAGAGAACGCGCCGTCGAAACAGCCATGGTCTCGGGACCGCGAGAACCGCGAACCACGTTCTGGTCGGGCGCTTTGGCGGTGCGCACGGCCTCGGCATTCACCTCATCGCGCGTCTTGCTGGAGAAGGCCTTGTGCACACCGTCGTACGCCTCTGCGTGGGCGCCGGCCGCGACCAGGAGGGTCAGAACAGGGGCCGATACGATCTTCATGGCTGTCGTGAGATTCATGGAGGTTCCAAAGAAAAAGGTTGGAGCAAAACGCTTGCGGGTCTCGTCTCGAGAACCTGCAGATCAAGTCTTGCGCCAAATTCGACTTCGGCAGTCATGCGATCAAGACACGCCACGTTTCCGTAGCCGAAACCTTCTGCATCGCAGCAACGGGCCTTCCAGCATGCCCGTCCCGGCGGGTTTTGAGAATCAAGTCGCGCGCCCGAACGTCTGGAGCGCGCGTTCCAGTCGTTCGTCCTGAGATTGATCGCCAGAGAGGAATCGGAAAGACCTGCGCTCGTAAAATCGGCATGCACACATCAGGCGCGGATCGGAAAACTAGTTCACACGTCACATCGCGATCAAACCTCTTACGTTTGTCTGCTGTAACGAGATCTTCAATTCGCCCGGGTGCACCCATCTGCTCGTAGATATCAACGCCGCGTCGCCATGCTAGTGCTCATTCGCACATTGACTCTCTCGAGCAGTGGACTGCCAGCACCGGAGCCCGAAGCCGAACGCCGCAGACCTAACCGACGATAACCAAAGGCACGTCAATGCTCCCTTATCGGCGGCTGAGAACGCACCGCAAACGGTAGGAACATGCTGCACCCAGGCCGGCAGCTCGTCCCTGCGAGTGGCAGGTACGCAGCGACACCCGACATCCCTCGGCCTCGCGCGAATGGCTACTATCGGCCAAGACCAGTCATTGGCGATAGCAGCAGGACCCGCCCCAGAAGTAGTCTTATCAGAGAAGAAATCCGCATGAAAGACTCATACCGCAACTTGAAATTGGCCGAAGGTATCTTCAGCGTTGTTTATCTGATGACCTGTCTTGCGGATCGCGTACATGAGGACTTGGAATTCAACCTGAGCCTGTTGGCCAATGTCGTGTTTGCCGTTCAAGTCGCTACCGTTGCCGCCATCTTGGTATATCTGCCAAGCTTTCTAGCGTCGCTATTTCGTAGTCGATCCGATCGACAACCGGTGCGTGTCATGGTGGGAGTCTTCGGAATTTTGATAGTTTTCTCATCCACGACGGACTTCTTCAACCATATGCGTAACTCCATAGTTCGTTTCCTCGAACGAAAATTAGGTACGCTTCTTCTTATTGGCGCTCAACCTAACCATTCAGTCGAGCGGACCGCCTACGGCATCCGCTCACCTTTGCGTTAGGCCGCAAAACCGACTACCTGTGGCTCGTCACCCGAAAGCCCGCCCCCCCCATGAAGATTGAAGCGCTAGATCATTTGGTATTAACGGTTGCAAGCATCCCAAGGACACTTGACTTCTATCAGCGTGTCCTAGGCTTTGAAGCCAGAGAGTTCAAGGCCGGGCGATTCTCAGTGCACTTTGGACAACAAAAGATCAACCTGCACGAGTTGGGGACTGTTGTCGATCCGAATGTGAAGCACGCTACTCCAGGTTCTGCGGATCTATGCTTCTTGACCGTAACACCTATAGAACAGGTACTTGTGCACCTACAAAACGAAGGCGTTCCGGTCGTGCAAGGGCCAGTCCTAGCTACTGGCGCGCAACGCGCATTGGTTTCCGTCTACTTCTATGATCCCGACGAGAACCTGATCGAAGTAAGCAATGAGGTCTAGCCGTACTGAAACTGCGTGATTGCGGCCTAACCATTCGCTCAACCGGACCCATTGCGGCGTGCGGCCAAAGTCCCGCCATTTCATTCTGGGCCTTTAGCCACACGCCGCAACGGTCCGGTTAGCTCAAACGTTGAGCGACCGCTGTACGACCTTGAAATCGCTCAGCGATTTGGCCGCTCCGGGCCCGTTCACGACGGCGGCGCGACCGGCTACAGTCGGCCATAAGCCGCCGTTCGGCGCGGATGAGCGCGCGTCAGCGTGTTGGGCGCGTGCCCATGGCCGTGAGCACGCCCAACCCGATAAATGATGTTCCCGCGAGCCGGTTACCCCAGCGGCCGCCCCAAGCAGCTCGTCTCAGGCGCGGTGCGACGAGACTTGCCGTTAGCACGTAGATGACGTCGGTGCAGCAAGCGATACCAACGAAAACACCACCGAGCGCAACGGTCTGCATCAGCGGGTTGCCGTGAGCGTCCATGAACTGCGGCAGGAAGGCGGCGAAGAACAAGGTGGTCTTTGGATTCAGCAGCGCGACCATGAAGCCATCTCGAAAGACGCGTCGCAAGGGCTGCGCCAGCGCCTGCGGCGTTGCGTCGGCGACTGGCGGCGCCGTCTTCCACATTCGGATACCGAGATACACGAGGTAGGCTGCGCCGGCCCATTTCACCGCGGAGAAAGCAGCCGATGACACGGCGAACAAGGCGGCCAGCCCGAGCGCAGCTCCCAACGCATTGGAGAGATTGCCAAGCGCGACGCCCAGTACGGATGAAAGACCGCATGCGCGACCCTGCGCCAAAGTACGGGCCACGATGTAGACGACGGCGGGTCCGGGGGTGATAGCCAACACCAGGCTGGCACCAACAAAAGCCAGGAGCAAAGGCGTGTCGGGAAGCATATGAACTCCAAATATCAAGGTGGCAAGTATCGCTGCACCACCGCTATTTGCAAGAAGCCATCCTGCAGGATGCGTGCATTAAGGATGCCTTGCATCGCGTCTTGCAGGCGCGAGTTGCAAGGTCAGCTTCGGAGCCCTGGCAAGGTCGGCTATGGGCCCTTTGCAGAAGTTCGAGGCTCGCGAAAGCGGTCATCCGGCGTCAGCGGAAAAATGCCTGTGCAGCATCGCGCAGCGATGTGAAGTTTCGAACGGCGGTCTTGGTGCCTCGCTCTTGCTAATAAACCCGAAAACCATCAAGCGTTTCCACCAGATATTCCCCGTCGAAGGTTTTGGGCTAGCCTCGCTGTCTGCATCCGAATCACTGACGCGGACCCTGGTCGCGTATGTCGCGCAGGGGGCTCGAATATTCTTGCTGTGCAACGCACAGCGCATGTATCCCGGGGAAGTCGAGCCGCTCTAACAGGTCACTCAACAGAGCAACGAACGGAGCATTTTCGACTTCATCGGAGTGGCGTTCGATCCAGCACTCAACATCGGTGAGCCGACCATCAAGCGCCAAGCTGGCGAGCTCTTCCAAGGCTTGGTTGTCCAGTATGGCATTCCGAGGTAAGAGATGCCTCGGTAAGGTCACGCCAGCTTCTACCTCCTGCGGTGTAGCGGCGGACCAGGCTGAATCGGAAGCATTGACGATCGGCATGAAAAGCGTGAAAGAAAACGTAGTGCCTTGCCCGATGACGCTTGCGACGTTCAGAGATCCGCCCATGGCCGAGACAATGCGCTGAGCGATGAACAATCCCAAGCCTGCACTGCCGCTGGCAGCCTGGACCTGTTGGAATTGCCCGAAAATATCGACCTGCTGGCTCAGGTCAATTCCTATGCCTGTGTCGCTCACTTCGAAATGCGGATTGGTAGCGTTTGGGTGTCGCTGAGACTCAGATCAGTTCGGCATCCGCAGGCGGCGACTCGATCGGCGCGGTGCTCCATTGCAGCCGCAGGCTGTCGTCCAGGTGGCCGTCGCCGAGGATGGAAAGATCGTTGCCGAGCACAATGTTCTTGGCGGGCAGAGGGATCGTCGCGGCTGCGCCCGTGACCTCGAAATCCTGCGGACCATCCAAGAGGCCCAGCGCCGAAGCGAAGGTATCGGTGGAGCGGCAACCGTGCTCCACGAACGGCCCGGTGCTCGCGCCCATCGCCAGGCCCATGGCGCCAAGCTTCGATTCGGGGTCGATCCGCAGGTAGGTGAAGATCACACGGTCGCCGGCGCTGGGCTCTCGCATCAGCTTCACCTGCGAGGCGAAGCTGGCTTGTCCGCTCCAGGTGATCGTGCAGTCCGGCGGCACGTGGAAGGCGCCGCCTGCCGCCAGCTCCATGGTGGAGTCATAGGTGCCGATCGCATAGCGCACGGACCGCTTCACCTCCTCGCCACAGGTGTCGCGCACCGGCCCTACGTCGGCTCGCCAGCGCGTGCGTATCGGCCCGTCGACGGCGAGGCCCGGGTAGTTTTGCTTGAACCAGTGCGTGTCGATGCGGATGTTCCACTGGCTGACGGTGCGCCGGTTGCTGCGATCCGCACCCAGCTCCACCCACACCGGTCCGCGCGAGCCCGCGCCCACGCGCGGCAGGTCGCAGACGACGAGCTCATGCTCCCAGCGCACCACCTGGCGCTCCGATCCGTCGACGAAGACCTTGCCCTGCCTGCGACCGAAAGCGCCGATGAGGTTGAGCTGGTCGTTCAGTTCATCGACCTCGACATGGTGAATCGACGGCGAGAGAATGTGACTCACCGCGCTGCGCGGATTGGGCTTGGCGATGAAGTAGGCGCCGGTCTTGGTGCCGTTGCCGGTGTCGTGGTTGAGATTCTTGCGCTGCATATGGGCGATCACTTCTTCGCCCGTGAAGGCGCGTTGCTTCGGCGTGTGCGGCTTGAAGAGGTTGGCGCCCAGCATCCGGTCAACACAGTACTTCGGTATGTCAAAGGCGGCCGGCGGCGAGCAGATCTCCGTCCAGCCCAGGTAGAGGCCCGCGTTCTTACGGTGGCAGGCGACGAGAAAGTCGATCACCCGGTCGTTGTCGGCGCTGTTGGCGCTGTTGCAGGCGTTGATGACGACGACGCTGTCCTGCGCGAACTCCCAATAGGTGTCGACGAAGGCCGCGGTGATGCCGTAGCGCGTGTCCTTGAGCATGATCTCCTCGCCCTTGCTGTCCACGGTGGCGAGGCCGTTGTAGGCCGTGAAGTAGGTCAGCCGGAAGGCGGCGAGATCGGCCTGGAAATCGGGCTGTGCCTCCAGGGCGGGGTCGATCAGCGTGGACGACTGGATGGAGTACATCTGCGGTGAGCCCGTATCCTGATGGCGCGTGTGCTTCACGCCGCCATGGGTGTTGATGTAGAAGAAGCCGTCCCCTTTGATTTGGCGCAGGGTCGTAATGTGCGCGTCACCCTCGACGCCTGGTTGCAGCGCGTAGTCATGCGCGCTGAGCCAGCCGGACATTTCTGCGATAGCTGCCTGGCCGTCGAAAGGCGTAAAGAAGGAATGCATCAGACGTGCCTTGCGCTCGCCGGGCAGTTCCGGCGGCTTGGCGGCAGCCAACCCCGCCGCCTTTTGTGCTTGGCCCGTATCGGCGATCGCGGCGGTCGGCGTCGAAGTGCCGGTGGGCTTGAAGTTGTGCGACACCATGTGCACGCGGCCATCGGCGAAGGTGCCCCAGGCCGTCAGTGAGCGTTCGTCAAAGCCTGTCTCCACATAGTTCGGATCCTTCGCCATGATCCCCGTCAATTCGGTCAGGTAGGCGATCGGCTCGAGTTTGCGCGATTCGAGATCCAAGCATGCAGCTTCCACGGCCCGGATGCTGGCAAAGCGGCTTGCGGGCGCGAGCCCCCCGTCCGTCCGAGGGCCTTCTCCACCGCCTACCGCGAGCGGGCCGCTGCCCCCACCCCCTCCCCCTCCCCCTCCCCCTCCGCCGCAAGCGACAAGCAGCGAAGGAGCACCGAGCCACAGCGCGGCCGTGGATGCGCGACCGAGGAAATTCCGGCGACCACGGGAAGGAGCCAGGGAAGAGAGGGAGGCGGATATCGAAGGAAGAGGGCTTTTCTTGGTTGTCATCGTCAGGTGCAAAAAAGGCAATGCCGGCGCCCATTCCCAGGCGACGCGGCCAGCAACGGTTTGTTGCGGCCGCGACTGTAGGCAGCGCTGGCCGCACTGGGAATTGCGTTTTTTGTGATACCTTTTTTGGATGACCAGACCAGTCACCGTTCGCCAGATCCGCTACTTCCTCGCCGTTGCCGAGGAGCGCAACTTCAGGCGCGCCGCCGAGCGGCTGGCCATCACGCAGCCGCCCCTGTCGCGGCAGATCGCAGAGCTGGAGGCTGAACTGGGTCTGCAACTGCTCGAGCGCAATACGCACGGCGTGCGGCTGACCAGCGCCGGAGAGCTGGCCATGCACAGCTTCGCGGAGCTGATGCACAGTTTCGACGCGACGCTCGAGCATGTGGCCCAGTCCGCGAACAAGCTGCCGCGTCTTCGCCTGGGCGTTCTGAACTGGGTTCACTTGAACCGACTATCCGCAATGGAACGGAGCTTGGTGGAATCGGGGCATGCGAGCGGGATCGACGTACAAACGACAACGACGATTGCCGCAGCCTCGGCCCTTCGGCGCAACGAGCTGGATGCCGCCATCGTGCTCTGGCCGGCTTCGATGTACCGCCTGCGTGGCAACCTGGTCGATGAGGTCCCCCTCATGGCCTTCGTTCCTGCGACGTCGGATCTCGCGCGCCAGCGGCGCATTGCAGTGCGGGACCTGCAGTCCCTGCCGCCATTCTTCCGCTTCAGTCGCAGCGTGAACACACGCATGTACGACGAGTTCACGCGCGAGTACACGGCGCATGGCTTTCGGCCGAAGGCCGAGGCGCCAGCACCCGATCCGTTGCATGTCTTCGCCCAGATCGGCGCCGGCCGTGGCTGCACCTGCCTGCCTGCGCCCTTTGCGTTGCATCGCTACGCGGGCGTACAGCCCAGGCCGCTGCGGGAGCGGATCATGGTGCCGCTGGTGGTACTGACTGCGTCGCGCGTGACGCAGGAGTTGCACAACGCCCTGGTCAAGGGCGCGACGCGGATGCTCAGCGGGTGAACGGCATCGTTGTGGATGGCGCAAACGTCGAAGGTGCTGATGCTCCCCCGGGCCTTCTCGAAGGCATCATCCCTTCCGCGATCGACACGGCCGCCAACCTTGGACATCGGGGCGCGCGGCAGCGACGCGAGACGGAGCAGTTACTCATGGGTTCAGTCGAAGGCAGCATGGCTTGCAAGCAAATCCCCTCTGTTCATTGCCGGGCTACACCAAGGACGTCACGATATCGCGCACTGAGGGGACGCTGCCTGCAAGGCACCCGAGGCTGGCCCCACGCGCCATGGTGCAGATCGACAGCAGCGCCGCGAGCCCACCGCAAACTCTGTCAATGCGGTACTTCAGGGTTCATAAAGTCGACCAGTTGCCGCCACGCCCCGAACGGTCCTGCGATCGGGAACATCAAGCCGAGTGGCTCGAGCATGTAAAGCGGCCGTAGCTTCAACTCGCGCAGCAAACCGGCATCGAGGAGAGGCCGCACGAAGCTAAGCGGCAGGAACGACAGTAGGTTTTCTTGCTGCGAGAGCCACCACAACATGGCCGTTGAACGAGTGACGACCGGATAGGTGCGGATCGGGTGAGGCAGATTCGCGGTCAATTCGTCGAATCGCTCACGGGCGGCCGAACCCGTGGGGGCGAGTAGCCAGGTCTCGTCGGCGAGTTGCGGCCAGCCCAGGGAACGCTTGCGCGCCAGCGGATGGTCTGCGCGCGCCAAGACCGCGAAACGATCTTCGCGCACCGGCATGAACTGCCAGCCTTCCGGGATCACGGGAGGCCGTCGGCATGCCACGAGATCTGCCTCGCCACGTGCGATGGCCAGCAGTTGATCGTCCCCTTCGGCTTCCGAGAGGTGAACGGTGACATCCGGATGCCGTTGCGCGAAGCGAGGCAGCACGTTGAGCAGGAGCCCGTTCATCGCGCCGACCGAGGCGACGAGGCGGATGGCGCCGCCGATGCGTTGCCGTCGCGCGGTGACGACCTCGGCGCCGTCGGCGACGCCGATCAGCATGCGACGCGCAACGGGCAAGAGGTCTTCGCACGCCTGCGTGGGTCGCGCGCCGCGCGCATGCCGCTCGAAGAGCTGAACTTCCAGCAGCCGTTCCAGGTACGCGAGGCCCTGGGTCACCGACGACTGCGTCATGCCGATCGAGTCCGCCGCCCGCTGGAGGCTGCCCAGCTCTGCCACTTTCAAGAGGATCTGCACATGCCGAAACTTGCCGCGCGCGAGCAGGCGGTTGAAGAGGACGGACGCGTCATGGCTCAAGATATCGGAAAGTCTAATGGAAGAGCGTCATTTTTAATTTGTCGCCGATGGCTTGCTCAGGAATGATGGCAACTCCACAAACGGCGGGCAGCAAGCCACGCGACAGGAGACAAAACGTGAAAAAAAAATGGCCGCTGCTCGCGGTTGTCTGTTGCCTGCTCGGCGCCTTTTCGGCCCATGCGCAGGACGAGGTCTGGCCATCCAAGCCGATCCGAGTGATCGTGCCGACCCCGCCCGGCGGCGCCTACGACCGCACCATGCGACCGCTTGCGCAGGAGTTGGCGTCGTTGCTCAAACAACCGGTGGTGATCGACAACAAGCCTGGTGCCGGCAACATCATCGGCGCCCAGGCGGGCGCCGCGGCCCCACCCGACGGCTACACGCTCACGATGACGGGCATGGTGAACACGATCGCCCAAGGCATGTACGACAACGTGCCCTTCAACATCGTCAATGACTTCACCCACGTCGCAATGATCGGCGGCGGCGCGCAATGGCTGGTGGTCAACAGCCAGTCCGGCATCGAGTCCTTCGCCGATCTGATCGCCCGCGCCAGACGCGAGCCGGGCGCGATCAACTACGCGAGCTCGGGCGCCGGCAGCACCGGCCATCTGTTGATGGAACTGCTGCAGAAGGCGACACAAACCTCGTTCGTGCACATCCCCTACAAGGGCGGCGCGCCGGCGCTGATGGATGTGCTGGGAGGCCAGGTCGCTGTCACCGTGATTCCGCCGAGCGGGTCGATGCAGTACATCCAGAGCGGCAAGCTCAGGGTGCTGGCGGTGTCCAGCCCGAAGCGCAGCCCCGAGCTCCCTCAGGTTCCGACTTTCGAGGAGCTGGGCTACAAGCAGCTGACGGTGATCTCCTGGGTGGGCCTGTCGGCACCGAGGAAGACGCGGCCCGAAGTCGTGCGCAAGGTCAACGAAGCAGTGCGCGAAGCGATGACGAGGCCGGAGCTGCAAAAGAAGCTCGACGCCGAAGGCATCACGCCGATGACGATGACGCCCGACGAGTTCACGCGCGTCGTCAAGAGCGATACCGAGCGCTGGGGTGCACTCACACGCAGCCTGCAACTCAAGGCCAACTGAAACCCAAGCCCATCCCTCATGCCTTTTGTCACATCGAACAAACGCGACATCTACTACGAGCGCCACGGCGCCGGCCCGGCGATCCTGTTCCTGCACGGAGCCGGATCGAACGCCGCCACCTGGTGGCAGCAATTGCCGGCCTTCACGCCGCAGTACACCTGTCTCACGATGGACATCCGCTGCTTCGGTCGTTCGGTGGCGCCGCCGGAGGAGTTCTCGCTGGAGCTCTTTGTCGGCGATGCCTTGGCGGTACTGGCGCGCGAAGGCATCGAGCGTGCGACGGTCGTCGGCCAATCGCTTGGCGGGATGATCGGGCTGCGGCTCGCGCTGCGCCATCCCGAGCGCGTCGCCGCGTTCGTCGCTTGCGACACGTCGCTGGCCATCGACCACCCGACGCTGGTCGACAGCATCGAGCGGCGCTTTAAGACAGTTTCCGCGGTAAGCATCGAGCAGCGCTCGCTGGGCGCCTGGTTCTTGAAGGCGCAGCCCGCGCTTGCAGCGCTTTACGCGCAGATCAACCACTTCAACCCGAGCGCTCACAGTATTGAGCCCGAAGCCTGGCGCGAGGCCGTACTGCGTCTGAACCAGCCCGAGAACCTGCTTGCCGTCGCTGAGATCGACCAGCTGGCTTGCCCGACGATGTTTCTCGTTGGCGCCGAAGACCCGATTGTTCCGCCGGCGGTCATGCGCGAACTCGGCCAGCGCCTGCCAGGAAGCGAGGTCGTTGTCGTCGAGGAGGCCGCGCATTCTGCGTACTTCGAGAAGCCGCTGGAGTTCAATCAGACGGTGTTCGACTTCTTGAGACGACGCGCCGACTCCTAGGTCTGCTGTGCAGCGACTTCTGAATCTCGGAGCTTGCCTCCATGCAAAAGCGCGCTCACGACCCGGCCCACGCTGGCGAGCAGCTCGGAGCTCTTCTCTCGCCTGTGCTCGAAAGCTCCGATACATTCTGTTGCCTTGCGCTCCGCAACCGCCCCTTGAAGACGCTGCTGGGACGTCCTATTTTTCTCCCGTTCCAAGTTGGTCGTAGAGAAATGGAGGACAAAGCCATGGCCATGGACATGCTCAAACAACTTGCCGGCTCCCCCTTGCCGGCGACCTTCCGGACCCGGGCGGAGATCGACCAGATCAAGCTGCTGCGGGCCGCCGGCCTCGTGATCGCGCTGACGCCCGCGCCGTCGGATCCCCTCACCCTCTCGGGCAGCCCCGACGCCGCCCAGGTGCTCGCCATCACCGAAAAAGGCCGCGCCGAACTCGAACGCATCCACTACCCCGTGGCCGCACAGGGCCCGTGGCGCGGTGCCGCGTCGCGGTGGCGCGCGAAGCTGCCCCACGCAATCCGCACCCGCCTGATGTAGGGAGGCCGCCATGCGTTCGAAGACGTCCAGCCGCATCCCCTACCGGGGCTTCAATATCGCGATCCAGGTCGACCGCGCCGGCGACCAGATCTTCGGCCACGCGGACTTGTTCGCCGACGACGAGTTCAAGGCCCGGCTCGCCGTCGGCACCCAGGGCCGCCGCACCAAGGAAGTCCGCGACCGGCTGAGACGCCTCGCAAAATCCAAGGTCGACGTGTGGGCGATCACGGGGTCCGCGCGGAGCGCTGCCGCGCCCGGCGATGCACGGCCGAGTCCGGGGTGATGCGCGGGTGAGCTACGGCCGGCGCGCAGCGCTGCTTAATTGAACAACTGGATTCCTTTGATTGGCGGTCGGCGCCGACCGTCCGCTGTTACCAGCGAGCACTTCCAGGAGCTGCTCAAGGAACCAAGTATTTCCTGCAGTATGAGCCGTGCGGGCGACGTCTGGGGCAGCTCGGCCATGGAGAGCTTCTTCAGTTCACTGAAGACTAAGCGCACGGCCAGAAAGGTAACCGGGTCAGCGAGCAGGCTCGCGCCACCATGCCCGCTGTCGGGTCGGGGGCGGTCAGCAATCACGATGGAGCTGAACGGCGCCCGTCTGGACTGACGCTCCTTCGCGGGCGGCCGGCGAGCGCAAGCGCTGCACATTTGCCGCCCACGCGGGTTGACGCTCTCTTGAGGGCGCCCGCGGGCGCCCTCGCCTTACGACTCATCCGACCTCGACATTGATTCGCCGCGGCTTGGCATGCTCGGCCTTGGGGATACGCAGTTTCAACACGCCCTGCGCCAGCTCGGCGGACACCTTCTCGGTGTCCAGCTCCTTGCTGAGCGTGAAGACGCGGCGAAACCGGCCCAGGCCGACTTCGGTGTGGCTGATCTTCAGGTCATCCGGCACGCTCAGGCCCAACTCCGCCTCGATGGTCAAAGTTTCCGCTTCGACATGAAGATTCAGCTTGTCGCGCGACACGCCGGGCAGATCGGCGTAGAGCGTGATGCCCCCGGCGTCTTCCACCACGTCGACAGGCGGTGTGAGGGCCGCGCCCTGATAGCGTGGCGCCTGCCCACGATCCATGGGTTCCGGCGCGCTGGGCGATGCGGTCTGTACGTCATTGCTCATGATGTTCATCTCCTTGTTTCACAGAACAGCGATGCGCCGCGGCTGTGCCGAGGCCCGGCGGCGGACCGTGATGCGCAGTACGCCGTCGCGCAGCCGGGCCTCGACGGCCTCTGGATCGGCATCGTCCGGCAGCGTGAGGACGCGGCGAAACGGCCCCTCGAAGCGCTCGTTGATGTGCACGGCCGCCTTGGCCTGTGCATCGGGAAGCAGGCTCTTGCGCTCACCCGCGATGGTCATGAGACCACGCTCGAGGTTGATCTCCAGCGTGGCCGGGTCGACGCCGGGGGCGAACGCGAAGATCTCCAGCGCCTGCGGTGTGGCGCCCACGTTCAACGCGGGAAATCCGTTGCTGCCGTAACCGCGAATGGTGGGTGACAGATCGAACGCCTGCTGCATGTCCCGTTGCAGGCGATCCATCTCGGCCAGCATGTCGCGCGGGAAGAAAGATCGGTACATGGGAAACCTCCTGTCAAATCAATTGAACCTGAACAGAATCGAGCCGCCCCTCACTGGGGCAGGCCGTGCGTGCCCGTCGGCCGCGCAGCGCCATCGCTGTCCGCGCGGTGCCGTGCAAAGATCCTGGAGGGTCGCTGTCGCCAGCGCGCGGTGCGCGACTGCGGGTACGAGAATTTCGCCAACTCCTCGCGCCCCTTCTGCGTGATGGCCAGCACCTGGGCGGCCGAAGGGGAGCCAGACAGCGTGAGCGAGTTCGAGGGCGCGGGGATCAGGGCAACGACGAGCCCGGCGGCCCGAAGCACCCGCACCTGATCGATGTCCGCGGTGCGATAGAACGACACAGGCAAGCGAGAGCCGGCAATTTGCTTGAGCAAGTTCATGGCCATTGAATACCTCCTTTTCGGTTGACCAATTTCCGACGCAAGCGAACATAGGAGCCTCCGAAACGTTTTTCAAGAGGCGGTTTTCTACATCCGCGCGAGACGCGGGCCGACACGAAAAAAAGCCCGGCCGCACGCGACCGGGCTAAGGTTTACAGCAAGTCCGCGGTGGTGCCGCGGAGACAAAAATCTACCGCACCGCGCCGACGCAGGCATGTCAGACAACTTCTGATTCTTGAACGCCAGCGCAATGGCCGGGCCGACGCGCCAACGCCCCTGGGGGCGTCAATTCTGCGGGGCGCGTTCGGGCAACATCAGCGCGAACAACTCGCTGCGAAAGTGGATGCCGAGCCGGCCGAATGCACGGTTGCGGTAGGTCTTGACCGTGGGCAACGCCAGACCCATGTCCGCGGCGATGCCCTCCTGCGTCATGCCGCACAGCAGCCGCAGGCACACCTGGAGCTCCTGGGCGGTCAGCGCCGGGCACAGGCCCAGCAACCGGCCGCGCAGTTCGTCGGCAGCGGGCGCTCGCGCGAGGGCGATGTGCTTGCGCGTCAGCGCCATCAGCAGGCGCCCCACGGCGCCGAAGTCGGCCAGTTGGGCGTCGCTGAGCGCACGCTGATGGACGTGCCGGTAGAAATTGACGGCGAACAGCGCGTCGTCGCAGGCCGCTTCTTCCTCGACCACCGACACGCGCTCCACCACGCCGTGCGCGTCGTACACCTTGGCACGATGTTCGGGCGGCACCTCTCGCGCCGTGATGTGGCACACGCGCAGTTGCGGCGTGCTCGTTTCGCGCAAGGTGCGGTCGCTGCGGATCGGCCCCGACAGGTACGCCCGCCAACAGTCACGCGTGGTGTCCGGCATGCCCCGGCTGCCGCTCAGAAAGATGGCCGGCTGCGCACCGGTGCAGTAGACCGAAAACGACCCCACTGGCAGCGCCTGCGCCATGGCCTCGAGCAGGCGAGGGCCGAAGGTCGGCTCACCAAGCGCCGGCACAACCACCGGCAGGCATTGCGCCAGCGAGGCTTCGATGCCGTGAGCGGGCAGTTCGGGAATCCAGGTGCGCATTGGGCAATACGGGGAATCCTGTCATCTTCCGGGATGACAGCGCCGCGCGACCACCGGACTTACGCTAAGCCATGACCTTCCTGCTTCCGGATACCGACTCACTCGCCGCCCCCCACCTGGCACGGTTCGCCGACATCGGCGTCGACGTGGGCGAACCGCTCGTGCTGGGCGACGGCACCAAGGGGCTGCGCCGTGTCGTGCCGATCACGGGCGGCCATGCCAAGGGTGAGGGCTGGAGCGCACGGGTGCTGCCCGGCGGCGCCGACTTCCAGCGCCTGGCCAGCGACACGGTCTGCGAACTCGATGCCCGCTACGGCCTGGAAACGGAGGCCGGCGAGCGCATCTACGTGCGCAACCGCGCGCTGCGCACCGCGCAGGCGGACGTGATGGCGCGGCTGCTGCGCGGCGAGCCCGTCGATCCGGCGCAGGTCTATTTCCGGTGCGCGCCCTCCTTCGAGACGCGCAGTCCCTCGCTGCGCTGGATCACCGAGCGCCTGTTCGTCGGCGTTGGCGTGCGCCATCCCGCGCAGGTCGTGATGCGCTTCTTCGCACTGCAGTGACCCGACGGCTTCCGCGCTGCGCCCCCATTTCAACATCGACAGGAGACCTCCATGACAACCGCCTTGGCCGCGGGCGCACGGCGCCACGCCCTCATCGCCGTCATCATGCTGATCGGACTCGGGGGAATGCCCTGGGCCTCGCAAGCGCTCGCACAGGTGGGCCCGACCTACCCGAGTCGGCCGGTGCGCCTCGTGGTCGGTTTCCCGGCCGGCAGCGGTCCCGATATCGTCGCGCGCCTGCTGGCCCAGAAGCTGTCCGAAGGGTGGAGCAATCTCGGCGTCGTCGTCGACAACAAGCCGGGTGCGGCGGGACTCATCGCCGCCTCGGAAGTGGCCCGTGCGCAGCCCGACGGCTACACGCTCATGCTCGGCGAGACCGGCCAACTGGCCATCGCGTCCAGCAGCTACAGCAAGCTCCCCTACGACCCGAAGAAGGACTTCGTGCCCGTGAGCCAAGTGGTCACTTCCAACTTCATGCTGGTGGTGAACCCCGCCAAGGTGCCGGTACACGACGTGAGGCAGTTCGTGGCGTGGAGCCGAACGCAGAAGAGCCTCTTCATGGGCACGTTCGGCGCCGGCACCCCAGGCCACTTCGGTGCCTTCCTGTTCGGCGATGCCGTCGGCCTCAAGCCCGAACCCGTGCACTACAAGACCACCGGCGATGCGCTGGGCGGCTTGTTCGGGGCCGACGTGGCGGGCAGTTTCGCGAGCGTGGGCCTGGCGGCGGCCAATGTGAAGGCGGGCAAGCTGCTGGCACTGGCCTCCAGCGGTGACGCGCGCAGCGCCAGTCTGCCTGATGCGCCGACCTTCCGCGAGCAAGGCTACCCGCAACTGGCGTTCAACTCCTGGTTCGGCATCGTCGCGCCGGCGCGCACACCACCCGCGGTCGTGGCGCGGCTGGAGGCCGACATCCGCAAGGCGGTGCAGTCGGCAGAGGGCAAGGCCAGGCTGGAGGAGGCAGGCTTCGGCGTCACCGGCACCACGGCCCGGGAGTTCGCGCACATCATCGACGCCGACACGGTGAAGTGGGGCAAGGTGGTCGCGGCCACTGGCTTCAAGGCGGATTGAGCCACGAACGCGCGCGTTTCCCATGCACTGTGCTGGGGTAGCAGGACTCGCGGTGGCATCGGCTGCCTGCGGTTTCTGCATTAGTCGCACTGATTACCTGTAACAGGCTCGTTGAAACGGCCTCGGCAAGCACATGGCTGACGCGCCGGGCTCGACTGCACTGTAGATGGCAGGCGGCCAGTGCCGGTTCTTCGCGGCCGCGCCAGAAACCGGCGAGAAGAACTCGAATGCGATCCCCGAAGAGACTGGTTGACCCAGTCGCCAAACAGGCAGGGCAGCAGACCTCGGCATGTTGAAGAACAGCAGGTCTCTCTCGCCTCGTAGCAGCAAGGCGCTGCAAAAGCACTGGCCGGCATGCCGAGCGACCGTGATTATCGATCGCGCCCTCGTCAGAAGGCGCTCTTGACGATGCCGCCGTCGACGCGAAGAGCCGTACCCGTGGTCGCCGACGCGAGTGGACTTGCCACGTAGGCCACGAGCGAGGCAACCTCCTGCGGCGAAGCGAAGCGCTTGATTAGCGAGGTCGGGCGGATGTGGTTGAAGAACTCTGCCTCGACCTGCTCGAAGCTCTTGTCGCTCGAGCGCGCCATGCCTTCCACGAAGTCGCCGACGCCGCGCGATTTCGTTGGACCAGGAAGTACGCTGTTCACTGTGATGTTCGTGCCGGCGAGCGATTCCGCAAGACCGCGCGACACCGCGAGTTGCGCGGTCTTCGTCATGCCGTAGTGAATCATCTCGGTCGGAATCTGCACCGCGCTTTCGCTGGAGATGAAGATGATCCGGCCCCAGTTCGCGCGCTTCATCTCCGGCAGCACCAGGCGTGCGAGACGCACGCCGCTCAGCACGTTGATATCGAAGAAGCGCAGCCAGTCTTCATCGGGAATATCTTCGAAAGTTTTGGCCTCGAAGATGCCCAGGTTGTTCACGAGAATGCCGATGCCGGGATGGCGACGCACGGCTTCCTCGGCAGCGTCGGCCCGGCTGAGGTCCCCGGCATAACCGAGCACCGTGCCTTGCGTTTCCGAGCGGATGCGGTCCACCGCCTCGTCGACGGCCGCCCGCAATCTGCCGTTCACGATCACGTTTGCGCCCTCCTGGGCCAGTGTGTGCGCAATTGCGTAGCCGATGCCGGCGGTGCTTCCGCTCACCAGGGCGAGCTTTCCATCGAGTTGCAGGTCCATCTTGGTTCTCCTGGGTTGACTTGACGTTCATGCTCGCTGAGTTCGGCTGTGCGTGTCACCCGCGGGTGGCAAGTTCCTTCTCGCGCCCATGTCGCATTGATGTCGCGCCAGATTCCGCTAGCCCAGAAATTTAACCAATGCCGGAATGACCTGCTCTGGCGCTTCTTCCATCAACCAGTGACCGGAGCCTTTGACGATAGCGCCCTGCACGTCGGTGGCTACCATCTTTCCCTGTTCGATCAGAAAGGTTCCACCGGCCTTTTCACCGGAGAGCACCAGCATCGGCATGGGCAGTGGCGTTTTGCCCAGTTCGGCGAACTCGGCCGCATCCTGCTCGAAAGCCTTGAAATATTCAAACCCTGCACGCATGCCACCGGGTTGCGCGTAGGCCCTGGCGTAGAACTGGCGGTCGGCTTCGGGCACCGAGCGCTTGGGGTCGGCCGCAAAGTCGTTCCAGAAGTGCTCGAAATAGATGCGCTCGCGTCCTTTCACGAGCGCCAGCGGCGTCGCACCGTGAAAATGGAAATGCCACAGGTCGCGCAGGAGCCAGACGTTTTGCCATGCGCCGATGCCGGGCAGGAAAGCGTCCATGAGCACCACCTTGTCGGTCTCCGAAGGAAACTGCGCGGCATATGCGTAGGCCACCATCAGGCCGATGTCGTGGCCGACGATGCTGACGCTGCGAATGCCGAGCGAGCGCGCAAGCTCGTGAATGTCGACAGCCATGTTCTTCTTGCCATAGCCTGTCTCGGGCTTTGAGGAATCGCCGGCCCCCCGAAGATCGGGCACGACCACGGTGTGCGTCTTGGCCAAAAGCGGCATCAGCGGGTTCCACATGTGCCCGGTCTCGGCGTAGCCGTGCAGCAGCACGACGGCCGGCCCGCTGCCGCCGATGCGGTAGTTGATTCTGGTGCCGTTCACCTCCGCGCGGCCCGAGCGGAAGCCCGCCACCGCGTCGACGGCGGGTGCCGCGTGTGCGGCGCGGCCCATGGTCAGCGCGGCGCCGACGGCGACTGCGCCGCCAAGCAGGGCACGGCGGGTGGGAGTAGAGGGGGTGGCGGGGATGAAATCGATCTCGGTCATGTTGAACTTCCTTTCTTTTGGTTTCTGGGTGAGGTGAATTTATGATTCAGCTTCACTCCCAGAAAGAGCCCAAAAGTGGTTTACTCATTCAGCTTTTATGAATGATTGGAAGTGAGCCCATGGACCGATTGCGTGCGTACGAGGTGTTTGTCACCGTGGTGGCGCGGGGCAGTTTCTCGAAGGCAGCTGATGCGCTGGACACTTCGCCGGCCAACGTAACGCGCTACGTCAACGAGCTGGAAGCCCACCTGCGCACACGGCTCATGAACCGTACATCGCGCCGCCTTTCGCTCACCGAAGGCGGTGAAGCGCTATTTGACCGGGCGAAATCAATCCTCGAAGAAGTGGCGGAGACCGAGGCCCTGGCGACCACTGCGTCATTGCAGCCGCGGGGGCGCCTGCGCATCAACGCGCCGCTGAGCTTTGGCAGTCTCGTGCTGGCGCCGTTGTGGCCGAAGTTCATGGCGAAGTACCCCGACGTCGAGCTGGACATCGCGCTCATCGACCGCGTGGTCGACATCGTTGAAGAGGGCTACGACCTGGCCATCCGCATCTCGCGCACCACGTCGGGCAACCATATCGCGCGCCGCCTGGGCCGCTCGCAGAACCTGGTCTGTGCCTCGCCCGACTACCTTACGGCCCACGGCATGCCCGAGATGCCGGCGGACCTTTCGCGGCATCAGTGCCTGGGCTACACATACGGTGCAACCTCCGACGAGTGGCAGTTTGCCGGCCCCGGCGGAACACTGGAGTCCGTGCGCGTGCGCTGGGCCTTGCGCGCCAACAATGGCGAAACCGCCCGCGCCGCGGCGCTCGCGGGTGCCGGCGTCCTCTGGCAGCCGAGCTTCGTGATTGGCGAGGATGTGCGGGGCGGTCGACTGGTCGAGGTCATGCCTGGTTATCACATGCCGCCCGTCGACATCTTGGCAATCTATGCAAGCCGTCGACATCTCAGCGCGAAGGTGCGGGTGATGGTCGACTTTCTGGTCGATGCCCTTCAAGACTCGCCACTGGTGAAAGGCGGGGCGGCGGCGGGCAAGTGAGTCCGCGCCGATCTTGTGCTTGGAGCTGGCGCACTTGCGTTCGCTCCATAGACCGCAACTGTCGTTCCACTCCCCGCTCGAATACCAGAACAAGCCGGCCCAGCAGCCTTGCGGGCGCCTCCTTCGTGGAAGTCGCTACTTCCGGTTCGGGCCCGAAGCGACTGTACGGTCTGATCCGAAGCAGTCCTCCAGTTGTGAGCGCAGGGGTGAACGTCGAGAACAAGCCATCCCCGCTGCTTTCCGTTTCATGCACCTTCAGCCAAGGCGATAGCGTCGGCCCCCGCCGCGAAGCGCAGCCGCTCCGGACTGCAGCAACGCCGGATCGGACTGCCATCCAGTCAGACCCGGCAAGATTTACTCAAGCCTGCCCAGCGACGCAGATCACGCGCGAATGAATGCGAGCAAGTCGGCGTTGATGACTTCCGCGTTCACGGTGCACATGCCGTGCGAGAAGCCGGGATAGACCTTGAGCTCGCTGTTCTCGATCAGTTCGGCCTGCCGCAATGCGCCCGCCTTATAGGGAACGATCTGGTCGTCATCCCCCACCATGACCAGCGTCGGCACCTTGATGGCTTTCAAGTCTTCGGTCTGGTCGGTCTGCGAGAACGCCTTGATGCCTTCGTAATGGGCCTTGGCGCTGCCCATCATTCCCTGGCGCCACCAGTTCTGGATGACGCCCTGGGAAACACTCGCTCCGGGTCGGTTGTAGCCATAGAACGGCCCCGAAGGCACGTCGATGAAGAACTGCGCCCGGTTGTCGGCCAGCGCTTTGCGAAAACCATCGAACACCTCGACCGGGGTGCCGCCCGGATTGCTCTCCGTTTTCACCATGAGCGGCGGGACGGCACTGATCAGGACGGCCTTGGCGACGCGGCCCTGCGGCTGGCCATGCCTGGCGACATAGCGCGCCACCTGGCCACCGCCGGTCGAGTGACCGATATGGACGGCGTTCTTCAGGTCCAGATGCTCGACCACGGCGGAGGCATCCGCCGCGTAGTGGTCCATGTCGTGTCCATCGCTGACCTGCGACGAGCGACCATGCCCGCGGCGGTCGTGTGCGACGACGCGGTAGCCCTGGGCCAGGAAAAACAGCAGCTGTGCGTCCCAGTCGTCCGCACTCAGGGGCCAGCCGTGATGGAAGACAAGAGGCTGCGCACTCTTGGGCCCCCAGTCCTTGTAGAAGATCTGAACGCCATCCTCGGTCGTCACGTAAGCCATGGTCTTGACTCCTTGCTTTGCAGTTGCAGGTTGAGCGGGTCTTGAGTTGCGCCCCCTGTGAAGTCGGCAGCGATGCGCTGGGCGGCGGCACAGACGGCGAGAGCGGGTCGAGCGCTCCCTCGCGGGAACACCTCTCGGCTCGGAGCAGACTTTAGGATTGAACCGGACCTCAATGTCAATACGCCTTCCAGTGTCAGGGGCAGCGATCGGGCGCAGACAAGAGGTACTCAGTCCTTCGCGCGGGTACGGTCGTCAGCAACCGATGGTGCGCGCTCCGCCTGCGTGCTCTCCATGCGAATCCCATTCAGCACCCACAGCGGCCGGTCGGCACACGCCAGTTCCTCAGGGCGATTCTTGATGCTGTCGATGACAACACCCTGACGTCACGCGGCGTCGCAGGGATTCCCGTCGTCGAACCATATCCGCTTCCGGGACGAAAGCCATCCGGCTGAAGTCGATCCTAAGGTGGTGGAAAGATGTGGAACCGTTTTCATTCGTTCGGCACTTCTTTCTTCTTCGTAATTTCCTTCGTTTTTGGAATTCAGGGTTATCACTGTAGAAACGTTTCCACACCCGTCGCAAACTGCGGCCATGACCGGTTCTGCATCGCCCTTTCTCGCACCCTCCACACGCTTGCCGCTGCGGCCGCCCCCCTACGAACCCGAGGTGGCTGCCGCCGTGCAGAGCACCGCCTTCAAGGGCCTGTCGCCCCTGAACCTTCGACTGGCGCTCGCGAATCACAGCAAGCTCGGCCCGGCCTTCCAGGCCATGGCGCATGTGGTGCTGTTCCAGTGCGCGCTGCCCGAACGGGACCGCGAGATTGCGATCATCCGCACCGGTGCGCTCACCCGATCCGAGTACGAATGGGGCATGCACATCAGCATCTACGCGGACAAGTGCGGCCTGGACGCCGCGCAGGTGCACGAGCTCACCGACAGTGCCGACTGGCATGCGCTGTCGCCGGGCCTGTGGACCGACAAGGAGCGCCTGATCGTGCGCATGGTGGATGAGCTGCACCACCACTGCACGGTGTCCGATCAGACCTGGCAGTCCCTTTGCGCGGGCTGGCCGCAAGCGCAGGTGATCGAGCTGATCTTCGCGTCGAGCTTCTATCACATGGCCGCGTTGTTCCTGAACAGCGCCGCCGTGCCACTTGAGCCTGGCGCCGAGCGTTTCCCTGCACCGCTTGCGCAGGCGAAGGTGCCGGCATGAAGGCCAAGATCACCATCCGCGAAGTGGCCAAGGCCGCTGGCGTGGCGATCGGAACGGCCTCGCGGGCCCTGAACCGCAGCGGGCGCGTCAGCGAACAGGCCATTGCAGCGGTCACCAAGGCTGCACGCGAGCTCGGCTACACGCCGGATTCGGTGGCGCAAAGCATGCGCACCCGCTCGACAGGCGTGGTTGGTCTGCTGGTGTCGGACCTTGCCAACCCCCTGTACGCGCGAATCATCACCGCCGTCGAATCGCGCCTGCTGGCGGCCGGCTATGCGCTGCTGGTGGCCAGCACGCACAACGACGACCAGCGCGAGAAAACCCTGGTCGACCTGTTCCGGCGCCGGCGCGTGGACGGGCTCATCCTCGGTCCCTGCCAGGCCGAGACCCCGGCCTACCTCGACCAGCTGGCGGCGCACGGCCCGGTGATCGCGCTCGATCGGGACTTCCAGGGCAACAACGCGGGTGTGCACGTCGACCACTACCACGGCGCGCTTCAGGCCACGCGCTACCTGCTGAACCTCGGTCACACACGCATCGCACTGCTGACGCCGGGCAGCGTGCTGCGTCCGGGCCGCGAGCGCATCATGGGCTACAGGGACGCCTATCTGGAGCGTGGTCTGCAGCCCGACCCCAAGCTGATCCGCGCCGAGAAGTCGGCAATGGACTTCGCCTTCAGCGAGGCCCTCTCGCTGCTGGGCTCCCCCACGGCGCCCACGGCCTTCCTGTGCCTGGGCACCCGCATCCTGTCGGGCGTGCTGCAGGCACTGCGTCACTCGGGCCGTTTGGCGCCCGATGACGTCAGTGTCGTCAGCATCGGCGACACCGACCTGTCGCAGCTTTTCAGTCCCGCCATCACCTCGCTGACCTGGGACCTGGAAGCGGTCGGCACCGCCGTGGCCGAGCTGCTGCTGCGGCGGCTGGACAGCACAGCCCCCCTTGAGCAGGAGCGCATCCTGCTCACCACCCAGATGGTGCTGCGCGAATCCTGCGGTCCGGTCGCCAAGGCACCCGCTGCCGTCCGCAAGAAAACGAGAGCAGCCTCATGACGCAGCGTCTGAAAGACAAGGTGGCCATCGTGGTCGGCGCCGGCTCCATCGGCACCGACATCAGCAACGGCGCCGCCTGCGCCGTCACCTTCGCCCGCGAAGGCGCGACGGTGATCTGCGTCGACCGGTCGCCCGAAGCTGCGGCGACGTCGGTGCGTCGCATTCATGACATCGGCGGCATCGCCGAGGCCTTCGAGGCCGATGTGCGCAGCAGCGAGCAGATCGAGCGGATGGTGAACCACTGCCTGGCGCGCTTCGGCCGCATCGACGTGCTGCACCACAACGTCGGCATCGAGGAATTCGGCGAGCTGATCGAGGTGACGGAGGAGTCCTGGGACCGCGTGCACGCCATCAACCTCAAGGGCCCCATGCTCACGGCGCGCGCCGTAGTGCCTCACATGATCCGACAAGGCGGCGGCGCCATCATCAACGTCTCCTCCATCGCGAGCCGCAAGTGGAGCCCGATGCAGTTCCTGTCGTACAGCACCTCCAAGGCGGCACTGAACCACATGACGCGCGTCGTGGCGCGCCAGTACGCGCAGCACCAGGTGCGCTGCAACGTGATCGTGCCGGGCCTGATCGACACGCCGCATGCCGCGGCCCTTTTCAAGAGCGAACAAGAGGCGCAGGCCGGCCGACAGGCACGCAACGCGCGCTGCCCCATGGGCCGCCAGGGCTCGGCCTGGGACGTGGCCAACGCGGCGCTGTTCCTCGCCTCCGACGAATCGAGCTACGTGACGGGCCTGGAGCTTGTGGTCGACGGCGGACTGTCCCTGTAGACGGGTATTCGAGCATCAACGACAAGGAGACAACACCATGCGCACACTGTGGATTGCCGCGCTCGCGGGCCTCGCATTCGCCGCCCATGCCCAGGCGCCCTCGGACTATCCGTCGCGGCCGATCCGCTTCGTCCTGATCTCGGCCGCAGGCAGTGGCGGCGACGCGCTCGGCCGGCTCCTGGCCGACAAGATGGCGCCCCTGGTCAAGGGCGCGTTCGTGATGGACAACAAGCCGGGCGCCAGCGGTGCCATTGCCACCGACTTCGTCGCCAAGGCGCCGGCCGACGGCTACACGATCGGACTGGGCGGCGCGACCACGCACGTGCTGCTGCCCGCGAGCAATCCCAAGCTCTCGTACGACTCGGTCAAGGACTTCGCACCCATCGGGCAGGTCGGCACCGCCTCTATCCTGCTTATCGCGACCAACGACTTCCCGGCAAACAACGCCAAGGAGCTCATTGCGCTGGCCAGGAAGTCGCCCGGCAGCGTGCAATACGCGAGCTGGGGCATCGCCTCGACCGGTCACTTTTGCGGGGAGCTCTTCAATCTGCGCACGCAGGCACAGATGAGCCACATCCCCTACAAATCGGTGGTGCAGATCCAGACCGACATGCTGGGTGGCCACGTCAAGCTGGCCTACGTGGACATGGCATCGGGCTCGCCGATGGTCAAGTCCGGCAAGGTCAAGGCGATCACCGCCTGCACCTCGCGCTCGCCCAGTCTGCCTGACGTCTCGAGCTACGACGACGAAGGCATCGATTTCGCGGGCAAGCGCATGGGCGCGCTGCGCTGGGCGCTGTACGCACCCGCGGGCACCCCCAAGCCGATCGTCGCCAAGCTCTCCGCCGCGCTGAAGCAGGTCGTCGAGATGCCGGACGTGAAGGCGCGTCTTCTGGACCTGGGCATCACCGCCGCGTTCGTCGGTGGCGACGAACTGCGCGCCATGACCGCCGCAGACATCGAGGGCTGGCGGCAGATCGCCAAGGCCGCGAACATCAGCAATGAGTGACGCGGCCCTTCCCCTGCTGCAGGGCCGCGTGGCCTTGATCACCGGTGCGTCCCGTGCGCGCGGTATCGGCCTGGCGACCGCACGGCTGTTCGCCCGCCACGGTGCCCGGGTGGCGCTGCTCGACCTCGACGAAGGGCAGGCACAGGTCGCTGCCGAATCCCTCGGCGCCGAGCACATCGGCATCGGCTGCGATGTGCGCGATGCCGGCGCCTGCAAGGCGGCCGTGGCGCGCGTGCTGCAATGGGCGGGCCGCATCGACGTGCTGGTGAACAACGCTGCCATCACACAAAAACGCGGTGTGCTGGACGTGAGCGCCGAGGACTTCGAGCAGGTCGTGGGCATTACCCTTCGCGGCACCCTCCAAATGTCGCAGTGCGTGATCCCCACCATGATCGAACAACGCAGCGGCTCGATCATCTGCATCTCGTCGATGTCCGCGCAGCAAGGCGGTGGCGTGTTCGGCGGCAGCCACTACTGCGCCGCCAAGGCCGGCGTGCTGGGCCTCATGCGCGCCATGGCCAAGGAACTGGGCCCCCAAGGCATTCGCGCCAACGCCATCACGCCGGGCTTGATCATGACGGACTTCTCGCGCGGCGCGAACTCCGACGACAACAAGCACGCGCTGGGCAAGACCTTTCCACTGAGCCGTGTCGGCCAGCCCGAAGACATCGCGGGCGCGTGCCTGTACCTGGCAAGCGACCTGTCGTCCTTCGTGACCGGCGCAACGCTCGACGTCAACGGCGGCGCGTACATGCGCTGACCACGCCCCAAGGAGTCCATTCAATGAGCATGCTGTTCGGCGGCGCCCGCCAGGTCGGCTATGTCGTTCACGACATCGAGAAGGCGATGGCCCACTGGTCGCGCACGTTGGGCGTGGGCCCATGGTTCTACAAGGAAGAGGTCGGCACGACCGAGTTCAACTACTACGGCAAGCCGTCGCGCCTGCCTCGGCTGTCCATCGCGCTGGCCAACTCCGGCAACCTGCAGATCGAGCTGATCCAGCAGCGCGACGACGCCCCCTCGCTCTACCTCGATTCGCTGCGCCGCGGCGGCGAGGGCGCCCAGCACCTGGCCTACTGGAGCGACGATGGCTTCGACGACGCCGTGCGACACCTGCGCTCGACGGGTTACGTCGAGGGCCACAGTGGCCGCATGGGCATGCGCGGGCGCTTCGCCTACTTCGTGCATCCCGACCTGCCCAGCGGCATGTTCGAGATCTCCGAGATGGCCGGCGGCAAGGGCGAGTACTTCCGCGACATCCGGCACGCGGCCGAAGGATGGGACGGCAAGGACCCGATCCGCCGCATGGGCGCGAACGCCATCGCCCCGGTGCCATGACGGCTCCCGACCACCCCGTTCACCAACCAGCAGGAGATTCCGTGCAGACCACAACCCTTCAAGCGGCACGCATCAAGACGGTACGCGATCACATGGCGCTCGAGTGCACGCAGGAGTGGGATGCGGTGATCGACACCTTCGAGCATCCCCGCTACGAGATGCACGGCAGCGGCGTGGTGTTCGACGGCGAGGAAGAAGTGCGCGGCTATTTCCGCAGCTCGCGCACGCCCTTTCCCGACCTGGCCAACGAGATCATCGCCATCGCCGCCGACCAGGACACGGTACTGGTCGAGTTCTGGCTCAGCGGAACGCACCTCGGGCCGCTGCATGCCAACGACAAGGTGTTCGATGCCACAGGCCGGAAATTCCGGATCCGCCTGGCGGCAAGTTTCGAGTTCGCACCAGGCTCCGACAAGATCGTGTGCGAGCGGCCCTACTCCGCACCCGATGCGAAGCTGCGCGCGCTCGGGTTGATCTGACGACCCTCTCGCGCTTCGCCTCGGCTGCGCGCGTCGAGAGGAGGCGGGAAGCTACCCAACCTCCTGCTCACTGGCTGTGCGCTATCGTCTTGGCGGCTTGCACTCAACACCGAGTGATGTTTCTCCTGCGCTGCGCAGGCTCTCACAGCGGCCTGTCGCGCATCCGCTCAAGCTCGCCCCGGCCATGAGGCGTGATTCGCAGAACAACCGCTGGCAGGTCATGGGCTTCAGCCTCTTCTGGAAGGATCGCCTCGACAAGCCCCGCGGCAACCAGCACCGCGACGTTGCGGATGTCCATGGGGTCGGTCACGGTCAGCGGCAACGTTTCGTGTTCGACCTTCTTGAGGAAATCCATCGGCATGAAGCGCTCCCTTTCTCGAAGCGGCTCAGTTTAGGTCAAAGGACCTCCCTCAATCCCCGCAAGGCCCTTCTCTCTTCCATGAGCAGAACGGACTTCTCCCGCTCCTGGGGCTGAGCCCACAGTTCACGCACCGGAGAGCCTCAGCACATTGACGGCTTCCCGCAGCGACGCCGTCCTACGCCCACAAGCACCCACCCCTGAGATGTTGGGGACCCACCGACCAGGAGACCCCGATGACAGCCAAGCGCCATGAACCCGATGCATGCTCGCTACTCGACACCGATCACAAGAACGTCAAGAAGATGTTCGCCGCCTACGAGGAGCTTGCCAGCTCAAAAGCTGCCAGCGCCTCGGAGAAGAAGCGAGATCTTGCACTGCAGATCTGCATGGAGTTGACCGTTCACACGCAACTCGAAGAAGAGATCCTCTATCCAGCAGTGCGCGAAGCCATCAAGGAAACTGAACTGCTCGACGAAGCCGAGGTTGAACATGCGAGCGCCAAAGACTTAATTGCGCAGATCCAGGATTCGACCGAAGTCGATGAGATGTTCGATGCGAAGGTGAAGGTCCTGGGCGAGTACATCGACCACCACGTCAAGGAAGAGCGCAACGAGATGTTCCCCAAAGCGCGTGCCGCGCGGGGACTCGACCTGGTTGCCATGCGCGAGCAACTCACCACTCGCAAAGAAGAATTGATGGCGGACATGGCCCTCACGGCCTAGACTGCCCCTAGGCCCCCTTCCTGGAAGCGTTCCGCCGCCCCTTCGCAAAGACGCAGCCGTCAATGCTGGCCCTCACCAAGCCGCAACTTCGCAATTCCACAGGAATGTTGCGCCCACCCGGTATCGCGATGAAGCTTCCGTACTTTGCATGCTCGTGCAACATCAAGCATCTGGAAAGTGTCCCGGGGCAGGCATGGCTTCGCCTGTTACCCCGGGTTCAGATGTATCGCTGCATGAACTGCGGGCAATCGCAAGTGTTTTCGCGGCGCTCCATCGATCGAGCCCTGGCCCTTCAAGATGCTCAACTGGCCAGCTCCAAGGAGCCGGATAGGACGCGCCATAGTCCACCGCACTGATGATCCGGGCGCATCGAAGGACCGAGACCGAAGGGAACGACCGGTGTCTTGCTCAGTACGCTGCCCCTGTCCGACTTGTCCTTTCCGTATCGGGCGCTGCATCCACCAAATGCGCGTCGCACGAGTTCGGCAGCCGCACCTGCAAAGCCTTGCCGGATGGCAACGAGCCCTTTGTCTATTGAATCAAGCACACGCGAGATTGATCACGATGTTTCAAGTTTGAATCACTTCGATCACGTGACTTGGTCCTCACGGACCGTAGACTGAATCCGGCGCGCATTCGCACCGCCGATCCCCCGTTCACATCCCATTGAAAGAGTTCCTACTTTGAACAAGACCGACCTCGTCGCGGCCATCGCTGCAGATACCGACCTCAGCAAGGCAGATGTTGCTCGAGCACTCGATTCCGTCATCGAACATCTCTCACGCGCGCTGGCACGCGGTGATGCCGTTCAGTTGACTGGCTTTGGCACGTTCTCGGTGTCGAATCGCTCAGAACGCACAGGCCGAAACCCGTCGACTGGCGAACCAATCATCATCAAGGCCAGCAAGGCGCCCAAGTTTTCTCCAGGCAAGGCCTTGAAGGACGCAGTCAATGCCGTGAGCTGAGAGAGCTCTCTACGCCGGGTCGGGCACGCACCGAAATCAGATCGAACTCGACACCGTGCAGCGGGCCAGTTCAATCGACGCTCGGTTGATCCAATTCGTACTCATCACGATCGTCAGCCACATTGACCAAGTCGTTTCGTTGCTTGCATCCGGAGCACAAAAAGAAGACGCCATCGCCATCGATCTTGGGCTCCGCGGATCGAGGCATGACCTCGAGACTGCAGTTTCTGCATTTCCACATGGTCACGCTCCTAAAACGTAGCCCGTCGCGCGGGGCAGCGAGCCGCGTCCGCGCGTCGGACGAATGACATCAATTTGTACTGATGGCACATGTGACAGCGGTTTTCACCGCCCAAAGAAAACATCCTCAGCCTTGGACGTTGCGCTTTCAGCCTGCTGAATCCAAGCGAGGCATCTCTTCTTGAGAGATTCGACACTCGCGCTATCGGTCGAGTCGGGGAGATTCAATGCAAGCTTGCATTGCTGCTCCCCTCCAAGACTGATGTCCGCAGTCGCATAGAACGCGCCATCGACGCGGGTCCGGAAGACGGTGCAAACCCAAAGACCCGACCTCCCGCTGTATAGGAATGCTTCGCCATCCATGTGGAACCCCGCGGTACTCAGTACAAGCGTGGCACCAGGATCGATGATTGGCGCGAGCAACAAGCGTTTTCACCGTAGCACGAACAGGCTACTCTCACAATCAGACCAGAGACCGTCTCAGGGCCATGTTGAGCTGGATGCCAGGTCGACTTCTTTCCCGCTTTGCCGACCTGCCGAGTCCCAAAACCTCATGTGCTTTTCTGGTAGCTCAAACTGAACCACAAGGGCGCTGAGCAAGGCCAATGTCACCCATGGTTGCGTTGCGCGATGGCTATTGCGCAAGTCGGATTTGCGAGGATTCATGCGTCATAGGAGCGTCCGCATCCCACGTTCAAGGCGCCCCTGAGCAGACAAATTCTCTGGGGCAGCGGCTTCCACCGCGGAAGAAAGACTGAATGCTCGTGATGTCACCCCGACCTCGCCCTTCTCATGTCGACCGCCATGACCGCTAGCGCCAGGCAGGCCGACAATCCTAAGAAAGAAGACAACCACAGTGCCCCGCCCCCCCCATCGCTCCAACGCGATGCCAAACAGGAATGGCGCCCCAGCCTGCACGATGCGCGCCGGGACCATGAGGAATCCCTGACGCTGCCCGTAGCCCTTGGCACCGAAGATCATTAATGGAAGCGTCCCAACCGCGATGGTCAGGATACCGTTGCCCAAGCCGTGTAGCACCGCGAAAGCAGCGGCGCTCGAAGTACCCAACAAACCGAGGCAGAGCGCGCCTAGCGGGTGAGCCAGCGTGGCCAGGCGCGCCGACAGCAATGGATGCGCTCGCTTGAGAAAAGTGAACTCAATCACCCGCCCCACCACCTGCGCCGGTCCGACCAGGGCGGCGATACCGACCGCTGCGGCTAGCGTAGCACCGCTGGCCAGCAAAAGTTCGGGCAGGTGCGCGGCCATCGCGGTACTGATGAACCAGGTGACTGCAAAGACATAGGCCATCAAGATGGCGGCGCGGCGTTGCTGCGCTGGCGCAAGACCAGCGCCATCGCCCTTGTTGGTGACAGTTGCCTCCTTCGAAGCCTGATCGGTCCGGGCAGCGCGTGGCAGCAGCACATTGAGTGGAAGGCCGACCACCAGATGCAATGCCGCCCACGCAAGACACGCCCCGCGCCAGCCGACGGTGCTTTCCAGATACGCCGACAGCGGCCATCCCACGGTACTCGCGAAGCCTGCAAACAACGTGATGCCGGTAATGGCTCGTCGCGCCTCTTGGCCGTGCAGCCGCACCACGGTGGCAAACGCCGCTTCGTAGAGGCCACTGCCCATGGCCAGCCCCATCAGCGCCCAGGCAGCGAACACATGGCTGGCATGCGTGGCCTGGCTCAGTGCGGCCAGCCCTGCGGCAAACACCAGGTTGCTGGCGATGAGCACCGAGCGCCCGCCCATGCGGTCGATGCGTCGGCCTGCGACGGGCCCGATGCCAGCCGCGACAAGCAGCGCCACCGAGAAGGCGCCGAAAACCGTGGACGTGCTGGCGCCGATGTCCTTGCTGATGGCGCCGGCCAAGACCGCCGGAAGGTAGTACGACGAGGCCCACGACAAGGTCTGAGCCACGCCCAGCATCACCGTCGTCGTGGTCCTGCTTTGCACCCTGGCTTCGCCTCGCTCAGATGCTGCGCAGGTTGACTCTCTTCGAGAGAGCCTCCGCACTCTCGCGCCGCTCGCTGTAGCGATCAACCAAGTAGGCCGCGCAGTCACGCGTGAGCAGCGTGAACTTCACCAGTTCTTCCATCACGTCGACCACGCGCTCGTAGTACGGCGAGGGCTTCATGCGGCCTGCGTCGTCGAACTCGAGGAAGGCCTTGGCCACCGACGACTGGTTGGGGATGGTGATCATGCGCATCCACCGCCCCAGCACGCGCAGCTGGTTCACCGCGTTAAACGACTGCGAACCGCCCGACACTTCCATCACCGCGAGCGTCTTGCCCTGCGTGGGCCGCACCGAGCCGACGGCCAGCGGAATCCAGTCGATCTGCGCCTTCATGATTCCGGTCATCGCGCCGTGGCGCTCGGGCGAGGTCCACACCATACCCTCGGCCCACTGCGCGAGATCGCGCAGCTCCTGCACCTTCGGATGGTCTTCGGGCTCGGCATCAGGCAGCGGCAGGCCTCGCGGATCGAAGATCCGCGTCTCGGCACCGAGCGCGCGAAGAAGCCGTGCGGCCTCCTCGGTCAGCAAGCGACTGTAGGAGCGCTCGCGAACCGAGCCGTAGAGCAACAGGATGCGCGGAGCGTGCGTTGCACGCTGCGTCGGCAGCAGCAGATCCAGATCCGCCTTCTCGAACAACTCGGGATCTACGTTCGGAAGCTCACGACTCATACCAACCTCGCGACGAATTCACCACCTTCACCACTGCCAGCATGATCGGCACCTCGATCAGCACGCCGACTACGGTGGCCAGCGCCGCACCCGAGTGAAAGCCGAACAGGCTGATGGCCGCGGCCACGGCCAGCTCGAAGAAATTGGACGCGCCGATCAACGCCGACGGGCAGGCGATGCTGTGCTTTTCACCGAGCTTCCGATTGAGCCAGTATGCGAGGCCCGAGTTCAGGATCACCTGGATCAGGATCGGAACCGCGAGCATCGCGATCACCAGCGGCTGCTTGATGATGGCCTCGCCCTGGAACGCGAACAGGAGCACGAGCGTCAGCAGCAACGCCGCAATCGACCACGGTCCAATGCGATGCATGGCGCGCTCGAAGGCCGCGGGTCCACCTTTCAGCAATTGCTTGCGCAGTACCTGCGCGAAGATCACCGGCAGCACGATGTAGAGCGCTACCGAGGTGATCAACGTGTCCCACGGCACCGTGATGGCCGACAGGCCCAGCAGCAGGCCGACGATGGGCGCGAAGGCGAACACCATGATGGCGTCGTTCAATGCGACCTGCGACAGCGTGAAGACCGGATCACCGCCGGTCAACCGACTCCAGACGAAGACCATCGCCGTGCAAGGCGCAGCGGCCAGCAGGATCAGGCCGGCTACGTAGCTGTCGAGCTGGTCGGCGGGCAGTGAGCCGGCGAACACCTGGCGCACAAAGAACCAGGCGAGGAAGGCCATGGAGAACGGCTTCACCGCCCAGTTGATGAACAGCGTCACTCCAATGCCGCGCCAATGGTTCTTCACCTGCGCGAGGGCTGCGAAGTCGACGCGCAGCAGCATCGGGATGATCATCACCCAGATCAGTACGCCCACGGGGATGTTGACCTTGGCGACCTCGAGACGGCCCACCGCCTGGAAGGCAGCCGGGAACAGTTGCCCGAGCGCAATGCCGACGACGATGCAGAGGAACACCCACACCGTTAGGTAGCGCTCGAACACGCTCATGGGGGCCGCGCTGACGCGCGGACTTTCAATGACAGCGCTCATGATGTCAGTTCGCGGAGATGCGCGTCAGCCGCTCTTGCAGCTCGGCGTCGCTCATTTCTTCCGGGTTTTCGAGCACGAGCAGTTGCAGCATGCGATAGGAAATCGCCTGACGCGTGAGCTCGAAGGCCTGCCGTTTGGCGGCATCGCCACCCTCGGTATTCGATGGGTCTGGATATCCCCAATGCACTTTGACACGCGTGCCAGGCCAGTACGGGCAGGTTTCCTGCGCCGCGCTGTCGCACACCGTGATCACCACATGCATGACCGGCGTGGAGAACTCGTCCCAGCTCTTGCTGCGAAAGCCCTCGGTGTTCACGCCGGCGGCCTGCAGTACGTCGATGGCGAACGGGTTGATCTTTCCGCTGGGCGCGCTGCCGGCGCTGAACGCCTTCACGTCCTTGCCGAGCTTCTGGGCCCAGTGGTTGAGCATGCCCTCGGACAGCACGCTGCGGGCCGAATTGTGGGTGCAGAGGATGAGTACGTTGAGCGTCATTGCGTGGCCTTTTGAACCTTGCCGATGTCGCGGATCTCGCGCTGGATGGCCATCGAGTCGAGCCGAGCCAGAGGCAAAGCCAGCATCAACTCGATCCGGCGCTTCAGCGTGAGAGCCGTGTCCATGAACTGACGCTCGGTGGCTTCGTCCGACACCTCAAAGGCCGCGGGGTCGGCAACGCCCCAATGCGCCGTCATCGGTTGACCGGGCCACACCGGGCAGACCTCGCCCGCAGCCTTGTCGCAGACGGTCAGAACGAAATCCATCGCCGGCGCTTCCGGCTTCGCGAACTCGTCCCAGTTCTTGCTGCGATAGCCAGTGGTAGGAAGGTGCATCTTTTCCAGCGTGAGCAACGCATAGGCGTTGACCTTGCCCGTGGGATGGCTGCCGGCCGAGTAGGCCTTGAATCGCCCTTCGCCCAGATGGTTCAGCAGGCCCTCGGCCAGGATGGAGCGTGCAGAGTTTCCAGTGCAGATGAACAGCACGTTGTAGGTCTTGTCAGCCATGACGATGTTTCTCGATAGAGGAGGTGGGGTTGATCTCTTTGAACATGCACACGGCCGAGGCCGGGCACAGGCTCTTGAATTCGCTGCTGGCCTGCACGGAGGCCGGCAGCGCCGTGCGGTCGCATCGCTCGAAGCCTCGGGCTTCGAAGAAAGGTTCTGCCGTGGTGGTGAGGATGCAGAGGCGATTCACACCCTTCGACGCGGCGAAGGCTTCCATGGTCTTTAGGGCCTGATCGCCCACGCCATGGCCGCGTGCATCGGCGCGAACCGCAAGAGAGCGAAGCAAGGCGGTGTCGCCGAACCGTTCCAGACCGACACAGGCAAGAATCCCTTCGTCTCCCGCGCGGCTCACGAAGAAGGCCTCCATGTGTTCTTCTCGAAGATCGGTTTCGGGAAGGCCGGCATCCCGAAGAAGGGACTGCACCGGCGCGAGAGACGCGGCCTCTGCGCGGACAAACAGCGATCTGACCAGCGAATCGGAAGGTTCTTGATGCATGGCGCAGCCCTCAGCAGCAGGCGCCCGTGCCTCTGACCGACACGTTGACCGGGATGCCTCGGGCAGCACCAGGCGCGCAGCAAGCGGACTCGGCCTTGGCGGTGGACTTGGATTGACCGTAGACCGGCACCGCGCCGTCCAAGGTCTGGAAGTGTTCCCATGCGATCCCCTGCGGATCGGTGACCCAGTGCTTCTCGCTGCGCGCGTAGCAGCACACGGTCTCCCCCTCGTCGAGCAGGGTGCGGTCGGCGGCCTGGCCGCGCGCCTTCAGCTCGGCCAGTTCCGCGTCATCGTCAGCCTGAATGCCGAGATGGTCGATGCCTTTGCCGTGCCCGACCGTGGAGATCGCGAAGTTGACGCGTGGATCGTCGAGCATCCATTTCGCGTAGTCGGTCTCGACGCGCGCAGGCGGCGACGCAAACAGATTGGAATAGAAGGCGATGCTCTTGGCGAGGTCATCGACGTGCAGGTGGACGTGGAAGCGTTTCATGGGGTTCTCCTTCAGCATTCACAGGCAGTGGCGCTGGCAGGCAGGCAAGCCTCGCCCTGGCAGCAGTTCTCCGTGAGGTAGGCGAGCAGGCCGTTCATTTGCTCGAACACCGCGCGGTAGATCAGGTTGCGACCGTCACGCTCCTGGCTGACCAGCTTGGCGTGCGTCAGCTCCTTGAGATGGAACGAGAGGCTGGTCGATGGCACGCCAAGCTGCTCCGCCAATACGCCCGGCGTGAGTCCCGCAGGACCAGCTACGACAAGCGCCCGAAAAACCTGAAGGCGAACGGGCTGGGCCAGCGCGGCCAAGGCTTGAATGACGGCTTTTTCTTCCATATTTCAATAATAATTGAATATTGAAATTAATCAAGCCATCTTCCCTCACATGCGAGAAACTTGGCTACCCTTGCTTGACGAGGTTCAACGCTGGCAGCGGCCCGCCCGGGAACTGCTGCATCGCGCCGCCCGTAGCGAGCCCGCCCAAATCCACCACCGCAAAGCCCAGCGATTCGAAGAGCCTCACCACTTCGGCTTTGGCCTGCGCGTCGTCGCCCGACATGAAGAGCACACGGCGCCCGCCGTTCGTGCGCGGATCGGCCGCGAGCAGTGGCGGCGGTAGCGTGTTTGCGATCTTCACCACGCGCGCACCCGGCACGTGGTCGGCCACCACCTGGCTCGACGTGCGGCCGCCGAGTTCGGCGAGGCGAAAGCCTGGCATCTCGACCGGGTTCATGGTGTCGATCACGATGCGGCCGTCCAGTGGGGGCAGACCAGCAGTGGCGCTTCCCAAGTGCTGCCAGGGCACCGAGAGAACGAGCATGTCGGCCTGCGCCGCTTCGGCGCGCGTGCCGGCGCGGGTCTTGCCGCCGGTGCTGCGTACCGGGTCGGCGAGCGATTCGGGGCCTCGGCTGTTCGACAGCACGATGTCGTGGCCGGCGTTGGAGAACTGCTTGGCGAGCGCGAGGCCGATGCTGCCGGCGCCGATGAATCCGATCTTCATGGTGAAGCTCCTTGTGTGGATGAACGAGGGGGTCAGGCCGAATAGCCGCCGTCAACCGCGATGCTCGCGCCGGTCACGAAGCTCGCTGCGGGGCTGGCGAGCCAGGCCACCGCGTTGGCGATCTCGTCCACGTGTGCGTAGCGGCCCAGCGCGATGTAGGTGCGCGCCTGCTGCGCGAAGTCGCTGGTCGCGGGATTCATGTCGGTATCGGTCGGGCCGGGCATCACGTTGTTGACCGTGATGCCACGCGGGCCGAGGTCGCGAGCCAGCGCCTTGGTCAGACCGGCCACGGCGGCCTTGGTCATCACGTAGAGAGCCCCGCCGGCGTAAGGCACGTACTGGCTGTTGATGCTGCCGATGTTCACCACCCGGCCGCCCTCGCTCATGTGCTTGAGCGCTTCCTGCGTGGCAACGAACAGGCCCTTGAGGTTGACGTCCACCATGCGGTCGAAGTCGTCAAGGCCGATGTCCTGCACGGGCTTGCCGATAGCGATGGCGGCGTTGTTCACGAGGATGTCCAGGCGCCCGAAGGTAGCGACGGCCTGCGCCACCGCAGCACGCACTTCGTCGGGCCGGCTGGCATCGGCGGCGATGGCGAGCGCCTTGCCGCCCGCGGCTTCGATGGCGGCGACCACGGCTTGCGCCGGTTCGGGTGAGGCGACATAGGTGATGGCGACCGCTGCACCGTCGGCGGCCAGCCGGCGGGCGATGCCGGCGCCCATGCCGCGCGAGGCGCCGGTCACGAGAGCCACCTTGCCGGACAGCGGCAGCGTGGCGGTGGAAAGAGAAGAGACGGAAGAAGAAGAAGACGAGGAGGTCATGGTGTTTCCTTGGTGGAAGGGGTTGGACATGGCGCAATGGTCGGCCCGGGACTCATTTCGCGGTAGCCGGTAATGGTTGGAATCTTTTTCAAGCAATGCTTGAAAATAAGAGGCCATGGAAACACTCGCCAATCTCGAATCCTTCGTTCGCAGCGCCGAGTCGGGCAGCTTCTCCGAGGCGGCGCGCCGGCTGGGTCTGACGCCCGCAGCCGTGAGCCGCAACGTGGCGAGGCTTGAGGCCAACCTCGGCGTGCGGCTGTTTCAGCGCAGCACACGACGCCTCACCCTCACCGAGGCGGGCGAGCGCTTCTTGCAGTCGGTGTCGGGCGGACTGGAGGACATTCAGACCGCCATTGCGGGCGTCTCGACCGAGGCCGGGCAGCCGGCCGGCGTCCTCAAGGTGAGCATGGCGCCAGGCTTCGGCGTGGACTATGTGGTGCCGCTGCTGCCGGCATTCATGCAGCGCCACCCGGCCGTGCGCCCCGACTGGCATTTCGACAACCGGCACGTGGACCTGATCGCGGAGGGCTACGACGCGGCCATTGGCGGCGGTACCGAACTCACGCCCGGCGTCGTGGCGCGTGAATTGGCACGTGCGCACATCGTCGCGGTGGCGTCGCCGGCCTACATGGCGGGGCGCAAGGCACCACGCGAGCCGGCCGACCTCGCAGCACTCGACGGCATCGTGATGCGCTCGGTACACAGCGGCCGGCTGCGCGACCGCATGATGCGGGACCGTGCCGGCGCACAGGCTCCTGTCGAGCTGCAACCGCGTATCGTGCTCAGTGACCCAGACGCCTTATGTCGGGCAGCGCTGCTCGGCCTGGGCGTCGCATTGGTTGCGATGCCGCATGCGCTGCCACATCTAGAAAGCGGCGCGCTGCTGCGCGTGCTGCCACGCTGGTATGCCGACGGCGGGCCCATCTCGCTCTACTTCGCCGGAGGGCGGCTGCTGCCGGCCAAGACTCGGGCCTTCGTCGACTTCGTGGTCGAGTCCTTTGAGCGGGAGCGGCTGGCCGAGCGCTTCTTGGCAGTCTGAAAACGTCGTGAGTTGGGAAGGCGGCATCTTTGGCTCACGATCGCAGACTCGGTGCCCGCACTGATCGACTCGCAGCTGCTCGCCAGAACCAGCCAGCACTCAACCGCCGCTAACGGGGCGTTTAAGAGGGCTAGCTTTTGGCGCACAGACGGGGCTGCCGTACGCCGCCGACGGGTACTTGCGCAGCTTGTGGCAACAACGCCCCCCAAGAGCATCCTGACGGACCGTCATCGTCGTCTGGCCTGCATCGACCTCTGTAGCTTGCGCGGCATGGCTGCGTACCAGGCACGCGACATCGGCTGGCCGCTTACGCCGCACGCAAGCGCATGCCAAATGCTGTCGAGGGTGGCGCGTCACAAGACAACGGGTATCGTTTCACGGGACTCCTGCACAGACTTCACCCTGGCTTCACTTGCGCCACGCACACTGGCTCTCGACAGCGGTTCGGCGCTGGTAGAGGTAAGGAGAAGAAGGAAATTGCTCAGGGAAACGCCTCGATGCCGACCGCTGTCACTCTTCAATGGCCCCTTGGCCAAAGCAGGCGTGGATGAAAGCGGAATGATGCGGAGGCACCGTGTTGAGTGTTGGATTGCGCGCGACATCGCGTGCGCAGTCGGGGTAAGAAAGATAAGCAGCAGCGGCAGAATCTACTCATGACCACAAACCAAGAATGGACCGACGAGGCATTAAGTGCGATGGCGATTGAGTGGCGCAGGAAGGCGCTCGCGGGAGAGCTTCACGCTCGCGGGATAGCCCACGAACTCGAAACTGAATTGAGAAGGCGTGCCGGCGCGCCTTTCACCAACTACGACACCCTCGATATGCGGCCGCTTGAGATGAGGGCCGCGCGATCTCGTTGGTGGCGATTCTGGCAGGCACGCTGATGATCATTCACTTGCATCGTGCAACCCGAAGTCGAACGCCGCGGACCTAACCGGCGGTAATCAAAGTCACGGAAATTCCCAGTTATCGGCAGTTGCCATGCCCCGGCAACTGCCGACAACGATAGCGCGCAAGACCGGCAGCCCATCCCGTACCGCCGGTTGGCCGGCGGGCCATCCTCAACTCGCGAGAAGCCCGTGCATAAGTAGAGCGTCTAGCTCAAGCCTCCTCAAGCGGCTCAGACGGCTCACTCACCTGCGGATCAAACGAACCTGCGGAAGCAACACGTAAGAACTCGCGAAAATGCTCGACTTTCGTGGCGATCAAATAGTTTTCACTTGGCCAGCCCCAAACAATGCCAGTAACGACGGCAACGGACGGATGCCAAGGCCGGTTTTCATACAAACACTCCAATCTGCGAGTGTTCCAAACAAGTGTTCCGCTAAGGCCGGGCGGGGTTGCCCGACCCGCACCGCTAGTCGCGCTGGATTCGTCGATCTTCTGTGCGTTACCTGGGCTGTAGTAGACGGCAAAGTGGGTGTCTGGAGAAAATCTTTCGTCAGCCTCGGAATCATCCGAAAACAACCACTCTTGAGTAGGAGTTGCCTCACAAACGCTGAACACATGATCACCAATCGGCCTTACTCGCTCGCCTGGGTATCCCGCTATCCAGAGAATTTCGTGAGGAACGGTTGCATGCTTATCAGCGAACCGATCAAAGGCAACGGCGCCGGCACCGGATCCGTGCTTCTCCCAGGCTTCCGGAAGAATTTTGGCAATGCCGATGTCAATGGGTGCTCCAACACCAAGGTACTGGGTTGCAACCGGAATTGTTTCCTCAGAGCCAGAGAATCTTCCCAATAGCGGGATATTTTCGACTACGTGTTCATTGCTAACCAGCACCTTGATCCCGTTGACCTCCACAATCGTACTAGAGCCGTTCTCCAACCACTCCGGATTCTTGGAGCTGGGAAAGTACACCGGTACCAGGCTTGCATCGAGATGGTCAACGCCGTGTGCGCATTCGAGATCGCAGCTAGACGACGGTTGAGCGTGCTGGCCTTGACCTTGCCTGCGTAGGCTGCCAGATACCGCGCCACCATCGCTGGGGTAGCCGGCACCCTGCCACCCCAGTCCCTGAAATGCCGCAGATCGCCCTCGTAGGCGCGACGCGTACTGTCGGCTACGGCGTGTGCGACATAGTGTTCGAATTCGACTTGGGCTCTTGCTGGCCTGACTGCCCAAGATGGCTTGTGCGCGACGGCCGCGCGCCTTGATGAATCGCTGCGAACTCTTTTCATGATCTTGCTCGCTATGTGAATGCTGGGGGGGCTCTTGTGAAGGAGTAACGCCCGCAGATGCGGGCGTTGATTCGAAGTGCTGCGCCATGGCAAATGCCATGGACATCTTTCGCAGCGGCCTACCGATGGGCCGCCGTTGCTCGCGGCAGGCTCACCACTAGCGTCAGATACGCGGTTTGGTCACCCACTGCAGGTCGACTGCGCAGCCGGATGGTGAGGTGCAGCGCCCCCTCCCCCAGCGCCTCGCCCAAAGTTCGCCCCAGGCCGCGTACCGTGCGCACCGTGAGTTGGTATTCGGAGGGGGCCCACAGCACCAAGACCGCGCCCAGTGCCTGCTCAAGCCAGATTCCCCGGTCGCTCAGGTCCTCCAAGACAGCCACCATCGCTGCGTCCAACTGTGCGGGTTCGTCCAGTGGCTGCGTGAAGAGCTCGAACTGCACCTGGCCGAAGTCCAAGGTTTCGACGACATCCGAGTGATCCCAGGCCGGCCCCAGAATCGAGAGCCCCTCCAACACCGAGCGCTGTAGCCCCACGTAGAACCATTGCAAGGGCGTGAGCTCAGCGGCATCTGTTGGCCCTGCGACATCGATGCGCGCGTCGATCGAATCGCAGAGGATGCCGAGCATCGAGCCGTCGTGCGGCAAGGGGTGATTATTCGCACCGAGCACGATGCCGATGGCATGGGCGTCCCTTCCCCACATGCGCCAGACCAAGAGCATGGCTGCTTCGATTTCAGCGGATGTCATGTCAAAGCCAAAGGCCAAGCAGAGGATGCACGCGTTCTCGAGGTCGACTTGCTCGACCACATGAACCGCTTCGCCTGCATCGATCTCGATGTAACTCGGCTTTTGGTCCAGCAGATCTGCCAACGGCGTGTGCAGTGGTGTATTGATGTGACTGTGAAAGCGTTGAACCAAGCGCCGGCCCGAAGCACCGATGCCGATCAAGCGGACAGCACCGCTCGGCCCGCTGTCGGCGGGAGTGTGAAGAATATTCACGGAAATTACCTTCGATGCCACTCGCACAGGGCGGTGGCAGTGAAATGGAGACGGAAAAGCAAAAGCGCCGCACCAGCCTCTCGGCAAGCACGGCGCCTTCGCAAAGGGCTGTATCAGCGACGCGGGGTCGCTACGGCACTGGCCTCAGCACGCGCTGTCCAGGCCATCGGCCACGAAGTTCTTGGCGTCAGTGCGCGTCACGTCGCGCAGGCACACCGGCGTCTTGCTGCTGATCGCCTTATCAAGCAACGCGTAGTCCATACGGCGCATCATGCTGGCCTGCATCCAGACGACGTTGCCCTTGCCGGTGTGCAGGCACACGGCCTCCTCGCCGCAAGCCTCGTACTTGGTGATGAGCGACATGAGGCTCTCTGGACCGGAACTTGGGGCTGGGGCCTGCGGCTGCGGTGCCGCTACCGGCACGGCGCCCGTGCCTGCGGCCGCAGCCGCCTCCTCCTTCTTCGTCTGCGATACCAGCGCGGCCCAATTCTCCTTCTCTGCACCTGGCAGACAATCGACAGCCTCGCCCTTCTGGTTGCGGAACGTCGAGTAGCCCTTGACGCTAAAGATCAGCGGGTTCTGCGTCTTCTGCACGCCCACCAAGCACACTGCCTGGCCACTGCGCTGAGAGGCCAGTAGGGCCTCAGCGCCGCGCTCGTCCACCTTCTGTGCGTCGAGCTCATAGTGAACAATGGTATTGGCGTCCTGCACGTCGCGCGCCCGCATGCAATAGAGCTTGTTCTTGCTGCAGTAGTAAGGGTCGTTGTGGCCTGTCGAAAAGTCCAGAATCACCACCGCCTTGCGCCAGCTTCCGCTGGCCGAGAGTCGATCGATTTCGGCCTGCTTGGCCAACTGCACCTTGTCCTGTTCGGCTTGGCGCTTGAGCTGAACGTCGGTCAGCGCAGCGATGCGAAGGTACTGGAGGGAGCCGGTCACATCAACGTTGGTGCGGACGACAAAATTCTGACCGCCCTCCTCCTTCTGGATACGGTACGCGACGGACTTGCGCACCGGGTCGCTTGTCAGCGGCCCTTGGTTCCACTGCTGAAACACTGCGACGTCCGTTTGCTGCTGGACCAACTCCTTGCGAGGATCAGGCCCACCGAACGCAGCAGAGAGCGCGCCCAAGCTGCCCATCATGTTGACCATCGGACTCTGGATCGCGTTCATGTACTTGAACATGCTTGGGACTCGATCCTGCGGCGCCTGCACCCGATAGGTGACCTTACAGCTGCGGGTCTTGAGCTTGTCGTCGTAGGCGGTGACTTCGGGCGCATCGAGGCTGATGGTCGCGAGGTCCTTGCTTTTGATCTGAAGGTCCTTGAGACGGTCATCGTGGGCTTGGTGAAGCATCTCGAGCAGCGAACTCGTGACCTCGGTGTCGTTGCAGGGTGGAGCCTCCGGGGCACAGCCTACGAGCAATGCCGAGATCGAAGCGGTCAGCACCATCACAAGAGCGCGGCTTTTGCGCCGCACCCGCGCCTCGTTGATAGCCCGATATTTCGATCGCTCACTTGTTGTCAGCATAGAAGCCCCATAGGGAAAGGAGGTTGAAAAGGAAAGACACACTTTACGTTTGGTTTTCATTTAGTTTGCCAGAATCCGTCTCTCAACAAAACGGATAGTTTGTGTACTCTTAGTGTTGGAGCCTGAAGACTTGGGCGTATGCCCCGAGTCATTGCAAACAAGCCCCAGCCGCTGGACCCTGTGTCCAGCAAGGAGCTGGAGCACCTGCAGCAAGCTTTCGGGGAGCACTTGCGTGCGATGCGACATGACCGTCTCATCACCATCGAGCAACTCGCGGAGTTGGCCGGGCTGCACCCGAACTACGTTGGCTCGGTCGAGCGTGGGGAGCGCAACTTGTCGCTGTTCAACATCTGGCGCCTGGCCGGCGGACTCGATGTCTCGGTTGCGCAATTGGTAGAGGCACTGCCCAAGAGAGTGATCAAGCGCGCTCGCAAATCGAGCTAGTACTCCTCTGGAAGCAGCAAAGTCGTCACGCTCCGATCGGCTTCGGTGATCAGCCAGATTCGGTTGTCGTGCTCATCGATGTCCTGTGATGGTTGCGTCGGTACCGCCCCCTTTTCGCCCGCTACTTGCAGCGGCAGCCGATAGACCGACAGCACACGCCGGCCATGCTCGACCGCATCTTCATTCGTCTGCACATCTTCGGGGTCGATCTCGCCCCAGTCTCCGGTCACATGCTTGGCGAGTAGCGCGAAGGGATTGCTGTTGGTGGCGTGTATGAGCGCCAAGGCGCCCGGTGTTGCAACAACACGGCCCGGTGCGAAGCGCAATGAGGCATCTGGCGTGAGGAAGGCGCTTAGAAAGTCTTTCACTTGAAATCTCCATAGAAAAGAAACGCTCATGCGGCAGCCGCACCTGGCCCCAAGGGGCAAGGCGCAGCAGTCGAAAAAAGCGCGGGGGATGGAAACGAAAACGGCCGCCAAAACCAGCGTCAAAAAGCGCTGGCTTGGCGGCCATCAGGGGCTACAGGCGGCGGTGCGCCTGCATACGGGCAAGGTCTTGCCTGGCTTGCGCCGGCAGGTTTCTACCCGTGGGTATATTTTAGCATATTTGCGACAAAATGTGTCATTTTTGAGACTTTGGGCCCCCTCCCCAGGACGATTCGAGGGGTCAAAAGGAGGTCAAAAGCGCCTTTCAAACCGTGGTTGCCCGCTTTTTGGCCGGCTGCACCGGCAATGAGAGCCCAAGCGCCCTAAAGCCTCATGCGCAGGGCGGCAGCACGCACGCATGGCCCGCTGCAGTGTTCGGCCATACAGCGCACAACGGAGTGCAAAGCCATCCACTGGAGTGCAAAAATAAACGGGGGTATAAAAGGGGGTAAGCTACCCACTTTGCCCGCAAACCCGCATGAATAATGGGGCAGCGGCGGAGAGTGTGAGATTCGAACTCACGGACGCTTTCACGTCGGCAGTTTTCAAGACTGCTGGTTTAAACCACTCACCCAACTCTCCGGAACCGTTGATTTTATGCCGACGGCGCAGCCTTACTCGTCATCGGGCAGGAACAGGGTCTGCAGATCGCTCAGGAAGTCGAGTCCGCGCTCGGTGGGCCACACGCGGAACAGGTCGCGCGCGACGAGCCCCTTGCGTTCGGCCTCTTCCAGGCCGCGCTGGATCGACGTCATCGCCAGGCCCGTGCGCTCGCTGAACTGGGGCAGCGTGAAGCCCTGCTTCAGCCGCAGCGCGTTGAGCATGAACTCGAAAGGCAGGTCGGCCAGCGCCACTTCGTCGCTCTGCGACACGGCCATGCCGGCGCGCGCGTTCTCCATGTACAGGCGCGGTTCGCGATAGCGCACCTGCCGCACGATGCGGTGCGCAAAGCTCAGCTTGCTGTGCGCGCCGGCGCCAATGCCGAGGTAGTCGCCGAACTGCCAGTAGTTGAGGTTGTGCGCGCACTGGTGCCCGTCGCGCGCATAGGCCGAGACCTCGTAGCGCGACATGCCGCTCGCGCCCGTGCGCTCGGTGATGCGGTCGAGCATGGCGTAGGCGATGTCGTCCTCGGGCAGCGTGGGCGGGAACTTGGCGAACCAGGTGTTGGGCTCGATGGTGAGGTGGTAGATCGAGATGTGCGGCGGCGCCAGAGCCAAGGCCTGGGTCAGGTCGGCGTCGAGGCCTTCCATGGTCTGGCCCGGCAGGGCGTACATCAAATCGAGGTTGAAGGTGTCGAAGGCGCTTGCGGCCTCTTCCACCGCGGCGATGGCCTGGGCACGATCGTGCACGCGGCCCAGCGCCGTCAGGTGCTCGTCGTTGAAGCTCTGCACGCCCACCGACAGGCGCGTGACGCCGGCCGCGCGGTAAGCACGGAAGCGGTTGCGTTCGAAGGTGCCAGGGTTGGCTTCGAGCGTGATCTCGCACTCGGGCGCGAGCTTGAGGCGCGCGCGCACGTCGCCCAGCAGCCGGTCGATGGCTTGCGGCGAGAACAGGCTGGGCGTGCCGCCGCCGATGAAGATGGTGTGGACGGTGCGGCCCCAGATCAGCGGCAGCGCGGCGTCGAGGTCGGCGATCAGCGCGTCGATGTAGGCGGCTTCGGGAAGGCCGTCGATGTCGGCCTCGCTGGTGGCGCGCCACTCGTGCGAGTTGAAGTCGCAGTAGGGGCACTTGCGCAAGCACCACGGCAGGTGGATGTACAGCGACAGCGGCGGCAGTGCGGCGAGTTGCAGCGGGCCGGGGCGCATCCAGTGCAGCACGTCATTGGCCTGGGGGGCGCCGCCGGCTTGGGCGGGCTGGATCGGGAAGACGGTGGCCATGGGTCAGAACCAGCGCTCGCGCATCAGGGCGAGCATGGCCTGCGCAGCGCGGCCGCGGTGGCTGTGGGCGTTCTTCACGTCGGGCGGCAGCTGGGCGAAGGTCTTGCCGAAGGTCGGCAGGTACATGACGGGGTCGAAGCCGAAGCCGTTGTCGCCGATGGGTGCGGGCGCGATCTCGCCGACCACGCGGCCAACGGCAATGAGCGGCTCGGGATCGTCGTGGCGGCGCAGCGCGACCAGCGTGCTGACGAGCGCGGCGCGGCGGTTGACCACGCCGTCGAGCTGTTCGAGCAGCGCCTTCACGTTGTTGGCGTCGCCCTTGGCGTAGCCGAACTGCGTGGCGTAGTAGGCGGTGTCGACCCCCGGCAGGCCGCCGAAGGCGTCGACGCACAGGCCGGCGTCGTCGGCGATGGCCGGCAGGCCGGTGGCGGCGCTGGCGTGGCGCGCCTTGGTGAGCGCGTTCTCGACGAAGGTGCGGAAGGGTTCTTCAGCCTCGCCCACGCCGAGTGCCGACTGCGGCACCAGGGTGACGGACAGCTCGGCAAACAGCTGTTGGAGTTCGGCGAGCTTGCCCGCGTTGTTGGAAGCCAGAACCAGTTTCATGGAAAGTCAAAGATGGCTGTGATGCCCAGCGAATGGGCGCCAGTGGCTGTGGGTTGGGGTCGTCGTTCAGTTCGAAAGCAGGGCCTGCTGCTGCAGGCTCACGAGTTCGCCGATGCCCTTCTCGGCCAGGCCGAGCAGGAGGTTCATTTCTTCGCGCGTGAAGGCCACGCCTTCGGCCGTGCCCTGCACTTCGACGAAGTGGCCGGCGCCGGTCATGACGACGTTCATGTCGGTGTCGCAGGCCGAGTCTTCGGTGTACTCGAGGTCGAGCAGCGGCGTGCCGTCGACGATGCCCACCGAGATGGCAGCCACGTGGCCCTTGATGGGCGAGGTCTTGAGCGCGCCGGAGGCCAGCAGCTTGTCGACGGCGTCCTGTGCGGCCACGAAGGCGCCGGTGATGGCCGCGGTGCGCGTGCCGCCGTCGGCCTGCAGCACGTCGCAGTCGAGGTGGATGGTGCGTTCACCCAGAGCGGCAAGGTCGAACACGGCGCGCATCGAGCGGCCGATGAGGCGCTGGATTTCCTGCGTTCGGCCGGTCTGCTTGCCCTTGGCGGCTTCGCGGCTGCTGCGGGTGTGGGTGGCACGCGGCAGCATGCCGTATTCGGCCGTGACCCAGCCTTCGCCGCTGCCCTTCTTGTGCGGCGGCACTTTTTCTTCGACCGAGGCGGTGCACAGCACGCGGGTCTGGCCGAACTCGATGAGCACGGAGCCTTCGGCGTGGATGGTGAAGCCGCGGGTGATGCGCACGGGGCGCAGCTGGTCGGCGGCGCGGCCGCCGCTTCGTGTGAAAGCAGTCATGTGTCTGGAGGAAACCGAAAAAGAAAAAGAAAAACCGCGAGACCCGATCGAGAGATCAGGTCTTGCGGGCGGCTGAGCGGCGGATGGCTTCGTTGATCTCGGCGATGGAGCGCTCGATGGCGTCTTCGTCGAGGTCGTCGATCTCGCTGTCGGACGGCATGCCGGCCTGGATGGTCGAGGCGAACACGCCGTCGTCGATGGTTTCGGTGGACACGCCGCGGTCGTCGCCGGGCGTCTCGGGCATTTCCCACTCGAGCGCGATCAGCGTCACGTTGTCGCTGTGGGCACCGCCCTTGCGCAGCGCCATCTCGGCGAGGTCGGGCGCGGCGTCGGACACGGGCTTGCCGGACGAGAGGGTGTGCACGATGACGGCGTCGTCGAGCACGCCCCAGACGCCGTCGGAGCACAGCATAAGGCGGTCGCCGCGCTGCAGCGGCAGCGGCGCCGACACGTCGAACAGCGGCGTGGTGGGCGAGCCGAGGCAGGTCAGCAGCAGGTTGCGGTTGACGGGCGCGTCGGTGGCACCGTGGGGCTTGGGGCGCTCGGCATGCGAGTGGTCGCGCGTGCGGGTCAGCAGGCGGCCGTCGCGCACGACGTACAGGCGCGAGTCGCCGCAGTGCAGCCAGGTGGCGGTGGCGTTCTGCAGCACGGCCGCGACGACGGTGGTGCGGGGCGTGTCGAGCATCGCCTTGTGGCTCGCGTACCGCATGATCTGCTGGTGCGCCGACATGGCCGACTCGGCCAGGAAGGCTTTCACGTCCTTCACGGTGGGGCGGGCCTCGCGCTGGTACAGCGCGGCGATGGTCTGCAGTGCCAGCTGGGCCGCCACTTCGCCTTCGGGGTGGCCGCCCATGCCGTCGGCGAGCACGAACAGACCCGACTCCCGCGTGTAGCAGTAACCCATGCGGTCTTCGTTCTTGAGACGGCCGCCCTTGCGGCTGACCTGGAACACGGAGAACTTCATGTCGATCAGGCCGGTCGGGTGGTGGGCGCGGCGGCGCGCGGCAGGCTCTTCTTGTCGAAGGAGCGGATGTTGTCGATCGACAGGCGCACCTTTTCGCCGACCGTGAGCTTGGTGTAGCGGCGCTCGCCTTCGCGGCTGAGTTCCTTTTGCAACGCGAACACCGACTGCGGGCGCGAAAGCGGGTCGAGCGACATGCACCACTCGACCACCTCGATGAGGTTGTCGGAGTACACGCCGCGCAGGCGCGAGAGCGACAGGCTCAGGCGGTCTTTCTCGATGCGCCGGGGTGCGTCGTTGGGCGGATAGCCCTGCATGCAGGCGTAGATGCAGGCGCCGATGGCGTAGATGTCGGTCCAGGGGCCCATCGACGAATCGCGCCGGTACATCTCGGGCGCGGCGAAGCCGGGCGTGTACATGGGGCGGATGAAGATGCCCTCCTTGCTGAGCACTTCGCGCGCGGCGCCGAAGTCGATCAGCACGGCGCGGTCGTCGTCGGTGACGAAGATGTTGGCGGGCTTGATGTCCAGGTGCAGCATCTTGTACTGGTGGACGATGCGCAGGCCGCGCAGGATTTCGTCGAACAGCGAACGGATGGTCGATTCGCGGAACACCTTCTGCCGCTTCAGGTCGCGCGCCGTGACCACAAAATCCTGCAGGGTCGCGCCCTCCAGGTAGTTCATGACCATGTAGACGGTCTCGTTTTCGCGGAAGAAATTGAGCACGCTGACCACAGAGGCATGCGAAATCTGCGCGAGCGAGCGGCCTTCTTCGAAGAAGCTCTTGAGCCCCAGTCGGTACAGCGACAGCTTCTCGGGCGGCACCTGCGGCGCCAGCTCGCCGGGGCCCCGCGTGGCGAGCGACGAAGGCAGGTATTCCTTGACGGCCACCTGCTGGCCATTCGGGTCGATGGCGAGGTAGACCACGCCGAAACCGCCCGCGGAAAGCCGGCGAACAACGCGATATCCGCCAATGACCGTATCGGGCAACAGGGGCGTAGGCTTGACCTTTGACATAATCCGGGAGTTTCGCCCGAAGGCGATGGTGCGGCAAGCGAACGCTGTACCGACGCCTCGGTGCTTGCAAGCAAAACCACAGTGAGGCGCAATGCCAGTTTACAGCATGACCGGCTATGCCAGCGGCCAGAACGGCCCCGCAGGCAGCCACTCCGAAGCCGATGCACGGCCCTCCGCCGCGGGCCGGCTCGGGGTCGAAATCCGCTCGGTCAACAGCCGCTTTCTCGACCTCACCTTCAAGCTCCCCGAGGAGCTGCGCCAGCATGAGACCGCGCTGCGCGAGCTGCTCACGGGCAAGCTCAAGCGCGGCAAGGTCGAGGTGCGCGCGGCCATCGAGAACACGTCCCAGGCGGGCGTGGTCGAGCCCTCCGTCAAGCTGCTTCAGCGCCTGAACGGCGTGCAGGACGGCATCCGCGCCTGGCTGCCCGGCGCCCGCGAGCTCAGCGTGGCCGACGTGCTGCGCCTGGCCGGCGGCGACGGCGCCACCCGCGGCGACTGGGGCCCCGACCTGCTCGACGTGGCAGGCAAGGCCCTGGAGGCCCTGATCTCCGCCCGCCAGCGCGAAGGCGCCCGGCTGGCCAAGATGCTCGAAGCGCACCTGGCGCAGCTGCGCACACTGGTGCTGCAGGCTGGCCCGCTGGTGCCGCAGCTGGTCGAACAGCAGCGCACCCGCTTCCTGGAACGCTGGCAGGAGGCCATGGGCCTGACCGCCGGCACGGGCGGCACGCTGCCCGAAGCCGCCCAGGACCGCGCCCTGACCGAAGCCACCGCCTTCGCGATCCGCATCGACGTGGCGGAAGAGCTCACGCGGCTGAATTCGCACCTCGACGAGATCGAGCGGCTGCTCAAGAAGGGCGGCGAGATCGGCAAGCGGCTGGATTTCCTGATCCAGGAACTGCACCGCGAAGCCAACACCCTGGGCTCCAAGTCGGCAGCCTTGGAACTCACGCGCATCGGCGTGGACATGAAGGTCCTCATCGAACAGATGCGCGAGCAGGTGCAGAACATCGAATGACGACGAGCCCACCCATGGACTACCCCGGCAATATCTTCGTGGTCGCCGCGCCCAGCGGCGCCGGCAAATCGAGCCTGGTCAAGGCGCTCATGGAGCTCGACTCGGCCGTTCAGCCCTCGGTCTCCCACACCACGCGCCCCCCGCGCGGGCAGGAAAAGCACGGCCGGGAGTACTTTTTCGCCTCCCCGAGCGAGTTCGACGCCCTCATCGCGGCCGACGGCTTCGTCGAATGGGCCCATGTGCACGGCCATCGCTACGGCACGTCGAAGAAGGCGGTCGAGGAGCGGGTGGCCCTGGGCACCGACGTGATCCTCGAAATCGACTTCCAGGGCGCTCTGCAGATCCGCAAGACCTTTGCCAACGCGGTCATGATCTTCATCCTCCCGCCCAGCTGGGAAGAGCTGCGCTCCCGCCTGGAGCGGCGCGGCGAAGACAGCGCGGCGGTGATCGAACTGCGCCTGAAGAACGCGGCCGAAGAGATGGCCCAGGCCGGAAAATTCGATTTCGTTATAATCAACGAGTTATTTGAGCGCGCACTTTTCGATCTCAAGGCGATCGTCCACGCGCAGAGGCTCCGGTATTCCGCACAGCGCAGAGCACGTGCCGATACGTTCGCCGCACTGAACATCCCTTGAAATCCCCGCTCACCGACCGAAAGAATTCATCATGGCCCGCATCACCGTCGAAGATTGTCTCGTTCAGATCCCGAACCGTTTCCAGCTCGTTCTCGCCGCCACGTACCGTGCGCGCATGCTGAGCCAAGGCCACGCACCCAAGATCGAGAGCAAGAACAAGCCCGCCGTCACGGCCCTGCGCGAAATCGCCGAAGGCAAGATTGGCATCGAGATGCTCAAGAAAGTGCCGGGCTGATCTTCTGACGCAGCCCTGCAACGAAAAGGCACCGCATTGCGGTGCTTTTTTTACGTCTGGACGCGTCCACAGAGCGGTCACGCTAAAGTGGTAGCCATGAGCGCGGTCGCCAAACCTCCGTCCCCCACGCCGAAACCGAGTCCGGCGGCGCTGAACGCGGCCGCCGCGAGTTTTGCCGCGCTGACGGCCCGCCTCGACTACCTCAGCCCCGAAGACACCGAGCTGGTTCGCCGGGCCTACCGCTTCGCCGACGAGGCCCACCTCGGGCAGTTGCGCAACAGCGGCGAGCCGTACATCACCCACCCCATCGCCGTGGCCGCGCAGTGCGCCGAGTGGAAGCTCGACGCGCAGGCGCTCATGGCCGCGCTGCTGCACGACGCCATCGAAGACTGCGGGGTCACCAAGCCGGAACTCATCGAGCGCTTCGGCGCCCCGGTTGCCGAGCTGGTCGACGGGCTCACCAAGCTGGACAAGCTGCAGTTCAACACGCGCGAAGAAAACCAGGCCGAGTCCTTCCGCAAGATGCTGCTGGCCATGGCGCGCGATGTGCGCGTCATCCTGGTCAAGCTGGCCGACCGCACGCACAACATGCGCACGCTGGCCGATGCGCCGCGCGAAAAGTGGGCCCGCATCTCGCGTGAAACGCTCGAGATCTACGCGCCCATCGCGCACCGGCTGGGCCTGAACCAGACCTACCGCGAACTGCAGGACCTGTCGTTCCGCCACCTCAAGCCCTGGCGCTACGCCACGCTGGCCAAGGCTGTCGCCAAGGCGCGCGGACGACGACGCGACCTGATCCAGAAGGTGCAGAAAGAGGTCGAGACGGCCTTCTCCGCCGCCGGCATGACGCTGCGCATCGCGGGCCGCGAGAAAACGCTCTATTCCATCTACCGCAAGATGGAGGAAAAACACCTGAGCTTCGCGCAGGTCACCGACATCTACGGCTTCCGGCTCATCGTGCCGAACGTGATCGCCTGCTACACCGGCCTGGGCATCCTGCACCAGATGTACAAGCCGCTGCCGGGCAAGTTCAAGGACCACATCGCGATCGCCAAGCTCAATGGCTACCAGTCGCTGCACACCACGCTGGTGGGCCCGGCCGGCGTGAGCGTGGAGTTCCAGCTGCGCACCGAGGCCATGCACGTCGTGGCCGAATCGGGCGTCGCCGCGCACTGGCTCTACAAGGCTGCCGAGCCCAATGCCGCGAGCAACGACCGGCTGGGCACCAAGTGGCTGCAGTCGCTGCTCGACATCCAGGACGAGACGCGCGACGCCGCCGAGTTCTGGGACCACGTCAAGGTCGACCTGTTCCCCGACGCCGTCTACGTCTTCACGCCCAAGAGCCAGATCATGGCGCTGCCGCGTGGCGCCACGGTGGTCGACTTCGCGTACGCCATTCACAGCAACATCGGCGACCACACCTCGGCCGCGCGCATCAACGGCGACCAGGTGCCGCTGCGCACCGAGCTGAAGAACGGCGACGTGGTCGAGGTGATCACCGCGCCCGTGTCCACGCCCAACCCCGCGTGGCTGGGCTTCGTGCGCACCGGCCGGGCACGCTCCAAGATTCGCCACTACCTGAAGACGCTGGCGCATGCCGAGTCCGAAGGCCTGGGCGAGAAGCTGCTGGCGCAGGCACTGCGCGCCGAAGGCCTGGGCAAGCTGCCCGAGGAAGACGACGAACACCAGGCGCTGTGGGAGAAGCTGCTGCGCTTCACCGGCAACCGCACTCGCGCCGAGCTGCTGACCGACATCGGCCTGGGCAAGCGGATCGCGAGCATCGTCGCCAAGCGGCTCATGGCGCTGCTGGCCGAGATCGGCGAGCGCCCCGACGCCCTCCTCCTGAGCCGCGAGCGCTTCACCTCGCACGAGGCCGTGTCGCAAGGCGCGGTGACGCTCGACGGCAGCGAGAACTCTTCCGTGCGCTTCGCGCAGTGCTGCCGCCCCATTCCCGGTGACCAGATCGTCGGGTACCTCGGGCACGGCGAGGGGCTGGTGGTGCACACCGACGACTGCGGCGTGGGCCAGCGCCTGCGCAACAAGGACAGCGAACGCTTCTTCGCGGTCGAATGGGCCGACGAGCCCACACGCGCCTTCGAGACCGGCGTGGTCATCACCGTGCGCAACGACAAGGGCGTGCTGGCCCGCGTGGCGGCCACCCTGGCCGATGCCGAAGCCGACATCACGCACGTGGAGATGGCCGACGAGACCCCGCAGGACTCGACCGACCTGCGCTTCGTGATCGCGGTGCGCGACCGCACGCACCTCGATGCCGTGCTGCGCGCCGCGCGCCGGACCGCGTCGGTGCTGACCGCGGCGCGAACGATTCCTGCGCCCTGACCTTCTTCGTCAGTTCGTCGGCGTGCGCGGCGCCGGATAGCTCACCGACAGGATCTCCACCTCGTGCGCCCCGCCGGGCGTCACAAGCTTCACCACGTCGCCTTCGCGCGCCTTGAGCAGCGCCCGTGCGATGGGAGAAATCCAGCTGACCTCCGACTTGGCGCTCTCGGCCTCGTCGATGCCGAGGATGGTGACGCTGCGCTCCTCGCCGGTCTCGTCGGCATAGCGAACCGTGGCACCGAAGAAGACCTGGTCGCGGCCATGATGCATCGACGGGTCGGTGATCTCCGCGATCTCGAGCCGCTTGCCGAGGAAACGGATGCGCCGGTCGATCTCGCGCAGGCGCTTCTTGCCGTAGAGGTAGTCGCCGTTCTCGGAGCGGTCGCCGTTCTTCGCGGCCCAGTGCACGGCCTCGACGACCTTGGGGCGCTCCTCGTCCATCAGCTGCAGCAGTTCGTCGCGCAGGCGCGCGTAGCCCTCGGGCGTGATGTAGTTCTTGCTGCCCGCCGGCAGCGCGGGTGCGGCGCCGCCTGCGCCGTCATCGTCGTCGTCCGCATCGGCGTCCGACTCCTTGGTGAATGCCTTGTTCAATGCAGAGCCCTTCAAATCGGAAATACTGGGCGCCCTTGCCGCGCCGTCCAAGCCGGTGAGTTTGCCGCAACCGCAATGCCCAAGAGACAGGAGCCCCCGTGATCGCCACCAGACACTTCTCTCGCCGCTGCAGCACCTCGGCAAAGCTTCATTTTGGCGTTCTCGCGGCCCTTGCTGGCGTGCTGTTCGCCCTTCCCTTCAGCACCCACGCCAGGACTCAGACCTGCTTCGTCGTGAGCATCCACAGCGGCGATACCTTGACCGCCCGATGCGGCGACGCGGCCAGTGCCAATGCGTGGCGTCGCGTGCGCCTGCAGGGCATCGAGGCGCCAAAGTCCGGGCAGCCCTTCGCAGAGCAAGCTCGGCAGAAGATGCACGACATGGTTCGCCTGAAGCCGGCAGACGTCGACTGCGACGATCCCACATCCCACGCTCGCGAACGCGTCTGCCGCGTGACGGTGACGCCGGATTCAGCCCCCAATGGCCCGAGGACGCTCGACGCAGGCTTGGCACTGCTGACCGTCGGATTGGCACGCTGGCAGCCCGCGCAGGCGCAGCGCCTGTCGCCCCAGGAGCGCGGGCAGTACGAATTTGCGGAGGAAGAAGCGAAGGCCAAGCGGGCCGGCCTCTGGAAGGACGCACGACCGCCGCGTCCCTGATGCGGGCACGGTGCAATGACCGGCCAAAGAAAAAGGGTTAGCTCGAAAAACGAGCTAACCCTTGAAGAGTGGTGCGGCTGGCAGGAATTGAACCCACGACCCCTTGGTTCGTAGCCAAGTACTCTATCCAACTGAGCTACAGCCGCACAGCTTTCGATTATAGCGTGTTTTTTCGCCCGCCCCAACCTTTGTGATCGAAAGCTGAAAATACGGACGACGGCCACCCGCAATGGGGCTTGTTGCAACGCATCCGACCCATGCCGTTCCAAAGAGGCCCTTCCGACCCGGTACACTCCGCCCCGCCCGGAATAAGCCTGGGCCGCCGTAGGCAACACGGCGCCATACCATCCAAGGAATACTGAATGAACCGCATCGAACTGGTCGAGAAGATCGCCACCACCCACAACCTGAGCAAGGCCGAGGCCGCACGCGTCCTCGAAACGATCACCAGCAGCGTCGTCGCTGCCGTGAAGAAGGGCGATTCGGTCCAGCTGGTCGGCTTCGGTACTTTCAAGCAAGTCGCACGCGCCGCACGCTCGGGCTTCAACCCCCAGGCCGGTACCAAGATCAAGATCGCCGCCACCAAGGTGCCGAAGTTCGTCGCCGGCGCTGCCTTCAAGGCCGCCATCGACCCCAAGGCCGCCAAGCGCAAGGCTGAAAAGGCCGCTGCTGCACCCGCTGCCAAGAAGGCCGCCGCTCCGAAGAAAGCAGCCGTCACCAAAGCTGCTGTCACGAAGGCAGTCGTCGCCAAGGCTCCCGCCAAGAAGGCCGTCGCCAAGAAGAAGTAAGACGCATGGTGCGACGCTGCACAGGCCCGGCCTGGCAGTTGTCCGTATCGACGTCAAAAAGCCGCCCTCGGGCGGCTTTTTTGTGGGCGCCTGCCGCGCAGCGAATGCGGGCAGCGAAACCCTCTGTGCGAGGGGCCCCAAACGAAAATAGCCTGGAAGAGAAACTCTTCCAGGCTATTCGAGAGATGGTGCGGCTGGCAGGAATTGAACCCACGACCCCTTGGTTCGTAGCCAAGTACTCTATCCAACTGAGCTACAGCCGCGCAGCCTTGAATTCTACCCCGCCGAAAGCGCTGTTCCGGCGAGGCCTTCAAAAAAGCTTCACGACCTTGTGATGCGACGGCCTCAGGCCACCTGTTCGCCGCCCTCCTGCGCCTTGCGCCCCATCAGCCTTGCGGCCACGCGCTTCACCAGCAGGTAGAACAGCGGCACGAAGAAGATGCCCAGTGCTGTCGCCGCAAGCACGCCGCCGAACACGCCGGTGCCGATCGCGACCTGGCTGCCCGAGCCCGCGCCGGTGGCCACCGCCAGCGGGATCACGCCCGCCAGGAAGGCCAGCGAGGTCATCAGGATCGGCCGCAGCCGCAGGCGCGCGCCTTCGGCCACCGCTTCGAGCAGCGGCACGCCACGGCGCAGCGCCGCCTCCGCGAACTCGATGATCAGGATCGCGTTCTTGGCCGACAGGCCGATGGTCGCGAGCAGGCCGACCTGGAAGTAGATGTCGTTCGACAGCCCGCGCAGCGCTGCCGCGATCACCGCGCCGAGCACGCCCAGCGGAATCACCAGCATCACCGACACCGGCACCGACCAGCTCTCGTACAGCGCCGCCAGGCACAGGAACACCACGAGGATCGACAGCGCGAACAGCAGCGGCGCCTGCCCGCCCGACAGCCGCTCCTGGTACGACAGGCCGCTCCAGGCCTGGCCCGTGCCGCTCTGCTTCTTCGCGAGGGTCTCGATGGCCGCCATGGCCGTGCCCGAGCTCGTGCCCTGCGCGGCCGCGCCCTGGATCTGCACCGCGGGCAGGCCGTTGTAGCGCTCCAGCTGCGAGGCGCCCTGCGACCAGCGCGTGGTGGCAAAGGCCGAGAACGGCGTCATCGCGCCCGTGCTGCCGCGCACGAACCACTGGCCGATGTCGTCCGGCGCCGAGCGGTACGGTGCGTCGGCCTGCACGTACACGCGCTTCACGCGGCCGCGGTCGATGAAGTCGTTGACGTAGCTGCCGCCCCAGGCAATGCCCAGCGTGGTGTTCACGTCGTCCAGCGACAGCCGCAGCGCCGAGGCCTTCAGCTGGTCGATGTCGACCTGCAACTGCGGCGTGCCCGCCACGCTGTTGGCGCGCACCGACTGCAGGCGCGGGTCCTTGTTGGCCTCGCGCACCAGCTTTTCGCGCGCCTGCAACAGCCGCTCGGCGCCCATGCCCGAGATGTCCTGCAGCCAGAACTCGAAGCCGTTCGACTCACCCAGCCCCTCGATGGGCGGCGGCACCATGCCGAAGACCTCGGCGTCGCGCTGCTGCTTGGCCAGCGCCTTGCCGGCACGCTCGACGATGGCGTGCGCGCGCTTGTCGGCACTGGCGCGCTCGGACCAGTCCTTCAGCGAGACAAACGTCATGCCCATGTTCTGCCCCGAGCCGCTGTAGCTCCAGCCGGTGAGCGTGAAGATGGTGTCGGTCGTGTCCTTCTCGGTCTCGAGAAAATGCTTTTCGATGGTGCGGTTCACTTCGTCGGTACGGCCCGAGGTGGCGCCGGCCGGCAGCGTCGCGATCACCATCACGCTGCCCTGGTCCTCTTCCGGCAGGAAGCCGCCGGGCAGGCTCAGGTACAGCAGGCCCATGCCGGCCACGATGGCGACATACACCGCCGTGAAGCGCAGCGGCTTGCGCAGGATGCGGCCCAGCACGCCCACATAGCGGCCCTGCGCGGCGTCGAAGCGGCGATTGAACGCGCCCAGGAAGCCGCGCGTGCGCGGCGGCACGCCGGCCTTCAGGAAGCGCGCGCACAGCGCCGGGATGAGCACGATGGCCACCACCACCGACAGCACCATCGACGCGATGATGGTCACCGAGAACTGCCGGTAGATCACGCCCACCGAGCCGCCGAAGAAGGCCATGGGCAGGAACACCGCCGACACCACCACCGCGATGCCGACCAGCGCGCCGGTGATCTCCTTCATCGACTTGATCGTGGCCGCCTTCGCATCGAGCCCCTCTTCGTGCATGACGCGCTCGACGTTCTCCACCACCACGATCGCGTCGTCCACCAGCAGGCCGATGGCCAGCACCATGCCGAACAGCGTGAGCACGTTGATCGAATAGCCGAAGGCCGCCAGCACGCCGAAGGTGCCCAGCAGCACCACCGGCACGGTGATCGCGGGGATCACCGTGGCGCGCCAGTTCTGCAGGAAGAGGAACATCACGACCACCACCAGCGCGATGGCCTCCAGCAGCGTCCGGATGACCGACTGGATCGAGATCTTGACAAAGCGCGTCGTGTCTTCCGCGTAGGCCACGCGCAGGCCCGCGGGCAGCGAGCGTTCGAGCTCGGCGATGCGCGCCTTCACCGCGCGGGCCGTGGTCAGCGCGTTGGCGCCGGGCGCCAGCATCACAGCCGAGCCCGCGGCCGGGTGGCCGTTCAGGCGCGTGGTCTCGGCGTACGACTCGCTGCCGATTTCCACCCGCGCCACGTCGCCCAGCCGCACCACGGCACCGTCGGCCTGCGTCTTGAGCACGATGGCCTTGAACTGGTCGGGCGTCTGCAGCCGCGACATCGCGGTGACGGTGGCGTTCAGGTGCTGCGTCGGCGCCGACGGCCGCGCGCCGATCTCGCCCACCGACACCTGCGTGTTCTGCGCGGTGATGGCGGCCGTGACGTCGGACGGCATCAGCTGGTAGCTCGCCAGCCGGTGCGGGTCGAGCCAGATGCGCATGGCGTACGCCGCGCCGAAGGCCTGCACCGAACCCACGCCGTCGACGCGGCTGATCGGGTCGCGCAGGTTGCTGGCCATCCAGTCGGCGATGTCGGTGTCGGTGCGCTGGCCGGTCTCGTCGTAGAGCGCCACGATCAGCAGGAAGTTGTTCTGCGACTTGGCAACCGTCACGCCCTGCTGCTGCACCGCCTGCGGCAGCCGGCTGGTGGCCTGGCTGACCTTGTTCTGCACCTGCACCTGTGCGGTGTCGGGGCCGATGCCCTGGCGGAAAGTGACGTTGATCTCGGCCCAGCCGGCGGCGCTGCTGGTCGACTTGAAGTACATCAGGCCGTCGATGCCCTTGAGCTGCTGCTCGAGCACCTGCGTGACGCTGTTTTCCACCGCCTGCGCCGAGGCGCCGGGGTAGTTGGCCGACACGACCACGGTCGGTGGCGCGATGTCCGGGTACTGCGACACCGGCAACGTGCGAATGGCCACGCCGCCCGCCAGCATGATGAGGATGGCAATGACCCAGGCGAAGACGGGCCGCTGGATGAAGAAATGAGCGATCACGGGAGGTTGTCGCTTCTGATCAATCGGCCGGCGAAGGCGCAGCGGCGGATGACGCGCCTGCCGTGGACACCGGCACCGGCTTCACTTTTTCGCCAGGGCGCGCGCGCTGCAGGCCATCGACCACCAGGCGGTCGCCCTCGCGCAGGCCCCGGGTCACGACCCAGTGCTCGCCCTCGGTGCTGCGCACCTCGAGCGCGCGCAGCTCGACCTTGTTGTCGGCCGCCACCACCAGCGCGGTCGGCTCGCCCTTCTCGTTGCGGGCCACGCCGCGCTGCGGCGCCAGGATGGCCTGGCGCACCACGCCGGACTCGACCTGCGCGCGCACGTACATGCCCGGCAGCAGCAGCCCTTGCGGGTTCGGGAATTCGGCGCGCAGCGTGACCGAACCGGTGGCCTCGTCGACGGCCACCTCGGAGAACTTCAGCGTGCCGGCATGCGGGTAAGGCAGGCCGTCTTCCATGCGCAGGCTCACCTTGGTGCTGGCCGGCGCCATGTCGCCCGAGATGAAGCGGCGCTTGAGCTTCGTCAACGCCAGGCTCGACTGCACCACGTCGACGTAGATCGGGTCGAGCCGCTGGATCGTGGCCAGCGCCATCGCTTGGCCCGGCGCCACGAGCGCGCCTTCGGTCACGGCGGAGCGGCCGATGCGTCCCGCGATGGGCGCGGTGATGCGCGTGAAGTCGAGGTTGATGCGCGCCGCCTTCACGGCCGCCTGCGCGGCCTTCACGCCGGCTTGCGCCTGCACCAGCGCCGCCTGCGCCTCTTCGTGTTCCTGCCTGCTCACGGCATTGGCCTTGACCAGTTCGCCAAAGCGATCGGCCTTGCCGCGCAGGCTGGCGATGGTGGCCTGCGAGGTGGCCAGCGTGGCCTGCGCCTGCTCGTGCGCGGCCTCGAACGGGCCGGGCTCGATCTCGTACAGCACCTGGCCCGCGCGGACCATGCCGCCCTCTTCGAACAGCCGCTTGCGCACGATGCCGTTGACCTGTGGCCTCACCTCGGAGACGCGGTAGGCGGCTGTGCGGCCCGCGAGCTCGGTATGCACGGCCACGTCGCTGGCGTGCAGCGCCACCACGCCGACTTCGGGCGGCGCGTCATCGGTGGTGGAAGCCTGCTTGGCGCCGCATGCAGCGAGCGCGAGCAGGGACATCGGAAGCAGGAGCTTGAAAAGCGGGGTCATGGCCATCGGGAATCGCAGTGCGGCGCGCGCAGGGATCACCCGGCTCGTTACATTTGCACTCAAATGGTGCATTCTGCCTTCGATGTTGCATTGCAACCTGAAGGAATCCTGTGTTTGCCGTAGGTGAAATCGGCGGCGGCCACAGGCCTCGCTCGCGCCCTCGCAGTTGCAAGGAAAAAGGCCGCGCAATGCGGCCTTCGTCGGAGTGTCTACAGAGGGGGAATGTGTGGTGGTAGGCCGTGAGTGGCTTGAACACTCGACCAACGGATTATGAGTCCGCTGCTCTAACCAACTGAGCTAACGGCCCACGCGGGCCCGATTCTATGCGCCGCGCGCAGCCGCTTACTTGCGGTGGCTCAGCGCGTTGCTCACCAGCCGCGACGTGATGTCGACGATCTGGATCATGCGGTCGTACGGCATGCGGGTCGGGCCGATCACGCCCAGCGTACCGACCACCTGGCCGTCCACCTCGTAATTGGCGCTGACGATGGACAGCTCCTCGAAGGGCACGACCTGGCTTTCGCCGCCGATGAAGATGCGCACGCCCTCGGCCTTGCTCGACACGTCGAGCAGCCGCATCAGCTGCGCCTTCTCTTCAAAAAGATCGAAGGCGCGCCGCAGCTGCCCCATGTCGCTGGAAAAATCGGTCACCGACAGCAGGTTGCGCTCGCCCGAAATCACAACGTCGTCGGCCTGCGCATCGGTGAGCACTTCGGAGCTGACCTGCACCGCGGCCTGCATCAGCGCGGCGATTTCACCGCGCAGCTTCTCGACCTCGGACTGCAGGCGGTCGCGCACCTGCTCGATCGTCAGGCCCGCGAAGTGCGCGTTGATGTAATTCGAGGCTTCCACCAGCTGCGACTGCGAGTAGTCGGATTCCGGGAAGATCACGCGGTTCTGCACGTCGCCGTCGGGCGAGACGATGATCACCAGCAGCCGCCGCTCCGACAGGCGCAAGAATTCGATCTGCTTGAACACCGAGACGCGCCGCGGCGCCATCACGACGCCCACGAACTGCGACAGGTTCGACAGCAGGTGCGCGGCGTTGGCGATCACCTTCTGCGGCTGGTCGGCCGCCAGGCTCGGCGTGCTCATCTGCTCGCGCTGCGCGGTCAGCATGGTGTCGACGAAGAGCCGGTAGCCGCGCGTGGTCGGCACGCGCCCGGCCGAGGTGTGTGGGCTGGCAATGAGCCCCAGCGCCTCGAGGTCGGACATCACGTTGCGGATGGTCGCCGGCGAGAGATCCAGCCCCGCCGAACGCGAGAGCGTGCGTGATCCGACGGGTTGCCCATCGGCGATGTAACGCTCGACCAGCGTCTTCAACAGCAACTTGGCACGGTCGTCCAGCATTGCAAGATTTTAGTGTTGTAATTTGTGAGCTATGACCTCACGCTTTCGTCACGTCGCCCTGATCGGCAAATACCAGGCTTCCGGCGCCCGGGCGCAGGCCGATGCGCGCGACGGCGTGATGGAGGGCATCGGCGCCTTCCTCGAATCGCAGGGTTGCACGGTGTTCGTGGAGCGTTCGTCCTGCGAGGACACCGACGCACCGCCCCACCCGCGCTACCAGGCGCTGTCGGTCGAAGAAATCGGCCAGCGCTGCGACCTCGGCCTCGTGGTCGGCGGTGACGGCACCATGCTCGGCATCGGCCGGCAGCTCGCGTGCTACGGCATCCCGCTCATCGGCATCAACCGCGGCCGGCTGGGCTTCATCACCGACATCCCGCTGGACAACTACCAGGCCACGCTGATCCCGATGCTGGCCGGCGAATACGAAGAAGACCACCGCAGCCTGATGCACGCGCAGGTGATCCGCGATGAGGCCCTGGTGTTCGACGCGCTCGCGATGAACGACGTGGTGGTCAACCGCGGCGCCACCTCGGGCATGGTCGAGATGCGCGTGTCGGTGGGCCGCCATTTCGTGGCCAACCAGCGCGCCGACGGGCTGATCATCGCGTCGCCCACGGGCTCTACGGCCTACGCGCTGTCGGCCGGCGGGCCGCTGCTGCATCCGGCGGTGCCGGGCTGGGTGATGGTGCCGATTGCGCCGCACACGCTGTCGAACCGCCCCGTGCTGCTGCCCGACGCCGACGAGATCGTGATCGAGCTGGTGAGCGGGCGCGACGCCAGCGCCAATTTCGACATGCAGTCGCTCGCCTCGCTCGCCATCGGCGACCGCGTGGTGGTGCGCCGCTCCGACTTCCGGGTGCGCTTCCTGCACCCGCGGGGCTGGAGCTACTTCGACACGCTGCGGAAAAAACTCCATTGGAACGAAGGGGGCTCCTGAATGAAGGACCACGCCCCCAGCTTGAGGACGAACTGAGATGGCTTTGCGACGCATCGCACTGCGCGACTTCGTGATCGTGCGGTCCCTTGAACTCGACCTGTCCGCCGGCTTCACGGTGCTGACCGGGGAAACCGGCGCCGGCAAGTCCATCCTGATCGACGCGCTGCAGCTGGCGCTGGGCAACCGCGCCGACGCCGGTGCCGTGCGCGAAGGCGCCGAGCGGCTCGACGTGAGCGCCGAATTCGACGCCGACCCGGCCCTGGCCGGCTGGCTCGACGAAGGCGGCTTCGAGGCGGGCGACGGCCTGCTGCTGCGCCGCACGGTCGACCAGCAGGGACGCAGCCGCGGCTGGATCAACGGCAGCCCCGCCACCGCCACGCAGCTGCGCGAACTCGGCGACCGCCTGCTCGACATCCACGGCCAGCACGCCTGGCAGAGCCTGACCCGCCCCGAGGCCGTGCGCGGCCTGCTCGACGCCTACGCCGGCGCGCGCACCGACGCGCTCGACGCCGCCTGGCAGAGTTGGCGCCAGGCGCTCTCGGCGCTCGAGCACGCACGCTCGGCGCAAGACTCGCTGCAGCGCGAGCGCGAGCGGCTGCAATGGCAGATTTCCGAAGTCGCCAAGCTCGCGCCGGGCGCCGACGAGTGGGACGAGCTCTCGGCCCACCACTCGCGCATCTCGAACGCGCAGGCGCTCATCGACGCCGCCCAGGGCGCGAGCCAGGCGCTCGAAGACGACGACAACGGCGCCCTCGCCGCGCTCACGCGCGCCGCGACGCTGCTGCAGAACTGCGAGCACATCGAGCCCGAATTCCGCACGCTGGGCGAGGTGCTGGCCTCCTGCGTCGCACAGGCCTCGGACGCGGCCCACTCGCTGCACGGCTACCTGCGCGACACCGACACCGATCCCAAGACCCTCGCCGAACTCGACGAGCGCATGGGCCTGTGGATGTCGCTCGCGCGCCGCTACAAGCGCACGCCCGCCGAGCTGCCCGCGCTGCTGGCCGGCTGGCAGGCGGAGCTGCAGGCGCTCGACGCGCAAAGCGACCTCGAAGGCCTGGAACGCGCCGAGCAGAACACCCAGCAGGCCTACATGAAGGAAGCCAAGGCCCTCGGCAAGATCCGCAAGCAGGCCGCGCCGCGCCTGGCCCAAGCCGTCACGCAGGCGATGCAGGGCCTGGGCATGCAGGGCGGGCGCTTCGACGTCGACCTGCAGCCGCTGGCACAGCCCGGCCGCGCCGGCCTCGAAGAAATCTCGTTCCTGGTGGCTGGCCACGCCGGCAGCACGCCGCGCGCCATCGGCAAGGTGGCCTCGGGTGGTGAGCTCTCGCGCATCGCACTGGCCATCGCCGTGACGACCAGCGAACTGGGCGCCGCGCAGACGCTGATCTTCGACGAGGTCGATGCCGGCGTCGGCGGAGCGGTGGCCGAAACCGTGGGCCGCCTCATGAAGCAGCTCGGCCGCGACCGCCAGGTGCTCGCCGTGACCCACCTGCCCCAGGTGGCAGCCTGCGCCGACCACCACCTCGTGGTAGCCAAGCGCCAGACGACGGCGGCCGGCACGGACGGCCCGCGCACCGAAAGCGGCGTGTCGCGCCTCGCCGCCGACGACCGCGCCCGCGAAATCGCCCGCATGCTGGGCGGCGAAAAGGTGTCGGCCACCTCGCTGGCCCATGCGCGCGAAATGCTGGGCCACAAGACGCCGGCGACCGCCCCATGAACATGAACCTCGACCTCGTCCTCATCACCGGCATGTCGGGCTCCGGCAAGTCGGTGGCGCTGCACGCGCTGGAAGACGCCGGCTACTACTGCGTCGACAACCTGCCGCCTGAGCTGCTCACGGCCTTCATCGCGCTGCAGCACGAGCAGCAGGCCACGCGCGTGGCAATTGCGATGGACGTGCGCAGCGGCGTGTCGCTGCCGATCGTGCCGCAGCAGCTCGAAGCACTGCGCGCCGATGGCGTCTCGCTGCGCTCGCTGTTCCTCGACGCGACCACCGATGCGCTGTTGCGCCGCTACTCGGAAACACGCCGGCGCCACCCGCTCTCGCGCCAGGAAAGCCGCACCGACGTGCCCGAGCAGCACCGCGTGCTGGTGCAGGCCATCGAACTCGAACGCGAGCTGCTGGCCGACCTGCGCGATGGCGCCGACGTGATCGACACCAGCCTCATCCGCCCCGCACAGCTGCAGAGCTACATCAAGGGGCTGATCTCGGCGCCGCAGAACGCGCTGACGCTGGTGTTCGAATCGTTCGCCTTCAAGCGCGGCGTGCCGCTCGATGCCGACTACGTGTTCGACGTGCGCATGCTGCCCAACCCGCACTACGTGCCGGCGCTGCGCGCACTGACGGGCCGCGACGAGCCGGTGATCGAATGGCTGCGCGAGCACGACGACGTGGCGCGCATGTTCGACGACATCGAGCAGTTCCTGACGCATTGGCTCGACGCCCTGGCGCGCGACCACCGCAGCTACGTGACGGTGGCCATCGGCTGCACGGGCGGGCAGCACCGGTCGGTGTTCCTGGTCGAGCAGCTGGCGCGCGCCTTCGGCGCCCGCTGGGGCGCACTCAAGCGCCACCGCGAACTCGACGCCTGACGGCGGCGAAGCCGGCCTACCGCCGGAGCCGCTCAGGCCTCGGCGGTTTCCAGCAGCTTGCGCATCGGGGCGGGCAGCCCCAGCCGGCTCCACTCCTGCGCCTCGACCCAGCGTGCGCCCTCGCCTTGCGGCTGGACGCCCTGCAGCAGCACGGGGTGCAGGTGCAGGTCCTTGTGGGTCAGCACGTGCACGAAGGGCGGCAGTTCCTGCGTGTCGTGCGCCGCGCCCGACGGCAGGGCCGCGAGCAGGTCGTCGTGGCTGTCGAACACCGGCAGGCAATGCAGCCCCGCCCAGATGCCCTTGGCGGGCCGCTTCTCCAGCCACACGCGCCCTTGCGCGTCGCGCGCCAGCAGCACCCACAGCGACTGGGCGCTGCGCTTGAGCTTGCGCGTCTTCACCGGGTAGCGCTCGGGCGTGCCCTGGCGCAGGCCCACGCAGCTGGCGTTCACCGGGCAGATCATGCAGCTGGGCTTGCGCGGCAGGCAGACCGTGGCGCCCAGGTCCATCAGGCCCTGCGTGTAGTGCGCCACCGCCTCGCGCTGGCCGTCGGGCGGGAGCAGCTGCGTGGCGAGGTCCCACAGCGCGCGCTCCTGCGCCGCCGACGACATGTCGCCATCGAAGCCGAGCACGCGCGTCAGCACGCGCTTCACGTTGCCGTCGAGGATGGCCACGCGCTCGCCGAAACAGAACGCCGCGATGGCCGCAGCCGTCGAACGACCGATGCCGGGCAGGGTCACGAGTTCGGCGGCGGTGTGCGGAAAGGCGCCGCCGAAGCGCGCGACCACCTCCTGCGCGCAACGATGCATGTTGCGCGCGCGGCTGTAGTAGCCCAGCCCGCTCCACAGGCCGAACACCTCGTCCTCGGTGCCGGCGGCCAGCGCCGCCACGTCGGGAAAACGTTCGAGAAAGCGTGCGAAGTAGCCCAACACGGTCGTGACCTGGGTCTGCTGGAGCATCACTTCCGAGAGCCAGACGCGGTACGGATCGCGCGTGTTCTGCCACGGTAGCTCGCTGCGCCCATGGCTGCGCTGCCAGCGCACGACCTGTGCCGCGAAATCGGGGGGCAGCGACAGGGAAGGAGAGACGGCCGCCCGCGCGGCGTTGCGCTCAGGCCGCACGCAGTTGCTCGCCCGCGATGGCGGCGGCCGCGGCAGGCGGCTGGCTGCCGTGCTGCGCGATCAGCGAGGTGAACTCGTGCAGCCGCTCCTGCAGCGCGGCTAGGTGGCTTTCTTGCGCGGCGATCTCGGCCAGCCGGTCGTCGAGGCTGCCCGCGGCGTTCTGGATGCGTTCGATCGCCTCGATGCGCTTGCTGAAATTGCGGCGGCGCTCCTTGAGCTGCGCATCGATCTGCGCGCTCGCGCCCTTGCTCCAGCGCTCGACCTCGGTCATGGCGGCTTCGTTGACAAGCCGCAGCCGGCTGGCCAGCGCGCGCACGAGCTTGTCGCAGAAGTCGGCCTGCGCGAGCTTGATCAGGTTGCCCACGCCCAGGTAGTGGATGTGGCTGCGCTCGATCTGGCCCAGCTCCTGCTCGAAGCCGCTCAGGTCGGGCTCGGCCGGCGCCTGCAGCGTGAAGCCCTGCTCGGCGTTGAGCTGGCGGAAGGTGGCGTGCAGCATCGACTGGATCTCGGCCGTCGTCGCCTGCACTTCGCGCAGGTTGTTGCGCAGCGCATCGAAGGTTTCGCCGTACACCTTGCGCACGTTGAACTTGACGCCGGGGCGCTTGAGCGCCGCGGCCAGCTTGACCATGTCGGCCTTGAGCGCCGTGCGCCCGAGCACCGCGTACACCTCGCGCAGCAGCTTGCCCTGCACCGAGCGCAGCGCCAGGATGCGGGTGTTGCTACCCTCGAATTCGGCGTGTTCCTGGTCGATGCGCGCACGCATGTGGCGGATCACCGACACGTTCTTGCCGCGCAGGCCCTGCAGTTCGAGCGCCTGCTCCGACAGGTCACGCTGGCGCACCTTCAGCAGACGCTCGGCCTCGGTGCGCAGCGCGGTCATGCCAGCGTCGACTGCGAGCCGCAGCATGGTCTCGCGCTTGCCAAGCACGCCTTCGCCGAGCAGCGCCTCGAGCGCCGGCAGCCGGCTGGCGTCGAGCAGGGTCGCGTCGTGAGCGATCTTGGCCTGCAGGCCCTTCTGCGCCGACACCGGCAGCACCTGCGCCAGCGGCACTTCGAGCAGCCGGGCCGCGCCTTCACGCTGGCGCTCGATCTGCTGCCCGATCTGCGTCGGGGTGCTCAGCGTGTCCCACAGCGTGTCGATCTTGTTGAGCACCACGAAGCGCGTGTCGTGGCTGTCGTCGCCGGTGATCAGGTGCTCGCGCCAGATCGACAGGTCGGAGCGGGTCACGCCGGTTTCGGCGCCCAGGATGAAAACCACGGCATGCGCCTGCGGGATCAGGCTCACGGTGAGTTCGGGCTCGGCACCGATCGCATTCAGGCCGGGCGTGTCGAGGATCACGAGGCCCTGCTCGAGCAGCGGGTGCGGCATGTTGAGCACCGCATGACGCCAACGCGGAATCTCGACGCGGCCTTCGGCGTCCTGCACCGGGTTGTCGTCGGGCGTCTCGGGGTTCCAGAAGCCGAGCGCGCGGGCTTCGTCCTTGCTCACCCAGCGGACTTCGGCCACCTTGCCCATGGCGCGGGCCAGTTGCTCGGCGTCGCCCACCTCGATGGGCAACTCGGTCCAGCGCGTGGGCCGCTCGCGCCAGTGGGCGAGCGAATGCGGTTCCAGGCGGGTTTCGATGGGCAGCAGGCGCAGCTTGGGCGCCAGGGCGGCGTCGTAGCCCAGCTCGGTCGGGCACATCGTGGTGCGCCCGGCGCTGGCCGGCATGATCCGCCGGCCGTAGCCGGCAAAGAAGATCGCGTTGATCAGCTCCGACTTGCCGCGCGAGAACTCGGCCACGAAGGCCACCATGACCTTGCTGGTGCGGATCTGGTCTTCGAGGGCGCGCAGCCGTTCGGCCACGGCCTGGTCGAGCAGCTCGTTGTCGGTCAGCCAACGGGACAGCCACTGAAGGCGGCGTGCGAAGTTGCTCCGCCAGGCGCCGTGCTGATCGAGCTGTTGGTTGAAAGAGCGGCTCAAGGGGAAGATGTAAGTAAGAATTTACAAATATAACATCGCCACATGGCGAACGGGGTACCGGCAGGAGTTTGCCCCGAAGCAGCCGCCACCGGGCGCGCCTTCTCTAGGATTTCTGGCAATGGGGGCAGTAATAAGTAGAGCGCTGCCCCTGTTTCAGCTGCCGGATCGGCGTGCCGCACACACGGCACGGCTCGCCCGTGCGCCCGTAGACGGTCGCTTCGAGCTGGAAGTAGCCGCTTTGCCCATCCACGTTCGAGAAGTCGCGCAAGGTGCTGCCGCCCTTCTCCACCGCCCGCGCCAGGATGTCGCGCACCGCCGCGTGCAGTTTCGCGGCGCGCGGCCGGCTGATGCGCGCCGCCGACAGGGTCGGGCGGATGCCGGCGATGAACAGCGCCTCCGACGCGTAGATGTTGCCGACACCCACCACCACGTCGCCCGCGAGCAGCACCTGCTTGATGGCCGTGCGGCGTTTCTTCAGCCCGGCATGGAAGGCGTCGAGGTCGAAGGCATCGCCCAGCGGCTCCATGCCCAGTCCGCCGAGCAGCTTGAGGGCCCAGGGCGCCTCTTCGTCGTCCACGTAGACCACGGCACCGAAGCGGCGCGGGTCGTTCAGCCGCAGGGTCCCGAGTTCGGTGACCAGATCGAAGTGGTCGTGCACGCCGGGCTCCGGCAGGTGGATGTCGAAGCGCAGGCTGCCCGACATGCCCAGGTGCAGCAGCAGCAGCCCGCGGTCCAGGTCGATGAGCAGGTACTTGCCGCGACGGCGCACCTCGCGCACGCGGCGCCCGACCAGCGCCTGCGGCACCACCATCAGCGCCCAGCGCAGCGGCTTGCCGATGCGCACGGACTCGATGCGCGCGCCGGCGATGCGATCGGCAAAGCCGCGCCGGGTGACTTCGACTTCGGGTAGTTCAGGCATGAAAAGTAAAACTCCGGCAGCGACGAAGCCCCATGCGGCGCTCGTTCAAATGGCTGGATTATTATGGTCAGATGAATCCATCGCCCCGCCGTCACCGCCTTGCGGCGGCCGCGTCTCTCGTGCTGCTTGCCTACACAACGCACGCACAGTCTCTTGAACCCACCGCCGCCGGCAACCCACCCCCCGCCATCGAGCGCACGGCACCGCCGAAGCCGCCGGTGCGCCCCCGGACGGCCCCTGCCGCCGCCAAGCCGGCCGCCGAAGCCGCGCAGCCGTCGGCGCTGACGGCCGACCTGTTCTATGAAATTCTCATGGGCGAGATCACCGCCCGCTCCGGCGACCCCGGCTCCGGCTATTCGCTGGTGCTCGACGCCGCCCGGCGCCTGCGCGACGGCAAGCTGTTCCAGCGCGCGGTCGAAATCGCGCTGCAGTCGCGCTCCGGCGACGCCGCGATCTCCGCGGCGCGCGCCTGGCAGGAAGCCTTGCCCAATTCGCGCGATGCCCGGCGCATCGAGCTGCAGATCCTGATCGCGCTGAACCGCATCAGCGAAACCGTCGAACCGCTGCGTGCCGAAGTGGCCGCCACCTCGCAGATCGAACGCCCCCTGCTGATGGCGGTGATCGCGCGCACCTACGGCCGCGCCGCCGACAAGAAGCTCGCCGCCTCGGTGGTCGAACAGGCGCTGGTCGACGAACTCAAGAGCCCGACCACCGGCGGACTGGCCTGGGCCACCGTGGGCCGGCTGCGCCTGAACGCTGGCGACCCCTCGGGGGCGCTGGACGCCGCGCGCAAGGGGCAGGCCATCGACCCGTCGTCTGAGGCACCCTCGGCGCTGGCACTCGAGCTCATCGACCCGGGCCAGCCGCTGGCCGAGCCGATCGTCACGCGCTACCTCGCGAACAACCCCAAGGCCTCGCCCGACCTGCGCATCGCCTATGCGCGCACACTGGTCGAGAACCGCCGCTTCAGCGACGCCAGCACGCAGCTGCAGACCCTGACCGCCGCGCGCCCCGAACTGGCGGAGCCCTGGCTGCTGCTCGGCAGCCTGCAGATGCAGGCCCGCCAGGAAGCGGCGGCCGAAACCTCGCTCAAGCGCTACGTCGACCTGATGACGGCACCAGGCCAGAGCCAGGACGCCGGCGACGTCGCCGACCGCAAGCGCGGGCTGACTCAGGCGTATCTCGTGCTCTCGCAGCTGGCCGAGCGGCGCAAGGATTTCCAGGCGGCCGACCGCTGGATCACGCGCATCGACAGCACTGACAACCAGAGCGCCATCCAGGGCCGCCGCGCCAGCCTGCTCGCCAAGCAGGGCAAGCTGCCCCAGGCCCGCGAGCTGCTGCGCGCGCTGCCCGAGCGCACGGCGGAGGAACGCAAGCAGAAACTGCTGGCCGAAACCCAGCTGCTGCGCGAAGCCAAGCAATACCAGGCCGCCTACGACCTGCTGGCCCAGGCCTCGGCCGCCGCGCCGGACGACGGCGACCTCGTCTACGACCAGGCCATGATGGCCGAGAAGCTCAATCGCCTGGACGACATGGAGCGGCTGCTGCGCCGCCTGATGACGCTCAAGCCCGAGAGCCAGAACGCGTACAACGCGCTGGGCTACTCCTTTGCCGATCGCAAGATCCGGCTCGACGAGGCCCGCACGCTCATCCAGAAGGCGGTGCAGCTCGCGCCCGAAGACCCGTTCATTGCCGACAGCCTGGGCTGGGTCGAGTTCCGGCTCGGCAACACGGCGGAGGCGATCCGCATCCTCGAGGCGGCCTACAAGACGCGGCCCGACCCCGAGATCGGCGCGCATTTCGGCGAAGTCCTGTGGTCGGTCGGCCAGAAGGACCGCGCGGTCGCGATCTGGAAAGAATCGCTGCTGACCGACGCCGAGAACGAGACGCTGCAGGAAACCCTCAAGCGCCTGCGCGTCAAACCCTGAATGGCATCGATCACGCACACGGCTCCCGCGCGGGGCGATGAGTCCCTCACCCGCCGCGCGGCGCTTGGCGCGGGCGGCGGTGCACTGCTGCTGTGGCTCACGGGCTGCGCCCAGCTCTCGGGCGGCCCGGCTGCCGCGCCCGGGCGATCGACGAGCTGGAGCGGGCGCATGTCGCTGCGCATCGACAGCGAACCGGTCCAGACCTTTGCCGCACTGTTCGAGCTGCGCGGCTCAGCCGAAACCGGCAACCTGACACTGACCACGCCCATCGGCAGCACGCTCGCGCAGCTGCACTGGGCGCCGGGTGAAGCCCTGCTGAAGAACGGCAGCGAGACCCGCCGCTACGACTCCGTCGATGCGCTGATCGAAGCCGCCACGGGCGCCGCCATTCCGGTGGGCGCGCTGTTCGGCTGGCTCGACGGCCGCGCCGATCCCGTGCCCGGCTGGCGCGCCGATCTGGGCCAGCTGTCGAACGGCAAGCTGCAGGCCACGCGCGAATCTCCCGCGCCGAGGGCGGACCTGCGCATCGTGTTCGAACGCTCATGAAGGCGATCTACGACCTTCCCGCGCCGGCCAAGCTGAACCTGTTCCTGCACATCACCGGGCGGCGCGACGACGGCTACCACCTGCTGCAGTCGGTCTTCATGCTGATCGACTGGTGCGACACGCTGCACGTCGAGCTGCGCAACGACGGCCAGCTCAGCCGCGAAGACCTCACCACGCCGCTGCCGGCCGACGACCTCGTGCTGCGCGCCGCCCGCGCGCTGCAGGCACACGCCGCGCCAGGCCAGGGCGCGCACATCGGCATTGCCAAGCACGTGCCGGCGCAGGCGGGCATGGGCGGCGGGTCGTCGGATGCGGCCACCTGCCTGCTCGCGCTCAACCGCCTCTGGAACCTGAACCTGCCGCTGTCGCGCCTGACACAGATCGGGCTGAAGCTGGGCGCAGATGTGCCTTTCTTCCTCGGCGGACGCAACGCCTGGGTCGAGGGCATCGGCGAGGAAATCACCCCCGTGAACCTGCCGCCGGCACGCTTCGTGGTGGCCAAACCACCCGAGGGACTCGATACCCGATTAATTTTTTCTGCGGATGATTTGGAACGGGCAACTCCTGTTGCTATAATCTCAGGCTTTGCTGCAGATAGCGAACAGCTAGAAGCCACAAACCTCGGCAACGGGGTTTACGACTTCGGTCACAACGACCTGCAGCCGGTTGCCCAACGGCTTTGCCCCGCAGTCACCGACGCCATCGAATGGCTCGGACTGCAAGGATTGAAGGCCCGGATGACCGGCTCCGGAAGTTCGGTGTTCGCGAAGATGCCGCAATTGCCGCAGGAAGCGGAACTGCTCGAAGCCCCCCGGGGATGGCAGGTTCGACAATGCGACAATCTGGCAGTTCATCCACTCTGGGGATGGGCAGCCTGAAGAGATAATCGGAACGCTCTGCGGTTCGATGCGACATATATCGGTGGATGGTGCAAACCATCAACCTGTGTAGGGGAGTCGCCAAGCTGGTTAAGGCACTGGATTTTGATTCCAGCATGCAAAGGTTCGAATCCTTTCTCCCCTGCCAAATCTCTCAAACTGCGGCCTGATGGCCGCAGTGCTTCTTTTGCAGTCCACCGGCTGCAATAATCGGCGGCCCACACAGGCCGCCACGACTCGAAACCTTTGGCGGCTTTCCCGCAAGCCCATTTGCACTGCCCGGACGCGCTCATGCAGGCCAATCACCCTGACTTTTTGGTTTTCACCGGCAACGCCAATCCCGGCCTTGCTGCAGAAATCGCGCACAACCTCGGCACCTCGCTGGGCGCCGCACGCGTCGGTCGCTTCTCCGACGGCGAAGTCACCGTCGAGATCAACCAGAACGTCCGTGCCCGCGACGTGTTCGTGGTGCAGTCGACCTGCGCGCCGACCAACGAAAACCTGATGGAACTGCTGATCATGGTCGACGCGCTCAAGCGCGCCTCGGCCGAGCGGATCAGCGCCGTGATTCCCTACTTCGGCTACGCCCGCCAGGACCGCCGCCCGCGTTCGAGCCGCGTGCCGATCTCGGCCAAGGTGGTCGCCAACCTGCTGGAAACCGTGGGCGTCGAGCGCGTGCTCACCATGGACCTGCACGCCGACCAGATCCAGGGCTTCTTCGACATTCCGGTCGACAACATCTACGCCTCGCCCGTGCTGCTGGGCGACCTGCGCCAGAAGAACTACGAAGACCTGATCGTGGTCTCGCCCGACGTCGGCGGCGTGGTGCGCGCCCGTGCGCTGGCCAAGCAACTGAACTGCGACCTCGCCATCATCGACAAGCGCCGCCCGAAGGCCAACGTCAGCGAAGTCATGAACGTGATCGGCGAGATCGACGGCCGCAACTGCGTGATCATGGACGACATGATCGACACGGCCGGCACGCTGGTCAAAGCGGCCGAAGTGCTGAAGGAACGCGGCGCCAAGAGCGTGTACGCCTACTGCACGCACCCGATCTTCTCGGGCCCGGCCATCGAACGCCTCTCCAAGGGCACGGCCCTGGACGAAGTGGTCGTCACCAACACCATCCCTCTTTCCGACGCGGCCGTCGCGTGCGGAAAGATCCGCCAGCTCTCCGTGGCACCGCTGATCGCCGAAACGATCCAGCGCATTGCCAAGGGCGAGTCGGTGATGAGTTTGTTCTCGGACCAGGACAACCTGTTCTGAGCTGAGAGCGAAAAAGCAGGCCTCCTTCGGAGGCCTTTTTGAACCGGAGTCGCACTGGTCGCGGTGGACTCTCACAGGAGCTAGTTATGAAATTCGTCGCTTATGAGCGCGCAAAGCAGGGCACGGGTGCGAGCCGCCGTCTCCGCATCACGGGCAAGACCCCGGGCATCGTCTACGGTGGTGACACCCAGCCGCAACTGATCGAAATCGATCACAACGCGCTGTGGCACGCCCTGAAGAAGGAAGCCTTCCACTCGTCGATCCTCGAAATGGACCTCGCCGGCGCCGTCACCAAGGTGCTGCTGCGCGACGTGCAATACCACCCGTTCCGCCAGCTGGTGCAACACATCGACTTCCAACGCGTCGATGCCAAGACCCGCATGAACATGAAGGTGCCGCTTCACTTCAAGGGTGAAGAAGAGTCCGACGCCGTCAAGCTGGATCACAACCTCGTGAACCACGTGATGACCGAGCTGGAAATCAACTGCCTGCCGAGCGATCTGCCTGAATTCATCGAGATCGATCTCTCGGGCCTGAAGAAGAACGCCACGCTGCACGTCAACGACATCAAGCTGCCCAAGGGCGTGAAGTTCGTGAGCCACGGCAAGACCAACCCGGTCATCGTGTCGGCCGTGCCGCCGCTGGTCTCGGAAGAGCCCGCACCGGCCGCCGAAGGCGCTGCTGCCGAAGGCGCTGCTGCTGCCGCTGGCAAGCCCGCCGCCAAGACGGCCAAGAAGAAGTAATCCTCTTTCTTTCCGTCCGCGAACAGAAGGCCCGCCCCGTGCGGGCCTTTTGCTTTGGGGGGCGGCGAGATAATTCCCGCCATGATCAAGCTGTTTGTCGGCCTCGGAAACCCGGGCCCCGAGTACGAAGCCACGCGCCACAACGCCGGCTTCTGGTGGATCGACGCCCTCGCGCGCGACTGGAAGCTCAACCTCGTGCCCGAGCGCGGCTACCACGGCCTCGCGGCGCGCGCGAACATCGGCGGCCAAAGCATCTGGCTGCTGGAACCACAGACCTTCATGAACCTGTCGGGCAAGTCGGTGGCCGCGCTGGCGCGCTTCTTCAAGATCGCGCCCGACGAAATCCTCGTGGTGCACGACGAGCTCGACGTGGTGCCCGGCCAGGCCAAGCTCAAGTTCGGCGGCAGCCATGCGGGCCACAACGGCCTGCGCGACATCCACGCCCAGCTCGGCACCGGCGACTACTGGCGCCTGCGCCTGGGCATCGGCCATCCCGGCGTGAAGTCGGAGGTCGTCAACTGGGTGCTCAAGAAGCCGCTCAAGGAGCAGCGCGAAGCGATCGAAGACGCCATCGTGCGCACCTTGCATGCCGCCCCCGCGCTGGTGGCCGGCGAGATGGAAAAAGCCACGCTGATGATTCACACGAGCAAGCCGCCGCGGCCCAAGCCGCCGAGGCGGGAGCCCGGCGACGGAGGCACGACGCCTGCCGCCACCTAGCCGGCCACGGGAGTGCAGGGAGGGAGAGCAAACAAAAAATGAGAAAAAGAAGAACGACGACAAAGAACAAGAAGACGGCTGGAACAGCGGCAATCGCTATATTTTCAATAGCACTGTCCATTGCATCCATGGGCGCTTCAGCCCAGACCTGGCGATGCGGCAACACCTATTCCGACCAGCCCTGCGAAGGCGGGCGGACCGTGAAGGTGGACGACCAGCGCAACGAGGCGGACCGCAAGGCGTCGGAAGACGCCACGCGCCGCAACGAACGCAGCGCGGGTCGGTTGGCGCGCCACCGAGAGTCGCAGGAGCGGGAAGCGCTCGGCCGGCGCAGTCCCACGACCTTCGATGCCGGGCGCTTCGCCACGAGCGAGCAACCGCTCACGCCCGCAGAACAGGCCGCCCAGGCCCGCCAGCGCAAGCACACGGCCGAGCCCCGCCCGACGAGCGCGCGCTTCAACAGTCCTTCGACCGGCGACGAGGCGCCGAAGGACACAGGCAAGAAGAAAAAGAAGAAGAAACCGTCCGGCTCAGAGGGCGCCGGCTGACGACGACGGCGAGGCGGCATCCGAAGCTGGCGCTGCCGCCTTGTCCGCCGTGAGGCGCACGTACTTCTGCATCAGCGTCTCGCGGGTCTCCACATGGTCCGGGTTCACCGGGATGCAGGCCACCGGGCAGATCTGCACACACTGCGGCTCGTCGAAGTGGCCGACGCACTCGGTGCACTTGTGCGGATCGATCTCGTAGAACTCGGCGCCCATGTAGATCGCATCGTTCGGGCACTCGGGCTCGCAGACATCGCAGTTGATGCATTCGTCGGTGATCATGAGGGCCATCCCCGGATTATCGGCGGACCGGGCGAAGGCCTCCCAGCAGACCCTGCGGAACCCCCGCCAGCGTCAGGGCGGTCCGGCGAGGAGCGACAAAGGTCACAGTCGAGGCACGGTTGTTGCACCAGTCAGTTATGCTGCGGCCCGCCCCATGAGTCTGTTTCTATTCAAGCGCATCGCCACGCTGATCGGCACCCTGATCGGCGCCTCGGTCATCGTTTTCCTCGTCCTCGAGATCCTGCCCGGCAACGCCGCGCAGATGCTCATGGGCCCCGACGCCTCGCCCGACGCCGTCGCCGCCCTGGCCACCAAGCTCGGCCTGGACCAGCCCGCGTGGACCCGCTACTGGCACTGGATCGGTGGCCTGCTCACCGGCAACCTCGGTGACAGCTACGCCTACAGCTCGCCCGTCATCGACCTGATCCTGGAGCGTTTGGCCCTCACCGTGCCGCTCGCCGTGATGGCCATGGCCCTCACCGTCGTCATCGCCCTGCTCGTAGGCGTGACCGCCGCCGCACGCCACAACAAGCTCGGTGACGTCGGCCTCATGGGCATGGCCCAGGTCGGCATTGCCATCCCCAACTTCTGGTTCGCGATCCTGCTGATCCTTGTGTTCTCAGTGCAGCTGCAGTGGTTCTCCGCGGGCGGCTTCGAGGGCTGGGGTGAGGGCATCTTCGCGGGATTGAAATCGCTGCTGCTGCCGGCACTGTCGCTGGCTGTGGTGCAAGCGGCCATCCTCGCGCGCATCACGCGCTCGGCCGTGCTCGAGGTGATGCGCGAAGACTTCGTTCGCACCGCGCGCGCCAAGGGCGTGTCGCAGCGCATGGTGCTGTGGACCCACGTGCTGCGCAACGCGATGATCCCGGTGATCACGGTGATGGGCATGCAGTTCTCCGAACTGCTGGCCGGCACCATCGTGGTGGAGAACGTGTTCTACCTGCCCGGGCTGGGGCGCCTGATCTTCCAGGCCATCAGCAACCGCGACCTGATCGTGGTGCGCAACTGCGTGATGCTACTCGCGGCCATGGTCGTCATCGTGAACTTCGTGGTCGATGTGCTGTATGCCGTCATCGACCCGCGCATCAAGGCGAGCGACGTATGAGCACGACCACCGTTCCCAGCGCCGTCGCGCTCAAGGTGCCGGGCTTCTGGCGCCGCGCCCTGCACCACCGCAGCTTCGCGATCGGCGGCGTGCTGAGCCTGTTGCTGCTGATCGCTGCCGTGCTCTCTTTGGTCTGGACGCCGTGGTCGCCCTACGCGATGGACATGGCGAACAAGATGCAGGGCCCTTCGGCCACGCACTGGCTCGGCACGGATGCCTTCGGGCGCGACGTGGCCTCGCTGCTGCTCGTGGGCGCACGCGCGTCCATCCTCGTCGGCGTGATCGCCGTGGGCATCGGCCTCGTGGTCGGCACCGCGTTGGGCCTGCTCGCTGCCGCGAGGCGCGGCTGGGTCGAAGAGGCGGTGATGCGCCTGTCGGACTTCACGCTCGCCTTCCCCGCGATCCTCTCGGCCATCATGATGACGGCCGTGTTCGGCGCCGGCATCGTCAACGCCATCATCGCGATCGGCATCTACAACATCCCGACGTTTGCGCGCATCACGCGCGCCTCGGCCAACGCGATCTGGTCACGCGAATACGTCGCCGCCGCACGCGCCTGCGGCAAGGGCAGCTTCGCGATCACCATGCAGCACGTGCTGCCGAACATCTCGGCCGTGCTGATCGTGCAGATCACCATCCGCTTCGCCATCGCCATCTTGGCCGAGGCTGCGCTGTCGTACCTCGGCCTCGGCACGCAACCGCCGCAGCCCTCGTGGGGTCGCATGCTCAGCGAAGCCCAGACCCTCATGTTCCAGCAGCCGCTGCTCGCGGTGTTCCCCGGCATGGCCATCGCCCTGGCGGTGCTCGGCCTGAACCTGATGGGCGACGGCCTGCGCGACCTGCTCGATCCGCGCCTGGCGCGCGCGAGGTAAACAAGCACGCCATGGCGCTTCTCGAAGTCAACGACCTCCACATCGGCCTGCAGACCCAGCGCGGCCCGGCCGAAGCCGTGCGCGGCATTTCCTTCTCGCTGGAGCGCGGCGAAACGCTGGGCATCGTCGGTGAATCGGGCTGCGGCAAGTCGATCACCGTGATGTCGCTCATGGGCTTGCTGCCCGCGACCGCGAAGGTCACGGGCAGCATCCGCTTCGACGGCACCGAGCTGGTCGGGCGCGACGAAAAGGACATGTGCCAGATCCGCGGCAACCGCATCGGCATGATCTTCCAGGAGCCGATGACGGCGCTGAACCCGGTGCACACCATCGCGCGCCAGGTCGGCGAACCGCTGCGGCTGCACCGCGGCCTGTCGAAAGCGGAGGCGCGCAAGGAAGTGCTCGCGCTGCTCGACCGCGTCGGCATTCCCGACGCGGCCTCGCGCCTCGATGCCTACCCGCACCAGTTCTCCGGCGGGCAGCGCCAGCGCATCGGCATCGCGATGGCGCTGGCCTGCGGGCCCGACCTGCTGATTGCCGACGAGCCCACCACCGCGCTCGACGTGACGATCCAGAAGCAGATCCTGGAACTCATCCAGGGCCTCGTGGCCGAGCGCGGCATGGCGCTGATCCTGATCTCGCACGACCTCGGCGTGATCTCGCAGACGGTCTCGAAGATGCTCGTGATGTACGGCGGCAGCGTGGTCGAGAGCGGCCCCACCGACGCCGTGTTCGCCAAGCGCGCCCACCCCTACACGCAAGGCCTGTTCGCCGCGCGCCCCGCCATCGGTGCGCCGCGCGGCCTGCGCCTGGCCACCATCCGCGGCAGCGTGCCCGAGCTGGTCGACCTGCCACCGGGCTGCCCGTTCGCGGGCCGCTGCGCCTACACAGTCGACGCCTGCCACACCACGCGGCCGTCCGCCACGGTGCTGCCGCCGGACCACGCGGTGCGCTGCATGCGTCTCGAAGAAATTGCAGCCGCGCAGGCTGTTGCGCCATGAATCCATCGACCCCGCTGCTGCAGGTGACCGACCTCGTGCGGCACTACGCATTGCCGCGCGAAAAACTCTTCGGCCCGCCGCCCACCGTGAAGGCGCTCAACGGCGTGAGCTTCGAGGTGCAGGCAGGCAAGAGCGTGGGCATCGTCGGCGAATCGGGTTCGGGCAAGTCGACCATCGCGCGCCTCGTGATGGCGCTGGACACGCCGACCTCGGGCAGCGTCGCGCTCGAAGGCCGCAACCTGCACGCGCTCTCGAAGGCCGAGCTGCGCACCGCGCGGCGCGACTTCCAGATGGTCTTCCAGGACCCGTACGGCTCGCTCGATCCGCGCCAGACCGTGGCGCGCATCGTCGCCGAGCCGCTCGAAGCACTCGCCGAAACGCGCCGCGCCGAGCAGCGCGAACGCGCCGCCGAAGCGCTCGCGGCCGTCGGCCTGCGCACCACCGACCTCGACAAGTACCCGCACGAGTTCTCCGGCGGCCAGCGCCAGCGCATCGCCATCGCACGCGCGCTCATCACGCGCCCCAAGCTCATCGTCGCCGACGAACCCGTGAGCGCACTCGACGTCTCGGTGCAGGCCCAGGTGCTCAACCTCATGCAGGACCTGCAGCAGCAGTTCGGCATCAGCTACCTGCTCATCAGCCACGACCTCGCCGTGGTCAACCACCTGTGCGACGAGGTGTGCGTGGTGTTCAAGGGCCAGATCGTGGAGCAGGGGCCGCCGGCCGAGCTGTTCCATCACGCGCAGCATCCGTACACCCGCACCCTGCTGTCGGCGGTGCTGCACACACCGCCCGGCGGCACGCTGCGCGCCGCCTGAAGTCGCCGGGGCGCGGCCTCGGACAGATCGGTCATGAGCATCTGGTGGCGCAAGCGGTGGGCTTCGCGCAAGATCGCTCGCCCATCCGGGAACGTCCCGAGGAAAAACCGCCCGCGCCGGCGCGCACCGGAGGGCCTGCTGCGAGAGAATGATCCGCTGCACGTGGCATCTTTCGTGCTGTGTGTCTTTCTTTCGTGGCGCTGCGCTTCCCCCTGGGGCACGGTGCGCGCCGAAGCAGTCATTCGACACTGACCGTTTTCCGGAGATCACCCCGTATGTTGAACCGTCGCACGCTCCTTACCACCGCCGGCGCCACCGTCGCCCTGGCCACCCCGCTGGCCGGCATGGCGCAGGGCCGCAAGGACGCCATCGTGATCGGCATGGCCCTGGAGCCGCCGGGCCTGGACCCGACCACCGGCGCCGCCGCCGCCATCGCCGAGGTCGTGCAGTACAACATCCTGGAAACGCTGACCAAGATCAACGTCGACGGCAGCGTCACGCCGCTCCTGGCCGAGAGCTGGGAAATCTCGCCCGACCTGAAGACCTACACCTTCAAGCTGCGCAAGGGCGTCAAGTTCCAGAACGGCGAGCCCTTCAACGCCTCCACCGTCAAGTTCGCGTTCGACCGCGCCGGCGGCGAGAAGAGCACCAACAAGGACAAGCGCACCTTCGCCAACCTCGCCACCCAGGTGGTCGACGAGCACACGGTCGTGGTCATCAACAAGGAGATCGACCCCGACCTGCCCTTCGTGCTGGGCCAGGCCACGGCCGCCATCGTCGAGCCCAAGAGCGCCGAGGGCAACGCCACCAAGCCGATCGGCACCGGCCCCTACAAGCTGGACAACTGGGCCAAGGGCTCGTCGATCACGCTGAGCAAGTGGGAGGGCTTCCGCGCCCCCGCCGTCGCGAAGATCAACAAGGTCACCTTCCGCTTCATCTCGGACACCGCCGCGCAGGCCGCTGCCGTGCTCTCGGGCGACGTGGACGTGTTCACGCGCATCGGCACGCGCGCCGTGCCGCAGTTCCGCAACAACCCGCAGTTCCAGACCATCCTGGCCGGTTCGCGCGCCAAGACCATCCTCTCGATCAACAACAAGAAGAAGCCGCTCGACGACGTGCGCGTGCGCCGCGCCATCCTCGCGGCCATCGACCGCAAGGCCTTCATCGAGGGTGCGGCCGACGGCCTGGGTGTGCCGATCGGCAGCCATTACGTGCCGGGCGCCGCGGGCTATGTCGACACCACGGGCATCAACCCCTTCGACATCGAGAAGGCCAAGAAGCTGCTCGCCGAAGCCGGCGTGAAGACCCCGCTCGAACTGCGCATGACCCTGCCCCCGCCGCCGTACGCGCGCCAGGGCGGCGAAGTCATCGTGGCCCAGCTCGCCAAGATCGGCATCAACGTGAAGATCCAGAACGTCGAGTGGGCGCAGTGGCTCAGCGGCACCTACGGCAACAAGGACTACGACCTGTCGATCATTTCGCACGTCGAGCCTTTCGACCTGGGCAACTACGCCAAGCCTGACTACTACTGGGGCTACCAGTCGAAGGCCTTCGACACGCTGTTCGACAAGATCAAGTCCACAGGCAACGCGGCCGAGCGCAACAAGCTGCTGGGCGAGGCGCAGAAGCTGCTGGCCACCGACGCGGCCAACGGCTTCCTCTACCAGCCGCAGTTCCCGACCGTGGCCAAGAAGAACGTCAAGGGCCTCTGGAAAGAGAACCCGATCTTCGTGAACGACCTGTCGGCCCTGTCGTGGGGATGAGCCCCGCAGTGCCTGACCCTTCCCTGCCTTCGTTGAGCGACCTGTCGGCGCAGGAGCTCTCTGCGGCCTACCGCGAGAAGCGCCTGTCGCCGGTCGAGGTGACGCGCGCCGTCATCGCGCGCATCGAGCACTGCGAGCCCCGGCTGCAGGCCACGTGGCTGTTCCGGCCCGAGGCCGCGCTGGAGCAGGCGCGCGCCTCGGAGCAGCGCTGGCAGCGCGGCGACGCGCGCGGTCCGCTCGACGGCGTGCCGACGACCATCAAGGAAAACATCGCCACGCGCGGCGACCCGCTGCCCGCGGGCACGGCCGCCGTCGACCTCATGCCCGCGGCCGCCGACGCCCCGCCGGCCGCGCGCCTGAAGGAAGCCGGCGCCGTCATCGTCAGCAAGACCACCATGCCCGACTACGGCATGCTGTCGTCGGGGCTGTCGAGCTTTCACACGCTGGCGCGCAACCCCTGGGACCTGAGCCGCACGCCAGGCGGCTCCAGTGCTGGCGCCGGAGCCGCGGCGGCGGCGGGCTACGGCCCGCTGCACCTGGGCACCGACATCGGCGGCTCGCTGCGGCTGCCCGCCAGCTGGTGCGGCATCTTCACGCTCAAGCCCAGCCTGGGGCGCATCCCGATCGACCCGCCCTACATGGGTCGCGCCGCCGGCCCCATGACGCGCACCGTCGGCGACGCCGCGCTCATGATGCAGGCACTGGCCCGGCCTGACGCGCGCGACAGCATGAGCCTGCCCGCGCAGGACATCGACTGGGCCGCGTTCGACGTCGCGCCCGACCACCTGCGCGGCCTGCGCATCGGGCTGCTGCTCGACGCCGGCTGCGGCCTTGCAGTGGAACCCGAGATCCAGGCCGCGGTCGAGCAGGCGGCGCGCCTGTTCGAAAAGGCCGGCGCCACCGTTGAGCCCATGCAGCCCTTCATGTCGCAGGCCCTGCTCGACGGCATGGACCATTTGTGGCGCATGCGCTCGCTCGTGGACCTGAAGGCCCTGCGCCCCGACCAGCGCGCCAAGGTGCTGCCCTACATCCGCGAATGGGCCGAGAGCGCCGCCGAGTTCAGCGGCGAGCATGTGTTCCGCAGCTTCAGCCAGTTCCACGCCACGCGCGTCACGACGGTGAACGCCTGCGCGCGCTTCGACTACGTGATCTCGCCGGTGTCGCCCAACATGCCGGCAGCGGCTGAGGCGCCCTCGCCCACCAACGACCCGCTGCGGCCGCTGGAGCACATCGGCTTCACCGTGCCGTTCAACATGTCGGAGCAGCCGGCGGCGTCGGTGAACTGCGGGTACTCGGCCGGCGGCTTGCCGATCGGGCTGCAGATTGCGGGGCAACGCTTCGACGACCTCGGCGTGCTGCGCGTGTCGCGCGCGTTCGAGCAGATCCGGGAAGTGCAGCGGCCCTGGCCGCAGGTCTGAATGCGTCTGGCCTGAAAGCCTTCAGGCCAGCTGCAACGACAGCATCTCCCGCGCCCGCGTCACGAACGCGGTCTCGCCCCGTCGCGCGGGCAGCCACTGGAACGCCACGCGGGGCAGCGCCGGCAGCCCATGCGGCGGTGCGAGCCGCGCGATGCCTTCCCCGATCGCCGATTCGTTGAGGCAGGCCACGCCCAGGCCCGCGGCCAGGGCCGACTGCAGGCCCGCCACCCCCGATGCGACGTGCGCCAGCACGTACGGCACGCGGCGGCGGCGCAGCAGGGACACGGTGAACTGGTGCAGCGAGCAGGTGTCGGGCAGCGCCAGCAGTCGCACCGGCTCGCCGCGCACCACACGCAGGCCGGTCGCGCCGAGCCACGCCAGCGATTCGCGCCGCAACACGGCGCCACTGCCCGCCGCGGCTGCATTGGCCCCCGCGATGTTCATGGCCAGGCCCACGTCGAAATCGCCATGCGCATAGGCGGTGCGCAGCGCGTCGCTCTTCAGGATGGTCACGTGCAGCCGCACCTGCGGATAGCGCTCGCCGAGCCGGCCCAGCAGGCGGGTGAGGTCGCCGGGGCGGAAGTAGTCGGTCACGGCCAGCCGCAGCTCGCCCTGCAGGGTTTCGCCGCGCAGGTCGCGAAAGGCCTCGTCGCTCAGCGCGAGGATGCGCCGCGCGTGCCCCAGCAGCCGCAGGCCCGCCTCGGTGGGCGCCACGCCGGCCTTGCTGCGGGTCAGCAGCGACTGGCCGGCGCGCTCCTCGAGCTTGCGGATCTGCTCGCTCACCGACGATTGCGACAGGTACACGCGCGGCGCCGCCGCCGTGAGGCTGCCGGCGTCGGCCACCGCCACCAGGGTGCGCAACTGTTCGAGGTCGAAGCCTTGCATGGTGCCTGCCTATCCATTCGCTGATCCGATGGATTCCATCATATCTTCCCGCTTTTCCGATGACGAGAGGAATCCCACAATCACCCCATCGACCACCCGTTCTTCAACGCAAAAGGAGTCCACCATGCCCCACATCGTCGTCCACCTCTCCGGCCAGCCTGACGCCGCCCTCACCCGCAAGACCGTCGACACGGTCGCCGAGCTCACCCAGAGCGTGCTGGGCAAGGCACTGCCGGTCATCGCCGTCACGGTGCAGTACATCGCCGCCGACAGCTGGTTCATCGGCGGCCAATCGCTGGCCGAACTCGGCAAGTCGGCCTTCCACTTGGACATCAGCGTGACCGACGAGACCAACACCAAGGCCGAGAAGGCGCGCTACCTGCGCGAGGTGCAAGCGGCCATGGCCCGGCTGCGGCCCGACCTGCACGAGGTCTCGTACATCCACGTGATCGATGCGCGCGGCGCAGCCTACGGCTACGGCGGCAAGACGCAGGAGTACCGGCACCAGCAAGCGGGTGTCTGAGAAGACTTCTTGAAAGACGCCGGGGGCGTGGCACCATGCCGCCATGCCCTCCCACGGAACCCCGCACGCCGCCGACAGCCTCGGCAATCCGCTCACGCTCGACGACGCCGCCAGCCTCGCGCTGGTCGACGACTTCGTCATGGGCTTTCTCTCGACCGAGGCGCGCGCCGTGAACCTGCTGGCGCTGGCCGAACGCGATGCCAGCCCGATCGTGCTGGCCTACTGCGCGACGCTGCACCTGTTCGCCGAATCGCGCGAGGCCGCGGCCAATGCGCAGCCCTTCCTCGACAAGGCCCGCGCCGGTGCGGCGCGCGCCACGCCGCGCGAGCAGCGCTACATCGCCGCCGTCCAGGCCTGGGCCGACGGCGACATTGCGCGCGCCATCGCGCTGCATGCCGAGCAGGCACGCGAGCATCCGCGCGACCTGGTGTCGGTGAAGCTGGGCCAGTACCACTGCTTCAACACCGGCGACTGCCCCGGCATGCTGCGGCTCGCACTCGCGGCGCTGCCGGCCGCGGCCGAGGTGCCCTACGTGCACGGCATGGCGGCCTTCGGCTACGAGCAGTGCCACCTGCTGCGCGAGGCCGAGGCCAGCGCGCGCCATGCCATCGGCCTGTGCCGCAAGGAGCCCTGGGCGCACCATGCGCTGGCGCACGTGATGCTCACCGAAGGCCGGCTGGCCGAGGGGCTGGCGTTCATGCAGGGCGTGAGCGACACCTGGACCGGCCTCAACTCCTTCATGGTCACGCACAACTGGTGGCATGTGGCGCTGTTCCTCATCGACCTGGGCCGCGACGCCGAAGCGCTCGCGGTGTACGACGAGCACGCCTGGGGCGTGGTGAAGGACTACTCGCAGGACCAAATCGGCGCCGTGTCGCTGCTCGCGCGGCTCGAGCTGGCGGGCATCGACGTCGGTGCGCGCTGGGACGACGTGGCCGACCACCTGCGGCAGCGCCAGGCTGACCACGTGCTGCCCTTTCTCGACCTGCAGTACCTCTACGGCCTGGCGCGCGCCGGTCGGCCCGAGGCGCAGGTGCTGCTGCACAACATCGAGGCCTTCGCGCCCGTGGCGCCAGCGTCCACGCGCGCCGCGTGGCAGCGCGTGTGCGTGCCGGCCGCGCGCGGCCTCGTGGCCCATGCGCGCGGCGACGTGGCGGGTGCGGTCGAAGGCTTGGGCGTCGCGCTGCCGCGCATGATCGAGATCGGCGGCAGCCACGCGCAGCGCGACCTGTTCGAGCAGCTGTACCTCGATGCGCTGGTGCGCACCGGCACCGAGTCCGCACTCGCAGGCGCACAGGGCCTGCTGCAGCAGCAGCTCAACGGCCAGCCCGAATCGCTGCGGCTGCGGCGGCAGGCGGACGCGGTCTACGCGCGACTGGGGCTCGGGCAGATCACGGCGCGCTGAGCGGCGCGCGGCACCACCCATGCCTTCCGGTCATGGGGCGTGCCGCAAAAGGAATTAACGGCTGCGCGGGAGCGACTCCTAAACTGGCCGCTCCTCCCGCTCTCCTCCCGTTCGCCCATGCAGCGCTCCCTCGTCACGCTGGCCGTTCTCGCGGCCCTCGCCTCGCCCTTCCCCACCACCGCCGCTGAAGCCCCCGTCGAGCTCGACCTGCTGCTGCGCGGCGGCACCATCTACACGGGCGACAGCGACACACCCGTGGCCGGCGACGTCGGCATCGCGGGCGACCGCATCGTGTTCGCAGGCCGCGCCATGCCGGCGCAGTTCCGCGCACGGCGCACCATCGACGCCACCGGCCTCGTGGTGGCGCCCGGCTTCATCGACGCCCACACGCACGCCGACGCCGACCTGCTCTCGGCCGACGCACGCAAGCGCCTGAACATTCCCTTCCTCACGCAGGGCGTGACCACGGCCGTGATCGGCAACGACGGCTTCGGCGGCTACGACATCGCGGCGCAGACGCAGAAGCTGCGCGCCGTGCCGGTCGGCACCAACGTCGCGATGTACGCGGGCTTCGAGCCGCTGCGCATCAGCCAGCTCGGCGAGGCCAACCGCGCCCCCACGCCCGCGCAGATGGACACCATGAAGCAGCACCTGAGCCGCGCGATGTGCGACGGCGCGCTCGGGTTGTCGACGGGCCTGTTCTACCCACCGCAGAATTTCTCGAAGACCGAGGAGGTCATCGAACTGGCCAAGGTAGCGGCCGCGCACGGCGGCCTGTACGACAGCCACATCCGCGACGAGGCCATGTACAACGTCGGCCTCAAGGGCTCGATCGACGAGGTGATCCGCATCGGCCACGAGGCGAAGCTGCCGGTGCACGTGGCGCACATCAAGGCGTTGGGCGTGGCGGTGCAGGGCCAGAGCGGCGACATCATCCGGCGCATCGAGAAGGAGCGCGCCGCGGGCCTGGACATCACGGCCGACCACTACCCCTGGACCGCGTCGAGCACGCGCTTCTCGGCCGCGCTGCTCCCGCCTTGGGCCAACGAAGGCGGCCGCGCGGCGACGCTGCAGCGCTTCGACGACGCGGCGCAGCAGGAGCGCCTGCGCAAGGACATGCGCGAGAACCTGCGCCTGCGCGGCGGGCCCGAGGCGATCCTGTTCTCGGCCGGCAGCACGAAGTACGTGGGCAAGACGCTGGCCGACGTGGCCAAGACCTCGAACGCCGACCCGGTCGACGCCGCCATCGCCGTGCTGCGCGACGGCGACCTCATGATCGCCTCGTTCAACATGAGCGACGACGATGTGCGCGCCTTCATGAAGCGGCCGTGGGTCATGACCTCGTCCGACTCGTCGCTGGGCCATCCGCGCGCCTACGGCACCTTCGCGCGCAAGTACGACCAGTACGTGGTGAAGGAGCGCGCGATCTCGCTGGCGCAGTTCATCCGCAGCAGCAGCGCGTACACGGCCGACACGCTGGGCCTCGTGCAGCGCGGGCACCTGCGCCCCGGCTACCACGCCGACGTGGTGGTGTTCGATCCGAAGCGCTTCGCGGCCAAGGCCACCTACACGCAGCCCACGCTGCTGTCCGAAGGCGTGGTCACGGTGCTGGTGAACGGCCGCCTCGCGGTGGACGGCGGCCAGCCCACGGGCGTGGGCGCCGGCGTGCCGCTGCTGCGCACGCCGAAGCCGGGCAGCTGCCCGGCCTGAACCGAGAGATCAGTCTTTCTTCAGGTGCCGCCGCTGGTCGTAGGTCGGCTGCGGCGGCAGGTCGGCGAGGTGGCGCGTGTCGGCCCACTCGACGATCTCGATGGCGTCCGGCGCGGCCGGGTCGGCGATGCGGATGCGGTTGAAGCCCGCGTTCGGGATCTCGCTCTGGCGCGGGCCGCTGAGGCTCAGGCCGCGCGCGGTGCGCCACACCATGTCGAGCACGCCGCCGTGCGTGACGACGATCAGGCGCTGGCCGCGGTGCGCGGCAGCGACGGCGCCGAGCGCGCCGATCACGCGCGCATGGAACTCGCGCGCGCTCTCGCCCTGCGGCATGGCGTGGTCTTCGCGGAACTCCAGCCACTCTTCCCAGGCGCGCGGATGCTGGCTCTGGATCTCGTCGGCCCGCATGCCCTCGACCACGCCGAAGTGTTGCTCGCGCAGCGCCACCGAGGTGACGACCGGCAGCGCCAGCTGCTGCGCCGCGGGCGCCGCGGTCTGCTGGGCGCGCATGAGGTCGCTGCTGATGAGGTGCCGTGCCGTCTCGCCCGCGAGCCGCAGGCCGAGGCGGCGCGCCTGCTCGTGGCCGATGTCGTTGAGCGGGACGTCCGCGTGGCCCTGGAAGCGAAGCTCGCGGTTCCAGGCGGTTTCGCCGTGGCGGATCAGGATGAGGTCGGTGGGGGCGGAGTCGGGGGTGGTGGTGGACATTGCATGCATTGTCCCCCGAGTGCATGACATGCCGGCTTCGTGCCAACCCGCTGTTGCATGGTCGCCACCGCGTACGGGCCGTGCGCCGGGCGCGTCCGATCGCGCAAAATCGGCCCATGCCCCATCTTGTCCTGCTGCCCGGCCTTGCCTGCGACGAACGCCTCTGGGAGGCCCAGTTGCCCGCACTTCCCGCCGCCTTCGGCGCCCGCGTGAGCGACGTCCAGACGCGCCACGACACCATCGAGGGCATGGCCAGCGCCGTGCTGCGCGAGCACGACGGCCCGCTGGTGCTGTGCGGCGCGTCGATGGGCGGCATGGTCGCGATGGAAGCGGCGCGCCAGGCGCCCGAGCGCATCGCCGGGTTGATGCTGCTGGGCACCAGCGCGCGGCCCGAGACGCCCGACATGTTCGCGCTGCGCGAAGGCGCCATCGAGTGGTTCGAGCGCGGCGAGGTGCGCGAGATCATCGAGCCCAATGTCGCCTTCGCCTTCCATCCCGCGCAGGCCGCCAACCCGGCGCTGGTGCAGCGCTACCTGGACATCGTGCTCGGCGCCGGCGCGGCCCAGCTCATCCGCCAGAACCACGCCGTGATGCGCCGCCCCGATGCGCGCACGCACTTGGCCCTGCTGCGCGCGCCGGTGCTGCTGATGTGCGGCGACGACGACCGCCTCGCGCCGCCCGAATGCACCCGCGAGATGGCGGCGCTGCTACCGCGCGCCGAGGTCGTGTGGGTGCCGCAGTGCGGCCACATGCTGACGATGGAGAAGCCTGCGTTCGTCAACACGGCGCTCAACGCCTGGCTGGGCAAGCACTTTCCCCGCGCTTGAGAGCCCCGGTCAGTGCAGCTGGCCGCCGGTTTCCGCGACGTCCTGCTTCACGGCCAGCGCAGTCTTCACGGTGATGCGCAACGCATCGACCAGCGTCTCGAGCGCCATGCTCGGCGCGCCCGGAAAGCGCGCCGCCTGCGCCGGCAGGTAGGGAATGTGGATGAAGCCGCCGCGCACGCCCTTCGCCATCGCATGCGTCGCGATGCGGTGCATCAACCCGTAGAAGAGGTGGTTGCACACGAAGGTGCCCGCGCTGTTCGACACCGAGGCCGGCACGCCGCCCGCGCGCAGTTCGCGCACGATGGCTTTCACGGGCAGGCTCGAGAAGTAGGCCGTGGGCGCGCCGGGCACCACGGGCACGTCGATCGGCTGGCGGCCGAGGTTGTCGGGCACGCGCGCGTCGTCGACGTTGATCGCGATGCGCTCCGGCGTGAACTCGGCGCGGCCACCGGCCTGGCCGATGCAGATCACCAGCGTCGGCTGAAGCTCGTCCATCGCGCGGTCGAGCGCGTCGAGCGCCTCGCCGAAGACGCAGGGTACGAGGCGCGCATGCACGGTGGCGCGGCCGCACTTCCAGCCATCGAGCGTGCGCACCGCCTCCCATGATGGATTGAGCAGCTCCTGCTCGAAGGGCTCGAAGCCCGTCAGCAGGACGTTGGGAGAAGCGCGCTTCGCCGGCATCCTGTTCAGGCCATCGCGCGAACGTCGATGCCTTCCTGCTGCAGCCGCTCTCGGATGCGCCGCGCGAAAGCCAGCGCGTGCGCGCCGTCGCCATGCAGGCACACGCTCTGGGCATTGACGGGCACGGTGCTGCCGTCGATGGCGACCACGCGGTGGTCGCGCACCAGCGACAGCGTCTGCGCCAGCGACTGTTCTTCGCTCTCGATGAGCGCGCCGGGCTGGTTGCGCGGCACGAGGCTGCCGTCGGGCATGTAGCCGCGGTCGGCGAACACCTCTTCCACAGGCTGCAGGCCGGCGCGGCGGGCCGCGTCGATCATGTTGCTGCCAGCTAGGCCGAAGAACTTGAGCGAAGGGTCGAAGCGACGCACCGCCTCGCACAGCGCCTCGGCCAACTCGGGCTCTTTCACCGCCTGGTTGTAGAGCTGGCCGTGCGGCTTCACGTGCGCGAGCCGGCCGCCCTCGGCCTTGACGATCGCGGCCAGTGCGCCGACCTGGTAGAGCACGTTCGCGACGATCTCCTCGGGCGGCAGGTGCATGGTGCTGCGGCCGAAATTCTCGCGATCGGGAAAGCTCGGGTGCGCGCCGATCGCCACGCCGTGCGCCATGGCCCAGCGCACGCACTGCTGCATGGTCCTGGCGTCGCCCGCGTGCCAGCCGCAGGCGATGTTGGCGGAACTCACGAGGCCGAGCAGCGCTTCGTCGCTGCCGGCGCCTTCGCCGAGGTCGGCGTTGAGGTCGATCTGCATGGGGTGTTCTCCGTCTCGGGGGCAGGTGCGGGAGCCACCTGCTTCAGGCCACAGTCTAGGCCGCGCCGGGCCAGCCCGCAGCGGCGAGCCCCTGCGCCACCTGCGCCAGGTAGCGCTGCTGCGCGGCCCAGGCCGCGAGCGCGTGCGACAGGTCGGTGCGCACCAGCCGCAGCCGGCCGCCGAGCGGCGCCTGCGCGAGCTTCCAGAGGTCAGCGCGGATCACCACGCCGATGCGCGGGTAGCCGCCGGTGGTCTGCGCGTCGCCCATGAGGATGATCGGCTGGCCCGAAGGCGGCACCTGGATCGTGCCGGGGATCACGCCCGAAGACAGCATGTCGCCGCCCGCCTTGCGCTGCAGCTCGGCGCCGGCGAGCCGGCTGCCCATGCGGTTGCTTTGCGGCGTGATGCGCCAGCGCTCGCTCCACAGCAGCGCCTGCGCGTCGGGCGTGAACAGGTCGAACTCGGGGCCGGGCAGCACGCGCAGCGCGAGCGCGCCGTCGGGCTCGGCCATGCCCCAGTCGGGCGCGCGCAGGCCGAAAGGACGGCGCGCGTTCTGGTCTGCACCGAGGCGCGAAGCCCCCAGCACGAGCCGGTCGCCCTTGCGCAGCGCGCGGCCCTCGTGGCCGCCGAAGCCGGCCTTGAGGTCGGTGCTGCGCGAGCCGAGCACGGGCGCCACGTCGATGCCGCCGGCCACCGCGAGCCAGCGGCGCAGGCCGGCCTTCGGCGTGCCAGGCGCGTTGGCACCGGCCAGGCGCAAGGTCTGGCCGGCGCGCACGGGCACGCTCCAGCAGGGCCACAGCGGCACGCCGTCGAGCGTGGCGCCGAAGTCGTCGCCGGTGAGCGCGATGCGGGTGTCGACTTCGAACTGCAGCTCGCAGCCGCCCATGGTGAATTCGATGCCCGCCGCCGCGTCGGCGTTGCCGGCCAGCCGGTTCGCCAGCGTGAGCGCGAGCATGTCGAGCGCGCCGCCCGGGCAGATGCCGAGCTGGCGCAGGCCGGGCCGCCCGAGGTCCTGCACCGAGGCATGCACGCCGGGTTTGCGCACGAGGATCATGTCTGCAGGCTTTCGACGACGAAGCGCACGCGGTCGCCCGGACGCAGCAAGGTGGGCGACTCGGCCGACGGGTCGAACAGTTCGAGCGGCGTGCGCCCGATGAGCTGCCAGCCGCCCGGCGACACCAGCGGATAGATGCCGGTCTGCTCGCCGCCGATGCCCACCGAGCGCGCGGGCACGGCGGTGCGCGGTTCGGCGCGGCGCGGTGTCGCGAGTTCAGGCGCCAGCCCGCCCATGAAGGCGAAGCCCGGCAGGAACCCAAGCAGGTAGACCACGTAGTCGCCGCCGCTGTGGCGGCGCACCACCTCGGCCGCCGACAGCCCGGTGTGGGCCGCCACGTCGGCGAGGTCAGGGCCGTGCTCGCCACCGTAGGCCACGGGAATCTCGATGCGCCGACCCTCGGCGGCATGGGCCGCGAGCCCCGGCCAGGCCTGGAGCACGCGCGCCGCAAGTTCCTCGAACGCCACGGCGGTCGGGTCGAAGGTCAGCGTGAGGTTGTTCATGCCCGGCAGCGCCTCGCCGACGCCGGGCCAGGCCAGCACCTCGGCGGCCAGCGCCCAGATGCGCTGCTGCTGCGCCAGCGTGGCGGGCGCGGGCAGGTCGCACACCAACGCCGCATCGCCCAGCGGATGCAGGCGGGGCAAGGGGGTGGCGCTCACCTCAGCGCGAAGCCTGGGAGCGGGCTCATTCCCTACCGAGGCTGCGGACCTTGGCGGTCAGCTGCTGCTCGACGTTCGGCGAGACGAACTTGTTGACCTCGCCACCGAGCATGGCGATCTCGCGCACGAAGGTGCTGGAGATGAACTGGTACTTGTCGCTCGGGGTCAGGAACACGGTCTCGACGTCGGGCATCAGCGAGCGGTTCATGCCGGCGAGCTGGAACTCGTAGTCGAAGTCGGTCACGGCGCGCAGGCCGCGCACCATGGCCTTGCCGCCGCGCGCGACGACGAAGTCGCGCAGCAGGCCCGAGAAGCTCTCGACCGTCACCTGGTCGCTGTAGGGCTTCACCGCCTCGCGGGCCATGTCCATGCGCTCGGAGAGCGTGAACAGCGCCTTCTTGTGGTGGCCCGCCGCGACGGCGACGATCACCTTGGAGAAGAGTTGGGTTGCACGCCGCACCACGTCCTCGTGACCGAGGGTGATGGGGTCGAAAGTGCCGGGATAAACCGCGATCACGTTGCTGGCCATGGTTGCTTCTTCCTCATGCTGCCGGTGCGGCTTGTCCGGCGGATTATGCAGGCACGGACACGGCGCGGCGCAGCAGATGGGCATGCACGGCGCCGGCCTTCAGGTAGCGGAATTCGGCTAGGCCCAGCGCGGCGAGCTCCTCGGCGGCCCAGCGGCGCGGCGCCTCCAGGTAGATCGCGCCGTCGGCATGCAGCGCGCGCGCGGCGGCGCGCAGGGCCGGCTCGTACAGCGCGAGGTTGTCGAAGGGCGGGTCGAGAAACACCGCCTGCAGGCTGCCCGCTGCCGCGCGTTCGAGCGCGGTGACGCCGTTGCCGCGCTCCACGCGCACGGCCTCGGCCGAGAGCTTGGCCTTGGCGGCCTGCAGCTGGGCGACCAGCGCGGCGTCCTGCTCGCACAGCAGCACGTGGGCCGCGCCGCGCGAGGCGGCTTCGAGGCCGAGCGCGCCGGTGCCCGCGAAGGCATCGATGCAGTGCCAGCCCGGCAAGGCACCGCCGCCCACGCCGGCCAGGCTCGCGAGCCAGTTAAACAGCGTTTCGCGCACGCGGTCGGGCGTGGGGCGCAGGCCGGGCTTGTCGGCCACGGCCAGGCGGGTGCGCTTCCACTCGCCGCCGATGATGCGGACCTCGCTGGGCCGCGACGGGCGCTTGGCGGCGGGGGCACGCGAGACGGGCGCGGCGACGTTCTTCTTCGGGGGCTTCTGGGGCATGCGGCGAGCTTAACGCCGCAGCTGGCCCCCCTTCACTCAGTAGCCCATGAACGCGCGGCGGGCCAGCAGCGCGGCCAGCACGAGCATCGTGCCGCCGATGAGCGCATCGAGCATCTGCCAGGCGCGCGGCCGTGCAAACACCGGCGCCAGCAGCCGCGCGCCGAAGCCCAGCGCGGTGAACCACAGCACGCTGGCCAGCGTCGACCCGACCACGAACCAGGCCTTGAGCAGGCCCGGGTACTGCGCCCCGGCCGTGCCCACGAGCAGCACGGTGTCCAGGTAGACGTGCGGGTTCAGCAGCGTGAAGCCGGCGGCCTGCGCGACCACCGCGGCGCGCGAGCGCGAGGCGCCCTGCGACACCGTCTGCAACGCGCCCGGCTGGCGCGAGCGCCACAGCGCGCGCAGGCCGTAGCCGCAGAGAAAGGCCGCGCCGAAGCCCGCGAGCAGCGTTGCCAGCATCGGCCGCCCCTTCAGCGCCTGCGCCATGCCGGCCACGCCGGCGGCGACCAGCACCGCGTCGCAGACGGCGCAGAACAGCACCACCGCGCTCACGTGCTCGCGGCGCAAGCCCTGGCGCAGCACGTAGGCGTTCTGGGCGCCGATGGCGACGATGAGCACCAGGCTCATGAAGAGCCCGTTGAGGAAAGCGGTGGAGGCGTGAACGGCGGTCATGGTCCGAGCTTGCCGTCCGCAGCCGATTCAATCAAACTAAACTTTCTAACGCCGATTCAGTTTTACTTCATTCACAACCATGCTCGACTACGCCGCCCTGCACGCCCTTGCCGCCGTGGTGCGCGAAGGCAGTTTCGAGCGCGCCGCCCGCGCGCTGCATGTCACGCCCTCGGCGGTGTCGCAGCGCGTGAAGCTGCTCGAGGAACGCACCGGCGGCGCGCTGCTGGTGCGCGGCCAGCCCTGCGTGGCGACCGAGGCTGGCCTGCAGCTGTGCCGGCACGTCGAGCGCGTGGGCATGCTGGAGCACGAACTGCGCGAGGCCCTGCCCGCGCTGGGCATGGGCAGCGGCGAGGCGCACGAGCGGGTCACGGTGCGGGTGGCGGTCAACGCCGACAGCCTCGCGACCTGGTTCATGGCGGGTGCCGCGGCCTTCGCCGCGCAGGCGCCCGACGCCCTGCTCGACCTCACGGCCGACGACCAGGACCACACGGCCGAACGGCTGCGCAGCGGCGCCGTGCTGGCGGCCGTGACCGCGCTGGCCCAGCCGGTCACGGGCTGCAACAGCGAGGCGCTGGGCACGGTGCACTACGTGGCGGCCGCGAGCCCCGGTTTCGTGGAACGGTATTTCGCCAAGGGCGTGGGCGCACGCACGCTGGCCGCCGCGCCGAACCTGGTGTTCGACCGCAAGGACCGGCTGCAGGCGCGCTGGGTGCGCCGCATCTGCCACCGCAACGTGGAGACGCCGCGCCACTGGGTGCCCTCGCCCGCCGCCTTCGTCGAGGCGGCCTGCCGCGGCATCGGCTGGGGCATGCACCCGACCAGCATGGTGGCCGATGCGCTGCGCGACGGCACGCTGGTCGAACTGGTGCCCGGCGCGACGCTGCCGGTGCCGCTGTACTGGCAGCACGCCCGCGCGGCGCCGCGTCTGCTGGCGCAACTCGGTGCCGCGGTGCGCGAGGCCGCGCGCAGCGGGCCGCACGCGCTGGCCTGAGCTTTTCTTTTCTTCTTACTGCGCCGCGGCGGCCTGCTTGCCGCCCACGACCACCGTCACCATGCGCTGCGGCTGCAGCTTGCGGGCGAACGCGGCCTGGATGTCGGCGGCCGTGACCGCGTTCATGCGCGCGGTCCAAGTGTCGAGGTAGTCCAGCGGCAGGTCGTACCAGGCGATGTTGGCGACGTTGCCGATCAGCTTGCGGTTGCTGTCCAGGAGCAGCGGGAAGCCGCCGATCAGGTTGTCCTTGGCGGCCTTCAGTTCCTTCTCGGTCGGGCCTTCGGCCACGAACTTCGCGAGCACGTCGCGCGAGACCTTCGTCGCCGCCTCGGCCTGGTCGGGCCGGGTCTGGAAGCCGATGCGGAAGGCGCCCGCCTCGAGCCCCGGCGCAAAGCCGCTGTACACGCTGTAGGCCAGGCCGCGCTTCTCGCGCACCTCTTCGGTCAGCCGCGAGACAAAGCCGCCGCCGCCGAGCACGTAGTTGCCGAGCGTGAGCGCGAAGTGATCGGGGTCCTGGCGCGGGTAGCCGGGCTGGCCGATGAAGACGTGGGCCTGGGCCGAGTCGAACGCGATGCGCTCGTCCTTCGGTGCCGTGAGCGCCGCCACCGGCGCGATGCCCGGCAGCGGTGCGCAGGCGCCGGGACTGGGCAGGCGCGACAGCAGCGTGGTCGCCAGCGCCTCGGCCTCGGCGCGCGTGACCGCGCCCACGATGCTGAGCTTGGCGCGGCACGGCAGGATCAGCTGCTCGTAGCGCTGGCGCATGGCGGCGGTGTCGATGCGCGCCAGCGTGGCTTCGGTCACTTCCTGGCCGTAGGGGTGCGTGCCGTACACGGCCTGCGCGAAGGCGCGGCCGACGACGGTGGCGGGCTTGGTGTTGGCTTCCTTGATGGCGGCGTTGATGCGCTCGCGCTCGCGCGGCCAGATGTCGTCGGGGAACGAGGGCTCGCCGATCTCGCGCGCGGCCAGCGCCACGGCCTTGGTCAGCAGCGCCGGGTCGGACAGCGTGCGCAGCGTGTAGCTGGTGCGGTCGGTGCCGGCGCTCACGTCGAAGCTGGCGCCCAGGTCGGCCCAGGCCTCGCCCAGCGCATTCTGGTCGAGCGCGGGCTCGCCGTTGCGCCCGGCGCGCACGCCCTTCTCGACCATCGCGGCGCTGGTGCTGGCCAGCCCGGCCTGCGCGGCCGGGTCGCGCCGGCTGCCGGCGTCGAAGTCGATCTGCACGTCGACGATCGGCAATGCGTTGGTCGACACCAGGTACACCTTGGCGCCGTTGGCCAGCGTCCAGTGCTGGATGGGCAGCGCGGCCTGCGCGCTGCCCATGCCGAACAGCGCGGTGATGCCCGCCAGGAGGGCGGTGCTTGCAAATTTCTTGAGGTTCTTCATGAGGGGAATCCGGTGCCTTTCAGCGCATCTCGCCCACAGGGGCTGCGAAGCCGCGGCCGCGCTTGGGTTCGGGCGGCAGGGGCCGCAGCGTGGCGACCGTGAGCTGGTCATCGCCGAAGTACTTGGCGGCCACGGCCTGCACCTGCGCCGCCGTCACGGCCTGCAGCCGGGCGACGATGCGCTCGCTGGCGTCCAGCGGCAGGCCCTGGATCCAGTTGCTGCCGAGTTCGCGCGCCTGCGCCATCACCGAGTCGCGCTTGTAGGTCTCGCTCGCCACCCACTGCGTCTTGACGCGGGCCAGCTCGGCCTCGCCGACGCCCTCTTTCGCCACGCGCGCCACCTGGGCGCGCAGCGCGGCCTCGACGGTCTCGGCGGTCTTGCCGGCGGCCGGCACGCCGTCGAGCATGAACAACTGCGGACCGCGGCCGATGAAGCCCGCGTACGCGCCGGCCGAATCGGCCACGCGGCCGGGGCCCTGCGTGAGTGCGCGGTCGAGCCGCGCGCCGGCGTAGCCGTCGAGCACGGCCGAGAGCACCACCAGCGCCCAGGCGTCGCTGTTGGCGTCGTCGATGTTCGTGAGCTGCGGCACGCGGAAGGCGAGCGACACGTATGCCTGCTCGGCCGGGGCCTTGAATTCGAGGCGGCGGATGCCGCGCTGCGTGGGCTCGGTGCGCGGCTTGCGCTCCGGCACGGCGCGCGCGGGGATGCTGCCGTAGTACTTCTCTGCCAGCGCGCGCACGCGCGCCACGTCGACGTCGCCGGCCACCACGAGCACGGCGTTGGCCGGCACGTACCAGCGCTGGAAGAAGGCGCGCGCATCGGCGGGCGTCATCGATTCGAGGTCGCTCATCCAGCCCACCACCGGGCGGCGGTACGGCGACGCGGTGAAGACGGCCGCGCTCTGCTGCTCGCCGAGCAGGGCGCGCGGCTGGTCGTCGGTGCGCAGGCGGCGCTCTTCCTTGACCACCTCGATCTCGCGCTTGAACTCGTCGTCGGGCCACTGGTTGTTGGCGAAGCGGTCCGATTCGAGCTTCATCACCTGCTCGAGGCTGCCGACCGGGATCTGCTGGTAGTAGCCGGTGGCGTCGCGCATGGTGAAGGCGTTTTCCTGGCCGCCCAGCGCCGCCACGCGGCGCGAGAACTCGCCGGCCGGCACGCTCTTCGTGCCCTTGAACAGCATGTGTTCCAGCACGTGCGCCACGCCCGTGGTGCCGTCGACCTCGTCCATGGAGCCGACCCGCACCCAGACCATCTGCACCGCCGTCGGCGAGCGCCGGTCGGTCTGCACGATCACGGTCATGCCGTTGGCGAGGGTGAATTGCTGGGGGCCCGGGGCCGCCGCGGCGGCGGCCGATGCGGCGGGGGCGGGGGTGGACTGGGCCTGCGCGGGCACGGTCCACAGCGCCGAAAGCGCCAGGGCCAGCACCGCACCAGACGCAGCGCGGCGTGGCGAGAGGTGTTTCATAGAATGGGTCGGATTGTAAAAAGCTCCCGATGTTCAGTTTCTTCAAGAAAAAACCACCTGCCGATGCCCCGGTGACACCGGCCCCGCCGCCGACCGCCGAACCCGCGCCCTCCCCGGCCGCGGAACCCGCACCGGCACGCTCGGTGTTCTCGCCGTCGAGCTGGTTCGGGTCGAAGCCTGCGGCGGAAGCGCCTGTTCCCGCACCCGCACCCACCCCTGCGCCGCCCCCCGAGCCGACACCGGCCGCGCCCGTGGTGGCGCCGGCGCCCGCGCCAGTTCCGGTCGCTGCACCAGCGCCGATCCCTGCGCCAGCGCCCGCGCCCGCCCCCGTTCCTGCACCCGCTCCCGTCATTGCGCCACCGCCGCCCCCTCCGGCGCCCGTGCCGGCACCGCCTCCCGCGCCTGTCGCCGTGGTCGCCGAACCCGCCCCCATCGCCACCGAGCGCAAGAGCTGGTTCGACAAGCTCAAGACCGGCCTGCGCAAGACCGGCACCGGCATCCAGGCCGTGTTCGTCAACGCGCAGATCGACGACGCGCTGTATGAAGAGCTCGAATCGGCGCTGCTCATGGCCGACACCGGCGTCAAGGCCACCGAGTTCCTGCTCGACGACCTGAAGGTGCGCGTCAAGCGCCAGATGGCCACCGACGCCGCGCAGGTCAAGCGCCTGCTGGCCGACGCCGTCACCGACCTGCTCAAGCCGCTGGAGAAGCCGCTGGTCATCGGCGAATACACGCCCACCGTGATCATGGTGGCCGGCGTCAACGGCGCGGGCAAGACCACCTCCATCGGCAAGCTCACCAAGCACCTCGCCACCGAAGGCGCCTCGGTGCTGCTGGCCGCGGCCGACACCTTCCGGGCGGCGGCGCGCGAGCAGCTGCTGGTCTGGGCCGACCGCAACACCGTCGAGATCGTGAGCAACGAAGGCGGCGACCCGTCGGCCGTGAGCTTCGACGCGGTGAACGCCGGCAAGGCGCGCGGCAAGGACGTCGTGCTGGTCGACACGGCCGGCCGCCTGCCGACGCAGCTGCACCTGATGGACGAGCTCAAGAAGATCAAGCGCGTCGTCACCAAGGCCGACGCCACCGCGCCGCACGAAGTGCTGCTGGTGATCGACGGCAACACCGGCCAGAACGCGCTGGCGCAGGTCAGGGCCTTCGACGAGACGCTAGGCCTCACGGGCCTCATCGTGACCAAGCTCGACGGCACCGCCAAGGGCGGCGTGCTGTGCGCCATCGCGCGCGAGCGGCCGATTCCGGTGTACTTCATCGGCGTGGGCGAAAAGCTCGAAGACCTCGAGACCTTCAACGCCCGCGAGTTCGCGCAGGCGCTGCTGGGCTGACCGGCGCTTTCGCCGCCTTTCGCTTCGGTCAAAAAAAACGGTCCCCGACTCGCGCCGGGGACCGTCAGCTCCCTGTCTTTCTTTTTTCTCCCTTTGTATTTCCCCCTGCGTGTGTGCCTCTTCGGGAATCAGAAACCGAACAGTGACGTCGGGCCGCACACCGGGCTGGCGTTGCAGTTGGTCGACGTGAAGTAGTAGGCCTTCTGCTCGCTGGTGCCCAGCGCCAGGTGACCGAGCAGCGCCGCCTTCTTGGCCCCTTCGGCGTTCGCCTGCTGGATGAGGGCCGTGGTGTTGGTGCTCGGTGCGAGCGAATAGAAGTTGAAGGTCGCCGACTGCGACAGGTCCTTGGTGTAGACCACGCCGCCACCGTCCGAGAAGCCGAACTCCGTGCGGAAGCGGAAGCCGCGAGCGCCGCGCTCGTTGAACTGCGCGAGGTAGCCGGCGTGGTCGCCGATGGGATCGCCCAGTTCGTAGCCGAAGGTCGAGTTGCCCACCGAGCTCTTTTCGTAGACGGCCGCCGTGCCCGCCGAGTCGCCGGTCAGGAACGCGATGGTGCGGTTGTAGAAGCCGCTCGCGCCCTGGCTGTTCGCCTGCGCCAGGTAAGCCGCCTTGCTGGCGGGCTGCAGCTCGACACGGTAGCTGTAGGTGGCACTGTCGGCGCTGCTCTTGCGATAGACATTGAACATCTCGCCACCGATCGACTGGGCGCCCACCCACTGGAAGCCCCGCGCGCCGGCTTCGTTCAGCTGGTTCTGCAAGTCCGCGTTGGACGTGGCCGGGGCCTTCTTCTCGTAGCTGTAGGTGGCGTCGATCGTCTTCACGAACCCATCGATGTGCTCGAAGGTGGTGGGGCCGGTCGTGAAAGAGAAACCGCTCAGGAAACGGAACCCGCGCGCACCCTGCGCAGCGAGGCTGTCGAAGAAGGCCGACGCGGTGGTCGCAGCCGGCAGGCCCTCGTACAGGAAAGTGGTGGCACCCGGATTCGGTGCTGGTGCCGGGGCCGGTGCTGGTGTGGGCGCAGGCGCCGGGGCTGGCGCCGGTGCGGGCGGCGGCAACACGAAGCCACCGCCACCGCCACCACCGCCGCCTCCACCTCCGCACGCCGTCAGGGCCAGCAGCGCGGCCGTCGCGGCGGCCACTGCAGCAGGTTTGAAATTCATGGTCACTCCCTTGTCGATTCTTGTTCGGTGGCGACGCGGACCGCTGTCCGTCGACGCCGTGGAAACCCGAAATTACGACGGGGCCGATGTTCCCGGCAGTGCCAAAAGTCATTGCATGTGCGCCCATCCGGATCGATCGGCACGCAATGAACTACAACGTATTCACTTTCGATCGCAAGCTGTGTGCGAGACGCTACGGTGCCGTCGCGAGCCCCGCCATGGCCTGCAGCAGCGCATCGGGCGCCACGGGCTTGAACAGCACGGGCACGCCCGACTCGCGCACGCGCTGCAGGCGGTCGGGCGAGGTCTCGCCGGTGATCAGCAGCAGCGGCAGCTCGGTGCCCAGGTGCCGACTCAGGCGCAGGCCCACGTCGAGGCCGTCGACGCCGTCGGCCAGGCGGTAGTCGCACATCAGCAGGCCGAAGGGCCGGCCTTCGGCGCGGGCCTGGTGCAGCGCCTCGGCTGCGGCGGCCTCGTCGGCGACGGCGTGCGCATCGATCGCGTGCGAGCGCAGCAGGCCGGTCATGGCTTCGCGAATTTCAAGTTCGTCGTCCATCAACAGCACGCGACCGGGCAGCGTGGCCGCGCGCCGACGTGCAGCCAGTTCGACACTGCCGGCCGGAAACGGGCCCACGAGCGCGCTGACCTGCGGCGGCACGGTCGGCAGCACGACGCGGAAGTGCGTGCCGCGGCCCGGGCGCGAATGCATCTGCACCGGATGGCCCAGCAGGCGCGACAGGCGACGCACGATCGACAGGCCGATGCCCAGCCCGCGCGCGCGGTCCCGGCCGGGGTTATCGATCTGGTAGAACTCTTCGAAGATGCGGTGCGACTGCTCGGGCGCGATGCCGATGCCGGTGTCGCGCACCTCGATCCACACGGTGTCGCCGCGGTCGCGCGCCGTCACGGTCACTCCGCCTTGCACGGTGTACTTGAGGGCGTTGTCCATCAGGTTGGACAGCATGCGGTGCAGCAGCTGCGGATCGCTGCGCACCCACAGGCCGCTGGCGCGCACGCGCAGCTGCAGCTCCTTCTGCTCGGCCTGCGCCGAGAAGGTGTGGTTGAGCGGCAGGAACAGCGCATCGAGCTCGACCGGCTGCGGCGACGGCGTGATGACGCCGGCGTCGAGCCGCGACACGTCGAGCATGGTGTCCAGCGACGCGCCCAGCGCGTTCACGGCGCGCATGAGGCGCTCGGCGTTGCGGCTCTCGGGGCGGCCACGCAGTTCGTTCTCGAGCGCGGCGCCGAACAGCGCGATGGCATGCAGCGGCTGGCGCAGGTCGTGGCTGGCGGCGCCGAGGAAGCGGGTCTTTTCTTCGCTGGCACGCTCGGTGGCGGCGATCTGCTCGCCCAGGCGCGCGGCCAGCGCCTCGTTCTCGAAACGCAGCATGAGCGAGTCGGTCAGCAGCCGGTGCTGGCGCACGCCGGCGTGCAGCGTGAGCATCAGGTAGGCCGAGCCGGCCGCGGCCAGGAACAGGTGCAGGCCGTCGCCCTGCCAGGCCAGTGCGATGATCATGCCCAGCGACATGGGCAGGGTGTAGCCGAACAGCGCGGGCTTGAGCGGCCACAGCGACTGCGCGGCGCGCGCGCAGCTGCCGACGATCACGGCCATCAGCAGCGAGGTCATGGGCAGGTTCTCGTGCGGCACGATGAACCAGGGCACCACCGCCGTGATCATGCTCACCAGCGTGACCATGCGCGAGATCTTGCGCGCCCAGTACGGGCTCTCGGAGGCCGGCTTGTCGGGCGTCCAGCGCGGCGTGAAGAAGACGTAGATGTCGACCGCCACCAGCGCCGCCATCCAGAACAGCAGGCGCGCATCGCTGAGCTGCGAATAGATGATGCAGCCGAACACGATCACGAAGCCCAGGTGGGTCAGCGTGGAAATGCCGTAGGTGTCGTAGACCGAGCCGACGTGCTCGCGCAGCACGCGCTGGCCCAGCAGCTGGCCGGCGGCGGCGTCGCCGCGGCCCGCCAGCGTGGCGCCGCTCAACGCAGCATGCTGATCAGCTGGGCGCGCGAGCGCATGCCGAACAGCAGCAGGATGGTCGAGACATGGTTCTTCACCGTGCCCTCGCTCAGGTTGGCCAGTTGCGCGATCTCCTTGTTCGCCTTGCCTTCGAGCACCCACTGCAGCACCTGCATCTGACGCGGCGTGAGCTCCTGCCAGGCGCTGGCGTGCGCGAACTCCGCATACCCCGACAGCGACTTGGGCAGCGACGCGGGCGGCAGCGGCTGCTGCGGCGTGCCGTCGGCCTCGAACAGGCCGCAGGCGCGGATGAAGCCCACCATCTCCTTCAGGTCGGCGGACTTGGGCAGGAAGGCGCTGGCCCCGAGCGCGAGCGCGCCCTGCGCCAGCGTGCTGTTGGCGGTGCCCGAGAGCACCACGACGCGCGCCGCCGGAAAGCGCAAGCGGAACTCGGCCAGGCCGCTGAGCCCGTGTGTGTCGGGCAGCGCGAGGTCGAGCAGCACGAGGCCGATGGCCGCCTCGTTCGCCGCGTAAAGCGCGAGCGCGTCGGCGATGTTGCCGGCCTCGAACACCGCGATGCGCGCGCCCGAGGTGGCGGCTTGGGCCTGCACCAGTGCGCTCACGCCCAGGCGCAGCAGGTCGTGGTCGTCCACCACCAGGATCGCGCCGGACACGCCGGCGGGCACACCGATGTCGGTGGTGGGCGGCAGGGGTGCGGAGGGGGAGTCGAAAGAGGCCACGGATTTGATCTTAGCGGCGCAAGCCCCGCGCGACAGTGCCCTAAGTCATGGCGCCCTGACCCGGGCTGGCGCCACTTGCCACGGCGCGGCGCCGTGGGCACCATGGACGTCTTGCCGCAACGCACGGCGCCCCGGAGACCTACCATGACCCACACTGCCGCCGCCCCGCTCGCCACCAGCGAGCGCAAGGTCGACCGCCTCCTCGCCCACTACGAGGAGAGCCACCGCCATCCGACCAACGAGCTGATCCACTTCGTGGCCATTCCCGCGATCATGCTGAGCATCGTCGGGTTGCTGTTCGCGATCCATCCGTGGGTGGCTTACGCCTTCGTGGCGGCCAGCCTCGTGTACTACGCCCTGCTGCGCTCGCCGGCCTTCCTCGTCACGATGCTGGCGCTCACGGTGCTGGCGCTGGTGGCGGTGCATGCGATGGGCACCGCGGTGGCGCCGGTGTCGGCGGCGATCTTCGTGGTGGCGTGGATCTTCCAGTTCGTCGGCCACAAGATGGAAGGCAAGAAGCCGTCGTTCTTCGAGGACATCCAGTACCTCTGGGTCGGTCCGCTGTTCGTGCTGTCGAAGTTGTTCGTCAAGCTCGGCATTCGCTGGTAGCCCCGCAGGCCCGGCCACGCCGGTGCGCAGCGTCCGCGCGCAGGGTTCCTTCAAGGCGACACGAGCGGCTCGGCCTCATAGGCCCGGTGCAGCAGTTCCACGAAAGCCGGCGCTGGCGGCAACACCACGTCGCCGATGCGGTGCACCGCCACGCCCGGCGTCCACGAGTTCATGACCACGGCGCCGGCCAGCGCGGGCAGGTCGGCCATCCGCAGCACCTGGCTGCGCTGCGGGACACCGAGGCGTTCGAACTGCCGGCGCACGATGCCCATGGTGGTGCCCACGAGGATCTCGGCCTCGGGCCACACCACCGCCTCGCCGTCCCAGAAGGCCAGGTTCCAGATCGATGCTTCGCCGAGCCGGCCGTGCCGGTCGAGAAAGGCCGCGTCGTCGAAGCCCTGCGCGACGGCCTGGCGCAGCAGCTGGGTCTTGGCGCCTTCGCCGACGTGCTTCACGGCCGGCAGGAAGCGCTCGTGCTCGATCGCGGCCAGGGTCAGCGGGCCGGCGGGGCCGTTGGAAGACGGGCCGGTGCGGATCAGCACCTCGGGCACCGCTTCGGCCGCGGTGAACTCGCCAACCGGGGAGTAGGCGGTGGCCGTCAGCGACAGGTCCGCCGGGCCGGCCGCGAGCGCCGCCCGCAGGTGGGCGCGCACCGTGTCGTCGGGCAGCGCCTGGCCGAACAGGGTCTGCGAGGCGAAGCGCAGCCGCGCCAGATGGAGGTCGAGGCCCCGCACCCGGCCGCCACGCACCTGCATGGCCGTGAAGTGTGCGTGGCCGGCGAAGGCGAGCGGGGCCAGGTCCGCAGCGGGCGCCGGCTGGCCGTTGCGCTGCACGACGAAGGAAGAAGGAGAAGGGACGCTGGCGGACATGGTTTCGTGGCTCCTGGAAGGGATGAATCATCAAGTTCCTGAACTATCCCGCGTTGACTTCCCCAAGAGAAACGAATAGTTTTTGGAAAATTATCAAAAACCATTTGAAGATCGATGCACCCCAGACTGCTCCCCGGCACCCGCGCCCTGCGCACCTTCGAGGCTGCCGGGCGGCACCTGAACTTCACGCGGGCCGCCGAAGAAGTGGGGCTGACACCGGCGGCCGTGAGCCACCAGATCAAGGAGATCGAGGAGCAGCTCGGCGTGGTGCTGTTCACGCGCACCAGCCGCAGCATCCGCCTCACGCCGGCCGGCGCCGTGTGGTTCGAGGCCACCGCCGACGCGCTCGACACCCTGCGCCGCGCCGCCGGCCGCGCCCGGCGCATGGCGCGCGGGGCGGCGACGCTGCGGCTGTCGACCAGCGCCCGTTTCGCGACCAACTGGCTGCTGCCCCGGCTGCCGCAGTTCCGGGCCGCGAACCCAGGACTGGAACTGGGTTTCGATATTTCCGATGCGCTGCGGGATTTCGACGCCGACGACATTGATGTGGCGATCCGCTTCGGCAACGGGCAAGACCCAGGCACGCGCGCCCAGCGGCTGTTCGACACCGTCATCGTGCCGGTCTGCAGCCCCAGGCTGCTCGCCAGCGGGCCCCCGCTGACAACGCCGCGCGACCTGTTCCAGCACACGCTGTGCTACGTCGACTGGAAGACCGACGGCATGGTCTGGCCGAATTGGCCGATGTGGATGGCCGCGGCGGGCATCGAGGGCTTCGACGACAGCCGCTGCATCGGCTTCGCCGACTCGAGCGACGTGGTGCGCGCCGTCACCGAGAGCGGCATGGTCGGCCTGGCCGACCTGGACATGATCGGCGCCGACCTCGCCCAGGGCCGGCTGGCGCGGCTGTTCGACATCGGCGTGCCCATGGCGGCGGGCTACGCCTACCACCTGGTCTACCCGGAAGGCAGCGCCCAGGACCCGCGCATCCTGGCGTTCCAGGACTGGCTGCTGGGGCAGGCCTCCAGGACTTGAAAAACGCCAAACGGCATACAAATATCCAACAAATCGCGACAAAAGCTATCGCAACGATAGAAACCCAAGGGAACCCTTGGCTTAGCACTCCCTCTAACCGAGTGCTAATATGGCCAACACAAAGGAGTTTCCCCTGATGACAACGCTGTCTGGAGTCTCTGCCAACCAGCTGGCCGTCGCCAACCCCTGGTCGATGGTCCCCCCGCTGGGCAACCTGGATGCCTACATTTCGGCCGCCAACCGCCTGCCGCTGCTCACGCTCGAAGAAGAGCAGGGCTTCGCACGCAAGTTGCGCGACCAGAACGACCTCGAAGCCGCCGGTGCGCTGATCCTGTCGCACCTGCGCCTGGTCGTCTCCATTTCCCGCCAGTACCTGGGCTACGGGCTGCCGCACGGCGACCTGATCCAGGAAGGCAACGTGGGTCTCATGAAGGCCGTGAAGCGTTTCGACCCCGACCAGGGCGTGCGGCTGGTGAGCTACGCCATGCACTGGATCAAGGCCGAGATCCACGAGTACATCCTGAAGAACTGGCGCATGGTCAAGGTCGCGACGACCAAGGCCCAGCGCAAGCTGTTCTTCAATCTGCGCTCGATGAAGCAGGGTTTCAAGGCCGACTCGGCCGCGGCCGACAACGGCACGCACCGCGAGACGCTGAGCCCCGACGAGGTCTCGCAGATGGCCACGCGCCTGAACGTGAAGCCCGAGGAAGTGCTCGAGATGGAAACCCGCCTGTCGGGCGGCGACGTGCTGCTCGATCCGGGTCCGTCCGATGACGGCGACGAAGGCTTCGGCCCCATCGCCTACCTGGCCGACGCCACGCAGGAACCGACCGCCCTGCTCGAATCGCAGCAGCGCGACCGCCTGTCGAGCGACGGCATCGCCACCGCCCTGGAGGCGCTGGACGACCGCAGCCGCCGCATCGTCGAGGAGCGCTGGCTCAAGGTGAACGACGACGGCTCGGGCGGCATGACGCTGCACGACCTGGCCGCGGTGTACGGCGTGAGCGCCGAGCGCATCCGCCAGATCGAAGTGGCGGCGATGAAGAAGATGAAGAAGGCGCTGGCCGAGTACGCGTAAGCGTCACGACCACCCTCCTCCACGAAAAAGCCCGGCAGTGCCGGGCTTTTTTCGTTCGGGGGCGCTTCAGGGCGTCGACTTGGTCAGCGTGCGCAGCGCCCGCTTCGCGATGTAGCGGGTCTCGGCGACCGGTGATTCGGCCTCCCAGCGCGTGCACAGCGTCTCGACCCACTCGGGCTGCGTCTTGCTGGCGTCGTTGAGCCAGTTGGCGACCGAGTTCTGCACGTAGCGATGCGCGTCGGCGCGCAGCGGCTCCAGCAGCGGCAGCGCCAGCCAGGGCTCGGCCTTCAGCGTCTCGATCTGCGCGCACCAGACGCCGCGCGGGCGCGTGAGTTCGCTGGCGAAGCGGCGCACGTTCGGGTCGGCATCGGTCACCCAGGGCTGCAGCAGCGCCAGCGCTTCGTCGAGCGAATCGATGACGCTGTCGCGCACCGCCATCCACGCGAACTCGCGCACGCCGAAATGCGGGTCGGCGGCAAAGCGGCGCACGGCGTCGAGCTGGGCCGCCAGCGGCAGGCCCGACAGCGTGATCCATTGCACGGCCCAGCAACGCGCCACGTCGCTCGCGTGCGTGGCCAGCCGGTGTGCCACGGCATCGCGCTCGGCGTGTTCGGCCGTCATGTCGTACAGCGCCCGCGCGATGTGGCTGTGGCGCTGCATGGGCTTGAACGCAGCCAGCATGGCGAGCGTGTCGTCCAGCCGTTCGTGCGCCGCGTCGAGGCCGACATGGCCCGCCACGCTGCGCGCGAGCAGCGGCAGTTCGAGCGCGAGGAATTCGTTGAGGTTGACGGTCTCGAGCAGCCCGCCGTTCAGCGCGCCCAGCACCTCGGGCGGAATGAGTGCGATGCGGAAGGCGCCCTTGCGCGACTTCAGGTGCGCGACCGATGCGGCGTCCATGCCCGGGGCGCCCGGCTCAGGACGCGAGCAGCGTCTTCAGGTCCGACACCATCGCCGGCACGCCCGCGCCGTAGCGCGCATAGAGCCGCAGGCGGCCTTGCGGGTCGTAGATGTAGCTCGCGGCCGAGTGGTCCATGGCGTAGCTGGTCGGCGTCTTGCCGTCGACCTTCTTGTAGTAGACCTTGAAGTCCTTCGCGACGGCAGCCAGCTGCTCGGGCGTGGGAATGAGCGCCACGAAGCTCGGGTCGAACGCGCCCATGTAGGCCTTGAGCACCTCGGGCGTATCGCGCGCCGGATCCACGGTGACGAACAGCACCTGCAGCTTGCTGCCATCGGCGCCGAGTTGCTGCTTGACCTGCGCCATCTCGGTCATGGTGGTCGGGCAGACATCAGGGCACTGCACGTAACCGAAGAACAGCACGACCGCCTTGCCCTTGAAGTCGGCCAGCGTGCGCACCTTGCCGTCGGCGTCGGTGAGCGAGAAGTCTTTCGCGTAGTCGGCGCCCGTGATGTCGACCGCCTGGAAGCTCTGCTTCGGCTGCTCGCTGCAGGCCGAAAGGCCCAGGCCCAGCGTGGCCGAGGCGGCCACCCAGCCGGCCGTGGCGGCGATCGATTTCAGGGCATTGCGCTTGTTCATGGGCAGGTCAGGTCCGGTCAGCGGAGGTAATGGTCGACGAGCAGCGCCGCGAACAGCACGCTCAGGTGGATGAGCGAAAACCGGAAGGTCTTGCGCGCCAGCGTGTCGGAGTAGTTGCGCCACAGCGCGAAGGCATAGCCGGTGAAGCCGATGCTCACGCCGATGGCGACCACGAGATAGAGCCAGCCGCTCATGCCGTAGATGAAGGGCATCAGGCAGGCCGCGAACAAAATGAAGGTGTACAGCAGCACCTGCAACCGCGTGAATTCGTTGCCGTGCGTCACGGGCAGCATCGGCAGGCCGGCCTTGCGGTAGTCCTCGACGCGGTACAGCGCCAGCGCCCAGAAGTGCGGCGGGGTCCACAGGAAGATGATGAGGAACAGGATCAGCGCCTCGGGGCCGACGTCGCCCGTCATGGCGGCCCAGCCCAGCACCGGCGGCATGGCGCCCGAGGCGCCGCCGATCACGATGTTCTGCGGCGTCAGCGGCTTCAGGATGACGGTGTAGATCACCGCATAGCCGACGAAGGTGGCGAAGGTGAGCCACATGGTGAGCGGATTGACCGTGAACCACAGCAGCGCCGAGCCCGCCGCGCACAGCAGCGCCGAGAACACCAGCGCCTGCATGTCGCTGAGCTGCCCGCGCGCCGTGGGGCGCCAGGCGGTGCGCTTCATCTTGGCGTCGATGCCCTTCTCGACCAGGCAGTTGAATGCGGCGGCGGCGCCAGCCACCAGCCAGATGCCGATGCAAGCCAGCACGCCGCGCTGCACGTCGGCCCACGACGGCAGGCCGGGCACGGCCAGCACCATGCCGATGAGCGCGCAGAACACGATCAGCTGCACCACGCGCGGCTTGGTGAGCGCGTAGAACTGGCGCAGCACGTTGGCGGTGCTGGCGTGCTGAACAGGAATCGGGGTGCTCACGCGGTGGCTTTCTTCGGTTGGGGGGTGCCGCGCGCATTGTCGACGGCGCGCGGAATCGGTGCAGCGGCGGCGCTTTCGCGGCGGCTCTCGCACAGCGCCCAGGTCAGGACCACGGCCAGCGCCGCGGCGCCGCCCGTGTGCAGCACGGCGGCGGCCAGCGGCCAGCCGAGCAGCACGTTGCCCAGGCCCGTGGCCAGCTGCAACAGCGCCAGGCCGGCCAGCCAGTGCGCCTGCGCGCGCAGCGCCTCGAGGCGGCGCAGGCGCCAGGCCAGCAGGCCGAGCGCCACGAACACGGCATACGCCATGAGGCGGTGCGCGTAGTGGATGGCAGTGAGCGCGGAAAAGTCGAGCGGCTGGCCCTCGCCGGTCACGCCGAGGTGACGCCAGATCTCGAAGCCCTGCGCGAAATTCATCGGCGGCCACCAGCTGTCCTGGCAGGTCGGGAACTGCGTGCAGGCCAGCACCGCGTAGTTGGTGCTGACCCAGCCGCCCAGGGCGATCTGCAGCACCAGCAGCACCGCCGTGGCGATCAGCCCGTTGCGCAGGGCCGGCGACACGGCCGTGGGCAGGCGCTGCGCGGCCACCTGGCGGTAGCGCACGGCCTGGATGCACAGCAGCGCGAGCAGCACGATGGCGCCCATCAGGTGCATCGTGACGATGGCAGGGAACAGCTTCCAGGTGACGGTCATTGCGCCGAAGGCGCCTTGCAGGCAGACCCAAACCAGCGTGGCCGCAGGCCACCAGGCGCTGAGCACGACGTGGTGGTGCGCGCTGTCGACCGGCGGCGCGGGCTGGCGCCGCTGGCGGCGGCGCACGATCCAGGTGGCGCCGGCCAGCGTGAGGATCAGCACCCCGACGCCGGTCGCGAGGTAGCGGTGGACCATCTCGATCCAGGCCTTGCTGTGCGTCACGGGGCCGGTCGGCTGGGCCGCCTGCGCCATGGCGATCTCGTGGCGCGCGCCGGCCGGGCTGGCGTTGCCGTAGCAGCCGGGCCAGTCGGGGCAGCCCAGGCCCGAATCGGTGAGCCGCGTGAAGGCGCCGAACAGCGTGAGGTCGAAGGTGAGGAACAGCGTGAGCACGGTCAGCGCATGCAGCCGCCGCGCAGGGCCGGAGCCGGCGTTGCGGCGCCACACCCAGACCAGCGGTCCGAGCGCGAGCAGCACGCCGGCGCCCATCATCCAGGCGATCGGCGTGAGGTCGTAGAGGGAGCTCGTGTCCATGGCGGTTGTTCGAACGGCTCAGCGCCCCGCTTCGTCCCACGACGACGAGGCGCGCAGCAGGCGGTCGATGTCGCGCTTGGCGCGGCTCGCGCCGGCGGCGTCCATGCGGGCCGGGAAACGCATCATCCAGTTGCCCATCGGATCGACCACGTAGAGGTGCTCGGACAGCATGTGGCCCTTCACGGGCGCGAGCCAGCGGGCGAGTTGATCGGCCGGCACGCGCAGCACGGTCGCGCCGTGCAGGCCGTTGGTCAAGCGCTCGGGCACGGGCGCCGCGTCGCTCACGAGCCAGACGCGGTCCAGGCGGTCCTTCTCGCGGCCCAGGCTCTCGCGCAGCTGGCGCTGCAGGTACAGCTGCTGCTCGCACAGCGCGTCGCAGGCCGCATCGGCCACCGCCACCAGCAGCCACTGGCCCTTGAGCGTGGTCAACTCGACCGGCGCGCCGTTGCGGTCGGTTGCCGTGAGGCGGGGCATCTCGTGCTGCGGATCGATCAGCTCGCCGTACACGCTGCGCCCCTCGGGCCGGATCACGTAGTAGGTGAAGTACGAGGCGATCACGGGTGCCGCGCACATCAGCAGCACGGCGATCATCTTCCAGCGCCCGTGGACCGTGCGGCGGTTCTCGGCCTCGTCCAGCGCCTGGCCCGGCGACGGCATCGAATGCACGGTCAGGCCCAGCGGCTCGTCAGAGGCTGCGGCCATCGCGTGCGCGGCGCCGCGCGCGCCGGAAGGGGGGGATGAATTGGAACCAGACATAGAGGATGACAACGAGGGCCGACAGGCCGAACCACTGGAATGCGTAACCGTAGTGCCTCTCCAGGCCCAACGCCGGGGCCGGCCAGTCGCGCTGCAGGCCCTCGGACGCCGGCCCGCTCTGCTGCAGCGACACGTCGGTGCGCAGCGGCAGCTGGGTCTCGCCGCGGAATGCCTCCAAGTCGAGATTTTGCCGGATGGGGGAAGACCCCTGAATGCCCGGTGCCGGAGCGGTGGGGCCTGACGCCGCCGGGGCCGGCGCGGCGGCCGATGCCGCGGGCGCCGTTGCGGCCGCAGCCTTTGCGCCGAGTTCGAACAGATGGCTCGGCGGCGGCTCGATCAGCGCCGTGAGCTCGACGATGCCGGGCGGCGTCTCGACCACACCGAGCTGCGTGCGGTCGACGAAATTGCGCTGTACCCAGCCGCGCTGGACCATCACGGCCTGCTCGCTGCCTTCGAGCGCGAACGGCGTCAGCACATAGAAGCCCGGCGTGCCGTGCATCTGGCGGTTGTCCAGGTAGACCGTCTGCGCCGTGAGCCACAGGCCGCGCAGGCGCACCGGCCGGTGCATCTCGCCAGCGGCTTCGCCCAGCGCCAGGAACTCGGCCTGCGACAGCGGGGCTTTCTGCTTTTGCGCATCGATGCGGGCTTGCAGCGCTTCTTTCTGCGCGGCGCGCGACAGCTGCCAGCGGCCCAGCGACATGGTGGCCGCCAGCGCCAGCACGGCCGCCAGCGTGACGATCAGGAAACGGCCCCGGCCTGCGCGGCGGCGCGGCGTGGCAGAGGAGACAAGGGGCTCGGGAGGCTCGGAGGTCACTGGAGCGGACGGGGCGTGCGGCCGATAATGCGGGTCATGAAATACTTCGTCGCCCTGATCTTTCTGGGCATCTTCGCGAGCCTCGCCTTCGCGCTCTACTTCATGCTGAAGGACGGTCGCGACGGGCAAAACAAACGCGGGGGCATGGCCCGCGCGCTCACCTTTCGGATCGGCCTGTCGGTCTTTTTGTTCCTGTGCATGCTGCTGGCCTGGAAACTCGGCTACATCCAGCCCACCGGACTCCCGCTCGGGAAGTAACAGATGGTGCTCGTTCCACGAGAACCATGAAAAAGGCGCCTTACGGCGCCTTTTTTCTGGAATGCCGTGAGGTTTTTCGCTCAAAGCCAATAGACCAGCACGTACAGGCCCAGCCAGACCACGTCCACGAAGTGCCAGTACCAGGCGGCGCCTTCGAAGCCGAAGTGACGCTCGGCGGTGAAGTGGCCCTTCTGCAGGCGCAGCGTGATGAACAGCAGCATCAGCATGCCGATGAACACGTGCAGGCCGTGGAAGCCGGTCAGCATGAAGAAGGTCGAACCGTAGGTGCCCGAGCTGAGCTTGAGGTTCAGTTCGGTGTACAGGTGGAAGTACTCGTAGCCCTGCACGCCCAGGAAGATCACGCCCAGCAGCACGGTGAGCCACATGAAGCGGATGCACTGGGCGCGGTGGTCGGCGCGCAGCGCGTGGTGGGCGATGGTCAGCGTCACGCCCGAGCTCAGCAGCAGCGCGGTGTTGATGGTCGGCAGCCAGAACGGGCCGACGGTCTGGAAGGGCTCGATGATGCCGGCCGGCGAACCGGTCACGCCGGCGGCGACGCTGGGCCACACGGCCTTGAAGTCGGGCCAGAGGATCGCGTTGTCCAGGCTGCCGAGCGTCGGCAGCGCGTGGGTGCGGGCCCACCACAGCGCCGTGAAGAAGGCGCCGAAGAACATCACTTCCGAGAAGATGAACCAGCTCATGCTCCAGCGGTACGAGAGGTCGATCTTGTGGCCGTACTGGCCGCTCTCGCTCTCGCCGACGGCGGCACGGAACCACACGAAGAGCGTGCCGAGCCAGATCACCATGCCCAGCAGCAGCGACCAGGCGCCCCACTGGTGGCTGTTGATCCATTGCCCCGCGCCGAGGATCACGAAGAACAAGCCGATCGCGGACACGACCGGGTAGGCCGAAGGTCCGGGCACGAAGTAGTAGGGCGTGGTGCCGTGGGTGGTTGAACTCATATCAGCTCCTGGCTTTCTTTCTTCTCTCGATTCAATGATTCTGGAGATCGTGGTTTTTTATCTTCGGCTCAGCAGGCAGCGCTCAGGCGGCCGCGACCACATGCCGCACCAGCAGCACCAGCCCGACCACGAAGACGATCACTGCGGCAAACGCCACCACGATGACGTGCAGCGGATTGAGCTTGCCCAGGTCTTCCTTGTAGGCGCTGTTGCGACGCACTCCGAAGAACGACCAGCCCACCGCCTTCATCGTGTCCCACAGCGTGGGCTTGCGGCGCGGGCCATCGGGCGGCAACGGCGAGGTCACGAGCGCGGCTCATCGGCGACAGCATGCGAAACGGCGGCCACCGGGGCCGGTGGCGTCTTGCCGCCCACCTCGAAGAAGGTGTACGACAGCGTGATGGTCTTGACGTCCTTCGAGATCTTCGGATCGATCACGAAGGCGACCGGCCACTGCTTCTTCTCGCCCGCATCGAGCGTGTACTGGTTGAAGCAGAAGCACTCGAGCTTGTTGAAATGCGCCGCGGCCTGCTGCGGCGCGTAGCTCGGGATGGCCTGCGCGGCCATGCGGCGGTTCTGGGTGTTCTGGAACTCGTACATCACCGTGTTCAGCTGGCCCGGGTGCACTTCGATGAAGCGCTCGGCCGGCTTGAAGTCCCACAGGCCACCGCGCACGTTGGAGTCGAACTCGACCTTGATCGTGCGGGTCATGTCGACCTGCGTGTTGTCCGGCACGCGCACGTTCTTGGCGCCGCTGGCACCGCCCGGCACCTGGAGCTCGGAGAGCGCGAGGATGTTGATGCCGGTCATCTCGCAGATGGCGCGGTACATCGGCACCAGCGCATAGCCGAAGGCGAACATGCCGCAGGTCACGACGGCCAGCTTGCCGACCATGCGGACATTGGCGCGGCGGATGCGTTGACCGAGGCTCATGCTGTTGCTTCCGTTCGGGGGGCGATGCGGCGCGGTCAGCGACCGCTGAACCAGACCATGCGGACGATGAAGCCGACGAAGAAGATCACCGCGATGGAGGCCAGCGTGAGCCCCATGCGTCGGTTGTTCTTTCTTTGTTCGGGCGTCGTCATCGTCGTGCAGTCGTGGTGCTTGTGCGGCGTACGCGGGCGATCAGCCGATCACCTTGGTGGCGGTCACGTCAAGCTTGGGCGGGTTCTCGAAGGTGTGGAACGGGGCCGGCGACGGCACTTCCCACTCGAGGCCTTCGGCCGCTTCCCAGGGCTTCTGGGCCGCTGCTTCCCCCTTGCCGCGCATCGAAGGCAGCACGATGAACAGGAAGAAGTAGACCTGGGCGAAGCCGAAGAAGAACGCACCCACCGAGGCGATGGCGTTGAAGTCGGCGAACTGCATGGGGTAGTCGGCATAGCGACGCGGCATGCCGGCCAGACCCAGGAAGTGCATCGGGAAGAAGGTGACGTTGAACGAGATCAGCGACCACCAGAAGTGGACCTTGCCGCGCGTTTCGTTGTACATCACGCCGGTCCACTTGGGCGCCCAGTAGTAGAAGCCCGAGAACATGGCGAACAGCGAGCCGGCCACCAGCACGTAGTGGAAGTGGGCCACCACGTAGTAGGTGTCCTGCAGCTGCGTGTCGATCGGCGCGACCGCGAGGATCAGGCCGGTGAAGCCGCCCATCGTGAACACGAAGATGAAGCCGACCGCGAACAGCATGGGCGTCTCGAAGGTCATCGAGCCCTGCCACATCGTGGCGATCCAGTTGAAGATCTTCACGGCCGTGGGCACGGCGATCAGCATGGTCGCGTACATGAAGAACAGCTGGCCCGTGAGCGGCATGCCGGTCGTGAACATGTGGTGCGCCCACACGATGAACGACAGGATGGCGATCGACGAGGTGGCGTACACCATCGAGGCGTAGCCGAAGAGCTTCTTGCGGGCGAAGGCCGGGACCACCTGGCTGATGATGCCGAAGGCCGGCAAGATCATGATGTAGACCTCGGGGTGGCCGAAGAACCAGAAGATGTGCTGGTACATCACCGGGTCGCCGCCGCCGGCGGGGTTGAAGAAGCTGGTGCCGAAGTGGCGGTCGGTCAGCGTCATCGTGATGGCGCCGGCAAGCACGGGCATCACGGCAATCAGCAGGTAGGCGGTGATGAGCCAGGTCCAGCAGAACATCGGCATCTTCATCAGCGTCATGCCGGGGGCGCGCATGTTCAGGATGGTGACGATGATGTTGATCGAACCCATGATCGACGAGGCGCCCATGATGTGCATCGCGAAGATGCCGGCGTCCATCGAGGGGCCCATCTGCAGCGTGAGCGGGGCGTACAGCGTCCAGCCGGCCGCGGGCGCGCCGCCGGGCATGAAGAACGAACCGGCCAGCATGATGGCCGCCGGAATCAGCAGCCAGAAGCTGAAGTTGTTCATGCGCGCGAACGCCATGTCGGATGCGCCGATCTGCAGCGGGATCATCCAGTTCGCGAAGCCCACGAAGGCCGGCATGATGGCGCCGAACACCATGATCAGGCCGTGCATGGTGGTGAACTGGTTGAACAGCTCGGGGTTCACCATCTGCAGGCCGGGCTGGAACAGCTCGGCGCGGATCAGCAGGGCGAGCACGCCGCCGATCATCAGCATCGTGAAGCTGAACAGCAGGTAGAGCGTGCCGATGTCCTTGTGGTTGGTCGCGAACACCCAACGGCGCCAGCCGGTGGGCGCGTGGTGATCGTGATGGTCGTCGTGTGCGTGGCCGCCGGGGGCGTGACCGTGGGGGTCGAGGACTGCGCTCATGTCGTTGTTCCTTGCAATTTCTTCTTCGCGGGGCGCCGTCGGATCACTTGCCGCGCAGGGCCAGCACTTCAGCCGGTTGCACCAGCTGGCCCGTCTTGTTCGACCAGCTGTTCTTGGTGTACGTGGCCACGGCCGCGAGGTCGGTGTCGCTCAGCTGCTTCCAGGCAGGCATGGCACCGTTGTTCTGGCCGTTGAGCAGCACCAGCAGCTGCACCTTGTGGTCGGAATCGGTCACCTTGGCTGCGCCGTCGAGCGGCTTGATCGGGCCTGCGCCCTTGCCGTTGGCCTGGTGGCAGGCCGCGCAGTTGGCGGCGTAGACCTTCTCGCCGCGTGCCAGCATGTCGGGCAGCGTCCAGACCTTGGTCGGGTCGTCGAGCTTGGCGGCGGCTTCCTTGCGCTTGGTGGCGACCCAGGCGGTGTAGTCGGCAGCCGACAGCACCTTCACGTGGATCGGCATGTAGGCGTGTTCCTTGCCGCACAGTTCCTGGCACTGGCCGTAGTAGTCGCCCACGGTCTCGGCGCGGAACCAGGTGTCGCGCACGAAGCCGGGAATGGCGTCCTGCTTGAGGCCCAGCTGCGGCACGGCGAAGGCGTGGATCACGTCGTTCGCGGTGGTGATGATGCGGACCTTCTTCTGCACCGGCACGACCATCGGGTTGTCGACCTTGAGCAGGTAGTCGTCGGGCATGGCGCCCTTGGCACCGGCGTCGGACATGGCGCGCTGCGAGCTGTCCAGCGTGGAGATGAAGGCCAGGCCCTCACCTTCGCCGTTCAGGTAGTCGTAGCCCCACTTCCACTGGTAGCCCGTGGTCTTGATCGTGAGGTCGGCGTTCGTGGTGTCCTTCTGGGCCACGAGCACCTTGGTGGCGGGCAGCGCCATCACGATCACGATGAGGAAGGGCACGATGGTCCAGATGACCTCGACCACCACCGATTCATGGAAGTTCGCGGCCTTGTGGCCCACCGACTTGCGGTGCTTCCAGATGGAATAGAACATCACCGCGAACACGGCGACGAAGATGACCGTGCAGATGATCATCATGATCGTGTGGAGCAGATGCTGCTCCTGCGCGATCTTGGTCACGCCGACCGGAAGATTCAGCTGGCGCACCGCGGGGCCGCCGGGCAGATCGTTGACTGCGTGCGCCGCGTTGCTGAACGCCGCGCCGGCCGCCAGCAACAGATTCGCCGGCCTGTACTTATTGCGCCAAATGCTCTTCATCGTGTTCACGTTTCTTCAATTTTTCGAAAACCCAACCGTGCAGCACCGCGCGAGCCCCCTCAGGCGCCACGCAACGCCATGCGAATCTCGCGCGCCAGTGCGGCTCGCAACTCCGGGCGTACATAGCGCCCCACCCTGACCGATCGACCTTGCCCCGAGACCTCGATCAGCGAACGATCGCCGGTCTGCGGTTCGATCCGCACCTGGTGCGGAAGAAATTCCGTGCGTTCGTAGTGCCCACCGTTCTCGAGCTCCACGACGAGGCGCCCGCCCTGCAGCGCGATCCGTTCGCCATCGGTGGCATGCCGCGCGTACATCATGAACGCAAAGCCCACCGCGGCCAGTTCGAGCCAGGCGAATGGCAATACCAGCGGCGCACCGTGCAGCCAGAACACCATGCCCGTGCCCAGAGATACCACGCACAGCGAGGCGTAGAGCCAGCCCAGCTGGCTCGGCGTCACCGAGCAATTGCGTTTCAGGAACCAGTGGATGTTCTGGCCTGAGACGGTGGCAAAACGAAACACGGAATTCGACACGGGCGAGTTCAGCAAATCGGTGCGTCGATGGTGGCCAAACCCCTCGTACAAACAGGATCCGACACCCCTCGATCACGGGACAATACCCGCGAGTTTCACGCAACGGCGGATTGTAGCGGGTAGAGCGCGGGGCCCGCGCACCGAATGAGGGCTGCCGGGTCGCTCAGGCGCCAGGGCGGCCGCGCTGGAGCATCGATCGCATCTCGCGCAGCGACACCGCGCTCTCGGGCGACAGCGCGACGCGCGGCGTCGGCTTGAAGGCGTGGCCGTAGATGACCTCGAAGGTCAGCGCGATGCGGCCCTCGCCTTCCGCGGCCGGCGCCAGCTCGGGCAGGGCCTGCTTGAGCGCGCGGTGCCAGGCCTTGCCGCGCAGCGCGGGGAAACGCGCCGGGTGCAGGTTGCGCCCCAAGGTGCGCAGCTCGGCCAGGGCGGCCTCGGGGGTGGCCCAGGTGAGCACGATGCGCTCCATGTCCATCACGGGCTCGGCGAAGCCGGCGTGCACGAGCATGTCGCCCCAGTCGTGCATGTCGGTGTATTCATGGCCGGCGGCGGGCCAGCCGAGCCGGGCATGCAGGGCGCGCAGCTCGCGCACGGTGTCCGGGCCCAGGCAGGAGAACATCAGGAAGCCGTTGGTCGCGACCAGCCGGTGCCACTGCGCGATGAGCGCCTCGGGGTCGGCCGCCATGTGCAGCGACATGTTGGCCCACAGCAGGTCGACGCCGTCTTCGGGCGTTGCGTCGAAGCGGGCCTTGCCGCCCTGCCAGCGGCGCGCGCTCCACCAGGGCGCGGTCAGTGCTTCGCCGGTCCGCTCGGCCAATGCGGGTTCGGGTTCGATGACGAAGGCTTCGGCGTCGCGGTAGCGGCGGGCCAGCAGCGCGTGGGCTTCGAGGCCGCCGCGCAGCGGCGACCAGTCGGCCCAGGAGCGGGGCTGGGCCTTGATCCATTGCAGCCGGTCTTCCATCCGGCGGCCGATTTCCTCGTGCAGCCAGGGCGAGCCCTCGGCGGGCGCGAGCCGGCGCCAGCGGTCGGCCGCCGTGGGATCGATGGTCGGCGGTCTTCTTGCGGGGTCGGTGGCCATGGGGCCGTGAGTATATTGAGGCATGTACAACCGCCGGGCCCTGAGGCCTTTCACCTCGCTGCTTGCGCGGCTGCCCAGCCAGTGCGAGGTCTGCCGCGCCTGGCCGGCGCAGCGCGTGTGCGACGCCTGCGTGGCCCGCTTCGCGCCGCCGACCCCGCGCTGCGGGGGCTGCGCGCTGCCGATGCCCGAGGGCGTGGCGCGCTGCGGCGAATGCATCAAGCACCCGCCGCCGCTCGACGCCTGCCTCGCCGCCTGCACCTACGCATGGCCGTGGCCCGACTGCATCGCCCAGTTCAAGTTTCGCGGCGAGGCGGGCTGGGCCGGCCCGCTGGCCACCCTGCTGCGCAGCGCGCCGTGGGTGGAGCCGGCGCTGGAACAGTGCGACCTCGTGCTGCCGATGCCGCTGGCGCCCGGCCGACTGGGCGAGCGTGGCTTCAACCAGGCGCACGAGCTCGCGCGCCGGCTGGCACCGGCCAAGACCGACGCCACCCTGCTGCTGCGCACGCGCGACACGCCTGCGCAGAGCGGTCTGCCGCGCGCCGACCGGCTGCGCAACCTGCGCGGCGCCTTCGCCGTGGAGCCGCTGCGCGCCGACGGCCTGCGGGGGCGGCGCGTGGTGCTGGTGGACGACGTGATGACCAGCGGCGCCTCGCTGTTCGCCGCGGCCGCCACCTTGCGCCTGGCGGGCGCGGCGCACATCACCGGCGTGGTGCTGGCGCGGACCGACCCGCCGCGCTGACCCCGTCGGCGGCGCCCGCGACAATCGACACATGTTCCATATCGTCCTGGTCCACCCTGAAATTCCGCCGAACACCGGTAACGTGATCCGGCTCGCGGCCAACACCGGCTGCACGCTGCACCTGGTGGAGCCGCTCGGCTTTTCGATGGACGACCGCCTGCTGCGCCGCGCCGGGCTCGACTACCACGAGTACGCCGAAGTCAAGCGCCACGCCGACTGGGCCGCGCTGCTGGCCACGCAGCAGCCGCCGGCCGAGCGCATGTTCGCGCTGACCACGCGCGGCACCCGCCCGGTGCACGACGTGCGCTTCCAGCCCGGCGACTGGCTGGTGTTCGGCTCGGAAACCGCCGGCCTGCCGCCGCCGATCCGCGACGGCTTTGCCGAGCCGCAGCGCCTGCGGCTGCCGATGCGCACCGGCCAGCGCAGCCTGAATTTGTCGAACGCGGTGGCGGTCACGGTGTTCGAAGCCTGGCGGCAGAACGATTTCGCCTGACGGCCCTTCGCGCGGCAGGGGCACATCCGATCGGTGCTGCGCGGCGTATGGGAAGGCATGCCGGTGATTCGCACCGGCATCCGTCCCCTCAACGCCGACTGCCAAGGAGTCCCGCCATGCACACCACCACCCTGCGCCTGATCACCCTCGCCGCCCTCGCCCTCACCGGCGGCGCCCATGCCTTCCAGGGCGAGCAGAACCCGCTGCCGCCCGCGCCCTTCCAGTCGTCGCTGACGCGCGCCCAGGTCCAGCAGCAAGCCCTGCAGCCGCTGCAGATCAGCAACGGCGGCACCGGCGTGGCCCGCCCGACCGCGGGCAATGTCGACCGCGCGGCGGTGCGCGCGAGCGCCGTCGGCATCACCCGGCAGGGCGCGGCCGCCTACGGCGAAGTCACCGACCGCCGGATGTAAAGAGAGGAAGAAAAGAAAAACCGCTCAGGGAAAACGGCGCACCACCGACTCGGCGACGCACGCCGGCTTGGCGGCGCCTTCGAGTTCGATGGTGGTTTCCCAGGTCATCTGCAGGCCGTTGTTGGGAATCGGCTCGGCGCTCAGCAGTTTCATGCGGGCGCGCAGGCGCTGGCCCACCGGCACCGGCGACATGAAGCGCACGCGGTTCAGGCCGTAGTTCACGCCCATGCGCGACTCGACCACGTCGATGGCCGTCTCGAAGAACTTCGGCAGCAGCGACAAGGTGAGAAACCCGTGCGCGATCGGCGCGCCGAAGGGGCCGGACTTGGCCCGCTCCACATCGACGTGGATCCACTGGTGGTCGCCCGTCGCTTCGGCGAACTGGTTGACCTGCTGCTGCGTCACGCTGATCCAGTCGCTCACGGCGACTTCCTGGCCGACGCAGGCGGCGAGATCCTGAAGGGTCTGGAATGTCTTTTTGGTCATGCGGGGCATTCTGGTGCCAAGGGCACAAGGCTGGCTGTCGGACTTGCGACAACCGGGAATCAGGGAAATCCGGGGTCAGTTCAGGCGTCGAGCCATTCGCAGATCGGCGCCCACTGGTCCAGGTCGCGCTGCACGCGCCCCGGCGCAATGTCGAACAGCGTGAGCCCGCGCGCCGCCAGCTGCACGTAGTTCTGCGTGTCGCGCAGCTCGCCCAGCACGGGCACGCCCAGGCCGGCGATGAACTCGTGCAGCCGGTCGGCCGCCAGCGTGCGGGCGTTCACGCGCATGCCGACCAGGCCGATGCGGGTCTTCTCGGCGCGGCGGCTTTCCAGCAGGCGGTCGAGGAAATCGCGCGTGGCGTAGATGTCGAAGATGCTCGGCTGCAGCGGCACGATCACGCGGTCGGCCAGCGCCAGCACCTCCTTGAAGCGCCAGCCGTGCAGGCCGGCGGGCGTGTCGAGCACCGCGTGGGTGGTGCCGCGCGGCGGGCGCACCACGGTGCTGTCGCCGGTGGCCTCCCAGGTGGCGATGGGGCGGGCCTGCGGTGGGCGCAGGCCGAGCCACAGCCGCGAGGACTGCTGGCGGTCCACGTCGCCGAGCATCACGGCATGGCCGCGGCTCGCGAAGTAGCCCGCGATGTTCGTTGCAATCGTCGATTTGCCCACGCCCCCCTTGGGATTGGCGACCAGAACCACCGGCATGAGGATCTCCTCCAGAACGGGAACAGGGCTGGATGGTAGTCGCCCCGGGTGGCGCGTCGGCGACGGCGGGCCGTCTGCGTTATGTTCGCCACATGACGACAACAACATCCGCGGAGAACCCCGCCAGCAGCATCTATGTGCTGGCGGCCCACCCCCACTGGCGCGACTCGCGCGTGAACCGCCGGCTGTTCGCCGCGGCGCAGCGCGTGCCCGGCGTCGAGGTGAACGACCTGTACGGCAGCTACCCCGATTTCGCCATCGACGTGGAGGTCGAACGCGAGCGGCTGGCGCGCGCCGATCTGGTGGTGCTGCTGCACCCGATCCAGTGGTATTCGATGCCGCCGCTGCAGAAGCTCTGGGTCGACGACGTGCTGGGCTACGGCTGGGCCTACGGCCCCGGCGGCACCGCGCTGCAGGGCAAGGACTGCTGGCTGGTCGCCACCACCGGCGGCCCCGAGCCGAGCTACCACCCGCAAAGCTACAACCGCTACTTCTTCGACGCCTTCCTGCCACCCTACGAGCAGACCGCCGCGCTGTGCGGCATGCGCTTCTTGCCGCCGCTGCTGCTGCACGGCGCGCGCCGCGCCAGCGAGGCCGAGGTGGCCGCGCATGTCGAGGTGTTCGTGCAGCGGCTGGAAAGCTACCCGGTGTGGCCCGAAATGGACGAGCTCGATGCCTGCATCGCCTGCCCGGTGCCCGAGACCGACCGCCCCGCCGAATCCGACGACGTGGGCCAGGTGATGGCCGGCGCGTTCCACAGCGCGATGACGCACGGCCTGGCCGTCGCCAACGGCAGCAACAGCACCCACAAGGCGGCCTGAGCATGGAACACGCACCCGCCTGGCTGACCAGCAGCCTGATCTACCTGAGCGCCGCCGTGCTGGTGGTGCCGCTGTCCAAGGCCCTGGGCCTGGGCTCGATCATCGGCTACCTCGTGGCCGGCATCGCCATCGGCCCCTGGGGCCTGGGCCTCGTGTCCAGCGTCGAAGACGTGCTGCATTTCGCCGAGTTCGGCGTGGTGCTGATGCTGTTCCTGGTCGGCCTCGAACTCGAGCCCAAGCGGCTGTGGAGCCTGCGCCGCCCGATCTTCGGCTGGGGGTCGGCGCAGGTGCTCAGCTGCGCGGCGGTGCTGTTCGCCGTCGGCTGGGCCGTGGGCGCGCCGTGGCGCGTGGCGCTGGTGGCCGCCCTCGGGCTGGCGCTGTCGTCCACCGCCATCGCGCTGCAGGTGTTCGGCGAACGCAACCTGCTGAAGACGCCCAGCGGCCAGGCCGGCTTCTCGATCCTGCTGTTCCAGGACGTGGCGGCGATCCCGATCCTCGCGCTGCTGCCGCTGCTGGCCGGCGCCACCGCGGCCGAGCAGGCCGTGAGCGGGCTGGACCGCGCGCTCGAGGCGCTGAAGATCGTCGGCGTGATCGCCGGCATCATCCTCGGCGGCCGGCTGCTGCTGCGTCCGATCCTGCGCTGGATCGCGCGCAGCGACACGCCCGAGATCTTCACCGCCGCCGCGCTGCTGCTGGTGGTGGCCATCGCGGCGCTGATGCAGTTCGTCGGGCTGTCGATGGCGCTGGGCGCCTTCCTTGCCGGCGTGCTGCTGGCCGAAAGCGAGTACCGGCGCGAGCTCGAGACCGACATCGAGCCCTTCAAGGGCCTGCTGCTGGGGCTGTTCTTCATCGCGGTGGGCATGTCGATCAACTTCGGCGTGCTGCTGGCCAACCCGGGGGTCATGGCCTTGCTGGTCGTGAGCTTCCTGGTCATCAAGCTGGTGGTGATCTACGCGCTGGCCAAGGCCATGGGCCTGGCCTACCAGGAGCGGCCGGTGTTCACGCTGCTGCTGGCGCAGGGCGGCGAGTTCGCCTTCGTGGTGTTCCAGGCCGCCGGGCCCGACGTGCTGCCGCCGCAGACCACCTCGCTGCTGATCGGCGCGGTGGCGCTGTCGATGCTGCTGTCGCCGCTGCTGCTGGTGCTGCTCGACAAGTTCGTGCTGCCGCGCTACAGCCACGCGGGCGGTCCGCAGCTCGAAGAGATTTCGGAGCAGCAGGACGCCAAGGTGCTGATCTGCGGCTTCGGGCGCTACGGCCAGATCGTCGGTCGCCTGCTGATGTCGCAGGGCCTGCGCGTGACGGTGCTCGACCACGACGCCGACACCGTCGAAGGCCTGCGCCAGTTCGGTTTCCGGGTGTTCTACGGCGATGCCACGCGGCTGGACCTGCTGCGCACCGCGGGCGCGGGCACGGCGCGCGCCATCGTGGTGGCGGTGGACGACATCGAGCAGTCGCTGGACATCGTCGACCTGGTGCGCGAGAACTTCCCGCAGGCGCGCATCATTGCGCGCGCACGCAACGTGACCCACCTGTTCCAGCTGCGCGACCGCGGCGTGCAGGACATCGAGCGCGAGGTGTTCGAGTCGTCGCTGCGCAGCGCGCGCTCGGCGCTGGAGGCGCTGGGCTGGCCGGCGGCCGAGGCGCGCGAGGCGTCGATGCGTTTCCGCCAGCGAAACCTCAAGCTCAGCGACGAGATCTACCCGCACTACAAGGACCGCGCCAAGCTGATCGCCGCCAACAAGGCGGGCCGCCAGCAGTTCGAGGAACAGATGGCCCGCGAGCGCGAGGAGCGCAAGCTGCGCTCGGGGCAGGACTGGGACCGGCTCGGCGAAGACGAGCCAACGGGCGACGCGAAGGCGCCCTGAGGCCCGGGGTCAGACCGGCACGGTCAGGTACACACCCTCGCGGCCAATCACCGGCGCGCGCGTCGGCATGAAGATCGTGCAGCCGTCGCAGGGCGAGCGGATCTCGCGCCCGGCCTGCACCGCGATCAGCTCACCCTGGTCGAAGGTCTCGAAACCGAGCACGGGCCGCGCGAAAGCGAAGTCGTCCGACGTGACCATGTGGACCTCGAGCAGCCGGAAGCGGCGCGCGGCCACCGGCACGCGCGGCACCGGGTCGACGAGCCCGAGGTGGGCCAAAAAGCGCAGCGACACGTCGGTGGCCAGGTCGGCCGCCGACTGCGCGAAGTGCTGGCCGCACTCGACCACCACCGCGCCGCCGTCGATGCCCGGCTCGCCGTGCCGGCCGTAGGCCGTGACGCCCGTGCCGGGCGCGGCGCCCACGGGCATCACGAGGTGCACCGCCGGGCCGCCGACGGCCTGCGCCAACCCTGCATTGCGTTCGAACTCCGGGTAGACCCAGAAGGGCTGCACGGGCGCGCGCGTGGAATGGATGTCCAGCACGTAGTCGGCCGCGTCGAGCACCGGCCGCAGCTCGCGCGCGCGGCGCAGCTCGGGGCTGTCCCCGGTGCCGTCGAGCAGCTCGGGCGACCAGATGCGGTTCAGGTTGTGCACCAGCTGGCGGTTCTCGTAGGGCCGGCCGATGTCGAAGGCCTCGTAGGCCTCGACGTTCGCGAAGCTCACGGTGAGCGTGCCGATCTTCGGGCGCACGCCGGTGTCGAGCAGGTGCGTGGCCGCGACCATGCCGCAGATCTCGTTGCCGTGCGTGAGCGCGTTGACGAGCACGTGCGGGCCCGGCTTGCCGGACGCGAAGCGGTGCACGTAGTCGATGCCGGTGTTGCCCTGGCGGTAGGCCGAGAGGTCGCGCGGCAGCACCTCCAGCGGTGCGGTGTCGGGTGCGAAGGTCGGCAGTGTCTGCGTCATGGAACCAGCCGCCCGCTCACTCGCCGCGGATGCCGGCGCGCTTGACCATCTCGCCGTACAGCGCGAGCCGCTCCGACATCATGGCCGTGAACTGCGCGGGCGACTGCGCCTCGGGCGCGAGCGAGCCGCGCGCCAGCAGCGCCTCGACCATCGTCGGCTGGTCAGCCACCGTGCGCACCGCCTTGTGCAGCGCGGCGATGACCTCGGGCGGCGTCTTCGCGGGCGCGGCCAGGCCGATCCACGAGGTGGTGTTCAGCACCGGATAGCCCAGCTCCGTGAAGGTCGGCACGTCGGGCAGCGCCGCGACGCGCGTGGGCGAGGCCACGGCCAGCGCGCGCAGCTTGCCGGCCTGGATGTGCGGCAGGAAGGGCGCGAGGTTGTCCAGGCCGAACTGCACTTCGTTCGAGATCAGCGCGGTCACCAGCGGGCCGCCGCCGCGGTAGGGCACGTGCGTGGCGTTGAGCTGCAGCTGCGACTTCATCAGCTCCACGTTGAGCTGGCCCATGCTGCCCGGCCCGGCGCTGCAGAAGTTGAGCTCGCCCGGGCGCGACTTCACCAGCGCCACGAACTCCTTGAAGGTCTTGGCGGGCACGGCCGGGTTCACCAGCAGCACGTTGATGGAGCGCGCGAGCTGGCTGATCGACAGGAAATCCTTGATCGGGTCGTAGCCCGGGTTGGCCTGCGTCAGCGGGTTGGCTAGGTGCGAGCTCTGCGACGACACCACGAGCGTGTAGCCGTCGGGCTTGGCGCGCGCCACTTGGGCGCTGGCGATGGAGCCGCCGGCGCCGGCGCGGTTGTCGATGACCACCGGCGTGCCCAGCGCCTTCGACAGCGGCTCGGCGTACAGCCGCGCGATCAGGTCGACCGAGCCGCCGGCCGGGAACGGCACCACCAGCGTGACCGGGCGGGCCGGGAAGGCCTGGGCGCGCGCGGACAGGGGCAGCAGCGCCGCCGTCAGGCCGGCGCCGAGGATCTCGCGCCGGCGGAGGGCGGGCACGGCGGGGGTGATGGAACGCATGGCAAGGTCTTTCTGCAGAAGAAGCGGGCAATCGGGCGGACAGGTCCGGCCGAAATCGTGCATTCATTTTTGCAAGGAGGCCCTATTTTTGCAATACTCGTTGCAAACATGAGGTTTCTCCGATGCCGCACGCAGACACCCCCGCCGCCCCCAGCCTGAACCAGCGCATCTCGGGCTATGGCAAGAAGCTCACGAAAAGCGAGCGACGCCTCATCGAGGAATTGCAGGCGCACCACCCGCAGGGGCTGCTCGAATCTGCAACGAGCCTTGCAAGAAAGGTGGGCACCAGCGCCTCGACCGTGGTGCGGCTGCTCGCCAAGCTGGGCTACGAGAGCTACGCGCAGGCGCAGATGGAGGCGCGCGCCGAAGTCACCGCCCTGCTCGCCTCGCCCGCCACGCGCGCCGACGCCGTCATCGGCGACGACACCTCCGTGCGCAGCTGCCTGGACAACGCGCTGCTGCACGACCAGCACAACCTGGCCGCCACCTTCGCGGCGCTCGACGTGGGCGCGTTCGAGGCGGCGGTGAAGCTGCTCACGCAGCGCAAGGTGCGCGTGCACGTGCTCGGCCAGCGCAACGGCCTGCCGCTGGCCAGCCACCTCGCGCTGAACCTGAACCTGTGCCTGCCCGACGTGCGGCTGCTGGGCGGCGCGGGTGCGCTGCCACTGGAAGACCAGCTGCTGCGCATCGACGACAACGACCTGCTGCTCACGCTCACCTTCCGCCGGCACTCGCTCGCGATCGCGCGCACGGCGGCCTACTTTCGCGAGAAGGGCGCGAAGGTCGTCATGGTCACCGACAGCCCCAGCGCGCCCGCGGCGCCCTCGGCCGATCACTTGCTGCTGGTGCGCACCTCCAGCGCCTCGCCCTTCGATTCGTACACGGCGGCGCTGTCGGTCTGCAACGCGTTGATCACCGCGGTGGCGCAGCGCCGCAAGAAGGAGCTGGCCGCCGTGTTCGAACGCGGCGCGGCGCTGTGGGAGCCGCACTGGAACGAGGCGGCGCCGCGCGCCGCCTGAGCCTCAGGCCGCCGGGGTTCCGAGCCCCAGCAGGCGCACCGCGTTGTCCTTGAGGATGCCGGGCATCACCTCGGGCTTGAAGCCGGCGGCCTCGAAGTCCTTCATCCAGCGGTCGGGCGTGATCAGCGGGTAGTCGCTGCCGAACAGCACGCGGTCCTTCAGCAGCGTGTTGGCGTACTGCACCAGCTGCTTCGGAAAGTACTTGGGGCTCCAGCCCGACAGGTCGATCCACACGTTGGGCTTGTGCGTGGCCACGCTCAGCGCCTCGTCCTGCCAGGGGAAGCTGGGGTGGGCCATGACGATCTGCATGTCGGGGAAGTCGATGGCCACGTCGTCCAGGTGCATCGGGTTGCTGTACTCCAGCCGCAGGCCACCGCCGCAGCGCATGCCCGAGCCGATGCCGCTGTGGCCGGTGTGGAAGATGGCCGGCAGCTTGTACTCGGCGATCACCTCGTAGATCGGCCAGGCCATGCGGTCGTAGGGGTGGTAGCCCTGCACGGTGGGGTGGAACTTGAAGCCCTTCACGCCGTGTTCCTCGATGAGCCGGCGCGCCTCGCGCGCGCCCATCTTTCCCTTGTGCGGATCGACGCTGCCGAAGGCAATCATGATGTCGCTGTTCTGCTGCGCGGCCTCGGCGATCTCCTCGTTCGGGATGCGCCGGCGGCCCATGTTCGACTCGGCGTCGACCATGAACATCACCAGCCCGATCTTCCTTTCACGGTAGTACGCCACGCTCTCGGCGATGGTGGGGCGGCGGTTCGAGCCGAAGAACTTGTCGGCCGCGCGGTCGTATTCCTCGCCGTAGTTGTCGAAAGGGTTCCAGCAGCTCACTTCGGCGTGGGTGTGGATGTCGATCGCGATCAGGTTCCGTGGGTCCATGTCGTTGTCTCCGGTTCGGGTAAGTCCCTAGGTTTCGGGAGGCTCCAATGCCTTGAATTGATTATTTCTCATAACCATAATCCAACGCAACCCCGCACACCATCATGACCAATCCAGACCTCCACCTCGACATCCGCGACGACGTCGCCATCGTTCGTCTCACGCGCGGCGCCAAGCGCAACGCGCTGTCCGACGGCCTGATCCTCGCGCTGCGCGACACCTTCGAGACGCTGCCCGCCACGGTGCGCGCGGCCGTGCTCGACGGCGAGGGCCCGCATTTCTGCGCCGGCCTGGACCTGAGCGAGCTCAAGGAGCGCGACGCCGGCCAGGGCATGCAGCACTCGCGCCTGTGGCACAGCGCGCTCGACCTGATCCAGCACGGCCCGGTGCCGGTGGTGGCCGCGCTGCACGGCGCGGTGGTCGGCGGCGGGCTCGAGCTGGCCAGCGCCTGCCACATCCGCGTGGCCGACCGCTCCACCTTCTACGCACTGCCCGAAGGCTCGCGCGGCATCTTCGTGGGCGGCGGCGGCTCGGTGCGCATCCCCAAGCTGATCGGCGTGGCGCGCATGACCGACATGATGATGACCGGCCGCGTCTACAACGCCGAAGACGGCGAGCGCGCCAACTTCGCGCAGTACCTGGTCGACGAGGGCACCGCCTTCGACAAGGCCCTGGAGCTTGCCAAGCGCATCGCCACCAACGCGCCGCTCACCAACTACGCGCTGATGCACGCGCTGCCGCGCATCTCCGAGCAGTCGGCCGACCACGGCTTCTTCACCGAGGCGTTGATGTCGGGCATCGTCCAGGCCGCGCCCGAAGCGAAGGAACGCGTGCGCGACTTCCTCGAAGGCCGCGGCGCCAAGGTGAGCAAGGGATGACCGCCGTCCGCTACCGCCCGCTGGCCTTCGGCGTGACGCGCGCGGTGCTGCGCGACGGCGCGCCGGGCACGCGCTACCTCACGGCCGAGACGCCGCTGCAGGCCTACCGCGAGCGCATGACCGACCGGCTCGCGCACTGGGCGCAGGTCGCGCCCGATCGCACCTTCATCGCACGCCGCGAGCGCCTGCCCGACGGCCGCACCGGCGACTGGCTGCGCGTGAGCTATGCGCAGGCGCTGGAAGAAGCGCGCGGCATCGGACAGGCCCTGCTCGATCGCGGCCTGAACGCCGAGCGCCCGGTCGTGATCCTCAGCGAGAACGGCATCGAGCACGCGCTGCTCGCGCTGGGCTGCCTCTACGCGGGCGTGCCCTACTGCCCCGTGTCGCCGCCCTATGCGATCGTGAGCCAGGACTACGACAAGCTGCGCCACGTCATCGACACGCTCACGCCCGGCCTGGTGTTCGCGGCCGACGCCGCGCGCTTCGCCAAGGCCATCGCGGCCACCGTGCCCGCCGGCACCGAGGTCGTGCTCGCCGAAGGCACGCTCGAAGGCCGCGCCACCACGCGCTTCGACGTGCTCGCCGCCACGCCGGCCACGCCCGCCATCGACGCGGCGATGCAGGCCACCGGCCCCGACACCATCACCAAGTTTCTTTTCACCTCGGGCTCGACCAAGATGCCCAAGGCGGTGATCAACACGCACCGCATGTGGTGCGCCAACCAGCAGCAGCTGCGCCAGTCGATTCCCGCGCTGGGCGACGAGCCGCCCGTGCTGGTCGACTGGCTGCCCTGGAACCACACCTTCGGCGGCAACCACAACGTGGGCATCGTGCTGGACAACGGCGGCACGCTGTTCATCGACGACGGCAAGCCCACGCCCGCCGGCATGGCCGAGACGCTGCGCAACCTGCGCGAGATCGCGCCCACCATCTACTTCAACGTGCCCACCGGCTTCGAGGCCATCGCCAACGCGATGGAGAGCGACGCCATGCTGCGCCGCAACCTGCTGTCGCGCGTGAAGATGTTCTTCTACTCGGGCGCGGCACTCGCGCAGCCCGTGTGGGACAGCCTGCACCGCACGCAGGAATCGGAAGTCGGTGAGCGCATCGTGATGGGCACCGGCCTGGGCATGACCGAGTCGGGCCCCTTCGCGCTGTACGTGACCGGCCCCGACGTGAAGTCGGGCGACGTGGGCCTGCCGGCCGCCGGCATCGAGCTCAAGCTGATCGAGGTCGACGGCAAGACCGAGGTGCGCTACCGCGGCCCCAACATCACGCCCGGCTACTGGCGCGCGCCCGAGGCCACCGCCGAGGCCTTCGACAACGAAGGCTTCTTCTCCACCGGCGACGCGGTGAAGTGGATCGACGACCGCGACATCCACCGCGGCCTGCGCTTCGACGGCCGCATCGCCGAAGACTTCAAGCTCGCCACCGGCACCTTCGTGAGCGTGGGTCCGCTGCGCGCGAAGATCATCGCGGCCGGCTCGCCCTACGTGCAGGACGCGGTGCTCACGGGCATCAACCTGAAGGAAGTCGGTGCGCTGATCTTCACTACGCAGAAGGTGCGCCAGCTCGCCGACCTGCCTGCCGACGCCCCGCTGCAGCAGGTGCTCGAAAGCGCTCCGGTGCAGGCGCACTTCCAGCAGGTGGTGGACACGCTCGCGGCCGGCGCCACCGGCAGCGCCAACCGCATCGCGCGGCTGCACCTGATGGCCGAGCCGCCGTCGATCGACAAGGGCGAAGTGACCGACAAGGGCTCGATCAACCAGCGCGCCGTGCTCAAGCACCGCGCCGCACTGGCCGACGCGCTGCACGCCGACACGCTGCCTTTCACGCTCAAGCCCCGCTAACCCAATCAGGAGACAACCCATGAAGATCGAAGGACAAGCCGCACTCGTCACCGGCGGCGCCTCGGGCCTCGGCGAGGCCACTGCGCGCGAACTCGCACGCCTGGGCGCCAAGGTCGCGGTGCTCGACCGCAACGCCGCGCTCGCAGAGAAAGTGGCCGCAGAGATCGGCGGCGTCGCCTGCGTCTGCGACATCACCGACACCGACAGCGTGAACGCCGCGCTCGACAAGGCGCAGGCCGCACACGGCCCCGCGCGCATTTTGATGAACGTCGCCGGCATCGGCAGCGCCAAGCGCATCGTCGGCAAGGACGGCAACCCGGCGCCGCTCGAGGACTTCGTGCGCGTGGTCAACATCAACCTCATCGGCGGCTACAACATGGCGCGCCTCTTTGCCGCGCGCTGCGCCAAGCTCGACACGCTCGACAACGGCGAAAAGGGCGTGATGCTCTTCACCGCCTCGGTCGCGGCCTTCGACGGCCAGGTGGGCCAGCAGGCCTACAGCGCGTCGAAGGGCGGCCTCGTCGGCATGACCCTGCCGATGGCGCGCGACCTCGCGCAGCACGCCATCCGCGTGTGCACCGTGGCGCCCGGCCTCTTCGCCACGCCGCTGCTGCTGGAGCTGCCCGAGCCGGTGCAGCACTCGCTGGCCGCGTCGATCCCGTTCCCGCCGCGCCTGGGCAAGCCCTCGGAATTTGCCGAGCTGGCCTGCCACATCGTCACCAACGGCCACTTGAACGGCGAAGTGATTCGCCTCGACGGCGCCTTGCGCATGGCGCCGCGCTGATTCCCGCCCCCGCAGACAACCAGGAGACAAGACCATGACCACCCGACGCCAATTCACGGCGGCGCTCGGCGGCACCGCCGCGCTCGCCGCATTGCATCCCCTTGCCGCACTCGCCCAGGCGGTGCAGCAGCAGGTGAAGATCTACTACGGCTTTCCGGCCGGCAGCGCGGGCGACAGCGTGGCCCGCCGCGTGGCGGACAAGCTGGGCAACACGCCCTTCACCGCCACCAACCCGGTGGTCGAGAACAAGCCCGGCGCGGGCGGGCGCATCGCGCTCGACACGCTCAAGACCTCGCCGGCCGACGGTTCGGTGCTGTGCCTCGCGCAGGCCTCGGCGCTGTCGATCTACCCGCACATCTACACCAAGCTCAGCTACGCCATCCCCGACTTCGCGCCCATCTCCATCGGCGCCGTCATGACGCACGGCCTGGCTGTCGGCCCGATGGTGCCGGCCAGCGTGAAGACGCTGAAGGACTACATCGCCTGGGCCAAGGCCAACCCCGGCCAGGCCAGCTACGGCTCGCCGGGCGCGGGCTCCACGCCGCACTTCCTGGGCGCGCTGCTGGGCCTGAGCACCGGCACCGATCTGCGCCACGTGCCGTACCGCGGCTCGCTGCCCGGCATCAACGACGTGGTGGGCGGCCAGATCGCCTCGTGCCTGACGCCCGCCGGCGACTGCCTGCCGTTCGCCAAGGCCGGCAAGCTGCGCGTGCTCGCCACCTCGGGCGCGCAGCGCCCCGCCTACCTGCCCGACGTGCCCACCTTCACCGAGCAGGGCTTCCCCGAGATCGTCGCCGACGAGTGGTTCGGCTTCTTCGCACCGGCGAAGACGCCGGCCGCGACCATCGCCGTCGCGAGCACCGCGATCCAGGCCGCGCTGAAGGACAAGGCCGTGGCCGACGGCCTGCTGTCGGTGGGCCTGATCGCGCACGGCTCCTCGCCCGAGGAGATGAAGAAGTCGCTGCAGTCCGAGTACGAACGCTGGGGCCCGCTGGTCAAGAAGATCGGCTTCACCGCCGAGTCCTGAGCCCCATGCACTACCAGCCTCGCCCCGAAGACGCTCGCTTCCTGTTGAACGCGGTGCTCGATGCGCCCACGCGCCTGCGCGCACTCGCGCCCTTCGCGGAGGTCGACGAGCCGCTGCAGTCGCAGGTGCTCGAAGAAGCCGCACGCTTCGTCGGCGAGGTGATCGCGCCGCTGAACCGCGAGGGCGACGAGGTGGGTTGCCGCTTCGAGGGCGGCGAGGTCGTCACGCCCCCGGGCTTTCGCGCGGCCTACCAGGCCTTCGTGGACGGCGGCTGGCCGGCGCTCTCCGCCGCCACCGAAGACGGCGGCCAGGGCCTGCCCGCGGTGCTCGAGGCCATCCTCTACGAATGGCTCAGCGCCGCGAACCACGGCTTCACCATGGCGCCGGGGCTGCTGCACGGCGCATACGCCTGCCTCAAGCATCACGGCAGCGACGAACTGAAGGCGCGTTATCTGCAGAAGATCGCGACCGGCGAATGGCTCGCGACCATGTGCCTCACCGAAGCCCACGCCGGCAGCGACCTCGGCCAGGTGCGCACGCGCGCCACGGCGCAGGCCGACGGCAGCGTGCGCGTGAACGGCAGCAAGATCTTCATTTCAGGCGGCGAGCACGACCTCACGCCGAACATCGTGCATCTCGTGCTGTGCCGCCTGCCCGATGCACCGGCAGGGCCCAAGGGCCTGTCGCTGGCGCTGGTGCCCAAGGTGTTGCCCGACGGTGCGCGCAACGCGGTGCACTGCGAGCGCATCGAAGAAAAGATGGGCCTGCACGGCAGCCCGACCTGCACGATGCGCTTCGACGACGCCACCGGCTGGCTGGTCGGCGAGCCTGGTCGCGGGCTGGCCGCGATGTTCGTGATGATGAATGCGGCGCGCCTGCACGTGGCGCTGCAGGGCATCGGCCTGCTCGATGCCGCTTGGCAGAAGGCCGACGCCTACGCCGCCGAGCGCCGCCAGATGCGTGCACCCGGCCCCGCGCCCGCCAGCCGCGGCACCGAGGCGGCCGACCTGATCGCCGAGCACCCGGCCGTGCGCCGCATCCTCGACACCCAACGCGCCTGGATCGAGGGCTCGCGCGCGCTGGCTTACCGCAGCGCGCTGATGCTCGACATCGCCACGCACGACAGCGACCCCAAGGCCCGCGAGCGCGCGCAGCGCTGGTGCTCGCTCGTCACGCCGGTGCTCAAGGCCGCCTGCACGCACCAGGCCTTCCACGGTGCGAGCGACTGCCTGCAGGTGTTCGGCGGCCACGGCTACGTGCGCGAATGGGGCGTCGAGCAGGTGGTGCGCGACGCGCGCGTGACCATGATCTACGAGGGCACCAACGAGATCCAGGCGATCGACCTGCTGGTGCGCAAGGTGCTGCCCGACGGCGGCGCGGCGCTGTCGGCTGTGCTGCTCGAGTTGCGCGACACGCTCGACGCCTCGCGCGAGGCCGATGCCGATGTGCAGCGCCGGCTGGCGCAGCTGCGTTACCTGGGCACCACGGTGGCGATGGCGGCGCACGCCAACCCCGTGCTGCCTTACGAGGTGGCGGACGACTTCCTGCGCGTGGTGATGCTCACGCTGATGGCGTGGGCCTGGGCCCGCATCGAGGTGGCCGCGCCCGATGATGCGGATCGCGTTCGCGCCGCGGCGGCCTTCCGGCGCTGGGTGCTGCCCGAGTTCGAGATGCGCCTGGGCATCGTCAAACGGGCTTGTGAGGGTGTCGCACTGGCGCATTCCGCACAAGAGGCGTCACGCTAGTTGTTCGAGAAAGCAACGCGCGGTTACGCTCGCTGCATGCCTCCTTCCCCCGCGAAAAAAACGTCCGCCAAGACCGACACCGCCGCCGCGCCGTCTCCCCGGTCGGACCGGCTCGACGCCCGCGTGCTCGAAGGGCTGGTCGGCTACAACGCCCGGCGCGCCTGGCTGATCGTGAGCACCGTGTTCGCCGACCGCATGGCGCCCTACGGCCTCAAGCAGATCGACTTCTCGGTGCTCTCGCTGCTGGCGCACAACCCGGGCGCCACCTCGCGGCAGCTGTGCAACACGCTGGACATCCTGCCGCCCAACCTCGTGAGCCTGGTGGCCACGCTGGACGGCCGCGGCCTCATCGAACGCCGGCCGCATCCGCACGACGGCCGCGCCGTCGGCCTGCACCTCACACCGGCCGGCGAGACGCTGATCCGCGAGGCCGAGCAGGCCGTGGTGCAACTGGAAACCGAAGCCAGCAGCCGCCTGAGCACTCGCGAGCGGGAGACGCTCATCAAGCTGCTGCAGAAGATCTATCTCTGAGACCGGAGCGCGGCGACGCTGCGGCTACAGGCCGCGTTCCACCATGTCGATAAGGCGCTGCCCAAGCGCGTGCGTGGCCGTTGCGTCGACCCCGCGCAGCGGGCCGTCGATGATGAGCAACGCCAGCCCGTGCACCGCCGACCACGCGAGGTATTCGGCGCCCGGGCGCCGCGCCGGGTCGAGCAGGCCCGCGTCCACGAGCCGGTCGACGGCCGCGCCCAGCAACTCGAACGGGTTCATGCCGCTGGCGCCCGCGCCGTCGGGACCGACGTCGCCCTGCGCGTCTTCCGACACCACGAAGGCCGTGCGAAACAGCCCCGGCTGCGCCTGCGCAAAGCGCAGATAAGCGGTGCCGATGGCGCGCACCTGGGCGCGCGCGAAGTCGGCGGGCGGCTGGTCGCAGGGCAGCACGGCGAGTTCGCCCTCCATCGCCTTGGCCGCCTCCGACAGCGCCGCGGCGCGCACCGCCAGCAGCAGGTCGTGCCGGCTGGCGAAGTGGCGATACGCCGCGTTCGGCACCACGCCCACGCGGCGCGTGGCCTCGCGCAGCACCACGGCACTGGGGCCCCCGTCCCGCGCCAGTTCGATGCCGGCATCCAGCAGCGCACGGCGCAGATCGCCGTGGCGGTAGGTGCTGCGCGCGGGCGGCAGGCTTTCGGGAACGTTGTTGAGCTTCATCGCGACTCCATGTGGACACTGTCCATTATCTCTGCTATTCTTTGTGGACGGTGTACACAAAGTAATTCCATTGTTTTCGCGCAGACCCGTTGTGCCCGTGAACCAACCAAAAGGAAACGCCATGAAAGTCCAGTCTTACCTGTCCTTCGAAGGTCGTTGCGACGAAGCGATTGCCTTCTACAAGAAGGCGCTCGGCGCCGAAGTCGTGCAGCTCATGCGCTACAGCGAGGCGCCGGCCACCGGCGGCCCCGAGGGCAACCCCGAAGCCGGCTGCGCAGGCGGCATGCCCGGCCCTGACAAAGTGATGCATTCGGTCTTGCGCATCGGCCAGACCGAGCTCATGCTGTCCGACGGACGCTGCTCCGGCCAGGCCGAGTTCAAGGGAATCATGCTGTCGCTGTCGGCCGACAGCGACGCCGACGCCCGCAAGTGGTTCGACGCACTGGCCGATGGCGGCCAGGTGATGCAACCGCTGATCCCGACCTTCTTCACCACCAGCTTCGGCATGCTCAGCGACCGCTTCGGCGTGGGCTGGCTGCTGGTGGCGGACCCGGCCGCCGCGTGATGCGCGGGGGCTCGTTCTTCACTCTTCCCACACGCTTTTCTTCATCATGCTCAAGACCATCGTCCTCGCCGTCCTCGCGCTGATTGCCGCGCTGCTCATCTACGGCGCCACGCGGCCCGACAGCTTCCGCGTCGAGCGCACCACGCGCATCGACGCGCCGGCCGAAAAAATCTTTCCGCTGATCGACGACTTCCACCGCTGGAGCGCGTGGTCGCCCTACGAGAAGCTCGACCCGGCCATGAAGCGCACCTACGGCGGCGCCGCCAGCGGCAAGGGCGCCACCTACGCCTGGGAAGGCAACAGCAAGGCGGGCGCGGGCACGATGGAAATCACCGAGTCGCAGCCCTCGTCGAAGGTCGCGATCAAGCTCGACTTCGTGAAGCCCTTCGAAGGCCACAACACGGCCGAGTTCACGCTGCAGCCGCAGGGCGGCGCCACGCAGGTCACCTGGGCCATGTACGGCCCCAGCCCCTACATGGCCAAGCTCATGGGCATCTTCTTCGACATGGACCAGATGATCGGCAAGGACTTCGAGGCGGGCCTGGCCAATCTGAAGAGCGCAACCGAAAAGTAAACGCCTCCTCCCCTCATCGACTCACCTCAATCATTCAAGGAACTCTCATGTCCCCCATCAACGCTTACCTCACGTTCGACGGCAACGCCGCCGAGGCCATGCGCTTTTACGAGAAGACGCTGCGCGGCACCATGCAGATGATGATGACCGTCGGCGAAGCGCCCGACACCGAGCAGATGCCGGCCGAGGCCAAGAAGCGGATCATGCATGCGTCGCTCACCTACGGCGACGGCATCCTCATGGCCTCCGACACCATGCCGGGCCAGCCCTTCGAAGGCATGAAGGGCTTCGGCGTGGCGCTCACGCTCGACACCGTGGCCGAAGCGCGGCGCATCTTCGACGCCTTCGCCGACGGCGGCTCGATCGGCATGCCTTTCGAGAAGACCTTCTGGGTCGAAGGCTTCGGCATGGTGACCGACCGCTTCGGCACGCCGTGGCTCATCAACGGCGGCAAGGCACTGGTCTGAGCACGGAGCCGCCTCTCTTTACTTTTTCCCTTCTTCGCAGGAAGCACCTTCCATGACCGAAACCCTCGACAACCGAAAGCGCTGGCTCGCCCTGATGGTGCTGTGCCTGGGCGTGCTGATGATCGTGCTGGACACCACGATCGTGAACGTGGCGTTGCCTTCGATCCGCACCGACCTCGGTTTTTCCGAGACGTCTTTGGTCTGGGTGGTGAACGCCTACATGCTGACCTTCGGCGGCTTCCTGCTGCTGGGCGGGCGGCTGGGCGACCTGTACGGCCACCGCCGCGTGTTCCTCGCGGGCCTGGTGCTGTTCACGCTGGCCTCGCTGGCCTGCGGGGTCTCGACCTCGCAGGGACTGCTGGTGGCGGCGCGCGCGGTGCAGGGCCTGGGCGGCGCGGTGGTGTCGGCCGTGGCGCTCTCGCTCATCATGAACCTGTTCACCGAGCCGGCCGACCGCGCCAAGGCGATGGGCGTGTACGGCTTCGTGTGCGCGGGCGGCGGCAGCATCGGCGTGCTGCTGGGCGGGCTGCTCACGAGCACGCTGAGCTGGCACTGGATCTTCCTGGTCAACCTGCCGATCGGCGTGGCGGTGTATGCGCTGTGCGTGGCGCTGCTGCCCAACGCACGCGGCCACGCGCACGGCGAGAAGCTCGACGTGGCCGGCGCCATCACCGTCACCTCGTCGCTGATGCTCGCGGTGTACGGCGTGGTCAACGGCAACGAGGCGGGCTGGGGCTCCACGCAGACGATGGGCCTGCTCGGCGCGGCCGTGGTGCTGCTGGCCGTCTTCATCGCCATCGAGGCGCGCGTGCAGCATCCGCTGATGCCGCTGGGCCTCTTCAAGCTGCGTAGCGTGTCGGTGGCCAACGTGGTGGGCGTGCTGTGGGCCGCGGCCATGTTCGCGTGGTTCTTCATCTCGGCGCTGTACATGCAGCTGGTGCTGCAGTACACGCCGATGCAGATCGGGTTGGCCTTCCTGCCAGCCAACGTGATCATGGCGGTGTTCTCGCTCGGCCTCTCCGCAAAGATCGTGATGCGCTTCGGCATCCGCAAGCCGCTGGCGGCGGGGCTGTGGCTCGCCGCCCTCGGGCTGGCGCTGTTCGCGCGCGCGCCGGTCAACGGCAGCTTCGTGCTCGACGTGCTGCCCGGCATGGTGCTGCTGGGCCTGGGCGCGGGCATGGCCTTCAACCCGGTGCTGCTGGCGGCCATGAGCGAGGTCGACCCGGCCGACTCGGGCCTGGCCTCGGGCGTGGTCAACACCGCCTTCATGATGGGCGGCGCCCTGGGCCTGGCCGTGCTGGCCAGCGCCGCGGCGGCACGCACCACCGCCACGGCCACCGCGGGCGCGCAGATGCCGCTGGCGCTCACCGGTGGCTACAACCTGGCATTCCTGGTCGGCGCCGTGTTCGCGGCGGCGGCGGGTCTGATCGGGGTCCTGCTGCTTCGCCCGGCCGCGCCGGGACACACCCAGAACAACAACGAAGCAGCGTCGGCCCCGGGCGCGGCGGGCGAGACGGCGTCGTCGTGAACGCGACGGCGCCATGCAGCCCCCGCTTTTTCTTTTTCAACGTTTCTATCCCCTATTCAGGAGAACAGACATGGCTCGTTATGTAGACGGATTCATCGTCGCCATTCCCACCAAGAACGTCGAGGCCTACCGCAAGCTCGCGCGCAAGGCCGGCAAGGTCTGGATGGAGTACGGCGCGCTCGAGTACGTGGAGTGCATCGCCGACGACGTGAAGCCCGGCAAGCTCACGTCGTTCCCCCAGAGCGTGAAGCTCAAGGCCGACGAGACCGTGGCCTTCTCGTGGATCACCTACAAGTCGCGCAAGCACCGCGACACGATCAACAAGAAGGTCATGGCCGACCCGCGCCTGGAGGCCATGATGGACATGAAGAACCTGCCGTTCGACGGCAAACGCATGATCTTCGGCGGCTTCAAGTCGATCGTGGAACTTTGACTCGCCCCCAGGCTTCGCGCACTGCGTGTCGCTTCTCCAACCCCCTACCGGGGGCAACACCTGAGGCCCGGCAAAGCCGGTTCCTCGGTGTTTCACGAAGGGGCCTGGCCTGCGGCCGGCCTCAGGCCAGGAAGCCGTCGTAGACGAGCTTCAGGCCCGTGAGCAGCATGCCCAGATAGACGAAGCGATAGAACCACGTCGCATCGATGCGGCGTGCGATGCGGATGCCGATCCACACGCCCAGCGGTGCGATCGGCATCAGCACGAGCGAGGTGGCCAGCGTGCGAAAGTCGAGCAGACCGAGCCATGCGTAGGGAATCCACTTGCTGAGATTCACCACGAAGAAGAAGTAGGCCATCGTCGCCGTGAACACCACGGGCTTGAGCTTCAGCGGGATCACGTAGGCATTGATCGGCGGCCCGCCCGCATGCGCGATGAAGCTGGTGAAGCCCGACACGGTCGTCAGCACCGCGCCCACCGCGCGCGACGGCAGCGGGTCGTTGGGCTTGGGTGGAAACAGCAGGCGCTGCGCGAGGAACACCAGCGTGAACACGCCCACGATGCCCGCCACCGTGTGGGCCGACAGCACGCGAAACAGCAGCGTGCCGATCACCGTGCCGACCAGCCCGAACGGAATCAAAAACTTGAGCAGCGAGCGGTCGAAGTCGCGCCGGAACGCGGCCAGGCCGAGCAGGTCCATGAGCAGCAGCAGCGGCATCAGGATCGCCGCCGCCTGCGGCACGGTGACGGCCAGCGCCATCATCGGCACGGCCAGCGACCCGAAACCGGCGCCGAAGCCGCTCTTGCTGATGCCGAGCAGCAGCACGGCGGGGACGGCGACCGCGTAGAACGACGGGTCGGTGATGAGGGGAAAAACCATGGGGAAACCAGCAGCGCAGAAAAAAGCCCGCCAGGGGCAGGCGGGCCGCCCGGGAGCGTAGCAGGAAGCCCGTTTTCCTGCCGACGGCCCGCCCGGCACGGGCCTCGGGGGACAACCCGCTTGACAGTGTTTTCCATATTTATGACATTTATGATCATAAATAGACGGAACGCAGATGCCCCCTTCCCAACCCAAGCCTTCGCTCACGCGCGACAAGCGCGTGAAGCGTTCCGACCAGGTGGTCGACAACATCAAGCGCTGGGTCGTCCAGACCCAGCAGCAGGTCGGCAACAAGCTGCCGCAGGAGAAAGAGCTGATCGAGCAGCTCGGCGTGTCGCGCGGCACGGTGCGCGAGGCGCTGGCCGCGCTGCAGGTGCAGGGGCTGGTCGCGATCAGCACCGGCCCCAACGGCGGCGCCACGCTCACGCAGGCCTCGTACGAGCAGTGCCTGCAGGCGGTGTCGAACTTCCTGTACTTCCAGCCGGTCGACATCACGATGCTGTACGCGCTGCGGCGCGTGGTCGAGCCCGAGCTGGCCGCCAACGTGGCCACGCGCCTCAGCGAGGCCGATCTGGCCGCGCTGGAGGCGCTGATCGGCCACAGCCACCCGGCCCACGGCGGCAGCGCCGACTGGAACGAGCGCCGCGAGGCCGACCTGCTGTTCCATGACCGCCTGGCCGAGGCCTGCAGCAGCCCCTTCCTGGCGCTGGTGTGCCGCCTGCTCAACGACGTGATCCGCCGCGTGATCATCGTGCGCAACGCACTCACGGAGTTCGACCAGTTCGACGAGGAGATCGTCGACAGCCACACCGAGCTGCTCGACGCGCTGCGCGCCCGCGACCCCGCGCGTGCGCGCGAGGTCATGCGCGTGCACATGGAACACGCCGAAGCCCTGGCCCTGGAGGCCGAATCCCGCGTCGACCGCGGCAGCCTGCTCATGAAGAAACCGACCGGCTGACGCCTGCGCGGCGCGGGCTGATCCGCCGCCGCCTTCTTCCCCCTGCTCTCTCTTGCCTTCACCCCGGTTGCGCCGGGGTGCGGGTTTCCTTTGCCCGAACTTTCCTCGAGACCTCCCATGACTGCATCCCCCGCCCTCTGGCAGCGCAGCGCCACCGACCTCGCCGACGCCGTGCGCCGCCGCGAGCTGTCCTGCCGCGAAGTGACGACCAGCGTGCTCGCGCGCATCGCCGAACTCAACCCCCGCCTCAATGCCCTGGCCGAGGTGCTGGCCGATGAGGCCCTGGCCAGCGCCGATGCCGCCGACGCGCGCACCCTGCGCGGCGAGCCGCTGGGCCCGCTGCACGGCGTGCCGGTGAGCATCAAGGTCAACGTCGACCAGACCGGCCACGCCACGACCAACGGCGTGATCCCGCTGAAGGACCACATCGCCCGCGAAGACGCGCCGGTGGTGGCGCACTGGCGCAGCGCGGGCGCCGTCATCGTGGGGCGCAGCAACACCGCGACCTACTCGTCGCGCTGGTTCACCGACAACGGCGTGCACGGCCGCACGCTGAACCCGTGGGACGCGGCCGTCACGCCCGGCGGCTCCAGCGGCGGTGCGGCTTCGGCGGTGGCCAGCGGCATGGGCGCGCTGGCGCACGGCAACGACATCGGCGGCTCGATCCGCTACCCCGCGTACGCCTGCGGCGTGGCCGGCCTGCGCCCCACCGCCGGCCGCGTGCCGGCCTTCAACCCGAGCGCGACCAGCGAGCGCGGCATCACGCCGCAGCTCATGTCGGTGCAGGGGCCGCTGGCGCGCAGCATCGCCGACCTGCGCCTGGGCTACGAGGCCATGGCGCGCCCCGACGCGCGCGACCCGAACTGGGTGCCGATGCCGCACGAGCTGCCGCGCCCCGCCGGCCCGATCCGCGTGGCGCTGTTCAAGCGCGCGCCGGGCATCCCGGTCGACCCGGCCGTCACGCAGGCACTGGACGACGCCGCGCGCTGGCTGCAGCAGGCGGGCTACGCGGTCGACGAAGCCGAGCTGCCCTGCTTCGGCGAGGCCGCCGCCCTGTGGCGCACGCTGATCGTGGACGACACGCGCCGCAACATCATCGCGGGCGTCGAGCAGCACGGCGACGACCTCATGCGGCGCAGCCAGCGCTACCTGCTCGAAGGCATGGCCGAGACCGACCGCGACGGTTTTCTGGATGCGCTCGCGCGGCGCCAGGCGCTGCTACGCAGCTGGTCGGTGTTCATGCAGACCCATCCGCTGGTGCTGATGCCCGTGTCGTGGCAGCGCCCCTGCCCGCAGGACGAAGACGTCGCCAGCCTCGAACGCGCCCGCGCCCTCATCGACGCCCAGAGCCCGCTGCTCGCGACCGCCGCGCTCGGCATGCCCGGCCTCGCGGTGCCCACCGGCATGGCCGGCGGCGCGCCCATGGGCGTGCAGCTGCTGGCCTGGCGCTTCCGCGAAGACCTGCTGCTGGAGGCCGGCCAGGCGATCGAAGACGCGGCCCACTTCACGCCGCTGGTCGCGCAGTGATCTCTCTTTTTCTGTTCTTCCAACGATTCCAACCACCCGGAGACTTTCGATGACCCCCTTCACCTTCCCCACCGGCGCTGCGCTCTCGCGGCGCGGCCTCATCCGCGCAGCGGCGGCCACGGGCCTGGGCGGCCTGCTGCCGTACGGCGCGAACGCGCAGCCGGCGGTCAACCGCCTGATCGTGCCCTTCCCGGCCGGCGGCCCGGCCGACTTCATGGGCCGGCTGCTGTCCGAAAAGCTCAAGGACGAGCTCGGCCGCCCGGTCATGGTCGACAACCGCCCCGGCGCCGGCACGCGGCTGGCGGCCGAGGTGCTGAAGAACAGCCCCGCCGACGGCACCACCATGCTGCTGGCGCCGGTCGACCCGATGTTCATCGGCCCCGCCATCTACGCCAACATGCGCTTCAACCCGGCCACCGACTTCAAGCCCGTGACCGACGTGAGCGGCATCCAGTTCGGCCTGGCCGTGAGCGCCGCCTCACCGGTGAAGACGCTGGCCCAGTTCGTCCAGGCCGCCAAGGCCCACCCCGACCAGGGCTCGATCGGCATCACCACCGTGGGCTCGCTGCTGCACTTCCTGGCCATGGACTTCGTGGCCCTGTCGCGCAGCGGCGCCACCCTGGTGCCCTACCGCGGCGGCGCGGCCATGGTCACCGAGCTGATCGGCGGCCAGGTGGCCTCGGGCATGGACGCCACCACCACCCTCACCGAGTACCACCGCGCGGGCAAGCTGCGCGTGCTGGCCGTGGCCGGCGACAAGCGCGCCGACGGCCTGCCCGACGTACCGACCTTCGCCGAGTCGGGCTACCCGACGCTGGTGGCCTCGTCGCGCTACGTGCTCTACGCCCACGCCAACACCGCGCCCGCCACGCTGGCGCAGTGGAACCGGGCCGTGCGCAAGGTGCTGGCCCTGCCCGACGTGCGCGAAAAGCTCGGCCGCGTGGGCTACGACCTGCTGCCCGGCGCCTCGAGCGAAGAGGTGGTGCGCTACACCGACGCGCTGGCCGCACGCTGGCTGCCGGTGATCAAGGCCTCGGGCTACAAGGGCGACTGAGGCCCGGCGACGGCGACCCAACCGCCGAAAAGTGTGCGTAAACGCACCGACCGGCGACGGCGGGGCTCTCACACTGGCATGGCAACCGCCGCAGTCCGCGGCGGCCTTCTTCCTTTTTTCTTCCACTCAAGGATTCGCCATGAACACCCAGGCTGCCCCGATCGCCTCCGCCGCTTCGGCGTCTTCCTCCTCGTCGTTCCTTGCCACGCCCGCGGCCCGCGACGACGCCGGCAAGCTGGTGCTGCGCGTGTCGGTCGGCGTGCTGATGCTGCTGCACGGCATCTTCAAGCTCTCGGCCGGCGTCGGCTTCATCGGCGGCATGCTGGCCAAGGCCGGCCTGCCCGGCGGGCTGGCCTACCTCGTGTTCGTGGGCGAGATCGTCGCGCCGCTGCTGATGATCGCGGGCCTGTGGACGCGCGCCGCCGCCGCCGTGGTGGTGATCAACATGCTCTTCGCCTTCGGCCTCGTGCACATGGCCGACCTGTTCGCGCTGACCAAGCAGGGCGGCTGGGCGCTGGAGCTGCAGGGCCTGTACCTGTTCGGCGCACTGAGCGTGGCGCTGATGGGCGCCGGCCGCTACAGCGTGGCCGGCCCGAACGGCCGCTGGAACTGATCTAGTCGCCGCGCACCTGCGACACCATCAGCGCCAGGCGCTCGGCATCGGCCACCACCAGCGCCTTGCCGTCCTTGCGCAGCACGCCGCCGCGCACCAGCGTGTTGAGTTCGCGGGTCACCTGCTCGCGGTTGGTGCTGATCTGGCTGGCCAGCGCCGCATGCTTGGGCGCGGGCTCCAGCCGGGCCTCGTTGCCGTCGATGCCCGCCTCGCGCGCCAGGCGCAGCAGCTCGGCATGCAGGCGGTTCTGCACGCCCAGCGTGCTCAGGTCGATCACCCGTTCCGACAGCTGCCGCACCAGCGCGGCCAGCCGCTGCATCACGCGCTCGGCCACCAGCGGCTCCTCGCGCAGCAGCGACAGGAAGGCCGCGCGGTCCAGGCTGGCGACCACGCAGGGTTCGAGCGTGACCACGTCGGCCGAACGCGGCCCGCCGTCCAAAGCGGCGATGTCGCCGAAATGCGCGCCGGCCTCCGAATCGCGGAACGTCACCTGCCGGCCGTTGGCCGCGTAGGTCGTCACGCGCACGCGGCCCGACACCAGCAGGAACACCTCGCCCTGCAGGTCGGCGCGCAGCATCAGCGGCTTGCCGGCCGCCACGCTGTGCCACAGGCACTGGCGCGCCAGATGGTCGAAGCGGTCGTCGGACAGGCCTTCGAGCAGCGCGATGCGGCGCAGCGCGAGGCTGGAGCGGGGGGTGGGTTCGGGTAGGGCCATGCCGGTGGTCATCGAGGCGCGCGCATTATGCTCGGGTGCCGCTTCGAACCCGTTCATGGACAGACGTTCCCCTCCTTCCCCTTTTTTGCTGAGAACGCCGACACGGCGCAACCTCCGCTGGGCGAGCGGGCTGGTGCTGATGGCCTACATCACGGCGCACCTGCTGAACCATTCGCTGGGCATCGTCTCCTTCGCCGCGGCCGAGACCGTGCTGCGCGGCGTGCAGAAGTTCTGGCACAGCCTGCCCGGCACGCTGCTGCTGTACGGCGCCGCCCTCACCCACCTCGTGCTCGCCGTGGCCGCCCTGTGGGAACGCCGCACCCTGCGCATGCCGCCGCTCGAAGCCCTGCGCGTGCTGCTGGGCTTTGCGCTGCCGCTGCTGCTGGCCACCCACCTCACCGCGATGCGCGGCGCCTGGCTGGCCTACGGCATCGAGGGCTCGTACGTGCGCGTGGTCTGGGGCCTGTGGGACCTGGCCGGCGCGGGCGCGCAGCTGGGCATGATGCTGGCCGCCTGGGCCCACGGCTGCCTCGGCCTGCACTTCGCGCTGCGCGTGCGCCCGCTCTACCGGCGCCTGTTCGCGCCGCTGCTCGCGGTGGCCGTGCTGCTGCCGGTGACCGCCGCGATGGGCTTCGTCTCGATGGGGCGCGAGTTCCAGTGGACCGGCGTGCCGCCCGTCGTGCTGCCGACGCCCGAACAGGGCCGCGCGCTCAACGCCGCCGAGACGAACATCAAGCTCTATTACGCCTTGGCGCTGCTGGCCCTGCTCGCGGCCTACGCGGCGCGCAGCCGCCTGGCCCGGCGCGCGCGCGGCGCCACCGTGGCGCTGCGCTACCCCGACCGCACCGTGCACGTGCCGCCCGGCTGGAGCGTGCTCGAAGCCAGCCGCTCGCACGGCATCGCGCACGTGTCGATCTGCGGCGGACGCGCGCGCTGCTCCACCTGCCGCGTGCGCGTGGGCGGCGCGCCCGAACACATCGGCACGCCGGGCCGCGACGAGCAGCGCACGCTCGAGCGCGTGCGCGCCCCGCACGACGTGCGGCTGGCCTGCCAGCTGCGCCCGCGCGGCAGCATCGAGGTGACACCGCTGTTCGCGCCGCTGCCGCGCGAGGGCCGGCCCGCGCCGGTCGGCCGCTTCGGGCACGAGCGCGACGTGGCGATTTTGTTCGTCGACCTGCGGCGCTGGTCGGGCCTGTCGGAGCGGCAGTGGCCCTTCGACCTGGCCTACGTGCTCGACCGCTACTTCGCCATCGTGGGCGCCGCCGTGCGCGAGAGCGGCGGCGTGCCCAACCAGTTCATCGGCGACAGCGTGATGGCCATCTTCGGCCTCGAGAGCGACCTGCCCACCGCCTGCCGGCAGGCGCTGCATGCCACCCAGCTCATCGGCGAGCGCATGGACGCATGGAACGTCGACTTCCAGGCCCAGTTCGGCCAGCAGCTGGACTTCGGCATGGGCCTGCACGCCGGGCGCGCGGCCGTCGGCGAAGTCGGCTACCTCGAGACCACCACCTTCACCGCCATCGGCGAAGTGGTCAACACCGCGAGCCGCCTGCAGGACCATTCGAAGACTGCTTCAGCGCGGCTCGTGGTCTCGCAGTTCGCGGCGCAACAGGCCGGCGCCGAAGCAACGCTGGGGCCGGTCGACACGCTGAACGTGCGCGGGCGCTCCGAACCGCTGGCCGTGATGTATTCACGCGCCGGGAAAGCGGCCTGAGCACCACCTGCCGGATTCGGTGCGCAAACGCACAGCGCCTTCCGTGATGCGGTTTCACACTGCAGCTTGTGGCAACGACGACTGTCCGCCGCCCACAGACTCAAGGGAAATCTCATCATGAACAGCAAGCAACTCCTCGCCATTTCCGCCGCCGCCTTCGCCCTGCTGGGCACCGTGGGCGCGGCCCACGCCGAAACGTATGAAGGCGTGCACGCCATCACCTCGGCCGCCAGCCGCGCCGACGTGCGCACCGAAGCCGTCGCCGCTGCGCGCAACGGCAACGAATACTCCGACGCCGCCGCCGAAGGCACCGTCGCCGTGACCTCCACGCTCGACCGCCAGGCCGTGCGCGACCAGGCCGTGGCTGCTGCCCACAACCCGCTGCAAAGCCTGGACCGCCGCGCCTTCTACCGCGACGAAGTGCCCGCCGCCTACAAGAAGCCGGCCGTGAGCTTCACGCGCCAGGCCGGCCTGTAATCACGACGCCACCTGCACCCGCGCCGCGCGCGGGCCGGTGGCCTCGGTGATCGTGAAGCGCACCGGCAGGAAGCGCTCGATCACCGCGCAGTTCGTGCGCGTGTGCGGCGTCACTTCACTGCAGGTGAACGCGCCCGAGTGCCCCGGTTGCCGGAACACCGCCAGCGCCAGCAGCAGCGCCAGCTGATCGGCCAGGTGCGGCCCCACGGCCGCGTCCTCGTGCTTCTGGAACGCGCGCACCTCTTTCACGAGGCCGTGCGCCACCTGCTCCGCGCTCAGCGTCTTCTCGCCGAAGGCCGTGAACACCTCGGTGAGGTGCGCGTAGGCCAGCGTCACCAGCAGCGCATTGCCCGGACCTTCGTTCTGGCGCGTCGGCACCGTGCGCAGCTGCTCGGCCTGCGCCGACCAGCCCATCGCCGCCCCCACCGTTTCGAGTTCGCGCGCCGCCACATGGCGCGGCAGGCCGGGCGCCAGGCACTCCGCATGGCCCGCCAGCAGATGGCCACGCGACAGCAGGTCGAAGGCCTGCAGCCGCGCGCCGTCCGCTGCCGGCACGATCGTCGCGTCCACCTCGCCACCACCGGCCGGATAAAAGCCGCAGCGGCGCAGCACGAGCTGCAGGTCGCCGCCGAGGCGACGCACCAGCGGCGCGAACGCGCGCTCCAGAAAGTGGAACGGCGGCGCCATCGGGTTGTGCGTGCCACCGCTCAGCCGCAGCCGGCTCACCTGGCCCGCGGGTTGCAGCAGCAGCGGCGGCAGCACCGTCTGCAGCACCAGCATGCAGCTGCCCGCACCGGCGATCGCAAAACGGTAGTCGCCCGCGCGCACCGGCCCCGGCACGAAGCGCAGCGACTGCGAACCCAGCTCGGCACCCTCGACCTGCGCGCCGCTGATCTGCGCCGCCGCGTGCACGCACGCCAGGTGCTGGCGCATCAGGCCCGGCTTGGCCCGGCCCGCGCGAATCTTCGCGATGGTCAGCGGCCGGCCCGTGACCATCGACAGCGCGAGGCCGGTGCGCAGGATCTGGCCGCCGCCTTCGCCTTGGGAGCCGTCGAGTTCGACGGCATCGAGTGCTCGTTGTTCTTCTTGTGCTTCCGTCATCGGGAAAGTCTTTCTCTCTTGTTCAGTCGTTTGTCGTTGTTCTTGTTCGAGGCGTTCCGAGCCGGCATGCGCGACAGCGCACCGCCGTGCTGTGGATGCTGCCGAGCGCCACCTCGTACCACCACTTCTGCTGCTTGGCCGTCCACACCTCTTGCGCGCCGCAATCGCGGCAGGTGAACGCCTTGTCGACGTAGAAGGTGGGCAACGGGCCGTAGGTGTTGTTGTGCGCGGCCAGCAAGGCCGTGTCGGCCGCAACCATGCCTTCGGCGCGCAGCAAGCGTGCATCGGCCTGGCGCTGCTGCAATGCCACGGCACGCGCGGCGCGTTCGAGGCGGTGCGCCTTGATTTCGGCGCGGCGTTGCTTGTTGCTTTTCATGATCGCAATGTTCTTCAAATAATCCGAAAGGCACGCAGGTGGAGCTCCATCTCACTCGGGAAGCCATAGGGCAGAAGAGCGCGTGGACTTTCCTCGGACAGCAGTTCTTTTCTTCGGTTCCAGAAAGCAGCCACGGCCGCCTTCTGCGTTTCCTTTGGAGGCACGTAGCAATTGGCCATCGCCTTGCACCAGGACTCGACTTCAATGGTCACGGCATGGCAGAGATCGTTGGAAAGTTTCCCTCTCTCCATGAGTGCCATGACAAACAGCAAGCGATCCCAGGGCGATCCGGACCTGAGCATTGCCATGACTTCCGGTGCGACCTCCTGACGTTCCAGACCCATGCGCATCAGCGCATCCGGGCGAGGCAGCGATGCGCCGCGCCGGATGTGCTCGACCGCGAGGCGACGTACCTTCGGTGAAGCGTCCGCCAGGATCTCCATCAACTCCTTGTCGACCTCTTCGTCTTTCGCGGCACAGAGCACGAGCCATCGGGCAAGGCGCCGCAGCGGCACCACCTTCGACGCCTGCAACCCACGGGCATACCCCGTCGCGCGCGAGTCCTGAAGCAAGTGCAGCACGTTAAGGGCGGCCGTCTTTCGCGCGTCGACTTGGGGGAGTTCCAAGATCTCCGCCGCCCGACTGGCGAACTCCTCCCTGCTCACAGCCGACGAATTCACGACCAGCGAACGCACGACCGCGCTCGTGTCGAAGCACATGGACCGGGCAAACCGCGGCACATCGAAGTCTTTCTCGCCCAGAAGCACCCGGGTGGCCGCTGCCCGCACACGCGGCAGGCATGCACGGGAAGCGCTCTCGAAAAACTTGCGCCTGTCCGCCGACGACTGCAGCCGGTCTGCCGCGTTGAGGCAGAGCTGCGCCGTCGGTGGGTCGCGCGAGAGCGCACCTTGTGTCAGCAGCGCCAGAAGCACTGGACCCGCGCTCGCCCGCTGGAGACGCAGCGTGAAGATCCAACGCCGCATGGCATCGTCGAGCACCGGCGCCTGACGCTCCAGCTCGTCGGTGTTGCGCGCAAGAAAATCCTCGATGGCGGCTCGCAGCGCGCGCAGGTCGGTCCTGCGGATGCGATAAGCGAAGGCCAGTTCCGGCAAGGCATGCGCCCAATGGCCGATGAACTCGTCGCGCATGAAGGAGGCGAGGCCTTTCTTTGCAGCCTCGCCCACCCCCGGCACCCAGTCGTCGATACACACAAGCAGGATGGCGATGGCCCGCGGGTCCTGACGCCGCACCAGTTCGGCCACGACGGCTTCGCGCTGATAGCCGTCATAGGAACGTGCAAGCTCTTTCAACTCGCTGAATGCGAGCGCACTCGCATCCAGCGTCGGCACCGCCGCGGTTCTACTTTTCCACCATGTCATCGCAATGTCCTTTTCTCGGCGCCTGGAACTTGCGCCGCCTCCCTTTGCCAGGGCGATGATCGCACCTGGCTCTACCCCTTCACACACACCACCTGCTTGAGCGTGTAAACCACCTCCACCAGGTCCTTCTGCGCCTCCATCACCGCGTCGATGTCCTTGTAGGCCATCGGGATCTCGTCGATCACGTCGGCGTCCTTGCGGCATTCGACGCCTTCGGTCGCGGCGATCTGGTCGGCGACGGTGAAGAGCTTCTTGGCCTTCGTCCGGCTCATCTTCCGGCCCGCGCCGTGGCTGCAGCTCATGAAGCTCTCGGGGTTGCCCTTGCCGCGCACGATGTAGCTCTTGGCGCCCATGCTGCCGGGAATGATCCCCAGCTCGCCGAGCTTCGCGCTCACCGCGCCCTTGCGGGTCACGAGCACGTCTTGCCCGAAGTGCGTTTCGCGGCTCACGTAGTTGTGGTGGCAGTTCACCGCTTCCACGTGTGCCTCGAAAGGCTTGGTGATGACCTTGCGCGCGGCCGCGACCACGCGCTGCATCATCACTTCGCGGTTCGCCCGTGCGAACTTCTGGGCCCAGCCCACCGCGCGCACGTAGTCGCCGAAGTACTGGGCGCCTTCCTCGAAGTACGCCAGGTCCTGATCGGGCAGGTTGCGCTGGTGCAGTTCGGCATCCTTCTTCGCGAGTTCGATGAAGTGCGTACCGATGGCATTGCCCACGCCACGCGAACCCGAGTGCAGCATGAACCACACGGCGCCCGCCTCATCGAGGCACACCTCGATGAAGTGGTTGCCGGTACCCAGCGTTCCCAGGTGCTTGTGGTTGTTCGTGTTCCTGATGCGCGGGTAGTCCTCGCAGATGGCATCGAACTCATCCACCAGCTTCGCCCAGGCGGCATCGGTTTCATCGGGGGGCGTTTCCCACGAACCCTTGTCACGGCCCATTCGCTTGGGGTTGCTTCCGTGCGGCACGGCCTTCTCGATCGCCGAACGCAGCGGGCCCAGGTTGTCGGGCAGGTCGCGTGCATTGAGCGTGGTCTTGCAGGCCATCATTCCGCAGCCGATGTCCACGCCGACGGCGGCGGGGATGATGGCCTTGAAGGTCGGGATCACCGAACCCACGGTCGCGCCGATGCCGTAGTGCACGTCGGGCATGGCCGCGATGTGCTTGAACACGATGGGCAGGCGCGCGGCGTTCTCAAGCTGCTTCTGCGCTTCGTCTTCCACGGGCACACCGTTCGTCCACATCTTCACGGGGACGCCGTTGGCCACTTCGTGCAGCTTGTAGTTCGTCTTCGTTTCCATAATTTCTTTCGTTTTCTTCTTCAATCGGCAATCAAATCAAACACCGAATCGAGTATTTCCTTGGGACCCATTCCTGCACTGCACCCGCAAGCGGAGTGCTGTTCGATCGTCGACATGTCCAAGGCCAGCATCTTCTTGGCAAAGAGATCGCGATGATGTGCATCCAAAAGCCATGACTTCATGGTTTCGCGAAATACGGGCCGGTCGTCGGCAAAGGCATTCTCAATTTCCCGAGCCTTCCAAAAGTCCCAGTAGCCGGCATTGGCGTAGTGCAACGTTGCACCGGGACTCTCTGCTTCTAGCCAATGCGCCAGCAAGGGTTCCAATCCGATGCCACCCAGATGGAACATCAGCAGGATGTCAAAGGCATTGCCTCCCATGAAGTGGTTGGATGCCTGTTCTTGCCAATGGTGCCGCCGCAGTCCTTCGGAAAAGAACACCAATGCGAATGCATCGATGACCGCACGCTCCTGCACTGAAAATGTTCCCGCCTCGCAGCGTCCCAGACGGTCCAGATAAAGCTCCGTCGAGTGGTGCAGCTCGGCGCCCTGACTCAACAAGTCGAACATTCGCGGCAAGAAGTACTTGATTTCGTTACCGGGCTGCACTTCGCTTTTGGCAGAAGTGTTGTACTCATAAAAGTGTCTGGCGGTGAGTTGCAACAACGGCAGGCAACGCATCTCTTTCTCCAGCGCGTCGTCCATGCAACAGGAGATGCAGACGTCCAGCATGTGACTTGGCGCCCGGTACTTCTTGAACACGGCGTAGGCCTGCTCTACCGCTTGGCTCATCGCAAATGAAGGCTTCAACAGTTTTTCGTTCATTTTTTCCCTGCTCCAACTTCAAGATGGTGGACACGGCGGGATTCGAACCCGCATCAATACGGCGACCATGGTGTTTGAGTCCGATGGCCCAGTCGACGATTGGAAACGCGCGCCAGTGACAGACCCGTCATCGGAGCCAGCACCTGCATCCTCAACCTTGCTCGTCGACCGACTTGCCCGCCGTACCTGGTCTTACCCAGGCTGCCGGCAATTTCAAACATTTTTGGCAGTGGCGCTCCCTTCTGTGCCTGCGTGCCCGTGTCTCTCTCTTTTCTCTACCGCTCAGGACCCGTTCGGCCGCAGCGTCACGAGTCCGTTGAGCACCTGGTCCAGGCCGCCGACCACCGAGATCTTGTCGATGCGCTCGGCCACGCGTTCCAGCGTCTCGAGTTCCTTCATCCGCAAGGCGACGGGGTTGCCCTCCATCACCTTGGCGGTGTTCAGCAGCGAGCGCGTGGCCGCGGTTTCCTCGCGGCGACGGATCACGTTGGCCTGGGCCGACTTCTCGGCCTCCACCACCTGCGCGAGGATGGTCTTCATCTCGCCCGGCAGGATGATGTCCTTCACGCCCACGCTCTCCAGCACCAGGCCCGAACCCTCGAGCCGCTCACGCACCTGCGCCAGCACCGTCTGGTCGATGGCCGACTTGTTCTCCAGCAGCGCGTCGAGCGTCTGCTCGCCCACCGCCGCGCGCAGACCGAACTGCAGCTCGCGGTACACATGCTCGGCCGGCTTGGGCATCTGCGCCAGGGCCTGCCGCACATCGGCGAAACGCCACACCGCCGACAGGTTCAGCCGCAGCCCCACCTTGTCGCGGGTCAGGATTTCCTGGCCGCTCACTTCGGCGATCTGCGAGCGCAGGTCCACGCTGGTCACGGCCACCTGCCGGTTGAAGCGCCAGAAGCCGTGGTTGCCCGGCGGCAGCAGCGCCTGCATCTGGCCTTCGAGGGTCAGCACGCCGGCGTGGAACTCGGGCACCTGCACCAGCAGCACGCCTTCGAGCCCCTGCACCGCACGCGGACGCAGCGCCACGCTCTGCAGCTTGGCCAGCAGCTCGGCCGGCAGGCGTGCATCGGCGGCCACGTCGATCACGTCGACGCGCTGCTCGCGCAGGCCGCGCCAGTAGAGCTTGCGGGTGGCGGGCGGCAGCACCTGCACCAGCACGCCGTCTTCATGGCGCAGGCCGACCTCGGTCTCGCCCAGCGACACCTGCACGAACTCGCGCTGCACCAGCTGCGGCTCGCGCGCCAGGAAGTAGTCGGCCAGCTCGTGCTCGAAGGCCGGCTCGGCCAGCGAGAAACGTTCGAGCTGCACGGTGTCGAAGCCCGTGAACACACGGTGCTTGCCGGCGGTGTACAGGCCCTCGAAATCGCCGTTGCGCAGCAGCAGCACGCGTTCGTTCTTCTTGACGGTGAATTGGGTGAATCCCAGCATTTTTTCTTCCTCTCTCTTCTTCTTCGTTGCGGTTGTCGTTCGTCGTTCGTCTGTGTTTCGTATCGGGGCCCACGAAGGGCAGGCGGCGGGCACCGTGGCTTGCGAGGTCAGCAACGCAGCGGTCGACGGGTCGGTGCGATGGCGCCGCCTTTCGAGCTGCGCCATCGCCTCCTTCTGCGTCGATGGCTGCATGCGGTTCCTTGCAGAACGCGCGATGCGCAAGCCGCCTGCACTGGCACGGTGTCGCTCGGCCGAGCCCTGCCCTGCGCCTCGCTCCGGTGTGCCGGGGCGGTGGGGCTTTCGCCCCCATCAAAGCGGCGGTGCGAACACCGCCGAAGGTTGTTTGCGGGAATCGAACCCGCCACGCCGCGTGGTTAGCACGGTGCTCCACCATGAGCAGACTGAAACAAGTCCAGTGACCAGCACAGTTCAACAGCGGCATACCGCGGACCCAAGAACAGGTCTGGCCTGCGGCACCGGGCCGCTTTCATGCGGCACCTGGGAGCGGATGAACTGCATCCGGACAGACTCTCTATTGCAGCGAGCGTGCCAGCTTGCGCGCACGGCGCCTGGAAACGCGGCGACGGCGATGCAAGTCATTGACCGGCAAGGGAAATTTCTTCTTCGCCCTGTGTGACACGGCGCCGATCCCTTGCTAGCATTCAGATAATTTCTAGAAATTCAGCTAGTCTTTTATCCATGAAGCCCATCGTCGTCATCGGTTTCCTCGGCACCCAGCTCGATGCCGGCCAGGGCGCGGGCCGCTGGCACAAGTGGCGCCCCACGGTCTCGCTCGCGCAGCACGACGACATGGTGGTGGCGCGCATCGAGCTGCTGCACACGCGCAAGCACACGGCGCTGGCCGAGCTGGTGAAGGCCGACATCGCCGCCGTGTCGCCCGAGACCACGGTCAACCTCGTGCCCTTCGACCTCGAAGACCCATGGGACTTCGGCGAGGTCTACACGCGCCTGTACGACTGGGCGCGCGCCTACCCCTTCCAGCCCGAGCGCGAGCAGTACTGGACGCACATCACCACGGGCACGCACGTGGCGCAGATCTGCATGTTCCTGCTGTCCGAATCGCGCGTGGTGCCGGGCGTGCTGGCCCAGACCTCGCCGCCGCGCAAGCAGCGCCAGGGCGACGCCGGCAAGGTCGCGCTGATCGACCTCGACCTGTCGCGCTACGACCCGATTGCGCGCCGCTTCGACGCCGACCAGCGCGACGCGGTCGCCTTTTTGAAGAGCGGCATCGCCACGCGCAACGCGCGCTTCAACGCGCTCATCGACGAGATCGAGCGTGTGGCCGTGCGCTCGCGCGCGCCGATCCTGCTGGTGGGGCCGACGGGCGCGGGCAAGTCGTTCCTGGCGCGCCGCATGTTCGAGCTGAAGCAGGCGCGCCACCAGGTGACGGGGTCGTTCGTCGAAGTGAACTGCGCCACGCTGCGCGGCGACGGCGCGGCGTCCACGCTGTTCGGCCACAAGAAGGGCTCGTTCACCGGCGCAGCGAGCGACCGCGCGGGGCTGCTGCGCACCGCGCACCAGGGCGCGCTGTTCCTCGACGAGATCGGCGAGCTCGGCCTCGACGAACAGGCGATGCTGCTCAAGGCCATCGAGGAAAAGCGCTTCTTCCCCGTGGGCGCCGACAAGGAAGTGGAGAGCGACTTCCAGCTCATCGCCGGCACCCACCGCGACCTGCGCCGCGACGTGGCGCAGGGGCGCTTTCGCGAAGACCTGTTCGCGCGCATCAACCTCTGGACCTACGACCTGCCCGGCCTCGCGCAGCGGCCCGAGGACATCGAGCCCAACCTCGACCACCTGCTGGCCCTGCACGCGGCCGAGAACCACCGCGTGGTGCGCTTCAACGCCGAGGCGCGCACGGCCTACCTGCGCTTTGCGCAGAGCAGCGAGGCAATCTGGCGCGGCAACTTCCGCGACCTGTCGGCCAGCGTGACGCGGCTTGCCACGCTGGCCGATGGCGGGCGCATCGCCGTCGCGCTGGTCGAGGCGGAGATCGCGCGGCTGCGCTGGCTGTGGAAGCACGAAGGCACGGGCGCTTCAGTGGCGACGGACGACGAGGTCGACCTGGAAGCACTGCTCGGCGAAGAGAAGTTCGCCGCGCTCGATCTCTTCGACCGCCTGCAGCTCGAAGCGGTGGTGCGCGTGTGCCGGCCGGCGCGCAGCCTGTCGGAGGCGGGGCGTCAGCTGTTCCAGGCCTCGCGGACGCAGCGCAGCGTGGTCAACGATGCGGACCGGCTGCGCAAGTACCTGGCCAAGATGGGGCTGGACTGGGCGCGCGTTTCAGCCGATGCGCGCCCCTGAGGGCGTGGGCTATCCTCCGCCCGATGCCCATCTCCGCATTCGCCGTGAAGGTTCCCGCGGCTGAAACCATCGCCGCAGACCTTCGCCGCCGCTTCGATCCCACCGTGGCACTCGGCGTGCCCGCGCACATCACGCTGCTCGTGCCCTTCATGGACCCGGCGTTGATCACCGACGAGGTGCTCGCCCGCGCGCGGCGGGTGCTGCAACGCACGGTGCCGTTCTCGTTCGTGCTCGGCAAGGTCGGGCGCTTTCCCGAGACGGCCTACCTCGCACCGGAGCCCGCTGCGCCGTTCATCGAGATGACGCGTGCGCTGGTGAAAGAGTTTCCCGACTTCCCGCCGTACGACGGCTTGCATGACGACATCATTCCGCATCTGTCGGTGGCGCATGGCAACGCGCTGCATGCGGAAGAAGCGGCCATCGAATTGCAGGCGCGGCTGCTTGCGTCGGGGCCGGTGCAGGCGCGCTGCACGGAGGTCGTGCTCATCGAGAACGCGTCGGGGCGCTGGATGGACATGCATGTCTTCCCCCTCACCGCCCCCGCGACGATCCTTCGCCCATGACCGAGATCTACATCAGCACCGACGTCGAAACCGACGGCCCCATTCCCGGCCCGCACTCGATGCTCAGCTTCGGCTCGGCCGCCTACACGGCCGACAAGCAGCTCGTTTCTACGTTCAGCGCCAACCTGCACACGCTGCCCGGCGCCGAGGCCGACCCCAAGACGGCTGCCTGGTGGCAGACGCAGCCCGAAGCCTGGGCCGCGTGCCGCACCGACCTGCAAGACCCGACGCACGCCATGAAGAACTACGTCGCGTGGCTCAAGGGGCTGAAGGCGCGGCCGGTGTTCGTGGCGTACCCGGCGGGCTTCGACTTCCTGTTCGTCTACTGGTACCTGATGCGCTTCGCGGGCGAGAGCCCGTTCAGCCATTCGGCGCTCGACATGAAGAGCTTTGCGATGGCCCTGCTGAAGATCGGCTACCGCGACAGCACCAAGCGCGCGATGCCGCGCCGCTGGTTCGATGCCGGGTTGCCGCACACGCACGTGGCGCTGGACGACGCCATCGAGCAAGGCGCCCTCTTTTGCAACATGCTCGCCGAAAGCCGGCGGGCCGGCGGACCGCAGGCATGACGACCACCACCGCCGCACCTGCTCGCCGCTGGTGGATGCCGCTCGCCGCGCTGCCGCTCTTGCTGCTCGGCGGCTGCGTGCAGTCGATGTTCTATTACCCCGACCGCGTGCGCTACGAAACGCCCGATGCGCTGGGCCTGCACTACGAGAACGTGCGCTTCACCAGCGCTGACGGCACGCGACTGAGCGGCTGGTTCATTCCCGCCGCGGGCCGGGCGGACCCGAAGGCGGCGAAGGGCACGGTGGTGCACTTCCACGGCAACGCGCAGAACATGAGCAGCCACTGGCGCTTCGTGGCGTGGCTGCCCGCGCAGGACTACAACGTCTTCGTGTTCGACTACCGCGGCTATGGCGAATCGGACGGCGAGCCCGAACCCCGCGGCGTGTTCGAGGATTCGAACGCCGCGCTCGACCATGTGCGCGCCCGCGCGGACGTCGATGCGTCGCGGCTGTTCGTCTTCGGGCAGAGCCTGGGCGGCACGAACGCGATCGCGGCCGTGGGCTCGGGCAACCGGGCCGGCGTGAAGGCGGTGGCGATCGAGTCGACCTTCTATTCGTACCGCTCGATCGCCAACGACAAGCTGCCGGGCGCCGGCCTGCTGGTGCGCGACGACTACGGGGCCTCGAAGTTCGTCGCGGCCATCGCGCCGATCCCGCTGCTGCTGATCCACGGCACGGCCGATGCGGTGATTCCGCACCACCACTCGCAGCGCCTGCTGGCCGATGCGAAAGAACCCAAGCAGCTGATCGAGGTGCCGGGCGCCGGCCACCTCGAACCGATGGCGGCGCCGCGCTTCGGCACCACCTACCGGCAAGCCCTCACCACCTTCTTCGACAGCGCCCCGGCGCTGCCTTCCCGCCCATGAAACACTTCGACGAAGCCGCCACCGCCGCACCCCTGGGTTTCGAGCAGCTGGTGCCCGCGTTGCGCGCCGCCTTCGCGGCCGAGGCGCAGGTGCCGCCGCGCCACGTGCACAGCATCGAGACCGGCGGCGACGCGGCCACGCGCGGCACGGTGCTGATCATGCCGGCGTGGAGCGACGCGGGCTTCCTGGGCATCAAGACGATCAACATCTTTCCGGGCAACGGCGCGCGCGGCCTGCCCGGGCTGCACGCGACCTACGTGCTGTACGACGCGCGCACCGGCGTGCCGCTGGCGATGATGGACGGCAACGAGATCACCGCGCGGCGCACGGCAGCCGCATCGGCGCTGGGCGCTTCGTTCCTGGCCCGCACCGACGCGCGCAAGCTGCTGGTGCTGGGCACCGGCCGCATCGCGCGCATGCTGCCCGCCGCGCACGCGAGCGTGCGACCCATCGACGAGGTGTGGGTGTGGAACCACCGGCCTGAGGGCGCCGAGGCGCTGGCCGAGCAATGGCGCAGTGAAGGATGGAACGCGCAGGCGGCCGGCACCGACCTCGAAGCGGCCGTGCGCGGTGCCGACATCGTGAGCTGCGCCACGCTGGCGACCACGCCGCTGGTGCGCGGCGAATGGCTGGCACCGGGCGCGCACCTGGACCTGATCGGCAGCTTCACGCCCGCGATGCGCGAGGCCGATGTGCGGTGCTTCGATGGCACCCGCACCTTCATCGACACGCCCGAGGCGCTGCAGAAGGCCGGTGACCTGCTCGACGCGATCGCCGCCGGCACGTTGCGCGCCGACGCGGTGCAGGGCACGCTCGCCGAGCTGTGCCGTGGCACGCGGCCCGGGCGCACGGGCGATGCCGAGCGCACGGTGTTCAAGGCCGTGGGCAGCGCGCTCGAAGACCTGAGCGCGGCCACGCTGGTGTGGCAGGCGCGCGCGAACCCCTGAGGCCCGCGCTACCCGCCACGGTCGCCATCAACGTCAGAACGTCACGTTCGCCGACAGCCAGATCGTGCGTCCGGCCGGCGTGGTGCCCGCCACCGATGCGCCGCCCTGGAAGTACTCGTTGACCCAGGCCGAGGTGCCGGCCAGGTTCACCTGCTGGAACTTGCGGAAGTCCTTGTTGAACAGGTTGTTGATGTTGGCGTTCAGGCGCACGTTCTTCGACACCTGGTAGGAGCCGCCCAGGTGGAACAGGTGGTAGGCCTTGATGTCACCCACCGCGCGGTAGATCGCGAGGTTGTTGCCCGTGAGGCGCGCGGGGTCGCCGGTGAAGCGCGGGCTCTTGCCGCGGTATTCGCCGCGCAGCCAGAAGCGCCACTTGGCGTCGGGGTTCCAGTCGAGCTGCGCGTGCAGCAGGTGGCGCGCGGTGTCGGCCAGCTTGCCATTCTTCACGCCGCCTTCGATCACTTCGCTGTCGGTCCAGGTGTAGCCCGCCTTCAGGCCCCAGGCCTTGGTGAGCTGCACGCGGCTGCTCAGCTCCATGCCCCAGGTCTTGGCCTGGTCGACGTTGACCGAGTAGTTGGCGGTGGGGTCGACGATGCAGCTGGAGATGCGCGCCACGCTGCAGTCGCCACCGCTGGCGATCTTGTCCTTCACCTTGTTGTGGAACAGGGTCGCCGAGGCGGTCAGGCCCTTCTGGTTGTTGAACAGCGCCGACAGCTCGGTGCTGGTGCTGGTCTCGGGCTTGAGGTTCGGGTTGCCGATGTTGAGCGTGGCGCCCTGGCCGCTCACGCCGCTGATGCCGTCGATCAGCTGGTTCAGGCGCGGCGCACGAAAGCCCTTGCTGACGCCGCCCTTGAAGGTCCACTGCGGCGTGGCGTCCCAGACCAGATAGCCGCGCGGGCTCACGTGGCCACCGAAGGCGCTGTGGTGGTCATAGCGCCCGCCCAGCGTGGCGGTGAGGCCGGGCGCGAGGCGCCATTCGTCTTCGGCGAACAGCGCCCACATGGTCTGGCTCTGCGAGCGCGGCAGCAGGCCGTCGACCAGCTTGGCATCCCACCACTGGCCACCGACGGTGAGCACGTGGGCATCGCCCACCGGGGCGACGAGCTTGCTGTCGAGCACGAGGTTGGTGGTCTTGAGTTCGCGCGCGCGGCCGCGGTCGGCTTCGTTCAGCCAGTACACGGTGCGGCGGGCCGCGGCATTGCGCGGAATGGCGCCGCCGGGAATCGTGCGGCCGACGGTTTCGGTGGTGGTGTACATCAGGCTGCTTTCCACCGTGCCGAAGCCCAGGCGCCCGGTGTGGCCGATGGCGACCTGGTCGCGGTTGAAGCGCAGCGCGTCCAGGTAGCCGGGCGGGTTGTTGCCGGTGCGGTTGGGCGCGGCGGCGTCGCGCGTGCCCAGGCGCCCGTCTTCGTTGTCGTACCAGCTGCGGCCCGATTCGACGTCGAGCCAGATGTCGTGCTGGCGGTTGGGCGTGAGCATCAGGCGCCCGCCCACGCTGTGCTGGCGGCTCTCGGCGGGCGCCGGGTTGCGCGCCGTCGCGGGCTGCGCCTGGCCGGGGGCCAGCACCCAGTCGGCGGCTTCGCGGCGGTAGATGTTGCCGCGCAGGGTCAGGCCCAGCAGGTCGGTCGCGACGGGGCCGCTCAGGTAGACGCTGGAGCGCGTCTGCGAACCCCATTCGCTGTCCTGCGGAATGCCGGTTTCCATCGTGACCTGGCCGCCCCATTCGCGCGCCACCTTGCGCGTGATGATGTTGACCACGCCGCCCATGGCGTCGGAGCCGTACAGCGTGGACATCGGGCCGCGGATGACCTCGATGCGCTCGATGGCCGCCAGCGGCGGCATGAAGCTGGTGTGCGCGGCGCCGAAGCCGTTGGGCGTCACGTCGCCGGCCACGTTCTGGCGGCGGCCGTCGATGAGGATCAGCGTGTAGTCGCTGGGCATGCCGCGGATCGAGATGTCCAGGCCCCCGGTCTTGCCGGTCGAGCCACCCACGTCGATGCCTTCGACGTTCTGCAGCGCCTCGGCCAGGTCGCGGAACTGGCGCGTTTCCAGCTCCTGGCGCGTGATCACCGAAATGGAAGCGGGCGCGTCCTTGAGTTCCTGCTCGAAGCCGGTCGCGCTGACGACGACCTCGCGCAGTTGTTGTTCAGCGGGCGTCTGGGCGAACAGGGCGGGAGAAAAAAGAGATGCGGCGGCCAGCGCCAGCACCGACGGACGCGGCCGACGGCCGCAACGCGAAAACAACATGCAAAAACTCCACGGGAAACGGCAGGAAAAACAGGGCCGCTCTCGGGATGCGTTGTTGTTGCGTACCAACTGATCAGCATCAATTCTATTGAGAATGAAAACAAATATTATTTGCATCCAGAACCAACGAAGGGACATTGCGAGAGGCCGATGGCGCTTCGTGTAGGCCCTGCTTCCGGCCACTGTGACAAACCCCATGTCAGCCGAAAGTTCATCTTGAATTCGAGGGCGGATACGTCATCTGGCGAATGGCAGCCCGCGAAGGGCGCTGTTACTCTGGAACAAGAAAAAAGAGAGGTCCGCCATGCTCACCATCCTTCAGAAAGCCGTGATCCTCGGGAAGGCCGGCGTCGACGTACCGGCCCGTCCGATCGACGACCTGTCGACGCCGATGGCCACCGGCTCGCCGGTCAAGGCGGAAGGCGTGTCGCAGAAGGCGCACGAGTGGGCGCGGGCCGTCGAGACCCTGTACGTCAGCTACGTTGCGGCGCGCGCCGCGAAGAGCCTGCGCGACGCCGAAGAGGCGCGGCAGTCGGCCATGCTGCGGCAACTGTCGGCCGCGGTGCAGGCCTGAGCACCATGGGACTGTTCGATTTCCTGAAGAAGAAAAAGCAGCCGGAAGTAGAAATGCCGTCGACGCTCGAGGCCGGCATGGCCTCGCAGGCGGAAGACTTCATCGGCGCCTTCTCGCAACCCGGCGCGCCCATCGACAGCGCGGCGCTCGACTACTCCGAAGCCTCGCTGGCCCTGGTCGACCAGGTGCTGGAAGACTTCTTCCAGCAGCAGGCGCCCTTGCCCGACGACCTGCACTTCCTGGCCTCGGCCTACGTGTTCGAAACCGCACGCCGCGAGTTCGGCGGACGCTACCTGCGCGGCGACGACGACAACCCCTTCGTTCTCGTGATCGGCCCCGACAGCGCACAGGTCGGTGTCTGCGCGATGGCCAAGGTGCGCGGGCGCGCCGTCAACGGGCCGGAAGACAGCCTGGCGTTCTTCTACGCCGGCATCGCGCCCGTGGTGCAACGCGGCGTGAGCGCCACGCTGGTCTGACACAGCGGCAGCAGCGGGCGCCTCACGGCCCGCTGCCGCCCCCTGCCACCTCCCCTTCAATCGAACTGTGTCGCGACCTGCCGCTGCGTGCCCAACCCTTCGATGCCCAGCGTGACGACATCGCCACTCTTCAGGTAGACCGGCGGCTTGAACCCCATGCCCACGCCGGGCGGGGTTCCGGTGGAAATGATGTCCCCCGGGCGCAGGCTCATGAACTGCGAGAGGTACGCGATCAGGTAGCGCACGCCGTAGACCATGGTGGCCGTGGAGCCGCTCTGGCGCCGCACGCCGTTGACCTCCAGCCACATGTCCAGCTGCTGCGGGTCGGGCACTTCATCGGGCGTCACGAGCCAGGGCCCGATCGGTCCGAAGGTGTCGGCCGACTTGCCCTTGGTCCACTGGCCCTGGCGCTCGGTTTGAAACGCGCGCTCCGACACGTCGTTGATCAGGCAGTACCCCGCAACGTGGTCCATCGCATCCGCTTCGCTGACGTACTTCGCGGTCTTGCCGATCACCACGCCCAGTTCCACCTCCCAATCGGTCTTGGTGGAGCCGCGCGGAATCTCGAGCACGTCGTTCGGTCCGCCGATCGCCGAGGTGGCCTTCAAAAAAACGATGGGCTCGGGCGGCACCGTGGCGCCCGTCTCGGCCGCGTGGTCCGAGTAGTTGAGCCCGATGCAGATGAACTTGCCCGAGCCGGCCACGCAGGCGCCGATCCGCGGGGAGCCTTCCACCAGCGGAAGGCTCTGCGGGTCCAGCGCGGCGAGGCGCGCCAGGCCGGCGGGTAACAGCACCTCGTGCGCGATGTCGTTCACGTGCATGGAGAGGTCGCGCAAGCGGCCTTCTGCGTCGAGCATCGCCGGCTTTTCCTGGCCGACGGCCCCGTAACGCAACAGCTTCATTCGTCATTCCTTGGTGGTTGATTGGCTGGCTATCTGGCGGCGCTGCTGCGTGCCTTGCCGAGCTCGGAGAACAGTTCCTGGGTCAGTGCCGGATCGATCTGTTTGACATGCTTGTCCGTGACCGGCGCGAGCTTCTCGCGCAGCCGCTCGCGTTCGGCGGCGGGGAACTCGGTCAACACCATGCCCTGGCCCTTCAGGAACTCGGCGGCCCTGGCGTTGACGTCGCGGTTGGCGGCGCGCTGGAAGGGCTGCGTCTCCCGGGCCGCATCGAGAAGGATCTTGCGTTCGTCTTCCGACAGCTGCTCCCACCGCTTCTTGCTGAACAGCAGCACGACAGGGTTGAACACGTGCCGCGTGTTGGAGCCGTACTTCTGGATCTCGTAGTACTTCGAGGCTTCCACCAGCGAGTACGGATTTTCCTGGCCGTCGACGGCCTTCTGCTCCAGCGCGGTGTAGACCTCGGGCAACGGCAGCGGCGACGGGTTGGCGCCCAGCGCGCGGAAGGCATCGATCATCACGGGGATCTGCATCACGCGCAGCTTCAGGCCCTGCAGGTCTTCCATCTTCGCCACCGGCCGCCGGCTGTTGGTGACGTTGCGAAAGCCGTGCTCGAAGTACGTGAGGCCGATCAGCCCCTTCTCGGGCAGCTTGTCCAGCAGCTTGCGGCCGACCGGGCCATCGAGCACGAAGTCGGCTTCCTTCTCGTTGTTGAACAGGAACGGCAGGTCGAACAGCGAGAACTCCCGGGCCATGCCCGAGAGCAGGCCCGGGATCGCCATCGTCATTTCCACCGTGCCGCCCTGCAGCGAGGCGATGACCGAGGCATCGCCGCCCAGCACGCCCGAAGGAAAGAGCTTCACCTTCATCTTGCCGCCGCTCTTTTTCTCGACGATCTCCGAGAAGCGCTGCGCCCCCATGCCCTGCGGATGCTCCTTCTGGTTCACGAAGGCGAACTTGAAGGTGCGCTCCTGGATGTTCTGCGCAGCGGCGAGGCCGGCCGCCAGGAACGCGCTCAGGACGAGGCAGGTGGCGGCCAGGCGATGCGGCAATTTCTTGGGCATGGGAATCTCGGTGAGAAGGTGTGGCGACCCGCGCGCGATCAGACCGCGACGCGTTCGAATTGGACGCTGCGACAGTCCATCTCGTACTCGAGGTCGACCACCGGCGGGCGGTTGTAGTGCCAGGTCAGCCCGTGCCGCGCCGCACCGCGCTTGACGATCTCGTCGGCAATGAAAGGATGGATGTCGTGCACCGTGTACAGCTGCGAGCCCGTGGTGCTGGCCCAGGTGAAGCCCAGCGACGCCAGGCGGCGTTCCATTTCGTCGAGCACCCACTGCGCCTTCTTCAGGATGGCGGGCGGCGAGGTGTCGCCCAGGCGCACGGCATGGTCGCGGTAGTGCCCCTTGCCTTCCGGCGCTTCGGCGCTGCCCGCCACCACGAACGACGCCGCCGCCCCGGCGTCGGGCACGGTGTAGCTGAAGGCATGGAACGAGGGCTCCGACGGCGGCGACAGCGCGGGGCACACGTTGCTTCGCGCCACCGGATTCAGGTCGCCGATGAAGATCCCCCATTCCTTCAAGGTGCCCACGTAGAGGTTGTTGAACTCGACGAAGCCCTGTTCGGTGAACGGTGCCGGGGACCGCAGTTCGCACGCGCAGAAGGCGGCCAGCGGACGCGAGGCCTCCTCCAGGATTTCCTTGATGCGACGAAAGCCCTGCTTCAGGGGCAGGGGCTCCAGGAAGCGCACGCGCTCGATGCGAAACCCAGGTTCGGCGGCCACGCCAGCCGAGTACTGCTGGACGCCCGGAATGAACCGATAGCCGCCTGGGAGGGAGAGTTGGAGTGCCGACACGTGATTTCCTTTTTGGAGAGCGAGAGAAAAAAGAGAGAACGGGCAGAAGAGCTCAGGGAATCTGGCTCCAGCGCTGGTTGGCCCCGCCATGGCAGGCGTAGGTGGACAGCGCCGTGCCCTGCGTGGTGGTCGAGCCGGGCACATCGAGGCACGCGCCGGAAGACACCCGGTTGCGCAGCGTCGCCCCGACCACGCTCCATTGCGTGGCCGCGCCCGCCGTGCACGCCAGCTGCACCACCGGGCCGCCGCCGGCGTTGGTGTTGCCCTGCGCCAGGCACAGGCCGCTGTGCTTCGCGACGAACTGGCTGTAGCCACCGCTGCTGTTGACGGTGAAGGTCTCGTTGGCACCGTTGCCGCAGGCCCACTGCACCACCGTGGCACCGCTGGCCGTCGAGCCGCCCGACACGTTGACGCACAGGTTGTTGACCTCCGAGCGGATGCGCGTGTCGATCGCCGGTGCGGTGTCGAACGACTTCACGTATTCGCCCAGTGCCAGCAGGTCGGCCGCCGGCAGGCTCGAGGCATTGCCGTGGCCGCCCGCGAGCACGTCCTGCAGCGTGGCCTTCTGGCCGTTGTGGAAGAAGCTCGGGTTGCTCCAGGTGCCGTAGAGCGTCGGGGTGTCGAAGCCCACGCCAGCCAGCGGCTGGTTGCTGCCCTTGCCCGACGAGAGCTGGATCGTGCCCACGTCGTGCCGCAGACCGTCGCGCAGGCTGCCGGCCGTGTGGCAGGTCGCGCACTGCGCCGTGTTGAACACGGTCTGGCCGCGCACCGCGTCCACGCTGAGGTTGCCGTCCGCCGCGCGGGCCGGGCTGCGCATGTACTTGTTCAGCGAGTTCAGGTAGGCCGCGAGATCGTCGAGCTGCGCATTGCGGCCGGCCTTCGGCACGCCGAGCGGGTCGCCCGTGGCCGAGAAGTCGGCGTTGGTCAGGAAGCCCGTGCCGCCGAACTCGTTGCGGATGTCGTGCTCGAAGTCCTGCACCTCGTCGAAGTTGGCGGTCCAGTGCAGCTTGCCGTGGCCCGTGCCGCGACGGCCCTGCAGGCTGATGGTGCGACGCAGGCCCTCGCCGCGCTGCGTGAAGTCCCACACCATGCCATCGTCGCTGCCATCGGCATGGCAACTCGCGCAGGACATGTAGTTGTTCATGCTCATGCGCCGGTCGGACGCGTTGTAGAACACCTGCTTGCCGCGCAGCGCCGCGGCGGCCATCGGCTCCTGCGCCACGGTGGTCACGTTCTGCAGGAAGGCCGGGGCCGCCGACTCCGAGGACAGCACCTGCGCCACGTCGTGCACCGACACCGAGCGCGCCAGGAAGTTGTTGACGTACAGGCGCTTGCGCGCCGCATCGAGGTACAGGCCGTGCGGCGCGCTGCTGGCGTTGATCTCGCCGCGCACCGAACGGTTGTAGGCATCGACGATGGCGATGCGGTTGCCTTCCATCTGCGCCACGAAGATGTAGTCGCCGGCCGGCGAGTACAGCGCGGCGCGCGCGGGGGCGCGGTCGTTGAAGTCGAGCTGTTCGCTGAACACTTCCGCGGCCGTCTGCAGGTTCACCTGCGACAGGATGGAGCGCACGGTCTTGTCGTGCTCCAGCGGCAGGCCGTCACGGAAGGTGCCGCGCACGATGTTGTCCTTCTTCGAAGGCAAGAGCGCACGCGCGCCGTCGGGCGAGATCACCACCTGGCTCAGGTAGTTGGGCACGCCGCGCGAGGCGGCCTCGGTGTCGACCGTGGTCGTGTCGACCGCCAGCGCGATCGGCGTGGCGGCGCTGAAGCTCTGCAGGTTCACCTTGTGCAGCTGCCCGCCCGTCATCTTCGACTTGAAGCGCGTCACGTAGGCCGACTGCGAACCCGCATCGACCGCGATGCCGCGCACGCTGCCTTCCAGGGAGAGCGTGCCGGTGGCGGCGCCGGTGGTCGGGTCGAAGCTGACCAGCGCCGACTTGCTTTCCAGCGTCAGCAGGCCCTTGGTGCCGTTGGGCGTGAAGACGACGCCGTACGGACCACTGCCATAGGCCAGCGGCACCGTCGTCGACAGCGTGCCGTCGGCGGCGTTGAGCGCCACCAGCTTGTCCTCGCCCTGCACCGTGACCCAGATGCGGCCGTCGGGGCCCACGGCCAGCGTCTTGGGCTCATCGCCCACGCGCACTTCCCAGCGCTTGGCGAAGGTCTGCGCGTCGATGGCGGCCACCGTGCCGCTGTCGGGGTTCACCGAATACACCGCGTTCGCATCGCCCGCGATGTTGGTCGTGTGCGTCGGCGCCGCCGCCGTGACGGGTGCGATCACCGTGAGGTTGTAGGTGTAGAAGGTCTCCTGGCCGTTCGCGGCCTTCACCGTCAGCGTCACCGTGTAGTGGCCGGGGCTGCTGTAGGTGTGCGTGACGCCGGGTTGCGAGGCGTACGCGCTCTGCGTGCCGTCGCCGAAGTTCCAGCGGAACTGCGCACCGGTGGCACCCAGCGTGGCCGGGTTGAAGTTCAGCTGGCCGTTGACGATCTTCGGTGCGCCCACGATGCCGGGATCGCCGATCACGGCCTGCGCCCGCAGCGCGGCCACGTCGGTGTCGCCGAGCACGCGGCCGTACACGCGCACTTCGGCCAGCGTGCCCTTGAAGAGTGCGACGTTGCCCTGGATCTGCCCCAGCAGCTGGAACTTGGTCGACAGGCCTTTGGTGCCGGTCGGGCCGGTCGACGTGGTCTTCACGCCATCCACGTACACCGCCTGCGCGCCCGAAGCTGCATCGCGCGTGAGCACGACGTGGTGCCAGTTGCCGTCGTTCACGGCGCTTTGCGAGCGCGTGCCCGCGTGGTCGCCCACCGACAGCTTGATGTTGCCGGTGCTGTCGAGCCAGCCCCAGAACACATCGTCCGTGCCCGGCGACTGGTCGCGTCCGAAGATGCCGGGCGCAGTCCACGAACTGGCACTGCCCGCCTGCGTGGTCTTCATGTAGAAGCTCAGCGAGGCCGTGCCGCCCAGCGTGGTGGACACGCTGTCGTTCTTCAGCTGCACGCCCGTGGTGCGGTTCGCGAAGTTCAGGCCGATGCTCTCGAACGCGTCGCCGGTGGCGGGCGTGCCGTTGTTGGCACTGATCTGGTCACCGAGGTTGCCGGTCAGCGCCCAGTGGTGCATCAGGTTGATGTCGTTGGCGTTGCCGGTGTTGAAGGTCGAGCGGTAGTCGGCCGCAATGGCGTTGCCCGCATAGTCCTTCAGGCCGTTGGCGGGCAGGAACACCTCGTAGGCGGTGCCCGGCTGCAGCGGCTGGGCGGGGTGGAAGTTGACGATGCCCAGCTGCACGCTGTAGGTGCCCGCCAGCGTGTTGCCGCCCACCGGGCGCACGATGAAGGTGTTGGCGTTCACGCTCTCCGGGCGGATGCTGTCGGTCATGCCCAGCCCGATGCGCGAGGTGAGGGCCTGCTGCTTCGCACCGTTCACGGGCGAGACCTGCTTCACTTCGGGCTTGGTGGTGTCGGGGTCCACCGCATGCACGATGAAGCCGCTGCCCGAGCCGTGGTCGTTGCCGACGTAGATCAGGTTGCCGAACGGCGACACCTGGCCGTGGTCGGAGCTCGAGAAATCGGGATGCGTCGTTGCGAACAGTCCGCCGCGCCCGACCTCGACGTGGTTGAGCGGGTTGCTCACATCGACCTTGTGGATGTAGTTCTGCGCGCCCTGGAACACGAAGTGGTCCTGCGTGCTGCAGTACAGCTGCTGGTTGATCACCAGCCGGTTGTCCTCGGCCACGAAGCGCGAGCGGTCGCTCAGGTCGTAGCCGTACATCTTGCCGCCGCTCTCCTGCGCCGAGGCGTAGACCTTCTTGCCGTCGAAGCAGGTGGAGTAGTAGCTGGCGGTGGACCCGGCAACGGTATCGAGCACCTTGGGATTCAGCGGATCCGAGATGTCCAGGCTGGCGAAGCCGCTGGTGTTGGTCATGGACGTCAGCACCATGTGGTTGCCCATGGTGAAGATCGGTCCCACGCGAAAGCCGCCGAGCTCGCCCGTCGGGATCGGGTTGGGCTTGCCGGCGCCGCGGTTCGCGAGCACTGCGTTCGCGGGGTCGGTGGCGTCGATGACGAAAACGCCCTGCTCCGCCGCCGCCACGTACAGGTAGGGCGCCTGCCACCACAGCTGCCAGCTCACGTTGTTGTAGTCGCCCTTGTTGACGTTGGGCAGCACCAGCTTCTTCACCTGCTTGACGTCGTTGATGTCGGTGAAGTCCCAGAACTCCACGCCGAAGACGCTGGGCACGGCGACGTACTGCTTGCCGCCGATGCTGGCGATGCCGATGGAATGCGGCTCCCTCAGTTCCTTGGTGCGGCCGTCCGGCTCGTAGATGCGCTTGACGAGCCGCAGGTTGCGCGGATCGGAGACGTCGTAGAGCAGGAAGCCGCCAGGGCCCAGGCCGCCGTCGGGCGTGAACGTCGTCAGAAAGTAGCCGTTGATCATGAGGCCCACGTTCTGGCCGTAGTGGTACTTGGTGTACCCGGCGGTGGGGTGCGTCACGCTGCCACCGGGGATCTTCGGCACGTCGGCGCCGGTGCCGGCGCCGACGCCGGTGTCGACCTCCTCCTTGATCATCGAGATGGGCTTGAACAGCTCGGCCTGCGTGTAGGTCAGGTTGCCCAGTCCGGGGCCCTGCAACGGCAAGGGATCGGCCACCAGGTCAGCGGCCGCGGAGGCCATGCCGGTGGCGGCCTTCCTGATCGTGTCCAGGGGGTTCACGCCGGTGATCGCCGCATGCGTCAACAACGCACAGCCGAAAAGAAAACCTACCGCAAGAACTTTCTTGGTGCTCATTTTCATCCTCGCAAATTCGATCGGACGCCATCTTTCGGTGGGAAAAGATTCGACCGGAATCTAGCAGCGGATGCGTGCGAGAACGGCATTGAATTTCGAAGGGAGGGTTCGAATATTTAGATCATTGCTCAGGGTAAATGGTGATGTTTTGGCATAGGTTGTGCTTCAAAGTTCGGGCCTGAAAAAAGTGAATTCATTGCCCACCGATCGCCCATGAAGGAACACCCCATGTCTCACGCCGGTCTTGTTGTCCAGCGCCTGCCCCGCCTGTCCAAGCGCAGCCTGCTGGGCGCTTCGCTGCTCGCGGTGCTGTGCACCACGCTGCCCCACCATGAAGCGCATGCGCAGGGCCCGCGCAACTTCGCCACGCTGGCGATGGTGGCCGAGCCGCAGACGCTCGACCCGATGGCCTCCACGGCCGATCTGGTCGGAACCATCATGCAGCACGTGTACGAGACGCTGTACACCTTCGACGCCAAGTGGAACGTGGTGCCGATGCTGGCCGAGACGATGCCCAAGATCTCCGCAGACGGCAAGACCTACGCCATCACGCTGCGCAAGGGCGTGGCGCTGCACAACGGGCGCGAGCTCACGGCCGACGACGTGGTCGCCAGCCTGCAGCGCTGGATGGACCAGTCGCCGCGCGGCAAGGCCGTAGGCAAGGAAATCGAGAGCCTCAAGGCCAAGGGCCCGCAGGGCGTGGAGATCGTGCTGAAGGCGCCGTATGCGCCGCTGCTGTCGCAACTGGCTTTGCCCAGCAATGGCACCGCCGCGATGATGGCCAAGGAATCGATGGCCTCGCCGCTGAAGGACTTCGTCGGCACCGGCCCCTACAAGTTCAAGGAGCGCCGCCCCGACCAGTTCGTGCTGCTCACGCGCTTCGACAAGTACGCCGCGCGCAAGGAGCCCGCGAGCGGCTATGGCGGCAAGCGTGAAGCCGCCATTGAAGAGCTGCGCTTCGTGCCCGTGCCCAACGCCAGCACCCGCGTCGAAGGCGCGCTGGCCGGCCAGTACGACTTTGCCGACCTGCTGCCGGTGGAAGCGCTGCCGCGCCTGGAGAAGGCCAGTGGCAAGACGCTGCCGATCATCACGCCCGCTTTCGGTTTTCCGCTGGTGGTCTTCAACACCAAGGAAGGCCCGCTCGCCAGCCAGGCCGTGCGCCAGGCCCTGCAGACGGCGATGGGCCAGGGCGAGATGCTCGCGGCCGGCTTCGGCGACACGCGCTTCTTCATCGCGGAAGCGAACCACTTCCCCAAGAGTTCGCCGTTCTACTCGGCGGCGGGCACCGACCAGTACAACCAGCGCAACGCCACCAAGGCCAAAGACGCCGCCGCCAAGGCCGGCTACAAGGGCGAGCCCATCCGCGTTCTGACCAGTCGCCAGTACGACTTCCACTACAACATGTCGCTCTTGATGGCCGAGCAGCTCAAGCGCGCCGGCTTCAAGGTCGACCTCAACGTGGTCGACTGGGCCACGCTCACCCAGCGCCGCAACGACCCGCGGCTGTGGGAAATCTTCATCACCCATTCGGGGCTGTTCCCCGAGCCCATGCTGTCGCCACCGCAACTGGGCGACGGTGCACCAGGCTGGTGGGACTCGCCTGCCAAGAAGGCCTCGCTCAGCGCCTTCAACACCGAGAGCGACCCGGCCAAGCGCGGCGCACTGTGGGGCAAGGTGCAGCAGGTGGTGTACGACGAGGTGCCGTACATCAGCGTCGGCAAGTTCAACGCGCTCTCGGCCAAGAGCCCGGCACTGGACAACTACCAACCCACGAACTGGCCCTTCTTCTGGAATGTGAAGATCAAGTAGGAGGCGCGCTTGTTCCGTTTCATTGCCTCGCGCTTCGCCGGCATGCTCATCGTGCTGGCGCTGGTGGCCGTGCTGGTCTTCGTGCTCACGCGCGCCGCCTCGGGCGACCCCATCTCCGTGCTGCTGGGCGACCAGGCCACCGCCGCCGACATCGCCCGCGTGCAGAAGGACTACGGGCTGGATAAACCCCTGCCCGTGCAGTTCGGCTACTGGCTGCGCGAAGTGCTGCAGGGCAACCTGGGCACCTCGATCTTCCTGCAGCGCCCAGTCACGCAGGCACTGTGGGAGCGCGCCGAGCCCACCACCTTGCTGGCGCTGCTGGCGGTGGCCATCGCCGCGCTCATCGGCGTGCCCTGCGGCATCGTCTCGGCCGTGTTCCGCGGCCGCGCGGTCGACCAGTTCTTCACCGGCATCGCGATGCTGGGTGCCAGCATCCCCAGCTTCTGGCTGGGCATCGTGCTGATCCAGATCTTCGCGGTGTCCTTCGGGTGGTTCCCGGTGTCGGGCTACGGCGCGCCCGATGCGCCCTTCGCCGAACGGCTGCATGCACTGGTGCTGCCGGCCACCGTGCTGGGCCTGCTGAACTCCGCGCTCATCATCCGCTTCACGCGCGCCTCGATGCTCGACGTGCTCGGCGAAGACTACGTGCGCACCGCACGTTCTAAAGGCCTGAGCGAGAGCACCGTCGTCTTGAAGCACGCGCTGCGCAACGCATTGGTGCCCATCGTCACGGTGATCGGCCTCACGGTCGCACTCATGATCGGCGGCGCCGTCATCACCGAGACCGTGTTCGGCCTGCCCGGCGTGGGCAACTTGGTGGTCAACGCCGTGCTGCGGCGCGACTACCCGGTCATCCAGGGGGCGCTGCTCGTGATTGCCGCGATCTACGTGCTCATCAATTTCTCGATCGACCTGCTGTATGCCGTCGTCGATCCGCGCGTGAAGGTCTGAACGATGCGCATGCCTCGAATGCTCCGCCAGCTGATGCACCGCCGCATCGTGATGGTGTCCGCCCTGGTGCTTCTGGTGATTGCCATCATGGCCATCGGCGCGCCGCTGGTTGCCTCGGCCGACCCCAACGACACAGCGGTGCTGCAGCGCCTGAAGGCGCCCAGTGCCGAACACCTGCTCGGAACCGACGAACTCGGGCGCGACATGTATTCGCGCATCGTGCACGGTGCCCGTTACTCGCTGGCCATTGCGGCGCTCACGGCCTTGGGCGCGGTGATCGCCGGCACCGTGCTGGGTTTGATGGCAGGCTTCTTCCGCCGCCTCGACGC
>NZ_JBXAMR010000004.1:0-658476 GCF_058800845.1 Variovorax sp. GW822-FHT04E09
TCGTCCAGCGTGGCCTTGGGCACGGTGGCGATCACCTCGCCGGTGTACGGGTAGGTGACCTCGATGGTGCGGTCGCGGTGGACTTTCTCGCCGGCGATGCGCAGCGCTTCGCGGTGGACGGTGCCTGGCTTCAGGATGGCTTGGCTCATGGGTGCTCCGTGCGGTGTCAGCGTGCGTGGTTCAGGGCGAGGTCGAGCGCATCGAAGTTGCGCAGCCGGCGGCCGGGGGCAATGCCTTCGACCGGGCGGTTGCAGATCAAGGGCACCTTCTGCTCCGAGACACCGCCGTGCGAGCGCAGCGGCACTTCGAGCGCCGACAGGTCATGGCGGCTGGCGGCGGTGCCGATGACGGTGCTCTGCTCGCTCACCACCACGATGTCGCCGATGCGGTCTGGCGGCAGCTCGAAGCGCTTGGCGGCTTCGGTGCGCGAGAGCACGAGTTCCATGCCCGGGATGCCCTTGATGCGTTCGATCCAGCCCGGCACGCTGGCTTCATCGGGCGCGTACACGGTGGCGAAGGAACCGAGCGCGCCGTGGTGCACGACGTAAGGGTCGGTGATCGGTAGGATCACGCGGGCCTTTTCGGCGCCGTACCAGCCGTCGAGCACGTCCTGCAGGTAGATGACGTTCGGCGAACCGTCGGCACCGTGCTTGTCGTTCATGCCGTGGTCGGCCGTGAGCACGATGGTGGCGCCCAGTGCATCGAGTTGCGCGAGGTAGCCGTCCATCATTTGGTAGAAGGCATTCGCCGCGGGGCTGCCCGGCGCGGCCTTGTGCTGCACGTAGTCGGTGGTCGACAGGTACATCAGGTCGGGACGCTGCGATTCCATCAGCTTCACGCCGGCGGCGAACACGAACTCCGAGAGTTCGGCGCTGTAGACCGAAGGCACCGGCATGCCGACCATGTCGAGCACGTTGTCGATGCCGTTCTCTTCCATCGTCACCTGGTCCGACTTCTCCGATGAGAAGCAGATGCCTTTCATCTTGTGGCCCAGCAGCTTGCGCAGCTTGTCCTTGGCCGTGACCACCGCAAGCTTGGCGCCCGCGTCGGCGAAGGCCGCGAGCACAGTGCCGGCGCGCAGGTACTTGGGGTCGTTCATCATCACTTCCTGGCCCAGCTCGCGGTCGAAGAAGTAGTTGCCGCAGATGCCATGCACCGCCGGCGGCGCGCCGGTCACGATCGACAGGTTGTTGGGGTTGGTGAACGAGGGCACGACGCAATTGGCGAGCAGGTCGGCACCATCCTTGCGCATGCGGGCGATGTAGGGCGCCACGCCGGCTTCGATGGCCGCGTCGAGGTACGCCGGCTCGCAGCCGTCCACGCACACGACCACGATCGGACGCGCCATCCAGCGATAGCTCCTGGCATTGACTTCAAGTGTCTCCGGTGTCATTTCAGACTTCCTTTTGGGGTGGGTGGTTCGGGGTAGCGGTGGTGTTGCTGGAAGTGGCCGCATCGGCGTCGATGCGGCCGAAGGCTTTGTGCATGCGTGCGCGGCTGCCGGCCACGTGTTCGCGCAATGCGCGCCCTGCCGTGTCGGGGTTGCCGCTGGCAATGGCGTCGACGATGTGGCTGTGCTCGTCGGCCGAGACCCGCAGGCCGCCGCCGCTGTCGAGCGCGCGCATTCTGAAAAGGTGCAGCTCCTTGACGAGCCGCTTGTAGGTCTCGGTGAGCTTCTTGCTGCCGGCGGTGTCGAGCAGGATCTCGTGGAACTGCAGGTTGAGCTGCGCGTACTGCTCCACGTCCTGCGCCTGGGCCGCCGAGCGCATGGCGTCGACCATGGCGCGCAGGCGCTCCACGGCGTCGGGCTGGATGGCCAGGGCCACGCGCCGGCCGATGATTTCTTCCAGCGCCTCGCGCAGCTCGTAGATCTCGTCGGCCTCCTCGAACGCGATCTCGCGCACGAAGACGCCGCGGTTCTTCTCGTTGCGCACGAGACCCGCCTCTTCCAGCGCGCGCAACGCCTCGCGGATCGGGCCGCGGCTGGTGTTGAAGCGCTGCGAGAGCTCGCTCTCGTTGATGCGGCTGCCCACGGGGAGCTCGCCCGTCATGATCAAACGCTCGATTTCTTCCTGCATCAGCATCGGCAGCGAGCTGGATTGGAGGAACGCGAGGGCGGCGGAGTGATTGCTGGTGACCATGGGGCGTATTTTCCCGAAGGATCGTCAACTGTCAACAATTTTTTATTGACAGTCATCAATCAGCAACCTACATTGCAAACACCGGATGGCGTTGCCCACCCTCGCGCCGGCGCCAGCCCTCACCCTTCTTCAGTGACAGCCAGCCTTTCAGGAGAAACAGATGACGATGAAACAAAGCACGCGCCGTCTCACGGCCGCCCTGTGTGTTGCGGCCCTCGGCCTCGTGTCCGGCAGTGCGTGGGCGCAAAAGACGCCGCTCCTGGTCTACACGGCGCTCGAGACCGACGCCATGAAGCTCTACAAGGACGCGTTCGAGAAGGCCAACCCCGACATCGAGGTGAAGTGGGTGCGCGACTCCACCGGCATCGTCACCGCCAAGCTGCTGGCCGAAAAGGCCAACCCGCAGGCCGACGTGGTGGCCGGCCTGGCCGCCAGCAGCCTGGCGCTGCTGCAGCAGGAAGGCATGCTGCTTCCTTATGAGCCCAAGGGCTTCAAGGAGCTGAACCCCGCGTACTCCGACGCCGCCCGCCCGCCCGCCTGGGTCGGCATGGACGTGTGGGCCGCCACCATCTGCTTCAACACGGTCGAGGCCAAGAAGCTCGGCCTGCCCAAGCCCGAGAGCTGGAAGGACCTGACCAAGCCCATCTACAAGGGCACGATCTCGATGCCGCACCCCGCCTCCAGCGGCACCGGCTACCTCGACGTGTCGTACTGGCTGCAGAACATGGGCGACGCCGAAGGCTGGAAGTACATGGACGCGCTGCACCAGAACATCGCGCAGTACGTGCACTCGGGCTCCAAGCCCTGCAAGCAGGCGGGCGCGGGCGAGTTCCCCATCGGCATCTCGTTCGAGTTCCGCGCGCACCAGGTGAAGAAGTCGGGCGCGCCGGTCGACCTGATCTTTCCGAAGGAAGGCCTGGGCTGGGACATCGAGGCCACCAGCCTCATGAAGACCAGCACGAAGCTGGCGCAAGGCAAGCGCTTTGCCGACTGGATGGCGAGCAAGGAAGCCAACCAGATCAGCGCGCGCTGGTGGGCCGTGGTCGCCTACCCCGGCGTGGTCTCCAAGCTGGAAGGCATTCCGGACAACTACGAGAAGCTGCTGGCCAAGAACGACCTGAACTGGGCCGCCAAGAACCGCGAACGCATCCTCGCTGAATGGAGCAAGCGCTACGAAGGCAAGGCCGAACCCAAGTAAGCCCGACGGCATCCCCCGGTTTTCAATTCAAGGGTGCCGCCACAGCTGGTGACGCCCTCCAACGACGAGTGCGAAAAATGGACATGACCGACACCCGCTTCATCGCCAGCCAGTTGACTCCCACCTCGGCCCCGCCCGCGGCCCTCGAGATCGTCGGCGTTCGCAAGGACTTCGAGACCTTCAGCGCGCTGCGCGACGTGCACCTGCGCGTGAACCCGGGCGAGATGCTGTGCTTTCTCGGCCCCTCGGGCTGCGGCAAGACCACGCTGCTGCGCATCATCGCGGGCCTGGAGACGCAGACCGCCGGGCAGATCCTGCAGAACGGCAAGGACGTCTCGTGGCTCTCGCCGGACAAGCGCGACTACGGCATCGTGTTCCAGTCGTACGCGCTCTTTCCCAACCTGTCGATCGCCGAGAACGTGGGCTACGGCCTCGTCAACAGCCGTGCGAAGCGGGGCGAGATCAAGGCGCGCGTCGACGAGCTGCTGAAGCTGGTCGGCCTGCCGACCTCGGGCGCCAAGTACCCGAGCCAGCTCTCGGGCGGCCAGCAACAGCGCGTGGCCCTGGCCCGCGCGCTGGCCACGCGGCCCGGCCTGCTGCTGCTGGACGAGCCGCTGTCGGCGCTCGACGCGCTGGAGCGCATCCGCCTGCGCGGCGAGATCCGCCGGCTGCAGAAGCAGGTCGGCATCACGACCATCATGGTCACGCACGACCAGGAAGAAGCGCTCTCGATGGCCGACCGCATCGTGGTGATGAACCACGGCGTGATCGAGCAGGTCGGCACGCCGATGGAAATCTACGAACAGCCGGCCACGCCCTTCGTGGCCGACTTCGTGGGCAAGGTCAACGTGCTGCGCGCGATGGCGCTGGGCAACCAGCGCTTCCAGGTCGGCGACATGGAGCTGCAGTGCGACGCCTGCGACGGCGCCTTCGAGCCCGGCGACGCGGTCAACCTGTACCTGCGGCCCGAAGACCGCGCGGTGGAGCACCTGCGCGAGGACACGCCGAACCGCCTGCAGGCCAAGGTCACGAAGGTCGAGTTCCTGGGCGGCCTGTGCATTGCCGAAGTGACGGCCGACGCGCTGCACGGCCAGACGCTGGGCCTGCACTTCTCGCTGAACCAGCTGCACGACCTGGACATCCGCGAAGGCAACACGATCGACATCGCGCTGCGCGCCAACCGCATCCGCGCCTTTGCCGCGCGCACATCGAAGCCATGAACACGCTGGCACATCCCCGGCTCGCGCCCGCTGCACGCCCCGCCCTGCGCTGGAGCCGCGACGAGACCATCGCGCGCGCCATCCTGTTCGTGGTGATGGCGATGCTGTTCGTGTTCCTCATCGCGCCGCTCTTGACCATCCTGGCCCACGCGGTGCAGGACAAGAACGGCCGCTTCGTCGGCCTGGCCCACTTCATCACCTACTTCCAGACGCCGAGCCTGCTGCGCGCGGCCTGGAACTCGGTGTGGGTGTCGGCCGCGGTGGTGATGATCTCGGTGCCCACGGCCTTCGTGTTCGCCTACGCGCTCACACGCAGCCGCATGCCGGCGCCGCTGAAGGCGGTGTTCCGGCTCATCGCGCTCATTCCACTGCTCGCGCCCTCGCTGCTGTCGGCCATTTCGTTCGTGCAGTGGTTCGGCAACCAGGGCGCACTCAAGTTCCTGCTGGGCGGCGCCTCGATCTACGGCGCGCCCGGCATCATCCTGGCCGAGGTCTACAACACCTTCCCGCACGCGCTGATGATCCTGGTCACCGCGCTGTCGCTGGCCGACGGCCGGCTGTACGAGGCGGCCACGGCCCTGCGCACGCGGCCCCTGCGCCAGTTCATGACGATCACCCTGCCCTCGTGCAAGTACGGCCTGATCAGCGCGGCCACCGTGGTCTTCACTTACGTGGTGAGCGACTTCGGCGCGCCCAAGGTCATCGGCGGCAACTTCAACGTGCTGTCGGTCGACGTGTTCAAGCAGGTGGTCGGCCAGCACAACTTCTCCATCGGCGCGGTGGTGGGCATGCTGCTGCTCATTCCGTCGATCATTTCCTTCGTGATCGACTACGTGGTGCGGCGCAAGCTGAAGGCGCAGCTCACGGCGCGCTCGGTGCCCTACACCCCCAAGCCCCGCAAGGTGGCCGATGCGCTGCTCACGCTGTTCTGCACCGTGGTCTGCAGCCTGCTGCTGGCCACCATCGGCATGGCGATCTACACCTCGGCGATCTCGCTGTGGCCGTACGACCTGTCGTTCACGCTCAAGCACTACCATTTCGTGCTGGTGGAAAGCGACATGGCGGCCGCCTACGGCAACAGCCTGCTGGTGGCCATGGTCACCGCGGTGGCGGGCTCGCTCATCGTGTTCGTGGGCGCCTACCTGATCGAGAAGACGCGCAACCTGGGCCTCATGCGCAAGGGCATGCACCTGATGGCGGTGCTGTCGATGGCGGTGCCGGGCCTGGTGCTCGGCCTGGGCTACGTGATGTTCTTCAACCATCCGGCCAACCCGCTGAACTTCCTGTACCAGACGATGGCGATCCTGGTCATCTCGATGGTGGTGCACTACTACACCTCGAGCCACCTCACGGCGGTGACGGCGCTCAAGCAGATCGACAACGAGTTCGAGGCCGTGTCGGCGTCGCTCAAGGTGCCGTTCTTCAAGACCTTCCTGCGCGTGACGGTGCCGGTGTGCCTGCCGGCCATCCTGGACATCGGGCGCTACTTCTTCGTGGTGTCGATGGCCAGCCTGTCGTGCGCCATCTTCCTGTACACGCCGGAGACCATCCTCGCGTCGGTCGCGATCATGCACCTGGACGACGCCGGCGACATCGGCCCGGCCGCCGCGCTGGCCAGCCTGATCGTCGTCACCTCGACGCTGGTGTGCATCGCCTACGCACTGCTCACCCGCGTGCTGCTCGCACGCACGCAGGCCTGGCGCAACCTCGCCCGTGGCTGAACGAACACCCCACCTCTCGCCCCTCATTCCCTTTCCCTGCCTGGAGACACCATGAGTCAAGCCGCCCACCCCATCCTGCTCACGCCCGGCCCCCTGACCACCTCGGACCGCACCCGCCAAGCGATGCTGCGCGACTGGGGCTCATGGGACGCCGACTTCAACCAGATCACGGCGCGCATCCGCAAGGAGGTGCTCAACATCGTGCACGGCACGGGCACGCACGAATGCGTGCCCCTGCAAGGCAGCGGCACCTTCTCGGTCGAAGCGGCCATCGGCACGATCGTGCCGCGCAACGGCCATGTGCTGGTGCCGAGCAACGGCGCCTACTGCCAGCGCCTGGCCAAGATCTGCAAGGTGCTCGGCCGCAAGCTCACCACCATCGACTACACCGAAGAAAAGCAGGTCTCGCCCGCCGACGTCGACCGTGCGCTCGCAGCCGACCCCAGCATCACCCACGTCGCGGTGGTGCACTGCGAAACCGGCGCCGGCGTGCTCAACCCGCTGCATGAGATCGCGCTGGTGGTCGCCAAGCACGGGCGCGGCCTGATCATCGATGCGATGAGCTCCTTCGGCGCGCTGGAGATCGACGCGCGCAAGACGCCCTTCGACGCCGTGGTCGCTGCCTCGGGCAAGTGCCTCGAAGGCGTGCCGGGCATGGGCTTCGTGGTCATCAAGCGCAGCACGCTCGAAAAGTGCGAAGGCAACTGCCACTCGCTGAGCATGGACCTGTACGACCAATGGGTCTACATGGAGAAGACCACGCAGTGGCGCTTCACGCCGCCCACGCACGTGGTGGCCGCGCTCGACACCGCCATTGCGCAGTACATCGAGGAAGGCGGCCTGCCCGCGCGTGGCGGGCGCTACACGCGCAACTGCAAGGCGCTGGTCGACGGCCTCGCCACGCTGGGCTTCCGGCCCTTTCTCGACCCGGCCATCCAGGCGCCGATCATCGTCACCTTCCATGCGCCGGACGATGCCAACTACGACTTCAAGACCTTCTACCAGGAGGTGAAGAAGCGCGGCTACATCCTCTACCCCGGCAAGCTGACGCAGGTCGAGACCTTCCGCGTGGGCTGCATGGGGCACTTCGGCGACGCGGGCATCCCGGGCGCGGTGGCGGCCATTGCCGACACGCTGAAAGCCATGGGCATCCGGCAGGTGACCGCGGCCGTCGCGGCCTGAAGCACCTGTGAGCAGACCGGCGCATTGCAGCGCCGGTCCTACAACGCGGGGGTGATGCGCTTCGCATAATGCCCCGCATGACGGTTCTGCGCAGCGACATCCCTGCCCGCCTGGACCGCCTGCCGTGGTCGCGCTGGCACTGGCGCGTGGTGATCGCGCTGGGCGTGGCCTGGATCCTCGACGGCCTCGAGGTCACGCTGGTGGGCTCCATCGGCGCGGTGCTGGAGCGGCCCGACACGCTCGGACTCACGGCCGCAGAGATCGGCTGGTCGGGCTCGATCTACATCGCAGGCGCGGTGATCGGCGCGCTGGTGTTCGGGCGGCTCACCGACCGGCTGGGGCGCAAGAAGCTCTTCCTGCTCACGCTGGTGGTCTACACGCTGGGCACGCTGGCCACGGCCTTCTCCCCCAACTTCGCCTTCTTTGCGCTGTGCCGCTTCGTCACCGGGCTGGGCATCGGCGGCGAGTACGCGGCCATCAACTCGGCCATCGACGAACTCATTCCGGCGCGCGTGCGCGGGCGCGTCAACCTCGCGATCAACGGCAGCTTCTGGATCGGTGCGGCGCTCGGCGCGGCGCTGAGCCTGGTGCTGCTCGACGCGCGCGTGATCGGCCCGGTGTGGGGCTGGCGCGCGGGCTTTGCGCTGGGCGCGGTGCTGGCGGTGGCCATCCTGCTGGTGCGGCGCCATGTGCCCGAGAGCCCGCGCTGGCTCATCGCGCACGGACGCGCGGATGAGGCCGAGCGCATCGTCGCGGACATTGAGCGCGAAGTCGAAGTGCAGCACGGCCCGCTGCCCACCGCGCAAGGCCACGTCGTGTACACCGCCGCGCGCCAGAACAGCCCGCCGATGCGCGAGGTGGCGCGCGTGCTGCTGCGGCGCTACCCGGCGCGCAGCGTGGTGGCGACGGCGCTGATGGTGTCGCAGGCCTTTTTCTACAACGCGATCTTCTTCACCTACGCGCTGGTGCTCACGCGCTTCTACGGCGTGGCCGAAGGCCGCGTGGCGCTGTACATCTTTCCGTTCGCGCTGGGCAACGTGCTCGGGCCGCTGCTGCTGGGTCCGCTGTTCGACAGCGTGGGCCGACGCAAGATGATCGCGCTGACCTATGTGCTGGCCGGCGTGGGCCTGGCGCTCACGGGCTGGGCCTTCATGCAGGGCTGGCTCGACGCGCGCAGCCAGGCGCTGTGCTGGTCGGCAGTTTTCTTTCTTGCGTCGGCCGCGGCCAGCTCGGCCTACCTGACGGTGAGCGAGGTGTTCCCGCTGGAGATGCGCGCCATGGCCATCGCGATCTTCTACGCCATCGGCATGGGCGCGGGCGGCTTCGCGGCGCCGGTGCTGTTCGGGATGCTGATCGAGACCGGCAGCCGCGGCGCGGTGATGGTGGGCTACCTGATCGGCGCCGTGCTGGTCATCGTCGCGGGGCTGCTGGCGTTGCGCCATGCGGCCGATGCGGAGCGCAAGCCGCTGGAGGAAGTGGCGCCGCCGCTGTCGTCGGAAGCCGGCGGCGAGCGGCCCTGAAGGCGGCTACAGCGCGCAGGTGCGGAAGCCGAAGAAGCCGTCGTCGCTGTCGGGCAGCGCAAAGCCGCGGCGGCGCGGCGAACGCAGGCGCGCACGGGTCGCGAACGAGGCGCCGCGCAGCACGCGCGCGCGGCCGAAGGCGGCCACCGGATCGAACTCGCCACCGGCGCTCCACGGATCGGCCCGGAAGCCCGGCCAGGGCTGCAGCGTGCCTGCCGTCCACTCGTGCACGTCGGCCCAGCGAAAGCCCCGCCGCGCGGCCGTGTGGGCGGCGATTTCCCATTCGATCTCGGTCGCGATGCGCCGGCCGGCCCAGCGCGCCCAGGCGTCGGCCTCCCACCAGCTCAGGTGCACGGCGCTGTGGTGCCCGGCCGCGCGCACGGTGACGCCGAAGCGCTGCTGCAGCACCGAGCCACCCGTGCCGTTGCGCGACACGCCGATCTGCTCCACATGGCGCGGCCCGCGCCGGCCTTCGGTCTGCGCGGCGAGCCAGCGCCAGCCGTCGCTGTGCCACAGTTCCTCGCGGTCGTAGCCGCCGTCGTCGACGAACTCGATGTACTGGTCCCAGGTGACGGGCTGGGCGTCGATCTCGAACTCGGGCACGTCGACCCGGTGCGCTGCGCCCTCTTGCGCGAACAGGAAGCCGCTGTGCTCGGGCAGGCCGAGCTCCCAGCGCGTGGCCGGCAGCAGCAGCGGCTCGCGCGTGACGGCGGTGGGCGGCTGCTCGATGTTCAGCGGCAGGCCCAGCGTCTGCGCCAGCACCACGAGCTGTTCGCCGCGCAGGTCTTCATGGAAGAGCGCGAGCCGGTAGAAGTACAGGCCGGCATCGGTCTCGGCGGCGTTCTCGAGCAGCTCGAGCGTGCTCTCGAGGGTTTCGAGCAGGTAGGCCTTGGTCTGGCCCAGGCCCGGCAGGTCGGGCGACCAGCAGCGATCGGCCGCGCCCTGGGCAGGGTTCCACCAGTCGTCGGCGTCGGGGTCGATGGCGGCCAGCCGCGTGGGCCGCACGGGGCAGTCGATGCCGAAGGCGCGCTGGGTGTTGCGCCCGATCCACCATTCGGCGAACCAGCCGATGTGGCCCGCCAGCCAGACCGGCGGCACCACGCCCGGCTGCGGCGGCACGCGCATGGCTTCGCCCAGCGCCTGTTCGAACAGGGACAGCAGGTGCAGCGTGTGGTTGCGGGCGTCGATGAGGGCCAGCGAGAGCAGGTCGCGGCCGGCGCGGCGCATGTCGGGGGAGTCGATCGACAGGGGCGGGCTCGCCGCACCAAAGGGCGTCGAAGGCGGCGGGCTCGAAGACATGGGCCATTATGGCGACCGCCCGACAGGCCCTCTGACGACGCGGATTCCGGGTAAACCCGAGTTTGTGTCAAGGCAATACTAAGGTTCACCGAGATACCATTGCGGGCTTTGCGCGCAGCCCCCACCAGGGGCCGGCGCTTCACCTTGGGCTTCGCGGGAGACACCCCTTGTCTGTATTCCTCAAATTCGCGGCCGTCATGGACTGGGTCAGCGAAAAACTCGGCAAATTTGCCGGCTATGCCGTTCTGGCCGCGTCGCTCATCTCGGCCGCCAATGCCTTCGTCCGGTACGGCTTCGACTTCAGCAACAACGCCTTCCTCGAGATTCAGTGGTATCTGTTCGCCGCCACCGTGATGCTCGGTGCGCCGGTGGTGCTGCGCTTCAACGAGCACGTGCGCGTGGACATCATCTACGGCAAGCTCAAGGGCCACGGACCGGTGTATGTCGACCTGTTCGGCCTGACCTTCTTCCTGCTGCCGGTGATGGGCCTGCTGACCTATCTCACCTGGCCGTTCTTCTGGAACACCTGGGTGTCGGGCGAGATGTCGGGCAACATCGGCGGGCTGATCCGCTGGCCCGCCGCGCTGCTGATGCCCGTGGGTTTCTGCACGATGTTCCTGCAAGGTGTCGCCGAGATCATCAAGCGCATCGCCTACCTGCGCGGACTGATCGAGATGAACACGCACTACGAGAAGCCGGTGCAGTGATGGCGTTCGTCGCGCTTCGCCAGACCGCCCCGACACCGCCCGCACCGCAGGACAAGTAGACATCATGCACATGGAAAATTTCGCCCCGATCATGTTCGCGGGGCTCGTGGTGATCATGCTGATCGGGTTTCCGGTCGCGTTTTCGCTCTCGGCCCTCGGCCTGATCTGCGGCTTCTTCGCCATCGAGATGGGCTGGTTCCCGGCCGGCTTCATGGCCAACCTGCCGCTCAACGTGTTCGGCATCCTGTCGAACGAGACGCTGCTGGCCATTCCGTTCTTCACGCTCATGGGAGCGGTGTTAGAAAAATGCGGGCTCGCCGAGGACATGCTCGACTCGATGGGCCAGCTCTTCGGCCCGATCCGCGGCGGCCTGGGCTACTCGGTGATCATCGTGGGCTTCATCCTCGGCGCCATCACCGGCACGGTGGCCGGCCAGGTGATCGCGATGGCGATGATCTCGCTGCCAGTCATGATGCGCTACGGCTACAACATGCGCTACTCGACCGGCGTGCTCGCCGCCTCGGGAACCATCACGCAGCTGGTGCCGCCCTCGCTGGTGCTGATCGTCATGGCCGACCAGCTCGGCACCGACGTCGGCCAGATGTACAAGGGCGCCTGGGGTCCGTCGATCCTGCAGGTGGTGATCTTCGCGATCTACACCTTCCTGGTCTCGCGCATCCGCCCGCACTACGTGCCCGGCCTGCCCGCCACGGCGCGCACGCTGCACGGCTGGGCGCTGTGGGGCAAGTGCCTGCGCGGCATCATTCCCTCGGCCATCCTGATCTTCGCGGTGCTCGGCTCGATGGGCGGCCTGCCCTTCATGGACAAGGCCATCGCCACGCCGACCGAGGCCGGCGCCATGGGCGCGGTGGGAGCGCTGGTGCTGGCGCTCATTCACCGCCGACTGAACTGGGCGCTGATGAAGGACGCGATGGAAGGCACCATGCGCCTCACGGCGATGGTGGTGTTCATCCTGATCGGCTCGCGCGTGTTCTCGCTGGTGTTCCAGGGCGTGGACGGCGCCAAGTGGATCGAGCACATGCTCTCGGGCCTGCCGGGCGGCCAGATCGGCTTCCTGATCGCGGTCAACATCTTCGTGTTCTTCCTGGCGTTCTTCCTCGACTTCTTCGAGATCGCCTTCATCATCCTGCCGCTGCTGGGCCCCGTGGCCCACAAGCTGGGCATCGACATGGTCTGGTTCGGCGTGCTGCTGTGCGTGAACATGCAGACCTCGTTCATGCACCCGCCCTTCGGCTTCGCGCTGTTCTATTTACGGGGCATCGCCGACACCCTGTTCAAGAACGGGGCGCTGCCCAAGAAGGTGGAGTCGCGCGACATCTACCTGGGCGCCGTGCCCTGGGTGGTGATGCAGCTGCTGCTGGTGGCCATCGTGATCTTCTTCCCGCAGACGGTGACCGTGTTCCTCGAGAAGGAAAAGGTCGTCGACATCGAGAAGGTCAACCTCGACATGCCGGTCGACCCGAACGCGCCGCCCGCCACCGACAACGGCGTGAACATGGAAGACCCGTTCGGCAACCAGAAGACGCCCGAGGAAACGCCGGCGCCGGCAGCCCCGGCGGCGGGCGAAGCCTCCAAGCCGTGAGCGACGCCCGCCCCGGCGACGCCCCGAACGACCACCCCGCAACGACAGAAGGCGGCCCGCTCGAAAGCGCCGCCTTCCCGCCGCTGCTGCGCACGCTGGCGGTGGTGCTGGTGGTCGATCTCTTCGCCTTCGCGCTGTGGAGCCTGCCGTCGCTGCGCACCACCAGCTGGTCGGCCACCAGCCTGTTCGTCTTCGGCGTGGCGGGCCTGTGCGTGATCTGGGTCGGCTACTGGATCGTCTACAGCCGCACCCGCCTCGAAGGCGACGTGCTGACGCAGACCTGGCTGTGGAACAAGCGCGTGAGCGCGCAGGACGTGGCGCAGCTCAAGCTGGTGCACATCCGCATGCTCGAGCGCGTGATCGCGCCGCGCCTGCTGGTGCGCCGGCGCTTCGGCGGCATCACCTGGTTCCATGCCTACGATCCGCAGGTGCTGATCGCGTTCGGCGAACAGGTGGCGATGCGCACGCTGCCCTCCGCGCCACCGCCCTCCCCCGAGCCCGACCCCGCGTCCAAATGAAAAAAGCCCCGCCGAAACCGGCGGGGCTTTTTTCTTGTGAGGTGCGAGGCGCCGGGTTGCGGCGCCGCGTGCCTTACAGCTTCTGCTGTTGCATGAAGCGGTCGAAGGTGCCTTCGGTGTAGCGGAACCAGGCGTTCTGGTCGGCCAGGAACTTGGACCAGTCGCTGTAGATCTTCTTCCACTCGGGGTTGCTGTTGTTCAGGTCCGAGTAGATCTGCTGGGCCGACTTGAAGGCGGCGTTCATCACGTCCTGCGAGAACGGACGCAGCTTGGTGCCCGAGCCCACGAGCTGCTTGAGCGCGATCGGGTTCTTGGCGTCGTACTTGGCCGTCATCGTGATGTTGGCGTGCGCGGCAGCCGCTTCGACCACGGCCTTGAAATCGGCCGACAGGCCTTCCCATGCCTTGGTGTTGATGTAGAAGTCGAGCTCGGGGCCGCCTTCCCACCAGCCGGGGTAGTAGTAGAACGGGGCGATCTTGTTGAAGCCCAGCTTCTGGTCGTCGTACGGGCCGACCCATTCGAGACCGTCGAGCGTGCCCTTTTCGAGCGCGGGGTACAGGTCGGCGCCGGGGATCGATTGCGGGATCACGCCGAAGGGCTCGAGCACCTTGCCGGCGAACGGGTTGGTGCGGAACTTCAGGCCCTTCAGGTCGGCGACCGACTTGATTTCCTTGCGGAACCAGCCGCCCATCTGCGCGCCCGTGTTGCCGCCCGGCAGGTTGATGATGTTGTACTTGGCGTAGAAGGCGCGCATCAGCTTCAGGCCGTTGCCTTCGTACATCCAGGCGTTCTGCTGGCGGGTGTTCATGCCGAAGGGCACGGCGCAACCCAGGCAGAAGGTCGGGTCCTTGCCGTAGAAGTAGTAAGGCGCCGTGTGCGCCATTTCGACCGCGCCGCTCTGGATGCCGTCGACCACGCCGAAGGCGGGCATCAGCTCGCCGCCCGCATGCACGGAGATCTGGAACTTGCCGCCCGTCATGTCGCTCACGCTCTTCGAGAACACCTCGGCGGTGCCGAAGATGGTGTCCAGCGACTTGGGAAAGCTCGATGCGAGACGCCAGCGAACGGTGGCTTGCGCGTGAACCGCGGGCGCGATGCCGGCAGCCAGAACGCCCGCGATGCCGGCGTTTTTGATGAGGGAACGACGATCCATTGAATTCACTCCGAGTGCTTTGGAAAAAACAAAACGCGGCTTGTGACCGCGTCAGGGACTTTTGTGAGTCCTTTTGATTGTAAAAACGCGCTTACAGGTGGCCGGCGGGGGTTTACCCTGCGACCTCTTGTCAAACGAAGCGTTTCTTGATCGCGGCGGCGATGCCGTCGGCATCGAGGCCGATCGATGCGAGCAGCTTGGCCGGATCGCCGTGCTCGATGAAGCGGTCGGGCAGGCCCAGCTGCAGCACCGGCTTCTGGACGCCCGCGGCCTGCAGGGCCTCGACCACCGCACTGCCCGCGCCGCCCATGATGGCGCCCTCTTCGAGCGTGACGAGCGCGTCGTGCGTGCCCGCCACCTGCAGCAGCAACTCGACGTCCAGCGGCTTGGCCCAGCGCATGTTGACCACGGTGGCATCGAGCGACTCGGCCGCGGTGAGCGCCGGGTACAGCAAGGTGCCGAACGCGAGGATGGCGATGCGCTGGCCTTCGCGGCGGACTTCGCCCTTGCCGAAGGGCAGCGCGTCGAGCGTGAGGTGCGGCGTGGTGCCGGCGCCCGCGCCGCGCGGGTAGCGCACGGCCACGGGGTGGTTCTGCTCGTAGGCGCTCGTCAGCAGCTGGCGGCACTCGCGCTCGTCGGCCGGGCAGGCGATGCTCATGTTGGGAATGCAGCGCAGGAACGGGATGTCGTACGCGCCTGCATGCGTCGCGCCGTCGGCGCCCACGAGGCCCGCGCGGTCGAGCGCGAACACCACGGGCAGGTTCTGGATCGCCACATCGTGGATCAGCTGGTCGTAGGCGCGCTGCAGGAAGGTCGAGTAGATCGCCACCACGGGCTTCAGGCCCTCGCAGGCCAGGCCGGCCGCGAACGTGACCGCGTGCTGCTCGGCGATGCCGACGTCGTAGTAGCGGTCGGGAAAACGCTTTTCGAACTCCACGAGCCCCGAGCCTTCGCGCATCGCGGGCGTGATGCCCACGAGGCGGCCGTCGTGCGCGGCCGTGTCGCACAGCCACTGGCCGAAAACCTGCGTGAAGGTCTGCTTGGCCGCCGTGGTCGACTTGACCAGCCCCACCTGCGGATCGAACTTGCCCGGGCCGTGGTAGGCCACCGGGTCGGCCTCAGCGAGCTTGTAGCCCTGCCCCTTCTTCGTGACCACGTGCAGGAACTGCGGGCCGTCCAGGTGCTTGAGGTTCTCGAGCGTGGGCACCAGCGAGTCGATGTCGTGGCCGTCGATGGGGCCGACGTAGTTGAAGCCGAACTGCTCGAACAGCGTGGCCGGCACGACCATGCCCTTGGCATGCTGCTCCAGCCGCTTGGCCAGCTCGAACAGCGGCGGCGCATTGCGCAGCACGCTCTTGCCGACGCTCTTGGCGGCGGCGTAGAAGTTGCCGCTCATGAGCTGCGCGAGGTAGCGGTTGAGCGCGCCCACCGGCGGGCTGATCGACATGTCGTTGTCGTTCAGGATGACCAGCAGCTTGCAGTCGCACACGCCCGCGTTGTTGAGCGCCTCGAAGGCCATGCCGGCCGTGAGCGCGCCGTCGCCGATGATGGCCACTGCATGGCGCTTCTCGCCCTTCTGCTTGGCGGCCATGGCCATGCCGAGCGCGGCCGAGATGCTGGTCGACGAGTGGGCGGTGCCGAAGGTGTCGTACTCGCTCTCGGTGCGCTGCGGAAAGCCCGAGATGCCGCCGAGCTGGCGCAGCGTGGGCATGCGCTCGCGCCGGCCCGTGAGGATCTTGTGCGGGTAGGTCTGGTGGCCCACGTCCCACACCAGCCGGTCGTGCGGCGTGTTGAACACATGGTGCAGCGCCACCGTCAGCTCGACCGTGCCGAGGTTGGAGCTCAGGTGGCCGCCGGTGCGCGAGACGTTGTCGAGCACGCAGGCGCGCACCTCGTCGGACAGCTGCTTGAGCTGGGCCCGGTCGTACTGGCGGATCGGCGAAGGGTCGTGGAGAGTGGGAAGCAGCGGAGCCATGGAGGTGGGTTCTTTTTTCTTCTCAGCGGTCGCGGTCGACCACCATATGGGCCAGGGCGCGCAGTGCCGAGGTGTCGGCCAGGCCGCTCTTGTTCAGTGCGGCGATGGCGTCGGCAAGAAGCTGGCTCGCCTGCGCGCGCGCACCGTCCAGGCCGAGCAGCGACACGTAGGTGGGCTTGTCGGCCGCGGCGTCCTTGCCGGCGGTCTTGCCCAGGGTTTGCGAGTCGGCGGTGACGTCGAGGATGTCGTCGACCACCTGGAACGCCAGGCCGATGGCGGCGCCGTAGTCGCGCAGCGCCGCCAGCGCGGCCGGCGACACGGTGCCGCAGGCGGCGCCCATCTCGACGCTGCCCTGCAGCAGCGCGCCGGTCTTCAGGCGGTGCATTTCGCGCAGCTGGGTTTCGTTCAGTGCGATGCCGACGCTGGCCAGGTCGATGGCCTGGCCGCCGGCCATGCCCTGGCTGCCGGCGGCGCGCGCCAGCAGGCGGCACAGCAGGGCCTGCATGGCCGCGGGCACCTCGTCGCCCTCGGGCGCGAGCAGCTCGAAGGCCAGCGCCTGCAGCGCGTCGCCCGCGAGCAATGCGTCGGCTTCGCCGAACTTCACGTGCACGGTGGGCTTGCCGCGGCGCAGCACGTCGTTGTCCATGCACGGCAGGTCGTCGTGCACCAGCGAATAGGCGTGGATGAGTTCGGTGGCGCAGGCCGCTCGCAGCGCGGCGTGGGCGTTGCCGCCGACCGCTTCATTGGCCGCGAGCACCAGCAACGGCCGCAGCCGCTTGCCGCCGTCGAGCACGGCATAGCGCATGGCGTCGCCCAGCAGCACCGGCGCATCGACGCCGACCCAGCGCGACAGCGCCGCTTCGACCGTGGCCAGATGGGGCTCGGCCCAGCCGGCCAGCGTCTTCGCGTCCCAGGGGGTGGTGGCGGTGGAAGTCATCGGGACGGCGCTCATTCGGCCGTCCAGGGCTTGAGGCTGCCTGCGTCGAGCACCTTGATCTGGTCCTCGACCGCCTGCAGCTTGTCGCGGCAGAAGCCGAGCAGTGCGGCGCCGCGCTGGTAGCTGCCCAGCAGCTGGTCCAGCGGCAGCTGGCCCGATTCGAGTTCTGCAACCAGTTGTTCCAGTTCCTGGAGCCCGGCTTCGTAGCTGGCGGGCAACGGCCCGGTGTCGGGCGTGGCCGCCGGGCTGGTCGTGGAAGGAGAAGGCACCTTGGGCATGCAACGAATCGTGGATGAAACGGAACATTTTAGGGCGGGGCGCAACGAACCGCCGGGCAGCCCGCGCACGTGCGCGCAGCCCTTTGCAACACCCTGTATGACGCCCGGGGATGCGAGGCAAAAACCCGGCGGGCGCAAAAATGCCCCCCGGGTACAATCCCCGCTTCCCCCGCCGGTCGCACCGGCACACCTCTTCGGGCCGTCACCCTTGCAGACGGCGCCTTCCGTTTTTTCTTTTTTTCTCCCTGTGGGGAGCTTGGTCAGGTCCTCCATGTCTGATTTAAGTCTTCAACTGCAGCAGGCCGCGAGCCAACTTCCAGTTACCGCGTATTTCGACGAGGCCCTGTACGCCCGCGAAATGCAGAACCTTTTCGCGCGAGGGCCCCGCTACGTCGGGCACCGACTGGCCGTGCCCGAGCCGGGTGACTTCCACACCCTGCCGCAGGAACACCAGGGCCGCGCGCTGGTCCACACGCCCAAGGGCGTGGAGCTCATCTCGAACGTCTGCCGCCACCGCCAGGCCCTGATCCTGCAGGGCCGGGGCCAGCTCGACGCCCAGACCGGCGGCAACATCGTCTGCCCGCTGCACCGCTGGACCTACGCAGCGAAAGACGCCCGCACCACCGGCACGCTGATCGGCGCCCCGCATTTCGACCAGGACCCGTGCCTCAACCTGCACAACTACCCGCTCACCGAATGGAACGGTCTTCTGTTCGAGAAGAACGCCGACGGCAGCGGCCGTGACGTGGCGGCCGACATGGCGGGCCTGGGCCCGCAGGCCGACCTCGACTTCTCGGGCTACGCGCTCGACCGCGTCGAGCTGCACGAGTGCAACTACAACTGGAAGACCTTCATCGAGGTCTACCTCGAGGACTACCACGTCGGCCCGTTCCATCCCGGCCTGGGCAGCTTCGTCACCTGCGACGACCTGCGCTGGGAGTTCAAGCCCGAGTTCTCGGTGCAGACGGTGGGCGTGGCCAACCGCCTGGGCCGCGCGGGCAGCCCGGTCTACCAGAAGTGGCAGGAGCAGCTGCTCAAGTACCGCGACGGCAAGCCGCCGAAGTACGGCGCGATCTGGCTCACCTACTACCCGCACGTGATGATCGAGTGGTACCCGCACGTGCTCACCGTGTCGACGCTGCACCCGGTGAGCCCGACCAGGACGCTCAACATGGTCGAGTTCTTCTACCCCGAGGAAATCGTCGCCTTCGAGCGCGAGTTCGTCGAGGCCCAGCAGGCCGCCTACATGGAAACCTGCGTGGAAGACGACGAGATCGCCGAGCGCATGGATGCCGGGCGCCGCGCGCTCATGCTGCGCGGCGACAACGAGACCGGCCCCTACCAGAGCCCCATGGAAGACGGCATGCAGCAGTTCCACGAGTGGTACCGCAACGCGATGCAACAACCACGCGCCTGAACGCCGCCCCGCCCCGCACCCGCCGGGGCTTTCTTTTTTCTGATCTGGATGTCAATCGATGCAAGCGCTGTGGATGGTGCTCGGGGCCTTTCTGTTCGCCACCATGAGCGTGGTCGTGAAGGTGGCCTCCGAATGGTTCAACAGCGGTGAGATGGTCCTGGGGCGCGGCCTCATCGGCATCGTGTTTCTCTGGCTGCTGGCGCGCAACCGCGGCACCTCGCTCGCCACCAAGTACCCCGGCATGCACGCCTGGCGCAGCACCATCGGCGTGGTGTCGCTGGGCGCATGGTTCTACGCCATCGCCCACATGCCGCTGGCCACGGCCGTCACGCTCAACTACATGAGCAGCGTGTGGGTCGCGGCCTTCCTGGTCGGCGGCGCGCTGCTGGCCTGGGTGCCGGTGCCCGGGCGCGACGGCCGCATCGAGCGCCCGCCGCTGCAGGGCCCGCTGGTGATGACGGTGCTCGCGGGCTTTGCCGGCGTGGTGCTCATGCTCAAGCCCACGGTGGGCGGTGGCGACGGTTTCGCGGGCATGCTGGGCCTGCTGTCGGGCGTCACGGCCGCCTTTGCCTACATGCAGGTGGTGGCGCTGTCGCGCATCGGCGAGCCCGAGCTGCGCACGGTCTTCTATTTCGCGGTCGGCTCGGCCGTGGCCGGCGCCTTCGCCACGGCCGCGACCGGGTTTTCGGGCGGCAGCTCGTGGACGTGGCAGCATGCGCTGTGGCTGCTGCCGATCGGCCTGCTGGCCGCCCTCGGACAGCTGTGCATGACCCGCGCCTACGCCACCGCCAAGACCCAGGCCGGCACACTGGTGGTGGCGAATCTGCAATATTCGGGCATCGTGTTCGCGGCCTTCTACAGCGTGGTGCTGTTCGACGACCGCATCGACGCCGCCGGCTGGGCCGGCATGGCGCTGATCATCGCCAGCGGCATCGCGGCCACCGTGCTGCGCCAGCGGGCCGTGCCGAAGGCGCCGGCCGAGGAACACTGAACGCAGCAGCCACGGCACCCATCGCCGAACCATTTTTCGAAGGAGCTCCCGCCATGTACACCACCCTCATCTCCGTCGAACAACTCAGGCAGCTGCGCGAGGGCGACTCGCCCCTCATGGTGTTCGACTGCAGCTTCGACCTCATGAAGCCCGAGGCCGGCGCACAGCTGTACGCCGCCGCGCACATCCCGGGCGCGCAGTACGCCAACCTGGACACCGACCTCAGCGCCAAGCACGGCCTGCCCGGCGCGCGCGGCGACGTGGTGGTGGCGCAGGACGACGGCGTGCCCGCCTCGGGCGGGCGCCATCCGCTGCCCAGCCGCGAGAAGTTCGCGGCCTGGCTCTCGTCCGTGGGCTTCTCCAACACGATGCAGGCCGTGGTGTACGACCGCAACGGCGCCAACTACTGCGGGCGCCTGTGGTGGATGCTCAAGTGGATGGGCCACGACGCCGTGGCCGTGCTCGACGGCGGCCTGCAGGCCTGGCAGGCCGCGGGCGGCGAAGTGACCGACCGCGAAGAGCCCGCGCGCTTCCAGTCGAATTTCGTACAGGGCGAGCCGATCGCCAGGCTCGTGACCACCGACACCGTGGTGCGCCGGCTCGGCCAGCCTGACCAGAACCTGATCGACGCGCGTGCCGGTGCACGTTACCGCGGCGAGGTGGAACCTCTGGACCCGATCGCGGGTCACATCCCCGGGGCCCTGAACCGGCCCTTCGCCGACAACATCGGTCCCGACGGCAAGTTCAAGCCCGCCGCGCAACTGCGCGCCGAGTTCGAAGCGCTGCTCGCGGGGCGCGACGCGGCGACCGTCGTCCACCAGTGCGGCAGCGGCGTGAGCGCCGTGCCCAACCTGCTCGCGATGCAGATCGCGGGGTTCGGGACGACCGCGCTCTATGCCGGCAGCTGGAGCGAATGGAGCAACACGCCGGGGCTGCCGACCCGGCAAGGCGCAGAACCATGATGCACACCCTGCACACCCGACTTCGACGCACGTCCTCCGGCTTCGCACTGACCGCCGCCGCGCTGTTCGCGGCCGCAGCCCTTCCCGCACAGGCCCAGCAACAGCACGCGCATGTGCACGGCCAGCTCAAGCTCGACGTGGCCATCGACGGGCCCACCATCGTGATCGCCATGGAATCGCCGCTGGACAACATCGTCGGCTTCGAACGCGCGCCCAAGACCGACGCCGAGAAGAAGACCGTCGAAGCCGCCATCGCCCAGCTGCGCGCGGCCGACAAGCTCTTCACCATCGACCCCGCCGCCAACTGCAAGCTCGGCCCCGTCGACCTGCGCTCCGGCGCGCTCGGCCTGGGCAACCCCGACCCCGCCGAATCGAGCGGGCACGCCGACCTCGACGCCTCTTTCTCCTTCAACTGCACCCAGGCCGCCGCCGCGAAGTTCATCGACCTGAACCTGTTCTCGGCCTTCAAGGGCGCACGCCAGATCGACGTGCAGATCGCCACTGCGCAAGGCCAGTTCAAGCGCCAGCTGAAGCGCCCGAGCGGCGCGCAGGCGGCGCAGCCTTCCCGCCTGACGCTGGGCAAGTGACAGCGTGAGCACCCTCCCGCAGGCCGAGACCACGCACTTGCGCGTCGTGCTCGCCGCCGACGCCCTGCGCTTCACCTGGCCCGGCGTGAAGACACCCTGCATCGACATCGAGGCCCTGCGCATCACGGCGGGTGAATCCGTGTTCCTGCACGGCCCGAGCGGCTGCGGCAAGAGCACGCTGCTGTCGCTGCTGGCCGGCGTGCTGGTGGCCGACGAAGGCCGCGTCACGCTGCTGGGCCACGACTGGGCCAAGCTCTCGGGCACGCAGCGCGACCGCGCCCGCGTGGCGCACGTGGGCTACATCTTTCAGCAGTTCAACCTGCTGCCCTACCTGAGCGTGCTCGACAACGTGCTGCTGCCCTGCCGTTTCTCGGCTCGGCGCGAGGCTCAGGCTGCGCGCAACGGCAGCTCGCGCGACGAGGCCGAGCACCTGCTCGACCAGATGGGCCTGGACCGCGCGCTGTGGAAGCGCCAGGCGCTGCAGCTCTCGGTGGGCCAGCAGCAGCGCGTGGCCGCGGCGCGCGCGCTCATCGGCCAGCCCGAGGTCGTCATCGCCGACGAGCCCACCTCCGCGCTCGACGAAGACCGGCGCGAAGCCTTCCTCGACGTGCTGCTCACGGCCTGCGCCGTGAACCACAGCGCGCTCGTGTTCGTGAGCCACGACCAGCGCATCGCGCAGCGCTTTGCGCGGCACGTGCTGCTGCCGGAGATCAACCGTGCGGCATCGAGCGCGATGGCGGTGGACGCATGAAAGCGTTGTTCTCCATTGCCTGGCGCAGCGCCTGGAACCGCCGCTTCACGCTCGCGCTCACCGTGTTCTCGATCGCGCTGTCGACCTTCCTGCTGCTCGGCGTCGAGCGCATCCGCACCGAGCTGCGCGAGAACTTCGCGTCGTCGGTCTCGGGCACCGACCTCATCGTGGGCGCGCGCACCGGCTCCACGCAGCTCTTGCTGTACTCGGTGTTCCGCATCGGCGCGGCCACCAACAACATCTCGTGGAAGAGCGTGCAGGCCTTGCAGGCGCACCCCGGTGTCGACTGGGTGGTGCCGCTGTCGCTCGGCGATTCGCACCGCGGCTTCTCGGTGCTCGCGACCACGCCCGAGTACTTCACGCACTTCCGCTACGGCGACCGCCAGACCTTGAAGCTGCGCGAAGGCCAGCCCTTCGACGCGCTGTTCGATGCCGTGGTCGGCGCCGAGGTGGCCGACAAGCTGGGCTACCACGTGGGCCAGAAGATCACGCTGGCGCACGGCAGCGGCGAGCTCAACGTGGCCGAGCATGCCGACAAGCCTTTCACCGTGGTGGGCGTGCTCGCGCGCACCGGCACGCCGGTCGACCGCACGGTGCACATCGGCCTGGCGGCCATGGAAGCCATCCACCTCGAATGGGTGGGCGGCGCGCCGATGCCGGGCGTGAAGATTCCCGCCGAGCAGGTGCGCAAGTTCGACCTCACGCCCAAGAACGTGACGGCCGCGCTCGTGGGCCTGAAGAACCGCGCCGCCGTGTTCGGCGTGCAGCGCTGGATTTCCACCTACACCGGCGAACCGCTGATGGCCATCCTGCCCGGCGTGGCGCTCGACGAGCTGTGGAGCGTGATCGGCATCGGCGAGAACGCGCTGCTGCTGATGTCGGCCCTGGTCGCGCTCGTGAGCCTCGCGGGGCTGGTGTCGGTGGTGATGGCGGGCCTGAACGAACGCCGCCGCGAGCTCGCCGTGCTGCGCGCCGTGGGCGCGGGCCTGCGCCACGTGCTGGCGCTGCTGGCGCTCGAAGGCGCACTGGTCACCGTGCTAGGCGTGCTGCTGGGCGTGACGATGGCGGTGCTCGGCATCGCCCTGCTCTCGCCATGGCTGCAGGCGCAGTTCGGGCTGACGCTGAGCCTGTCCGAACCTACACTGAACGAATGGCTGCTGACGGCGAGCCTGCTGGTCGCCGGCTGGCTCGCGAGCCTGCTGCCCGGCATCCGGGCCTACCGCCTGTCGCTGGCCGACGGCCTTTCTCCGAGAATCTGACCATGACGAAGACCTCCACACCCCGCGTGCTCACCGCCCTGTCCATGCTGCTGGCCGGCGCCGGCCTCGCAGCCGCCGCCTGGGCCGCCGAGCCCGCACCGAAGGACACCACCGCGACCAACCCGCTGGGCGGCAAGCCGGCCGCCACCGCGCCCCAGGCCGCGGCGGGCCAGCCGCGCCAGATCAGCTGGGAAGAGCTGGTGCCCAAGGACTGGGACCCGGCCAAGGCCTTCAAGGGCATCGACCTGAGCACGCTCGACGACGGCGACCCGCGCGCCAACGAGCTGCTGATGAAGATGCAGGAGGTGTCGAACAACGCGCCCACCAACCCCGCGCTCAACGGCGTGGAGGTGAAGATCCCCGGCTTCATCGTGCCGCTCGAAGAGGCCAAGGGCGAGGTCACCGAGTTCCTGCTCGTGCCCTACTTCGGCGCCTGCATCCACACGCCGCCGCCGCCGGCCAACCAGATCCTGCACGTCATTCCGCAAAAGGGCGCCAAGTTCCGCGCCATGGACACCGTGTGGGTCACCGGCAAGCTGCAGACGCTGCGCAACGACTCGATGATGGGCGTGAGCGGCTACCACGTGAAGGCCAGCAGCGTCACCAAGTACTCGGGCGGCGCCAAGTAACGACAAAGAGGTCTTTCCCCGGGTGATCGCCACGTCGCCCGGTGGTCTCGTGGTCCTGCGCCGACAGCACAGGCGGCGCACCGCCGACACAGACCGTTGCATCCGGGGCGCAGGCTGTGTCATCGCCTGCTCTGGCCCGCCGTTGAAGGAGTTCCGGGCACCCTGCCGGCGTCTTCAGGACATGCCAGATGACACCCTCTCCCCACCGCCCCCTCCTTCAGCGGCGCCTCATGGCTTCGCTGTGCGTCGCAGCGTTGTTCGTTGCAGGCTGCGACAAGCCCGCACCGCCGCCTCCCGCCGCTGAAGCACCGGCCACCCAGGCCCCCGCGCCCGTCGCCGCACCGGTGCCGGCCGCCTACACGCCGCCCTCGGCCGAGCAGCTCTACCAGTTGGTCGCGCCGATTGCGCTGTACCCCGACAAGCTCGTCGCACAGATCCTGGCCGGTGCCACCTACCCCGATCAGATCACCGCGGCCCACGGCTGGCTGCAGCAGAACCCCACGCTCAAGGCCGGCCCGCTCGCCGATGCGGCCAACCAGCAGCCGTGGGACCCGAGCGTGAAGTCGCTCACCGCGTTCCGGCCCGTGATGGACCAGATGGCCGGCAACATCGCGTGGACCACCTCGCTGGGCAAGGCCTACTACAACGACCCGGCCGACGTGATGAACGCGATCCAGGTGATGCGCCAGCGCGCAGCGAAGGCCGGCCGCCTCAAGAACAACGACAAGCTGCGCGTGGCGCGCGCCGCAACGCCGCCCAACTACACGCCCGCGCCCGACATGCAGCCGATGTACGCGGGCCCCCTGGTGATCGAGCCGCCCGAGGAACTCATCACCATCGAGCCCGTGCAGCCCGACGTGGTGTACGTGCCGCGCTACGACCCGCAGGTGGTGTACGACACGCCCGTGGCCGTCTACCCCGGCTATGCCTATGCACCGCCGCCGGTGGTGGTCGAGCCCGGCTACAGCCGCGGCCAGGTGGCCGCAGTGGGCGCACTGGCCTTCGGCAGCGGCGTGATCGTCGGCTCGGCACTGGAGCGCCACGGCTGGGGCTGGAACGCCTGGAACATGAACTGGGGCGCACCGCGCTGGCGCGACCGCGCGGCACCGCCGCCCCCGGCCTACCGGCCCGCGGTGGTCTACAACAACAGCACGTATGTGTCGCGCTCGACCACGGTGGTCAACAACGTGCGCAACGTCTACAACAACAACTACGCAGGCGATCGCAACGGCGCGCCGACCGGTGCGGCGGCATGGCAGGCGGCGCAGCAGCAAGAGCAGCTGCAACAACAGGCGCGTGCCCAGCAGCAGCAGCAACAACAAGCGCTGATGCAGCAGCAGGCAGCCCAGAACCAGGTGCGCGAGCAACAGCAGGCGCAACAGGAACAAGCTCGGCGCCAGCAACAGGTGCAGCAGGAACAGGCCTTGCGCCAGCGCCAGGACCAGCAGGAGCAGGCACGGCGTCAGCAGCAGATGCAGCAGGACCAGGCCCTGCGCCAACGCCAGGATCAGCAGGAACAGGCCCGTCGCCAGCAGATGCAGCAACAGCAGGCCACGCAGGCCCCGCAGCGTCAACAACAGGCGCAGCAGGAACAGGCACGGCGTCAGCAGCAAGCGCAACAGGAGCAGGCACTGCGTCAACGCCAGGACCCGCAGGACCAAGCCCGTCGCCAGCAGATGCAGCAGCAACAACAGCAGCAGGCCCAGCAAGAGCAGGCGCGTCGCCAGCAGCAAGCGCAGCAACAGGAACAGGCATTGCGCCAACAACGCCAGGACCAGCAGGAGCAGGGCCGCCGCCAACAGATGCAGCAGCAACAGGCGCAACAGGAACAGCTACGTCGCCAGCAGGAACAGCAGCAGGCCCAGGCCGCCCAGCAACAGCAACGGCAGGCGCAGCAGGAACAGGCCCGGCGCGCGCAACAGATGCAGCAGCAGGCTCAACAGGAACAGGCCCAGCGAGCGCAGCAGATGCAGCAACAGGTTCAACAGGAGCAGGCCCGTCGCCAGCAGCAGTTGCAACAGCAACAACAGGCGCAAGCCCAGGCCGCGCAACAGCAACGCCAGGCCCAGATGGAACAGGCGCGCCAGATGCAGATGCAACAGCAGCAAGCCGCCCAGGCCCAGCAACGCCAGCAACAGGAGCAGATGCAGCGCCAGCAGATGCAGCAACAACAGCAGGCCGCGCAGAACCAGGCCCGCCAGCAGCAGCACCAGCAGGAACAGATGCAACGCCAGCAGGCGCAACAGCAGCAAGCCCAGGCTCAGGCCGCAGCGGCGGCGGCTGCCGCCCATCGCCGCCGTCCGGGCGATCCCAACGCACCGCAGTGAACCCGCGGCCCCTGCCGCGGGCGCACTGCGCGCTACAAACTCAGTTCTTGCCGATTTCGGTCAGCAGCCGCGTCACGAGGTACAGGCGCGGCACGATCGAGTCGACCTCGATGTACTCGTCGCGCGCGTGGTAGCCGAAGCCCGCGAGGCCGAAGCTCTCGACCACCGTGGCCTTGCCCGAGCGGCCCGCGAAGCCCGCGTCGGTGCCGCCGCCGGTCATCGGCGTCAGCGCCAGTTCGCGGTCGAGCTCCTTGTAGATCGCCTGCGCCTTCTCGGCCAGCGCGCGGCCCTTGGCGCCCGCGACGAAGGCCGGGCGGCCCACCTCGACCTTCACCGTGGTCTCGGTGTCGGGAATCAGCTTGCCGCTGGCGATCTTGGCCTGCAGCGCCTCGGTGAGTTTCTTCTCGGCGCCGGGCTGCGTGATGCGGATGTCGCCCAGCGCCTGCGCCTTCTCGGTGATCTGGTTGATCGGGCCGGTGGCGCGCGCCACGGTCCAGTTCAGCGTCACGCCGGGGATGTCCTTGGCGAGGTCCTTGGTCTGCAGCATCTGGTACGACAGCTCGTACAGCGCATTGCGGCCCAGCTCGGGCGCGGCGCCGGCGTGCGCCGCACGGCCCTTCACCTCGAGCGTGGCCTGCGCGATGCCGGCCGCGCCGAGCAGCAGCGACTCGCCCTTGGCCACCGCCTTGGCGGCCGTCGGCTCGAAGGACAGCACGGTGTCGTGCAGGTCGGCCGTGGTGGCGATGAGTTCGCCCGAGCCCACCGAGCCCACCTCTTCGTCGGGGTTCACGAGCACGGTGAGCGTGTCGTAGTCGCGCCAGCCTGCGTCGGCCAGGATCTTGAGCGACGCCATCATCACCGCGAGGCCGCCCTTGTCGTCGGCGATGCCGGGGCCGTAGATGCGGTTGCCGTCCACCTTGTAGGGCTGGCTGTTCAGGATGCCCGCCGCGTACACCGTGTCCATGTGGCCCTGCAGCATGATCTTGCGCTTGCCCGTGCCCTTGATCGTGCCGATGACGATGTCGGCGCCCGCGCCGGCCGAGGCCTTGCGGCGCTCCGTCTTGAAGCCGGCCGCCTTCAGGCGCCCTTCGATCACGTCGGCCATCTTCATCAGGCCCTCGACGTTCAGGCTGCCCGATTCGATGGACACCATCTCCTTCAGGTTGTCGATGACGGCGGGCTGTGCCTTCTCGGCAGCGGCGAGCAGCTTCGCATCGGGCGCCGCCTGCGCGGTGGCCACGGCGCCGAGCGCCAGGCCGCAGGCTAGGGCGACGGAACGCAGGGAGAAGAAAGACGAGGTACGCATGGTCATGAGAGTCTCTTTTCCTGGAGTGATTGGCGGGCGCCAGCATAGCGACATGGCGGGCGAAGCGGTGCAAATCGGCGACAGCGCCCGGGCGGCGGTTTACAGTGCGCCGCATCCTTCCACACGCCGCCTGTCCAAGACCATGAGCCTCGCGAACGACGCCAGATTCTGGGACCGCAGCTCGCGCCGCTACGCGAAGAGCGCCATCGCGGACGAGGCCGGCTACGCGCGCACGCTCGAGCGGACCCGCGCGCTCTTCAAGCCCGACGCGCGCGTGCTCGAGCTGGGCTGCGGCACCGGCACGACGGCCCTGCGCCTGGCGGGCCACGTTCGCGTGTACCTGGCGACGGACATCGCCGAAGGCATGATCGCCATCGCCGAAGAGAAGCACGCCGCCGCCCCGGTCCCCGGCCTGGCGTTCCGCGTGGCGACCGCCGAGACGCTGGCTCCGGGCGAAGGCCCCTTCGACGCCGTGCTGGGCTTCAACTACCTCCACCTGGTGCGCGACCTGCCCGGCACGCTGCACCACATCCACGCCCTGCTCGCACCGCAGGGCCTGTTCGTCTCCAAGACGCCCTGCCTCGGCGACATGACCCCGCTGCTGCGGCTGGCCTTGCTGCCCGCGATGCGCGCGATCGGGCTGGCGCCGCATGCCGGGGTGTTCCGGGCGGCAGAACTCGGGGCGCATCTGCAGGCTGCCGGCTTCGAGGTGCTTGCGAGCGAGAACCACGCGACGAAGGGTGGCGAGAACCGCCCCTTCATCGTGGCGCGCAAGCGGTGATGCGGGCTTCGGCGCGCGGCGTCGCCCTGCCCCGATCCGCTACCATCCGAGCCGCGGTGCAAGCCGCGCCCGGGCCCGCGGGAAGGGTTGAACCCACTTGCCTTCTTCATGACGATCCACAGCCTTTTGTGCAGCCGGATTTGCGGGTCATCGGCGCCTGATGCACGGAGGTTTCCATGAAGCGCATTCCCGCCCGGCCCGACATCGGCCACCTGAAGAAGCAAGCCAAGGAACTGCTGGCGCTCTACCGCGGCAACGACCCCACGGCCTTTCACCGATTTCGCAGTGCCTTGCCGGCCGCATCGGGCAAGACCGATGGCGCCCTGGCCGCCCAGGCGTTGCGCCTGCACGATGCCCAGTCGTGCGTGGCGCGCGAGTACGGCTTCGCCTCGTGGGCCGACCTGCAGGGCTTTGTCCTGGCCCGCAGGGCACAGGCCGATGACCCGGCCAAAGCGGTGCTCCATTGGCTGCGCCTCGTGTACGCGGGCGACATCGCCGGCGGCACGAACCGCGCACGGCCTGCGGCGGCCTTGCGCATGCGCGACGAGAACCCCGCCCTGGTGGCGGGTGGCGACCCTTGGGTGGCCTGCGCCATCGGCGATGAAGCCGCGCTGCGCCACGCCACCGCGCAAGACCCGGCATGGGTCCATCGCGCGGGCGGCCCGCTGCAACTGCCGCCGCTGGTCGCCGTCACGCATTCCGGCCTGATGCGACTGCCGGGCCATCGCGAACGCCTGCACGCCTGCGCGAAGTTCCTGCTCGACGCCGGCGCGTCCCCCGATCAATCGGCCGGCAACCGCTGGCCTCCCGCATCGCTCGAAGCGCCTGCCGACACCGAGCGGCTTTCCGCGCTGTACGGCGCGGCCGGCCAGAACCACGACCCTGAGCTGACGAAGCTGCTGCTCGACGCCGGGGCCGACCCGAACGACGGCGAATCGCTGTACCACTCGCTGGACCAGCCCGCCTGCACGAAGCTGCTGCTGGAAGCGGGCGCGCACGTGACGGGCTCGAACGCGCTGTACCGGGTACTCGACCTGGACGACGTCGGGACGTTGCGCCTCCTGCTCGCACACGGCGGCGACGCGAACGAGCCGCCGCAGGGCCCGCCGATCTCGGACTGGGGTTCGCCGCTGCTGTGGGCCCTTCGCCGCCGCCGCTCGCCCGCACACATCGAGGCCTTGCTGGCCGCCGGCGCGCACCCCAACGTGTTCACGCAAGACGGCACGCCCGCGCACACCGTCGCCCTGCGCTTCGGGCTGACCGAGGTCGCGCAGCTGCTGCAGGCCGCGAGCGGCGACCCGGCACCGCTCCCCACCAGCGAAGCCTTCATCGCCGCATGCGCGCGCGGCGACGAAGTCACGGCGCGAGCGCTGCAGGCGCGGCACCCTGGCCTCATCGGCTCGCTCGACCCCACGCAGCTTCGCCTGCTGCCCGAACTCGCCGCCCAGGGCTGCAGCGACGCGGTGAAGGCGATGGTGACGCTCGGCTGGCCGCTCGAAGTCCGTGGCGGCGACTGGGACGCCTCGGCGCTCAACCACGCGGTGTTCTGCGGCGATGCGGCGCTCACCCGGTTCCTGCTCGCACACGGTGCCGACTGGCAGGCGCTGCACGGTTTCGGCGACAACGCTTGCGGCTCCTTGTCGTGGGCCTCGCTCAACGAGCCCGTCGAAGGCGGCGACTGGGTCGGCTGCGCGCAGGCCCTGGTGGCCCACGGCATGCCTCCTGCGCGGCCCGACCCGCAGGACGCGGACGGCGTGCTCCTCGGTGCGCGGCGCAGCGTGTTCTCGGACGAAGTCACGGAATTTCTGCTCGCGGCATCGATCGCCGGAGGCTAGTCGATACACGCATGGCGGCGGTCGAGGTCGTCATTGACGGCCCGTACCGCATTGCTGGAAACTTCTGCCCAAAGAAAATTCTGCGAGGTTGGAGAAGAATGAAAAAAGGCAAACGATTCGGCCGCGCAGCGCTCGCTGCGGGCGTGCTACTCGCGCTCGGAGGGTGCGGAACACCCTACAAGAGCCTTGGCCTTGGCGGCGGCTACCAGGACAGCAACGGACCCGGTCATCTCGAGCGCGTGGATTTCGCTGGCAACGGCTACTCCGAGCCCGAAAAGATGAAAGTCTTTGCGCTCTACCGCGCCGCCGAGACAGCACAGGCAAAGAAGAAAGAGTTCTTCGTGATGTACGACAGCCTCCTCAATGCGGCACGCAACCGACCCTCGGAGATGCCCCGGGTCGGCACCATTGGTGGATTCCCATGGGCATTCGCCTTCGTCCGATTCAGCGATCAAAACATCGCCGGCGCAAACAGCGCGGCCGAGATACTGAAGCGCTACGCCGAGGCTGTGAAGAGCCCGGTCCCGAGCCAGAAGTAAAGCGCTCAGAGATGAAACCGACGATGAAACTCAAACTCTTTGCGCTGCTTCCACTCCTGGCCATGACCGGGTGTACGGTCTTTCCGATCTATCAGCCAGCCGCCAACGAAGTCACAACGCCGCTAAAGGTGTCTGGCTGGGGGATCATCACCTTCCGCCTGTGCACCCAGCTCGACAAGGACCGCCGTCAACTCGACATCGACCCGAAGACGTTGACAACCCGCATCCCGGCGGGCCAATGCCTGATGGTGAATGCCTACCGTTCTGCGAGCGGGTACCAGGTGGTGCACTACTGCAATGCCAGGCTGGCGTTCGACCCGCTACCCGGCACCACTTACGTCCTGAACTCCGGGATGGTGGACCAGGGCAAGTGCTTCATCGAACTCGTGAAGGAAGACCTGTCGACCGACACCGGCTTGGTGCTGGAGCCTTCCGTCAGGCGGGCCTGGTAGTCAACGGCATCAGGAGTCGATGCGGGGACAGGGGCGGCGCCCCTGTACGCGCCGCCCGCACTGTCGCGCGTCGTTAGACCCGATGTTTCGGCGTCACCGGAACGTCAGCGTGAATCTTGCCGCCTTGTAGAAATCGGCCGCCGTCCCCAGCGGCGGCACGATACCGGCCACCACCGTCAGGGAACTCCCCTCGAACTTGCTGATGGCGCTCCTTGTCTTCTCTCCGATCAGCTCCTTCACGTCATAGACGTCCAGCTGTCCCTTTCCACCCGCTTGCACCCGCTTGACGCCCACGTTCATCTTCGGATCGGTCGTGAACGAGAGGTCGTGGGTTGAACCATCGAAATTCCACTCGCCCTCCCTCAGAGTCATCGTTCCAATGCTCAGGAAGCTGCCGTCCGGGCCAGATGCACCGACCTTGCCAGGACCGAGCAGGCTTCGCCGGAACACCGACGACCGCGCTTTCTCGGTGAGGCTTTCGTCCTCGGACGCAGCCATCCGAAACGAAACGTCGTCCGGCATGCGCAAGACGATCTTGAAGGGCTGTCGCTTCAAGGCGATCGATGCACCATCGGTCACGGGCCGTCGCGTGCCACCTTGCTCGATCCACGCGCTCCATTCATATTTGCCGGTTCTTTCCAATGCGGTCTGGGTGATATCCAACAGCCAATCCAGGTAGGACGGATCAGACGAGGGTGCGTAGAAGGCCACCGAGCGCTTGAGCTCGAATGAACCCACCTTTTCGGTGTACGTCGCCAAAGGGCTGGCGCCGGCTTGCAAGAGGAGTTCGGCCGCTTCGCGATCGGCCATGGAAGATGCTGCCATCAATGGCGTGACGTTGTCACCGCTGCCTTCGGGGTTGGCACCATTCGAAAGCAACCAGCGCATGCCGGCACGATCATTCAGATAGATGGTTTGCGTCAACGGACAACTGTCGACGCCGCATTTGTCGACACTCGCTCCCTCGGAGCGCAGCGCCTCGAGGAGCTCCAGGTTCTTGAGGTGGATCGCCTTGAGCAGCAACGTACTGCCGTTGGACAGGTAGGCATCGAGGTGGGCCTTGTCCATCTGCTGCGTGGCCAGTGCATCGCGCAGTTCGTTCGCGTTCTTGATGCGGTTCATCACGCGACGCATCTTCAACTCGGGGTCGTTGCGCAGCGCTTGCGCCGAAGGCAGCGAGAGCGCCGCATGCAACGCAACCCACTCCTTCGGATTGACTTCACCCGCGAAGGTCGATGGCTTCGCATCGATGATGCGGATCACCGTCCACTTGCCAGTGGTCAGATCGGGCATCGGCCTGCTGAATTCGTGCCGCGAAGTTCTGAGGATCACCTCGCGAAGCCGCACCGGCAGTTCATTGCTGCGCTCGGCCCGATGTTGAATGGGCCTGAAGCTCGTTCTTCTGCATCTGGCGTTGAAGTTCCCCGCGCAATCGTCTGCTTCGATTTTTGTATCGAACACATATTCGTTGTAGTCATAAGCCAAGCCGTTGAATGTGGCAATGGCTTCATCCCACAGCAACGCGCCATCCAGGTCCGAATAGTTCGTACGCACAAGGGGCGGCGGCTTCGGCATCGGAGGTGGTGCGACGGACATGCCGAATCCGCCGGCCGGTGCGCGCAAGCCATCGCTCAATGGCGACAGGGTGGACTGGGCCATGACCTGTGCGGTTGCCGCCACAGCCACCGTCGCCATCAGACGGCGAGCCATCGTTGCAATTCTTCTGTTCAAGACTTCTCCTCATTTTTTTGAAAGCCGTTCGCCTCACAGGCCCGAGACCCTTTGGGCCGAAGCACGTCGACATGCCCCACTGCACTGGGAAATGAAGTCTTTTCGACTCAGACGTCTGGCGCTCGATTCGTGGCTGGCCCCGCCCCGGCGGAATTCTGCCGCAGTGCCCGGCCTCCACGGCGCCTTCGTCGCAGGCCTGTGGCATTCTTTGCCTGGCTGCCTGTAGCCAAACGTCACCTGAACCCGCTGTGCCCGGCGCATCACCACAGAAGATGGACGCGCCAGGGATGCCCACCAACCCACAGGGAGTGAACAGAATGAAGCCTCATCCACTCAAGCACCGCGCAGTGCGGGCCTTCCACCTCGTCGCATCCGCCTGCACAGCAGCGACCTTGCTGGCTGCAGTCCCCACACACGCCGCCGACACCTGGACCGAGATCGCCACCACCCCGCGCAAGCAGGTCCTGCTGCAGCGCGATTCGATCAAGCCGCATGGCGATGCCGTGGAAGCATGGACGCTCTACCGCTACGACGAGCTGCAGACCGACGTGGGCAAGACCCCGTTTCGCACCTCGCGCTATCTCTACGACTACGACTGCAAGGGCCGGCGCGAAAAGATGCGCCGCGTCGTCAGCCACAACGGGCCGCTGGAAGTGCACGACATCGACCTCGCCCGTCGCAGCGAATGGAAGGCCGTGGGCGGCCCGACCACGGTGAGCGGCATCGTGTTCAAGCGCGTGTGCGCGCAGGTGCGCTGACCAAAAAAACGCACAGGTGCTTTCCAGCAATGTGAAGAGGGCCTGAGGGCCCTGCGTTGCCAGCAGGAACGGCCACTGCTACGATGCCCTTCCGCGGGAAAACAGCCTCCCGCGCTGCAAAGCAAGACGGTGTCCCGTCCAAGCGCTGGTGACCCTCAACGGAGTTTTCCGTGGACACCGCCTTGCCTGACGCCCCCTCTGCGCTTCCTGCGCCCCCCACGCCCATTTCCTTTGCCGAAGCGCTTCGCTTCTGGCTCAAGCTCGGCTTCATCAGTTTCGGCGGGCCCGCCGGGCAAATCGCGATCATGCATGCGGAGCTGGTCGAGCGACGGCGCTGGATCAGCGAGAAGCGCTTCCTGCATGCGCTGAACTTCTGCATGCTGCTGCCCGGCCCCGAGGCGCAGCAGCTGGCCACCTACATCGGCTGGCTCATGCACCGCACGCGCGGCGGCCTCGTGGCCGGCGCCCTGTTCGTGCTGCCCTCGCTGTTCATCCTCATCGCGCTGTCGTGGGTCTACCTGCGCTTCGGCAACGTGCCGGTGGTGGCCGGCGTCTTCTACGGCATCAAGCCGGCGGTCACCGCGCTGGTGCTGCATGCGGCGCACCGCATCGGCAGCCGCGCGCTGAAGAACCGGTGGATGTGGGGCATCGCCGCCGCGGCCTTCGTCGCCATCTTCGCGTTCGACGCGCCGTTTCCGGCGATCGTGCTGGCCGCCGGCCTCATCGGGCACTTCGGCGCGCGACGTGCGCCCGAGGTGTTCGCGCTCGGCGGCGGCCATGGCAGCGCGCAGCAGCACTACGGCCCGGCGCTGATCGACGATGACACGCCCACGCCGGCGCACGCGCGCTTTTCCCGCGCGCACCTGCTGAAGATCCTGGGCATCGGCCTGGGCCTGTGGCTGCTGGCCATGGGCGTGCTCATCGCGACCCAGGGCCTGCACGGCACGCTCACGCAGATGGGCGGGTTCTTCACCAAGGCCGCGCTGTTGACCTTCGGTGGCGCCTATGCCGTGCTGCCCTACGTCTACCAGGGGGCCGTCGAGCAGTACCACTGGCTCTCCGGCGCGCAGATGATCGACGGGCTGGCGCTGGGAGAAACCACGCCGGGGCCGCTCATCATGGTGGTGGCCTTCGTCGGCTTTGTCGGCGGCTGGCTGACGCAGGTGCTGGGGCCCGACTCGCTGTTCCTCGGCGGCGCGCTGGCCGCGACGGTCGTCACCTTCTTCACCTTCCTGCCCTCGTTCATCTTCATCCTGGCCGGCGGGCCCGCCATCGAGGCCACGCACGGCCGGCTGGGCTTCACGGCACCGCTGTCGGCGATCACCGCGGCGGTGGTGGGCGTGATCCTGAACCTGGCGCTGTTCTTCGCGTACCACGTACTCTGGCCTCACGGTTTCGCGGGCCGCTTCGACGCGATCTCGGCGGTGATGGCCGTGGCCGCGGCCATCGCCCTGTTCCGCTTCAAGGTCGGCGTGATGACGTTGCTCGGTGCCTGCGCGGCCATCGGGCTGGCGCTCACGTGGCTGCCTGCCCTGCCGCGCTGAAGGAGTTCCCATGGACGCCCGACCCCACCCGCTGCCCTTCGACCCCGCCACGCTGCGCGGGCTGTCGCAGAAGCTTCTGAACAGCCATCACCAGAACAACTATGGCGGCGCCGTCAAGCGCCTCAACGCCATCCGCGCGCAGCTCGCTGCGGCATCGTTCACCGCCATGCCCGGCTTCGCGCTCAACGGCCTCAAGCGCGAAGAGCTCATCGCCACCAACTCGATGCTGCTGCACGAGCTGTACTTCGCCTCGCTCGGCGGCGACGGTCGGACGATGGAGCCCGCCATGGCGCTCGCCCTGGCGGCCAGCTTCGGTAGCGTCGACCGATGGCGCGAAGAGTTCGCCGCCATGGGCAAGGCGCTTGGCGGCGGTTCGGGCTGGGTGCTGCTCAGCTTCCAGCCGCGCGAGGGCACGCTGGTCAACCAATGGGCTGCTGACCACACCCATGCGCTGGCAGGCGGCACACCGCTGCTGGCGCTGGACATGTACGAGCACGCCTACCACCTGGACCACGGCGCCGCCGGCGCGTATGTCGATGCCTTCATGGCCAACATCGACTGGGCCCCGGTGTACGCGCGCTACCAGCAGGCGGTGCACGCCGCCAGCGAACCTTTCGGAGCGACAGCAGACGACGTGGCCGACTCGGTGCTGCTCGACGTGCGCCGCGCCGGCGTGTTCGCGCAGGCCGCGTCGATGCTCCCCGGTGCCCGCTGGCGCGACCCGGCGGCGGTCGATCGCTGGGCCGCCGAACTGCCGGCCGACCGCGCGCTCGTCGTCTACTGCGTGTACGGCCACGAGGTGGGGCGCAGCACGGCCCTGCGGCTGCGCGCCGCGGGCCTGGATGCACGTTATCTGCGCGGTGGCATCGACGGCTGGCAGGCCGCCGGCCGTCCGCTCGAACCCAAGCCTGCCGACCCAGGAGCCACGCCATGAAATGGATCACCCGCGAACGCCCGAAGATCGACCGCATCGCCTGCCCGTGGCTGATCCTGCGCTTCATCGACCGCGAGGCCGAGTTTCTCTACGTGCCGCCGGCCGACGTGCTGGGCATGGCGCAAAGCACCGGCGCCACGCCCTACGACATTCCGGGCGTGGAGATGAGCCACGTCGGCGAGCGCTGCAGCTTCGACGCCTTCCTCGCGAAGTACCGGCTCGCCGAGCCTGCGCTGCACCAGCTGGCCGACATCGTGCGCGGTGCGGACACCGCGCGGCTCGACCTCACGCCGCAGTCGGCAGGGCTCTACGCGATCTCGCTGGGCCTGTCGCGCGTGTTCGCCGACGACCACGCCATGCTGCAGCACGGGCTGGTGATGTACGACGCGCTGTATGCGTGGTGCAGCGAGGGCCGCGGCGAGACGCACAACTGGCCGCCGAAGATGCCGGGTTGAAGCGGGTCGGAGGAGGATGGCCTGCCTTGCCGGAAGCACGCTAACATTTCGCCCGGCTCCGCCGCACCACCCGGGTCGGACCCTCAAGCGCACAGCGACAACCCAGGGTGTCACCGCAAATGGAGCGTCCCGATGTGGAGCATCCTGGCCGACCTTGTCGTCGGCATCTTCGATTTCGTTCTCGATGTCCTGCTGTTCCGCGGCCTGCGCCGCAAGCACGGCCAGCGCAACCGCAGCGTGGCGGAAGACACCGTCGAGGTCGCGCGCTTCGATTTCGTCACGTTGACTTTCATCGCGCTGGTCAGCGTCGGCTTGATGCTGATCCTGGCGATCGGATTCGATGTGCCGGCGGGCTGGAGCGTGGGCATCGGCATCACCGTCGGCGCGATCTGGGGCCTCTGGCGGTACGCCCAGCTGGTTCGTGAGTGAGTGATGCCCACATGAAGCATTCAAGAGGGTCAACGATGCCGCGCGCGGCTCGTTTTGCACGCCTGGCCACCGGGGCTTCGATCGCAGCGGCCGCCTTGCTGATCGCCAGTTCCGCGGCCGCGCAGTCCCTGGCCTGCAACGGCTACCTCGTCGGAAAAGGCGCATCGCCCGCGACCTTGCTCCAGACCTGCGGCGAGCCGGTCTACCGGCAGATGGTCTGCGTGCCGATGGTGCAACTGGGCTGGATCCTCACGCCCTATCGGCCGGGCAGCCCCGAGGCGGTGCTGGCCAATCAATGCGTGCCGATGGAAGAGTGGACCTACGACCGCGGGCCGGGCACCTTCTTCGGCATCGTGCGCATCTACAACGGCACGATCGAATCGGTGCGCGATGGGGACCGCGGCCGTTAGGGAGGGATCGACCGATCAGCGCGCCCGAAACGCCCGGCAACATCTCCGGTACCCACTACAGGGGAGGACGCCCGCGCAACGGCGTTGACGACGATGCCTGGCAGGGCCACCATGGCCCATCGTCCCCGTCACGCATGCCCAAACAGGCAACGGACTCGTTGGAGCAAGGGAGCAGGCCCGCTCTGTTCAGAGCTTTCAAGGAGTTCCCATGGCCGACGAAAGCGACAAGGTGTTCGCGGGCTCGATCCCGACGTTCTACGACACGCTGATGGTCCCCCTGATCTTCGAGGGCTACGCCGTCGACGCGGCCGCCCTGGTCGCTGCGTTCTCGCCCGGCGCGGTGCTGGAAACGGCGGCCGGCAGCGGCGCGGTCACGCGGATGCTGGCACCCCAGCTCGGTGCCGGTGCACGCTACGTGGTGACCGACCTCAACCCCGCGATGCTCGACTACGCCGTCACCCGGCAGGCGAGGGACAACCTCATCGAATGGCGGCAGGCCGACGCGCTCGCTTTGCCGTTCGAGAATGCGTCGTTCGATGTGGTCCTGTGCCAGTTCGGCGCCATGTTCTTCCCTGACAGAGTTGCCGGCTACAGCGAGGCGCGTCGCGTGCTGAAACCCGGCGGGCGCTTCGTGTTCAGCGTCTGGGACCGCATCGAAGACAACGCCTTCGCCGACGACGTCACCCGCGCCGTCGCCACCGTGTTCCCGGACGACCCGCCGCGCTTTCTCGCGCGCACGCCGCACGGCTACCACGACGTCGCACAGATCCGCGACGACCTGCGCCGCGCGGGGTTCACCGACATCGAGGTCCAGACGCACGAGAAGCTGAGCCGCTCACCCTCGGCACGCGAGGTGGCGGTGGCCTACTGCCAGGGCACGCCGCTGCGCAACGAAATCGAGGCGCGCGACGCGAGCCTGCTCCAGCTCGCGACCGACCGCGCGGAGGAGGCGATTGCCAGCCGCCATGGCACCGGCCCGGTGGCGGGCAAGATCCAGGCGCACGTCATCGTGGCGACGGGCTAGGCAGGCCCCATTCGCACTACGTCCGCAGGATCTTCTCGATCGCCTTGCCCTTGGCCAGCTCATCGACCAGCTTGTCCATGTAGCGGATCTTCTGCATCAGCGGGTCTTCGACTTCCTCGACGCGCACGCCGCACACCACGCCCTTGATCAGCGCGCGGTTCGGGTGCAGCGCCGGGGCCTGCGCGAAGAAGGTCCTGAAATCGTTCTGCTGTTCGATCTGCTGCAGTAGCCCCGCCGCGTCGTAGCCGGTGAGCCAGCAGATGACCTCGTCGACCTCGTCCTTCGTGCGCTGCTTGCGTTCCGCTTTCTGGACGTACATGGGGTACACCTTGGCGAACGGCATCGCGAAAATCCGGTGCTCTGACATCGTCATGTCTCCTTCATGTCGGGCCGCAGGCTGACGCGGGCGCTCAGCCCTTGCGGCCACCCGCAGCTTTCTTCGCCACCACAGTCTTGCGCGCCGGCTTCATCGCAGGCGCCTCGCGCGCCGACTTCATGTGCCCGCTCTCCCCCGAGGTCATGCCCACGATCTTCGCGAGCTGGCGGCTCACGCTCACGTAGGCGTGGCCGAGGCGGCTGTCGAAGTACAGCGAGTCGCCGCGCGCCAGGCGCACCACCTCGCCGTTGTCGAAGTACACGTCGATCTCGCCCGACAGCACGTAGGCGAACTCTTCGCCCGTGTGCCGCACGAAGTCCTCGGGGCCGTTGATGCGGCGCGCGTGCACGGTGCCGACGATGGGGCTCATCTGCTTGCCGGCGGCGGTGGTGCCCAGGAACTCGTAGGCGATGGCCAGCCCCTTGTAGACCACGCCCTTGCCCGCGCGCGTGACGACCGGGCCGTCGAGCTGCTCGGGCTTGACGCCGGCGCCCGCGAACATGGCGTTCATGTCCATCTCGAGCGCGCGGCCCAGCGCGGTGAAGTTCTCGTAGCCGAGCGCGAGCTGGCCGCGCTCGGCGCGCGAGATGGTGGTGATCGACACGCCGGAGCGCTCGGCCAGTTGCGCCAGCGTCCAGCCGAAACGCTTGCGCGCGGTGCGCAGGCGATGGCCGAAAGTGGTGCGGTCCAGCGTGGGCGGCTCTTCCTTCGGCTTCGCCCCGCCCCGGTTCCCTGTGTGTGGAGTCACGCTTGGCTTTCTCTAGGTGTGCCGGGTGATTCTGCCAGCCCCGCGCCCGGCCGGCCACGCACGGCGCGACAGCCCCGGCATGCGTTTTGCGTATGCGCAAATTGCGTGTACGCAAATTTCACCTCGGTGGTGCACCCATGGTTTCCCCTTGGTTGGCGCAAATCAATTTGCGTATCCGCAAATTTCTACCTACACTTTTCGGCGATGACAACAAGCACAACCACTCCCGTCGTGGCCGACTACCTCGTGATCGGCGGCGGCATCGCCGGGGCCTCGGTGGCCCACTGGCTCGCCCCGCATGCCCGCGTGATCCTGCTCGAACGCGAAGCCCAGCCGGGCTACCACTCCACCGGCCGTTCGGCCGCGCTCTTCATGGAGAGCTACGGCACGCCGCAGGTGCGCGCCCTCACCATGGCCAGCCGCGCCTTCCTCGAACACCCGCCCGAAGGCTTCGCCGAGCACCCGCTGCTCACGCCGCGCGGCGCGATGATGGTCGCGGGCACCGAGCACCTGCGCGAGCTCGAAGCGCACTGGGAACTGCTGCGCGCCATGGACGTCGGCGCCCAGCGCCTCGATGGCGAGCAGGCGCGCGAGATGGTGCCGGCGCTGCGCCCCGAGCAGGTGGCCGGCGCGGTGTACGAACCCGACGCCTCCGACATGGACGTGCACGCCATCCACCAGGGCTACCTGCGCGGCATGCGCCAGGCCGGTGGCAAGCTGGTGTGCGACGCCGAGGTCACGGCCATGGAACGTGTGGGCGACCACTGGCGCGTGACGGCCGGCGACGCGGTGTACGAAGCGCCCGTGGTGCTCAACGCAGCCGGCGCCTGGGTCGACACCATCGCGCAACTGGCCGGTGTGCGCCCGCTGGGCATCGAGCCGCGCCGCCGCTCGGCCTTCATCTTCGCGCCGCCCGAGGGCCAGAGCGTGGCGCACTGGCCGATGGTGTTCGCCGCCGACGAGGGCTGGTACATCAAGCCCGACGCCGGCATGTTGCTGGGCTCGCCGGCCAACGCCGACCCGGTCGAGCCGCAGGACGTGCAGCCCGAAGAGATGGACATCGCCATCGCCATGCACCGCATCGAGGAGGCGACCACGCTCGCCATCCGCCGCCCCACGCGCACCTGGGCGGGCCTGCGCTCCTTCGTGGCCGACGGCGACCTGGTGGGCGGTTTCGAGCCCGACGCGCCCGGCTTCTTCTGGGTCGCGGCGCAAGGCGGCTACGGCATCCAGACCTCGGCCGCCATGGGCGAGGCCTGCGCCGCGCTGGCACGCGGCCTGCCGCTGCCCGAGCGTATCGCGGGCTTCGGGCTCACGGTCGAGATGCTCGGCCCGCAACGGCTGCACGCGGCCGGCTGATCCGTCTTCTCCCCAACAACTCCTCCCCACGAGAAATCACCATGCGTGTCTTCAGTGCCTCCCTTGCGACCGAAACCAACACCTTCGGCCCGATGCCGACCGGCATCGCCTCCTTCAAGGACCGCGGCTACTTCCCCGCCGGCCAGCATCCCGATGCGCTGACGATCTACTCGGGCCCGCTGTGGGCCGCGCGCATCCGCGGCAAGGAAAAGGGCTGGACGCTGCTCGAAGGCATGGTGGCGGGCGCGCAGCCCAGCGGCATCACCACGCGCCATGCCTACGAAACGTTGCGCGACGAGATGCTGAACGACCTGCGCGCCGCGCTGCCGGTCGACATGGTGCTGCTCGGTCTGCACGGCGCGATGGTGGCCGACGGCTACGACGACTGCGAAGGCGACATGCTGGCGCGCGTGCGCCAGATCGTCGGCCCTGACGTGGTGATCGGCGCGGAGCTCGACCCGCACAACCACCTCACGCCCGCCATGGTGGACAACGCCAACGTGATGGTTTCCTTCAAGGAGTACCCGCACACCGACGTGCTCGAACGCGGGCTGGAGCTGGTCGACATCTGCGCCGCGGCCGTGGAAGGCAAGGTCAAGCCGGTGGTCGCGATGGTCGACTGCGACATCATCGTCACCGTCCACACCTCGCGCGAACCGGCGCGCAGCTTCGTGCAGCGCATGCAGGCGCTCGAAGGCAAGGACGGCGTGCTCTCGGTCTCGCTCACGCACGGCTTCTCGTGGGGCGACGTGCCCGAGATGGGCACCAAGGTGCTGGTCTACACCGACGGCGATCAGGCCAAGGCCAATGCGCTGGCACGCCAGCTGGCCGACGAAGTCATCGCCATGCGCGACGGCCTCACGGTCAACTACCCGAGCATCGACGACTCGCTCGACGAGGCCCTGGCCTTCGACGGCGGCCCCGTGGTGCTGGCCGACGGCGCCGACAACCCCGGCGGCGGCGCGGCGAGCGACTCCACTTTCATCCTGCGCCGCATGCTGGAGCGCGGCATCACCAACGCCGCGCTGGGCCCGATGTGGGACCCGATCGCCGTGCGCATCGCCTTCGACGCCGGCGTGGGCGCGAAGCTTCAGATGCGCATCGGCGGCAAGATCAGCCCGCTGTCGGGCGACCCGCTGGACCTCGAATGCACCGTGAAGGCGCTGCAGGAAGACCTGGTGATGACGGGCCTGTCGAACACGCCCACCGCCATGGGCGACTGCGCGCTGGTCGAGGTGAACGGCATCGACATCGTGCTGATCACGCGGCGCAACCAGGCGATGGGCACCGACATGTTCACGCAGCTGGGCTGCGACCTGGCGGCCAAGAAGATCGTCGTGGTCAAGTCGTCGCAGCACTTCTACGCGTCGTACTCGCAGGTGGCCAAGCACGTGATCTACGCCGGCGCACCGGGCGCCGTGACGCTCGACCTCACCACCCTGCCGTACCGCAAGGCTCGCCTGCCGAAGTGGCCCATCGGCGTCGCCGCCTGAACTCCCTCTTCTTCTTTTTTGTTTCGCCCCACCGACCGGAGAACCGACGATGACCCGACGAACGCTTGCTGCCCTCGCTGCCCTGGCCCTTTCGGCCGCCAGCCTTCCCGCGCTCGCCCAGACGCCGCCCAAGACACTCAAGGTGGTGGCGCATGCCGACCTGAAGATCCTCGACCCGACCTTCACCACGGCCTACATCTCGCGCAACTTCGGCCACATGGTGTACGACACGCTGTTCGCGCAGGACGCCACCGGCAAGCCGCAGCCGCAGATGGTCGAGAAGTACACGACCTCCAAGGACGGCAAGCAGTGGAGCTTCACGCTGCGCCCCGGCCTGAAGTTCTCCGACGGCGCCGCCGTGACCTCGGCCGACGCCGTGGCCTCGCTGCAGCGCTGGGCGGCGCGCGACAGTCTGGGCCGCGCCATGACGGCCGTCGGCGCCGAATGGAAGGCCACCGACGCACGCAACTTCACGCTTACGCTCAACGAGCCCTTCGGCATGGTGCTCGACGCGCTCGCCAAGCCCTCGGGCTTTCCGCCGGTGATCCTGCCCGAGCGCATCGCCAAGCTGCCGGCCACCGCGCCCCTGACCGAGGTCGTCGGCTCGGGGCCCTTCATCTTCAAGCGTGACGAATGGGTGCCGGGCAACAAGACGGTGTTCGTGCGCAACCCGAACTACGTGGCGCGCAGCGAGCCGCCCAGCGGCCTGGCCGGCAGCAAGAAGACCAGCCTCGACCGCGTCGAATGGCTCTACCTGCCCGACGCCAACAGCGCGATCTCGGCGCTCAAGCGCGGCGAGGTCGACTACATCGAGCAGCTGGCGCCCGACTACATCGCGCCGCTGCGCACCGACAGCAACATCAAGATCGGCTCCGGCGGCGCCTACCAGGGCTTCCTGGTGATGAACCAGCTGCACCCGCCCTTCGACAACCCGAAGGTGCGCCAGGCGCTGCTGCAGGCCGTGAACCAGGAACGCTTCGTCGCGGCCATGGGCTTCCCGCTGGACATGCGCATGGCCTACTGCGCCACCTGGTTCATCTGCGGCAGCCCCAACGACACCTCGGCCGGCGCGGAGCCCTTCCGCAAGGCCGACGTCGCCAAGGCGAAGAAGATGCTCGCCGACGCCGGCTACAAGGGCGAGAAGGTGGTGCTGATGGTGCCCAGCGACGTGCCCTACCTCAACGCCGAGGCGCTGATGGCCGCGCAGACCATGAAGAGCATCGGCCTGAACGTCGATGCGCAGACCATGGACTGGGCCTCGATCGGTGCGCGCCGCGCCAAGCGCGATGCGTCCGACGCCGGCGGCTGGAACATGTACGTCACGGTGGCCGGCGAGTTCGACGTGAACTCGCCCATCAGCAACGCCTACCTGGGCGCGGCCTGCGGCAACACGCTGCCCGGCTGGCCCTGCGACAAGAAGCTCGACGAGCTGCGCACCGCTTGGCTGAAGGAAACCGTGCCGGCCAAGCGCAAGGAACTGCTCGACGCCTTCCAGTCGCGCGCCTACGAGGCCGTGCCGTACATCAACGCGGGCCAGTACTCGGCCGCGTTCGCGGCGCGCGCCAGCATCAAGGGGCTGGACAAGATGTGGGCCGGCATGCCCACCGTCTGGGTGCTCGACAAGTAAGCCACGCGCACCACCATGGGCTACATCGTTCGACGCTTTCTTTCCACGCTGCCGGTGATGGCGGTGGTGGCCGTGGTGGTGTTCCTGCTGATCCACCTGTCGCCCGGCGACCCGGCCGCGCTCATCGCGGGCGACCTCGCCACCACCGAGGACATCGACAAGCTGCGCGCCGCGCTCGGCCTGAACCTGCCGCTGTGGCAGCAGTTCGGGCTGTGGATCGGCAAGATCTTCACCGGCGACCTGGGCACCTCGATCTTCACGCAGGTGCCGGTGACGCAGCTGCTCGGCCAGCGGCTGGAGCCGACGGTGTCGATCGCGGCGCTGACCATGCTCATCACGCTGGTGACGGCCGTGCCGCTGGGCACGCTCGCGGCCTACTGCGCGGGCACCTGGATCGACCGCCTCGTGATGCTGTTCGCGGTGCTGGCCTTCTCTGTGCCGGTGTTCCTCGTGGGCTACCTGCTGGTCTACACCTTCGCGGTGCAGCTGCCGTGGTTTCCGGTGCAGGGCTACGTGAACTTCTCCGAAGGCCCCAGCGCCTGGCTGCGTGCGCTGGTGCTGCCCTGTGTGAACCTGGCGCTGGTGTACATCGCGCTGGTGACGCGCATGACGCGCGCCACCGTGCTCGAGGTGCTGCACGAGGACTACATCCGCACCGCGCGCGCCAAGGGCCTGGGCGTGCTGCCGGTGCTGGGCCATGCGCTGCGCAACGCGGCCATTCCCATCGCCACCACCATCGGCGCGGGCATCGCGCTGCTCATCGGCGGCGTGGTGGTCACCGAGACGGTGTTCGCCATTCCGGGCGTGGGCCGGCTGGTCATCGATTCGGTGCAGCGCCACGACTACCCGGTGATCCAGAGCGTGCTGCTGCTGTCGGCGGGCGTGTACGTGCTGATCAACCTCCTGATCGATTTGAGCTACCGCCTGTTCGATCCGCGCATCCAGTACTAGAACAAAGAACGAGCCCCACGACGCCATGTCCACTGCCCTGCCCTTGCGCGAGGTCGATGCGCCGGTGCCCTCCACCGCCGTTGCCGACGCTGCCGAAGACCCTCCTTTCGTACCGCCGCGCTGGCGCTGGGTGCGCAAGCACCCGACGCTGATCGTCGGCGCGCTGCTGCTCCTCGCGGTGGCCGCGCTGTCCATCGCCGCGCCCTGGATCGCCACCCACGACCCGCAGGACATCGACCCGCTGGCGCGCATGCAACCGGCCTCGGCCGAGCACTGGTTCGGCACCGACGCGCTGGGCCGCGACGTGTTCAGCCGCGCCGTGTGGGGCGGTCGGGTGTCGATGATCGTCGGCGCCTCGGTGGCCGTGCTCGCCACCTTCTTCGGCATCGCGCTGGGCCTGGTGTCGGGCTTCGTGCGCTGGGCCGACGGCCCGATCATGCGGGTGATGGACGGCCTCATGGCCATCCCCGGCATCCTGCTGGCCATTGCACTCATGGCCGTGACGCGCGCCAGCCTCACCACCGTGATCATCGCCATCACCGTGCCCGAGATTCCGCGCGTGGTGCGGCTGGTGCGCTCGCTGGCGCTCACGCTGCGCGAGCAGCTGTTCGTGGAGGCCGCGCATGCGGTCGGCACGCGGCTGCCGGTGATCCTCGTGCGGCACGTGCTGCCGAACATCGTGGCGCCGCTGGTGGTGCAGGCCACCTTCGTGGCCGCCGCCGCCGTGCTCACGGAGGCCGCGCTGTCCTTCCTCGGCGTGGGCGTGCCTTCGCAGACGCCGAGCTGGGGCAACATGATGGCCGAGGGCCGCAACTTCGTGACCGTGGCGTTCCACATCATCCTGTACCCGGGCCTGCTGCTGGCGGCCACGGTGCTGGCCATCAACCTGCTCGGCGACGGCCTGCGCGATGCGCTCGACCCGCGCCTGGCGCGGCAGCTGTGAAGAGGAACGCCCCATGACGATCCCCATGTCCCAGGCCACCCTCGCCCCCGGCGAGCCCTTGCTCGAGGTCGACAACCTGCGCACCTACTTCAGCACACTCGCGGGCACCGTGCGCTCGGTCGACGGCGTGTCGTACACCGTGCGCGCGGGCCGCACGCTCGGCGTGGTCGGCGAATCGGGCTGCGGCAAGAGCGTGACGGCGCTCTCGATCCTGCGGCTGGTGCCCACGCCGCCCGGTCGCCACATGGGTTCCGTGCGCCTGCGCGGCACCGACCTGATGCAGCTCAGCGAACGCGAGATGCGGCAGATCCGAGGCAACCGCATCTCGATGATCTTCCAGGAGCCCATGACCTCGCTGAACCCGGTACTCACCGTGGGCCGGCAGATCGCCGAGACCGTGCAGCTGCACCAGAAGGCCAGCCGCGCCGAGGCGCTGCAGCGTGCGGTCGAGATGCTGCGCCTGGTGCAGATTCCCGAGCCCGAGCGGCGCGTGAACGAGTACCCGCACCAGCTCTCGGGCGGCATGCGCCAGCGCGTGATGATCGCGCTGGCCCTGGCCTGCAACCCCGAGGTGCTGATCGCCGACGAGCCCACCACCGCGCTCGACGTGACCATCCAGGCGCAGATCCTCGACCTCATCAAGCGGCTGCAGAAGGAGCTGGGCATGGGCGTGGTGATGATCACGCACGACCTGGGCGTGGTGGCCGAGAGCTGCGACCGCGTGGTCGTCATGTACGCCGGCAAGAAGGTCGAAGAGGCCGACGTGGTCGACCTCTTCGATCGCCCGCTGCACCCCTACACCCGCGCGCTGATGGCCTCGATGCCCGCCATGAGCACCTCGAGCGCGCGGCTGCACGAGATTCCGGGCATGGTGCCCGCCGCGCACGAGCTGGGGCGCGGCTGCGCCTTTGCCGCGCGCTGCGCGCAGGCGCGTGAACGCTGCCGCCGCGAGACACCGCCGCTGTCCACGCAGGGCGACGGGCACGTGGTCGCCTGCTTCGCGGTGCAAGAACAATGGACCGACGAGGCTGCCGAGGTGAGCGCATGACGACAACGACGACCCCATCCACCAAGGCGCCGCTGCTGCAGGTGCGCGAGCTGCGCAAGCACTACACCTCGCCGCGGCGCTGGTTGCGACCGACCAAGCCGGCGATCCAGGCGGTCGACGGCGTGTCGTTCACCGTGGGGCAGGGCGAAACGCTGTCGCTGGTCGGCGAGTCGGGCTGCGGCAAGACCACCACGGCCAAGTCGGTGATGCGGCTGGTCGAGCCCACCTCGGGCTCGGTGCGGCTGAACGGCGAAGAGCTGCTGACCCTGCCCGCGAACGCGATGCGCCAGCGCCGGCGCGACCTGCAGATCATCTTCCAGGACCCCTACGCCTCGCTGAACCCGCGCCTCACGGCCGGCGACATCGTGGCCGAGCCGCTGCGCAACTTCGGCGACGTGTCGGTGGCCGAGCGGCGCGAGCGCGTGCAGTGGCTGTTCTCGCGCGTGGGCCTGCGGCCCGAGGCGGCGAAGAAGTTTCCGCACGAGTTCTCGGGCGGCCAGCGCCAGCGCCTGGGCATTGCGCGCGCGCTGGCGCTCAACCCCAAGCTGATCGTCTGCGACGAGCCCGTGTCGGCGCTCGACGTGTCGGTGCAGGCGCAGGTGGTCAACCTGCTGATGGACCTGCAGGCCGAGTTCGGCATCGCCTACCTGTTCGTGGCGCACGACCTCGCCGTGGTGCGCCACATCAGCCACCGCGTGGCCGTGATGTACCTCGGCCACATCGTGGAGATCGCCGACCGCGACACGCTGTTCTCGGCCCCGCGCCATCCGTACACCGAGATCCTGCTGTCGGCCGTGCCCGTGCCCAACCCGCGCACGCCGGCGCGCCGCCTGCTGCTGCAGGGCGATCCGCCGAGCCCGGCCAACCCGCCCTCGGGCTGCCGCTTTCACACGCGCTGCCCGATGGCGCAGGCCGTGTGCAAGGAGAAGACGCCCGAACTGAGCGAGCGCCCCTCGACTTCCCAGGGCGGCCACTGGGTCGCCTGCCACTTCCGTTGAAAGCACTGCCCCCATGACCGACAAGACACCCCACTACGACCTCTTGATCCACGGCGGCACCGTGATCGACGGCACCAAGGCCCCGCGCTTCGACGCCGACGTGGGCATCGTCGATGGCCGCATCGCCGCCATCGGCAAGCTCGCGGGCCACACGGCCGACCAGACGCTCGACGCCACCGGCCGCATCGTCGCGCCGGGCTTCATCGACTCGCACACGCACGACGACCAGGCCGTGCTGTCCCATGCGCAGATGCCGTTCAAGGTGTCGCAGGGCGTGACCACGGTGGTGGCGGGCAACTGCGGCATCAGCGCCGCGCCGCTGCGTGCCGACATGGACCTGCCCATGCCGCTGAGCCTGCTCGAGACGCCGCCGGAAGACCGCTTCACGACCTTCGCGGCCTACCTCGACGCGCTGCGCGCCACGCCCTCGTCCGTCAACGTGGCGGCGATGGTCGGCCACTCGACCCTGCGCGCCGTGACCATGTCCGACCTCGACCGCCCCGCCACCGCGCAGGAGATCGCCGCCATGCAGGCGCTGGTCGAGGAAGCCATGCAGGCCGGCGCCATCGGCCTGTCGACCGGCACCTTCTACCCGCCGGCCGTGAAAGCGACAACCGAGGAGATCATCGAAGTCGGCCGCCCGCTCACGGCGCGCAAGGCGCTGTACGTGACGCACATGCGCGACGAGAGCGACCGCGTGATGGAGTCGCTGGAAGAAACCTTCCACATCGGCCGCGCGCTCGACATCCCGGTGGTGGTGTCGCACCACAAGGTGCAGAACACGCAGAACTTCGGCAAGACCAAGGTCACGCTGCCCTTCATCCAGGAAGCGATGAAGCACCAGTGCATCGGGCTCGACTGCTACCCGTACACGGCCGGCTCCACCATGATCCGCACCGACCGCGGAATGATGGACGGGCGCGTGCTCATCGCCTCCAGCGTGCCGCACCCCGAATGCGCGGGCCGCGACCTGAAGGACATCGCCGCCGAATGGGGCGTGTCGGGCGAAGAGGCCGCGCTGCGCCTGTCGCCCGGCAGCGCCATCTATTTCATGATGGACGAGGACGACGTGCAACGCGTGCTCGCCTTCGACGAAACCATGATCGGCTCCGACGGCATCCCGCTGGGTGACAAGCCGCACCCGCGCCTGTGGGGCACCTTCCCGCGCGTGCTCGGCCACTACAGCCGCGACGTGGGGCTGTTCCCGCTGGAGACGGCCGTGTGGAAGATGACCGGGCTCACGGCGCGCAACTTCGGCCTGCACGAACGCGGCGCGCTCAAGGTCGGGCATCACGCCGACGTGGTGGTCTTCAATGCCGCCACCGTGCGCGACACCGCGAACTACGAAACGCCGACCGAACCGGCCGAAGGCATCGACGCGGTGATCGTGAACGGCGCCGTCACCTGGCGCCACGGCGTGCACAGCGGCGCGCGCAACGGGCAGGTGATCGTGCGCCAGGACGCGGCCTGACAGCGCGCACCCCGGCGGCGCCTGCAGGGCGCCCGCCTTCGCATCCTGGTGCATGCGCAGCACCGGATCGGTGAACACGCCGGGCCTCAGGGGCCCGGCTTTTCTTTCTCCCTTGCGCCCTTTCCCTCTGGCAGTGTGCCCCTAGGGGATTTCCCTCGACAGCTGGCCCGGAGCTTGCGTAGTTTGCCCACATAGTTGAACATTTCAACTATTGAAGACTTCTACCAACCCGCCATGCACGCCCCGCTTCGCCTGAAAGACGACTACCTCAACGTCCTGCTCGACCTGGCCTCGCAGCGCACGCGCGACCGCGGCTCGCGCATCTACGAGATCGAGCTCGGCCTGTCGATCCGCGACGTGCGCCTGCTGCGCATGATCGGCGCCGCGCCCGGCATCACCATGGGCCAGCTGGTGCAGACCTGCGCCATCGAGAAGACGCTGGTCTCCAAGCTGGTGAGTTCGCTGGTGCAGCGCGAGCTGGTCGAGCGCCAGATCGGCGCCGAGGACGCGCGGCAGATCCGCCTGTGCCTCAGCCCGGCCGGCATCGACATGGTGCTGCGCGCCGAGCCCATCGGGCATGAGATGGAAGCGCGCTTTCTCGACTGCCTGAGCGTCGCCGACATCGAGAACCTGCGCCGCATCATGCACAAGCTCATCGACGCCGAAGAAGGCTCGCGCGACATCTTCGAATTCCTGCTGGTGCAGCTGCGCGAAAGCAAGGAATCGCCCCCTTCCTCCCCCGGTTCTTCCGCTCCCTCCCGAAAGAAGTAAGGCTCCATGGCAATCCACCTTTCACCGCGCCGCGTCGCGGCGGCTTCCCTGTCGGCGCTCGCTTTGTGCTTCGCCGCCACCGCGTCCGCGCAGACCGTGCTTCGCACCGTGCCCTCGTCGGACCTGAAGATCGTCGACCCGATCTGGACCACCGCCAACATCACGCGCAACCACGGCCTGATGATCTACGACACCCTCTTCGCGATGGACGAGAAGGGCGTCATCAAGCCGCAGATGGTCGACAAGTACAGCGCGAGCGCCGACAACAAGGTGTGGAGCTTCACGCTGCGCCCGGGCCTGAAGTTCCACGACGGCGCCCCGGTCACCTCGCAGGACGTGATCGCCTCGCTGGCGCGCTGGGCCAAGCGCGACACGCTGGGCCAGAAGATGTACGAGACGATGGACAGCATCGCCGCCGACGGCCCCAACGGCTTTCGCATGACGTTCAAGCAGCCCTTCGGCGTGGTGCTCGACGCGCTCGGCAAGCCCAACCCGCTGGTGCCGTTCATCATGCCCAAGCGCGTGGCCGACACGCCCGCCGACAAGCAGATCGACGAGCTGGTGGGCTCCGGCCCCTTCACGCTCGCCAAGGAAGACTTCCGCCCGGGCGACCGCGTCATCTACCGCAAGAACACCGCCTACGTGCCGCGCAAGGAGCCCGCCTCGGGCCTGGCCGGCGGCAAGGTGGTGCACGTCGACCGCGTCGAGTGGGTGATGCTGCGCGACCCGCAGACGCAGGCCAATGCGCTGCTCAACGGCGAGGTCGACATGCTCGAGACCGTGCCCTCGTCCGGCTACACCGGCATGCGCACCAACGACAAGATCGAGCTGGTCGACGTGATGCCGGCGGGCCCCTTCACGGTGCTCTACAACCACAAGGTGCCGCCCTTCAACAACCCCAAGGCGCTGAAGGCCGCGATGCTGGCCATCAACCAGGAGGCGATGCTGCGCGCGCAGGTCACCTTCCGCGACTTCTACAAGCCCTGCGCCTCGATCTACCTGTGCGGCTCGCTCTACGCGAGCGACAAGACGGGCTTCTACACCGGCAAGCCGCAGTTCGAAGAGGCGCGCAAGCTGCTCAAGGAATCGGGCTACGACGGCAAGCCCGTGGTGATCCTGCTGCCGGGCGACGCACCCGCGCTGAACAAGTTGCCCGCGGTGTACGGCCAGCTGCTCAAGCAGGTGGGCTTCAACGTCGACGTGCAGACCACCGACTGGGCCACGCTCGTGACCCGGCGCGCCAAGAAGGACCTGCCCGAGAACGGCGGCTGGAACGCCTTCATCACCTTCTGGGGCGGCGTGGACGCGAGCAGCCCCATCGGCTACAGCCCGTTGACCGGCAACGGCGACCAGGGCTACTTCGGCTGGCCCGTGGTGCCCGAGCTCGAGGCGCTGAAGACCAAGTTCATTGCCACCGCCGACCTCGCGCAGCGCAAGGAGATCGCCACGCAGATCCAGCAGGTCGTGCTCGAGCACGGCGTGCTCGCACCGCTCGGCGAAGGCAAGGCGCCCACGGCCGTGCGCCGCGGCACCATCACCGGCCTGCTGCCGTCGCCGGCGGTGCTGTACTGGAACGTGCGCAAGACGTCCGCGCCATCGCCATGACCGCGACATAGGCCGGCCCGCGCGCCCGCCCCTCTCCCTTTCTGATCGCCACCCCTGACCGGCTGCGCCTCGCGCGGCAGCCGGGCGGGACTTCCTTTGCCCGCGCCACACGCCCGCCCCCTCGTCAAGGACCTGATTCACATGCTCCACTTCCTGTTGCGCCGCGGACTGGCCACCGCGCCCGTGCTCCTGATCGTGGCCGTCATCGTCTTCCTGCTGCTGCGCATGACGCCCGGCGACCCCGCGGCCGCCATTGCCGGCGACGCGGCCAGCGCGCAGGACATCGCGCGCATCCGTGCCCAGCTGGGCCTGGATGCATCGATCGTGACGCAGTTCGTGCACTGGCTCGGCCAGGTGCTGCGCGGCGACCTCGGCTACTCGTTTTTCTACCGGATGCGCGTGACCGACCTGATCGGCCAGCGCCTGGAGCCCACGCTCTCGGTGGCGGCGGTGACGGTGGTGCTCACGGTGCTGATCGCCGTGCCGCTGGGCGTGCTCGCGGCCTCGCGGCGCGGCGGCCGGCTCGACCGATTCATCATGGGCGCCTCGGTGCTCGGCTTCTCGGTGCCGGTGTTCGTGGCCGGCTACGTGATGATCTGGCTGTTCTCGATGCAGCTCGGCTGGCTGCCCTCGCAGGGCTACCAGCGCATCGGCGACGGCGTGGGCCCGTGGCTGCGCCATCTGGCGCTGCCCTGCATCACGCTGGCCGTGATGTACGCGGCGCTCATCGCGCGGGTCACGCGCGCGGCGGTGTCGGAGGCGCTCACCGAAGATTACGTGCGCACCGCGCGCGCCAAGGGCATCGCCGAGTGGCGCATGCTGCTGCGCCACGCGCTGGCCAACGCGGCCGTGCCGATCGCCACCGTCATCGGCCTGAGCGTGGCGGGCCTCATCGGCGGTGTGGTGGTCACCGAGACGATCTACGCGATCCCCGGCCTGGGCCAGCTCACGGTGGACGCCGTGCTCTCGCGCGACTACCCGCTGATCCAGGCCATCACCCTCTTCTTCTCGCTCGTGTACGTGGTGGTCAACCTGCTGGTGGACCTGAGCTACCTGCTGCTCGATCCGCGCATCCGGTACTGACCTCTTTTCGAAAGCCCCGCCATGACTTCGATCTCCCTGCGCGACGATACGCCTGCCTCTGCCGCGGTTCCGCCCGCCGCACCCCGGGCCCCGGCCCGCTCGCTGCTGCGCCGCCTGCTCGCCAACGGCGGCGTGCGCATCGGCGGCGTCCTGCTGGCCGCGATGCTGCTGCTGGCGGTGGCCGCGCCCTGGCTCGGCACCATCGACCCGAACGCGATGGACCCCGCGAACTCGCACCTGCCGCCCGGCGCACGCGCCGAGTTCACCACGCTGGCGGGCGACAGCTTCGATCGCTTCTTCCCGCTGGGCACCGACAGCATGGGCCGCGACCTGTGGAGTCGCACGGCCTACGGCGCGCGCATCTCGCTGTCAGTGGGCGTGGCGGTGGCGCTGGGCTCGGTCGCGTTCGGCCTCATGGTGGGCATGGTGGCGGGCTACTTCCGGCGCCTGGACGGCGTGATCATGCGGGTGATGGACGGGATGATGGCCATCCCCGGCATCCTGTTCGCGATCGTGCTGGTGGCCGTGTGGCGGCCCAGCCTGCTCACGGTGATCCTGGCCATCGTGGTGCCCGAGACGCCGCGCGTGGCGCGGCTGGTGCGCTCGGTGGTGCTGTCGGTGCGCGAGGAGCCGTACGTGGAGGCGGCCGTCGCGCTCGACACGCCGACCTGGAAGCTGATGCTGCGCCACATCCTGCCCAACACGGTGGCGCCGCTGATCGTGCAGGGCACCTTCATCTGCGCGGCGGCGATGCTGGTGGAGGCCGTGATGTCCTTCCTGGGCATCGGCCTGCCGTCCGAGGTGCCGACCTGGGGAAACATCATGTCCGAAGGCCGCACGCACTTCACCTCGCACCCCTCGACCGTGCTGCTGCCCGGCCTCTTCCTGGCGCTCACGGTGCTGGCCGTGAACATGCTCGGCGACGGCCTGCGCGATGCGCTCGATCCCAAGTTCAAGGCACGCGGAGGCTGAGCATGACATCCACCCCTTCCACAACGTCTGCCGCGCCCTGCCTCGTGGTGCGCGACCTCGCCATCGACCTGCCCGCCGGCGCCGACCGCGCACACGCGGTGCACGGCATCTCGTTCGACGTGATGCCCGGCCAGGTCGTGTGCCTGCTGGGCGAGTCGGGCTCCGGCAAGTCGGTCATCGCGCAGGCCGCGATGGGCCTGCTGCCCGCGTCGCTGCGGCCCTCGGCCGGGCGCATCGAGGTGCAGGGCGAGGACGTGCTCGCGGCCAGCCCGGCGCGGCTGCGCGCGCTGCGCGGCGCGCGCATGGCGATGGTGTTCCAGGAGCCGATGACCGCGCTCAACCCGGTGATGCGCTGCGGCGCGCAGGTCGACGAGATCCTGGCCGAGCACACGACGCTGGGCGCCGCCGCGCGCCGCGCGCGCGTGCTGGCCATCTTCGAGCGCGTGCGGCTGCCCGAGCCCCAGCGCATCTACGACGCCTACCCGCACCAGCTCTCGGGCGGGCAGCGCCAGCGCATCGTGATCGCCATCGCGCTGATCCTGCGCCCGGCCCTGCTGATCTGCGACGAGCCCACCACCGCGCTCGACGTGACCACGCAGGCCGAGATCCTCGCGCTCATCCGCGAGATGCAACAAGAGAACGGCACCGCGGTGCTGTTCATCACGCACGACTTCGGCGTGGTCGCCGACATCGCCGACCAGGTGGTGGTGCTGCAGCTGGGCCGCCAGGTCGAGAGCGGCCCGAAGGACGAGGTGCTGCGCCGACCGAAGGAGGCCTACACGCGCATGCTGCTCGACGCGGTGCCGCGGCTGGCCCCGGTGCTGCGCGCGCCCATCGACGCCCAGGCGCCGCTGCTCGATGCGCGCGGCGTGGGCAAGGTCTACCGCACGGGCAGCTGGCCCGGCAAGCGCCGCACGGTGCATGCGGCGGCCGACGTGTCGCTGAAGCTGCATGCGGGCGAAACGGTCGGCATCGTGGGCGAATCGGGCTCGGGCAAGTCGACCGTGGCGCGCTGCATCGCGCGGCTGATCGAGCCGACCGACGGCGACATCCGCGTGCCGGGCATCGAGGGCTCGCGCGGCGCGCAGCGCTCGGCGTTCCGGCGCATGGTGCAGGTCGTGTTCCAGGACCCGAACCGCTCGCTCAACCCGCGCCGCACGGTGGGCCAGTCGATCGTCGAGGGGCCGGTGAATTTCGGCGTGCCGCACGCCAAGGCCTGGCAGCGCGCCGAGGAGCTGATGGCGCTGGTGCGGCTGCAGCCCGAGGTGCTGCACCGCTATCCGAGCGAGTTCTCGGGCGGCCAGCGCCAGCGGCTGTGCATTGCGCGCGCGCTGGCCTGCGAGCCGCGCGTGCTGATCGCCGACGAGGCCGTGTCGGCGCTCGACGTGTCGGTGCAGGACCAGATATTGAAGCTGCTCGCGGAGATCCAGCAGCGGTTGTCGATCGGCATCCTGTTCATCACCCACGACCTGCGCGTGGCCAGCCAGATCTGCGACCGCCTGATCGTGATGCACAAGGGCCGCATCGTCGAGCAAGGCAGCGCGCACGACGTGCTGCTGTCGCCGCGCGAGGCCTACACGCGCACGCTGCTGGCCGCGGCGCCGGGCCAGGGCTATGCGTTCGGGGGCGGCTGAGCGCCGTCCTCTTCCTCTCTTTCAACCCACCTTCATCCCACCACCCCAAGAAGAAACGAAGACATGACCACACCCCTGTACGAACTCAGTGCCCTCCAGTTGCTCGAACGCTACCGTGACCGCGCCTTGTCGCCGGTCGAGGTCACACAGGCCGTGCTCACGCGCATCGAACGCTGGGAGCCGCACATCCACGCCACCTACGGGCTGGACGCCGAAGCCGCGCTGGCCTCGGCGCGCGCCTCCGAGGCGCGCTGGGCCCAGGGCAAGCCGCAGGGCGATCTCGACGGCGTGCCGGTCACGCTGAAAGAGAACATCGCCACGCGCGGCACGCCCACGCCGATCGGCAGCGCGGCCACCGTGCTGGCGCCCGCCGCAGCCGACGCACCCGCCGCCGCGCGCCTGCGCGAAGCCGGCGCGGTGATCGTGACCAAGACGACGATGCCCGACTTCGGCTTCCTCGGCGCGGCGCCCTCGAGCTTCCACGCGCTCACGCGCAACCCGTGGGACCTGGGCCGCAACACCGGCGGCTCGAGCTCGGGCGCCGGCGCCGCCGCTGCCGCGGGCTACGGCCCGCTGCACCTGGGCACCGACATCGGTGGCTCGGTGCGCATTCCGGCCAGCTTCTGCGGCGTGTTCGGCCTCAAGCCCAGCCACGGCCGCATCCCGGTCGACCCACCCGCCGCGGCGCGCGTGATCGGCCCGATGACGCGCACCGTGGCCGACGCCGCGTTGCTCATGCAGGTGGTGACGCGCCCCGACGCGCGCGACTACATGAGCCTGCCGCCGAACGACTTCGCGTGGCAGCGGCTCGAGCGCAACGTGAAGGGCCTGCGCATCGGCCTGTGGACCGAGACCATGGGCGGCTGGCCGATCGATGCGGAAGTCAAAGAGGCGGTGCTGGCCGCGGCGCGCCTGTTCGAGCAGGCCGGCGCCATCGTCGAGCCGCTGGCCGACTGGACCACGCTCGACATGCGCATGGGCATGGCCCACTTCTTCACCATGCGCTGCCGCGTCGACCTGGCCGCGATGCCGCCCGAACGCGCGAAGCTTGCGGCCAGCTACATCCACCAGGCGGCGGAGTTCGCCGCCTCGCTCACGCCCGAAGACACCTTCCGCGCCTTCACGCGCATGCAGGCGCTGCGCGCGGCCACCGTGGCGGCCACGCAGCCCTTCGACTACGTGCTGTCGCCGGTGTCGCCGGTGCTGCCCTTCGCGGCGGACGCCATCAACAGCGGCTCGGAAAACCTGCTGAAAGACTCGCACTTCACGTCGGTGTTCAACCAGTCGGAACAACCGGCCGCGTCGATCAACTGCGGCCATGCGAGAAATGGCCTGCCGATCGGCCTGCAGATCGCGGGACGCCGCTTCGACGACCTGGGCGTGCTGCAGATGGCGCGCTTCTACGAGTCGGTGCGCCCGGCACAGGCGCGCTGGCCTGAACCGGCCTGACCGGGCTGGGTCAGGCGAATCAGTCCGGCGCGTTCATCACGCGGTCGAACTCTTCGTCGGCCGGCACGTTGTCGGCATCGAGCTCGCTGGCATCGGTGAGGTCGATGCCCGTTTCGTCCGACAGGTCGTCGGACGCATCGGCTTCGAGTTCGTCGAAGTCGTCGGCAGGCGTGCTGTCGTCATCGTCGTCTTCGGACGACGAGGCGGAGCGCGCGGTGGCATCGGCTTGGGGCGTCATGATCGAATTCCTCGGCAGATGAGTAAACGGCCCTCTATGGTGCGCCTGTTTTGCCCCTTGCGGTGGATCGACGGGCTGACGTCGGTGTCGGAAAGTTTCCCGTCACCGCAGGCTGCAGGCGCGTGCCGTCGTCAGTCCTTGTGGACGTGGCCGTGCTCGCCGTGTCCTTCGTCGTGGCCGTGCTCATGGCCATGCTCGCCGTGCGCGAGCCGGCTCACGAGCGTGACCAGCAGGATGCCCGCCGCGAGCCACGCGATCTGCGCCGCGGTCTGGCGCGCGGGCAGGCGCTTTTGCAGCTGCGGAATCAGGTCGGCCAGCGCCACGTAGACGAAGCTGCTGCCCGCCAGCACCAGGAAGTACGGCAGCCAGCCATGCAGCTGGTCGACCAGCCACCAGCCCGCGATGCCGCCGAGCATGGTCATCGTGCCCGCAAGCGACACCTTCACCAGCGCCGCGCGCGAATTGGCCGAGCTCTGGCGCAGCACGACGAGGTCGCCGATGTGGTGCGGCACTTCGTGCGCGAGCACGGCCAGCGCGGCCACGAGGCCCAGGCGGATGTCGGCGACGAAGGCCGAGGCGATCAGGATGCCGTCGCCGAAGCAATGCACGCTGTCGCCGGTGAGCACGGCCCAGCCGCCGCCGCCCGTCGGGGGTGCGTGGTGATGATGAGCGTGCGAATGGTCGTGATGATCATGGCCGTGGTGGTCGTGCGCGCCCTCTTTCGCCGGTGCGGCATCGCCATGGTGGTGCTCGTGCCCGTGGTGCCACAGCTCGGCCTTGTCGAGCAAAAAGAAGAACACCAGCCCGAACAGCAGCACCGCGAACAGCAGCGCGGGTTCGATGCGGCTTTCGAAGGCCTCGGGCAGCAGGTGCATGAAGGCCGTGGCCAGCAGCGCGCCGGCCGCCAGGCTCAGCAGGTGCTGCGGGTTCACGCCGCCACCACCGCTGCGCACGCCCACGCGCAGCAGCAGGGCCGCGAGCCAGACGCTTCCGATGCCGGCGACCAGGGTCGCCACGAGAATTACTATCAAATTCATAGCTGCTTGCGCAAGAGGGACGGCCGGTACGGCCTTGTTCCGTTCATAAAAAGAGAAAGGCCGTCACTTCGGACGGCCTTCGGCGGCGGGTGGCTACGGGCGCCGTCTTCGGTCAGGCGACACCATTGGCTTTGAACCAGGCCGTGGCACGCTGCCAGCCGTCTTCCGCGGCGCTCTTGAGGTAGCTGGGGCGGTAGTCGGCGTGGAACGCGTGGCCTGCTTCGGGGTACACGACGAAGCTCGATGCCTTGGCCGCTGCAGTTCCAGTGGCCAGAGCAGCTTTCATCTTATCAACCGTGTCAAGGGGGATGCCCTGGTCTTTTCCGCCGTACAGGCCGAGCACCGGCGCCTGCAGGCTGGCGGCGATGTCGACGGGGTGTTTCGGCTGCAGTTCGCTGGCCTGCCCGACCAGCCGGCCGTACCAGGCCACGCCGGCCTTGACCTTGCCGGTGGCCGCATACAGCCACACGATGCGCCCGCCCCAGCAGAAGCCGGTGATGCCGGCCTTGCTCGTGTCGCCGCCGTTGGCCTTGGCCCAGGCCAGCGCGCCGTCGAGGTCGGCCATGACCTGCGCGTCGGGCACCTTGGTGACGATGTCGGCCTGCAGCTTGGGAATGTCGGTGTAGCCGCGCGGATCGCCCTGGCGCGCATACAGCTCGGGCGCGATGGCCAGGTAGCCCAGCTCGGCGAAGCGGCGGCAGGTGTCGGCGATGTACTCGTGCACGCCGAAGATCTCCTGGATCACCAGCACCACGGGCAGCCCCGTCTTGCCGGCCGGCGCCGCGGCATAGGCAGGCACCCCGAAGCCGTTGACGGTGTACTTGATGGGGCCGGCCTTCAGGCCGTCGGCCGGTGTGGTGATGGCCGTCTGCGCGGCCACCGGCAGCACGGCGGCGGCGTAGCCGACACCGAGGGCGGCCTTGAGCGCGGTGCGGCGCGTGGCCCCCTGCTCGGTGCTGTCGCCGGGGCGCAGCGAATCGAATTCGGAACGGTTGTCGTCGAAGGAGGTCATGCAAGGGCTCCGGTTGAATCGTCTGACAAGGGGGTGTGGCGTAGAAAAACGCACGCCGCAATGTAGGCGAAATCGGGCCGGGCCGTGTGACCGGACCGTAAAGCAGCCGGGTCGCTTCGGGCTGCGACTAGGTGCCGTAGGCCCGCCGTGCCAGCGCCTCGGCCAGCACCTGCGCCGGATCGACGAGGCGCAGCCCCGCCACCGCGGCCGAGCCCTGCAGGCCCAGCGGCACCTCGGTGCAACCCATGATGATCGTGACCGGGCCGGGCCGCTCGGCCAGCCGCAGCGCGACCTCGGAAAAGCAGCGTTCGGCCAGCGGCAGGTTGCCGGCCTTCACGCCGTCGAAGATGCCGCGCATGATCGTCTGGCGCTCGTCGGCCGACGGCACATGGCAGCCCAGGCCGGCCTCGGCCAGCGCCTGCTCGTACAGCCGCACGCGGTAGGTGCCTTCGGTGGCCATCAGCGCCACCTCGCTCGCGCCCTGCGCGGCCAGGTGCTGCGCGGTCTCGCGCGCCATGTGCAGCAGTTCGACCTGCGGAAAGCGCTCCTGCAGGTTGGCGTGCCACGCATGCGCCGTGTTGCAGGCGATGGCCACGGCGCGGCTGCCCAGCGCGGCCAGCCGGCCCAGCGCCTGCAGCATCGGTTCGAGCGGCTGGTGCGCGCCCTGCGCGTCGGAGGCCAGCGCGCCGGTGCGGTCGGGCACCGGCACCTGCGCCAGCCAGTGTTCGGGAAAGGACTGGTCGCGCACCGGCTCGCCGCGCGCACGCATCTGCTGCGCGCAGGCCTGCACGAAGAGCCGGACGAAGTCGGCGCCCGCCGCGGGGCCCATGCCCCCGAGGATGCCGACGACCTGTGTGGCTGCGACCATGTCTTTTCTCTTTCGCTCTCTCTGTGCGATCAGGTCGCTGGTTTGTCGCTGAAAGCTTTCAGGTTTTCCTTCAGCTGGTCGCTCATCGGCAGGTTCAGCGGCACGTTCTTCGGCGGGATCGGCTGCATGAACCACTTGGTGTAGAGCTTCTCGAACTCGCCGCTCTTCATCATGGCGGTGAAGGTGTCGTCCACCAGCTTCTTGAAGGCCGGGTCGTCCTTGGGCAGCATGCAGGCGTAGGGCTCGACCTGCAACGACTCGCCCACCACTTCGTAGTCGGCCGGGTTCTTCGAGTTGGCGATGAGGCCGAACAGCAGGATGTCGTCCATGGCGAAGGCCACGGCGCGGTCGCTCTCGACCAGCAGGAACGCGTCGGCGTGGTCCTTGCCGAGCACGATGTTCATGTCGAGGTTCTTCTCGGTGTTGTACTTGCGCATGACCAGCGCGTTGGTGGTGCCGGTGGTGCTGGCCACGGTCTTCTTGGCCAGGTCGGCGTAGTCCTTGATCTTGGAAGACTTCTTCGTCAGCAGGCGCGTGCCCGTGTAGAAGTGGTTCACCGCAAAGGCCACGTCCTTGCCGCGCGCGGTGTTGTTGGTGGTGGAGCCGCACTCCAGGTCGATGGTGCCGTTGGTGATCAGCGGGATGCGGTTCTGCGAAGTGACCGCCATCAGCGAGACCTGCAGGTTGGGCTTGTTCAACTTCTTCTTCACCGCCTCGACCACGGCGTTGGAGAGTTCCACCGAGAACCCGATCGGCTTGTTGGGGCCGTCCAGGTAGCTGAAGGGCACCGACGACTCGCGGTAGGCGAGCGAGATCTTGCCGGACTCGGCGATCTTGGCGAGCGTGTCGGCAGCCTGCGCGGCCGGTGCAGTGAAGAGGACCGCGGCAGCCAGGGACGCCATCAAAACGGAGAGTTTCATTCGAGCCTTCATCGGTTGGATTGAACAGACAGCCAGTGTAAGAAGGAGTGACACATCGGGACAATTCCAATTAACCCCGGGGTCATGCCCAAAGGTTATGGGCTGGGTTCTTTTGGCATTTCCGGGCCAAGCGAGGGGCCTCTACAGTCGCACGCTGTCTCTTCTGTTCCCTTTCTTCTTCACTTCCGGAAAGTTGCCTCCATGCATGTGTGCGTGCTCGGCGCCGGCATCGTGGGCCTGGCGACCGCCTGGCAACTCGAGCGCCAGGGCCACCAGGTCACGGTGATCGACCGCGCGGCGCCCGGCGCGGGCGCCAGCGGCGGCAACGGCGCGCAGCTGAGCTACTCGTACGTGCAGCCGCTGGCCGATCCGTCGATCTGGACGCAGCTGCCCAAGCTGCTGTTCTCCCCCACCTCGCCGCTGAAGCTGCGCCCGCAGCTCGACCCGCTGCAATGGCGCTGGGGCCTGGCCTTCCTGGCCGCGTGCAACGCCGCGACCTCGCGCGACACCACCGCGCAGTTGCTCGCGCTGGCGGCCGCAAGCCGCACGGGCTTCGAGGCCATGCAGGCCGACATCGCGCCCGACTGCGACTTCTCCGCCACCGGCAAGCTGGTGCTCTATGCGAGCGCGGCGTCACTCGAAGGGGCGAGCGCACAGGTCGAACTGCAGCGCACCCTGGGCAGCGAGCAGCGCATCGTGACGCCCGACGAGTGCGTGGCCATCGAGCCCGCGCTCGCGGACTACCGCGGCCAGATGGCGGGTGCGGTCCACACGCCGAGCGAGTGCGCGGCCGACTGCCTCAAGGTGTGCGCCGAGCTGATGCGCGCACTGAGCGCGCGCGGCGTGCGCTTCATGCTCGGTGCCGACGTGCACGGCTTTGCGCGCAGCGAAGGTCGCTTGGCGGCAGTGCAGACCAGCGAGGGCGACATCGAAGCCGATGCCTTCGTGATGGCGCTGGGCTCGGCCTCGCACAAGCTCGGTCGCGCGCTCGGCGCCTACCTGCCGGTGTATCCGCTCAAGGGATACAGCATCACGGTCGACGTCGACCCCGCGCCCGGCGCGGCACCCCGCGTGAACGTGACCGACAGCGCGCGCAAGGTCGTCTTCGCGCGCATCGGCTCGCGCCTGCGCGTGGCGGGCATGGCCGAGCTCGTGGGGCACGACGCGAGCATTCCGGCCACGCGCATCGAGACGCTGGCCGACGCCACGCGCGCCGTGTTCCCGCGCGCCAGCCGGCTGGCCGAACTGCACCCCTGGACCGGCATGCGCCCCGCCACGCCGAAGGGCCTGCCGATCATCGGGCGGCTGCCGCACGCGCCGTCGAACATGCTGTTCAACACCGGCCACGGCGCGCTGGGCTTCACGCTGGCCTTCGGCTCGGCGCAGCGGATCGCGCAGGCGCTGGACGCGACCCCGTCACACTCTTGAGCTTGCGGCCCAGGCGCCGCCAGCCGATCACCACGCCGGTCAGGCTCAGCAGCGCACCGCCCGCGCTGAGCGCGACCAGCAGCACGTCCCACAGCGGGCGGTGCGCGAGCAGCGGCAGCCAGTCCCAGCTGTGCAGCATCGCGAACAGCCAGCGGCTCCACCGGCGCGCGCTGTCGCTGCGACCGAGCACGGCGCCGGTCTGCGGATCGACGTGGACCCAGGTGGCGTGCGCGTCGGCGAACACCACGCGCCAGACGGGCAACGGCTTCTCGCTGCCGCCGGTCATGGTGTGCGGCTCGCGCGTGTAGTAATGGCTGTCGTAGGCGGTGAGCACATCGATGCGCGCGACCGGGTCGGGCAGCAGCTGCGCGACGGCGGTTCGCAGCGCCGCAGGGTCGATCTGATGCGGCTGCGCGCTGGCCGCGTCGCGCACCAGCGGCCGGCCGCCGGCGGTGTTGGCCAGCACCAGCGTCTGCCCCGCCGCGCGCACCCAGCGCAGTTCGCGGACATCGCCGCGCGTGGAAGCCAGCAATGCAGCGGGCGCCGCATCGCCAGCGCCCACCACGAGCGGCCCGCCCTGCATCGCCGCCATGCGCAATGCCGGCGCGCCGCTGTCGAACACGCGCCAGGGATTCATCGACATCAGCCCGCTGAAGATCCACGTCAGCGTGACGAGCGCGAACAGCAGCCCGCTGATGTGATGCCAGCGCATCATGAAGCCCTGGTACGGCGAGTGCGAGCCGCTCTTGTAGGTGCGCCGGAAGCGCCAGCGCATCACGCCCACCACCGTGCCCGTGAGCGTGACGGCGATGCCGACGATCGACAGCCAGTTGACGATGTCGGCCCAGTAGCGGTCCAGGCCCGTGCCGCGCAGCGGGTACAGCCAGTGAATCCACGCGCCGGCGTAGTTCCACAGCCGCTCGGCGCGCGGCGCGTCGCGCACCACCTCGCCGGTGCGGCCCGAGATGTACAGCCGCGTGGCCTGCGCATCGGCCAGGTCGACCACATGCAGCGGGCGGTGCGCGTCGAGCCCGCGCGAATGGGTGAAGGCGTCTTCGTCGATCGTGCCCCGGTACTGGAGCACCACGGCCTCGCCCCCATAGGCCTGCGCGCTCACGAGTGCGCGGGCGCGGTCGACCTGGCGCAGCACGGCGCCGGTGTGCGCATCGACGACGACCACGCCGCGCCCGGGCGGCGATCGGCGCGCACCGGGTTCGGCCGCGCTCGCCGGCACCGCGAGGTACACCGCCTGCCCGCCGCTGGCCACGGCCAGCCGCAGGTCCTGCAGCGGCCCCGCGATACCGGCCGCATCGAGCGCCTGCCGCGGCCCCAGCAAGGGAGCCGACGCATCGAGCGGCGGCAGGTGCTGCAGGCGCTCGGCCTCGGTGAGCTTGGGGTAGCCCACGTACATCATCACCACGCCCGAAACGAACCACATCGCGAAGAAGGCGCAGACGACCACGCCGAGCCAGCGGTGGACCAGGAACAACCAGCGTTTGGCATGCATGGCAGCGCTCCTTCGGTTCAGAAGCTCACGCGCACCGACACATCGGCCGTGCGCGGCGCGCCGAGGTAGGCGAAGCCGGCGCCGACGTTCGCGGCATACACGCGGTCGGTCGCGTTGCGCACGCGCCCCACCAGCGTGACGTTGCGGTTCACCTGCCAGCTCAGCCCGAGGTCGAGCAGCGTGTAGCCGGGCCAGTGCATCGTGTTGGCCGCATCGGCGTACACCTTGCCCACATGCCGCACGCCCGCCGTGGCCTGCAGGCGCGGCGTGATGGCGTACGACACCCAGAGGTTCGCGACCACCGCCGGCGTGTTGGTCGGCGTGCGGCCCGCGAGCGACACGCCGCCCTGGCGGAACTGCTCGTAGCGCGCATCGACATACGTGAGGTTGCCCTGCAGCGACCACTGCGGCGAGGGCTGCAGCCCGAGCGCCAGCTCCACGCCCTTGGACGACTGCTCGCCAACCAGCACCGTGAGCGCGCTGTTGGCCGGGTCCTGCGTCGCGATGTTGGTGCGGCGGATGCTGTAGGCCGCAAGCGTGGCCGTGCCCTTGCCCTGCCAGAAGTCGAGCTTGGTGCCGACCTCGACCTGCCGGCCGGTGGTGAGCTCGCTGTTGTTGCGCACGTCGGCGAACGAGGCGGTCGAGAGCACGCCCGACGGCGGATCGGCCGCCGTGGCGTACTGCGCGTACAGGTTGGCGCCGGGCGCAAAGTCCCACACCAGGCCGATGCGGCCGGTGGTGGGCCGGTAGCCACGATGGAAGGTGGCCGGGTTCGCCGCGTCCACGGTGCGGCGGTTGACCAGGTCGAGGTCGATGCGCTCGTGGCGCAGCGCCGTCACGAGGTGCAGCGACGGCTGCAGCGCGGTGCGGTTCTCCAGATACAGCGCGGTGGTCCGCACCTTGTTGTCGCGGTCGGGCCGAAAGCCCGGCGTCATGCCCGGCACGTCGAAGAAGCGCTCGGTGGCAAAGACGTACGGGTTCACCGTGCTCACGGTGCCGGGCAGGCTGTTGGGAAAGCGCGTCTGCCGGTTCACGCTGAAGTCCAGCCCGAAGGACCAGTCGCTCTTGAGCCCGCCGAGCTGCCCCTTGTAGAGGCCCTCGACGCGGTTGCCCCACACGTCCTGGTCGTGCCGCTGCAGCAAGGCGCCCGAGCGGATGACGGCCGTGTTGCGCGCGTTGTAGCGGTAGTTCTCGACGTTGCGGTAGTCGCGCAGCGCGTTGTAGGCATAGAAGGTGTTCTTGAACTGCAGCGCGTCGCTGGCCTGCCATTCGGTGACCGAGCGCAGCCACTGCACGCGCTGCGCGTAGAGGCCGTCGGCGCTGTTGTAGTTCTTGAAGCGCGTGCCGCGGTCGATGCGCATCTCGCCGCCCGCGGGGTTCAGCACCGGCGTGCCCCAGTAGGGCCGCGTGACGTCTTCGTCCTGGTATTCGTAGGCCAGCGTGTGCTTCAGGCCGCCGCCGAAGTCCGACAGCAGCGAGGCCGCGAGCTGCGTCGATTGGCTCTTGGTGCCGTCGGTCCAGCCGTGGGCGTCGCGGTGGTTCACGTCGATGCGCGCGTAGTGGCTGCCCGCGCCGCCGTCGCCGGCGATGCGGCGGTTCAGGCCAAAGGAGGCCTCTTTCAGGTTCTGCGTGCCCAGGCGCAGCTGTGCTTCGGCGAAGTCGCTGCGCTCGGGCGCCTTGGTGATGTAGTTGATCGAGCCGCCCAGCGCACCCGAGCCGAACAGGAAGCTCGACGGGCCGCCGATGGCTTCGACGCGGTCGTAGATCCAACTGTCGACCGGGCGTGCCGCGATCGAGTACTGCAGGTTGATGCCGTTGAACAGCTGCGCGATCGAGCCGCTGCCGAAGCCCCGGTAGCTCACGCCGACGTTGCCGGGCGCGTCGTGCGCGGTCACGCCGGGCACGGCGCGCAGCGCCTCCTGCGTGTTCTGCGCGCCGCGCGCATCGAGCACCGCGCGGTTCACCACCGTGACGGAGGCGGGCGTCTCGCGCGGGGTGAGGCCCAGGCGGCTCGCGGTGTCGGCGGGCGTGTCGAGGTCGAGCCGGCCGTTGGGGCGCGGGGCGTCGTCGGCCACTTCGATCAAAGGCAGCGAAGACACGGTGGTCTGGGCTTGGACAGGCGCGCTGACGGCGCCGAACAAGGCGAGCAGCCCCAAAGCGGGGGCACGGGAAAGGGTGGGCATGGCATCTCTCTTGCGACGACGCTGGCGAAAACAAATGGAGCGCAGCGCCGGCCGCACAACGACCGGGAACGCACCGCGCGGCCCGTTCAGGCGGCGTCAGGTGCAGGAACGACGAAGCTCAGGAGAGATGCGTGGGCGGCCCGCGCGCCGGCAGCGGCGAGGCCGTGGCTGCCGCGAGGCGGGCAGCGGGAATCGATTGCAGCGCGCGGCCCAGCGGCAGCGGCGTGGGCAGCGTCACCTGCACGGTGGCGGGCGGCGGCCCGGAGACCATGCACAGCGGGCAGTCCATGGCTGCCATGCCGACTTCGGTGGCGCCGTCGTCGCCCTGCACGATGAGCTTGACGGTGCCCGCGGCGGAACACACGAGTTCCATCGCCTGCGGGCTCACGAGCGGCGATGCGCCCGCGACCAGCAGTGACGCCATGAACCACGCCAGCACCAGGCGGTGCATTGCGCAGAAGGTTCGAAGGGCGTGCATGGGCGCGGATTATGGCGCGAGGCGAATGCCCCGCATCTTTCTCAGGCGGTCTGCTCGATCGCTTCGCGCATGCAGCGCGTGATGCCGCGCACCGCCACCGAATCGGGCCGGCCCGCGAAACGCAGCGCGCGCACCGGCACCGGAATGTGCGGCTCCAGCGTCAGCACGTCGACCTTGGCGCGGTCGGCCGAGCGCGCCGTGCAGCCGTCGACCAGCGCCACGCCCAGCCCGTGGTGCGCCATGGCCAGCGCGGCGTGGTAGGTCTGCACCGTGACCACGGCCTGCTGGAAGCCCACGCCCGCCTGCCGGCAGGCCTGGCTCAGGCTGGTGCCGACCGGGTCGCGGCCGTCGAGGCCGATCACCGGGCGGTCGATGAGGTCGTGCAGCGCCACCGAGCCGTTGCGCACCAGCGCGCGCGGCAGCATGCCCTTGGGCGCGACGCACACCATGCGGCTGTCGGCCAGCGTCTCCTGCGTGAGCGAGGGATGCACCGCGGGGCTGAAGGCGAAGCCCACATCGGCCTCCTGCAGCAGCAGCGCCGACATGATCTGCGGCGAGTGCAGCGACTCGACCGTGATCGCGTAGCCCGGGTGCATCTCGCGGAAGGCCTTGAGCGCGCGCGGCAGGATTTCGTAGCTCAGCGCGAGCACGCTGAGGATGCGCAGCTCGCCCGTGTCGTTGCCCGCGCGCAGGTTCGCCGCCAGCCGCTGCACCTCGTCGAGCTGCGCGAACAGCCGCTCGATGTGCGGGTACAGCGTGAGCGCCTCGGTGGTCGGCGTGAGCCGCCCCTTGGCGCGCTGGAACAGCGGAAAACCCAGCTGCAGCTCGGCATGCTGCAGCGTGCGGCTCACGGCCGGCTGCGTGATGTTGATCAGCCGCGCGGCCGCGCTCACACTGCCCGCGAGCATGATCGCGTTGAAGACCTCGATGTGGCGCAGCCGCATGGCCGACAGCGGTCGGTGGCGGTCAGCGAACGGTGGTCTTGCCGGTGGCGATGTCCATCACCATGCGCACGCCCAGATAGAGACGCGGCTCGATGGAGTCGATCAGCACGTACTCCGCGTCGGCCGTGTGCGCGCCGAAGCCTTGCAAACCGAAGCGCTCGATGACCGGCGCCTTGGTCTTGAGCGAAGCAAACGCCGCGTCGGTGCCACCACCGGCGGCCTTGTCGTCGGCGCCCAGCGGGCGGCCCAGCTCGTCCTTGTAGATGGCCTGCGCGTGCTTGGCCAGCGCGCGCGACGCGTCGGTGGCCTCGAGCGGCGGACGGCGGCGTTCGAACTTCAGCTCGACCTTGGCGTCAGGCACCAGCTGCTTCTTCACGCGCTCGTTCACCTGCTGCTCGATGCGGTCGTAGTCGGCCACCTTGAGCACGCGCACGTCGGCGCCCGCGGTGGCGCTGGCCGGAATCACGTTGCGGTTGGTGCCCGACTTGGAGATGGTCCAGTTCATCTTCAGGCCCGTGGACGGGTCGGACAGGTCGCGCATCTGCAGGATCTGGTGCGACAGCTCGTACAGCGCGTTCACGCCGAGCTCGGGCGCAGAGCCCGCGTGCGAGGCCTTGCCCGCCACGTTCAGCGTGACCGAGGCGATGCCCGCGGTGGCCAGCGAGAGCTTGTCGTCCTTGATGGAGGCGCCCTCGAACGACAGCACGGCGTCGTGCTCGCCGCCCAGCTTGGTGAGCAAGGCGCGCGAACCCGGCGAGCTGATTTCCTCGTCGCCGTTGATCAGCACGGTGAGCGTGCCGTAGTCCTTGAACTTCAGCGCCTGCAGCATCGACACCAGGTGCGTGATGACGGCCACGCCCTGCTTGTCGTCGGCAATGCCCAGGCCGTAGGCCTTGTCGCCGTCGACGCGGAACGGCTGCTTGTTGAGCATGCCCACGGTGTAGACCGTGTCCATGTGCGCGATGAGCATGATCTTCTTCGTGCCCGTGCCCTTGAAGGTGGCGCGCACCACGCGGCCGATTTTTTCGGGCGTGTCTTCCATGCGGTAGGCGTCGGCGCTCGGGTCGATCAGCTCGACCTCGCCGCCCAGCGCCTTGAACTTCGCGGCGATGAGGTCGGAGATTTTCTCGAGGCCTTCGATGTCGCGGCTGCCCGACTCGATGGAGACCAGCTCCTTCAGCGTCTCGAGCAGGGCGGGCTTTTCCTTGGCGGCCAGTGCGGCGATGCGGGCATCAGGGGCAGCGGAAGCGCTGCCGAGGAAGGCCGCGCAGACGGCGGCGAGCAGGAAGGTGCGGGGCTGGAGTTTCATGGGCGTGTTTCTTCTTTCTGTCGTTTGTCTCTTGGGGGTCGTGCGAAGGAGGATCAGTGGGCCTTGTCCCAATTGGGACCGACGCCGATCTCGGCGAGCAGCGGCACCTTGAGCGCCGCCACGCCGGCCATCAGGCGCGGGATTTCGGTGCGCACCCATTCGACCTCGGCCTCGGGCACTTCGAACACCAGTTCGTCGTGCACCTGCATGATCATCTTGGTGGCGCGCTTCTCTTCGTCAAGCACGTTCTGTACCTTGACCATGCTGAGCTTGATGAGGTCGGCCGCCGTGCCCTGCATCGGCGCGTTGATGGCCTGGCGTTCGGCCGCCTTCTTGCGGGGGCCGTTGCCGCCGTTGATCTCGCTCAGGTAGAGGCGCCGGCCGAACACGGTCTCGACATAGCCCTTGTCGCGCGCGAACTCCACGATCTGGTCCATGTAGGTCTTCACGCCCGGGTAGCGCGCAAAGTAGCGATCGATGTACGAGGCCGCGGCCTTGGTCTCGATGCCCAGGTTCTTCGCCAGGCCGAAGCTGCTCATGCCGTAGATGAGCCCGAAGTTGATGACCTTGGCATAGCGGCGCTGCTCGCTCGACACCTGGTCGGGCGTGGTGCCGAACACCTCGGCAGCCGTGGCGCGGTGCACGTCGACACCGTCGGTGAAGGCACGCAGCAGCGATTCGTCGCCGCTGATGTGGGCCATGATGCGCAGCTCGATCTGCGAGTAGTCGGCGCTGGCGATCACGCTGCCCGCCGGTGCCACGAAGGCCTCGCGCACGCGGCGGCCTTCGGGCGTGCGGATCGGGATGTTCTGCAGGTTGGGGTCGTTGCTGCTCAGGCGACCCGTGACGGCCACCGCCTGCGCGTAGTGCGTGTGCACGCGGCCGGTGCGCGGGTTGGCCAGCTGGCCGAGCTTGTCGGTGTAGGTGCCCTTGAGCTTCGAGAGGCCGCGGTGCTCGAGGATCTTGGCGGGCAGCGGATAGTCTTCCGCCAGCTTCTCGAGCACTTCTTCGTCGGTGCTGGGCGCGCCGCTCGGCGTCTTCTTGACCACGGGCAGGCCCAGCTTGGTGAAGAAGATTTCGCCGATCTGCTTGGGCGAACCGAGGTTGAAGGGCTGGCCCGCGATGTCGTAGGCCTCCTGCTCCAGCGCCATGATGCGCGTGCCCAGGTCGTGGCTCTGCGCGGCCAGCGTGGGCGCGTCGATCAGCACGCCGTTGCGCTCGATGCGGTACAGCGCCTCGCTCGAATCCATTTCGAGCTGGTAGATGTAGGCCAGCTTTTCTTCCTTCTGCAGCAGGGGCCACAGCGCGTGGTGCACGTCGAGCGTCTGGTCGCTGTCCTCGCACGAGTACTCGGCGGCCTTGGCGATGTCGACCTGGCTGAACGGGATCTGGTGCGCGCCCTTGCCGCACAGGTCCTCGTAGGAGATGCCGCTGCGTCCCAGGTGGCGCTCGGCCAGGGACGACAGGCCGTGCGGCTTGTTCACTTCGAGCACGTAGCTTTGCAGCATGGTGTCGTGCGCGTAGCCCTGCACCTCGATGCCGTGGTTGGCGAACACGTGGCGGTCGTACTTGATGTGCTGGCCCAGCTTTTTCTTGTCGGCGTTCTCGAGCCAGGGCTTGAGCCTGGCGAGCACCTCGTCGATCGGCAGCTGCGCGGGCGCGTCGGGGTAGTTGTGCGTGAGCGGAATGTAGGCCGCTTCGCCCGGCGTGACGCTGAAGCTGATGCCCACGATCTGCGCGACCATTTCGTCCAGCGAGGTGGTCTCGGTGTCGATGGCCGTGAGTTCGGCGGCCTCGAGCTTGGCGAGCCAGGCGTCGAACTGCGCCCATTCCATGATGGTGTCGTACTTGAGGTTGCTCGCGGGCGCGGCGGCCTCTTGCGCGTCCAGCTCGGAGGGCTCGTCGAACAGGCCGCCCTGGTCGCGGTCGGCCTTGACGGCGGCCTTCTTCTTGGCGCTCTCTTCGATCAGCTCGGGCGGCACTTCCTGCGCTTCGAGCGACTTGACCAGGCTCTTGAAACCGAACTTCTCGTAGAAGGGCTTCAGCTCGGCCGTCTGCGGCGCGCCGACAGGCAGGCCTTCGAGCGAGGGCAGGCCTTCGACAAAGCCGTTCAGGTCGCAGTCGGTGCGGATGGTGACGAGGCGTTTGCTCAGCGGCAGCTTGTCGAGCGCCTGGCGCAGGTTTTCGCCGGCGGCGCCCTTCACTTCGGCAGCGCGTTCAACCAGCGCATCGAGCGAGCCGTATTCGAGCAGCCATTTCGCGGCGGTCTTCGGGCCGACCTTGGGCACGCCGGGCACGTTGTCGACCGTGTCGCCGATGAGCGTCTGGTAGTCGACCATGAGGCTGGGCGGCACGCCGAACTCGGCCGTCACGCCGGCGATGTCGCGCTTCTTGCCGTTCATCGTGTCGATGATGGTGATGTGCTCGTCGACCAGCTGGCTCAGGTCCTTGTCGCCGCTGGACACGATCACCTCGATGCCCTGCGCGGCCGCCACCTTGGCGAGCGTGCCGATCACGTCGTCGGCCTCGACCTCGGGCACGGTGATCACCGGCCAGCCCAGCAGCTTGACCACTTCGTGGATGGGGTCGATCTGGCTGCGCAGGTCGTCGGGCATCGGCGAGCGGTTGGCCTTGTACTCGGGGTACCAGTCGTCGCGGAAGGTCTTGCCGGGGGCGTCGAAGATGCAGGCCGCGTAGTCGGCGCGCACCTCGCGGCGCAGCGCGGTCATCATGTTGATCATGCCCCGGATCGCCCCGGTGGCCGGGCTCTTCGGGTCGCCGGGCACGGCGCGCAGATCGGGCATCGCGTGGAAGGCCCGGTACAGGTAGCTCGAGCCATCGACGAGCAGCAGCGTTTTCTTGTCGGTCATCGGGGCATTTTGCCGTGCCCGGACCGGCGTCCGGAACGACACCAGGGTCGGCTGGCGGCCGACACGCCGCCAGCGGGTGCACGCCTACAATCCGTGCATGCCTAGCTCCCCACTCCTGGTCGCCCGCCGCATCCTGCTGGCGCTGGCTTTCGCCACCCCCGTTGCCGCCCTCGCGCAGGCGCCGGCCGCGCCTGCTGCCAAGCCGACACCGGCGGAACCGCTACAAAATCAGGAGCAAGCTGACGGCCGGCGCAACCAGAAGGTCGAGCACATCCACACGGAAGACAGCGGCGCCTCGGTCGACGAGGTGCGCTACGGCGGCCGCACGCAGAGCATCAACGTCAAGCCCAAGTCGAACATGCCCGGTTACGAAGTACTGCCCAACGACGGCGGCAGCGCCCGCCCCGGCACGACCGGCGACGCGAACAGCGGCGGCAACGGCCCGCGTGTCTGGAACGTGCTGAAGTTCTGACCGTGACGCTGTCGTTCTCCTTCCCGCCCTCCCTCTTTTCTCCCGCAGCCGCCGTCCGGCGCTGAGCATCGCCATGGCAGTTTTTACCGAAGTCCAGTTCGGCGAGGCAGACGCGCTCGTCCAGCGCCTTGGCATGGGCGCCCTGCGCGAGTTGCGCGGCATCGAGGGCGGCATCGAGAACACCAACTACTTCGCCACCACCGAGTCGGGCGAATTCGTGCTGACGCTGTTCGAGCGCCTGAGCGCCGAGCAGCTGCCGTACTACCTTTGCCTCATGAAGCACCTGGCCGGTGCCGGCCTGCCGGTGCCCGCGCCCGTGGCCGACCCAGCCGTGGCGCCGCCGACCGGCCATGCGCTGTCGATCCCCGCGCAGGCGCCCTGCGAGCTGCTGCACCGCGTGGCCGGCAAGCCGGCGGCGCTGGTGCAGAAGCTCTCGGGCCGCAGCGAGCTGGCCCCCACCGCCGCCCACTGCGGCGAACTGGGCGCCATGCTGGCCCGCATGCACCTGGCCGGGCGCGACTACCCGCGCATCCAGCCCAACCTGCGCGGCCTGCCCTGGTGGAACGAAACCGCCCCGGTGGTTCTGCCCTACATGGACGAGGCGCAGGCTGCGCTGCTGCGCGCCGAGCTGGCCTACCAGAACCATGTCGCCGAATCGTCGGCCTACGCGGCACTGCCGCGCGGCCCGGTGCATGCCGACATGTTCCGCGACAACGTGATGTTCGCGACCGACGGCGAGCCCGACGCGCCGCCGCGCCTCACGGGCGTGTTCGACTTCTACTTCGCCGGCACCGACACCTGGCTGTTCGACCTGGCCGTGTGCCTGAACGACTGGGCCATCGACCTGGCCAGCGGCCGGCACGACGCCGCCCGCGCCGACGCCCTGCTCGCCGCGTATGAGAGCGTGCGCAGGCTGAACGCCTCCGAGCGCGCCCTGCTGCCCGCGATGCTGCGGGCCGCCGCGCTGCGCTTCTGGATCTCGCGCCTGTGGGACTTCCACCTGCCGCGCGAGGCCAGCATGCTCAAGCCCCACGACCCGACGCACTTCGAGCGCGTGCTGCGCGAGCGTGCCACCCACCCGCACGCCATCGCCCACGTCTTAGAGCCGGCGCTGGCAGCCTAAAGAAGGTGTGCCCCCCACATGAAACTCCACCTCGTGCCGGCGCGCACCGGCTTCGACTGGGTCCGCCTCGGACTCAAGACCTTCTGGCGCCAGCCGCTGGCCTTCATCTCGCTGTTCTTCCTGCTGATGGCGATGATCTCGACGGTGTCGATGCTGCCGCTGCTCGGCAGCGTGCTCGCCCCGATCCTGCTGCCCTTCATGACGCTCGGCCTGATGGTCGCGACCTCGGTGGCCGCGACCGACAACGCCGACGGCCTGGGCAACGCGGGCGACCTGGGCCGCCCCACGGGCTCGGCCATGTTCATCGCGGTGTTCGACGCCATGCGCACCGAATGGCGCTCGCTGGTGGTGCTGGGCGTGATCTCGGCCGTGTACTTCGTGCTGGCCGTCACGCTGACGGCACTGGTCGACGGCGGCCAGCTCATGCGCGCCTACCTGTTCGACGAGGTGGTGACGCCCGAGGTCATGAAGAGCAGCGAGTTCCTCACGGCGCGCACGCTGCTGATGTGCCTGAACCTGCCGCTGTCGCTGGCCATGTGGCATGCGCCGGCGCTGGTGCACTGGCACCGCGTGGAGCCGGTGAAGAGCGTCTTCTTCAGCATCGTCGCGCTGTTCCGCAACTTCGGCGCCTACGCGCTGTTCGGCCTGGCGTGGTTCGGCGTGTTCATGCTCGCGGGCATCGCCATCGGCCTGCTCGCCACCGTGCTGATCGGCGTCGGCGCCATGGGCTCCGACGGCGCAGCCCTGGCGATCGGCAACATCCTGATGATCGGCACCGCGCTGGTGCTGGCGGCCATGTCGCTGGCCTCGACCTGGTTCACCTTCCGGGACAGCTTCGACGCGAACTGAAGTCGGCATCGCCCGCTGCCCTTTCGGGCAAGCGGGACCGCCGTCCTCAGACCGGCGTGAGCTTCGCCACCGACAGCGCCAGCCACTTCACGCCGTGGCGCGCGAACTTCACCTGCGCCCGCGCATCGTCGCCGGTGCCTTCCAGCGCGGTCACCGTGCCCTCGCCGAACTTGTTGTGGAACACCTGCATGCCTGAACGCAAACCGTGCGACGGCGCGGTCTTCTGCGGCGGCACGGGTGGGCTGGCGAAGGTGTCCTTGCTGGCGCTGCCACCGCCTCCGCCGTAGCGGTTGCCGCCGCCCCCACCACCGTAGCCACCGGCACCGCCGCGCGTGCTGCCGTAGCCGCCGCCATAGCCGAAGGCCGAGGGCGCAAAGCCCTGGTTCTTCGGCGTGAGCCACTTGAGCGCGCCTTCCGGCAGCTCGTCGAAGAAGCGGCTCTTGACGTTGTAGCGCGTCTGGCCGTGCAGCATGCGCGTCTGCGAGTGGCTCAGGTACAGGCGCTTGCGTGCGCGCGTGATGGCCACATACATCAGGCGACGCTCTTCCTCGAGGCTCTCGAAATCGCTCATCGAGTTCTCGTGCGGGAACAGGCCCTCTTCCATGCCGGTGATGAACACGCAGTCGAACTCCAGGCCCTTGGCGGCGTGCACGGTCATGAGCTGCACCGCGTCCTGGCCGGCCTGCGCTTGGTTGTCGCCCGACTCGAGGGCCGCATGCGTCAGGAAGGCCGCGAGCGGGCTCAGCGTTTCGCCGGTTTCGGCATCGGGCGCCAGCGGCTCGTCGAGCACCGGCCGGCTGGGGTCGAGCCCCTGGCTGGCGGGCGACTGGCGCAGCTCGTCGACCGGCAGCGCCACGGCGTCACGGCCGAAGCCTTCCTGCGTGACGAAGCTTTCGGCCGCGTTCACGAGTTCGTCCAAGTTCTCGATGCGGTCGGCGCCTTCGCGGTCGGCCTTGTAGTGTTCGACGAGGCCGCTGTGGTCGAGCACCAGCTCGATGATCTCGCGCAGGCTCACGCCCTGGGTCTGCTCGCGCAGCACGTCGATCTTGGCAACGAAGGCCGTGAGGTTCGAGCCGGCCTTGCCGCCGACCGCGCTCACCGCGTCGTGCAGCGAGCGCCCGGCGGCACGCGCCGCGTCCTGCAGGCTTTCGAGCGTGCGTGCGCCGATGCCGCGCGGCGGGAAGTTGACGACGCGCAGGAAGCTGGTGTCGTCGTCCTTGTTCTCGAGCAGGCGCAGGTAGGCCAGCGCATGCTTGATTTCGGCGCGCTCGAAGAAGCGCAGGCCGCCGTACACGCGGTACGGCACCGAGGCATTGAACAGCGCCGTTTCGATCACCCGGCTCTGCGCATTGCTGCGGTAGAGCACGGCCATTTCCTTGCGGTCGAAGCCGTCGCGCGCCAGCTGGCGCATTTCTTCGACCATCCACTGCGCCTCGGCGAGGTCGGTGGGCGACTCGTACACGCGCACGGGCTCGCCTGGCCCCTGGTCGGTGCGCAGGTTCTTGCCCAGGCGCTTCTTGTTGTGGCTGATGAGCTCGTTGGCCGAATCGAGGATGTTGCTGTAGCTGCGGTAGTTCTGCTCCAGGACGATCTGGCGGCGCACGTCGAACTCGCGCACGAAGTCGGTCATGTTGCCCACGCGCGCGCCGCGGAAGGCGTAGATGCTCTGGTCGTCGTCGCCCACGGCGATCACGCTGTTGTACTCGCCCGGCGTGAAGTGGCCGCCGGCCGCCGTGTGGCCCGAGAGCATCTTTAGCCACGCGTACTGCAGGCGGTTGGTGTCCTGGAACTCGTCGACCATGATGTGACGGAAGCGCCGCTGGTAGTGCTCGCGTACCGGATCGTTGTCGCGCAGCAGCTCGTAGCTGCGCAGCATCAGCTCGCCGAAGTCGACCACGCCTTCGCGCTGGCACTGCTCTTCGTACAGCTGGTAGAGCTCGACCTTCTTGCGGTCGTCGTCGCTGCGGGCCTCGATGTCGCCGGGGCGCAGGCCGTCTTCCTTGGCGCCGGCGATGAACCACTGGGTCTGCTTGGCCGGAAAGCGCTCGTCGTCGACGTTGAACTGCTTCATCAGGCGCTTGATGGCCGAGAGCTGGTCTTGTGTGTCGAGGATCTGGAAGGTCGAGGGCAGGTTGGCCAGCTTCCAGTGCGCGCGCAGCAGGCGGTTGCACAGGCCGTGGAAGGTGCCGATCCACATGCCGCGCACGTTCACCGGCAGCATCGCGGTCAGCCGCGTCATCATTTCCTTGGCGGCCTTGTTGGTGAAGGTGACGGCCAGGATGCCGCCGGCGGACACCTGCCCCGTCTGCAGCAGCCAGGCGATGCGGGTGGTGAGCACCCGCGTCTTGCCGGAGCCGGCACCGGCAAGGATGAGGGCATTGCCCGCGGGCAGCGTGACGGCAGCAAGCTGCTCGGCGTTGAGGTTGTTCAGCAACGGCGAGGCAGGGCCGCCCGTATCGGCTGCGGACGCGCCGGAAAACAGGTCGTGAGGGAGCATGGGTGCCATTGTAGAAAGCTGCCCCGCCCCGGGCCCCGGCGGACGCGCTTGCCCCTGCGGGCATGACCTGGATCAAGGCCGGGCCCGCGGGCATGCGCCAGCCCGCCGCGCTTGCGGCAGATCAAGCGGCACGGCGCTGTCGGACGGGAGACTGCCTTCCAGTTGCCGGCCCTGCGCGCCGGCCGTCACTGGAGAACCCATGCCCAAGAAACTCGCCCCCGCCTGCCTCGCCGCCCTGCTCGGCGCCATGGCCGCCCTGCCGGCCGCCGCGCAGGAAGCACAAGGCAACTGGCTGGTGCGCGCCCGCGCCGTGTACCTGAAGCCGGCGAACCACTCGGCGCCGGTGGCCGACCTGTCGATTCCGGCCGATGCCATCACGGTCAACAGCAAGACCATTCCCGAGCTGGACGTCACCTACTTCTTCACGCCGAACATCGCCGCCGAGCTGGTGCTGACGGTGCCGCAGAAACAGACGGTCACCGTGCAACAGAGCGCGCTGGGCGGCCCGGTGGACATCGGCACCTTCAAACACCTGCCGCCCTCGCTGATGCTGCAGTACCACTTCATGCCCACCGCGAAGATCCGCCCCTACATCGGCGCGGGCCTGAACTACACGCGCCTGAGCAGCGTCAACCTGCAGGTGCCGACGGTCGGCCGCCTGCAGCTGCAGAACGAGAGCTTCGGCTTCGCGCTGGGAGCCGGCGTCGACATCGAAGTGGCGAAGAACACCTACCTCAACATCGACGTGAAGAAGCTGCGCATTCGCAGCGCCGTGAACATGGACGGCGTGCAGCTGTCGACCGTGAAGGTCGACCCGTGGCTGTTCGGCGTGGGCATCGGCTACCGGTTCTGAGGAAGAGGCGCACTGCGGTCGTCGGGTATATGCAGCAACCCATAGGGTCAATACGCCCCGGCGACTTGCGCATCATCGCCATGGCCGTAAAATCAATCACCGGGCCCAAGTTTCTTGCGTCCGGTTTTTTTTGGTCGTCATTTTCATGACGCGACCACGAGAACCGGCCGGACCAAGCGCTCATTCGTTCCACTCAACGATTCCTTTTTGGAGCCTGGTCATGCAAATCTTCGATTACGACAACATCCTTCTGCTGCCGCGCAAATGCCGCGTGGAAAGCCGCTCGGAATGCGACGCCAGCGTCACGCTGGGCGAACGCACCTTCCGCCTGCCGGTGGTGCCTGCCAACATGAAAACGGTGGTCGACGAGTCGATCTGCCTGTGGCTCGCGCAGAACGGCTACTTCTACGTGATGCACCGCTTCGACCTGGACAACATCCAGTTCGTGAAGGACATGCAGGGCAAAGGCGTGTTCGCCTCGATCTCGCTGGGCGTGAAGAAGCCCGACTACGACACCGTCGACCAGATGGTGGCCCAAGGCCTCGTGCCCGAATACATCACCATCGACATCGCGCACGGCCATGCCGACAGCGTGAAGAACATGATCGGCTACCTCAAGGCCAAGCTGCCGAAGTCGTTCGTGATCGCCGGCAACGTCGGCACGCCCGAAGCCGTGATCGACCTGGAGAACTGGGGCGCCGACGCCACCAAGGTCGGCATCGGCCCGGGCAAGGTCTGCATCACCAAGCTCAAGACCGGTTTCGGCACGGGCGGCTGGCAGCTGTCGGCGCTCAAGTGGTGCGCGCGCGTGGCCACCAAGCCGATCATTGCCGACGGCGGCATCCGCGACCACGGCGACATCGCCAAGAGCATCCGCTTCGGCGCGTCGATGGTCATGATCGGCTCGCTGTTCGCGGGCCACGAAGAGTCGCCGGGCAAGACGGTCGACGTCGACGGCACGCTCTTCAAGGAGTACTACGGCTCGGCCAGCGACTTCAACAAGGGCGAATACAAGCACGTCGAAGGCAAGCGCATCCTCGAGCCCATCAAGGGCAAGCTGGCCGACACGCTGGTCGAGATGGAGCAGGACGTGCAAAGCTCGATCAGCTACGCGGGCGGCCGCACGCTGATGGACATCCGCAAGGTCAACTACGTCACGCTGGGCGGCGACAACGCCGGCGAACACCTGCTGATGTGAGCGCGACGGGCGGCCCTCTGCCCGCCCGTCTTTTCTTTCAGGCCTCGAGCAGTTGCACTGCGTAGCGGTGCAGCGCGTGCGCCGGATCGGCCAGCGCATCGACCACGCCGAAGTGGTCGAGCCCCGGCAGCACCTCGCACACCGGCACGGTGTGTCGGCCCCAGGCCTCGCGGATCATCGCGTTGTGGCGCAGGAACTCGGCGCTCTCGTTGCCCCCCACCGCCGCATAGAGCTGGCCGCGCGCCGGCGCAGGCCACAGCGCCGGGCTCGCGCGCCGCGCGTCGGCATCGGTGAGTTTCAGCGTGTGCTCGAGGAAGGGCGTGCGCTGCAGCGGCCGCAGGTCGAACAGGCCCGAGACCGACAGCGCATTGCGCACGAGCTGCGCAGGCAGATCGGGCGCCACCGCCTTCCAGTCGCAGGCCAGCAGCGCCGCCGCCATGTGGCCGCCCGCGGAATGCCCGGCGACGGTGATGCGCGACGGGTCGCCGCCATGCGCCGCCACGTGGCGCCAGGTCCATTCGAGCGCCCGCACCATCTGCAGCAGGATGTCCGGCACCGTCACCGGCTGGTCGACCGGGCCCGGGCACAGCGCGTAGTTGGGTTGCACCACGCAGATGCCACGGTCGTGGAAGGCGGGGCTGATGAACGAATGGTCCTTCTTGTCCATGGCGCGCCAGTAGCCGCCGTGGATGAAGACCAGCACCGGCGCATCGGGCACGGGCGCCGGAAAGACGTCGAGCGTTTCGTTCGGTCCGGTGCCGTAGGGCACGTCGATGCGGCACGGCAGCGTGTCGCGCGCCGCGGCGGAATCGCGGCCCCAGCGCGCGAAGTACGCGGGGTGGTCCTTCACCCGCGCCAGGTTGTTGTACATGCCTTCCAGCCAGGCGGGGTCGTGCGCTTCCATGCGGTGTTTGCTCCTTGTTTTTCCGGGGCGCATCTTGGCACGGCCGCGTGCATGGAAATGCGCGGCTGGATAAAATGTGGCCTGTGTTGGGGGGGTAGCTCAGCTGGGAGAGCGCCGCGTTCGCAATGCGGAGGTCGGGAGTTCGATCCTCCTCCTCTCCACCAACCGACCCAGCAAAAAGGCCTTGGCAATCGCCAAGGCCTTTTTCATTTGCAGCTGTGCGCTGCGGCCGGGAAATATCAGGCGTCGAGCGTCAGGTGCTGGCCGTGCAATGCTGCGGCGCCCGGCGATGCCAGGAAGCCGATGGTCTGCGCCGCAACCGAGGTCGACACCCACTCGGCCGGGTTCGCGTCGGGCATCGCCTGGCGGTTGGCCGGCGTGTCGAGCACGCTGGGCGCCACGCTGTTGATGTTCACGCCGTGCGGCGCGGCCTCGGCCGCCATCGACTCCACGAGGCGCTGCAGCGCGCTCTTCGACGCGATGTACGCCGCCATCGCCGGCAAGCCGCGCGCCGCCACCTTGGCCGTCACCGCGACGATGCGGCCCGCGCGGCGCTCGATCATCGAGGGCAGCACGGCCTGCGTCACGGCGACGAACGACCAGGCGTTGAGGTTCATCATCCGGTCCCAGCTCGCACGCGTGAGTGCGTGCGTCGCCTCGCCCATCTCGAAGCCGCCGGCAATGTGCACCAGCGCATCGACGCGGCCGAAGGCCTGCAGCACCTGGCCGGTGAGCGCCGCCATGTCGGGCGCCGAGGTCACGTCCCCGGCCAGCAGCAGGTGCTGCGAGTTGTCCAGGCCCGGAAAGACTTCGGCCAGGCGACCGGCGTGGTGGTCGACCAGCGCGAGCCGCGCGCCCTGGTCAAGAAAGTGCTGGGCCACGGCCCGGCCCAGCGCGCCCGCGGCGCCGGTGATCAGTACATGGGGCGTGTTGCTTGCATCGCTCATCGAAAACTCCTCGGATAGGGGGTGGGGCGGGGCCCCGACGGTCGCGCATCCTAACGCTCTCGTACAAATGTGCAGAAAATTTTTGAAGTCCCAAAAAGATTGGTATATACTCGTGGTCTTGCCAGAAAACACTAACGGTTTTCAAAGCAAGGGCTCTTAGCTCAGTTGGTAGAGCAGCGGACTCTTAATCCGTAGGTCGAGTGTTCGAGTCACTCAGGGCCCACCAACCAACATCGCGGAAACGCTGGAAAGCCTGCTACCCACAAGGTAGCAGGCTTTTTTCATGGTGCGTTCGCTTGTACGTTTGCCTGCGCCAACGCGACCCTTCGCAAGCCCCTCCCCGACATCCCGTGAAGAAATCCAAACCCGCGCCATCGCCGAAATCCTTCGACCTCAAGCAGCACTGGCATTGGGGCCGCGGCATGCGCCAGTTGCGCATCGCCGACTTCCTGAAAGACGGCCGCCTGCTGGTCCCCGGCGACCTGACGGGCGAAGGCCCGGCCACCGACGACGGCACCGGCGCGCTGCGCACCGTGGGCGGCGTGCAGGTCGGCAGCGCCGACTACGAAACCGGCCTGATGTGGGTCGGCCGCAAGCTGCGCGAAGGCGACCTGCCGAGCAAGCCCCAGGGCTGATGCGGCTACGGCGCCGTGACGCGCCGGAGAAACTGCAGCGAGCGCTCCAGCGCCAGCCGCCCCGGCGCATCGTCGAGGTTGAACTGGTACTCGTGCGGCAACGCCGGCGCCTGGTCGGCGGGGAAGAACAGGCTGTCGACCTGCACGCCTTTGGCGACCAAGGTCTGCGCCATCGACCGCGACTGCCCTTCGAGCGGATCGCCGTTGCCCGCAGTGATGAACGACGGCGGAAAAGCCCCGGTCACATAACGACGCACCGACGCGGTCTCGAAGGCCGGCGCGTTCTGGAAATCCTTGCTGCCGCTGTATGACCAGAACACGGTCCGCAGGAAGCCACCGAACGCACCGTCGAGTTTGGCCTGCGCCGCGTCGTAGGCACCGCAGTGCAGCAGCATGCCGCGCAGCTGCTCGCGCGCGATGACGGGCGTGAGGCCCACGGCTTTCGCATAGCCGGGCACGGCCACCGCGTTCGCGACCTGCGCGACGATGTGCGCGCCCGCCGAGTCGCCGGCCAGCACGAGCCGCGCGGGGTCCACGCCCAGCCGCGCCGCCTCGCGCACCAGATAACCCAGCGCCGTGTTCACCTGCCGCACCGGTACCGGATAGCCCTGGCCCGGCGCGATCGAATAGCCAACTGCCACGACAGTGAAGCCCTGCCCCGCCAGCACGCGCGCGTAGTTCGCCACGTCGCGCCGGTGGCCCGAGACCCAGGCGCCGCCGTGCACCCACACGATGGTGGGCAAGGGCTGCGCGCCCGCCGAGGCCGGGCGGAACACGTCGAGGTAGGCATCCGGGTCGGCCTCGTCGTAGTGCTGATCGAGCACCGCCGAGATGCCAGTCGGCACGTGCTTCTGCAGCGACTGCGACGCGGCGTCCGAGCCCTTGCCGAAGGCGTAGCGGATCATCAGCACCGAAGGCCACGGGCTCCACTGGAACGCGGCATAGCCCGCGATCACGAGGCCGGCGATGACGCCGAGGATCCGCAGCAGGATGGTCTTGAGCTTCACGGTGGAGCGCCTGCACCGGACGGCCCGGCGCTTCAGGGAGCGCCCTGCATTCTGCTTGTCGCGGGCAGTGCCCCGCTATGCTCGCCTCACATGCCGCCACCGCCCGTCATCGCGCCCTCCTCCGCGCTCACACAACCGCTGCGCCACGCAGCGCGCACGCTGTGCACAGCCCTGGCGTTCGCGGCGGCGCCCACCTTCGCATCGGCCGCGTCCGGCTGCCTTGCCACGGCCTCCTACATTCCGCCGCCACCACGCGCCCTCGCGATGGCCGCGCTGGCCCGACAAGAGCACGTTGCCTTCGGCAGCCAGACCATGGACGCCGAAGGCCGACTCACCGAGTCTGGCTATTCGGAAGCAGAAGACACGCGCCATCCGATCGACGCGCTGCCCGCATGGCAACGCGTGCTGCGCTACTGGCGCGCGGTCGATCCGTCGAGCGAGCGGCTGCCCTCGCTCGTTCGCTTCGGCGCCCCGCACGCGGCCGACCGCACGCGATTGACCGACGCGCTGAACCAGGCGAGCGCCGCGCGCCTGCAAGGCCTGGGTGTCGGCCCCGACCAGGGGCTGGGCGCGTCGGACCAGCGCGCCATCGAAGTGGCCCTGCAGCGTGTCGCGGTGATCGACACGCCGTGGTCCGCCGCGTTCATCAGCTGGGTCGCGCGCGAGGCCGGGCTCGGTGCCGACGAGTTCGTCTTCTCCGAGGCCCACGTCGACTACGCCGGCGCCGCCTGGCAGGCCGGCATCGACGAGGCAGCGGGCCGCGCAACACCGCAAGCCCTGCGCGCCTGCGACCTGATGCGCACGCCGCCGCGTCCGGGCGACCTGGTCTGCCATGCACGCGGCGCGCGCGGTGCCGCGCTCGACGGCTTCGGCAAGATCGGCGAGTGGCTCGCCGGGCGCCCCACGGGCGGCGCACCGTTGCCGATGCACTGCGATGTGGTGGTGGGTGTGGACGGTGCGGGCTTCGATGCCGTGGGTGGCAACGTGCTGCAGTCGGTCACCTTGCGGCGCCTGGCCTTTGCGCCCGGCACGCGGCTGCTGGACCCGAGCTACCTGCCCGAAGGCTGCACGGCGGGCGGCAGCGCATGCATCGATCGCCACATGAGCCGCCAGCCGTGGTCGCTGCTGCTGCAGTGGCGCTGAAAGAGAAAACAGGAACGGCGGGGTGTGTGCCCCCGGGCCGTCAGTCGCGGTAGTACACCTCGACAGCGCCCTTGAGCTTGATCAGCAGCGGATAACCCTTGCGGTCCAGCGTGCGGCCGGCGGGCACCTTGATCCAGCCTTCGCTGATGCAGTATTCCTCGACGTCCAGGCGGTCCTTGCCGTTGAAGCGGATGCCGATCGGGTGCTCGAACACGGCGGGAATGTGGTGCGGGCTGCGCGGATCGGTCGAGAGATGGTCGGGCAGCGTGGGCTTGGAGGTGGCTTCTTCGGTCATGGGGAAACGGGTGTCTGAATCGACCCGAATGATAGAACCTGCCGCATGCCCCTTCGCGAGCGCCGCTAGCGCCGCTTCTTCCAGGCCTTGGGCGGCGGTTTCGGCCCGAAGCCCAGCGCGGCCCGCGCGAGCGCGTCGGCCTCGCCGTTGCGGTGGCGCGGAATCCATTGCACGCGCGCCTCGTCGAAGCCCTGCAGCAGCGTGCGCGCCTCGTCGAACAGCGGCGCCATGCGCATGATCGGCCGCACGTCGGCGCCGCCGCTCAACTGTTCGACCAGCGTGCTGTTGTCGCTGAAGGCCTGCACGGTGGTGGCGCCACGCGCCTGCAGCTCGCGCAGCGCGAGCGTCAGCGCCCGCAGCTCGGCCTCATTGTTGCAGCCCGTGGTGTGCGTGGCCTGCGAGAAGGTGTGGCGGGTGCCGTCGGGCTGCGTGATGACGACGCCGACGCCCATGCGCCCGGGGTTCGGCATGGCGCTGCCGTCGCAATGGACGACCCAAGGGGAAAGGCGCTCGGGCGCGGCAACGGTCATGAAGAAGCAGGAAGCAGAGGAAAGAGGACGAACGCGCTCAGCAGTTGCTGCGCTTGATGCCCGCAAGATTGCACGGCCGCTGGCCGGGCGGCGGCCCCGGATCGCGCGGCGGACGCGGCGGCCGGGGGTGATACCCCGGTCGCGGTGGGCCGTAGTACGGATCGCCGCCCCAGATGTAGGTCGGCCCCGGGTCGGCCGCGGGCGCCTCGCCCACCGGGTAACGCGGAATGATGGCCGGCCCCGAGGGTGCGGGCTGCGGTGGCGGGGCGGACGGTGCCGCGTAGTCCGGCCGGCGCGGAGAGTCTTCCTCGTTGGAGGCGCGCGGCGGTGCAGGCGGCGGCTCGTCGATGCGCAGCTGCCGCGACTGCCTGGTCCCCGGCGGGCAGGCGCCGTCGGTGTAAACGATGTGCCCGTCGGCATCGGTGCAGCGCACCACCTCCGCCTGCGCGGCCGGAGCGGCCACGACAAGCCAGAGCAGCGAAACGAAGAAAAAGGTGGGCGAGCGCATGGAGACGCCCTTTGTAACAGTGCGCGGCCGCTCGAACAAGCGTGCACGGAGAAACGGGTGGGGGATGAGGTTCGCAGCAGAGGCAAAGTCGATGCCTACCGGCACGTCAACGCGACTTGGCTCGCGCACTTTTCCTGGCCGGGGGACCGGCCTGCGTGGTGATGCGCGGGTAGTGCTCGAAGGTGTGTTTCATCACATCGCGCAGCCAGACCACGGCAGGGTCGTGATGAAAGCGCGGATGCCAGTGCTGGTTGAGTTGAAACTGGGGCACGGGCACCGGCGGCTCGAACATGCGCACCGTGCCCATGCGGGCGAAGACCTCCGCCAGTTCGCGCGGCACCGTCGCGAGCAGATCGGCGTGCCGGTCCATCAGGAGCGGAACCATCAGGAAGTGGGGCGTCATCACGGCCACGGTGCGGCGGATGCCCTGGTCTTCCAGCACCTTGTCGTAGCTCTCCGCCGAGTGGCCGGTGAGCGAGACCACGATGTGCCGCATCGCCTCGAAGCGCTCGCGCGTGAGGGTGGCGCCGATGTCCTTGTTCCGCGCGCTGGCGATGGTCACGAAGGAGTGCAGGAACAGGCGCTGATGAAACAGCCCCTCGGGCGCCGCACGGATGGACCCCACCGCCAGGTCGGCCTCGCCTGACGCAAGCAGCCCTTCGACCTGCTCGAGCGGCACCTGCAGCGTGCGCAGCGAACAACCGGGCGCCTCCTTCTTGAAGCGCTCGAGCAGCGGCGGCAGGAACACCAGTTCGCCCATGTCGGTCATGCACAGGGTGAAGGTGCGTCGCGCCAGTGCGGGCTCGAACCGTGCGCCCGCCAGGATCTGCTGGCGCACGGTGGTCATCACCTCCACCACCGCAGCGCGCATGCCCTCGGCCTTGCGCGTGGGCTCCATGCGGCTGCCGACCTTGACGAACAAGGGGTCGTCGAAGAAAGCACGCAGCCGGTTGAGCGCATGGCTCATCGCGCTCTGCGTCAGCCCGAGGCCCTGCGCGGCCTTCGTGACACTGGCCTCGCGAAACATCGCGTCGAAGACCGCCAGCAAATTCAGGTCGAGGTTTTCCGCATGCATGCCACGCATTCTAGGAATGACTGAAATGACATTGATACATGGGAACCCTCGTCCTACGCTCTGCCCATGCCGTGACCCGAACGCGGCGAACAACAAAGGAGACGCCCCATGTTCATCAAAAACACCTGGTACGTGGCTGCCTGGGACAACGAGCTCACGCCGCAGGGCCTGTTCGCCCGCACCATCATCGGCGTGCCCGTTCTCATGTACCGCAAGGACGACGGCGAGATCGTCGCCATGGAAGACCGCTGCTGCCACCGCGGCGCGCCCCTGTCGGTGGGACGGCGAGAAGGCGACTGCGTGCGCTGCATGTACCACGGCCTGAAGTTCGACGCCTCGGGCCAGTGCATCGAGGCGCCGGCCCAGAAGCGCATTCCCATCCAGGCCAGGGTGCGCAGCTTCCCGGTGGTGCAACGCCATCGCTGGGTCTGGATCTGGATGGGCGCCCCCGACAAGGCCGACCCGGCGCTGATCCCCGACACGCCATGGCTGGACGACCCGCACTGGCGCAGCCTGGACGGCTACATCCACTACGACGTCAACTACCTGCTGATCTGCGACAACCTGCTGGACTTCTCCCACCTGCCCTTCGTACACCCGACCACGCTGGGAGGCAGTGCGGACTACGCCGCCGCCCAGCCCAAGGTCGAACGCATCGACAACGGCGTGCGCATCACCCGGTGGGCCCTCGACACCGAGCCGCCGCCTTTCGCCCAGGCGGTCAAGGACTGGGGCAGCAGGGTCGATCGATGGAACATCTACAACTTCACCATCCCGGCCGTCCTGCTGATGGACTCCGGCATGGCGCCCACCGGCCAGGGTGCTGCCGAAGGCAACCGCGAGGGTGCGATCGAATTTCGCGGCTGCCAGGCCATCACGCCCGAGACGGAAAACTCCACCCACTACTTCTTCGCGCATCCCCACAACTTCGCCATCGACCAACCCGAAGTCACGCACTCGATCCACCAGGCCGTGGTGGATGCCTTCGACGAAGACCGCGACATCATCACCGCGCAGCAAAAGAGCCTGGCGCTGGCGCCCGACTTCAAGATGATGGCCTTCGGCATCGACGCCGCGCTGAACCAGTTCCGCTGGATGGTCTCGCGTCGGCTGGAAGAAGAAGCGCTCGAAGAAACTGCGGTCCGCCCCGCCGCCACAGCAGCGCCCGAACCCGTCAAGGCCTGAGCCATGAAGCTCCTCGTCACCCGCCTCACGCACGAGGCGCAGGATGTGCTCGGCCTGGAGTTGCGTGCGCAGGACGGCGCCGCGCTGCCGCCCTTCACCGCGGGCGCCCATGTGGACCTGCTGCTGCCCGGCGACATCCGCCGACAGTATTCGCTGGCCAACTCGCCGCTGGAGCGCCATCGCTACCTGCTCGGCGTGGGCCTGGCGCCAGCCTCGCGCGGCGGCTCGGCCTTCGTTCACCAGCGCCTTGCCGTGGGCGATGTGCTCGAGGTGGGCGCGCCGCGCGCCCTGTTCGGCATCGACCCGGCCGCCACCGAGCATGTGTTCGTGGCCGGGGGCATCGGCATCACGCCCATCCTGAGCATGATCCTCTGGTGCGAGGCCCACGCCAGGCCCTGGAAGCTGCTGTACTGCGTGCGCACGCGGGCCCGTGCCGCCTATGCGTGGACGCTGGCGCGCCACCACGACCGCGTGCAACTGCACGTGGACCAGGAAGCGGCGGGCACGCCACCCGACCTGGCGGGCTGGCTGGCGGGTGCGGCCCCAGGCGCCCACCTCTACTGCTGCGGCCCCGAAGGGCTGATGAACGCGGTCGGCGCGGCCGCAGGCGTTGTCGACATCGACAAGGCGGCCACCCATTTCGAACGCTTCGCATCGCCGGAACAAGCCACGCCCGCAGCATCGGCCGGCGCCTTCACCGTGGTGCTGCATCGCAGCGGCCAGAGGATCGAGGTCGCACCGCGGCAGAGCCTGCTCGACGCACTGGAAGGCGCCAACGTCAGCGTTCCCTTCTCGTGCCGCGAAGGCATGTGCCGCAGCTGCGAGGTGCCGCTGCTCGAGGGCGAGGCGGATCACCGCGACTTCGTGCTCAGCGACGAGGAGCGCGACAGCCACGCCTGCATCCTGCCCTGCGTGTCTCGCGCGCGCAGCGCCGTCCTCGTCCTCGATCTCTGACGCCCCCAACAACAAGCAGACAACCCAACCCACCACTGGAGACAACCATGTTCAAGCAAATGACTGCCGCATGCGCAGCGATCACGCTGGCGCTGCCCATCGCCGCGCAGGAGAGCTACCCCTCGCGGCCGATCCGCCTCGTCGTGCCCTACGCCGCCGGCGGCGCGACCGACTTCGTGGCACGCACCCTGGGCGATCGCCTGTCGAAATCGATGGGGCAGCCGGTGGTGGTCGACAACAAGGCGGGTGCGGCGGGTGCCATCGGCGCCGGCGAAGTCGGCCGCTCCAAGCCCGACGGCTACACGCTGCTGATGACCATCACCGATTCGCAGATCAACAACACGGCGCTGTTCAAGACCCTGGCGTACGACCCGCAGAAGGACTTCGTCGGCGTCACGCAGGTGGTGCGCAGCCCGGCGCTGATTTCCACGCACCCCGGCACCGGCATCAAGAGCATCGAAGACCTGAAGGCCAAGGTGGCCAAGGGCGGCGCGAAGCTGAGTTACGGGTCCTGGGGCGTCGGCGGACTGGGCCACCTGGCCGGCGAGAGCCTCAACCGCGGACTGAGTGCCGGCATGGTGCATGTGCCGCAGCGCGGGGAAGGGCCGGTGGTGACCGACCTGCTGTCGGGCACCATCGACGTCGGACTGTCGTCGGTGCCCAGCGCGATGCAGCATGCGCCAACGGGCAAGGTCGTGCCGCTGGCCGTGCTGGGACGACAGCGCTCCACCACGCTCCCGCAGGTTCCGACCATGAACGAACTGGGCTTCAAGGACCCGCTCTACGACACCAACGTCTGGATCGGGCTGCTGGCACCGGCGAAGACGCCACAGCCCATCGTCGACAAGCTGGCCCGTGAAGTGCGCGCCATCGTCGGCTCGCCCGACGTCAGCCAGCTGTTCGTGGGCCGGGGCTTCGAGGTGATGAACAGCACGCCCGAGCAGTTCGCGGCGTCGTACAAGGAGGAGTTCAACGTGATCACCAGGCGGATGCGCGAGCTGGGCGTCGAGGCGCAATGAGGCGGGTGGCCACTCGGACCGTCATGCAAGGACGACCGATGCATCTTCCGTGCGCCGACCGCCAGTGACTGTGTGGCCGGCCGCATCAGGCGTTCCCTAGGCGACAGGCGCGGCGCGGAGACTTTGCCATCATCGCGAACTCGACTGGCGCCCGCCGCCGGCTACACGGAGCCCTCCCCCATGACCTCGCCTTTCACCACCACCGCCCTGGGCCTGTGCGGCCCGCTGCGCCAGCCGCGCCAGATGCTGGCCGACCAGACCTACGACGACCACAAATCGATCCACGACGACGCGACGGCGGAAACCCTGGGCTTGCGCGCCGGGCCGATCGAAGGGCCGACGCACTTCAGCCAGTTCGACCCGCTGCTGTTCCATGTGTTCGGACAGGCCTGGTTCGAGACCGGCTGCATCAGCGCCCACTACCAGAACATGGTGGTCGAGGGCGAGTCGGTGCGCGCCTTTGTCGACCTGCCCGCGCCCGGCGCCACCTTCGTGCGCCTGCGCGCCGAGAAGGCCGACGGCACGCCGGTGCTGACCGGCACCACATCGGTGGGCGATGCCTCGCAGCACCCGCACGAGCTGCCCCAGCGCATCGCGAAGCTGCGCCCGGCCCAAGGCCTGGTCATCAACCGCGACCTGCGCGTGGGCCAGCGCGGCGCGGTCGTCGAGAAGATCCGCATGGGCTTCGACCAGCACATGGGCGACCACTACCCCTTCACGCTCGCCGACAAGCTCAAGGTCATCACCGAGCCCTGCGACTGGTACTCGGCCGAAGGCGGCAAGCGCTCGCCGTGGGGCCGGGCCATCATCCCGACCGAGATGATCAGCGTGCTGCTCGGCTCCACCAGCGCCGAGGCGCAACTGAATGGCCGCAAGCCGGCCGTGGGCCTGTTCGCCGGACAGGAGATTCGCCTCATCAAGGGCCCGCTCTTCGTCGACCAGGACTACGAACTGGAGCGCGAGATCATCGCGCTGAGCGAGAGCGCGCGCACCGAATCCGTGTGGGTGCGCACCCAGGTCTACGAGATGCCGTCGCGCACGCTCGTGGCTGAGATGATCCTCAACGGCGCGACGATGAAGGCGTCGTACCCGAACTACGAAGCCGAGGCCAAGGAGCTGGGGCTGGCCTGAGCGCGCGGTTCGGGCAGCTGCATCGAACGCCGTCGATCGAGGGGGCAGAATCCTCCTCTTTTTCCGGGTGCCGTATGCCAGCTGTACTTGAAGGGGGTTGCCTCTGCGGCAAGGTCCGATTCAGCACGACCCAGCCGCCGCTGCGCACGTTCGCGTGCCATTGCACGTTCTGCCAGCGCATGACCGGCACGTCCTTCTACGCCGAGTCGCTTTTTCCGATCGACGCCGTGCAGTTCAACGAAGGCGAACTGCGGCAGTACGCGCACCGATCGGACGGCAGCCACAAGCAGGTCTTCGTTCATTTCTGCCCCTCGTGCGGCACGACGATGGGCCTGACCTTCGAGCGTTGGCCCGATGTGCGCGCCATCTCACGCGGGTGCTATGACGATCCCAACGCGGTCGAACTCACGAGCCACATCTGGACCCGCTCCGCCCAAAGCGGCGTGGCCTTGCCGGCCGACGTGGCTTGCTTTGCCAAGGCGCGGGCCACGCTCGATGGCCAGCCGGAAGTGGCCTCGCGGCATGAGGCGCCCGTATTGGCTCGACAAGACGGCGGGGCCTGAACTCTCGCTTCAGCCGGCCATCAGCGGCCATTCGCCCGACGACGGCGAAGCACGACCCCCAGGTAGTAGACCGAGGCGCACGTGAAGAGGCCAGCGACCACCGACCAAACGGCGCTCCCGTCGATCAGATTGGCGCCGTCGGGCGTGATGCAGCTGGATGCGGATACTTCAATGCAGTCCCTGTGCCTGTAGTACCGCTCATGGAACGCCCACCAGAAGAACCCCGCCGCCGCGGCGCATGCGACGAAGAGGATGGCGGGCCGGGTGATTGGAAGAGGGTCTGTGGTCATGGGCTTGGGTCGCTAAGCCGCGCAGCCTGGGAGCATCGCGGCGCACGATGCGAATAAGCGGCTATCCAATGCACCTCACGACGGGACGTTCAGCGCGGCCGCGACGCCACACGGAGCGCTTCTTCCCTGATGTACGAAGAGGCCGCCGTGTTCGCCAGATCGTGCAGCGTCTGCAGCAATGAAACGCCGCCGATCTCCGTCGTGCCGGCGTTCAGGATGCGCCCGACCATGGCGATGCCGAGTTCGCTGGGCTTCCGCGCGAGGGAGCGAAGAAGCTCAGGCTGGTAGTTGGGCAAGCTCTCCAATCCGTGAACGATGGTCCACATGACCCCGTAGCCGTCTTCCTCGGGGTAGCGCTCGAAAACGCTCAGCATTTCGGGCATGGCTTGCTCCGGACTGCCCGCCCGCCAGAGTTCATCCAGAAGCGAGTCCAGGTGGCGCCAGCTGCCGTCCTCCGGAGGTTCGAAGTTGGCGATGTCGTGAGCGATCTCGGAAGTGGTTCGAGGCATTGAAAGTCTTGTGCGCGTGGCTGCTTCTGGCCGACTCTAGCGGCTCAGGCGGCCTTCTGCTTTTTCTGCACAGACCTCGGCGCCTCGCTGCGCGCCAGCCACAGTCCGCTCGCGACGATCAACGCCCCGCCGCCCAGCGTCCATGCATCGGGTGCGGCCTGCCAGAACACCCAGTCCATCACGAGCGCCCACGCGAGCGCGCTGTATTCGAAGGGCGCGATGGCCGCGGCCTGGCCGTGGCGGAAGGCCTCGGCGATGGCCAGCTGGCCCAGGAAGCCGCTGAGGGCCAGGCCCGCCAGCGCCCACGCGTGCTCGGCCTGCAGCGGCACCCATTGCGGCGCCGCGAGCAGGCTGCCGCCGACGGCCATGCCCGCAGTGGTCCAGAAGACCAGCGCGGCGCTCGGCTCGGTGCGGCTGATGAGCCGGCCCAGCATGTTCGACAGCGCATAGCAGACGGCGGCCACCAGGATCGCCAGCGCGCCCGTCGAAAGGAAGGCCCCCTGCTCGGGCCGCAGCGCCACCACCACGCCGACAAAGCCCAGCCCGATGGCGATCCAGTGCCGCGGCAGAATCGACTCGCCCAGCAGCGGCACGGCGATGAGCACCATCAGCAGCGGCGCGATGAACGTGAGCGTGTAGGCCTCGGCCAGGCCCAGGGTCTTCAGGCCGTGCACGAAGAGCACCAGCATCGTCATGTTCAGCGCCGTGCGCAGCAGGTGCAGGCGCCAGCGCAGCCGGCGGTTGAAAACGCCGGCCGCCTCGCGCCGCCAGACGATGTACACGCACACCAGCGGCAGCGCCGTGAGACCGCGCAGCGCCATCACCTGCACCGGCGGGTAGTGCCCGGCCAGGGTCTTGAGCAGCGCGTCCATGCAGGCGAAGAAGGCGCAGGCCAACAGCATCGCGACGATGCCGCGCAGGGTTCCGGTCGGGTGCATGGTCAGGCTGTGGTCTCGCGGCAGTGGCCGGGAGGGACGGGGTTTGTTCTTGAACGCCGAGCATAGGCGCTGCGAACGTCGGGGCCTTGGCCAGATGCCGCCGGCCCCTGCCTACCGACACTCGTTCCAGTACCCATCCGGATTCGCCTCCAGCGGCGTGGCGACCCGCTTGAGCGACACACGGCCCTGCGCGTCCTTCGCGACAACGAAGACGTGCCCGTCCTGCACCGGGAAACCGTTGCGCAGAAACTTGAAGCCGCTGCGCACCGACGAAAAGTCGGCCTCGTTGAGCGCGTTGCGCAAGGCACCGCGATCGGCGACGGAGCCCTTGGTCTCCTTCAGCGCGCGGTCGATCAGGAGCGCCGCATCGAAACCTTGCGCCGCGTACTGCGAGGGGATGCGCCCGTGCTTCTTTTCGAAGGCGGCAACGAAAGCCTTGCTCGTCGGGCTCGGCAGATCGGGGCCCCAGACCGCGCCGGCCACCACACCAAGCGCGGCCTCCTTGAGCAGCGGCAGCGTCGTGCCGTCGACCGTGCCCACCGTCAGCAAGGGCACCTTGTTCAGCAGGCCCGATCGGTTCATCTGCTGGATGAAGTTCACGCCCATGTCGCCCGGCAGAAACGCCACCACCGCATCGGGCGCCACGCGCTGGATCTGCGCCAGCGCTGCCGCGTAGTCGGTCTGGTTGGGCTTGACGTTGATTTCGCTCACCACCTCGCCCGAGTAGTAGCGCTTGAAGCCGCGCAGCTGGTCTTTGCCCGCTGCGTTGTCGGGCGCGATGAACAGCGTCTTCCAGTAGCCCTTGTCGACCGCGTAGCGTCCCACGATCCCGGCCTGGTACTCGTCCTGGTACGAGGCGAAGACGAACCGGGTGTTGCACTGCTTGCCGGCAATCGGCGCGGGGCCGGCATTCGAGCCGACGAACAACATGCCCGCTCGGGCCATCGGCTTGGCCATGGCCATCATCACGTCGGAGAAGGTCACGCCGGTGATGAAGCTCACCTTGTCCTTCTCGATCAGGCTCTGCACCAGCTGCGCCCCGCGCTCGGGGTTGTGCTGGTCGTCTTCCTTGAGGACCGCCACGGGAACACCGCCGAGCACGCCTTGGCGCTGCTCGACCGCCAGCATGAAGCCGTCGTACTGCTCCTGCCCGACCGCGGCCCCAGGTCCGGAGAGCGTGCCGATGAAGCCGATTTTGACCTGCGCGGAAACGGTCAGTGCCGCGGCGCCCAAGGTGCAGGCCACGAGGGCCGTGCGGATGCGGTGGATCAATGTGTTCTCTGTGAATGAGTGGGGTAAGTGGTCAGAAGCAACAGGGTTCGACCCTGGTCAGCTTTCGGCCTTGTTCGCGTTCCGTGGCTGCTTCTCATCGCTCATCAGCTCGTCGAGTTCAGACCAGAGCGCATCGCAGAGGCCTGCCCGAAATGCAGCGGCCTTGAACACTTCATGCTCACCACGATAGACGTTCCACAGGTCGCGATGGGCATCGGCCACACAGGCTCGAACGTTCGAGAGGCGGTCAGCCACTTTCACGACCAGCGCCAGTTCCTCCGCCCCTGTCACTCTGGCCAGCTTCGCGTAGGTCTTCGACTTGCGCTCCTTCCTGTTCGCGCCAGGTTCATCCGTGAGGAGTGCGACGCACGCAGCAACCTGATCGCCGAAGCGCAGGCGCACTTCAGCAAGTGTCGCGTCGGTGTCTTCAACCACATCGTGCAGATACCCGATGACCTGAGCCTCCTGACCGTACGGCAGAAGGGTCAGCGCAACGGCATCCAGATGGTGCGAGTACGGGTGCGCTCCGTACATTTGCGCGCCGTGCATGCTGAGTGCATAGGCGCGGGCGGCGGAAAGGCTGGAGGTGTTCATGAGGCGTTTGGACGGGGCAGATGGGTCTGGCGTGACGCCGAATTTCGTTTGTGATGTCGGACTGTTCGACTACCCGGCTTTCAAAGGACCGGCGACTTTGTAGGCACCGAGGAGGATGCCTGATGGCATTGCTTTCGTGGTGACGAGTTCGAAGGCGCGGGGTGGCGTTCCCTGCGCGAAGAAGCGCTTTCCCGCGCCCAGCAGCACCGGATAGACGAGCAGCACGACGTCATCCACCAGGCCGTGCTCGAGCAGCGTCGATGTCAGCGAGGAACTGCCCCAGAGAATCAGGTTCGGGCCCGCCTGCGACTTGATGCGGCGAACGCCCTCGACGACGTCCGGCCCCACGCTTTCGAACGGGCCCCACGAAAGGCTTTCGGGGCGGTGGGTCACGACATGCTTGGTCGCCGCATTCAGGCCGTCCGCCATCGCGCTGCTCGGTGCCTTGGGCCAGTAGTCCGACCACAGGTCGTAGGTGCGACGCCCGAGCAGCAGATCGAAGCGCCCGCCATGCGCGGCGAGCACTTCATCGCGGCCGGCGGGGCTGCGGTACGGCGCGGTCCAGTCCGCGTAGGGAAAACCGTCTTCGCCCGAGGTCTGGATCACGCCATCCAGCGAGATGTGCTCCATGATTTTCAGCGTTCTCATGCGGGTCTCCTTGCTTGGGGTGGGAGGGCGCTCAATGGGCCTGCGCATCAAAGTATGCCGGCCACGACAGCGGCGAAGCCTGGAGCCCTTCGGCCCCACGGAATGCAGACATGGCTTTCGCGCGTGAGCCGAAGTTCATCGTTGCCACGCCGAGGTTGAAGAACGTGTTCCGATCGGTGGAGCCGAGTTCGACTGCACGCTTCAGGACGGATGCAGCCTCTTTGTGCTTGCCTTGATCGGAAAGCACGGCGCCCAAGCACGTCAGGGCAAGGACATTGCCGGGGGATTCAACGAGCACCTTCGAGAGCAACGCTTGCGCAGAGGCAAGGTTCGCTTCCCACATGTCGGGGTTGTTCCATGCGTCCTCGACAAGCGATCGGCTGATGGAGATGAAGTCCTCGCTCATAGGCTGTTCAAGCTTTTCTCGACTCTATTCCGTCCAGCACTCGACTGACTGGCCCCGGTCAATTCAGGTTGCAAGCAGATATTGAAGCACCGCTCTTTGCACCGGCAAGAGGAGCTTCTTCTGCTCGTAGCCGACGAAGTGCGGATAGCGACGAGGGTCCACCGAAAGTTCACCACCGACAGTGAACGGTGGCGTCGGCAACAGCACGGGGTTGCCCATCCGAGTCAGATCTTCGACGGACAGCGGACGGCTCAACTGCTCCGTGCCCCGAGGCCAGCCATCGGTGATGACCACGTCCGCTGCTTCTGGGGAAGCCGATGAAAAGGCGACGTTGGGGATGGTCTCGTGGAAGCTCTCATGGCAGACATGAACCAGCGTAAAGCCCATCACGCTGGCCAGCTCGTGCCACGAACGAAACACGTTGGTCGGCGGTCCCCAAAGGCAGATGCGCGCCCTCTGGATCGGACCCATGGTCGTTTCGATGAAGTAGGCGTCCGTAAGCACTTCGCATGGATGGCCGGCGTTCGACATCGCGTTGACTACGGGTCTGCGAGACGAGGCCGCAAACTCCGCGAGGCGCTCGTGGTTCGACTCCCGGATGACGTAGATGTCATAGAAAGGGTCGAGATAGCCCGCGAGATCGCACACGCGTTCGTTTGTCTTCAGGAGATTCGGCAGCTCGATGACGGACAGGTTCAGTTCGTGGAACACCTTCAGGAACGTCGTGCGCGTGCGAATGCCATTTCCTTCGAACGACCAGGCGGCGGTGCCTTGAACATCCACAGCGGGCGATGCGGACAGGCGCCAGATCGCGTGAACATCCTCGGGGGCAAGTACTGACAGGCTGACTAGGTGCATGGCTGGGGATACGTCAGAGACTTGAGATTGGAGGCTGCGATTGCACGTCCGGTTCTGGTCGACTTTCTGTCGGACGCGCTCACAACGATCGGGCCATAAGCGGTTCCACATTGCGGCCCTGAACGTACTACCTGCTCGAGCTGCACTGCACCTCGACCAGCCAAGTTCCGTCGCTATGAACCGGCTCGCGCGAAACGTGTAATCACAATGATGTCGGTCTGCTGACTGGTACCCGCCGACGGCGGCATGATCTTCGCTAGCTCAGCGGCTGTCTGCTCAACAATCAACTGCAATTTCCCTTGATCAAATTCCACGCGCTTCCTGGAAACCATTCCAAGCTGAATTGCCAGATTCGACTCAATGATGGTCGTTTCGATGGTTTGATCGTCGATCCACCTGTAGGTCCCGGCAGATCGAAAGTTTGGGCCGGTTGAAGACCATGTAGTTGGTCCGAACTCCGCAAAATTTTCTCCGTTGCTGGGCTGCGGTACAAGCCGCGTCCCGTTCACGATCTTCACCAGATCAATGTGACGCCATTTGCCCAAGAGCAATTGCTTCGAGGCGAACGCAGCTTCCCCCTCTCGCAAGTCGGCCGCAACGTTCGCAGACGCGGAAGCCGTCGACGGTTGTTTTGGGACGGAGCACGCAGCACAAAGCGCAAAAACAAGTGGCACAAGAAGATGTCGCATGTCTGACTGTAAAACACAGAGTAGGAACAATCGTGCAGCTCACCGAGAGAACGTCGCCAACAGCCTTTGTGCCGAAGCGCGCCGCGCAGTGCGCCCTCTGCGCGGAAGCCTCTCTACCGACCTTCGCCAGGAGCGGACACAATCACCCCATGGCCCAAGGAAAACGAATTTCTTCCGACATCGGAGACGACGCGATCGAAGCGATCAAGGCGTTCGGTGCTGCTGCCAAGCTGGCGCGCACAACGGCTGGCGAGGGCCAGGCCGCTGCTGCCGCGCGCCTGGGCGTTCACGTCCAGACGATCGCGCGGATCGAATCGGGGGAGCCGGGCGTTGCCATCGGGCACGTGCTCGGCATGCTGGCGCTCTACGGCATCTCGACGACGCTGCAACAGCGACAGCAGCAGCCACCGGCGGAGAACGGCGAGCGCCCCGCCTGAGCAGTCAGCACCGCTGGGCATCGCCCACGGCAGCACGCAGCGACTGCAGCGTGGTCTCCGCCCTTTCGATGCGCCGCTGCAGTTCTTCGTTGACCAGCCGCACTAGCGCGCCGAGTTCGGTGCGCGTCGGGTACACATCGTCGGTGTCGTTCACATGTTGCGGCACGATGAGTTTCTCGATGCACGCATACGCGCGGCGCACCATGTGAAAGCTGTCGAGGTCGTCGCAGGCCTGAAGGGCGAGCGATTCGGCGCAGAGAGTCGCCGAGGATTCGGGTAACGAGGGAGCGAGCGCCATGCGTGGCCTCCGGGAGGTGGGCGCAGAGGTGTTTCGGGAGACCAAGCCCGGCCGCGCCTCCTCAGGCGCAACGGGCGGCAGTATAGCCAGGCACCCCCACCCCTTTCACGGCGCAAAACCGGGATGCCCCTACGACCCGTGCCCCCTCCCCCGATGCTGGAACAATGCGCCGATCTATGGATGGTCTCGATCTCATCAAAACGTTCCGCGAAGTCGCGTTCCGGCGCAGCTTCTCTCGCGCGGCCCTCTCGCTGGGCATGTCCAAGGCCACGGTCAGCCGCTATGTGGCCGAGCTGGAAGCGCGCAGCGGCGTGCGCCTGCTCAACCGCTCGACCCGCTCGCTGAGCCTCACCGACGCAGGCGAGGTGCTGCTGGAGCGCAGCACCGAGCTGGTGACGATGGCCGAGAACACGCTCAACGACCTGCAGGCGCACGGCTCGCACCCGCGCGGGCGCCTGCGCATGAGCGCGCCGCACGGGCTCATCGCGGGCTGGCTTTCGGACGTGATCGCGGAGTTCATCAAGCTCTACCCCGACGTGTACGTGAGCCTGAATTTCACCAACCACGACATCGACCTGATCGAGGAAGGCATCGACATCCACCTCACGGGCGGGCGCATCGACGACATGAACCTGATCGTGCGCCGGCTGGTGCGCTTCGACATGGTGGTGTGCGCGTCGCCCGCCTACTGGGCGCAGCGCGGCATTCCGCAGGTGCCCGAGGACATGGCGCGCCACGACGTGCTGAGCTATTCGCCGATGCCCACCACGCACCTGCCATTCGAAACCGACGGCCAGCCGCACGACGTGGCGGTGCACAGCCGCATGGAGGCCAACGACGCGGTGGCGCTGATCGAGCTGGCGCTGCGCGGCGTGGGCGTGGCCTACGTGCCCGAGCCGCTGGCGCAGTCGCACCTGGAGCGCGGCGCGCTGGTGCCGGTGCTGCGCGACCACATGCCGCACGAGCACTGGCTGTATGCCGCGTACTCGCAACGCCGCCACAACAGCGCGGCGATGCGCGCGATGCTCGACTTTCTCGAGAAGTCGATGGGGCCGGTGCCCGAACCCATGCCCGCGGCGGTGCCGGTGGCGCTGCCGGCCTGTCCTGTCAACGCCGCGACCACCGCCGCTGCCATCGCGGCGCGCAGCACATCCGTGCCCAATGGAAAGGCCCCCTGACCTCATGACCACGCCCACGCTCCTGATCCGCCCGCCCACGCCCGACGACTTCGCCGCATGGAAGCCGCTCTGGGACGGCTACAACGCCTTCTACGGCCGCGAGGGCCCCACGGCCCTGCCCGAGGCGATCACGCAGGTCACCTGGCAGCGCTTCTTCGATCCGTACGAGCCGGTGCATGCGCTGGTGGCCGAGCGCGAGGGACAACTGGTGGGGCTGGTGCACTACCTGTTCCACCGCAGCACGACGCGCATCGAGCCGACCTGCTACCTGCAGGACCTGTTCACGCAGTCGTCCGAACGCGGCCGGGGCGTAGGCCGGCAACTGATCCAGGGCGTGTACGACGCGGTGCGCGGCGCGGGCGGGCAGCGCGTGTACTGGCAGACGCACACGACCAACGCGGCCGGGCGCACGCTCTACGACAAGGTCGCGAAGCACGAGGGCTTCATCGTCTACGCGACGATGGTCTGACCCCGTGCTGAAGATCAGTACTTGATGGTGATGCCGGCCTTCACGCCGGTGTTGGCCTTGCCGTCCGAATGCGCGCCGCCCGAGAAGGAGACGTCGCCGCCGGTCTTGGCACCGACCGAATAGGTGGGCCGCTTGCCCGACGTGTCGGTGCCGGCTTCGAGGGCGCTGCCATCCGGGCGCTGCACGCCGACCGTGGCACCGTTCGTGCGGGCCGAGGTTTCGGTGGAGTTGACGTTGGGCGCGATGTAGGCCGTGCCTTTGTCGTCGCTGTCGACGGGCACTCTCACGGGCTCCGCGATGGCCGCCACGGCGGCGGCGCAGGCAACCCCACCCAGGAACGCAAGAATCACTCTGTTCATGAGGACCGATGGTGGATGCAGCGCGTCGCGCGGGCTGTGGGCGTGGCCTCACCGCGCGCGTAGGACGAAGGCGGCATCAATGCCATGACAGGTTGAACAGGAAGAACGCCGCCAGCACCCACAGGAGCAGCACGAGGTGCGTGAGCTGCAGGCCCTCTTGCCGTATCCAGTAGCCGAACCACAGGCCGCCCAGGTGCATCGAGAACAGGAATGCAGCAAAGCCGGCCAACCCCAGGTTGAGCCATGGCCGGGCGGCGGCCAGGTCGCCGCCGACCACCAGCATCACGCTGCCGGCCCAGAACGCCAGCGCTGCCGCCAACTGCAACGCCAGCACCACGCACAGCGCCGCGCGGTGCAGCGCCACCGAGCGGATGGCGCGCGTGAGCAAGGGCGTGTCGATGGCCGGATCGACGCGCAACGGCGCCATCGACATCGTGCCGCCGACCGCGAACGCGGAGCCCGCGAAGCCGCGCCAGTTGTTGCGCACGGCGATCGACAGCCACAGCGCCATGCCCAGCGCGTGGAGAGACTGGAACAGCCAGACGGAGGTAGGGAGATTCATCGGGGCGCCTGCGTTTTTAAATATCAAAGATTATTCTTTGATATTGACATACCCGCCGGCCGGCACTCAAAGTCCCTCAAGGAAGGTCGAACGAATGCCATGAACACCGCCACCACCCCACCCGGCCCCTCACCGGAAGCACTCGAACGCCTGCTGGCCGCCGGCCGCGACGGCGCCCTGCTGCACATGAGCCTGGCGCTGGCGCACCACCGGCGCGACGACGCGCCCACGGCGCTGATGCATGTCGAGAAGGCGCTCGCCTTCGACCCCGAGTTCACCGCCGCGTGGCGGCTGCAGGGTCTGCTCGCACTGGCGCTCGGCGACGCGGCGAAGGCCGAGGCCTCGTTCGCGCGGGCGCTGGAGGTGGCGCAGCGGCGCGGGGAGCTTCAGCTGGTGAAGGAGCTCACCGTGCGGCTGCGGCGCCTGCGCACGCCGAAGCCGCCCGCAGACTGAACGGCCTCAGCCCATCATCGCGAGCGGATTGAGCCCCGGCTCGCCGACGCGCGTGAGCGTGTTGCGGTCGGTGTGGTGGAAGGGCTCGGCTTGGCCCAGGATCTGCATCACGGTGTCCTGGTCGTACGACCAGGTGCCGTCGGCGTTGATCTTCACCGTGATGTTCCACGCCACCGTGGTGAAGGCGCGCTCCAGGAACGGGTTCGACACGATGCCGTTCACCAGGCTGCCGTGCTCGGCGCTCAGCGTGAACTCGGTGTTGCCGGGCTTCACGTGGCCGCTGGCCATGGCGACCTGCCCGCGCGGAATGGCCAGCGTGAGAAACACGGTGCTGGTGGCCGGCTCCCACAGCCAGTAGCCGACCTGGTCGTGGTACATCTTGGTGAGGCCGGGCTTGTGGATGTAGGTGTGATAGCGCAGGCCGTACAGCAGCTGCGGGCCGTTGGTCTGCGCGTCGATGGGCTCCAGCTCGTAGTGCTCCACGTAGACCTGCGTCTTCGGGCCGTCTTTCTTCGGCTTGACGTCGACGCCCTTCGTACCCTCCCAGATGCCCGCCATCGGCCGCAGCGGACCGAGGTTGGCGAGCGTGTCGGGGTCGGCCGGGGGTTCGGTGTAGATGTCTTCGGGTGTGGTCATGGTGTGTGTCGTGGGGGAAGGAAAACGAAGAGAAGCTTGTCGGTTCTGATTCTGCTTGAGTGCCGCGGCGGCCAGGTCGTCAGAGCGTGTCCCAGACCTGCACGAGCCCGACGAGGTGCACCACGCCGTACACGAAGCACACGAGCGAGCTCCACACCCAGAAAGCGCTGAGACGGCGCCGGTCGAACAGCCACATCGCGACAGCGACAAGGCCGCGCAGCAGGTACACGGCGGTGATGGCAGGCAGCACCAGCGCCTGCAGCGGCAGTGGCTGCAGCACGCCGGCGCCCGCCAGCGCGTAGGCGGCCCACACGCCCAGCATGCCGGCGATGACCAGCGTGACGGCCACGGGGTACAGGTGGCCGGCCTCGGCGCTCGCGGCCATCCGCTCGCCCGCGCCGAAGAAGCGGTACCAGGCCGGGCCGCCAAAGATGACGCAGATGTGCAAGAGCGCGGCAATGGCGCTCAGCACGGCACCGGCGATCAGGAAGAGGTTGGGGGTCACGCGGGCTTTCTCATCAGGTCAGCGCAGCAGGTCGCGCGCGCGGACGGCCTCGCGCACCGGGCCGAACGCGCCGAAGCGCACGGGCAGGCCGCTGAGGGCTTCCACGCGCCGCACCCACTCGGGGGCGTGGGCGACGGATTGCGATTCGTACAAAGGTTGGGCGCCTTCCAGCAGGCGGGTGAGCGCGTGCTGGTGGTCCAGGTCGGTCGCATCGCTCAGGGGCAGCGACGACAGCGTGTGCCCGTCGGCGCTGCGGTAACCGGTGCACCAGCGCAGGTCCGTGTGCGCGAGCGCATCGAGGTGGCTGGCGAGCAGCCCGTCGAGTGGCCCGGCGGCAGCGAGCGCGTAGCGCAGCAGCACCGCGTCGGGGTGGCCACGGCGAAATGCGCCCTGCCAGCCGTCGTCGGCGTTATGCGGCTCGGCCAGCTGCGCATCGAGCGCGCGGTCGTGCGTGGGCAGCGGGCCGGTGCCGTGCCGCGTGAGGTGGCTGCGCAGCACGCCCAGGTGCTGAACGGGCGACGCGATGCCCACGTCGCGCAGCACCGCCTCGACAGCGGCGGTGGAAACAGTGCTCCAGGTGGTGTGCGGATGAAAGCCGCGCCATTCGTCGAGCAGCACGCCCTGCGCGCCCTCGAACAGCACGGTGCCGGCGCGCGCCAGCCGTTCGCCGATGGCGTCGGCGCTCGCGGGCGGCGACTGGCGCAGGCAGGGCTGCACGGCAGCGAGCCAGCGTTGTGCGAGCGAGGCATCGGCGAGCACGGCCAGCTCTTGCGCAGCGTCGGCCGACGAAGGCGGCATGCTCGCGAACTCGCGGTGCAGCGCGAGGCGCAAGGCTTCGAGTTTGTCGAGCGTGCGCGCGGGGTGCGCAAGGTCGCCGTAGTGCAGCGTCGTTTCGGGTGCAGCGAGCGCCTGCCGCACGGTCTCGCCCACGCCGACGCCGCAACTGCCGTGCGCGGCCGTGCTCCGCGCCCATTCGCGCAATCGGCCGGCGGCCTGGTGGAACGGCGTGGTCACGCGGCAGCGCGCATCGACGAACAGGCGCGCGAAGGCGTCGGGCACACCCGCGCGCTGCAGCACCTCGGCCTCGACGCGCAACGCCGTCGGATGCACCACCACCGGGCTCGCAAGCACGGTCGCGACGCCGGCATGGAAGCTGCCCGCGCCGAACTGCGAGAAGGTGTGGTGGCGGCCGTCGGCCAGCACCACGTTGTGGCCGGCCTGTGCGCCGCCGTTGAAGCGCACCACGGTGTGGGCGCCCCAGGCGCCGCACAGGAAGTCGGTGAAGCGGCCCTTGCCGCAGTCGCCGAAACCGAGGCCGAGCAGCGAAACGTAGCGCGTGGAAGTCAACGGCAGGCCGTCAGCCGAAGAGTCGCTTCCACCACGAGCTGCGCGCCCCATTGCCTGCGGCGGGCGTGGCACGGCGCGGTGCGGTCGGATCGAGCAGCGCGGCGTAGCCGTCCAGCGCGTGCAGCACGCCGCCCACGCGTTCCTTGGCCATGCCGGTGGAGCTCATCACGCCGGCCAGCGCGTCGAGGCTGGGCACGGCCTTCTCGGTGAGCGCGACGATGCCGGCGGCCACGGCGCAGGCGTCGTCGGGCGAGTCCATGCAGATCACGTGGTCGCCCAGCAGCTCGCGCCAGCGCGGCTCGCAGCGGCGGCGGCGCTGCGCGTCGGGGATCAGGAAGAACAGGTGCGTGGTCTCGGCCGCGGCGGCGATGACCTCCTCGATCGGAATGTCCTCGTCGAGCTTCTCGCCGATGAGCCCTTCGACCTGGTGGCGCGACACGGCCGGGTACGGCAGCTCGTCGCCGGTGACGAACAGGTAGCCGCGCTTCTTGCGCTTCACCCAGCAGTCCATGTCGGTGTGCTGCGCCATGACGTAGAAGGCCAGCTCGTAGCTTTCTTCGCCGCTGCCCCCACCGCCGCCTTCGAGGTAGCTCCAGGTGAGCCACTGGTCCATGAGGTTGGCGGTCGATTCGAACTGGCCCACCTGCAGCGGCGCCTGGTCGGAGGTGGCGTCGCCGATGGCCATGAACAGCAGCTGGGGGTCGGCCACGCCGCAGTCCGTCAGCAGCTTCATGAAGGTGGGCAGCTCGCGTCGCGCGAGGGTCTGCGGGATGTCGCCCATCGAGCCGGTGACATCGAGCGCGAAGGCGATGCCCAGCGAGTTCGGGTGGTCGGCGTTGTCGCGCGACTCGCGCACCTTGAGCCCCTGCGGGTTCATGAGCGCGTGCGTGGCGGTCTGCGTGAAGACCTCGCTGCCGGACTTGGCGGCGCGGTCGGCCACGATGGCCGCGTGGGCGGCGTGCGAGTAGTTTCCGTAACCCATGGACGTGCTCCTTCGTGAGGAAAAAGTGAAAGGCTGGGGGCTAGCCGGCCGGCGCGGGGTCGAAGTGAACGAAGCGCGGCGGCCCGAAGGCCTCGCGCGAGGCCACCGACAGCGCCTGCTCGATGCCCTGCGCACCCAGGCGCTCGCAGGCCACGGCGTCGTCGCTGCACTCGCGCAGCAAGGCGGCCAGCGGCGCAGAGGTGGCGCTGTCGGACAGCAGCGCGCGCACGCTGCGCGCGGACGCCATCAGGTCGCGCCCGATGGCGCCGCCCGACACGTCCTGCCTGGCCTGCGACCAGCCGATGAGCAGCACGCCGTGGTCGCGCGGATGCACGAGCGCATGCGCGGGCGCGAGCGCGCGGTGCGTCCAGCCGGCGCCGTGCACGAAGGCCAGCACCTCGAGCATGCGCCGCCACAGCCAGACGGCATGGCGCGCATCGATGCCTTGCGGATTGGCCTGCTGCACCTCCTGCAGGCTGCCCCAGAAACCGGTCGGGTGGCGCAGCACCAGCGCCTGCCGTTCGCCGTCGCCCAGGCCTTGCGCCACGCCCAGGCCCAGCGGCTGCGGCAGCCGCCGCGTGAAGTAGGCCGCGCCGGGCACCGACAGGGCTTGCAGCGCCTGCAGCACGGCGGCCTCGCGCGCCAGCACGGCGTTGCCGGCCTCTTCACGCGCGAGCTTGATCGTCACGCGCTCGGGCACGGCGCCGAGCCGTTCGGCCAGCAGCACCTCGCTGTGTTCGCCCTGGCCCAGCGGCGCGAGCACGCGGTAGTGCGCGCCGCGCCATTGCAGCAGCCGGCCGGTGTCCGACAGCTGCGCCGCGTTGGCGCGTCGCCAGGCGGCGCGAAAGCTCTCGCGCTCGACGGTCTCGGTGCCGCGCGTGATGGTGGCGCCGCAGTAGCCGCAATTGACGGTGCGCCAGCGCGCCGCGCGCGGCAGCGGGGCCGAGCATTGGGGGCAACTCAGTGCAAGCAGCGACAGCATGGCCGCGCCCTCCTCTTCAGTCTTCTTGCGGCGCGGCCGGGTCCGGCGAGGCCAGCACGCGGTCGATGCGGCGCCCTTCGAGCGCCACGATCTCGAAGCACCAGCCCGCGCAGTCGATGTGCTCGCCCACGGCGGGCAGGTGGCCCGACACGGACATCAGCAGGCCGGCCACGGTGTTGTAGCGCCCGCGCTCTTCGTCGGGCAGCTCGCGGATGCCCAGGCGCGCGCGCAGCTCCGACACGGGCATGAGGCCGTCGAGCTCCCACATGCCGTCGGCGCGCTGGTGGGCCCAGGCGTCGGCCTGCATGCCGGGCTGCAGCTCGCCGGTGATGGCCTCGAGCAGGTCGCGCGGGGTCATGAGGCCCTGCACCACGCCGTACTCGTCGACCACGAACACCAGCCGGCCGGCGCGCGTGCGGAACTGCTCGAGCAGCTCCATGCCGGTGAGCGTCTCGGGCACAAACACGGCGGGCGTGGCCTCCTGGCCGAGCACGCCCTTGTGGGCGGAACCCAGGCGCAGCAGGTGCGCCACGCTGATCACGCCGACCACGTCGTCCAGCGAGTTGCGGCACACGGGGTACCACGAGTGCACGAGGTTGAGCGCCGCGGCGTCCGCCACCTTCTGCAGCGCCTGCGCCACGGTGTTGGAGGCGTCGAGCCATTCGATGTCGGCGCGCGGGATCATGAGCGACGACAGGCGGCGGTCGTCCAGGTGGAACACATTGCGCACCATCTGGTGCTCGTGCTGCTCGATCACGCCGGCGTCCACGCCTTCTTCAAGGCTGGCCGAGATTTCTTCTTCAGTGACCGAGCGCGCGGCGTTGGCGTCGATGCGCAGCAGCTTCAGCGTGGTGGCGGTGGCGCCGGCCAGCAGCCACACGAAGGGCTTGGCGCCCTTGGCCAGCCCGCGCATGGGACGCGACACGAAGCGCGCCACCGGTTCGGGGTACAGCTGGCCGATGCGCTTGGGCACCAGCTCGCCGAAGATGATGGTGAAGAAGGTGATGCAGGTCACCACCACCGCGGTCGACACGATGCTGGAGGTGCCGGCGCCCATGCCCAGGCCTTCCATCCACACGGCGAGCGGCGCCGCGAAGGCGGCCTCGCCCACGATGCCGCTGAGCATGCCGATGGAGGTGATGCCGATCTGCACGGTCGAGAGGAATTGCGTGGGCGATTCCATCAGCTTCAGCGCGGCCTCCGCCCCGGTGTCCCCCGTTTCGGCCAAGGCCGCGAGGCGTGCGCGGCGGCTGGTGGAAAGGGCCATTTCGGACATTGCGAACACCGCATTGAGGGTGGTCAGCAAGGCCAGCAGGAAGACATCCATGAACGGGGGGAGAGAATGAGGGAATGTCACTTTACTGTATCGGCGACGTCCAGGGCTGCGATGTCCCCCTGGGCCGGCTGCTCGACAAGATCGATTTCTCTCCCAGCCGCGACACGCTCGTGGTGCTCGGCGACCTGGTCAACCGGGGCCCCGATTCGGCCGCGGTGCTGCGCCGCCTGCAGGGCTACGGCACCTCGGCGCGCAGCCTGCTGGGCAACCACGACCTGCACCTGCTGGGCGTGGCGCACGGCGTGCGCAAGGGCGGCCGCAAGGACACCGTGGCCGACCTGCTGGCCGCGCCCGACAGCGAGGCGATGCTCGACTGGCTGCGCCAGCAGCACATGGCGCTGCACATGCAGGTCGGCGGCGGCGACCTGCTCATGGTGCATGCCGGCGTGCTGCCGCAGTGGACGGTGGGCGACACGCTGGCGCTGGCGTCGGAGGTCGAGTCGGTGCTGCGCGGGCCCGCGCTGGGCGACTTCCTGCACGAGATGTACGGCAACACGCCCGACCACTGGGACGACGCGCTCACGGGCCACGCGCGGCTGCGCGTGATCGTCAACGCGCTCACGCGCCTGCGTTACTGCACGCCCGAGGGCGTGATGGAGTTCGAGAGCAAGGACGGCGCCATTCCAGGCCCCGAGGGCTACCTGCCGTGGTTCGACGTGCCGGGCCGCAAGACGGCCGCGGCCACGGTCGCCTTCGGCCACTGGTCGACGCTGGGCTGGCTCTCGCGGCCCGACCTGCTCTCGACCGACACCGGCTGCGTGTGGGGCGGCTGCCTCAGTGCGGTGCGCTTCGGCGCGACGCTGGACCAGCGCGAACTGATCCAGGTGGAATGCGAGCAGGCGCAGAAGCCCGGCAAGGGGGCCTGACGAGCACCCGCCCCGTTCGGGGGCTCAGAACCCGTGCGTCATCAGCGCGTAGACCGTCTGCACGCCGGTCACGTAGTTGCCCATGCGCAGGTTCTCGTTCGCCGCGTGCTGGTTGTTGTCGGCGTTCACCAGCGGAATGATCGCAAAGGGCACCTGCAGCACGCGCACGATTTCCGCCGTCGGCACGGTGCCGCCCATCATGCGGATGCGCACCGGCTCGGGCGTGGTGCCGAAGGTGTCGGTCAGGGCCTTGTAGGCCCACTGGCCGATGGGTGAGTTGATCGGCGAGCCCGCCGCGTCGGCGCCCTCGCTGCGGTAGCTGAAGCTGGCGAGCTTGTCGTAGCGGGCGCGCTCCTCGTCGGTCGGCGCGCCCTTCACAAGGTGGTAGCCCTGCTTGACGATGTGCGCCTCGATCAACTTGCCCAGGTAGGGCGCGTCGGAGTCGGGCGTGGTGCGCAGGTCCATCTCGGCCTCGGCCTTGTCGGGGACGATGTTCGCCACCTTGTCGCCCACGGCCGCCGAGGCCATGCCGCGCACGTTCAGCGAGGGGTACTGCATCGCCTCCTGGTAGTTGGCGCCGACCCGGTCGGTGCGCGCGATGCCCAGGCGGCGCTTGAGCGCGGCCTCGTCGTCGGGCACGGCGGCCATGATCTTGCGCTCGGCCTCGCCGATCTTCACGCGGTCGTAGTAGCCGGGCACGGTCACACGGCCGGTGTCGTCCTTCATCGTGGCCAGCAGGCTGGCCAGGCGCTGCGCCGGGTTGGGCGCGTAGTTGCCGTAGTGCCCACTGTGCAGCGGCACCTTGGCGCCGTACACGGTGAGCCGCGCATCGGCCGCGCCGCGGTTGCCGAACACCAGCGTGGGCCGGTTGGTGGCGTGCATGGGGCCGTCGTGGATCACGATGGCGTCGCTGCGCAGCAGCTCGCGGTGCGCCTGCATGACCTGGCTGATGGACGGCGAACCCTTTTCTTCCTCGCTGTCGAGGATCACCTTCACGTTGACCGCCGGCTGGCCGCCGCCGGCCTTCAGCGCGTCGATGGCCGCCAGCAGCATCATGATCGGGCCCTTGTCGTCGGCCGAGGCCCGGCCGAACACGCGCCACTCGGGGTCCAGCGGGCCGCTGAAGAGCGGGGCCGCATCGATCTCTTCCCACTCGCCCTTGTCGGTCCTGCGCTTGAGCACGGGCGTCCACGGGCTCTTTTGCGCCCACTGTGCGGGAATGACCGGCTGGCCATCGAGGTGCATGTAGAAGAGCACCGTCTTGCGCGCGGGGTCGCTGCCCGGGAACTCGGCGTAGAGCATCGGCTTGCCGCTGTTGGGCAGCTGCTTCGTCGTGAAGCCGCGCTTGCGGAAGGCCTGCTCCAGCCAGTCGACGTTCTTTCGGATGTCTTCCGGCACGGTGGCGTCGTTGGGCAGGGCCAGCAGTTCGAAGTACTCGCGGTAGGTGCCCTGCGCATGGCGCTCGGCCAGGGCCGGCGAGAGTTCGGCCGACTGCGCGAGGCCGTGGCCCAGCAGCAGGACGGCCGTGGGGAGCAGCGCCAACAGGCGGCGGGAAGAACGAGGGGAAAGGTTGGGCATGGATGGCAGCGCAGAAGGGAGCAGGACGGAGAACCGGGGATCTGCGCAGCATAGAAAGCGGGCACCTTTTCAACAATTGCTATTTTCTTGAGCTACCTTTGCATTCCTTGCAAACCTCACGTCACCCCATGCCCAGCCGCCGCCTCCAGGAAACCTCGCTGCGCTACTTCCTCGAAGTGGCCCGCACAGGCTCGCTCACCGAGGCGGCCGCGCGGCTGAACGTCAGCATCTCGGCCATCAGCCGCCAGGTGGCCGCGCTCGAAACGCTGGTGGGCGCGCCGCTGTTCGAGCGCCGCCCACGCGGCATGGTGCCCAGCGCCGCGGGCGAACTGCTGGCGGCGCACGCCCTGCGCGGCGCGCTGGAGGCCGAGCGCGTGCTGTCGGACATCCAGGCGCTGCAGGGGCCGCTGAGCGGGCGGGTGCGCATCGCCTGTTCCTCGGGCTTCGCCAACGAGTTCCTGCCGCGCACCATCGCGGCATTCCGCGAACAGTACCCGGGCGTGCGCTTCCGGCTCGATGCCACCGGCCCGACGCAGGTGAGCGATGCCGTGCTGCTCGGCGAAGCGGACATCGGCCTGACCTACAGCCGCGCGGCGGTGCGCGGCATCCGGGTCGAGCATCGCCAGCCGGCGTCGGTGTTCGCGATCATGCGGCCCGATCATGCGCTGGCGAAGTCGCGCAGCGTGACGTTGGCGCAGATGCACCCCTTCCCCATCGCGCTGGGCAGCCCCGAGAACACGGTGCGCCAGCTGTTCGACGTCGGCTGCAGCAACCGCGGCCTCGTGTTCGAGCCCGTGCTGGTGAGCAACCGTTTCGAGGCGCTCGCCAACTTCGTGCTGCAGGGCGGCGGACTGGCCATCACGGGCGAGATCACGGTGCGCGACCGCGTGCAGCGCGGCGAGCTGGTGGCGGCCGAGATCCGCGAGCCCGGCATGCGCGGGCGCTCGGTCGAGCTGCAGACGCTGGCCGACCGCACGCTGCCCGAGGTGGTGCGCACCTTCCTGGCCTACCTGCGCGAACAGCTGCCGGCGGCCGGCGGCACGCCCAGGCCACGCACGCGCAAGGTCGCCTGAACTCAGCCGCGCGCGGGCCCGGACCCCGGGAAGCTGATCACCCGGCGCTGCGTCGCGCCCGAGGGGCGCAGCAGCCCGCGCCGCGTGGCCTCGTGCACGGCCTGCGTGCGCGAATGGACCGACAGCTTGCGGTAGATGCTCTTGATCTGGCTGGCGACCGTGCTGTCGGAGCGGTGCAGCGCCTCGGCCACGCGCCGGTTGCTCCAGCCCTGGGCCACAAGCTCCAGCACCTTGAGTTCGCGCGGCGAGAGCAAGCCCTCGTCGCCGGCCTCTTCCTGCGCCCTGTCGAGCCCGTGCGCCGCCAGGGCCGCCTCCTCGATGTCGCACAGAATCTGCCGCGCCGTGCGCGCAGCCGCCCACACGTCGCCGCGCTCGACCGCCGCCATCAGGTTGGCCAGCTCCAGCTGGTTGGCCTGGGCAAAGAGCCGCGCCGCGGCATTCGCGGCCACGGCCGGGCTCAGGGGCGGTGCGTCGTCCAGTTCCGAAATGGCACGCAGCTCGGCGCTTCCTTTGGACATGTCAATGCTCGCTCGGTCGATCAACGCTGGGAGAAAAGTAAACCCGGTGTCCCTGTGCAATGAAATTGCCATGCAGGACGCCTGCTGCGAGCCTGAGGGCGCTTTGTAAACAGCCTTGACCATCCGTCTCAGTTCTTGGGAGAATTCCGCGAAATCTGTGATTTTTTAACGCTTAGTTAGTACTATTTGGCGGAAACGGCCCGCCCTGCCACCGGCGCCGCCCCGACCCCGCCCATGACACACAGCGCCGCCACGGCTCCCGAACGCCCCCTCTCTCCCTCGGGCGTGGCGCACAGCCATTTCGACGTGCACGCAGAGCCGCCCGACCGGCAGTTCCTGGCCTGGCGTGCGCGCGTCGGCCATGTGATGGACGCGCTGCCCACGCGCGACGCACTCGAGCGCCCCTTCAGTGCCGCGATCGACCGCTACGACGTGGGCGGCCTGGTCTTCACCGAATGCCGCTCCGACACGCTGGTGCTGGAGCGTTCGTTGGCCCGCGTGTCGACCGACAGCGTGCGCGACTTCGTGTTCCATGTGTTCGAGGAAGGCGGCGTCGACGACCTGCGGGTGCGCGCCACACCCGGTGCACGCCGCAAGGGCGAACCGCCGCCCGCCCCCGCCGGGACGCCCACGATCCTCGCGCTCGACATGAACCAGCCGGTGCGCATGCGGCGCCACGACTGCCGGGTCCACACCTTCTTCGTGCCCGGCACGCTGGTGCAGGAAAGCTTCCCCGACCCCGAGGCCATCCATGGGCGCATGCTCACCTGCACCACGCCGCTGGCGCGGCTGGCGGCGGGGCACGCGATCTCGCTGGCGCGCGACATCGGCGGCATGACGCCAGCGGCCGCCCAGAGCGCGGTGCGCACGGGCGCGCAGCTCGTGGTGTCGGCCTTCGGCAAGCAGGCCGGCTTCGACGGCAACGCGCGCGCGGCGGCACGCGCCGCCATGTTCGACCAGGTGCGCCGCCATGTGCAGACGCACCTGCACCGCGCCGACCTCACGCCCGAGAGCGTGCTGGCCGCGCTGCAGCTGCCGCGCCCCACGCTGTACCGCATGTTCCAGCACGAGGGCGGGCTGGGCAGCTACATCCGCAGCCTGCGGCTGCGCCAGGCGGCAAGCGACCTGGCCCGCTACCCGCATGTGATGGTGACCGACATCGCCTACAGCGCGGGCTTTCGCAGCGCCTCGGATTTCAGCCGCGCCTTTCGCCGTGCCTACGGCATCGCGCCGCAGGACTTCCGCGTGCAGGCGCTCGAGCGACGACCCTAGGCCGTGGCACCGAAGCCCGTGTCGAACGTGCCCTTCACATCAAGCGGCTGCTTGATGAGCCCCACCTGCCGGTAGAAATCGGCCGTGCCCTGCTGGTCGGCGATGACCTGTGCATCGATGGCCACCCACTGCTGCTGGCGGCGTTCGAACTGCAGCTTCGCCGCCTCGGGCGGAATGCCGATGATGCGTGCCAGCGTGGCCGAAAACGCATCGACATTGCGGTACGACCAGCGCTGCGCCTTCACCACGCGCTGCAGAAAGTCCTGCAGCACCGGCCGCTTGGCGGCAATGGCGGCGTCGGTCGCGGCGAGGTAGCTCAGCCCCGGCAGCAGGCCGCGTCCGCTGACCAGCACGCGCGCATGGCGGCTGATCTCGGCCAGCGCGGTGTAGGGCTCCCAGGTGGCCCAGGCATCGACCGAGCCTTGCGTGAGTGCGAGCTTGGCATCGGCCGGTGCAAGAAAACGGATGTTCACGTCCTCGGGCTTCAGGCCCGCCGCCGTGATCGCCTTGAGCGTGACGTAGTGGCCGATGGAGCCGCGGTTGGTGGCGACGCTCTTGCCCTTGAGTTCGGCCGCGCTCTTGAGCGGCGAATCGGGCCGCACCAGCACCGCCGTGCCGTAGGCGTCGGAGCGGTTCGCGCCGATGGCCTTGACGCGCGTGCCGGCCGCAAGCGCGAAGATCAGCGGCGCATCGCCGATCGGGCCCGAATCGACCGCGCCCGCGTTGAGCGCCTCGGCCAGCGGCGCGGCGGCCGGGAACTCCGACCACTGGATGTCGTAGCCCAGGCCTTCGAGCCCGCCCGCCGCTTCGAGCAACGCGCGCAGCCCGCCCTTCTGGTCGCCGGCCTTGAGCACCGGGCGGCCTTGCGCGCGGACGAAGGTGGGCAAGGTGGCGGTCGTGGCAGCGGCAAGGCCGCCGGCAAGCAGCTGGCGGCGCGATCGGTCGAGGTGCGAGGTCATGGGTTCGTTCTCCGTAGAAGCAGTGAAAAAGAAATCAGTGGATGAAGCCGCCCTTGACGAAGCGCACCGGCTCGGCGTCCATGCGGGCGATGAGCGCGCCCAGGCCATCGGGTGGCAGCACGGCGCCTTTCGCCGAGATGGCCGGCGGGCTGTCGCTGCGGCACAGCAGGTCGTCGTCGGACCAGCCGGCCTGCCCCGGCAGGCCGCGCACGCGCAGCCAGCCATCGCGGTCGCCGATGAGCTGCATGCCCGCGAGTTGCTCGGTGCCCGCGATGAGCGCCAGCGCCTCCCACGCGGCCGGTGAATCGGCCACGCAATCGGCAGTGACGCCTGCGGCCCTCGCCCCGGGCGGCAGCAGCTGCACCGTCACCAGGCGCGGGTCTTCGCTGGGCGCGACCGCGCCCGCCACGACGCGCACGCGCTGCCCGCGCCAGTGCGCGAGCGACTGGGGCGCCTGCGCGCCGCAGCGCACCGCCATGTCGGGCAGGCCGACCGGCTGCGGCCAGTGGCCCAGCGCGCGCAGGCTCTGGCCCGCGCCCTGCGCCTTCATGTAGTCGATGAGCGCCCAGGCATCGGCCGCGTCGAGCGCGCCGCCGAAGCCGGGCATGGCGGCGGTGCCATGAAGCACACGCCAGAGCAGGTCGCCATCGGCGCGGCGCCACAGCAGCGGGCCCGTGAGGTTCGGCGGCCACACGGCGAGCGAGGCGGCCAGCGGCCCTTCGCCTTTGCCGTCGGTGCCGTGGCAGCTCACGCAGTGCTGCGCGTAGAGCACGCGGCCTTGCGCGATCGATGTGGCCGTGAAGCCGGTCGGTGACGCGTGGAAGCTCGCCGGCGTCGCAGGCACGAGCACGACGTTCGCGTGGGGCCAGGGCGCAGCGATCAGCAGCATCGGCACCAGCGCGAGCAGGTACCAGCGCGGGCGCCGCCAGAGCAACGCGACCGACAGCAGCAGCAAGGCAACGCCGACACACGCCAGCGTCCACGCGAGGCTGCGCGCCTGCCCCAGGTCGATCAGCAGGTTCTCGCCCGACAGCCGGTGCGCCCACGGCCACGCCGGTTGGCCGTGCACATGGCGCACGAGGCCGAGCGCGTCGAGCATGCGCAGCAGCTGGAGTTGAGCGCCCTGCAGCAGGCCGATCAGCAGGTTGAGCCAATCGGCCTCGGGCTTGCTGCTCATGTCACCAGGTGGCGTCGAGCCCCAAGTGGCGCAGCGCTTCGTGGCGCAGCTCAGCAAGACGCGCGTGCCCGCGATGGCGCGGGTACGGCAAATCGACCACGAGCTCCGCCGCGATGCGCGCCGGCCGGTCGCTCAGCACGATCACGCGGTTGGCGAGGAACAGCGCTTCTTCCACGTCGTGCGTCACCAGCAGCGCCGAGAAGCCCGCGCGCTGCCACAGATTGACCAGCTCGCTCTGCATCGCGATGCGCGTGAGCGAGTCGAGCTTGCCCAGCGGCTCGTCGAGCACCAGCAGCTGCGGGTCGTTGACCAGCGCGCGCGCCAGGGCCACGCGCTGCGCCATGCCGCCCGAGAGCTGGTGCGGAAAGGCCTTGGCGAAGTCGGTGAGGCCGACGAGCTTCAGCGCTTCGTCGACGCGCCCGCGCTGCGCCTTGAGCACGCCGCGCGCCTGCAGGCCGAGCGCCACGTTGTCCCACACGCTGCGCCAAGGGTAGAGCGTCGGGTCCTGGAAGACGACGATGCGCGACGGGTCGGGCCGCGTGATGGGTGCGCCGTCCTGCGTGATGCGACCGGCCGTGGCGGGCTCCAGCCCGGCCACGAGGCGCAGCAGCGTCGACTTGCCGCAGCCGCTCGGCCCGAGCAGCGCGACGAACTCGCCGGGCTTCACCGTGAGGTCGATGTCGTCGAGCACCTGCAGCGGGCCCGCTGGCACGTCGAACCAGTGGCTGACGCCCTGGATGTCGATCTGGGCGCCGGCCTGGCGCACATGGGGTTCAACGGTGGCTACCATTTCACGGTCCCCTTCTGCCACGACAGCACGCGGTCGCGCACCTTGAACAGCAGCGTGATCAGCCCCGAGCACAGCAGCGCCATGACGATCAGCGCCGCGTACATGTTCGAGTACGAGGCCCAGCCCTGCGCCCACGACAGGTAGAAGCCCAGCCCGGCCTTCACGCCCATCATCTCGGCCGTCACCAGCACCGAGAACGCGGCGCCCAGCCCCATGAACAGGCCCACGAACACCTGCGGCAGCGCGGCGGGAATCGCCACGCGCAGCACCAAAAATCGCTCGCTCGCGCCCATGGTGCGCGCCACGTCGTAGTAGTTGCGGTTGACGCCCGCCACGCCCGACCAGGTGAGCACCGCCACCGGAAAGCCCGTGGCCAGCGCGATGAGGAACACGGCCGCCGCGTAGCTCGACGGAAAGAAGAAGAACGCGAGCGGCAGCAGCGCCGAGGCCGGCACCGGCCCCACGAAGCGCAGCACCGGATGCACCCAGTAGCCCGCGATGCGCGACCAGCCGATGGTCACGCCCGTGAGAAAGCCCGCGAGCGCGCCCAGCACGAAGCCGTGGGCGAGCAGCCGCGCCGAATGCGCCAGGCTTTCGCCGAGGCGGCGCCAGTCGTCGATGTAGGTCTCGATGAGGCTCTGCGGCGGCGCGAAGAACGGCGTGGGCAGCAGCGCGAGCTTGGCGGTCGCGATCTCCCAGAGGGCGAACAGCACGGGCAGCGCCACCAGCCACGGCCCGGCCGGGCGCAGCGTGCGCGCCACGCGGCCCGCGCGCGTGCCGAGCAGCGCCACGAGCAGCAGCACCGCACCGATGGCAATCGCCGCAATGCCGAACTCGTCGGTGTAGGCCCAGTCGCTGAAGCCCACGGCCTTGTTGGGCCAGTAGACGGTGAGCAGGCCCAGCGCGACCCAGCCCGCGCTCGCAAGCGCGCCGGTGCGCCAGAAGCCTTCGGCGGGGCGCGCGAACACGGAAGCCGGCGCGGCCTTCTCGATGCCGGGGCGACGCCAACTGCCCGGTGCCGGCGGTGCTTCCAGCACCCGGTCGATGACGGCGCTCATGCCAGCGGATCGAAAGACACGTGCTCCGCGAAGCGCACCGGGTCGGTGGTCTTCTTGAGCACGCCGACGCCGCGGAAGTCGCGCGCGTAGAACTCCACCTCGTCGCGCAGCTTGCGACCCAGCGGGTGGTGGTTGTGCGTGAGCGTGCCCAGCAGCGCGCGCAGGTCTTCGACCGGCACCTTGGGCGAGTACTTGGCGAAGAGCTTGGCCGACTCGTTCGGGTTCTCGGCCACGTAGTCGGAGGCCTGCGCGATGGCGCGCACCAGCGAGGCGACGGTCGCCTTGTCCTTGCGCACCAGCTCGCCGCGCGCGCCGACGATGCAGCAGACCTTGTCCTTGTACTCGCCCGAGAGGTTGCTCGCGAGCTCGACGAAGGTGCCCTGGTTGCGCTTCTCGATCAGGTACACGTTCGGGTCGCCGTCGGCAATGGCGTGGATCTCGCCCTTCTTCACCGCGATGTCGAGCAGGTCGGCCGGGTACTGGCGCCAGGTGACGTCACGGTCGGCATCGATGCCGTTCTTGGCCAGCAGGATCGAGAAGAAGTTCTTGCCCGGGCTCGCGATGTCCGACACGCCGATGATCTTGCCCTTGAGGCTGGCCAAGCTGGTGGCGCCCGCGTCCTTGGCGCCCACGAGGCGCACGCAGCCGCCGTGCGAGCTGCCGACGATTTTCACGTCGAAGCCCGATTCGAGCGGCTTGAGCCAACGGTGGATCATGCCCACGGCCGCGTCGGCCTTCGCCGTAGCGAGCGACTCCAGCAGTTGGTCGGTCGAGCCCGTGTAGTTGATGAGGTCCACCTGCAGGCCGTTGCGCTCGAAGTAGCCGCGCTCCTGCGCCACCACCACGGGCGAGAGGCAGAACGCGGCGGCGTTCCAGGCAAAGGTGAGCTTGCGCGCCTGCTGCGAGAAGGCCTGCGAGGCGATGAGGCCGCCCGAGGCGACCACGGCGGCGGCGGCGCCGGTGCGCAGCACGCTGCGGCGGGAAAGGGATGCGTTCATCGGGGAAAGGCTCCGGGGGTTCGTCGTCATCGTCAAAGCAGAAGTTCGGGCTCGGCCTCGACCAGGCCTTCGTACAGGCTGTCGAAGGAATGGATCGCGCCTTCGGGCCCGCCGATCTGGCCGTGCGTGTGGCGCGCGGTGGCCTCGTCGATCGGCTGCGGCGTGCCTGCCGCCTCGGCCAGCAGTTGCGTGTGGCAGGCGTTGTCCAGCGCGATGTACCACCATGCGGCGGCCTCCACCGTGGGGCCGGCCGTCAGGATGCCGTGGTTCTTGAGGATGGCGCCCTTTTTGTCGCCCAGCGCGCGGGCGATGCGATCGCCCTCGCTGGTGTCGACCACCATGCCGGTGAAGTCGTCGAACAGCGCCACGTCGTCGTGGAACACGCAGGCGTCCTGCGTGAGCGTGTCGAGCTTGCGGCCCAGCGTGGACCAGGCCTTGCCGTAGGTCGAGTGCGTGTGGGCGGCGGCCACAATGTTCGGGTTGTGCTCGTGGATCGCGGCGTGGATGGCGAAGGCCGCCTTGTTGAGCGGCCGGTCGCCGACGACCGTCTCGCCCTTCGAATTGACGAGCAGCAGGTCGGACACCTTGATGCGCGAGAAGTGCACGCCCAGCGGGTTGACCCAGAAATGGTCGGTCAGCTCGGGGTCGCGGGCCGTGATGTGGCCGGCCAGGCCCTGCGCGAAGCCGAAGCGCGCGAACAGGCGGAAGGCGCCCGCCAGGCGCTCCTGCCGGTGGCGGCGCTCGGCCTGCACGGTGGGGCGCGGTGGGATGGGGTCGAACCAGTGCTTCTGCTGCGGGTTCGCGTGCAGCTTCAGCGGTTGGGCCGCGTGGCGGTCGATGGACAGGACGGCGCTCATGGCTCAGGCCGCCTTGCGCTGCGACTGCAGGCGCTGCGCGACGAGTTCGCGCGTGCGCGGAATCAGCGCGCGGCCGTAGTCGGTCGCGTCTTCGAGCGGATCGAAGCCGCGGATCAGGAAGGTGGTCACACCGAGGTCGTAGTAGTCGAGCAGCGCATCGGCCACCTGCTCGGGCGTGCCGACCAGCGCGGTGCTGTTGGAGCGCCCGCCGATCTCCTGCGCGACCGCGGTCCACAGGCGCTTGTCCAGGCGCGAGCCCTTCTCGGCCGCGGCCAGCAGGCGCTTGGCGCCTTCGCTTTGCTGCGGGCCGCCGCGGTTGTAGCCCTGCACCACGCGCAGGCGTTTCGTCTCCGCCAGGATGTTCTCGGCGCGCGCCCAGGCGGCCTCTTCGGTGTCCGCCAGGATCGGGCGGAACGACACCGAGAAGCGCACGCTGCGCCCGTGCTTCGCCGCCTCGGCGCGCACGCGCGTCGTGAGTTCGCGCGCCTGGTCGAGCGACTCGCCCCACAGCGCGTACACGTCGGCGTACTTGCCCGCGACCGGGATCGCCGCCTCCGACGCACCGCCGAAGTACACGGGCACGTGCGGCTTGCCGTGGCGCGTCTGCACCGGCTTCACTTCGGAGAACGCGTTCTGAAAGCGGTAGTGCGCGCCTTCGTGGTCGAAGGGCTTCTCGGCCGTCCACACCTTGTGCAGCACCTCGAGGTATTCGTCGGTGCGGGCATAGCGCTGGTCGTGGTCGAGCCAGTCGCCGTCGCGCTTCTGCTCTTCGTCGGAGCCGCCCGAGATGTAGTGCACGCCGAGCCGGCCGCCGCTGAACTGGTCGAGCGAGGCGAACTGGCGCGCCGCGAGCGTGGGCGCCACGAAGCCCGGGCGGTGCGCGAGCATGAAGTGGATGCGCTCGGTCACCGAGGCCGCGTAGGCCACGGTGAGCGTGGCGTCGGGGCTGGTGGAATGGTGCGGCACCAGCACGCGGTCGAAGCCGGCGTTCTCGTGCGCCTGCGCGAAGGCGCGCACGTAGTCGCGGTCGAGGGCCGGGCCCTTGGCGGCGTGGATCTCCGAGACCTTCTGGCCCTGGATCATGCCGATGAATTCAACGTCGTTCTGGCTCATGGTGTCCTCGTGGATGCGGATGGAATGAAGGGGTCAGGCGGCGGGCAGCCGCAGCAGGTTTTCGAAGCGGCGGTCCCACAGGGGCTTCACGTCGGCCGGCCCATCGAGCACGCCGATCTTCTGGAAGGTGTCGGCCACGTCCTGGTGGCTGCGCACCACGGCGTCGGTGACGGGGCCCAGGCTGTAGTCGCCGCTGCGGCCGTTGAACAGCTCGACCAGGTCGCCCACGGGCACGCGCGTCTCGGCCGACTGCGCGCGGGCGTAGGCCAGGAAGTTGCCGTTGATCCAGGCGAACGCGCGCTGCAGGCGCTGCAGCAGGTCGCCCAGCGCCGCGCGGCGCAGCGTGTCGTCGAGCGCGCGCGGGTTGGCGTAGATGGGGAAGTTGCCCGACAGGTAGCCCACGCCGGTCTTGAGCGTGCGCGCGCCGTACTGGGTGCGCGCGAGCTGGCCGTTGTAGCCGTAGATGGCCCAGGCATCGAGGTCGCCGCGCGCAAAGGCCGAGAGGCCGTCGGCCGGCGTGAGGCTCACGGGCTGGATGTCGGCGAACGACAGACCGGCCTCGGCCAGCTGCTTGGCCAGGTAGTAGTGCGAGGTGGTGGCGCGCACGTAGCCCACGCGCTTGCCCTTGAGGTCGGCGATGCTGCGGATGGCCGAGTCCTTGCGCGCCAGCGTGGCCTGGTTGTTGAGGTCTTCGTGCGTCACGGCCACGAGCCGCACGCTCGACTTCTGCCGCGCCGCGAACACCGGCGGGATCTCGCTGCCCGAGCCCAGGTCGAGCGCGTCGCCGTTGATGGCCTCGATGTGCAGCACGCCGTTGTTGAGTTCGCGCCAGTCGATCTTGTAAGGCGTGTCGGCCTGGCCCGAGGCCGTGAGCAGCGGGCGCCACAGGCCCTTGTAGGTGCCCACGCGCAGCGTCACGCCCGACAGGTCACGCGACGGTGCGGCGGCCTGCGCCACACCTGAAGCAGCCACGCCCCATGCGGCGGCCGCCTGCAGCAGGCGGCGTCGATCCAGCGGGAAATCGGGTGTCATGCCTTGTGTTCTTTCTTCTTCACTCACTCACGAGGAGAAGCGAGACCGTACCGAGACGGGCCCCGAAAACGAACGCAGAAAAACGAATTTGGATATGCGCGATGCATCCTTCGCGCGCTGGCAGCGGGCCTTTACCGTGCGGGCACCATGAGTGCACTCCCCTTGCGCCGCGCGCCGGCCGTTCCCGAAACAGACACCCCGCCCTCCGTCGACCTCAGCGTGCTGGCCCGCCTGTCGGACCAGTTCGCGTCCACGGCCGAAGACCACGACCGCAGCGGCGCCTTTCCGCGCCAGAACTTCGAGGCGCTGCAGGCGCACGGCCTAGTCGGCCTCGTCGCGCCCGTCGCATACGGCGGCGGCGGTGCCACGCTGGCCACGGCGCGCCGCGTGATCGCGGCGGTGGCGCGCGGCGAGCCCGCCACCGCGCTGATCCTCACCATGACCTACCTGCAGCACCAGGCGCTCGCGCGCCGAGAGAGCCGCTGGCCCGCGCACCTGCGCGAGCGCGTGGCACGCGACGCGGTGGCGCACGGCGCGCTCATCAACGCGCTGCGCGTCGAGCCCGCGCTGGGCTCGCCGGCGCGCGGCGGCCTGCCCGGCACCGTGGCGCGGCGCACGCCCGAGGGCTGGCGCATCGACGGCCACAAGCTCTACACGACCGGCATCGAGGGCCTGTCGTGGCTCGCGGTCTGGGCGCGCACCGACGAGCCAGCGCCGCGCACCGGCGTGTTCCTGGTGCCGCGCGACGCGCCAGGCCTGCGCGTGATCGCGAGCTGGGACCACCTGGGCCTGCGCGCCTCGGGCAGCCACGAGGTGGTGTTCGAGGACGTCGCCATTGCCGCCGACCACGCCGTCGACCTGCGCGCGCCCGCCGACTGGGCGCCCGGCGCCGGCAGCCAGACCGACATCGACGCCCATGCGGCGCAGCAGGCCTGGATGGTCGTGCTGCTGGGCAGCCTCTACGACGCCGTGGCGCGCGCCGCGCGCGACTGGCTGGTCGACTTCCTGAACCGGCGCGCGCCCGGCAGCCTGGGCGCGCCGCTGGCCAGCCTGCCGCGCGTGCAGGAGCAAGTCGGCGAGATCGAGGCGCTGCTGCGCACCAACCGCGTGCTGCTCGACGACGCGGCTTCCGCGGTCGACAGCGGCCACACCCCGCACGCGACCGACAGCGGCCTGCTCAAGCACACCGTGACCACGCACGCCATCCGCGTGGTCGAACTGGCGTTGCAACTGAGCGGCAACCACGGCCTCACGCGCCAGAACCCGCTTGAACGCCATTACCGCGACGTGCTGTGCAGCCGCATCCACACGCCGCAGAACGACGCGATCCTGGTCGCGGCGGGGCAGCGTGCGCTGCAGGCATCGGGAGGTGCGGCATGAGCGCGCTGCCAATTTCTCGCCGCGCCTGGCTCGCGCAAGGCGCCGCGCTGTCGCTGGCCGTGGCCGGCCCGTTGCGCGCCCTGGCGCAACCCCAGGCCACGCTGGTGCTCGGCGACCAGGCCGGCGGCCTGCGCTCGCTGTTCGAGGCCTCCAGGGCCCTCGACGACGCGCCCTTCGCCTATCGCTGGGCCAACTTCCAGGGCGCCGCGCCGCTGTTCGAGGCGCAGCGCAGCGCCGCCGTCGACACCGCGATGGCCGGCGACCTGCCCGTGCTCGCGGCGGCCGTCGGCAAGACGCCGCTGAAGATCGTCGCCACGCGCGTGGGCAAGGCCGAGTCGCTGGGCATCGTGGTGCAGCCCGACTCGCCGCTGCGCCGCGTGGCCGACCTGCGCGGCCAGACGGTGGTCGTCTCGTCGGCGCGCGGCAGCATCTCGCAGTACCAGCTCTACGGCGCGCTCGAAGAGGCCGGCGTGCGGCGCGACGAGGTCACGGTGAAGTTCGTGCTGCCCACCGACGCGGCGGCCGCGTTCGCGTCGAAGCAGATCGACGCCTGGGCCATCTTCGACCCCTACTACGCCATCGCGCTGCAGCAGGGCGGGCGCATCCTGCGCGACGGGCGCGGCATCAACACGGCGCTGGGCTTCATCACCGCGAGCGAGCATTCGCTGGCCGACCCGGCCCGGCGCGCGGCCATCGTGCAGTTTCTCGAGCGGCTCGCCCGCGCGGGCGACTGGGCGCTGGCCAACCCCGAGGCCTATGCACAGGCCTACAGCCAGCTCACGCGGCTGCCGATCGCGTCGGCGCGCCTCATCACGGCGCGCGCCTCGGTGGCGGGGCGGCCCGTGAGCGAGGCCGACATCGCCGCGCTACAAACTGTGGCCGACCGCTCGGCGCGTGACGGTATCCTTCCCACACGCGTGGATGTGCGCGCGATCACCGACACCCAACTCTGGAAACGCCCCGCATGATTGCTCCGCTGCGCGATTTCGTCGGCGCCTTCGGCCGGCTGCTCGACAGCCGGCCCGACGAGCCGCGCATCCTGTCCGAAGGCGGCGCGCTGCTGCGCACGCTGGTGGCGCGCGACGACTGGCTGCCCGACGCCTTCGCCGTGGCCGACCCGACCTACTACCAGCAGTTCTTGCTGCATGCCGACAGCACCGAGCGCTTCTCGGTCGTGAGCTTCGTCTGGGGACCGGGCCAGGCCACGCCGATCCACGACCACACGGTGTGGGGCCTCATCGGCATGCTGCGCGGCGCCGAGTACAGCCAGCCCTACGCGCTCGACGCCGACGGCACCGCGCGGCCCCAAGGCGAGCCGGTGCGGCTCGATGCGGGCCATGTCGAGGCCGTGTCGCCCACCGTGGGCGACCTGCACCGCGTGCACAACGCGCACGCCGACCGCGTGTCGATCAGCATCCATGTGTACGGCGCCAACATCGGCGCCGTGCGCCGCCACACCTACCCGGCCGAAGGCGGGCGCAAGCCCTTCGTCTCCGGCTACTCCAACACGCTGCTGCCCAACCTGTGGGACCGCTCCGCCGAACTCCGAAACACTGCCGCATGACGACGACAACGACCGCCTCCTTTCCCCTGCTGCCCTTCGCCGCGCTGCGCGAACGGCTGATCGCGCGCGAGGAGACCGCGCTGCTCGACCTGCGCGAGGAAGACCCGTTCGCGCAGGAGCACCCGCTGTGGGCCGCCAACCTGCCGCTGTCGCGCATCGAGATCGAAGCGTGGCGACGCATTCCGCGGCGCGACACTTTCATCGTGCTGTACGGCGCGCACGACGGTGTCGATCTCGCCCCTCTCGCGGCACGCACCTTCGCCGCGCTCGGCTACACCAACGTGCACCTGCTCGACGGTGGCCTCGAAGGCTGGCGCGCGGCGGGCGGCGAGCTGTTCCGCGACGTGAACGTGCCGAGCAAGTCCTTCGGCGAGCTGGTCGAGCACGAGCGCCACACGCCGTCGCTGTCGGCGCCCGAGGTGAAGGCGCTCATCGACAGCCGCGCCGACGTGGTCGTGCTCGACGCGCGCCGCTTCGACGAATACCAGACCATGAGCATCCCCTCGGCCACCAGCGTGCCCGGCGCGGAGCTGGTGCTGCGCGTGCGCGAACTCGCACCCGACCCGGCCACGCGCGTGATCGTGAACTGCGCGGGCCGCACGCGCAGCATCATCGGCACGCAGTCGCTCGTGAACGCGGGCATCCCGAACCCGGTGGCCGCACTGCGCAACGGCACCATCGGCTGGAAGCTCGCGGGCCAGGTGCTCGACCACGGCGCGGGCCGGCAGGCGCCGGCAGCAGTGTCTGAGGCGAACCGCGCACAGGCGCAGGCCGACGCGCGCCGCGTGGCCGACGCCGCGGGCGTGCGCCGCATCGCCCTCGACGCGCTCGGCACGCTAGAGGCACCGGGCCGCACCGTGTACCGCTTCGACGTGCGCACGCCCGAGGAATACGCCGCCGGCCACCTGCCCGGCTTCGCGAGCGCGCCCGGCGGGCAGCTCGTGCAGGAAACCGACCACCAGGTGCCGGTGCGCGGCGCACGCGTCGTGCTGGCCGACGACGACGGCGTGCGCGCATCGATGAGCGCCTCATGGCTCGCGCAGATGGGCTGGGAGGTGTACGTGCTCGACGCGGTTCCACCGGCCGCTGCGCACAGCGAGACCGGCACGCCGACGTCGGCCTACCCGCCCGTCGCGGCCACGGTCACTGAGATCGCGCCGCAGGCCTTGGCCGAGTTGCTGAAGCAGCAACCCACCACCGCCGTGATCGACGTGACCACGAGCGCCAACTACGTGAAGCGCCACATTCCCGGCGCCTGGTACGTGATCCGCGCGCAGCTCGCCCAGGCGCTCGACCGCCAGGCCCTTCCGTCCGCCCCGCGCTACGTGCTCACATGCGGCAGCAGCCTGCTCGCGCGCTACGCCGCGGCCGACCTGCGCGCCCTGCTCGACGCACGCGGCCAGCGCGACGTGGAGGTGCAGGTGCTCACGGGCGGCAACACCGCCTGGTTCGCCGCCGGGCTGCCGGCCGAAACCGGCGAGACCCGCCTGGCCACCGCCCGCACCGACCGCTACCGCCGGCCCTACGAAGGCACCGACGCACCCGCCGAGGCCATGCAGGCCTATCTAGACTGGGAGTTCGGGCTGGTGGAGCAACTGGGGCGCGACGGCACGCATCACTTCCGCGTGGCCTGAGCGCGCGCAGCGCAGACGTAAAAAAGCCGGGCATGCCCGGCTTTTTTACTTTCGCTGTCGCGCAGCCCCGGCTCAACCCGGCTCGGCCGCCTTGAACAGTGCCGCGACCTTGCGCTTGCTCTTGATGTTGCTCGAGATGCCGCGTGCGGGCGCCGCCTTGGCCGACGCTTCCCAGGCCGGCGCGGCTTCGCGCTCGCCGGACTCGTAGGGCTTGTCGAAGAACGGGTCGCGCGGCGCCGACGGCGCACGGTGCGGGCGGCCGCCACCGCTCATGCTGCGGCGGGTGTCGGCTTCGCGGCGTTCGCGCGGCTGGTCGAGCACGTCGCGTGCGTCGCCGGCTTCGCCTTCTTCACGCCAGTGGCGGCGTCCATCGTTGATGCGGCCGCGCGGGCGGTCTTCTTCGAACTCAACGGGTTCGAGTTCGATCTTCTTCTTGATCAGCTTCTCGATGTCGGCCACCAGGCGGGCATCGTTGCCGCCGCTGGCGAAGCTCACGGCCAGGCCCGATGCACCGGCGCGGCCCGTGCGGCCGATGCGGTGCACGTAGTCTTCGGCGTTGAACGGAATGTCGAAGTTGAAGACAGCGGGCACGTCCTTGATGTCCAGGCCGCGGGCCGCGACGTCGGTGCACACCAAGAGGTCGACTTCGCCGGCCTTGAACGAGGCGAGCGCCTTCAGGCGTTCGTCCTGGCTCTTGTCGCCGTGCAGTGCGGTGGTACGCAGACCGTCGCGCTCCAGCGAGCGTGCGAGGCGCGCGCAGCCGAGCTTGCTGTTGACGAACACGAAGGCCTGCGTAATGCCGCGCTGCTTGACGATCTGCTTGAGCGCACGGCGCTTGTCGTCGTCAGAGACGCTGTAGAAATGCTGTTCGACGGTGGAGGCCGTTTCGTTCGGCCGCGCCACTTCGATGGTGACCGGGTTCTGCAGGTAGCTGCTGGCCAGCCGCTTGATCTCGGACGAGAAGGTGGCCGAGAACAGCAGCGTGGTGCGCTGCTTGGGCAGGTAGCTCAGGATGCGCTGCAGGTCGGGCAGGAAACCGATGTCGAGCATGCGGTCGGCCTCGTCGAGCACGACGTATTCGACCTGGTTGAGCACCGCGTTCTTGGCCTCGATGTGATCGAGCAGCCGGCCCGGCGTGGCCACGAGCACTTCGACGCCCTTCTTCAGCTCCAGCGTCTGGGGCTTCATGTCGATGCCGCCGAACACGACCGTGCTGCGCAGGTTGGTGTACTTGGCGTACAGCTTGACCTGTTGCGCGACCTGGTCGGCCAGCTCGCGCGTGGGCAGCAGCACCAGCGCACGCACCGGATGCCGCGCGGGCGAGGTGGAGGCGTTTTCGTGCTTGAGCATGCGCTGCAGCAAAGGCAGCGAAAACGCTGCCGTCTTGCCGGTGCCGGTCTGCGCGGCGCCCATCACGTCCTGGCCTGAAAGCACGACCGGAATGGCCTGGGCCTGGATGGGCGTCATGGTCTCGTAGCCCATTTCGGCCACGGCGCGGGCCAGCGGTTCTGCCAGCGAAAGATTGGAGAAGGACATTGTCATTGAGCCCTCTATTGTCGCATTGCCGCAAAAAACGGCAGTGACAACGAAACGACAACGTCCGCAAAGCTCGAATTGCTATTTATTCAATAGCAAGGCCCCCAATGAATCCGGGGCTCTCGGGAGACAATCTTTACAGATTGCGCGCGTTGAAGGTGTCGCAGGACTTCATTTCACCCGTCTGGTAGCCCGTGCCGAACCAGCGTTGGCGCTGCGCACTGGAGCCGTGGGTGAAGCTGTCGGGCACCACGGCGCGGCCCGCAGAGCGCTGCAGGGCGTCGTCGCCGATCTTCTGCGCGGCGTTCATGGCGGCCTCGATGTCGCCCGGGTCGAGCCACTTCTTCGACTCCTGCGAATGGTGTGCCCACACGCCCGCGAAGCAGTCGGCCTGCAGCTCGACGCGCACGCTGACGGCGTTGTTCTGCGACTGGCTCAGGCGCCCGCGCATGCCGTCGACCTTGGCGGTGATGCCCAGTTCGTCCTGCACGTGGTGGCCGACCTCGTGCGCGATGACGTATGCCTGCGCGAACTCGCCGGGCGCGCCGAGCTGGTTCTTGAGGGTGTCGTAGAACGCCAGGTCGATGTAGACCTTCTTGTCGCCCGGGCAGTAGAACGGCCCCATGGCCGATTGACCGGTGCCGCAGGCCGTGGGCGTGGCGCCGCGGAACAGCACGAGCCGGGGCGCCTGGTAATTGCCGCCGCTCTTGCGGAAGAGATCGGTCCAGACCACTTCGGTGTTCTTCAGCACGGTGGAGACGAAGGCCGCCTCGCGGTCGCCGGTGGGCGGCTTGGGCGCGGGGCCTTGCTGCTGTTGCTGCACCTGGACCGGGTCGCCGCCGCCGCTGAGCAGGCTCAGCACGGTGAGCGGGTTGATGCCGAAGATCCAGCCGGCGATGAGCGCGACCGCGATGGTGCCGATGCCGATGCCTCGCCCGCCGATGAAGCCGCCGCCTCCGCCGCCACCCCCGCCGTCACGGCGGTCTTCGACGTTGTCGGATTGTTCGTTGCCTTCCCATCTCATCGCAGTCTCCTTGCCGGCTTGCTGAACGGCGTATTTGCCGGAACGTCGCAGGATGGTACTTGGCCCGGCCGCCCGGAACGTAACCGGCGGTCAGGATGCCTGTATCAGGCTGTCAGGTCTTGGGCAGCGTGACGCCGCGCTGGCCCTGGTACTTGCCGCCGCGGTCCTTGTAGCTGGTTTCGCAGACCTCGTCGCTCTCGAAGAACAGCACCTGCGCGCAGCCTTCGCCCGCGTAGATCTTGGCGGGCAGCGGCGTGGTGTTGCTGAACTCCAGCGTCACGTAGCCTTCCCACTCGGGCTCGAACGGGGTCACGTTGACGATGATGCCGCAGCGCGCGTACGTGCTCTTGCCCAGGCAGATGGTCAGCACGTTGCGCGGGATGCGGAAGTACTCCACGGTGCGCGCCAGCGCGAAGCTGTTGGGCGGGATGATGCAGTAGTCGCCGTGCATGTCGACGAAGCTCTTCTCGTCGAAGTTCTTCGGGTCGACCACGGTGCTGTGGATGTTGGTGAAGACCTTGAACTCGGGCGCGCACCGGATGTCGTAGCCGTAGCTCGAGGTGCCGTAGCTGATGATCTTGTGGCCGTCGTTCTCGCGCACCTGGCCCGGTTCGAAGGGATCGATCATTCCTTCGTTCTCGGCCATGCGCCGGATCCATTTGTCGCTCTTGATGCTCATATGCGCTCGCTGATGCTGCTGCGGGGGAAATCGGGGCCGAATTGTGGCATGGGCGCCCTGCGCGCCCTCCCCCCGCAGGCGCCGCTCAGCCCGCCTGCGAAATCACCGTGCGCTCGACCAGCCGGTCGTCGCCCAGCACGATCATCGCGAACAGCAGCTCTTCGAGGTTGTTGGCCAGCGAGGTCTTGCGCGCCAGCAGCGGCGTGGCGGACGGGTTCAGCACCAGGAAGTCGGCCTCGCAGCCCGGCTGCAGGTTGCCGACCACGCCGTCCAGCCCCAGCGAACGCGCCGCGCCGCCGGTGTGGTGCCACCACAGCCGCGAGGGCGCGATGCTCAGGCCGGTCTTGGTCTGGCCCTCGCGGCCCACGTAGTACGCGGCCAGCATGGTGTGGAAGGGGCTGAAGCTGGTGCCGCCGCCCACGTCGCTGGCCAGGCCGTAGGGTTGCTCGAGGCGGTCGGCCGCGCCGAAGTCGAAGAAGCCGCTGCCCAGGAACAGGTTGCTCGTGGGGCTCACGGCGGCGGCCGTCTTCGTCTCGTGCATGAGCGCACGGTCGGTGTCGTCCAGGTAGATGCAGTGGGCGTACACGGCGCGCTCGCGCAGCAGGCCGAAGTCGGCGTACACGTCGAGGTAGGAGCGCGACTTGGGGTACAGCTCGCGCGCCCACTTCACCTCGTCGCGGTTCTCGGCCACGTGCGACTGGATCCAGGTGTCGCCGTATTTGGCGGCCAGCTCGCCGGCGCCGCGCATCTGCGCGTCGGTGCTGGTGGGCGCAAAGCGCGGCGTGATGGCGTAGCCCAGGCGGTCGACGTTGTGCCACTTGCGGATCAGCGCCTCGGTGTCGACCAGGCTCTGCTCGGTGTCGTCGCGCACGCCGTCGGGCGAGTTGCGGTCCTGCAGCACCTTGCCAGTGATCATGCGCAGCTGGCGGCGCTGCGCGCTCTCGAAGAAGGCGTCGACCGAGGCGACGTGCGAGGTCGCGAAGGTCAGCGAGGTGGTCACGCCGTTGCGCAGCAGCTCGTCGAAGAACACGTCGGCCACCACGCGCGAATGAGCGGGGTCGGCGAACTTGCTTTCGGCCGGGAAGGTGTAGTTCTCGAGCCAGGGCAGCAGGCCGGCGGCGGGCGCGCCGATGATGTCGGTCTGCGGGTAATGCACGTGCATGTCCACGAAGCCCGGCGCCAGGATGCGGCCCGGCAGGTGGGTGGTGTGGGCGCCGGCATGGCGCTGCGACACGTCGGCATGGCTGCCGGCGTCGAGCACGCGCTGGCGGCCGGTGCTGTCGGGGGCGACGACCAGCAGGCCGTCCTCGTCGAAGACAGGCAGGCCGGCGGCGTCGAATCGCAGGAGGGAGGCGCGGTAGGCTTTTTTCATCGTGGATTCGGAGGGTAATCCAGCCCCGGACGGCGGGAATTGCCCTGCGCGTATGAGTGCTATACGCGCAACGCTCTCTTCAGGCGGGGCAAAAGGCCGCGCTCAGCGTGTCACCCGCCCCTGCACGCCCTCGGCCAGCCAGTTCATCTGCAGGATCTGCTCGTCGCTCAGCTGCGCGCCCTTGGCGATCGCGACGCGGCCTTCGTTGTCGCGCACATCGGCCGCCACCGCGCGGAACGGCTGCAGCTTGCCCGCCGCGATGTCCTTCTGCCGCGCCTGCACCTCGTCCTGCACGGCCTTGGGCACCTTCGTGCCGAAGTCGCCGACGCGGATCATTCCTTCCTTCACGCCGCCCCAGAGGTTGCCGCTCTTCCAGGTGCCGTCGAGCACGGCCTTCGCGCGTTGCGTGTAGTAACCGCCCCACTGGTGCGTGACCGCGACGATCTGCGCGTCGGGCGCGATCTTGCGCATGTCGGAGTGGTAGGCCACGGCCATCTTGCCGCGCTCCTGCGCGGCGGCCATCACGGCGGTGGAGCCGGTGTGGAAGGTCAGCACGTCGGCGTTCTGGTTGAACAGCGCCATCGCTGCGTCGCGCTCCTTCGGCGGATCGAACCATTCGTTGAGCCACACCACGATCACCTTGGCCTTCGGGTTCACCGAGCGCATGCCGAGCGTGAAGGCGTTGATGCCCTGCAGCACCTCGGGAATCGGAAAGCCCGCCACGTAGCCGGCCACGTTCGTCTTCGTCATGCGCCCGGCCGCGATGCCCGCGAGGTAACGGCCTTCGTAGTAGCGGGCGTTGGCGGTGGCGACGTTGGGCGCGGTCTTGTAGCCGGTGATCGATTCGAACTTCACGCCGGGGAAGTCCTTCGCGACCTTCAGCGTCGGCTCCATGTAGCCGAAGCTGGGCGTGAAGATCAGCTGGCTGCCCTGCTGCGCAAGGTCGCGGATCACGCGCTCGGCGTCGGCGCCCTCGGGCACGTTCTCGACGAAGACGGTGTTCACGCGGGGTCCCAGCGCGGCCTCGACGGCCTTGCGGCCTTCTTCATGCTGGCGCACCCACCCGGCATCGGTGACCGGCGTGACATAGACAAAGCCGATCTTCAGCGCGTCCTTGGCCAGGGGCGGCTTCGGCGGTGCGGTCTGTGAAAAGGCGGGGGATAAAAAACAGGCGGTCACCCACGCCAGAACGGCGCGGCCCGCGAGGTTTTTGTACATGGTGTTCCTCTACATGGCCCCGGAAAAGCAAAACCCCGCAGCAGGCCGGGACGCCCTGCTGCGGGGTGGAGATTTTAAGCGTCGGGGCTCAGCGAGCCCTGCTCGCCGCCCACAGCCACGCAGGCACAGGTGTCATGCCCGCGCCGCCGTATCCGCCCCGTTCACCCGGTAGCGCGCCGCCGGCGCCGTGCTCGACAACCGGCCCGACATCGCACGCCGCGCCGCGTCGAACGCATCCCACTCGGCCAGATCAGGCAACGCCGGAATCGTGACCTGCTCGCCCTGGTCGAGCCCCGCGAGGGCCGCGTCGACCATGTCCTGCGCCGTCATCACGATCTCCTTGGGCAGGTGCGCCATCGGCACGCCCGCGACGCCCCAGAACTCGGTGGCTGTCGCGCCGGGCAGCACCGCCTGCACGCGCACGCCCTTGTCCTTCAGCTCGTGCTGCAGCGACTGGCTCAGCGCCAGCACGAAGGCCTTGGTGCCGCCGTACACGCCGTTGAGCGTCTCGGGCGAGATCGCCACGATGGAGGCGATGTTCACCAGCGTGCCGCCGCCGCGTTCGACGAAACCGGGCACGGCCGCATAGGTGAGCCGCGTGAGCGCGCTCACGTTGAGCTCGATCATGTCCTCCATCTTGTCGATGTCCGAGCCGAGCAGCGGCCCGGCGGCGCCGAAGCCGGCGTTGTTCACCAGCAGGGTGATGTCGCCGCGGGTGCGCAGCACGGCTTCCACGGACGCGATGTCCTTCCGGTCGGACAGGTCGGCCGGAAGAACCTCGACCTTGCGCCCCGTTTCGTCCGAGAGCTTCGCGGCCAGTGCGGCGAGGCGCTCGCGGTTGCGCGCCACCAGGATCAGGTCGAAGCCGCGTCGCGCGAGACGGTCCGCGTACACGGCGCCGATGCCCGACGACGCGCCGGTGATGAGGGCCGTGCCCTTGTTCGGATTTGCTTGGGTTGCAGTCATGGAGTTCCTTCGTCGCCACGGGTGTATGGCCGTGGGGAGAAGTCTCTTCCTGCAAGGCGATGGCGTAAATGTCATATAAGCCACCTTTCAGGACATGCACTGCTCAAGCCGTCGCAGCCTCCCGACGGGCCACGCGGCGCACGCTCTGCGGCGGATGCCCCAGCGTGCGCAGGAAGGCGCGGCGCATGCGCTCGGGGTCGCCGAAGCCCGTTTCGCGCGCGACCACGCCGAGCGCGAGGCTGCCCTCGTCGATCAGCGCGCGTGCCGCCTCCACGCGCAGGTTCTCGACCGCGTGCGCCGGCGACTGCCCGGTCTCGGCCTTGAAGGCGCGGCTGAACTGGCGCGGGCTGAGGTGCGCGACCTCGGCCAGTTCGTCCACCGACAGCGTCTCGCGCAGGTTGGCGCGCGCATGCACCAGCGCCTTCTGGATGCGGTCCGACTTGGGCGCCAGCTCGAGCAGCGCGGAATGCTGCGACTGCCCGCCCGCGCGGCGGTGGTACACGACCAGCTTCCTCGCCGCGAACCGTGCCACCTCCACGCCGAGGTCTTCCTCCACCAGTGCCAGCACGAGGTCGATGCCCGCCGTCATGCCGGCCGAGGTCCACACCGGCCCGTCGTTGATGAAGATGCGGTCGGGCTGCACCTTGACGGCAGGGTGGCGCTTCTGCAGTTCGCCCGCAAAGGACCAGTGCGTGGTCGCCCGGCGTCCGTCGAGCAGGCCCGCATCCGCCAGCCCGAAGGCGCCGGTGCAGATGCTGGTCACGCGGCGCGCGTTGCGCAGCCCCGCGCGCAGGAAGCGGCACATCTTCTCGGACGTGGGCGCGATGAAGAGCGCGCCGCTCATCACCAGCGTGTCGAACTTCCCCGTGCCGAAGCGCTTGCTGTCGGTGACCACGCCCGACGAGCTGGTCACGGGGCCGCCCTCTTCCGACAGCAGCTCGACCTGGTAGACCTGCTTGCCGGCATGGATGTTCGCGAGCTCGAACGCGGCAATGGCAGCGAGGTCGAGGATCTGGAAACCGGGGAAGACGAGCATGCCGATGCGTTTCATGGCCATGTCCTGAAAAGAGGGTTGTTAGAGGTAGCAGACGCAAGGCTAGACCAACCCGTCGCACCGCGCCAGCGGGAGGGATACGGCCTGCGCCCTTCCCGCGCCGCGATGGGTGCCCCCACCAATCGGCAAGCGCCAGCCCGCGCGGGTCGTCCCACAATGGGCGTTCCCCACCATGACCAACCCGACGACAACGACAACAGGCGCCCCCACAGCCGAACCGGGCGCCCACGCACACTGGCAGCGCAACCTCGCCGTCTGCATGTTCGGTTCCTTCACGACCATCATCGCGATGACGCTGCTGCTGCCCTTCCTGCCGCTATACGTCGAGCAGCTTGGCGTGAAGGACCACGCGGCCATCGTGCAGTGGTCGGGCGCGGCCTATGGCGCCACTTTCCTGAGCGCCGCGCTGGTCGCGCCGCTGTGGGGCCGGCTGGCCGACCGCTACGGGCGCAAGCCGATGCTGATCCGCGCGAGCCTCGGCATGGCGGTGGCGATGGCGCTGATCGGCCTCGCGGCCAACGTGTGGCAGCTCGTAGGCCTGCGGCTGCTGGCGGGGCTGCTCGGCGGGTACGCCTCGGGCTCGATGGTACTGGTCGCCACGCAGACGCCCAAGGACCGCACCGGCTGGGCGCTGGGCACGATGTCGTCGGCCATCATGGCGGGCAACCTCGTGGGGCCGCTGGTAGGCGGGGTGCTGCCGCCGCTGGTCGGCATCCGCAACACCTTCTTCGCGGCCGGCGCAATGATCTTCATCGCCTTTCTCGCGACGGCCTTTCTCATCCGTGAAGAGAAGAAGGCACCTTCCGCCGCAAGGCAACGCGGCACGTCCGACGACACCGGTTGGGCCGCCGTGCCCGACAAGCGCCCGCTGGTCGCGATGTTCTTCACCGGCATGCTGCTGATGCTCGCGAACATGTCGATCGAGCCGATCATCACGGTCTACGTCGCCACGCTGCTCGACGACCCGCAGCGCGTGACGATGATGGCCGGCCTCGTGATGTCGGCCGCCGCGCTCGGCAGCATCCTCTCGGCCTCGCGGCTGGGCAAGCTGGCCGACCGCGTGGGGCACTGGAACGTGATCGTCGGCTGTCTTGCAGTGTCGGCGCTGCTGCTGATTCCGCAGGCCTTCGTCACGGCGGGCTGGCAGCTGGTGGTGCTGCGCTTCCTGATGGGGCTGTCGCTCGGCGGGCTGCTGCCGTGCATTGCCAGCGTGATCCGCCACAACGTACCCGAGCGCGTGGCCGGCAACATGCTGGGCTACTCGACGTCGGCGCAGTACGCGGGCCAGGTGGCGGGCCCGCTGCTGGGCGGCTTCGTGGGCGGGCACATCGGCATGCGCGCGGTGTTCCTCGGCACCTGCGTGCTCATGGCCGCAGGCGCCGGGTGGAACTGGCTCGCGCAGCGCGCGGCCGCGTCGTCTGCTATTCGCTGACGACCGCGCTGCGGTAGGCCGCGTCGCCCTTGATCTCCGCTTCGGAGAACGGCACCTTCAGCCACTGCCCCGCGCTGTAGGCCCGGGTGTAGTCGGCGTTGTGCGCCGAGGCCGGGTCGTCCGACAGCGAGAACGTCAGGAAGGTGTGGGCCTCCACGCCGCCTTCAGAGAACCGCACGATCTGCATGTAGCTGTTGCCGTTCGGGTTGCCGTCCATGGTGTAGCCGCCCTTGTCGAGCCGGTTCTCGGAGCAGGCGATGGTGAAGTAGCCCGGGCCGTGGCAGCCGCCGTACAGCGGGATCTTCTGGCCGCCGCGCGTGGCGAACAGGTAGTCGCCACGCTGTGCATCGAGTGCGAAGCCGCTGGCCTCCACGCGCGCGACGGCCGCGCCGAAGGCCTGCTGCAGGGCACTCGCGGCACCGGCCTTCAGGTCGCGCGGCGTGTGGATCGGATCGCTCGCGCTGAACGGCACGTTGTAGAGCGTGGCCGCGGATTGCAGCGACGCGCGGTTCCAGAACTCGTCCCAGATGTGCGCGCCGCGCGCGCCGATCGTGCCCGTGTTGTTCCAGGCCTTGAGCACCGCGCAGGCCGGGCCGGTGTCCACGTCGCGCCCGATGGCGGCGCCGCCTTGCGGATCGGTCGCCACGTTGATCGTCGGCGTCGCGCACACCATGGCCAGCGCCTGGTCCTTGAACAGTTCGGCCGTCAGCACGCGGCTGTTGAGCACCATCTGCTTGACGGTCTCGGGCGTGGCCGCCTTGCCGGCGTAGCTGTCGGTGCCGTCGATGCGCGCCTGCGCCATCAGGTTGCCCAGGCGCGTGCGGAAGCTCACGGCCTCCGTGCCCGCGGGCCCCATGATGGCCGGGTAGCCGGTCATCGGCGCCTTCGGGTTCGCGAGCCAGTAGCTGTCGTTCGAGTTCTCGACGTAGTCGTCGCGCAGCAGGCTCGGCAGCCGGGCCGCGCCGATGGCGCCCTTCTGCGCCGAGTCGGCATCGGTCTGCCAGTCGCATTCGCTCTTCGAGCCGTCGAAGAAGGGCACGCGCGGCAGCGAGGCGCCGGCCGCCGCGCCCAGCGGCGTCGTGCAGCTGGCCACCTGGGCGGGCGACACGTTGGGAACCGCGCCGATGTCCGCATACCAGGCCTTGGCCGCGCCGCGGCCCACGGCCACGGTGTTGACCCACGGAATGGCCGCTTCCTCGCGCTGGATGGCGATGAACTCGTCGAGCGACTTGGCCTGGTTCCAGCGCAGCCAGTTCTTGAAGGTGCGGTAGTTCTCGCCGTTGATGTCGCGGATCGCGAAGGCCGTGGTCTGGCTCCAGGCGAACGGCGCACCGAAGGTCGTGAGGTTGACCATCGGCCCGTACTCCGACTTGTAGAGCGTGCGCGTCACCGGCGCCACGCTGCCGTCGGTCTGCTTCACGTTGACGGTGATGTTGAGCGCCTGCATCTTCACGGGCTTGCCGTCGCGCATGTAGCTGGTCGGGTCGCCCGCCGCGAGCTTCAGTTCGTAGAAGCCGAAGCGGCGCGCGGTCGACACCGTGTGGCTCCACGCGATGTTGTCGTTGAAGCCGATGAGGATCACCGGAATGCCGAGGAACGAGGTGCCGCTGATGTTGAGCTGGCCCGGAATCGTGAGTTGCGCCTGGTAGAAGCGGTCCGGCCCGCGCCAGTACCAGTGCGGGTTGCCGAAGAGCAGCGGGCTGCTGTCACCGGTGGCGGCGGTGCCGAAGCCGATCATGTTGCTGCCCACGCCCTCCTTGCCGCCGACCTGCAGCTCGGGCACGTTGAAGAGCGCCGCCACCTGCAGCGAGGCCTTCTTCGCGCCGCCGCGCGCAGCCATCTTGGTGGGCGCCGCCGGTGCGGGTGCGATCGCATTGGCGATGTTCGCCAGGAAGTTGCTGTAGCCGCCCGCGAGGTTGGCCGCGTACATGCGGCGGTAGATGTCCTCGGCCGTGATGGGCTTCACCCAGGCTTCGTTGCGGCAGGCCTGGTGCGCCGTGCCGCCGGCCTTCACGTCGCGCACGTAGCGGTTGTAGCCAGCGGCGAAGCCCTCGACCAGCTGCTTCAGGTTGTCGGGCTGGGCCGCGATCATCTTCGCGAGCACGTCGGCCGAGATCACCTGCTTGTGGAAGAAGTCGGAGTCGATGTTCTTCGGCCGCGCGATGGTGCTGCTGGCCACGAGCTGCGCATCGCCGCCGAGGTACTGCGAACGCTCGCCGCGGTAGGTGAGGAAGGAGTCGGCCATCGTGCACAGGTCGTCTTCCGCCTGCGCAAAACCGTAGCCGTAGCCCACGCCGGGCCAGTTGTCGGCCTTGATGTGCGGCACGCCCAGGGCGGTGCGGCGGATCTCGGCCTTGTAGCTGCCTTCGGCCGGTGGGTTGGTGGGCGGGTTGCCGCCGATGGGAAAGAACGGGAACCCGTTGCCGCCTCCACCACCGCCACCGCAGGCGGTGAGCGTGGTCGCTGTGACCAACGCGAGCAGGGACAGCGGCATGGCGCCGCGCGAGGATGTCTGTCTCATGGATGTCTCCGGTTGATGCTCTCTTGATGGAGCACCGCCAGCTTAGGCAGGCAGGCCGGCTGCGGCTTGAACGCAGCCGCTGTCCTGCGCCGCGCCTGGAGACCTTCGAAGGCGCCTCAGTGCGCGAGCCCGCGCCCCCACGCGTGCGAGGCCTGCTCGTCGGCCGTCACGCGCACCTGGTTCGACAGGAAGGACGGCGACAGGCCGAAGTAGCGCTGGAAGGTGCGGCTCATGTGCGCCGCGTCGGTGAAGCCGCTGGCCAGCGCCACGTCGGTCAGCGGGCGGCGCGCGGTGAACTGCTGCACCGTGCGGCGCACCTTGGTCCACAGCGCATAGCGCTTGATCGACACGCCCACCTGCTGCGCGAACAGGTGCGTGAGCCGGTCGGGCGAGAGAAAGGCCAGCGCCGACAGCTCGCGCAGCGGGATCTGCCCCGCATGCGTGCGAATGGCTTGCAGCACGCGCTCAATGCGCGGGTCGATGGCGGCTTCGATCTCGGGGCACTCGGTGATCGCGGTGACCAGCCTGGAGCTGAGCAGTTGCAGGCGCCGGTCGGACAGCGCGCCGTGCTGCGCCGGCTCGAAGTCGTCGCGCGCGCGGCCGAAGCGGCGCGCGTCGAGCGGCTGGATGCCGTGGCCGCCCAGGTGCCGAGAGAGCATGCGGTAGGCGCTGGAGGCCGGGTCGAGGTTGAGCGACAGCAGCCCGCAGCCGTCGACGTCCAGGCGGCGCGGCACATGCGGCCCCACCAGCGCGGCCGTGCAGCGCACGCGCGTGCCGTCGACCGCCTCCAGCGTGAAGGGATGGCCGCTCACCGAGGCCAGCAGCGTGGCCGACGAACGCGCCGTGAGCCCCGACTGGATCGCCGGTGTGATGTAGAGGAACCTGTCGTCCCACAGATGCAGGGAGTTGTGCCGCGTAATGGTCATGCCGCCTCGCTTGGGTCTTGTCTCTTGCGCTTGTCTTGTCTCTAGCGGCGGATTCTCACGCATTGCGCCCCCGGCCCCGGCAAGGGCCTGCGCTCGGCGGGGTCAGCGCGGTGACACGGCCTGCAGCTGCGCGTGCTGGCGCACCGCCTCCAGCAGCAGAGTGGCCAGCCGGCTCGCCGGCGCCTCGGCGCGGGCCTGCGCGCGGTACAGCACGAGCGAGATCTGCGGCAGCGCCGGCAGCGAGAGCACCGAGCGATCGAGCGTGCGCACATGCGAGGGCAGCCCGAACGGCGTGCGCACCGTGAGGCCCAGGCCGGCAGACGTCGCGGCCCACAGCGCGGCCAGGCTGGCGCTGCCGAAGGCGCGGCGCCACGGCAGGCCGGCGCGGTCGAGCGCGGTGATGACGATCTCGCGCAGCGGGCACGGGGCGTCGAGCATGATGAGCGGCAGCGGCTCCTTGCTCTTCACGGCGCGAACGCCCGCGCGGTGCTCGCGCTCGGTCCACCAGGGCGCATCGACGCGCTCGGGCACCGTGGGGCCGATCCACAGCAGCGGCAGCCGCGCCACGCGCTCGGCATACGGCGACAGCGGCTGGTCGCCGGCGTCCCAGGCCAGTGCCAGGTCGAGCTGGCCCAGCTCGAGCCGCTCGCGCAACTCGCCGCTGCGCGCCACGCAGGCCTCGATGCGCACCTTGGGGTGGGCGCGCGCGAAGCGGCCGAGCACGGCCGGCAGCAACGTTTCGCCGAAGTCTTCCTGCAGGCCCAGCCGCACCCAGCCCTGCAGGTCGGCACCGCGCAGGGCGGCGCTGGCCTCGTCGTTGAGCTCGAGCATGCGATGCGCGTAGGCCAGCAGCGTCTCGCCAGCGTCGGTGAGCGCCAGGCCGCGGCCCTCCTTGCGGAACAGCACGGTGCCGGCCTGCGACTCCAGCTTCTTGAGCTGCGCGCTCACGGCCGAGGTCGAGCGGCCCAGCTTGTCGGCCGCGCGCGCGTAGCTGCCGAGCGCCATGCCGGTGGAAAAAGTGCGCAGCACGTCGAGATCGAACATCACCTGGGTCATCGCGGGTCCTTGCATGAGGCTTTTTTGATCATCCTGAATTTCAGGACGATCCGCTCATTATTTTCTGATTTTCAAAACCTTTGCAGCGGCGGACACTGCGCTGCAACATGACCCAATCGCCCTCCTCCACCCCGCTGTCGCCCCGCCACCGCTGGAAGGTGCTCGCCGCCGGCGTGGCCGCCAACGCGGCCTTCTCGGTCGCCTTCAGCGGCATTCCCATGACCGCCGTGCTCATGCGCACCGGCTACCAACTGGACAACGCCGCGCTCGGCCTGGTGCTCGGCCTCATGGGCCTGGGCATCGCCGTGAGCGAGCTGCCCTGGGGCCTGCTGACCGACCGCTGGGGCGACCGCCCCGTGCTGCTGGCCGGGTTGGGCAGCACGGCGATCGCGCTGGTCGCGATGGCGCTGTGGGCCGCGCCGGGGCCCGGCCACGTGCCGGGCCTCGGCGTGCTGGGCGCGGGGCTGCTGCTGGTGGGCCTGCTCGGCGGCAGCGTGAACGGTGCCAGCGGGCGCGCGGTGATGACCTGGTTCGACGCCAGCGAGCGCGGCCTGGCCATGAGCATCCGCCAGACCGCCGTGCCGATGGGCGGCGGCATCGGTGCGCTGGTGCTGCCCTTCGTGGCACTGCACTTCGGCTTTGCCGCGCTGTACGGCCTGCTGGCGCTGCTGTGCGCGCTGAGCGCGGCGATGAGCTGGGCCTGGGTGCACGAGCCGCCCGTGGCGCCCCGCCATGCGAACGTGGAAGCGCCGGCGCCGAAGACCGGCCCGCTGCGCGATGTGCGCGTGTGGCGCATCGTGGCCGGCATCGGCATCCTGTGCGCGCCGCAGTTCGCGGTGCTGTCCTTCGGCACGGTGTTCCTGCACGACTTCGGCCACGTGGGCCTGGGTACGATCACCGCCGCCATGGTCTTCGTGCAGGTCGGCGCGATGGCGATGCGCGTGTGGAGCGGCCGCTGGACCGACCGCCGCCGCAACCGCCCGGCCTACCTGCGCGCCTGCAGCGCGCTCAGCGTGCTGCTGTTCGCAGGCTTGGGTGCGCTGGTGATGGCGGCGGGCACCGAGCCGCCGTCCATGTCTCTACGCTTGGCGCTGATCGCGCTGCTGACCGTGAGCGGGGTGTGCGTGTCGGCCTGGCACGGCGTGGCGTACACCGAGCTGGCCACGCTGGCCGGCGCGGCGCGTGCCGGCACCGCGCTGGGCATGGCGAACACCAGCGTGTTCCTCGTGTGCTTCGTCACTCCCTTCTCGATTCCGCACCTGCTGGCGCTGCAGGGCTGGCCGGTCGTGTGGCTGGCGGCCAGTGCCTGTGCGCTGGTGGCGATGCCGCTGCTCGTGCCGCGCCGCAACGCCGGTCCCGGCGCCTGCACGGCAGAGCTCGCTCAGAAGGTCGCGAAGACGGCGTTGAGCCGGTCGACGTAGGCGCGCTTGGCCGCCGCGTCGATGAAGCTGCCCTCGAAGCTGTTGGCCGCGAGCTGCCAGGCCTGCTGCACGCCCAGGCCGGTGGCGGCGAAGGTCTGCGTGAAGTTCTGGTTCATGTAGCCGCCGAAGTAGGCCGGGTCGTCCGAGTTGACGGTGGCGACCAGCCCCGCGTCGAGCAGCGCGCCCAGGTTGTGCTGCGACAGGTCGGGGAACACGCAGAGCTTGAGGTTCGACAGCGGGCACACGGTGAGCGGAATGCGGTCTTGCGCCAGCCGCTTCATCAACGCCGGGTCCTTCGCGCTTTGCACGCCGTGGTCGACGCGCTCGACCTTCAGCACGTCGAGCGCGCTCCACACGTAGGCCGGCGGGCCTTCTTCGCCCGCGTGCGCGACGAGGTGGAAGCCCAGCTCGCGGCAGCGTGCGAACACGCGCGCGAACTTCTCGGGTGGGTGGCCGACCTCGCTCGAATCGAGTCCCACGCCGATGAATTTGTCGCGGTACGGCAGCGCCTGCTCCAGCGTCTCGAAGGCCTCTTCCTCGCTCAGGTGGCGCAGGAAGCACAGGATGAGCGAGGCGCTCACGCCCAGCTTGGGCAGCGCATCGACGCAGGCGCGGTGCAGGCCGTTGACCACCGTTTCCATGGCCACGCCGCGCGCCGTGTGCGTCTGCGGGTCGAAGAACATCTCGGTGTGCACCACGTGGTCGGCGGCGGCGCGCTCCAGGTAGGCCCAGGCCATGTCGTAGAAGTCCTGCTCTTTCAGCAGCACGCTGGCGCCGGCGTAGTAGATGTCGAGAAAGGTCTGCAGGTTGGTGAAGGCGTAGGCCTTGCGCAGGTCTTCCACGCTGGCATACGGGATCGAGACACCGTTTCGCTGCGCGAGCGCGAAGATCAGCTCGGGCTCGAGCGAGCCTTCGATGTGCATGTGCAGCTCGGCCTTGGGCATGGCGCGCAGCAGCTCGGGCAGGCGTTCGGCGGGAATGCGCTGCGCGAAGCTGGGGTCGAAGAGGGGGCGGCTGGAATCGGTCATGGGGCGTGGGAAATCGACGTTGTGATCGCGCACAGCATAAGGGCAGACACCCTGCGCGGCATCCCCGAAAACGTATACGCTGCCAGCCCCATTTCCCCCAAACTGATCTGGGTCAAATCGGGCCATGGCGGATGCGCTAGGCTTGGACCCCGGCAGGCCCGGCATCGGGCGTGTTCCCTCCAATCCGCGCGCAGCGTGCATTCGTGCCCCTGGCGCCGTCCTTGATCGATTCGCATGACCCTACAAAACGCCTTCACCCGCGAAGACCTGCTGCGCTGCAGCCGCGGCGAACTGTTCGGCCCCGGCAACGCACAGCTGCCCGCCCCGAACATGCTGATGGTGGACCGCATCACCCACATCAGCGCCGAGGGCGGTACCTACGGCAAGGGCGAACTCACGGCCGAACTCGACATCACGCCCGACCTGTGGTTTTTCGCCTGCCATTTCGAAGGCGACCCGGTCATGCCGGGCTGCCTGGGCCTGGACGCCATGTGGCAGCTGGTGGGCTTCTTCCTCGGCTGGCAGGGCCTGCCGGGCCGCGGCCGGGCCCTGGGCTCGGGCGAAGTGAAGTTCACGGGCCAGGTCCTGCCGACCGCCAAGCTCGTCACCTACAGCATCCAGATCAAGCGCGTGCTCAAGGGCAAGCTGAACCTGGCCATCGCCGACGGCTCGGTGAGCGTCGACGGCCGCCAGATCTACACCGCCGAAGGCCTGCGAGTCGGCGTGTTCACTTCCACCGACAACTTCTGAGGGTTTCGCCATGCGACGCGTCGTCATCACCGGTCTGGGCATCGTTTCGTGCCTGGGCAACGACAAGGAGACCGTCTCCGCCAACCTGCGTGCCAGCCGCCCCGGCATCCGGTTCCAGCCGGCCTATGCCGAAATGGGCCTGCGCAGCCAGGTGGCCGGCTCCATCGACCTTCCCCTCGAAGACCTCATCGACCGCAAGCTCTACCGCTTCGTCGGCCACGCGGCGGCCTACGCCTACCTGGCCATGAAGGACGCCATTGCCGATGCCGGCCTGACGGAGGAGCAGGTGTCGAACCCGCGCACCGGCCTCATCGCCGGCTCGGGCGGCGCCTCCACGCTGAACCAGATGGAAGCGCTCGACCTGCTGCGCGAAAAGGGCGTCAAGCGCGTCGGCCCCTACCGCGTGACGCGGACCATGAGCAGCACCGTGTCGGCCTGCCTGGCTACGCCGTTCAAGATCAAGGGCCTGAACTACTCCATCGCCTCGGCCTGCGCCACCAGCGCGCACTGCATCGGCAATGCCATGGAGCAGATCCAGATGGGCAAGCAGGACATCGTGTTCGCCGGCGGCGGTGAAGAAGAGCACTGGACACAGTCGTTCCTGTTCGACGCCATGGGCGCGCTGTCCACCAAGTACAACGACAGCCCCGAGAAGGCCTCGCGTGCCTACGACGCCGAGCGCGACGGCTTCGTCATCGCCGGCGGCGGCGGCATGGTCGTGGTCGAGTCGCTCGACCACGCACTGGCGCGTGGCGCAAAAATCTACGCCGAGATCGTCGGTTACGGCGCCACCTCCGACGGCTACGACATGGTCGCGCCCAGCGGCGAAGGCGCCGTGCGCTGCATGCAGATGGCCCTGTCGACCGTCGACACGCCCATCGACTACCTGAACACCCACGGCACCTCCACACCCGTCGGCGACGTCATGGAAATGAAGGGCGTGCGCGAAGTCTTCGGCGACAAGGCGCCCGCGATCAGCTCCACAAAGAGCCTGTCGGGCCACTCGCTGGGCGCCGCGGGCGTGCACGAGGCGATCTACTGCCTGCTGATGATGGAAGGCAGCTTCATGGCCGGCTCGGCCAACATCGAGGCGCTCGACCCGGAAGTGGCCGACATGCCCATCCTCACCGCCACGCGCGAGAACGCCACGGTCGACACCGTGATGAGCAACAGCTTCGGCTTCGGCGGCACCAACGCCACGCTGGTGCTCAAGCGCTGGCAAGGCGAGTAAGAACGCCTGCCGGGCCCCGTCGCGCCCGCGACGACGGGCCCGCAGGCGCTTCGCTAGACTGAGTTTCCCCATCCATCCACCGCGCGAGGAGACCCATGGCGATCGACACCCTTTCCACCTGGCACCGGCTCGTCAAGACACGCGACGTGGCGGGGCTCGATGCCCTGCTGGCCGACGACGCCGTCTTCCTCTCGCCCGTGGTGCACCGGCCTCAGGTCGGCAAGGCGATCACGAAGCAGTACCTGGCCGCGGCCTTCCAGGTCTTCTTCAACGAGAGCTTCCGCTACGTGCGCGAGCTCCAGGGCCCGACCGATGCCGTGCTCGAGTTCGAACTCGAGCTGGACGGCATCGCCATCAACGGCGTGGACATGATGAAGTGGAACGCCGAAGGCAAGATCACCGAGTTCAAGGTGATGCTGCGGCCGTTGAAGGCGGTGAACCTGATCCATCAGAAGATGGCGGCGCAGCTGCAGGCGGCGACGCAGTAAGCCGACTCAGGGGCAGGCCAGTTCCGTCTTGGCCACGGCACACAGCCGTGCCTTCTCGGCCGCGGGCAACGTGAGCCCCGGCATCAACCCGTCCAGCCGCAGCACCGCCGGGTAGAGGCGTGTGTCCTGCGGGTTCTTGCGGTAGGCCCGCAGCACCAGCTGCTGGCCTTCCTTGCCGCAATGCTGGCGCTGCTGGCGCGCCACTTCCTTGTCGTGTGCCGACCCATCGCCGTTGAATTCGCCAGCGAAGTGAAAGCACATTTCCGCGTCCTCCACGGCCTTGCGCAGGCGCTGCTCTTCCTTCGAGAACGTCGGCGGTGCGGCGAACGACATCGACACGGCCAGCAGTGCCGCGCCTGCCGCCATGACCCTCTGCAGCTTCATGGTGTGAATCCTTTTCCTGAATGAAAAAAGGGCCGTCCGCAGACGACCCTTCTCGTGGCAATCGCCGAAGCGATCGATCAATGGTTACTTCTTGTCGCCGCCCGGCACCTTGCCTTCGACGCCCTTGACGTAGAAGTTCACGCCCGACAGGAACTTGTCGTCGGCGACCGCGTCCTTGGCGATCAGCTCCTTGCCGTCCTGGCCGACGATCGGGCCCTTCCAGATCGAGAAGCTGCCGTCCTTCAGGCCCTTCTTGATTTCCTCGACCTTGGCCTTGGCTTCGGCCGGCACGTCTTCGGCGATCGAGACGATGTCGATCGCGCCTTCCTTCACGCCCCACCAGGTCTGGCCGGTGGCCCACTTGCCGTCCAGCGCGTCCTGCGTGGTCTTGATGTAGTACGGCGCCCAATTGATGATGGCCGAGCCCAGGTGGGCCTTCGGGCCGTAGGCGGTCATGTCGGAGTCCCAGCCGAAGGCGCGCTTGCCCTTCTCTTGGGCGGTCTTCAGCACGGCCGGCGAGTCGGTGTTCTGGAACAGCACGTCGGCGCCGCCGTTGATGAGGGCGGTGGCGGCTTCGGTTTCCTTGGGCGGGCTGAACCACTCGTTCACCCACACGACCTTGGTCGTGATCTTCGGGTTGACCGACTGCGCGCCCAGCGTGAAGCTGTTGATGTTGCGCAGCACTTCAGGGATCGGCACCGAGCCGACCACGCCCAGCGTGTTGCTCTTGGTCATCGAACCGGCGATCACGCCGGCCATGTACGCGCCTTCGTAGGTGCGGCTGTCGTAGGTGCGCATGTTCTCGGCGGTCTTGTAGCCGGTGGCATGCTCGAACTTCACGTCCTTGCTGTCGTTGGCGACCTTGAGCATGGGTTCCATGTAGCCGAAGGTGGTGCCGAAGATCAGCTTGTTGCCCTGGCCCACGAAGTCGCGGAACACGCGTTCGGCGTCGGCCGACTCGGGCACGCTTTCGACGAAGGTGGTCTTGATCTTGTCGCCGAATTCCTTCTCGAGCGCCTTGCGGGCGTTGTCGTGCGCGAAGGACCAGCCGCCGTCGCCCACCGGACCGACATAGGCGAATGCGATGTTCAGCGGGGCCGCCGGTGCGGGGGCCGGAGCGGCCGCGGGGGCCGGCGCCGGCGATGCTGCGGGGGCGGCCGCCTCTTCCTTCTTGCCGCAGCCGATGAGGGCCGCCGAAGCCACCGCGGTGAGGGCGGCGAGCTTGAGAAGGGAACGCTTGTTCAGATCATTCATTGTCGAAATCCTCGGAAGAAAAGGACGGGTTGGCAAAAAAACGAGAACGCGATTATGAGCCGGGGTAGAACGGTTTCCCCATCGATGCCGGCATGTTGATGCGGATGAAGGCGGGGTTGCGCGAGATCAGCGCCAGCACCACGATCGGCGCGATGTACTGAGCCATGCTGAGGAACTGCGAGGGCACGTCGACGCCGCTGCTTTGCAGGTGGAAACCCAGCATCGAGACGCCGCCGAACAGGTAGGCGCCGAGCAGCACGCGGATCGGGCGCCAGGTGGCGAAGGTGGTGAGCGCCAGCGCGATCCAGCCGCGGCCGGCAACCATGCCCTCGACCCACAGCGGCGTGTACACGGTCGACAGGTACGCCCCCGCCAGCCCGCACAACGCGCCGCCCGCGATCACCGCCAGGAAGCGGATGCGCCGCACCGGGTAGCCCAGCGCATGCGCCGACTCGGGCGACTCGCCCACCGAGCGCAGCACGAGGCCGGCGCGGGTGCGGTACAAAAACCAGATGAGCCCGATGGTCAGCAGCACGGCCACGTACACCATCGGGTGGTGCCGGAACAGCGCCGGGCCGGCCAGCGGGATGTCGGCCAGCACGGGAATGGCGAAGGGCGTGCTCTCGGGCAGCTTGGCCTGCACGAAGCTGATGCCCGCGAAGGCCGAGAAGCCCACGCCGAACAGGCTCAGCGCGAGCCCCGTCGCGTACTGGTTGGTGTTGAGCCAGATCACGAGCACGCCGAAGAAGGCCGCGAGCAAGGCACCGGCCGCCATGCCGGCCAGGAAGCCGAGCCAGGGGTTGTGCGTGATGACCACCGTCGCGAAGCCCGCGATGGCGGCGCACAGCATCATGCCCTCGGCGCCGAGGTTGACGACGCCGGCCTTCTCGTTGATCAACAGGCCCAGCGCCGCGATGGCGAGTACGGTGCCCGCGCTCAGGGTCGAGCCCAGCAGGAGTGCGTAGCTTTCCATGGTTCAGAGCCCTCCTTCGGTGGCACGCGCGGTCGGCGCAACGGGCGCGGTCGGCGCGGTGATCGGCGTGCTGACCTGCAGCGAGCTTGTGGTCAGCGTCGCGGCCTTGGCGCCGGCCTTGCGGCGGATGCGGTAGGCGATGAGCGTGTCGCAGGCCAGCAGCGTGAACAGCAGCAGGCCCTGGAACACGCCGGTGAGCGACTTGGGCAGGCCCAGGCGCGACTGCGCGAGTTCGCCGCCGATGTAGAACATGCTCATCAGGATCGCCGAGAAGATCATGCCCACCGGATGCAGCCGCCCGACGAAGGCCACGATGATGGCCGCGAAGCCGTAGCCCGCCGGCACGTACGGCGTGAGCTGGCCGATGGGGCCCGCCACTTCGAGCGCGCCCGCCAGGCCGGCCGCGCCGCCCGAGGTGAGCAGCGCGATCCACACGGCGCGGCGTGCCGAGAAGCCCGCATAGCGCGCCGCCGCGGGCGCCAGCCCGCCGACCTGCTGCGCGAAGCCCGCGCGCGTGCGGAACAAAAACACCCACAGCGCGCCCGCGCCGACCAGCGCGATGATCAGACCGATCGACACGCGCGAACCCTTCATGAGCCGCGGGATCTGCGTCACCGCCTCGAAGGTCTTGGTCTGCGGGAAGTTGTAGCCCTGCGGATCTTTCCAGGGGCCGAAGACCAGGTAGCTCAGCATCAGCGTGGCCACGTAGACCAGCATCAGGCTCACGAGGATTTCGTTGGCGTTGAACTTGTCGCGCAGGAACGCGACGATGCCCGCCCACACCATGCCCCCCGCGATGCCCGCCAGCAGGATGGCCACGACGATCCAGCTGCCGGTGCTCTTGTCGGCCAAGAGCGCCACGCCGCCCGCCGCGATGGCGCCGCAGACGAACTGCCCTTCGGCGCCGATGTTCCAGACGTTGGAGCGAAAGCACACGGCCAGGCCGAGCGCAATGATGAGCAGCGGCGTGGCCTTCACCATCAGCTCGCCGATGGCGTAGCCGCTCTTGATCGGCTCGTAGAAGAACACCTGCAGGCCCTTGACCGGGTCCTTGCCCAGCGCGGCGAACAGCGCCACGCCGATGAGCACGGTGATCAAGAGCGCCAGGATCGGCGAGCCATAGCTCCAGAAGCGCGACAGCTCCGGGCGGGGTTCAAGCTTGAGCATGCGCGCCCTCCTTCTTGTTGTTGTTCTGGTGGGGCTGCGCCTGCGGCCACAGGCCGCTCATCCACTCGCCGATCTGCGGCAGCGTGGCCGCCGCGCGGTCGATCGAGGGCGACAGCCGCCCCTTGGCGATCACGTGCAGCCGGTCGCAGATGTTGAACAGCTCGTCCAGCTCCTCGCTGATCACGAGCACGGCGCAGCCGGCATCGCGCAGCGCCAGGATCTCGGCATGGATGAGCGCCGCCGCGCCCACGTCCACGCCCCAGGTGGGCTGCGAGACGATGAAGAGCTTGGGGTTGGCGTCGATCTCGCGACCGACGATGAATTTCTGCAGGTTGCCGCCCGACAGCGAGCGCGCCGCCGCGCCCGGGCCGCCGGCCTTCACCTTGAAGCGATCGATGATGGAACGCGCCTGCTTGTCGAGCTCGGCGGTGCGAATCCAGCCGCCCTTGCCCACCGCATTGCTGCGCGTGAGCAGCAGGTTGTGCGCCAGGCCCAGCGTGGGCACGGCGCCGCGCCCCAGCCGTTCCTCGGGCACGAAATGCAGGCCCAGCGCACGCCGCGCGCGCGGGCGCAGCCGGCCGGCCGGCTGGTCGAACACGCGCACCATGGCGGGCTCGGCGCGCACGTCCTCGCCCGAGAGCGTGTACAGCAGTTCCTTCTGGCCGTTGCCCGAGACGCCGGCGATGCCGACGACCTCGCCCGCGCGCACGTCGAACGAGATGCCGTCCAGGTCGACGCCGAACTGGTCTTCGCGCGCCAGCTTCAGGCCCTGCACGCGCAGCGCCACCGCGCCGGCATGCAGCGGACGGTGCTGCAGCGGCGGCGGCTCGCTGCCGATCATCAGGCGCGAGAGCGATTCGGTGCTCTCGTTGCGCGGGTTGCACACGCCCGTGACCTTGCCGCCGCGCAGCACGGTGCAGGCGGTGCACAGCTCCTGGATCTCGTGCAGCTTGTGGCTGATGTACAGGATGCTGCAGCCTTCCGAGGCCAGCTTGTTCAGCACGCCGAACAGGCGGATCACGGCCTGCGGCGTGAGCACCGAGGTCGGCTCGTCCAGGATGAGCAGCTTGGGGTTGGTGAGCAGCGCGCGGATGATCTCCACCCGCTGCATCTCGCCCACCGACAGCGTGTGCACGGGGCGCGAGGGGTCGATGTCCAGGCCGTACTCGCTCGCCTTGGCCGTGATGCTGCGGGCCACCTCGGCCAGCGCGAGCGACTTGTCCAGGCCCAGCCAGACGTTCTCGGCCACGGTGAGCGTGTCGAACAGGCTGAAGTGCTGGAACACCATGCTGATGCCCAGCGCGCGCGCCTGCTGCGGGTTGCGCAGGTTCACCGCCTGGCCGTCGAAGGTGACTGTGCCTTCGTCGGGCTTGACCGAGCCGTAGATGATCTTCATCAGGGTCGATTTGCCCGCGCCGTTCTCTCCGAGCACGGCATGGATTTCGCCGGGCTGCACGGCCAGGGAGATGTCGCTGTTGGCCACCACCGCGGGGTACCGCTTGGTGATGTGCGCCAGCTGGAGTCTGGGGGTTGTCATGCCGGGTTTCGTGGGTTTGTCTCGTTCAACATCAACAAGCGGGGACAGCTATAAGTTTAATAGCGTCCCCGCGACCATCGGCGCCCGACGGCGCGTCCTTCAGTGTCCGCCGATGTAGGCGAACTTGAACAGGAAGATCGCCGCGATCACCCACACCATCGCATGCACTTCCCGTGCCCGGCCGGTGCACAGCTTGAGCACGGCGTAGGTGATGAAGCCGAAGGCCAGGCCGTTGGCGATCGAGTAGGTGAAAGGCATGGCCAGCGCCGTGACGGCGGCCGGAATCACCTCGGTGGTGTCTTCCCAGTCGAGCTCGACCAGGTCACGCAGCATCAGGCAGCCCACGAACAGCAGCGCCGGTGCGGTGGCGTAGGCCGGCACCGAGCCCGCCAGCGGCGAGATCATCAGGCAGGCCAGGAACAGCACCGCCACCACCACGGCCGTGAGGCCGGTGCGGCCGCCCGCTTGCACGCCGGCCGCGCTTTCCACATACGCCGTGGTGCTCGAGGTGCCCAGCAGCGAGCCCGCGAAGATCGCGCCGCTGTCGGCGAGCAGCGCCTTGTTCATGCGCTCCATCTTGCCCGGCACCAGCAGGCCGGCGCGCTTGGCCACGCCCATCAGCGTGCCGGTGGCATCGAACATCTCGACCAGGAAGAACACCAGCACCACGTTCAGGATGCCGCCCTTGAGCGCGCTCAGGATGTCCAGCTGCATGAAGGTGGGCGCGATGGACGGCGGTGCGTCGAACACGCCGTGGAACTTGTTGCCGCCGAAGAAGAACGACAGCACCGTCACCGTGAGGATGCCGATCAGGATGGCGCCGCGCACCTTGAGCCGGTCGAGCGCCACGATCATGAGGAAGCCGATGGTCGCCAGGATCACGGGAGCCGAGTGCAGGTCGCCCAGCGTGACGAAGGTGGCCGGCGAGGCCGCGACCACGCCCGCGCTCTTGAGCGCGATGAGCGCCAGGAACATGCCGATGCCCACGGTGATCGCCGTTCGCAAGGACTGCGGTATGCCCGCGATGAACAGCTCCCGCAACCCGGTGACCGTCACGATCAGGAACAGGCAGCCCGAGATGAACACCGCGCCCAGCGCGGTCTGCCACGTGTAGCCCATGCCGAGCACGACCACGTAGGCGAAGTAGGCGTTCAGGCCCATGCCCGGCGCCATGGCGATCGGGTAGTTGGCGTACAGGCCCATGATCAGCGTGCCGATGGCCGCGATCAGGCAGGTGGCGACGAAGACCGCGCCCTTGGGCATGCCCGCGTCCCCGAGGATCGAGGGGTTCACGAAGATGATGTAGGCCATCGTCAGGAAGGTGGTCAGCCCTGCGATGACTTCGGTGCGCACGGTGGTGTTGTGCTCGGTCAGCTTGAAAAAGCGTTCCAGCAGACCGGCGTTGGCCGGTGCGGTGGCCGCACGCAACGGCGCCGCCTCGGTGGCCCCGGCGGCCCGGGGAGTGGTGGCCTTGGGCACCTCTTCATACCTGTTCATTTCGCTTGTCTCCAGCTGTTGTATGTGGCGGTTCGTTCATCGTTGCCTCGGTCGCGACGCCGGCGCGACGAAGGGCTCAGGGAGGATCGGAAAGCGGCTCAGCCGGCAGGGTGCGGGCGGTGGCGGCAGGCGCGGCATCGAAGCCGGGCCGCAGCGACGCCGCCACGCCCTTGATGCATTCGCGCAGCCAGCGCGCGGAACTCGACGAATGGGTACGTTCGTGCCAGAGCTGGTAGTACATGAGGCGCGGCAAGGCAGCCGGGCACTCGAGGATCTTCACGGGCAGCCGCGCGGCGAAGCGCTCGCAGTACTGGCGCCCGGTGGTGAGCACCAAAAGGCTCGAGGCCACCATGTCCGGGATGAGGCTGAAGTGCGCGCAGCGCGCCGTGATGTTGCGCTGCCGCCCCAGCTCGTCGAGCATCTGGTCGATGATGCCGCGCCCGCCCGGGTGCATGGGCGTGGGCGCGATGTGCTCGGCCGCCAGCCAGGTCTCCAGGTCCCAGCCGCGGCGCACCGCCGGATGGTCCTGGTTGACCAGCGACACCACCTCGTCGCCAAAGAGGCGCGCCATGTGCAGGTCTTCCGGCGGCTTGAGCCAGTTGCCGATCACCAGGTCGACCTGTCCGAGCGCCAGGTGCCCGTGGTAGTCCGAGTCGGGCGAGAGCGCATGGATCTCGATCTGGCACAGCGGCGCCTCGCGCTTGACCTGCGCCACCAGCATCGGCAGAAACAGCGGGTCCATGTAGTCGCTGGCCGCGATGCGGAACGTGGTGGCCGCCGACTGCGGCTCGAAACCCCGCGCATCCGAGAACAGCATCTCGGCCGCCCGCAGGATGCTGGCCGCGGGCTCGATCATGCGCAGCCCCGCGTCGGTGGGCACCATGCCCGAACCCGAACGCACCAGCAGCGGGTCGCCCGACAGCTCGCGCAGGCGCTTCAGCGCGGCCGAGACGGCCGGCTGGTACATGCCCAGGCGGATGGCGGCGCGCGAGACGCTGCGGTCGGTCAGCACGGTATGAAGCACCCGAATCAGATGAAGGTCGATCTTGTCGAAAAGCGCCTGGTCTCTCATGGCTGTTCACACCTTTCTTGTCTGTGCGAACAGTTATACAGCGCAGCATTTGGAGAACGGAAGGACGCTCGGACCGTGCGAGCACGGCCGGTGCTCATTCGCCAGAGGCTGCCTGCACCGCGGTCAGGGCGCGGAGGATGGATTCGCTCGTGGCCGGCGCCTTCAGCGGCGGATCGACCCGGTGCCCGCCCGCGGCCGACACGGCGTCGCGGATGGCGAAGAACACCGAGAACGGCAGCAACAGCGGCGGTTCGCCCACGGCCTTGCTGCGGTGAATCGAGTCTTCGAAGTTCTGGCCCTCGAACAGGCGCACGTTGAACACCGGCGGGCAGTCGTTGGCCGTCGGAATCTTGTAGGTGCTGGGCGCGTGCGTGGTGAGCTTGCCGCTTTGCGGATGCCACACCAGCTCCTCGGTGGTGAGCCAGCCCATGCCCTGGATGAAGGCGCCCTCGACCTGGCCGATGTCCACGGCCGGGTTCAGCGACTTGCCCGCGTCGTGCAGGATGTCGGCGCGCAGCAGCTTCCATTCGCCGGTGAGCGTGTCGACCACCACTTCGCTCACCGCCGCGCCGTAGGCGTAGTAGTAGAACGGGCGGCCCTGCATCTTGTCCTTGTCCCAGCTCAGGCCGGGCGTGGCGTAGAAGCCGTCGGACCACAGCTGCTTGCGGTCGAGGTAGGCCTCGCCCACCACGGTGCTGAAGGCCAGCGTGCGGCCGTTCACTTCGACCTGGTCGTTGGCAAAGCGCACGTCGGCAGCGTTGCCGCCATGGCGCTCGGCGGCGCAGGCAGCCAGGCGTTCGCGGATCTGGCGGGCAGCGTCCTGCGCGGCCTTGCCGTTCAGGTCGGCGCCGGTCGAGGCCGCCGTGGCCGAGGTGTTGGCCACCTTGGTCGTGTCGGTCGCGGTGACGCGCACGCGCTCGAAGCTCACGCCCAGCTCGTGCGCCACCACCTGCGCCACCTTGGTGTTCAGGCCCTGGCCCATCTCGGTGCCGCCGTGGTTCACGAGGATCGAGCCGTCGGTGTACACATGCACCAGCGCGCCGGCCTGGTTGAAGTGCTTCACGTTGAACGAGATGCCGAACTTCAGCGGCGCCAGCGCCAGGCCGCGCTTGAGCACCGGGCTCTTGGCGTTGAAGGCGGCGATCTCTTCGCGGCGCAGGCGGTAGTCGCTGGTTTCTTCGAGCTCGGCCACGAGTTCGTGGACGATGTTGTCGGTCACGGTCTGGCGGTAGGGCGTGACGTTGTTCTCGCCCTTGCCGTAGAAGTTGACGCGCCGCACATCGAGCGGGTCGCGCTTCAATTCGCGCGCCACCGAGTCCATGATGTTCTCGATGGCGATGGCGCCCTGCGGGCCGCCGAAGCCGCGAAACGCCGTGTTGCTCTGCGTGTTGGTCTTGCCCGAGAAGCCGTGCATGCTCACGTTGGGCAGCCAGTAGGCGTTGTCGAAGTGGCACAGCGCGCGCGTCATCACCGGGCCCGACAGGTCGGCCGAGTGGCCGGCGCGCGAGACCATCGTGATCTCGGCGCCGAGGATGCGGCCCTCGTCGTCGTAGCCCACCTCGTACTCGTACCAGAAGCAGTGGCGACGACCGGTGATCATGAAGTCGTCGTCGCGGTCCAGCCGCAGCTTCACGGGGCGCTGCAGCTGGCGCGCCGCAATGGCCGCCACGCAGGCGAACAGCGCCGACTGCGATTCCTTGCCGCCGAAGCCGCCGCCCATGCGCCGGCATTCCACATGCACCTCGTTCGAGGACAGGTGCAGCGCGTGCGCCACCAGGTGCTGCATCTCGCTGGGGTGCTGCGTCGAGCAGTGGATGTGCAGCGTGCCGCCCTCCTTCGGGATGGCGTAGCTGATCTGGCCTTCGAGGTAGAACTGTTCCTGCCCGCCCACGTCGAGCGTGGCGCTGTGGCGGTGCGGTGCCTTCGCGATGGCGGCGCGCACGGCGGCCTCGTCGCCGCCGTTGGCGGCCCCGCCGCTGCGCACGATGTGCATCGGCGGCACCACGTACTGGCCGCGCGCATGCGCGTCCTGCGGCGTGAGCACGGGCGGCTGCGCCTCGATGGTCAGCGCGTCCTTGGCCTTGGCGGCGGCGCGGCGCGCGGCATCGCGCGTTTCGGCGATCACGGCGAACACGGGCTGGCCGAGGTAGCGAATCTCGCCGCCGTCGTTCACGGGCAGCAGGATCGGGTCGTCATGAATGATCGAGCCGCAGTCGTTGGTGCCGGGGATGTCGTCGGCGGTGATCACCGTGACCACGCCGGGCATGGCGCGGATGGCGTCGAGCGACAGCGCCGTCACGCGGCCGTTGGCGACCGGCGACAGGCCCAGCGCGCAGTGCAGCGTGCCGGCGAGCTCGGGAATGTCGTCGATGTAGGTGGCCTCGCCGGCCACATGCAGGTGCGCCGATTCGTGCGGGCGGCTGATGCCCACGCGCATGCCGCGCCCGTGCGCCAGCGCTTCGGCGCCCACGTCGATGCGGGCGGCGGTGTTCTTCAGGTAGTCGGCAAAGGCCTCGGCGGGCTGCAGCAGGCGGGCGTCGATGGGTTTGTTCATGGTCAGAGTCCTTCCGCCGCCACCTTGGCAACGACATGAGGCATCACGCTCCAGACGCTGGTTTCCTCGAGGGACAGCGCGTCCTGCGTGCGGGTTTCGAGCCACAGGCGCTGGATCAGGTTCTGCGCCACCTGCAGGCGGTAGTCGGCCGAGGCCCGCATGTCCGAGAGCGGCTTGAAATCCTGCGCCAGCGCCAGCTTGGCGGTCGCCACGCTGGCCTGCGTCCAGGGCTTGCCGACGAGCGCGGCTTCGGCGTTGGCGGCGCGCTTGACGGTGGCGGCCATGCCGCCGAAGGCCAGGCGCACGGCCTTCACCGTCTCGCTGCCGGCTTCCAGTTCGATGGCGAAGCCCGCGCACAGCGCCGAGATGTCGCAGTCGAAGCGCTTGCTGATCTTGTAGGCGCGCACCTGGCGGCGCATGGCGGCCAGCGGCACGGCCAGGCCCTGCACGAACTCGCCGGGCTGCAGCTCGTTCTTCATGTAGTCGAGGTAGAACGCGGGCAGCGGCATGCGGCGCACGACGTCGCCGCGGCGCAGCTCGATCTCGGCGTCCAGCGACATCAGCACCGGCGGCGAGTCGCCGATGGGCGAGCCGTTGGCAACGTTGCCACCCATGGTGCCGGCGTGGCGAATCGGCGGCGAGGCAAAGCGCAGCCACACGTCGGCCAGGCTGGGCACGCGCTCGACCAGCGCGCCGAAGGCGGCTTCGAGCGAGGCGCCAGCGCCGATGTAGAGCTCGTCGGCGCGCTCTTCCACGGTCTTCATCTCGGCCACGTCGCCGACATAGATGATGTCGCCGAGGTCGCGGAACTGCTTGTTGACCCACAGGCCGACGTCGGTCGAGCCGGCCAGCAGCTGGGCGCGCGGCTTCTGCACGCGCAGCGCGGCGAGCTGGGCCAGGGTCTTGGGGGCGTGGAAGTGGTCGATGCGGGCGCCGAGCGGGGCCGCGTAGTCCAGGCCGTCGTTCTTCAGCGCGGTGAGCGCGGCCACCACGGGGGCAGTGTCCAGGCGCACGGCCGGCAGGTCGAACATGCGCTGGCCGGCGTCGAGGATCGGGCGGTAGCCGGTGCAGCGGCACAGGTTGCCCGACAGGTCGTCGGCCAATTGCTGGCGCGTGGGCTGCGTGCCCTCGGCTTGGTGGTGTTCGTAGGTGGCCCACAGCGACATCACGAAGCCCGGCGTGCAGAAGCCGCACTGCGAGCCGTGGCAGTCGACCATGGCCTGCTGCACGGGGTGCAGCGGGTGGACGGCGTGCTTGGCCGGGGCTTCCGTCTTGGGCTTGCACTGCGACGCGCACTGGCCCTTGAGGTCTTCAACGGTGAACAGCGCCTTGCCGTGCAGCGTGGGCAAAAACTGGATGCAGGCGTTGACGGTCTGCAGCTGCAGGCCGTCGACCGCGCCGGGTGCGTGGGCGTCGGTGGCGAGTTCGCCGATGACGACGGTGCAGGCGCCGCAGTCGCCTTCGTTGCAGCCTTCCTTGGTGCCGGTGCAACGCGCGTCCTCGCGCAGCCAGTCGAGCACGGAGCGGGTGGGATGGACCCCGCTGACGTCGACGATCTTTCCGCGATGGAAGAAGCGGATCGGTTGAATCGGATTGCTGCTGCTCTCGGTGCTCATGCTTTTTCAGGCTCGTGGGCGGCCCGTCGTGGGCCAGTCATGGACGTTAGCGGCTTGCGTGGGGTCTTGCATACGGGCACGCCCATAACGCGTATGTGAGGGTCGGTATGCCACGTCCGGGGAAACCCTTGGATTGACGTTGCAATTCCCGGGCCACGCCGGAAACCGAGGGTTTCCGGCTGTTTTCTCAGCCGTGCGCGATCGCGCTCCAGGCGGTGGCGAGCAGCGTCACGCCGGCCACAAAAAGCAGCCCGGCGACCAGCCATTGCAAGGTGCGCGGCTGCAGCTTGTTGGGCAGGCGATGGTGCAGCCGCGTCGCGGCGTAGACCACGGGCATGGCGCAGCCGGCCAACAGCGCCGAGTGCCACGAGAAGTGGCCCGTAGGCACCACGATGACCAGCCGCACGAGCGAGTTGAAGGCGAACATCAGCAGCAGCGCGCGGCGCACGAGTTCGCGGTCCAGCGGCTGGCGGTACATGTGGAAGACGATGGGCGGGCCGGAGGCGGAAAACAGCCCGCCCAGCACGCCCGAGAGCCCGCCGATGAGGGCGAAGCTGGTGCGGCCCGACACCGCCGGCAGTGGCTTGCCCTGCAGCATCAGCAGCACGGCGCAGATCAGGATCGACACGCCCAGCAAGCCCCGCAGCCACGACACGGCGCTGCCGCTGAGCCACACGAGCAGCATGAGCCCGACGATGACGCCGACGGTGCTGCCGTTGAGCGCGGGCTTCATCAGCTGCCAGGGCACGGGGCCGGGGCGTGCGCGGAAGTAGGTCCAGGCGTTGATGAGGCTCAGCACGGTCGCGGCATTGGCCGCGTCGTTCACGCTGGCGATGTCGAACACCGACACGAGGCCCAGCAGGATGAGGCTGAACGCAAAGCCCGTGAGGTTCTGCGCGTAGGTGGCCAGGCCCACGCAGGCCATGAAGATCAGGACCGGGACGGCCCCGGAAAGAATCGCTTGCACCGGGAGGCTGTCAGCGCGCGCCGAGGCTGGCAGGACGTTGAAGGAAGGCGGGGGACAGGGGATGCGGGACGGACATGCGGACGGGGATCGGGGGACTTAGGCGCGAGGCGGGAACGTTTGAGAATAACGCGTGTGTCCGGGGTGCGCGCCCAGGCCACCGGGTACTTCCCTCCGCGAATGTCCCCCGGCCTGCGGCCTCCTCCTTGATTTCGCTGCGGGAAGCACCCAGTGCCCTGGTCACGGGGCACGCTGCGGGTGTTCGGCGGTCGCGGTCAGCCGCGCTCCGAGAACAACGCCACGATCACCTGCCGCAACCAGCGGTTGCCCGGGTCGGCCTCGAAGCGCTTGCTCCAGTGCAGCGACACGGTGAAGTCGCGCAGCGGAAACGGCGGCTCGACGATGGCGTAGCCGCCCTCGGCCGCGAAGCCGCGCGCGATGTTGCGCGGCATCACCACCGCCAGGTCGGTGGCGCGCACGATGGCCGGCAGCACCATGAAATGCTCGGTCGTCAGGCGCAGCCGGTCTTCGAGGTTCAGCAGCTGCAGGATGCGCAAGGTGTCGGCGTGGGTGCGCACGGCCACGTAGTCGAGCTCGTGCAGTGCCGCGAGCAGCGCCTGGCCGCTGCGCCGGCGCTTCACGAAGGGGTGGTCGTGGCGCAGCAGCACGATATAGCGGTCTTTCAGCAGCTGGGTGCGCTGGGTGTCCTCCACGTGCGGCAGGAAGCCGAAGGCGAAGTCGACCCTGCCGCTGTCCAGCGCGGTGGCGATCTCGCCCGGCGCGAGCGGCATGGTTTCCACGCGCACGCCCGGTGCCAGCTCGCGCAGCCGCGCCATCAGCGCGGGCAGGAAGCGGCCCTCGCCGATGTCGCTCATGTGGATGCGAAAGAGCTTGCGCGACGCGGCCGGGTCGAAGCGCTCGGGCTCGGCCAGGGCCTGCTGCAGCATCGCCAGCGCCGACTGCACGGGCACCGCCAGCCGCTCGGCGCGCGGCGTGGGCGCCACGCCGCCGAGGCTGCGCGTGAACAGCGCGTCGCCCAAGAGCAGGCGCAGCCGCGTGAGGCCGTGGCTGGCCGCCGGCTGCGTGAGGCCCAGGGCCTCGGCGGCGCGGCTCACGTTGCGGGTGCGGTAGACGGCGTCGAACAACCGCAGCAGGTTGAGGTCGACCGAATCAATATGCACCGTATTCATATTCGATAGCTGGCTCATTGCATTGAAGTATGACGCAGGCCCGCCCACACTCCCGCGTTCTCCCCACGACAAGAAGCACGAGACACGATGGAAGTTTCATTCAGCAAGGAAGTGGAAATGCTGCGCCTGGGCGCGGGCGACACCTTCCACGGCGAGGGCATCCTCGCGATCACCAAGGGCCTGCTGCAATCGGGCGTGGCCTACGTCGGCGGCTACCAGGGCGCGCCGGTGTCGCACCTGCTGGACGTGATGGTGCAGGGCAAGGCCTACATGGACGAGCTGGGCGTGCACGTCGAGGCCTGCTCCAACGAGGCCTCGGCGGCGGCGATGCTCGGTGCGTCCATCCACTACCCGCTGCGCGGCGCGGTCACCTGGAAGTCGATCGTCGGCACCAACGTGGCGGCCGATGCGCTGTCCAACCTGTCGTCGCCCGGCGTGACCGGCGGCGTGCTGATCGTGGTCGGCGAGGACTACGGCGAAGGCGCCAGCGTGATCCAGGAGCGCACGCACGCCTACGCGCTCAAGTCGAGCATGTGCCTGCTCGACCCGCGGCCCGACCTGGGCGTGATGGTGCGCATGGTCGAGCAGGGCTTCCAGCTGTCGGAGGCGTCGAACATGCCCTGCCTGATGGAGCTGCGCATCCGCACCTGCCACGTGCGCGGCAGCTTCGACTGCAAGGACAACATCGCGCCCGCCGTGTCCACGCGCGCGCTGATGGACGAGCCCGCGGGCTTCGACTACATGCGCCTGGCGCACCCCCCCGTCACCTTCCGCCACGAGAAGCTCAAGGGCGACGAGCGCATGCCGGCCGCGCGCCGCCACATCGTGGCGAACGGCCTCAACGAGCTGATGCCCGGCCGGCGCCACCCCGACCTGGGCATCGTGGTGCAGGGCGGCCTGTACAACGCGCTGATCCGCAGCCTGCAGCAGCAGGGCCTGGCCGATGCCTTCGGCGACACCGACATCCCGATCCTGGTGCTCAACGTGACGTATCCGCTGGTGCCCGAGCAGGTGGCCGACTTCTGCATCGGCAAGCGCGCGGTGCTGGTGGTGGAAGAAGGTCAGCCCGAGTACATCGAGCAGGACATCGCCACGCTGCTGCGCCGCCGCGACATCCAGACGCCGCTGCACGGCAAGGACCTGCTGCCGCAGGCCGGCGAGTACGGCGTGGAGGTGCTGTCGGGCGGCCTCGCGGCCTTTGCCGAGCGCTACCTCGGCGCGAGCGAGGCCGCCACGTCAGCGCAGGCCTGGCTGGCCGGCAACCGCGAACGCCGCGAAGCGGTGGCGCGCCGGCTCGATGCGCCGCTGCCCAACCGCCCGCCGAGTTTTTGCGTCGGCTGCCCCGAGCGGCCGGTGTTCTCGGCCCTCAAGCTCGCGCAGCAGGAGACCGGGCCGGTGCACATCGCGGCCGACATCGGCTGCCATGCCTTCGGCACCTTCGAGCCCTTTTCGATGGGCCACTCGATCCTCGGCTACGGCATGAGCCTGGCCAGCCGCGCGGGCGTGGCGCCGATGATGAACCGGCGCACGCTGTCGATCATGGGCGACGGCGGCTTCTGGCACAACGGCCTGCTCACGGGCGTGCAGAGCGCGCTGTTCAACGATGACGACGCGGTGCTGCTGATCTTCAAGAACGGCTACACCTCGGCCACCGGCACGCAGGACATCATCTCCACGCCCGACGACGAGATCAAGGAACGCGCCGTCGACAAGCAGCAGAGCCTGGTCGACAAGAACCAGACCATCGAGGCCACGCTCACGGGCCTGGGCGTGAAGTGGATGCGCACCGTCACCACCTACGACGTGGAGCGCATGCGCAAGACGCTCACCGAGGCGCTCACGAGCGACTTCAACGGCCTGAAGGTGGTGATCGCCGAGGGCGAGTGCCAGCTCGAGCGGCAGCGCCGCATCAAGCCGTGGATCGCCAGCCTGCTCAAGAAGGGCCAGCGCGTGGTGCGCGTGAAGTACGGCGTCGACGAGGACGTGTGCAACGGCGACCACGCCTGCATCCGCCTGTCGGGCTGCCCCACGCTCACGCTCAAGGACAACCCCGATCCGCTGAAGGTCGACCCGGTGGCCGTGGTCATCGACGGCTGCGTGGGCTGCGGCCTGTGCGGCGCCAACGCGCACGCGGCCACGCTGTGCCCGAGCTTCTACCGCGCCGAGGTGGTGCAGAACCCGAAGTGGCACGAACGCCTGCTGCACGGCCTGCGCAGCGCGATCGTCGGCGCCCTGCGCCCGGCATGAGAAGAAAGAACCGAGACATGGAACAGAACCGTCCCACCACCCTCCTCGTCTGCGCCCTCGGCGGCGAAGGCGGCGGCGTGCTCACCGAATGGCTGGTCGACGCCGCGCGGCACGCGGGCTACGCGGCGCAAAGCACGTCGATCCCCGGCGTGGCGCAGCGCACCGGCGCCACCACCTACTACCTCGAAGTGTTCCCGGTGCCGATGGCGCAGCTGGGCGGCCGGCGGCCGGTGTTCAGCCTGGGCCCGGTGCCCGGCGCGCTCGACGCGATCGTCTCGTCGGAGCTGCTGGAGACCACGCGCCAGATCGGCAACGGCATGAGCGCGCCGCTGCGCACGCTGGTCATCAGCTCGTCGGCGCGCGTGCTCACCACGGCCGAACGCATGGTGCCCGGCGACGGCCGCGCCGACGCGCAGCGCCTGCTGGACGTGGTCAAGGCCTTCAGCCGCGAGCACCACGTGCTCGACATGGGCGGCATGGCGCGCGAGGCCGGCACGGTGGTCAGCGCCGTGATGCTGGGCGCGATCGCGGGCAGCGGCCTCTTCCCGTTCCCGCGCGAAGCCTACGAGCGCGCGGTGCGCGGCGGCGACGAAGCCGCGCCCGACAAGCTCGGCAAGATGGCCGCCGCCAGCCTGCGCGGCTTTGCCGCCGCCTTCGAGGCCGTGCGCGCGCCGCGCGCCCAGGCCGCCTTCGTGCAGGGCGTGCTGGCCGGCGACGACACGCGCGACGCGCCCCCGCCGCCGCAGGCCCTGCCCGACGACGTGGCGCGCCGCTTTCCGCCGGCCGTGCACGACATGCTCGTGCTCGGCCATGCGCGGGTGCGCGACTACCAGGACGGCGCCTACGCCGCGCTGTACGCCGATCGCCTCGCGCGGGTGCTCGAGGCCGAGCGCGCCGCCGACCCGTCGGGCGCGCAGGGCTTCGCGGTCACGCGCGAGATGGCGCGCTGGCTGGCGCTGTGGATGGCTTTCGACGACATCGTGCGCGTGGCCGCGCTGAAGGGCCGCGCCAGCCGCGCGCAGCGCGTGCGCCAGGAAGTGCGCGCCGGCGACGACGACCTCGTGAAGGTCTTCGACCACTTCAAGCCCGGCGCGCCCGAGTTCGCGGCGCTGCTGCCGCCGTCGCTCGCGCGCCGCGTGACCGCCTGGGACCGCGCCCGCCAGTCGCGCGGACTCGCGCCGTGGGCGCTGCCGCTGCAGGTGGGCAGCCACTCGGTGCTGGGCATGGCCTCGCTGCGGCTGCTGGCCTCGCTCACCTGGCTGCGCCGACGCGGCAGCCGTTTTGCCGAAGAGCAGGCATTGATCGAACGCTGGCTCGCGGCCGTCGAGACCGGCACGCGCGCGCACTGGGCGCTGGGCCGCGAGCTGGCGCTGTGCGGCCGGCTCATCAAGGGCTACGGCAGCACCAACGAACGCGGCAAGCACAACCTGCTGCACGTGATCGACGAGCTCGCGGGCCGCGCCACGCTGCAGCCCGCCGCGCGCGCCGAGGCGATCGCGGCGGCCCGCGAGGCCGCGCTCGCCGACGAAGGCGGCAAGGCGCTGGACGCCGCGCTCACGCGCCACGGCGCCGCGCCGCGCCCGGTGCAGGCGCAACCCATCCGCTGGATGAAGCGGCCCAAGACAACGACCACGATCTGAGGAGACAAAGAACCATGACCCCATCCACCCCCGCCTCATCGCGCCGCCTGCTGCTGGCGCTCGCCCTGGCCGGCACCGCCTTGTGCGCGCCCGCCGTGCATGCCGACACCTGGCCGTCCAAGCCCATCAAGGTGATCGTCAACTTCCCGGCCGGCGGCGCGGCCGACCAGCTCGCGCGCGCCGTCTCGCAGCCGCTGCAGGAAGCACTGAAGCAGCCCGTGGTGATCGAGAACCGCGGCGGCGCCAACGGCAACGTCGGCGGCGAGGCCGTGGCGCGCGCGGCAGCCGACGGCTACACGCTGCTCATGAGCTCGGGCGGCATGGTGTCGGTGAACCCGCACCTGTATGCACGCATGAGCTTCGACCCCGCCAAGGACCTGGTGCCCGTGGCCGCGGCCGCGCGCGTGCTGGTGTTTTTGGTCACGCGCCCTTCCCTGCCACCGACCGACGTGAAGTCGTTCATGGCCTACCTCAAGGCCAACCCCGGCAAGCTCTCGTACGGCTCGCCGGGCAACGGCAGCTCGCCGCACCTGGCGGGCGAGATGTTCAAGAGCCAGGCCGGCCTGTTCGCGCTGCACGTGCCCTACCGCGGCGCGGCGCCCGCCTTGCAGGACCTGCTGGCCGGCCAGATCGACTACGCCTTCGACCCCGGCATTGCCCTGAACCAGGTGCGCGCCGGCAAGCTCAAGCTGCTGGCCGTGGGCAGCCCGCACCGCTCATCGCAGTTCCCCGACGTGCCCACGCTCGACGAGGCCGGCCTGCGCGGCTTCGACGCCGACACGGTGTTCGGTTTCTACGCACCGGCCGGCACGCCGCCCGAGGTGGTGGCGCAGCTCAACACGCAGGTCAACCGCGCGCTCGCGCTGCCGGCGGTGAAGGAGCGCATCGCGGCCATCGGCGGCGAGCCGGCGCCGGGCACGCCGGCCGATTTCCAGCGTCGCGCCGCGGCAGACTCGCAGCGCTTCGGCGCACTCATCCGCGAGCGCGGCATCAAGGCCGACTGAGCAGCCGGGACAATCGACGGATGAGCAGCACTCCATCTCCCCACGACGCTTCCGGCAAGGAAGTCGTCTACACCGCACGCGTCGAGTTCGGCGACTGCGACCCGGCCGGCATCGTCTGGTTTCCCAACTTCTTCCGCTGGATCGACGCGGCCTCGCGCCACTTCTTCGCCGAGTGCGGCGTGCCGCGCTGGGAGGAAACGGCCCAGACGCTCGGCGTGATCGGCACGCCGCTGGTCGACACGCACACGCGCTTCGTCAAGGCGGCCAGCTACGGCGACACGCTGCACATCGCGGTGCGCATCACCGAATGGCGCGACAAGAGCTTCGTGCAGACCTACCGCGTGACGCGCGGCGACGACCTGATCCTCGAATGCGAAGAGGTGCGGATCTTTGCCGCCAAGCGCGAAGGCGGCGGCATCCGCGCGGTGCCGATTCCGCCGACGATCCGCGCGCTCTGCACGGGCTGAGCCACGAGCTCTGCCCACTCAGGCCGCGTCGCGACGCAGCTGCGCGAGCAGGCCTTCCACACCGAGGTCGATCAGGTCGAAGGCCTCGATGAAGGCCTGGTGGCCGCCGTACCACGGGTCGGGCACGTCGCCGCCGATGGCATCGGCGAACTCCGAGAGCAGGCGCACCTTGCGCGCCGCATCGGCCGGCGCACGCCTGCGCAGCGCGGCGCAGTGCTGCTGCGTCATGCCGATGAGCCAATCGAAGCGTTCGAAGTCGGCCGCGCGCACTTGGCGTGCGCGGTGCGCGGGCATCGCGATGCCGCGCCGCAGGGCCTCGGCCACCGAGCGCGGGTCAGGCGGATTGCCGCGCTCCTCATCGGAGATCGCGGCGCTGTCGACCTCCACCGCGAAGCCCGCGCGCTGCGCCTTGTGGAGCAGCAATGCGTGCGCGGTCGGCGAGCGGCAGATGTTGCCGGTGCAGATGAACAGGATGGCCGGGGTGCTTGATTTCATGCGCGTCGACTATAGGCACAGGGACAGGCATTCGGCATAGGCCACCCTACCCATCGCATCCCCCGGTCGAGGGATGCCACGAGGGAGCGAGGGCGAATCGCACCCTCCCTCACCAATGGACAGCTCCCATATCTTCGGTATCGCCTGACACAACTCCTTGCGCTTCACTACGGCCCTTGGTCAGTGCAAAGGAGGTCACGATGCCCCGACCCAGTCTTCACAGCGCGAGCATCACGCTGAAACTTCCCTTCGACATGAGCGCCGCACAAGAGGTCGAGGCCCTGCGCGCCGCGGGCATTCCGGTGGACGACCTGGGCAATGCCATCTCGGGCTTCCTGTTCGTGCGCTTCAGCAACGGCTGGCGCAGCGACTCGAACATCTTCCGCTGGTTTCCGGCCCCTATCGAACGCAGCGCGAACGAGGTCCAGCTCCACGTCACGCAGCCCCGACGCAGCCTGTTGCTTCATGCCAAGGGTTGACGCTGCCAATGATGCGGTGCAACAATCCGGAAATCATCATTTCGGAGCCCCGTGCGTGGACAGTGCCAGTTGGATCAGTGACAAGACGCGTGCCTCGGCAGGCGTGACACCCCCGGCCCTCTAGCGCAGGCAGCTCCCGCGCTTGCGGCCGCCGTGTCCGCAGCGCGAACCCCTTGCCCCTCGGGCAAGCGGCTCCCCTACCGATTCCCGTTGTTCTTCGTCGCTGACTTTGTCAGTCAGCTTGCGTGCGTCCGTGCGCGAGGCCCTTCAGCGTGAAGGAGCCTTGTCATGCGCCAGTTTCAGATTCGTCCGTTGCATCCGCAGGTGCGACCGTCGCACGGTCGTCCGTCGGCGCATGCCGGTGCGCCGACGCGCGTGAGCCCGGCCCCGCACGTCGACGACGAGCAGGCCCTGGACCGCGCCGCCGCGCTGTGGACCACGCGCCGCATCCGCAGCTTCTTCCTGCTGCTCGAACAGCCCGGCCACGGCACCACGCGCCGCTGAAGCCCGCCCCTGCCACCCCCACAGAACAGGAGGCCCTCATGGACCCGGACCCTTGCTTGCGCCGCTGTGCGCCGCCTTCACTGCCCGATCGATCCCCCATTCACCTCGCAGCCTGCCGCGCTGCGGAGGAGCGCCGCCGGCTGACTGCTGAGTAATTAAGCAAGTCGTCACGGGCGTTTCCTTCCTTCGCGGCGCGCCGCACCCGAAGGAGAAACTCCCATGACCAGCGAACGCCTGCGGCGTGTCGTGCGGACGGCCACGGCCGCCCGTTCCAACGCTCGCCCCCTTGTCTTCCGCCGCCCCGCGCCCCGCCGCGCCTGGCTGGCCACGCTCTGCAGCCTTGCCGCCACGCAGACCCACGCCGCCGGCGGCCACCATTCGGTGGACGACGCTGCCATCCTCGATCCGGGCCAGTGCCAGATCGAGACCTGGGCTGGCCAGCGCCTCGTGCACCTCGGCCCGGCCTGCCGTGTCGGCCCCATCGAGCTGGGCCTGAACCTCGAACGCGAGCGTGGTGCCGACGGCCGCACCGTGCGCGCCGGCCCGCAGATCAAGTGGGCCTTCGCGCTCACCGACACGCTGAGCGCCGGCGTGCTCGCCTCGGCCACGTGGCAACGCAGCGACGCCGGCCACGCCTCGCTGCGCCTGGCCGACAGCAGCGTGGTGATCCCCGTCACCTGGCAGTTCGACGACGCCTGGCGCGCCCACCTGAACCTTGGCCGCGACTTCCATCGTGCGCAGCCGAGCACCAGCCACTCGGGCGCCGCGCTCGAATGGGCCGCCCTGCCCGCGCTGTCGCTCGTGGCCGAGCGCTTCCGCGAAGGCGGGCGCAACGCCTGGCGCGCCGGTCTGCGCTGGACGGCCACGCCGGCCCTGAACGTCGACCTCAGCCACGCACGCGACCTGCGCCACGACGGCCCGCGCGGCTGGACGCTGGGCCTCACCTGGGCGTTCGCTCGCTGAGCGCCCCCACACAGGAGAAGAACAATGAAGAACGTCCTGAAGTCCTTTTTCGAAAGCTTCCTGCGCAGCCGCCACATGCGGCATCACTTCGAGCGCTGGCAGACGCTGCTGAGCGCCAAGCCCAGCAGCCTCGGCTCGGCCGCGATGCCGGCCGAGATCGCCAAGGCGCTGGCCGCCGCCTCGCACACCGACGCGGGCGAAGTGCTGGTGCGCCTGAACAGCTCGTCGCAAGGCCTCACCGAAGCCCACGCGCTGGCGCTGCGCAAGCGGCTGGGCAGCAACGAGGTGCGCCACGAGCAGCCGCTGCCGTGGTGGAACCACCTGTGGCAGTGCTACCGCAACCCCTTCAACCTGCTGCTGACGGTGCTCGCGCTGGTTTCCTACATCACCGAGGACACGAAGGCCACGGTGGTGATCGGCAGCATGGTGCTGCTGTCGACCGTGCTGCGCTTCCTGCAGGAGTCGCGCTCCAACAAGGCCGCCGACCGGCTCAAGGCGATGGTCAGCAACACCTCGACGGTGCTGCGCCCCGCGCCCGGCGAGAAGGCCGGCCGCGCCGGCGACGACGGCTTCGACCTCGCGCACGCGGGCACGCAACGCATCGAAGTGCCGATGCGCGACCTCGTGCCCGGCGATGTGATCGCGCTGTCGGCCGGCGACATGATCCCGGCCGATGCACGCCTGCTCTCGGCGAAAGACCTGTTCATCAGCCAGTCAGCGCTCACCGGCGAATCGATGCCGGTGGAGAAGTTCGCAGCCACCGCCGCCGACCACCAGGCCGGCGTGCTCGAGCGCGACAACCTGCTGTTCATGGGCACCAACGTGATCAGCGGCACCGCCACCGCGGTGATCGTGCACACGGGCGAGCGCACCTTCTTCGGCGCGCTGGCCCAGCGCGTGAGCGCCACCGACCGCGGCACCACCGCCTTCCAGGCCGGCATCAACCGCGTGAGCTGGCTGCTGATCCGCTTCATGCTGGTGATGGCGCCGCTGGTGCTGGTGATCAACGGCGTGACCAAGGGCGACTGGTGGGAGGCGGCGCTGTTCGCGCTGTCGATCGCGGTCGGCCTCACGCCCGAGATGCTGCCGATGATCGTGACGGCCACGCTGGCCAAGGGCGCGGTCGTGATGTCGCGCCAGAAGGTGATCGTGAAGCGGCTCGAGGCCATTCACAACTTCGGCGCGATGGACGTGCTGTGCACCGACAAGACCGGCACGCTGACGCAGGACCGCATCGTGCTCGAACGCCACACCAACGCCTGGGGCGAAGACTCCGACCACGTGCTGCAGCAGGCCTACCTCAACAGCTTTCACCAGACGGGGCTGAAGAACCTGCTCGACAAGGCCGTGCTCAGCCACGCCGAGGTGCAGCTCGACACTCAGCTGCAGACCGGCTGGCGCAAGGTCGACGAAGTGCCCTTCGACTTCTCGCGCCGCCGCATGTCGGTGGTGGTGGCGCACGGCGAGGACGAGCACCTGCTGATCTGCAAGGGCGCGCTCGAAGAGATCCTGTCGGTGTGCACCTCGGTCGAACGCGGCGCCGAAGTGCTCGCGCTCGACGCCGACGTGATGGCGCGCATCCACCGCGTGGCCTCGGAGCTCAACGCCCAGGGCCTGCGCGTGGTGGCCGTGGCCAGCCGCACGCTGCACGCCGATGCACGCAAGCCGGCCTACAGCGTGGCCGACGAGGCGGGGCTCACGCTGCTGGGCTACGTGGCTTTTCTCGATCCGCCGAAGGAATCGACCGCGCCCGCGCTGCAGGCGCTGGCCGCGCACGGCGTGGCGGTGAAGGTGCTGACGGGCGACAACGAGCTGGTCACGCGCAAGGTCTGCGGCGACGTCGGCATCGACGCCGGACGCATGGTGCTGGGCCACGAGGTCGAGCGCATGAACGAGGCCGAGCTGCGGCAGGTGGTGGAAATGCGCCAGGTGTTCGCCAAGCTCACGCCCGCGCACAAGGAACGCATCGTGCAGGCGCTGCATGCCAACGGCCACGTGGTCGGCTTCATGGGCGACGGCATCAACGACGCGCCCGCGCTGCGCGCCGCCGACATCGGCATCTCGGTCGACGGCGCGGTGGACGTGGCCAAGGAATCGGCCGACATCATCCTGCTCGAGAAGAGCCTGATGGTGCTGGAGCAAGGCGTGGTCGAAGGCCGCCGCACCTTCGCCAACATGCTCAAGTACATCAAGATCACGGCCAGCTCGAACTTCGGCAACGTGTTCTCGGTGCTGGTGGCCAGTGCCTTCCTGCCCTTCCTGCCGATGCTGCCGCTGCACCTGCTGGTGCAAAACCTGCTGTACGACGTGTCGCAGATCGCGATCCCGTTCGACAACGTGGACGAAGAATTCCTGAAGACGCCGCAGCGCTGGAACCCGTCCGACCTGGGCCGCTTCATGGTGTTCTTCGGGCCGCTGAGCTCGGTGTTCGACATCCTGACCTACACCGTGATGTGGTTCGTGTTCGCGGCCAATTCGGTGGAACACCAGACGCTGTTCCAGTCGGGCTGGTTCATCGAGGGCCTGCTGTCGCAGACGCTGATCGTGCACCTGATCCGTACCCGCAAGATTCCGTTCCTGCAAAGCCGCGCGGCCTGGCCGCTGCTGGCGATGGGCGCGGCCATTGCTGCGGTCGGCATCTGGCTGCCGATGGGACCGCTGGCGCACTACTTCAAGCTGCAGGCGCTGCCGCTCGCGTACTTCCCGTGGCTGGTGCTGATGCTCGTCGGCTACGCCACGCTGACGCAGGCCGTGAAGGGCTGGTACGCGCGCAAGTACGGCTGGCAGTAAGACAAGAACCACCCGGCGGACGCAGGGTCGCGGCTGTCACACAAGGCCGCTACCCTGCTTCGCACACAGAGGATCAGGAGGATCACTCATGGAAGCCATTCGCCACATCAACCTGCCCTCGCTGCTGGACACCCTGGTCAGCGTGGGCGCGGCCTTTCTGCTCGGCTCGCTGATCGGCTTCGAGCGCCAGGTGCGCCAGCGCACCGCGGGGCTGCGCACCAACACGCTGGTGGCCGTGGGCGCCGCCGTGTTCGTCGACATGGCGGCCCGCCTGGGCGGCCCCGACGGCGCGGTGCGCGTGGTCGCCTACGTGGTCTCAGGCATCGGCTTTCTCGGCGCCGGCGCGATCATGAAGGAAGGCGCCAACATCACGGGCCTGAACACGGCCGCCACGCTGTGGGGATCGGCCGCGGTGGGCGCCTGCGCGGGCGCCGACCTGCTGGGCGAAGCATTGATCGCCGCGCTCTTCGTGCTGGCGAGCAACACGCTGCTGCGGCCGGTGGTGAACCGCATCAACCGCCGCCCGGTGCACGAGGAATCGAGCGAGGCCACCTACACGGTGCGCGTGATCTGCTCACGCGCGGCGCGGCCCGAGGTGATGGACCAGCTGCTGGTGCAGCTGGAGGCCGCGAACTACCCGGTGCGCGACATCGACCAGCACGCCTTCGGGCAGGCCGACACGGAGATTGCGGCAACGCTGTATGCCACCGCGGTCGAGCCCGAAGAGCTCGACCAGGTGATCGCGGAGCTGGAAACGCTGGAGGGTGTCCAGCAGGCGTTCTGGAACGCCTCCGCCGAAGACTAGTTAAACGCCGAGGATCGAAACAGCCTTGGTGTTGAGGTAAGCCTCGATCGCTTCCGGGCCACCTTCCGAACCGTAGCCCGAATCCTTCACGCCGCCGAACGGCATTTCCGGCGAGGGCGTGGCGGGCTGGTTGATCCACAGCATGCCCAGCTCGAGCTTCTGGCTCAGCAGGTGCGCGCTCTTGATCGACTTGGTGAAGGCGTAGCCGGCCAGGCCGAAGGGCAGGCGGTTGGCTTCGGTGATGGCTTCTTCGAGCGTGTCGAAGCCGCGGATGGCGGCGATGGGGCCGAAGGGTTCGTTGTTGAACACGTCGGCGTCCAGCGGCACGTCGGTGATGACGGTGGGTGCGAAGAAGTTGCCGGTGTCACCGACGCGTTCGCCGCCGGTCGCGATGGTGGCGCCCTTCTTGCGCGCGTCTTCCAGCACGTGGGCCATGGCCGTGAGGCGGCGGGCGTTGGCCAGCGGGCCGAGGTTGGTGCCTTCGACCAGGCCGTCGCCGAGCTTGAGGCCTTCGGCGTGCTTGACCAGCAGGCTGGCGAACTCATGGCGCAGGCTGTTGTGCACCAGGAAACGGGTCGGCGAGATGCAGACCTGGCCCGCGTTGCGGAACTTGGCGGCACCGGCGGCCTTGACGGCCAGCGCCACGTCGGCGTCTTCGGCCACGATCACCGGGGCGTGGCCGCCCAGTTCCATCGTGACGCGCTTCATGTGCGAACCGGCCAGTGCGGCCAGCTGCTTGCCGACCGGGGTCGAGCCGGTGAAGGTGACCTTGCGGATGATCGGGTGCGCGATGAGGTAGCTCGAGATCTCGCCCGGGTTGCCGAACACGAGGCCCACCACGCCGCCCGGAATGCCGGCGTCGACAAAGGCCTTGAGCAGCGCGGCCGGCGAGGCCGGGGTTTCCTCGGGCGCCTTCACCAGGAAGGAGCAGCCGGTGGCCAGCGCGGCACCGAGCTTGCGCACGATCTGGTTGACGGGGAAGTTCCACGGCGTGAAGGCCGCGACCGGGCCGACCGGCTCCTTGATGACCAGCTGCTGCGCGGCCAGGTTGCGCGAGGGCACGATGCGGCCGTACACGCGGCGGCCTTCGTCGGCGAACCACTCGATGATGTCGGCGGCGGCCATCATTTCGACCTTGGCCTCGCCCAGCGGCTTGCCTTGTTCCTGCGTCAGCAGCTTGGCGATGTCCAGGGCGCGTTCGCGGATCAGGCCGGCGGCGCGGCGCATCACGGCGGCGCGCTCGTTGGCGGGCGTGTCGCGCCAGGCTTCGAAGCCGCGCTGGGCGGCGGCCAGGGCACGGTCGAGGTCGACGATGCTGGCGTGCGCCACCTTGCCGATGGCCTTGCCGGTGGCGGGGTTCAGCACGTCGAGCGTCTTGCCGTCGGCGGCGTCGACCCATTGGCCGTCGATCAGCAGGCGGGTGTCGGTGTAGGTGGCGGTCATGGCGAACTCTTTCCTTCGAGGACTGGATGGTGAAAACGAAACGGGAAATCGGGCGCGCGGCGCGGCACCCCGTGGGGGTGCGCATGCGACAACGGCGGCCAAGCGCCGCCGGGGCCGTAGATTAACCTGAGTTCACAAAGCTTGCCGGCGGCCCCCGCCAGGGGCCGGGGCGCGCCTACAGCACGAGGATCGCGCGGAAGTCGTTGACGTTGGTGTTCGTCGGACCGGTCACGAACAGGTCGCCGATGGCATCGAAATAGCCGTAGGCGTCGTTGCGGTCGAGGTGGTCGGACAGCTTTTTGCCCTGCGCCGTGGCGCGCGCCAGGGTGTCGGGCGTGACGAAGGCGCCGGCGTTGTCTTCCACGCCGTCGATGCCGTCGGTGTCGGCCGCCAGCGCCCAGACCTGCGGCTGGCCCATGAGCGCGCCGGCCAGGCCCAGGCAGAACTCGCCGGCCCGCCCGCCGCGGCCCTTGGCCTGGCCGGGCTGGCGCGGACGGATGGTGACGGTGGTCTCGCCGCCCGACAGGATGACGCAGGGCCGGGCGAAGGGCTCGCCGCGCAGGGCCACGGCGCGGGCGAGCGCCGCGTGCACCTTGCCGACTTCGCGCGATTCGCCTTCGATTTCGTCGCTCAGCACGTGCACGCCGATGCCGGCGGCGCGCGCAGCGGCGGCAGCGGCTTCGAGCGACTGCTGCGGCGTGGCGATGAGGTGGGTGCTGTGGCCGGCGAACACGGCGTCGTCGGGCTTGGGGGTTTCGAGCGCGCCGCTTTCGAGCTGCGCGCGCACGGGCGCCGGCACCTCGATGCCGTAGCGGTCGAGGATGGCGAGCGCGTCGGCGCAGGTGGTGGCGTCGGGCACGGTGGGGCCGCTGGCGATCACGGCCGGGTCGTCGCCGGGCACGTCGCTGATGGTGAGCGTGACCACGCGCGCCGGCGCGCAGGCCGCCGCGAGCCGGCCGCCCTTGATGCGCGACAGGTGCTTGCGCACGCAGTTCATCTCGCCGATGTGGGCGCCGCTGTCGAGCAGCTGCTTGTTGATGCGCTGCTTGTCAGCCAGCGTGAGGCCCTCGGCCGGCAGCACCAGCAGCGACGAGCCGCCGCCGGAGATGAGGCACAGCACGAGGTCGTCGGCCGTGAGGCCCTGCGTGAGCGCCAGGATGCGCTCGGCCGCCTGCTGGCCGGCCGCGTCGGGCACGGGGTGCGCGGCCTCGACGAGCTCGATGCGCTGCGGCACGCCTGCGGGGCGCGGCGGAATGTGGTCATAGCGCGTGACGACCAGGCCCGACAGCGGGGCGTCGGCCGGCCACAGCGCCTCGAGCGCCTGCACCATCGAGCCGCCGGCCTTGCCGGCGCCCAGCACCACGGTGCGGCCCTTGGGCGGCTGGGGCAGGTGCGCGCCCAGCGTGGACAGCGGCAGCGCGCGGTCCACCGCCACGCGGTACAGGTGTTCGAGGAAAGCGCGCGGGGCTTCGCGCGGATCGGGAGCTGTTGCTGAGGGCGAGGTCGATGCGGTCATGGCTTGCGTGTTGTCTCCATTCGGCGATTGTGCGACGACCGGTGGCCCGCCCTCGCAGGCCACGGTCTTCTAGTTCGTCTTGGCGCCGGCCTGGAACCAGCGGCTGATCAACGCCCGCTCTTCGTCGGTGATGTTGGTCGCGTTGTTCATCGGCATGATCTTGGTCACCACGACCTGCTGGTAGATCGCCTGGGCATGCGCCGTCACCTGGTCGGGCGTGTCGACGCGCACGTTCTTCATCTGCACGGCCGCGCCGTGGCACATGAAGCAGCGCTGCTCCAGCACCTTCTGCACGTCCTGGTAGGCCACGGCGGGCGCGGCCTGGGCGGCGGTGGCCGCCACGGGTGCGGCCGGCTCGGGCTTCATCCACACGATGGTCAGGCCCAGCACCGCGATGCCGACCATGGCGTAGGGCAGCGGGTTGCCCGCGTTGCCCAGCTTGAAGCGGTGGCGCACCACGAAGAACTGCCGGATGGCCGCGCCGCCGAGCATGATCAGCAGCAGCACGATCCAGTTGTACTTGTGCGTGTAGGTGAAGCTGTAGTGGTTGCTCAGCATCGCGAACAGCACCGGCAGCGTGAAGTAGGTGTTGTGCACGCTGCGTTGCTTGCCGCGCTGGCCGTGCACCGGGTCGACCGGCCGGCCTTCGCGCAGCGCCTTCACGTTCTTGCGCTGGCCCGGGATGATCCAGAAGAACACGTTGCCGCTCATGGTGGTGGCCATCATGGCGCCCACCAGCAGGAAGGCCGCGCGGCCCGCGAACCACTGGCAGGCCAGCCAGGTCGCGAAGGCGATGAAGACCGCGATCAGCACGCCGACGATGGTGTCGCCGTGCTTGCGGCGCCCGAAGATCTGGCAGATGCCGTCGTAGACCATCCAGAACACGACGAAGAAGGCCAGCGCCACGGCAATGGCGGCGCCGGGCTGCCAGTCCATCTTGCTCTTGTCGATGAGGTATGTGCTCGCGTTCCACAGGTACGACATCGTGAAGAGCGCAAAGCCCGTGAGCCAGGTCGAATAGCTTTCCCAGTACGACCAGTGCAAGTGGTCGGGCAGTTTCTTGGGCGCCAGCGCGTACTTCTGGCTGTTGTAGAAGCCGCCGCCGTGCACGGCCCATTGCTCGCCGCCCACGCCCTTGTCGAGCGATTCCTGGTCCTGCGGCTTCTCGAGGCTGTTGTCCAGCATCACGAAGTAGAAGGAGGCGCCGATCCAGGCGATGGCGGTGATGACGTGGACCCAGCGCAGCAGCAGGTTGGCCCAGTCGAGGTAGTAGCTTTCCATGTGCTCTCTCTCAACCCTGTTGGCGCGTGGGGGCGCCAAGGAGGGGTTTCAGCCTGCTCACCACCGCGGGCGCTGTAAGCAGAGAAAGTGCCGCGAACGCAGGTCCGTTGAAAAGGACCTCGCTCCGCTGCGGCTTGTTGTGGACCGAAAGTGTATACAGTTTTGGCACGAGGCGGGATGCTATTTGCGGCGTCGCCGCCAAGGGAAAACCCTGTTCAGCCCAGCGATTGCAACAACTGTGCCGCCACGGCGACCGCGATCACCTCGGGTTCCTTGCCCGTGATACCGGGCACGCCGATCGGGCAGGTGACGCGCGCCAGCTCGTCGGCCGTGAAGCCGCGCGCCTCCAGCCGGTGGCGGAAGGTGGCCCACTTGGTCTTGCTGCCGATGAGGCCGATGTAGGGCAGGTCGTTGCGCGCGCGCAGGCGCTTCAGGCAGGCGATGACGATGTCCAGGTCTTCGGCATGGCTGAAGCTCATGATCAGCACGCGGCTGCCGGGCGCGAGCGCGGCGACCGCGTCCTGCACGGGCTCGGAGTGTTCGGTGTCGATCTGCGCGGGCAATGCGTCGGGGAACACGCCATCGCGGCTGTCGATCCAGCGCACCGAGAACGGCAGCACGGCCAGCAGGCGCGCCAGCGCGGCGCCCACGTGGCCGCCGCCGAACAAGGCCACGGGTTCGAGCTGCGCGACCAGTTCTTTCTGCAACGCGGGCGCGTCGGCCGCACCGATGCGCCGGTAGGTCAGGAACATCACGCCGCCGCAGCACTGGCCCAGGCTCGGGCCCAGCGGGTAGCGCTGCACGCCGTCGAGGCTGCGGGTGCCGGCCAGGATCTCGCGTGCTTCCTGCGTGGCCTGGAACTCGAGCTGGCCGCCGCCGATGGTGGCCGTGAGGCCGTCGGCCCAGACGGCCATCCAGGTGCCGGCCTCGCGCGGGGCCGAGCCCTGGGTCGATTCGACCCGAACCAGAACGGCGTCTTCAGTGCGAAGACGCGCCAGCAATTGATCGACCGCACCGTTCATGACCGAAACCTTCGGTTGCCGAGGCAGCAACAACTCACGGTATAACCCCGGCGATGATGACGAACCGCCAGCTTACGCCGCGCCGCCTCGCCTGGGCCGCCACTGTTCTTTCCGCCTTGTGGCTCGCCGGCTGCGGCTCGACGGGCTCGGTGCCCGGCCAGCTGAGCGGTGCCAGCAGCGCACAGGGCAGCGGCCCCGCGCCGCGTGCCTCCAGTGCGGCCACCGCGCGCGAGTACCGCCGCGACGCGGCACGCCACATCTACAACGCCAACCCCTCGCGCATCTACAAGGGCCAGATGCCGCCGCTGCTGTACGCGGTCGGCACGCTGCAGGTGAACCTGGACGCCGGCGGCAAGGTGGTCTCGATGCACTGGCTGCGCGCGCCCAAGCACGCGCCCGAGGTGATCGCCGAGATCGAGCGCGCCGTGCTGCAGGCCGCGCCCTTCCCGCCCGCCCAGCGCCTGGGCGCGGTCACCTGGACCGACACCTGGCTGTGGGACAAGAGCGGACGCTTCCAGCTCGACACCCTGACCGAAGGGCAGCAACAAGGCGACTGACCTCAGGAGCCGCGGTACGTGGAGTAGCTCCACGGGCTGACCAGAAGCGGCACGTGGTAGTGCTGGTCGGTGTGCGCCACGCCGAAGTCCAGCGCCACCTTGTTCAGGAAGTTCGGCTCCGGCAGCGTCACGCCGCGGGCCTTGAAATAACCCGCCACGTCGAACACCAGGCGGTAGGTGCCGACCTTGATCGAGTTGTTGTCGTAGAGCGGCCCGTCGCTGCGGCCGTCCGAATTCAGCGTGAAGCGCTTCACCAGCGTCGCGGCGTCGCCGTCGGTGGTGTACAGCGCCACCTCCATGCCGGCCGCGGGGCCGCCGTGCATCGTGTCCAGTACGTGAGTGCTCAAGCCCATGGGGCCTCCTTCAAAGGGTGTCGGATCGGTGAGATCGGGGTGCGGGAAATTCCGGTGGACAAAAGTGTATACAGTTACCGGCTTTGGGTCTATCATGAAAAACATGGAGTCCTCCACCACCCGTTCGATCGTCGATGCCCTCACGAAGGCCATCGTCGAGCACCGCCTTCAGCCCGGCACCAAGCTCGCCGAGCAGAAGCTGGCCGATCACTTCGGCGTGTCGCGCACCTTGGTGCGCCAGGCGCTGTTCCAGCTCTCGCAGAACAAGCTGATCCGGCTCGAGCCGGCGCGCGGCGCCTTCGTGGCCGCACCCGCCGTCGACGAGGCCAAGCAGGTGTTCGCCGTGCGCCGCATGCTCGAGGCCGAGATGACCCGCGCCTTCGTGCGCAGCGTCACGCCCGCCAAGATCAAGGCGCTCAAGGAGCACGTGGCGCTCGAGAAATCGGCCGTCGGCGGCGAAGACGTGTCGGGCCGCACCGAGCTCTTGGGCGACTTCCACGTGCGCATGGCCGAGCTCATGGGCAACCAGGTGCTGGCGCAAATATTGGGCGAGCTGATCTCGCGCTGCGCCCTCATCACGCTCATGTACCAGAGCACCAGCGCCGCCGAGCACTCCAACGACGAGCACGCCGACATCGTGAAAGCGCTGGCCGCGCGCGACGAGGAACTCGCCGTGCGCCTCATGACCGAGCACCTGGAACACGTCGAGGCCAACCTCACCTTCGACCGCAAGGTCCCGACCAACGACATCTCCCTCGCGCTGTCCTGATCCACACCATGACCGTCTACGACACCACCCTGCCCTACCCGCGCGACCTGATCGGCTACGGCCGCAACCCGCCCCATGCCCGCTGGCCCGGCGGTGCGCGCGTGGCGGTGCAGTTCGTCCTCAATTACGAAGAAGGCGGCGAGAACGCCACGCTGCACGGCGACGCGGGCTCCGAGCAGTTCCTTTCCGAGATGTTCAATCCGGCGAGCTTCCCCGACCGGCACATCAGCATGGAAGGCATCTACGAGTACGGCTCGCGCGCCGGCGTGTGGCGCATCCTGCGCGAGTTCGAAAAGCGCGGCCTCCCGCTCACGGTCTTCGGCGTGGGCATGGCGCTGGAACGCTACCCCGAACTCACCGCCGCCTTCAAGGAACTGGGCCACGAGATCGCCTGCCACGGCTGGCGCTGGATCCACTACCAGAACCTCGATGAAGCCACCGAGCGCGAGCACATGCGCCTGGGCATGGAAGCCATCGAAAAGCTCACCGGCGAGCGCGCGCTCGGCTGGTACACCGGCCGCGACAGCCCGCGCACGCGCCGCCTCGTGGCCGACTACGGCGGCTTCGAGTACGACAGCGACTACTACGGCGACGACCTGCCCTTCTGGATGAAGGTGCAAAAGACCGACGGCAGCGTCGTGCCCCAGCTCATCGTGCCCTACACGCTCGACTGCAACGACATGCGCTTCGCGCTGCCGCAGGGCTACTCGCACGCCGACCCGTTCTTCCAGTACATGAAGGACACCTTCGACGCGCTGTACGCCGAAGGCGACCCGAACGGCGACGACAGCCCCAAGATGATGAGCATCGGCATGCACTGCCGCCTGCTCGGCCGCCCCGGCCGCATCACGGCGCTGCAGCGCTTTCTCGATCACATCGCCACGCACGACAAGGTCTGGGTCTGCCGCCGCGTCGACATCGCACGCCACTGGAAGCAGGCACATCCTTTCGAAGCCGGAGCCGCATCATGAGCCCCCCTCTCCTCACCCTTGCCCAACTCAACGCCGCGGGGCCGGCCGCTGCCGTCGCCATGCTCGACGGTGTGTACGAACACTCGCCCTGGATCGCGCAGCGCGCGCTGGTGCAGCGCCCCTTCCGCTCGCTCGCGCACCTCAAGCATGCGCTGGTGCAGGCACTGGCCGCCTCGTCGGCCGACGAACAGATCGGCCTGATCCGCGCCCACCCCGAGCTCGCCGGCAAGGCCATGGTCAGCAAGACGCTCACCGCCGAGTCGACCAACGAGCAGAACAAGGCCGGCCTGACCGACTGCACGCCCGAAGAGTTCGCGCAGATCCAGAAGCTCAACGCCGACTACAACGCCAAGTTCGGCTTCCCTTTCATCCTGGCGGTGCGCGGCCCGCGCGGCACGGGCCTGGCCAAGCGCGAGATCATCGAGACCTTCGCGCGCCGGCTGCACAACCACCCGAGCTTCGAGCTCGGCGAGGCGCTGCGCAACATCCACCGCATCGCCGAGATCCGCCTGAACGACAAGTTCGGCGCCGACATCACGCTCGGCAACGACGTGTGGGACTGGCAGGAGCAGCTGTCGGTGCACACCGACCCCGGCTATGCCGAGAAGGGCCAGCTCACCGTTACGTACCTGACCGACGCGCACCGTGCCTGCGCCGCGAACATCTCGGGCTGGATGCGCGACTGCGGCTTCGACTCCGTGCACATCGATGCCGTAGGCAACGTGGTCGGCCGCTACGAAGGCGCCACGCCCGACGCCAAGACTCTGCTCACCGGCTCGCACTACGACACCGTGCGCAACGGCGGCAAGTACGACGGCCGCCTGGGCATCTTCGTGCCCATGGCCTGCGTGCGCGAACTCAAGCGCCAGAACCGCCGCCTGCCCTTCGCCTTCGAGGTCGTCGGCTTCGCCGAAGAAGAAGGCCAGCGCTACAAGGCCACCTTCCTCGGCTCGGGCGCGCTCATCGGCCACTTCGACCAGCGCTGGCTCGACCAGAAAGATGCCGACGGCATCACCATGCGCGAGGCCATGCAGCACGCCGGCCTGAAGGAAGAAGACATTCCGAAGATCCAGCGCGACCCGGCGCGCTACCTCGGCTTTGTCGAGGTGCACATCGAGCAGGGCCCCGTGCTCACCGAGCTCGACCTGCCGCTGGGCATCGTCACCTCCATCAACGGCAGCGTGCGCTACGTGGGCGAAGTCATCGGCATGGCCAGCCACGCCGGCACCACGCCCATGGACCGCCGCCGCGACGCCGCCGCAGCCGTGGCCGAACTCATCCTCTACACCGAGCAGCGCGCCGCGAAAGACGGCGACTCGGTCGGCACCGTCGGCATGCTCGAAGTGCCGAGCGGCTCGATCAACGTCGTGCCCGGCCGCTGCAAGTTCAGCCTCGACCTGCGCGCGCCCAACAACGCGCAGCGCGACGCGCTGGCGAACGACGTGGTCGCCGCGCTGAAGGACATCTGCGAACGCCGCGGCGTGCGCTACGAGCTCGAGGAAACCATGCGCGCCGCCGCCGCGCCGAGCGAACCCGCCTGGCAGCAGCGCTGGGAACAGGCCGTCGACGCGCTGGGCATTCCGCTTTTCCGCATGCCCAGCGGCGCCGGCCACGACGCCATGAAGCTGCACGAGGTGATGCCGCAGGCCATGCTCTTCGTGCGCGGCATCAACTCGGGCATCAGCCACAACCCGCTCGAGTCGAGCACCAACGACGACATTCAATTGGCCGTGCAAGCCTTCCAGCTTCTGCTGGACAACCTCGCCGCCGAACAAGCCCACTGACCGACCCCACAAGAACAACCACCATGACCGACTACGCCAAACTCGACGCCTGGATCGACGCCCACTTCGACGAGGAAGTGCAATTCCTGCAGCAACTGGTGCAGGTGCCCACCGACACGCCGCCCGGCAACAACGCGCCGCACGCCGAGCGCACCGCCGAGCTGCTGAAGGACTTCGGCCTCGACGCCGAGAAGCACGCCGTGCCCGCGCAAGAGGTGAAGGACTACGGCCTCGAATCGATCACCAACCTGATCGTGCGCCGCACCTACGGCAACGGTGGTCGCACCGTGGCGCTCAACGCCCATGGCGACGTGGTGCCGCCCGGCGAAGGCTGGACGCACGACCCGTACGGCGGCGAGATCGTCGATGGCAGCCTCTACGGCCGCGCCGCCGCCGTCAGCAAGAGCGACTTCGCCAGCTTCACCTTCGCGCTGCGCGCCCTCGAGGCCGTGGCCAAGCCCACCCAGGGCAGCATCGAGCTGCACTTCACCTACGACGAAGAGTTCGGCGGCATCCTCGGCCCAGGCTGGCTGCTCGAGAAGGGCCTGACCAAGCCCGACCTCATGATCGCGGCCGGCTTCAGCTACGAAGTGGTCACCGCCCACAACGGCTGCCTGCAGATGGAAGTGACCGTGCACGGCAAGATGGCCCACGCCGCCGTGCCCACCACCGGCATCGACGCGCTGCAGGGCGCCACCAAGATCCTGAACGCGCTGTACGCGCAGAACACGCTCTACCAGAAGGTCACGTCGAAGGTCGAGGGCATCACGCACCCGTACCTGAACGTGGGCCGCATCGAGGGCGGCACCAACACCAACGTCGTGCCCGGCAAGGTCGTGTTCAAGCTCGACCGCCGCATGATCCCCGAAGAGAACCCGGTCGAGGTCGAAGCCAACATCCGCCAGGTGATCGCCGATGCCGCCGCCGAAAGCGCGGGCATCACGGTCGAGATCAAGCGCATGCTGCTCGCCAACTCGATGAAGCCGCTGGCCGGCAACAAGCCGCTGGTCGACGCGATCCAGAAGCACGGCGGCGAACTGTTCGGCGAACCCATCAAGGCCATGGGCACGCCGCTGTACACCGACGTGCGCCTGTACGTCGAAGCCGGCATTCCGGGCGTGATCTACGGCGCCGGCCCGCGCACCGTGCTCGAGTCGCACGCCAAGCGCAGCGACGAGCGCGTGGTGCTCGAAGACCTGCGCCGCGCGACCAAGGTGGTGGCGCGCACGCTGAGCGACCTGCTGGCCTGAACGCGCAGAAGGTGGCGGCGCAGTAAGCCCCACCCCGCCCCGGCCCCTCCAAGGCGCCATGTCCCTCGCGGGGCATGGCGCTTTTTCTTTGCCCCGGCCCGTCCGCATCAGGGAATCTACGGATATATGATTCCCCGCATGGCCTTGATTGAGTTCAATTTTTGTATACAAATAACGCACCCATAAAGACGGCGCGAAATTTGCGTCAAAAAGTCCCTCATCCCAACCAAGTACGAGGAAAGACCATGAGCACAGTCGCCAGCCATGCCCCCGCGGGGGCCAGCGAAGCCGGCATCGCGCCGCACGCGGAATCGAATGCCCTCATCAAGCCGGGCTACGACCCGCGCCTGACCAACGAGGACCTCGCCCCGCTGAAGAAGCAGACCTGGGGTCAATACAACATCTTTGCGTTCTGGATGTCCGACGTGCACAGCGTGGGCGGCTACATCACGGCCGGCAGCCTGTTCGCGCTGGGCCTGTCGAGCTGGCAGGTGCTGGTGGCGCTGCTGGTGGGCATCGTGATCGTGCAGGTCTTCTGCAACCTGGTGGCCAAGCCCAGCCAGGTGACGGGCGTGCCCTACCCCGTGGTGTGCCGCGCCTCGTTCGGGGTGCTGGGCGCCAACATCCCGGCCATCATCCGCGGGCTGATCGCGGTGGCCTGGTACGGCGTGCAGACCTACCTGGCCTCCGCCGCCTTCATGGTGCTGGCGCTGCACATGGCGCCGGGCCTGGCGCCGTACGCCGACGTGGCGCAGTACGGCTTCGTCGGGCTCTCGGCCCTGGGCTGGGTGGCGTTCATGGTCATGTGGGTGCTGCAGGCCTTCGTGTTCTGGCACGGCATGGAAGCGATTCGCAAGTTCATCGACTGGGCCGGCCCGGCGGTGTACGTGGTGATGGCCGTGCTGTGCGGCTGGTTGGTGTGGAAGGCCGGCTGGAGCAACATCGACCTGAACCTGGGCGGCATCAAGTTCCAGGGCTGGGACGCGCTGCCGGTGATGCTCTCGGCCATCGCGCTGGTGGTGAGCTACTTCAGCGGCCCGATGCTCAACTTCGGCGACTTCTCGCGCTACGGCAAGAGCTTCGACGCGGTGAAGAAGGGCAACTTCTGGGGCCTGCCGATCAACTTCGTGTTCTTCTCGCTGCTCACCGTGATCACCACGGCCGCCACGCTGCCCGTTTTTGGTGAACTGATCACCGACCCGGTGCACACCGTGGGCAAGATCGACAGCACCACGGCCGTGGTGCTGGGCGCGCTGACCTTCATGATCGCCACCATCGGCATCAACATCGTGGCCAACTTCGTGTCGCCGGCCTTCGACTTCTCGAACGTGGCGCCGCAGCACATCAGCTGGCGCACGGGCGGCATGATCGCCGCGGTGGGCTCGGTGTTTCTCACGCCCTGGAACCTTTACAACAGCCCCGAGGTCATTCACTACACGCTGGACGTGCTGGGCTCGTTCATCGGGCCGCTGTTCGGCATCCTGATTGCCGACTACTACATCGTGCGCAAGCAGCAGATCGACGTCGACTCGCTCTACACCATGAGCAAGCAGGGCAAGTACTGGTACAGCGGCGGCTACAACCCGAAGGCGATCCAGGCGCTGGTGCCGTCGGCCCTCGTGCCCATCCTGTGCGTGATGGTGCCGACGCTGCGCGGCGCCGCCAACTATGCGTGGTTCATCGGCATGGGCCTGGGCTTCGTGCTCTACGTGCTCTTGAACCGCAACAACAAGACTTGAAAAACTGACCGAAGAAGGGACTGCGCCGTGCGCATCAAGATCATCAACCCCAACACCACCTGGAGCATGACCGAGAAGATCGGTGCCTGCGCTCGCGCGGTGGCGCACGCCGGCACCGAGATCGTGGCCGTGAGCCCGGCCATGGGGCCGGTCTCCATCGAGAGCCACTACGACGAGGCGCTGGCCGTGCCGGGGTTGCTGCAGGAGATCGCCGCGGGTGAGCGCGACGGCATCGACGGCTACGTGATCGCCTGCTTCGGCGACCCGGGCCTCAAAGCCGCACGCGAGCTGGCGCGCGGCCCCGTGGTCGGCATCGCCGAGGCGGCGATGCACCTGGCCAGCATGATCGGCAGCCGCTTCAGTGTGGTCACCACGCTGGCCCGCACCATGGGCCAGGCCTGGCACCTGGCCGAGATCTACGGCATGGAGCGCTTCTGCGCCAACGTGCGCGCTTGCGAGCTGCCGGTGCTCGAGCTGGAAGAGCCGGGCTCCAACGCCCGCGAGCGCATCGTCGACGAATGCCGGCGCGCGCTCGAAGAAGACGGTGCCGACTGCATCGTGCTCGGCTGCGCCGGCATGACCGACCTGTGCGCGCACATCGAGCAGGTGCTCGGCGTGCCGGTGATCGACGGCGTGGCCGCGGGCACCAAGCTCATCGAATCGCTGGTGGCGCTGAAGCTGCGCACCAGCAAGCGCGGCGAGCTGGCAAGGCCCTTGCCCAAGCCCATGATCGGCGCGCTCGAGGCCTTCACCCTCACGCGCTGAGCCACAATCGACGGATGCCCCGCGCCAGTTCCAAAACCTCCGTCCCTTCCGCCGCCCCCGTTGCCGCACCGGCCGAGAACGGCACGGCGCCGGCCGACAAGAACAGTTCCATCGAAAGCATCGCCAACGACATCGCCACCGCGATCGTCGAGAAGCGCCTGCCGCCCGGCACCTGGCTGCGCGAAGAGGCGCTGGGCCGCGTCTACTCGGTGAGCCGCACCAAGGTGCGCGCGGCGCTCCTGATGCTGTCGAAGGACAAGCTCATCGAGATGATTCCCGACAAGGGAGCCTTCGTCTGCCAGCCCACGGTGGACGAGGCGCGCGAGGTGTTCGCCGTGCGCCGCATCCTCGAGCGCGAGGTGGTGCGCCTGTTCATCGCCAACGCCCGGCCGCGCGACTACCAGACGCTCGAGCAGCACATCAAGTTCGAACGCACCGCGCTGCGCCAGAGCACCACCATGGGCACGGTGCGCGAGAAATTGCTGGGCGACTTCCATGTGGCGCTGGCCGAAGCCACCGGCAACCACACACTGGCCGAGATGGTGCGCGAACTGGTGGCGCGCAGCTCGCTGATCGCGATGCTCTACCACTCGTCGAACGACCCGCACTGCTCGTCCGACGAGCATTCCGACTTCCTGCGCCTGTGCCGCAAGGGCGACGTCGAAGCGGCCGTGACCTGCATGATCGAGCACCTCGAACGCATCGAGGCCAGCCTCGAACTGGGCACCGAGAAGCCCGACCGCCAGCTCGACCTGGTCAAAGCGCTGCTGGCCTGAGCCAGCATCGCTGACGCGCCCCACTCCCCCGACCTGAGCGCCGGCCGAAACGCCGGAGGCCTCGGCGCGCGCCTCCTACAGCGCTTCTTCGCCGGATTCGGGTTTACCTGAATCCGGATTGCCGCATAAATTGTATACAGTTTCGCGTACACAACTGGTGTGCGCGACGGCTCTGCGACGCGCATCACTGCTCCGTTCCCCTCGCCGCGCCAGGAGACAACGATGACGGCAGATTCCCTTTCCAGCAATGTCCATCCCGTGGACCAGCGCCTGCCTTCGGGCAAGCTCGCGGCCCTCGGCCTGCAGCACGTGCTCGTGATGTATGCGGGCGCCGTCGCGGTGCCGCTCATCGTGGGCCGCGCGCTCAAACTCTCGCCCGACGAGGTCGCGCTGCTGATCTCGGCCGATCTGTTCTGCTGCGGCATCGCCACGCTGATCCAGGCGCTGGGCGCCACGCAATGGTTCGGCATCAAGCTGCCCGTGATGATGGGTGTGACCTTCGCCTCGGTGGCGCCCATGGTCGCCATCGCCAACGCCAACCCCGGGCAGAACGGAGCGCAGCTGCTGTTCGGCGCCATCATCGGCGCGGGGGTGATATCGATACTGATCGCGCCATTGGTGAGCCGCATGCTGCGGTTCTTTCCGCCGGTGGTGACGGGCACGATCATCGCGGTCATCGGCATCAGCCTGATGCGCGTGGGCATCAACTGGATCTTCGGCAACCCCGTGGGCCCGACGGCGCCCGCGCTGGTCGACCCGGTGTACGCCAAGTGGCTGGCCGAGGTCACCTCGCCGGGCAGCTCGATCCCCGCGGTGCCCAAGGGCTTCGCCATCATGCCCACCGTGCCCAACCCCAAGTACGCCGACCTGTCGGGCTTCGGCGTGGCCGCGCTGGTGCTGGTGTCGATCCTCCTGATCGTGAAGTACGCCAAGGGCTTCATCGCCAACATCTCAGTGCTGCTGGGCATCGTGATCGGCGCGGTGGTGGCCTCGCTCACCGGCCTCATGACCTACGAAAAAGTCGGCAAGGCCGCCTGGGTCGACGTCGTGCTGCCCTTCCACTTCGGCATGCCGCTGTTCGACCCGATCCTGATCCTCACGATGACGCTCATCATGATCGTCGTGATGATCGAATCGACCGGCATGTTCCTCGCGCTGGGCGAAATGACCGACCGCAAGATCAGCCAGCAAGACCTGGCCAAGGGCCTGCGCACCGACGGCCTGGGCACGCTCATCGGCGGCATCTTCAACACCTTCCCGTACACCAGCTTCTCGCAGAACGTGGGCCTGGTGGCCGTCACCGGCATCAAGAGCCGCTACGTGTGCGTGGCCGGCGGCGTGATCCTGATCGTGCTGGGCCTGCTGCCGAAGATGGCCGCGCTGGTCGAGTCGCTGCCCACCGTGGTGCTCGGCGGCGCGGGCCTCGTGATGTTCGGCATGGTGGCCGCCACCGGCATCCGCATCCTGTCGGGCGTGGACTTCAAGACCAACCGCCACAACGCCATGATCGTCGCCGTGTCGATCGGCGTCGGCATGATTCCGCTGATCGCCCCCAACTTCAAGCAGTGGATGCCGCACTCGATCCACTCGCTGATCGAGTCGGGCATCCTGCTGGCGTCGATCACGGCCGTGCTGCTGAACCTGTTCCTCAACGGTGCGAAGCACGACGAAGAGGCGGTGATCGCGGCGGCCAAGCACGCCGACGCGCACTGAGCCGAAGCCAGAACGTGCTCTGACTAGATCATCGCCAACGGCGTCTTGCGCTTGGGCACCGGATAGATCCGGTCCAGCGCCGCCAGGGTCGTCGCATCGAGCTGCAGCTCGGCGGCGGCCCTGTTTTCTTTCAGGTGTGCGCTGCGCACCGCCTTCGGAATCGCCGCCACGCCCGGGCGCGCGATGACCGCGGCCAGCGCCAGTTGCGCGGCGCTCACGCCGAGGTCGGCCGCCAGCCGGCCCAGTGCCTCGTCGCCCGCCAGCGCGCCCTGGTCGATCGGGCTGTAGGCCATCAGCGGCATGCCGCGTTCGCGCTGCCAGGGCAGCAGGTCGAACTCGGGGCCGCGCTGGCCGAGCGACAGGTACACCTGGTTGGCCGCGCAGGCCGGGCCGGTGCCCACGACCTGCGCCAGCTCCTGCATGTCGTCGGTGTCGAAGTTGCTCACGCCCCAATGACCGATGCGGCCGGCCGCCACCAGTTCGTGCATCGCCTCGACCGTGTGCGCCAACGGGTGGTTGCCGCGCCAGTGCAGCAGGTACAGGTCGATGCGCTCCAGCCCCAGCCGCGCCAGGCTGCGCTCGCAGGCCTGGCCCGTGCCGCGGCGGCTGGCGTTGTGCGGGTAGACCTTGCTGACGATGAAGAGGTCTTCGCGCCGCACATCGCCCGCGCGCAGCGCCTCGGCCACGGCCTGGCCGACCACGGTCTCTGCGCCTCCCTCGCCGTACATCTCGGCCGTGTCGATCAGGCGGTAGCCCAGGCCGATGGCCTCGCGCACCGCGGCCACCTCGGCCGTGCGGCGGGTGGCGTCTTCGCCCATGCGCCAGGTGCCGAGACCGAGAACCGGCATCTCGCCGCCGGTGGGGAGTGGAAGTGTTCGCATGGGCACGATGGTACGCAGGCCCTTTGGGCGGGTGCCCGGATGCGGGTTTTCCGCCCCCGGCGCCTTCTAATTTTTCGAAGCTCAAGTCAGTTCGATGACCATCAATTTCTTATCTTCCGCTGTGTTCTGGCGTTTTGGCCTTCGCTTTTTGTCAATGCCCGGTGGGTGCCAACCCCCATCGCGCGCGCCTCACCCGCTCCTAGAATTTTTTGACGGCCCGGTGTCACAAGCGTCGGCGCTCTTATCGAAACGGTTCAGGAACAGGTTGAGTCAATGCAGCAGAAGCAAAAGCACAGGATTGCCGTCATTCCCGGAGACGGCATCGGCGTCGAAGTCATGCCCGAGGGCCTTCGCGTGCTCGACGCGGTCAGTCGGCGCTTCGGCATCGATTTCGCGTACGACCATTTCGACTGGGGTTCCGACCACTACGTGCGCACCGGCCTGATGATGCCGGCCGACTGGGCCGACAAGATCCAGGGCCACGACGCCATCTACTTCGGCGCCGTGGGCGACCCCGCCAAGGTGCCCGACCACATCGCCGTGTGGGGCCTGCTCATCAAGATCCGCCGCGACTTCGACCAGTACGTCAACCTGCGCCCCGTGCGCCTGATGCCTGGCGTGCCGGGCCCGCTGGCGCACCGCAAGCCCGGCGACATCGACTTCCTCGTCGTGCGCGAGAACACCGAAGGCGAATACACCTCGGTGGGCGGGCGCCTGTTCGAAGGCACGCCGCGCGAGATGGCGATCCAGGAAGCCGTGTTCACCCGCGTGGGCGTGGACCGCATCATCGACTACGCATTCCAGCTCGCCAACCGCCGCAAGCGCAAGAACCTGGTGGCCGCCACCAAGTCGAACGGCATCTCGATCACCATGCCCTACTGGGACGAGCGCCTGGCCGAGATCGCCACGCGCTACCCCGACGTGGCCACGAGCAAGTACCACATCGACATCCTGTGCGCGCACTTCGTGCAGCACCCCGACTGGTTCGACGTGGTCGTCGCCTCCAACCTGTTCGGCGACATCCTCTCCGACCTGGGCCCGGCCTGCACCGGCACCATCGGCATCGCGCCCTCGGCCAACCTGAACCCCGAACGCAAGTTCCCCTCGCTGTTCGAACCCGTGCACGGCTCGGCCCCTGACATCGCAGGCAAGGGCATCGCCAACCCCATCGGCCAGATCTGGTCGGCCGCGCTCATGCTCGACCACCTGGGCGACAACGACCCCGTGTACGCACAGGCCTCGGCGGCCGTGCTCTCGGCGATCGAGACCGTGCTCAGCGAAGGCCCGCGCACGCGCGACATGGGCGGCACCGCCAACACGGTGGACGTGGGGCGTGCGATCGCCGAGTGCATCGCTTCGGCATGACACCTCCCGGCCTTCTCTCTCGCGTCAAGCGAAACGCGCTGCGTCCCCGTGCTCAGGGCACTGGGTGCTTCCCGCAGCGAAATCAAGGAGGAGGCCGCAGGCCGGGGGACATTCGCGGAGGGAAGTACCCGGTGGCCTGGGCACACGCCCTGAACAGCGATAAACAACGGAGCCACTGAACCATGGGCCTGTTCCTGCTCAAGCGCACCTTGACGCTCATCGGCACGCTGATCGGCGCGTCCGTCATCGTGTTCCTGGTGCTCGAAATTCTCCCCGGCAATGCCGCGCAGATGCTCATGGGCCCCGACGCCTCGCCCGATGCCGTCGCCGCCCTGGCCACCAAGCTCGGCCTGGACCAGCCCGCGTGGACCCGCTACTGGCACTGGATCGGCGGCCTGCTCACCGGCAACCTCGGCGACAGCTACGCCTACAGCTCGCCCGTCATCGACTTGATCCTCGAACGCCTGGCGCTCACTGTGCCGCTGGCCGTGATGGCCATGGCCCTGACCGTCGTCATTGCATTGCTCGTCGGTGTCACCGCCGCCGCACGCCACAACAAGCTCGGCGACGTCGGCCTCATGGGCATGGCCCAGGTCGGCATCGCCATCCCCAACTTCTGGTTCGCGATCCTGCTGATCCTGGTGTTCTCGGTGCAGCTGCAGTGGTTCTCCGCCGGGGGTTTTGAAGGCTGGGGTGAAGGCATCCTGGCTGGATTGAAGTCGCTGCTGCTGCCGGCACTGTCGCTGGCCGTGGTGCAGGCCGCGATCCTCGCGCGCATCACGCGCTCGGCCGTGCTCGAGGTGATGCGCGAAGACTTCGTTCGCACCGCACGCGCCAAGGGCGTGTCCCAGCGCATGGTGCTGTGGACCCACGTGCTGCGCAACGCGATGATCCCCGTCATCACCGTCATGGGCATGCAGTTCTCCGAACTACTGGCCGGCACCATCGTTGTGGAGAACGTGTTCTACCTGCCCGGCCTGGGCCGCCTGATCTTCCAGGCCATCAGCAACCGCGACCTGATCGTGGTGCGCAACTGCGTGATGCTGCTCGCAGCCATGGTCGTCATCGTGAACTTCGTGGTCGATGTGCTCTACGCCGTGATCGACCCGCGCATCAAGGCGAGCGACATATGAGCGCCATCCTCTCCCCTTCCTCCGTGCCCGCATCCGCCGCGCCCCTCGCCCCTGGCTTCTGGCGCCGCGCGGTCAAGCACCGCAGCTTCGTCATCGGCGGCGTGTTCGCGCTGCTGCTGTTGCTGGCGGCTCTGATCTCCTTCGTCTGGACGCCGTGGTCGCCCTACGCGATGGACATGGCCAACAAGATGCAGGGCCCCTCGGCCACGCACTGGCTCGGCACCGATGCCTTCGGTCGTGACGTGGCCTCGCTGCTGCTGGTGGGCGCGCGCGCCTCCATCCTCGTGGGCGTGATCGCCGTGGGCATCGGCCTCGTCGTCGGCACCGCGCTGGGCCTGCTCGCTGCTGCGAAACGCGGCTGGGTCGAAGAGGCCGTGATGCGCCTCTCGGACTTCACGCTCGCCTTCCCCGCCATCCTCTCGGCCATCATGATGACCGCCGTGTTCGGCGCCGGCATCGTCAACGCGATCATCGCGATCGGCATCTACAACATCCCGACCTTCGCGCGCATCACGCGCGCTTCGGCCAACGCCATCTGGTCGCGCGAGTACGTGGCCGCCGCACGCGCCTGCGGCAAGGGCAGCTTCGCGATCACCATGCAGCACGTGCTGCCGAACATCTCGGCGGTGCTGATCGTGCAGATCACGATCCGCTTCGCCATCGCGATCCTGGCCGAAGCTGCGCTGTCGTACCTCGGCCTCGGCACGCAACCGCCACAGCCTTCATGGGGCCGCATGCTCAGCGAAGCCCAGACCCTCATGTTCCAGCAGCCGCTGCTGGCCGTCTTCCCCGGCATGGCCATCGCCTTCGCGGTGCTCGGCCTCAACCTGCTGGGCGACGGTCTGCGCGACCTGCTCGATCCGCGCCTGGCGCGCGCAAGGTAGACCGCCATGCCCCTTCTCGAAGTCAACGACCTCCACATCGGCCTGCAGACACAGCGCGGCCCGGCCGAAGCCGTGCGCGGCATTTCCTTTTCGCTGGAGCGCGGCGAAACGCTGGGCATCGTGGGCGAGTCGGGCTGCGGCAAGTCGATCACCGTCATGTCGCTCATGGGCCTGCTGCCCTCCACCGCCAAGGTCACGGGCAGCATCAAGCTCGACGGCCAGGAACTCGTCGGCCTGCCCGAAAAGCAGCTGTGCCAGCTGCGCGGCAACCGCATCGGCATGATCTTCCAGGAGCCGATGACGGCCCTGAACCCCGTGCACACCATCGCGCGCCAGGTCGGCGAGCCGCTGATGCTGCACCGCGGCCTCACCAAGGCGCAGGCGCGCAAGGAGGCGCTTGACCTGCTCGACCGCGTCGGCATTCCCGACGCCGCCTCGCGCCTCGACGCCTACCCGCACCAGTTCTCCGGCGGGCAACGCCAGCGCATCGGCATCGCGATGGCGCTGGCCTGCGGCCCCGACCTGCTGATTGCCGACGAGCCCACCACCGCGCTCGACGTGACGATCCAGAAGCAGGTGCTCGACCTGATCCAGGGCCTGGTCGCCGAAATGGGCATGGCGCTGATCCTCATCTCGCACGACCTCGGCGTGATCGCCAGCAGCGTGCAGCGCATGCTCGTGATGTACGGCGGCAGCGCGGTGGAAAGCGGCCCGACCGAGACGGTCTTTGCCGACCGCGCCCACCCTTACACGCGCGGCCTGTTCGCCGCGCGCCCCGCGCTCGGCGCCGTGCGCGCGGGCCGGCTGCCCACCATCCGCGGCAGCGTGCCCGAGCTGGTCGACATTCCGCGCGGCTGCGGCTTCGCGGGCCGCTGCGACTTCACGACCGACGCCTGCCACACCACGAAACCGCCGGTGGCCCGCCAACCCAACGGCCATGCGGTGAGCTGCCTGCACCTCGACGCCGTCGCCGCGCACGCCACGCTGGCCGCCGCATGAGCACCCCGATGACTTCGACGTCTTCTGCCTCCCCCCCGCTGCTGCAGGTGACCGACCTCGTGCGGCACTACGCCCTGCCGCGCGAAAAACTCTTCGGCCCGCCCCCCACCGTGAAGGCCCTCAACGGCGTGAGCTTCGAGGTGCAAGCCGGCAAGAGCGTGGGCATCGTCGGCGAATCGGGATCGGGCAAGTCCACCATCGCACGCCTCGTGATGGCGCTGGACACGCCGACCTCTGGCAGCGTCGCCCTCGAAGGCCGCAACCTGCACGCACTCTCGAAGGCCGAGCTGCGCACCGCGCGGCGCGACTTCCAGATGGTCTTTCAAGACCCGTACGGTTCGCTCGATCCGCGCCAGACCGTCGCCCGCATCGTCGCCGAGCCGCTCGAAGCGCTGGCCGAAACGCGCCGCGCCGAGCAGCGCGAACGCGCCGCCGAAGCCCTCGCCGCCGTGGGCCTGCGCACCACCGACCTCGACAAGTACCCGCACGAGTTCTCCGGCGGACAGCGCCAGCGCATCGCCATCGCACGCGCGCTCATCACGCGCCCCAAGCTCATCGTGGCCGACGAACCGGTGAGCGCGCTCGACGTGTCCGTGCAGGCCCAGGTGCTCAACCTCATGCAGGACCTGCAGCAGCAGTTCGGCATCAGCTACCTGCTCATCAGCCACGACCTCGCGGTGGTCAACCACCTGTGCGACGAAGTGTGCGTGGTGTTCAAGGGCCAGATCGTGGAACGCGGCCAGCCCGCCGAACTTTTTGCCCACGCGCAACACCCATACACACGCACCTTGCTGTCGGCCGTGCTGCACACGCCGTCGCGGTAGGCCCGAACGGGTCGAACCGGCAGCCCCTTTTTCTTCCAGGAGAACCCCCGAATGTTGAAGCGACGCACCCTCATGGGCACCGCCATCGCCGCCGCGATCCCCGGCGCCTTTCCGCTGTTCGCGCAGGCCCAGACCGGCAAGAACATGCTGACCATCGGCATGCCGCTGGAACCGCCGGGCCTGGACCCGACCACCGCCGCCGCCTCGGCCATTGCCGAGATCGCGCACTACAACATCTTCGAGACGCTGACCAAGATCAACGCCGACGGCAGCGTCACGCCGCTGCTGGCCGAGAGCTGGACCGTGTCGCCCGACCTGAAGACCCACACCTTCAAGCTGCGCAAGGGCGTGAAGTTCGAGAACGGCGAGGCCTTCGACGCGGCCGCCGTCAAGTTCAGCTTCGAGCGCGCGGCCGGCGAGAAGAGCACCAACAAGGACAAGCGCTTCTTCAGCGAGATCAGCCTGAAGACGCCCGACGCCGACACCGTGGTCATCACGACCGCGCAACCCAACCCCGACCTGCTCTTCATGCTGGGCCAGGCCACCGCCTGCATCGTCGAGCCCAAGAGCGCCGACACCAACGCCACCAAGCCCGTGGGCACCGGCCCCTACAAGCTCGACAGCTGGCAGCGCGGCTCGGCCTGCGCACTGGTGAAGTCGCCGACGTACCGCAACCCGGCGCTGGCCAAGGTCAACAAGTTCGTCTTCAAGTTCATGTCCGACTCGGCCGCGCAGACCGCGGCGCTGATGGCCGGCGACATCGACATCTTCCCGCGCGCCGGCACGCGCAGCGTGGGCCAGTTCCGCGCCAACCCGCGCTTCCGCGTGCTCGAAGTGGGCACGCGCAGCAAGGTGATCCTGGCCATCAACAACAAGCGCAAGCCGCTGGACGACGTGCGCGTGCGCCGCGCCATCCTGGCCGCGGTGGACCGCAACGTGGTGATTCAGGGCGCGGCCGACGGTTTCGGCAAGGCCATCGGCAGCCACTACCCGATCGGCGCGCCGGGCTATGTCGACACCACCGGCATCAACCCCTTCGACATCGCCAAGGCGAAGAAGCTGCTGGCCGACGCGGGCGTGAAGACACCGCTGGAGCTGCGCATGACGCTGCCGCCGCCTTCGTACGCGCGCCAGGGCGGCGAGGTGATCGCGGCCCAGCTCGCGGCCATCGGCATCAACGTCAAGATCCAGAACGTCGAATGGGCCCAGTGGCTCAGCGGCACCTTCGGCGGCGGGCACGACTTCGACCTGAGCATCGTCGCGCACGTGGAGCCCTTCGACCTCGTGAAGTACACCGAGCCCGACTACTACTGGGGCTACGACTCGAAGAAGTTCCGCGACCTGTACGCCTCGGTCCAGAGCGAGCCCGACGAGAAGAAGCGCAACGCGCTGCTCGGCGAGGCGCAGAAGATGCTCGCCAACGACGCCGTCAACGGCTTCCTGTTCCAGGCCGTGTTCCCCACGGTCGCGCGCAAGGAAGTGAAGGGCCTGTGGCCGAACATGCCGATCGTCGCGAACGACCTGGCTGCCATCTCGTGGGGTTGATGCGGCGATGACGAAGCCTTTGTATGCCCTGGGTGTGCAGGAACTGCACGCCGCCTACGCCGCCAAGGAACTCTCGCCGGTCGAGGTGACGCGCGCGGTCAACGAACGCATCGCGGCCTGCGAGCCGCAGCTGCGCGCCACCTGGCTGTTCCGCCCCGAAGCCGCACTCGAGCAGGCGCGTGCCTCCGAACAACGCTGGCGCGCCGGCACGCCGCGCGGCACGCTCGATGGCGTGCCCGTGACCATCAAGGAAAACCTCGCGACCGAGGGCGACCCGATGCCGCTGGGCACCGCCGCCTACGAGCTCGTGCCGGTGAGCTACGACTCGCCCCCCGCCGCGCGCCTGAAGGCCGACGGCACGGTGATGGTGGCCAAGACCACGATGCCCGACCTGGGCATGCTGTCGTCGGGCCTGTCGAGCTTTCACGACCTCTCGCGCAACCCGTGGGACACCTCGCGCACGCCGGGCGGTTCCAGCGCGGGCGCCGGTGCAGCCGCCGCCGCAGGCTACGGCCCGCTGCACGTGGGCACCGACATCGGCGGTTCGCTGCGCCTGCCCGCGAGCTGGTGCGGCATCTTCACGCTCAAGCCCAGCTTCGGCCGCATTCCGCTGAGCTCGCCCTACATGGGCCGCTGCGCCGGCCCGATGACGCGCACCGTGGCCGATGCGGCGCTGATGATGGCTTCGGTCGCGCAGCCCGACGACCGCGACTATTCGGAACTGCCGCCGCCCGTGATCGACTGGAACGCCTTCGAGGTCGATCCGTCGTTCCTCAAGGGCAAGCGCGTGGCGCTGCACATGGACGCGGGCTGCGGCCTGCCGCTCGATCCGCAGATCGCGCAGGCCGTGCGCGATGCCGCCAGGCGCATCGAGGCCGCCGGCGCGCACGTCGAGGAAATCCCCGCCTTCATGACGCCGCAGATGCTGCAGGGCATGGACCACTTCTGGCGCATGCGCTCGTGCCTGGACATGCAGGCCATGAGCGCCGAGCAGCGCGCGAAGATCCTGCCGTACATCCGCGAGTGGGCCGAGAGCGCCGCCGGTTTCTCGGGTGCGCACGTCTTCGACGGCTACAGCCAGTTCGTCGCCACGCGCGCGGCCACGGTCGCCGCCACCAAGGCCTACGACTTCGTGATCTCGCCGGTGTCGCCCAACATGCCCGCGCCCGCGGACCATGCCTCGCCCACCAACGACCCGATGCGGCCGCTGGAGCACATCGGCTTCACGGTGCCCTACAACATGTCGGAGCAGCCTGCTGCGTCGGTCAACTGCGGCTACTCGGCCGAGGGCCTGCCCATCGGCCTGCAGGTGGCCGGCCGCCGCTTCGACGACCTGGGCGTGCTGCAGTTCAGCCGCGCCTTCGAACAGATTCGCGACGCACAGAAACCCTGGCCGGAACCCATCTGATCCGACCTGATCCGCCACACGGAGACACACCTTCCATGAACGCCACCCACTACATCGACGGCCGCCGCGTGGCGTCCGAAGGCAACGCCACCATCGACGTGATCGACCCGAGCGACGGCCAGAAATTCGGCGAGATCGCACGCGGCACCGCTGCCGACATCGACGCCGCCGTGCGCGCCGCGCGCCAGGCCATGGGCGAGCACTTCGACGGCCCCTGGGGCGCCACCACCGCGCTCGAGCGCGGCCGGCTGCTCGCCAAGCTCGGCGCCGCCGTGATGCAGCACCACGAAGAGCTGGCCCAGCTCGAGGCGCGCGACACCGGCAAGGCGCTGCGCGTGGCGCGCAACGACGCGACCGCGCTGGCACGCTACTTCGAGTACTACGCCGGCGCCTGCGACAAGCTGCACGGCGACACCCTGCCCTACGAGCGCGGCTACACCGTGCTCACGGTGCGCATTCCGCACGGCGTGACGGGCCACATCATTCCCTGGAACTACCCGATGCAGATCGCGGGCCGCAGCGTGGGCGCCTCGCTCGCCGCGGGCAACGCCTGCGTGATGAAGCCGGCCGAAGACGCGAGCCTGTCGCTGCTGCGCCTGGCCGAGATCGCGACCGAGGTCGGCTTTCCGGCCGGCGCGCTCAACGTGGTCACGGGCTACGGCAAGGAAGCCGGCGCGGCGCTGTGCGCGCATCCGGGCATCGACCACATCTCGTTCACCGGCTCGACCATGACCGGCCGCAGCGTGGGCCTGGCCGCGGCCGAGCGCCACTGCCCCGTGACGCTGGAGCTGGGCGGCAAGTCGCCGCAGATCGTGTTCGCCGACGCCGACCTCGACGCGGCCGAGCCCGTGCTGCTCAACGCCATCATCCAGAACGCCGGCCAGACCTGCTCCGCGGGCAGCCGCGTGCTGGTCGAGCAGTCGATCTATGAAGAAGTCGTGCAGCGCCTCGCCAAGCGCTTCACGGCCGTGCGCGCGGGCACGCCCGCCGAAGACCTGGACATGGGCCCGCTCATCAACGAGAAGCAGTTCCGCCAGGTGCGCGACATGGTCGCGACCGCCGAGGCGAGCGGCATGAAGGTGGCGGCGCGCGGCACCGTGTCGCCGCAGGCACCGTCCACCGGCTACTACCAGGAGGCCGTGCTGTTTCGCGACGTGCCGCATGACAGCGACCTGGCCCAGCGCGAGGTCTTCGGCCCGGTGCTGGCCGTGATGCCATTCGCCGACGAGGCCGAGGCGGTGCGCCTGGCCAACGGCACGGACTTCGGCCTGGTGGCCGGCGTGTGGACGCGCGACGGCGGGCGCCAGCTGCGCATGGCGCACAAGCTGCATTGCGGCCAGGTGTTCGTGAACAATTACGGGGCGGCGGGTGGTGTAGAACTGCCTTTCGGCGGCGTGAAGTCGAGTGGCTTCGGCCGCGAGAAGGGCTTCGAGGCCCTGCTCGGCTTCACGACCCTCAAGACCATCGCCATCAAGCACGGATGAATTCATGACCACCACTGAACAGCAACCACAAACCTCGCGCAAGGTCGGCCTCGTCGGCGTCGGCCTGATGGGCCACGGCATCGCCAGCAACATCGTCAAGCACGGCCACCAGCTCACGGTGCTGGAGCATGCGGGCAACCAGCCGATCGACGACCTGCTGAAGGCCGGTGCCACCTCGGTGAAAGACGTGGCCACGCTGGCCGCGCAGGTCGACGTGCTGATCCTGTGCGTCACCGGCACGCCGCAGGTCGAGGCCGTGATGCTCGGCGACAACGGCGCGCTGACCACGCTGCGCCCCGGCACCGTGGTGATCGACTGCTCCACCGCCGTGCCCGCCTCCACCGCCAAGGTCGCGCAGGCCGTGCTCGCCAAGGGCGGCCGCTTCCTCGACACGCCGATGACCCGTACCGCCAAGGAGGCCGCCGAAGGCCGCCTGAACCTGCTGGTGGGCGGCGACGCCGAGGTGCTGGCCTCGTGCCTGCCGCTGCTGCGCTGCTTTGCCGAGAACGTCACGCACGTCGGCGATGTGGGCGCGGGCCATGCGATGAAGCTGCTGCACAACTTCGTGTCGCTGGGCACCGTCGCGCTGCTGTGCGAGGCCGCGGCCTGCGCGCAGCGCGCCGGCGTGAAGCCCGAGGTGTTCGTGGACGTGCTCGCCAAGGGCGGCGGCAACGGCGTGGCGCTGGAGCGCCTCAAGCCCAAGCTGCTGACGGGCAGCACCGATTCGCTGAAGTTCTCGATGGCGAATGCGAAGAAGGACCTGGGGTATTACAACGACATGGCGGAGCAGTCTTCTTCGAGCCATGGCATCGCGCAGGCTGTGGATGCCTTGCTGGCGCACGGGGTCGAAGTGTTCGGGCCGGATCGCATGGTGCTGGATCTGGTCGAAGCGCTGCGCTGAAACTCTTCAGGGCACGTGCACAGGCCACCGGGTACTTCCCTCCGCGAATGTCCCCCGGGCTTCGCCCTCCTTCTTGATTTCGCTGCGGGAAGCACCCGGTGTCCTGCGCACGATAGGCGTGGCTGCGGCAATGGCCGTTCAAGCGCCGCGGCGGATTGCAGATTGAGATGCGTGAGCGCACCGCTGAACTTTCGCGAGAGGCGGGCACAGGACGAGCAGAATCTTGAAGGGCCGATGTCGGGCAGAACCGGACCTTCCGTGCCGACTCTGGCATCCTCAAAGGGAGCTCGAATGCTGCCCTCGCAGAGGCTGATTCCTCAGTGCACCGGATGAGCGGCGCACCTGATGCATATCGACCAACGCTAGGTCTTCGCAAGCAGGTTAGATTCACGCCCTATGACTTCGCCACGAACACCTCTCGATCTCCCGCGACAGGCAGGAAATCAAGCGTGAATGCGCTCGATCCGTTTGTTGAACGCCTGCGTGCTCAGTGGCCCGACAGGAAGGTGCCTGCCTTTGATCCGAAGGACGGTGGTTCGGCGGCCAGGGTTCTCTTCCTGCTCGAAGCGCCCGGGCCGCGCGCCGTTGAATCGGACTTGATCTCTCGCCACAACCCCGATCAGACGGCCAGAGCATTCAACGAATTGCTTGCGGAAGCGAGCATCACCCCCGCTGAGACTCTCCTCTGGAACGTTGTGCCTTGGTATATCGGCAACGCCGAACTCACCAAGATCCGGCCCGCGCGCGTAGCCGATCTCAAGCAAGCTGCGTCTCATCTGGCTGAACTGCTCAGCCTGCTGCGAGCGTTGAGCGCCGTCGTGCTCGTGGGCCGTAAGGCCCGGCACAAGAGCGTGAGGGATCTGATCGAACGCGAAGCCGGCCACAGGATTAAGGTGTTCGAGTGCTATCACCCGTCACCGCTGGTGCTCAACGGCAGGCCGCACAACCGGCAGAAGATTCTCGACGAATTGATGGCCGTGCGCCGTGCTCTGGACAACCACGATCATCGACGTTCCTTCGGATAGAAGAATATGGGTCTTCCGTTCGGGGGCCAAAGCTTCGAGGCAACGACGGCTTCGGTCGGCCAGAGCCTGAAGTTACGTGCGCCTCACCAACGTTTTGGGCAGCCCGTGAGATATCCTCGTTTATGGAACTAGCGCAATTGGGCACGCGAAAGTAGTTTCCAGAAAAATCGATGGAGAAGGGCATGTTCAACTGTCGGCGGTTGTTCCGGTTGATGGCCATGGCCAGCCTGTCAGGTTTGGGTTCTATTGCCTGTGCGCAAACGACTGCGCTTTTGCTTTTTGGAGGCACCGACCATAAGACGTTTCTTGGCTGCTTGAACTGCGGAAGCTACGACAGCGGCTCTGTTTGCAATGCCTACGGCCAATTCGGCTCACGATATCAATCGGACAGCATCTGGAACCCTTACGGCACATATGGTTCGAAATACAACAGTGCATCGCCTTGGAACAAGTACAGCACTGATGCGCCCGCCGTCGTCGACAAGGAAGGGAACTTCTACGGCTACCTATCCGCCAACCCGTATATCTCCAAGCGAACGTCCATCAAAGGACTCGTCGCGCTGACGGATGCTGCCGAGGAGTTCGATGACCTCGAAAAGCTTTCCGATGCTTTTTGTCGACGGTAGTGGTGGACTCGTCCACGAAGTGCCGAGGTCGCCCTCTCCACGAACTCTCCATGAAGAACATTCAAGTCATCGACGGTGCAGTGAACTGCGCGTACGACATCTTCGCGGCTACTGACGAGGAATTCGCGCTCATTTTTCCCGACGGCCAGGACATCGCATTCATTGATGAGGTCTACGGACGTGAGAGCAATGAAGCAGCTCTCAACAGTGCGTTCGAAGCGCTCTGGACGCGTCGAGTAATCAAAGCGCAGGCGATGGGAATTCATGGCCTGCTGTTTTACGAGCTCAACGAGAAAAAGCCGTTCTATCCGAGCAGGCGCGACGAGGAGGCGGAGAACACAGGCGGTTACCGCCTTCGATAGAGTCACTCAACGGGAAACGCTCCAGTCGCGCTTCATCGGCATCGGCATCGTGGCCTATGGGAGGATGCGGCCATGATCAAAGCCTCAAGGGAGTGCGGTGGCCGACGCTGGGCGCGAGCGCGCCCCTGGCTGGCTACACGGCCGACGACCACTTCAGCCTCTGGGCGCTCGCGAATTCGGAGACCGCGTCTAATCGCACATTGCAGGAAGCCGCGCCCCAGGTGCTTGCCAAGCCCGAGCTGCAGAAGCAGCTGCAAGACCTTCGCACTGTCGGCTGAGACGGCTCGCCGGAGAGCCTGCTGATGCTGGAAGACGAACAGCGCGAACGCTGGACGCGCGCGCTTTCACCACCGGCGCGTTGAGGGCGCTGCCTACAGGTGTGTCCCGGGCAAATGCCAGGACAGCATGGCGCTGTTGCGCTGCTTCGTCGAGAACATCACGCGCGTCGGCGATGTGCGCGCAGGCCGGGCGAAGCGTTTGCCGGACTTCGTCCATCCCAGATTGAACCACTCCATCTCGCGTCATCACTCGAACCGTATCTCGGCCACGGTCGGCGCATTCGGCTCCCTGATCCTGGCATTCGCAATCGCACCGTCTTTTTCGTTTCTGAACCAGTAGCGGCACCCGGTTCGAGAAATCATCGTCACGCACATCACGCCGTCGGCGTTGAAAACCACTTGCCCGACGCCTTGCCAGGCCTGCTCCGATGGTCCCTCGGCAAGGTGGCCGAAGGGCGTTGTGGGGTGGCCTGCGCCAACGTCGTGGCAACGGCGCCGGCGACGGCGGCAAAGCACTGTGAAGGCAACGGTGCAGTGGCTTGTATGGCGCTGTGTCGTGCATACGGTGCCTGTAAACGGCCTATCGATTTCCGCGCAGACGTGGCCCGCGTCAACGGTCGCATCGGCAGGGTCGGCGCCGGGCAACCGTTGATCGCCTTGCTCGATCGCCAGTCCAACCCAGCGTGGCCGCCTCAGCGCTGCTGGATGGCGGTAGCCAGTTCTGCGCGCACGGCGGCGAACACGGCCGCAGGATCTGGGGCACGCGATATCGGGCGGCCTATGACCACGTGCGTCGCGCCAGCCCCGATGGCCTGCGAGGGCGTCGCAGCCCGCGCGTGGTCATTCTTTTCATCGCCTGGAAGCTGCGTGCCTGGCGTCACGATCAGGGCATCGGGCGGCAGGATCTCGCGAAGCAGCCTCACCTCCAATGGCGACGCAACAACGCCATGGCAACCGGCCGCGGCGGCCAGGCGGCCCAGTCGTGCGACCTGCTCTGGAACCGTCGAGGCGACGCCCACCTCTTCCAGATCCTGGTCACTCATGCTGGTGATGACCGTGAGCGCAAGCACCTTCAGTTGAGGGAACGGGCTCGCAGCCTCGACGGCCGAGCGAAGCACGGCGGAACCGCCTGAGGCGTGCACCGTCACCATCGAAGCCCCCAGGTGTCCGGCTGCGGTGACCGCGCCCGCCACCGAGCTGGGAATTTCCAGCAGCTTGAGGTCGAGGAAGACACGCTTTCCTGCCTCTGCGAGCTCGCGGACGACCGAAGGTCCCGCCGCGGTCAGCAGCTGCAGGCCGACCTTGTAGTGCGTGGTCGCTGCGCCCAGCTGCTTCACGAGGTCCGCCGCCAATGCAGCGGCTGGGAAGTCGAGCGACACGATGATGCGGCTGTCCGTACTCATTGGCTTGTTCTCCATGCCGACGCCCCGCGCTCGGAGGAAACTCAGGCTTCCGAACGCTCCACGACCACCTCGCTGATCTGCACCATGGGTTGAATGTCCGTGTAGTTGGCGATGTCGCCCCGGATCTCCTCCTGGTGCTGGGCAGAGGCTGCCCGGTAAGCTTCGACGGAAGTGCAGACGAAGTCGCACTTGGCGATGTAGGCAGGGTCGGTGCCCACACCACGGCCCGAGATGCCCTTGTCCACCATGTAGTACAGGCACGCAGCGCCGAGCAGTCGTTTCATCATGGGCATTTGCCGCTCGCGGTAGTACGCGTGATCGAATCGCGCGCCTGCGGCGTAGGGGTACATGACACTGACCTTGATCATCGAGATTTCTCCTGGGGTTGCACGCTGGTTGATCGCCTCAAGCGGGGAATCGCGCGCCCGACGCTTCCAAGGGCAGGCGCAGGCCGTTCGTGAGGTAGCTGACGGTGCGATAGAAGCCGGCCAGCATCAGCAGTTCGATGATGGCTTCTTCGCTGAAGTACGTTCGCAACGCGTCCCACAGGCCATCGTCGATGTCGGCGTGCGCGTGCAAGGCGTCACACAGGCGCAGAAGCACCTGGTCCTCGGCCGACCAGCAGGCGTCGTTCGCCGAAGCCGTGACGCTCGCCTGAACCTGCTCTGGCGTCAGGCCAGCGAGCCTCGAGAAGACCGTGACGTGGACCCCCCATTCGTATTCGGATTTGCACAATGCCGTCGTGCGGTGAATCACGATCTCGCGCTGTCGGATGCTCAAGTGGCCTTTGTCCAGCAACCCGCCGGCAAAGAACTTCTGAAACAGACGCGGGTCGCGTGCCAAGGTCGTGAACAGCCGCAAGGGAGGCTGTCCCTTCATCACCCTGTCGAGTGACCTGGAAATGTCTTCACCAAATGGTGGCGTTGCTGGCTCGATGCGTGCGGGCATGCAGACTCCTGATTCAAGGGCCACGCCATCGTAGGTCCGTTGCTGTATAAAGTAAAGCATGACGACACCTCGCATCGGCCAACCCGTTCGCGGCTCCACCACCGGCCGCCCCCTCATGGTCGCGCTGGACCTGCTGGGCCGGCGCACGGCGCTGCGCGTGCTCTGGGAACTTCGGGAGGGCTCGCTGACCTTCAGGGCCCTGCAGGACGCGTGCGAGACGAACACCCGATTGCTCAACACGCGGCTCACTGAACTGAGGGAAGTCGATCTGGTCGAACATGCCGAAGGTGGCTATCGGCTGACGGACGAAGGGCGGCGGCTTTCGAAGGCGCTGAAGCCGTTGTCAGCCTGGGCGGACCAGTGGGGGCGCGGAAAGCGATGAGAAGCGGAGCATCCGCGGCGAATGGCTCCGCCTATGATCAGAAACGTTTTTGTGGAGGAGCCCGTGACCGGCATGTTCGCGCTGCCCAGCTCGTCTCGCAGGTCGTGCGGGACACATCGCGTCAGTGCCTTGGAAAACCTATGAGAAAAATATTTCCTCTTTGCGCCCTCGTGTTGCTGTTCGCCCTCTCGGGTCAGGCCCTCGCAGGTGCCAATACGGCGCGACTGAACTGCACGGGCAGTCACGCGGGGCAGGCACTCACCTTGGTGGGTGATGTTCCCGCCTCCATCGTGGAGGTCGATCTGCAGCTCTCCTACGGCGGGCAAACCATGCGTCTGGTTTCGCCCCAGGCGGAAACCTCCGAGTCCACGGATTTCCGCCATGGCGTCTTCAGGTTGGAGGCTGCGCTGTCCGGTTCGAACAAGCTCCAGCTTCAAGCCAAGCCCAAGAGCATCAAGTACAAAGGCAGCATGGGTGCCGGCAAACTCAACGCCAGCTTTGGCGCCATCCTCAAGAATGCGCCTGAGCCCTTTCAATCCGCGCTGAAAGGGGCCGAGCTCACTTGCATCTATGCATACGAAGTTTGAGCGTGGGCCCACAAATCGTTCAACCAGGCAGACAGCCGCCGCGCGTTCAACCGCGAGCGCCTCGGCGCACTGCGATGCCTGCGATGGAATGGCATCCATCTGCGGCCACGACCCGAGGCTGAACCCTTGTTTCTCGCTCGCCCGATGAAGCGGCTGCGTCTCTTTGCCGCCCTGCTGTGGCTCGGCCTCGCCCTCGGTCCGGCCCGCGCAGCGCCACCGACCTACCAGGCGCTGTACGCCAACCCGGAACGCGCGCTGCCGATGCAGCCGACCTGGCAACTGCAGCCAGTGGATGCACAGGCGCCACCGTGGGAAGACATCTTCACCTTCACCATCGGCATCGCCCCCAACCTGATCGAACGGGCGCGTTGGCTGAGCCTGAATCCGGGCAAGCACAGCGAGCGCGCCCCCGCGTTGTTCGACGGCCTCGACGGGCGCGTGCTTTTCCTTTCGCCGACGGCGCGCAGCTTCTGCGATGGACGCTGGCAGGTCGTGCGGCAGGAATACATCGCCGTCAATCCCGCACTGCAGCCGCTGCACCGGGTGTGGCTGGTGGAGCGAAAGCCCGGCGGCGGGCTGCGCACCACCACGGCCAACGGGCGCATCGATGCGCAAGGCCAGTGGGCCGTTCCGCCCGTGAGTTGCGATGGCAAGGACACGATCTCCGCCGACTCCCCCGCGGCCCTCTCTTACCTGATGCCCGATGGGTCCAGGCCCGTGCCTTCCGAGCTGCAGGTGGACACGGTGTTCGCACAGCCCGGCCTGCGCGATGCGCGGGGGCAGTGGCGCCCCCCCGCCCCGCCGCGGGACATCACCACTGCACGATGGATGGACTACAAGCGGCAGATGGTGACGCCTGGCTCCACCGGCTCGGGCCTGATCGACGCGCGAGGACGCATGGTGATCCCGTTCATCTTCGGCGAGCGGCCCGATGCCACAGCCCAGCGGCGCATCCAGCTGTGCACCGCCACCGGGCTGGACCTCCAGCGCAACGCCGGCACGCCGCAGGTGTGCCGCTGGCAACGACTGCATGGCAGCAGCAATGCCGGCGCCGCGCTGCGGCCGGTCAAGGACGCGGCCACCGGCCGATGGGGCTACCAGAACGCGCGGGGCCAATGGGCGATCGCGCCGCAGTTCGAATCCGCGCGCCGGTTCCGTCATGGCTACGCCGTCGTCTCGGGCGCGTTCCCGCAGGACTGGCGGCCGCCCGGGTGGCAGGACGAACGGCCGATCATCCGGCAGTTCCACCGCGTGGGCCGCCATTGGGTGGCCGACGCCCTGGTGCGCAACGCGTCCACGGGCGGCGCGTGGGAATTACGCTATGGCCTGATGAACGATGCAGGGCAATGGCTTGCCGCCGTGCCGCAGCCCGCGCTGCACGTCACCGTGCTGGTTCCGCCCGGTGGCCGCAGCGGCCACTATGCCGAGATGCTGGCCAGCCACTTGCCCACCCTGCTGGGACGCAGCGTGCAGGTCGATCACGTGCCGAAAGCCACCGAGGCCGACTATCGCCGGCTGATGACGGAGGGCGGCAACGAGAAGGTCCTGCTCGCGGCGTTGCGGCTGCCGCGCGGAGGCATCGAGGGCGTGCACCAGGCCGCGCCGATCGATGCGCTGATGCATTCCCTTCGCCCCGTCACGCTGCTGGCATCGGAGCCTCTGGTGCTGGCCATCGACAGCACGAAGGCCGACACGCTGGGCATCCGCAGCACGGACGACCTGCTGGCCTACGCACGGGCCCACCCGGGCAGCCTGCGCATCGGCACGGGCGACGACGGCTGGACGGGCCACCTCGCCTTCGGCCAGTTCCGCGCAGCGAGCGGCGTCGACGTGCAGCGTGTGGTCTTCAAGGGCATGTACCCCGACTCGGACGTCATCACCAAGGAACATGCGGTGGACCTGCTGTTCGCGCCCGTGAACGGCGTGGCGGTCGCCGTGCGGCGCGGCCAGTTGCGTGTGCTGGGCACCACCGCCGACCCGGCGCACCCGCAAAGCTTCGAGGGCGTGCCGTGGCCGACGCTGGGCTCGAGCGCGCCCTTGAGCGGCTACACGACCTACGACCACTTCAGCCTCTGGGCGCCCGCGAATTCGGAGGCCGCATCCAATCGCACCTTGCAGGAGGCCGTGGCCCAGGTGCTTGCCACGCCCGAGGTGCGCAAGCAGCTGCAGGACCTTCGCGTGGTCGGCGGCGGCGGGTCGCCCGAGCGCCTGCTGGCGCTGGAAGACGAAGAGCGCGAACGCTGGATGCGTGCGCTTTCATCACCGGCGCGTTGAGGGCGTTGAGGGCGCTGTCCCGCACCATCACTCGAACCGTATCTCGGCCACGGTCGGCGCATTCGGCTCCCTGGTCCTGGCATTCGCAATGGCACCGTCTTTCTCGTTCCTGAACCAGTAGCGGCACCCGGTTCGAGAAATCATCGTCACGCACATCGAGCCGTCGGCGTTGAGAACCCATTTGCCCGACGCCTTGCCGGGCCCGCTCTGGTTGACGAAGTCGACGCGGCCATCCGTATAGAACTGCCAGCGCGAGACCATGCCGGTCGACAGATTGCTCGAGACGATGGGTTTGCCGATCAAGGTGCTCTCGACCTCGGCTTTGCTCAGGAACACGCGGCCATGAATGGGTGCGGGCTCCTCGGAGATGGCCGGCACGACGGCGATGCACAGCAGCGCGCGGATGGCGTAACGGGTGAACATGACATGCCCCTCTGACGTCGCGCAGTCGGCATGCGTTCAGCCGAGCGCGTGCGTCCAAGCGCCTGGTTGGCCTGTCGGTAACGCCCGATGGCGTTACATGGCATTAACTAAAAAGCGCTACTTTTCTGCGCGCCAGATCCAGCCGGCGTACGCGAACGAGGCCTGCTTCTTCCTGCACGCCACAGCCGCGCCGGGAGGCGCTGGCCCGAGATCGAGACGAGGAAGGCGGCGTTCTTTTTCTGCGACGACACGGCTTGTGCTCCGATGGCCCCTCGGCAAGGTGGCCGAAGGGCGTTGTGGGTGGCCTACGCAAACTCCGTGGCAACGGCGCCGGCGACGGCGGAAGAGCACTGTGAAGGCAACTGTGCAATGGCTTGTATGGCACTGTGTCGTGCGTACGGTGCCTGTAAACGGCCTGTCGATTTTGCGGGCCCGTTTCGCCTGCCGGCTGTCGCGGATCACAGGCCCTACTTGCGTGCGAAGCGCGCCGGCCCCTGCACCGTCCAGCCACTGCCGGCCGGATCGAGGTCGCGAAGGCACTGCGTGAGCCCGTCGTCCAGGTCGAGGGTGACGCCGAGCCGCCAATGCCCGGTGGCACCGCGCTCCACCTGCAGCACGGCGAAGCCGTTGCCGGTGCCCACGGCCGCCGTGACCATGGTGGCGCCGAAGGCACCCGGCACGGCGCCGAGCTCGACCTGGCCGTCGAGCCAGAACGCGTCGGGCCGCGCATTGACGAAGGTCCAGGGCGCATACAGGCCCGAGGACACGACCGAGATCACCTCCACCGGCCCGCCCGGCGCCTGCAGCCAGAGGCTCGACACGCTCGACATGTGGCGGTCGCCCGACAGCACCACCACGTGGCGCGCGGTGGTGTCGCGCAGCAGTTCGAGCAGCGCGCGCTGCGAGGCCGGGTAGCCGCTCCAGTCGTCCATCCCCAGGCGTTGCGCCGGGTCGCCGAAGACCGCGGCGCGCGGCATCGGGAACAGCGCCACCGGCGACACGATGAACTTGGGCAATTCGGCGGGCGCGGCCTCGAGCCACTTCTTCAGGTCGCCCATGCAGGCCTCGGCACGGATCGCCGCCCGGTCCAGCGGCGTGGCTTGCGCGTCCGTGCGCAGCGCCCGCCGCTGCCGCGTGCTGCGCGTGTCGAGCATGTAGAACGGAAAGCCGGCCGGCGCCATGCGGTAGTCGAAGGGACGCGGGTCGCGGTGCGGGCCGATGCCCCGCACCAGCTTGTGCTGCTGCGCGACGTAGCCGTCGAGCGCGGCGCGCACGGCCGGCGTTCCATAGGGGTCGGGGCCCGGCTCCCAGTCGTCCATCACCTCGTGGTCGTCGAGCAGCGGACAGGTCGGCAGCGAGGCCATCACCTGGCGCAGCGCCTCCAGCCTGAAGGTGAGCGCATAGGCCTGGCCGACGTCGTCGCCGCCGGCCGGCACGAAGAGCCCCGCGGTCTGGTCGACATACACCTGGTCGCCGGCCAGCACCAGCAGCTGCGGCTTGTGCGGCGGCGCGAGCACCTCGAGCCGCTGCGCGAGCCGCCGGTACGACGCCTGCGCGGGCACCCGGTCGACCAGGCCCGGCACGTACTGGCAACTGGCGAGCACGAAGCACAGCGAGGCCTGCGCGGGCTCGCCCTCGCGCTGCACGGCGCCGGTCCATGCGGGGTCGAGGCGCACCACGGCGCGCTCGCGCTGCGCGTCGGTGGCCGCATCCAGCGTCCGCATCACCTGCGCGCGGATGGGCTCGATGGGTTCGTCCTGCGGCTGCGCGAACAGCCCGGCCGGCAGCCGCCGGCCCAGCACCTCGAGGGGGCCGCGCGCCATGGGCAGGTCGTCGTGCGCCGTCAGCACCGCGAAGCCCTGGTAGTCGGCGAGCCGGTCGTCGAACAGGTCGATCTCCACCGCCTCCTGCAGGAGCTTTTCGCGCGTGGTCTCCAGGCCCACCATCCATGCGAAGTCGAAGCACCAGCGCCCGTCGCGGCGCCACGCGGGCACGAAGACCACGGCGCGCGCCGACACATGCGCGGGCGGCGCGCGCAGCGCCAGCCGGCAATGCAGCCGGCCCGCGTTGTCCGCCGACCGGCTCGCAAGGCCGAGCCACGGGCCGGTCCACGGCAGGCTGGCCCGCCAGTCGGGCGGCACCGGATGGCCGCGGCCGGGCTTGTTGTCGAAGGCCTCGAGAAACCGCACGATGTGCGGGAACACGTCGATGCAGGCCTTCTCGCCGATCAGCGTGTCCTGGTGGCCGTAGTCACCGAGCACCAGCAGCTGGTGCGGGGTACCTTCGCCGAGGAACAGGTCGCCCCCGGAAGGCTTCGAAGCGTCCGATGGGTCCGGCAGCTGCGGAGGCTCCCGCGGCAGGCCTTCGTCCTTGCCGAACACGCGCTTGAGCAGCCAGAAGCTGTCGTACGAGCCGCGCCAATCGAACACCGCGTTGCGCTGCCCGTGCAGCATGAACACCGGAAAGCCGAAGCGCTGGCCGACCTGCTCGAAGCCGACCGCGTGGCCCTGCCCGCCGGCGTCGGTCAGCACCTCTTCGCGGGCGTAGTTGCCGACCTGGGCGAGGCCGCGCACCTTCACGAAGCCGTAGATCGAATCGAGCGCATCGAGGGTGTCCTTGCCGATGTTGTGCAGCCGCATGGTCTGGCCGAAGATGGCGTCGGCCCGGTGCCGCACGGCCGCGAAGCCTGGCGCCTCGCGCAGACGCTGCGCCTCCCCGTCGTCATCGGGGTAGGGAAAGGTCGCCAGCAGGCCGTCGACAAGCAGGCGCTTCATGCGCGTGAGCGTGGGTCGCGTGTCGAACTCGTCGATGCCGATGAACTGCTGCAGGTAGCCCGCCACATAGCCCCGGAAGCGGTTGAAGGCCGTGGCGCGCAACAGCGGCCCCACCTGCGACAGCACCACCGCGCCGATGGACGCATGCAGCCCCGGCAGGCGCAGCACCGCCACGCTGAACATGGCGGCGCCGATGCAATGCGCCACCACGTCGACCTGGATGGGCGCCGCTTCGTCGGGCGTTGCATGCGCCGCCTGCACGGTGCGCAGGGCGTCCGGAATGTCGGTCTCGGCCACCTCGTCGAACGACCAATAGCGCCGCGGCCGGTTCGGAAAGCCGATGCTGGTGCGCAGGTCGAGCACCCAGACCTCGCGCCCGGCCGCCAGCAGGCTGTGCACCAGGTTGCCGGGGATGCTCCTGTGCGCGAAGGTGGAGCCGCTCGCGCCATAGCCGTGGATCAGCATCACGGGCCGCGTGCCCGCGCGGCGCACCGGCGGGTGGTAGCGCGACAGCAGCCGCGGCGGCGCGCTGCCCGGGCCCGCCGCAGTGACGAGCTCGACCGGCTCGGGCCGCACGCCGTACACCTCACCGGGCAGGCGCTCCCAGTCGCGCTGCGGCGAGTCGGGCGGCGGCACGAAGTGCAGCAGGTGAACCTGCAGCACGATGCGCAGCACCCACAGCGCCAGCTCGGCCAGGTCCGCCAGCTGGTTGGGCATGTCCTGCTGGTGCTCGACGCGCAGCAGGGGTTGCAGCGTCTCGACGAAGTAGGAAGGGTCCAGCACCAGCCGGCCCAGCGGCTTCGGCGCATCGGGGCCGAGTTGATGCAGCTCGCCCTCGCTCAGCTGCCGCCACGGGTTGCCGCCTTCGACGAACGCGATGCGCTTGGTGAGCCGCAGCCGGTCGCCCTCCTTCAGCGGCGCGCCGTGCGCGACCCGCGCCACCGTCCAGTCGTACTCGATGAGGCGCACCTGCCCCAGGTGCGAGCACAGCGCCAGCAGGTCGGCCATGGCGGGGCCCTCGAAGACGGCATCGTCCTCATCGATCGCGCCGCCGGCCGATGCGGCGCGCGCGTCCAGCAGGCTTTGCACCAGTGCCAGCAGCTTCTTGCGTGCCAACCCGTGGCTGCGCAGGATGCGTTCGATGCTGTCGCTCTTCTCGCGCACCAGCATCGATGCGGTGCCGGTGCAATGCGCGACAGGCGCGTCGTCGCCCTTGCCGAAGCGCAGGACCACCACCGGCTGGGACAGCACGCGCGGCGTCGCGCGCAGGGTCGGCACGTCGAACGGCTCGAATTCGACCTCGGCGCTCGACGCGAAGGCCTGGCCGTCGATGTGCACGCGGCCCGTCATGCGCTCGCGCAGCGAGACGCGCGTGGGCGCGGGCGCGCGGGGACGGGTCAGGTCGCGGCGCAACGGGCGCTGCGACGGCGGCGGCTGCGGCGAACCCGCCAGCGCCAGGCCCCAGTCCTCGGCCAGCACGGGCACCGCGCGCTCGGCCAGCGCGGCGATGGTGAGCGAGGGGTTGATGCCGAGCGACACCGGCACGATCGAGCCATCAAGCACCGCCAGGCCCGGCAGCAGCGACGGCACAGCAGAAGCACCCGCAGCGCCGTCGTAGACGCGGCCCCAACTGTCGACCACGCCGCCCTCGCACCGGTCGGCCATGCGGCAACCGCCCAGCGGGTGCACGGTCAGCACCGAGCCCACGCCCTCCAGCTGGCCGACCAGGTCGGCGAGGCTGCCGAACGGCGGTATCGGTTTCCACAGCGGGTTGGCCAGCACGCGCCCGCCGAGTCCGCCCGCGCCATCGTGGGCCGCATGCAGGGCGCGCATCTGCGCCTCGAACACGGGCAGTGCGGCCACCTTCGGCCACGCCACACGCACCTGCGCGTCGGCCAGCACGGCGCCCTCGCCGCCATGACCGACGAAGCCGATCTGGCCGGCCGCCCCGTCGTCGCCCATCATCCCGTAGACCGGCGTGCGGCGCAGCATGTCGTCGTCCACGGCCAGCGGATCGCGCCCTTCGTCCGGCGCGTGCAGGTCGAGGTCCATGTGCGCGAGCGCCTGCAGCGCGTCGGTGGTGGTCACCACTTCGGCCAGCAGGCGGCGCAGCGGCGCGGGAATGGCGAACTCCTCGATCACCAGCGGGCGCTCGCCCTGCGTCGCGCAGGTGCGCAGCAACCCGGTGATGGTCGGCCCGATGCCGCGCTGCGCCGGCGCCTCGCCTTCGGGCGCGCTGGACAGCGCTTCGTCGTTCTGCGCGGCCGCCACCGCGATCATGTCGCCGTTGGCCGAGAAGCCGCGGCCCACGGCCTGCGATATGGGCAGGCCCGGGCCCCTGGAGCGCAGCAGCAGCTCGGTGGAGCCCAGCGTGCCGGCGGCCACCACCACCCGCCGCGCACGCACCACGTAGGGCCGGGCGTTGTCGGTGCGTGCCTTGCGCCGGTCCGTGAAGAAGAACTCGACCGCATAGCCGCCCCCTCCCGGCAGGGCCGCGATGCGGTGCGCGGTGCCGCCGGTGAACAGGCGTGCGCCCCGTGCATGGGCCAGCGCGAGGTAGTTGGTGTCCAGCGATTTCTTGGCGCGGTGGTTGCAGCCGCTCACGCAGTCGCCGCAGCGCAGGCAGCGGTGCATCGCCACCTGGGCCGGCGTGCGCGTGCCGTCGTTGAAGGCGATGGCGACATGGGCCTTGCCGCCCGCCGCATGCAGTCGCGCGCCGGCCTTCAGCAAGGAGTCGAGCTTCGACACGCTCTCGGGGATCTGCTCCAGGCCCAGCATGGCCTCGGCCTTGCCGTAGCCCTGCGCGAGCGCGGCAAGGTTGAGGCCCGCGGGCCAGGCGCCGCCCTCGAAGGCATCGGGCGTGGCGCGCTCCATCACCGCCGCATTGATGAGCGACCCGCCGCCCAGCCCGTTGCCGAGCAGCGCGTTCACCTCGCCGCCCAGGCGCAGGTCGAACAGCCCCGAGGCGTTGCCGCGCGCGGGCCGGCCGTCCTGCATGCTGAAGCGCACGTGCCCCGGCAGCTCGGCGAAGGTGGCCGGAAATTCGCCCGGCAGGTATTCGCTGCCGCGCTCCAGCACGTAGACCTTGATCGGCACGGCGCCCGGTGCAATGCCGGGCGCCGCGTCCAGCGACAACGCACCCGCCAGCCGTGCCGCCGCCACCGCGCCGCCGTAGCCGCTGCCGATGACCAGCACATCGCAGTGCAGCGCGTCGGGCGGCGCCGCGGCGATCTCGCGCACCAGCACCTCGGCGCCCTGCGAGAGCAGGCGGTCGCCGGGGGCATCTTCATCGTCGCGGCCACCGTCGTTCATGTTCGGCTCCTCGCGGAATGGATCGCGGATTCAGGAATGCTCGATGGCCGCGGCCAGCGCGCGGCCGAGCGTCTGGTCGTCGACAGGTTTGCGCAGCAGCGGCAGCGCCTGCTGTCGCGCCGCCTCGACCACCGCCGGGTCGGTGTCGGCCGTGACCATGACGATGGGCAGCGCAGGCTGTGCGCAGCGCTGCGCGCGCAGGCGCCCGGCGGCATCGAAGCCCGAGACGCCGCCGCCGAGCCGGCAGTCGAGCACCACCGCATCGGGCTCGTCGACCTGCGCCAGCGCTTCGTCGAGCGCGGCGGCGGACAGCACGCGGCAGCCCATCGCGCCCAGCGCGTTGAGGTAGGCGCCGCGCACCATCGGGTCGTCCTCCAGCACCAGCACGCAGCGCCCGGCCAGGCTCCACGTCGCGCCGGCGCCCTCCCCCTCGCAGCCGTCGGCACCGACAGGCGCGGCGCGCGGCAGCCGCAGGCGAAAGCACGCGCCCGCGCCGAGGCGGGACTCGAGCTCGACCGGCACGCCCAGCAGCTCGGCCATCCGCCGCACGATGCCCAGGCCCAGGCCATGCCCCGCGGCAGACGCGGCGCCGGGGCCCGTTGCCTGGAGCTGCACCAGGTCCTCGAACACAAGCCGGTGGTTCTCGGGTGCGATGCCAGGGCCGCTGTCCTGCACGGTCAGCTCGACCCCGGCGTCCGATGCATCCAATGGGTCCTGCGTACGGACCCGCACCTCGACCTGCCCGCCCGCGGGCGAGAACTTGATCGCGTTGTCCACGAGGTTGGCCAGCATGCGGCGCAGCAGGTCGGGGTCGGTGCGCACCGCCAGGCCGGGCGGACAGTCGGTGTGCAGACCGACCCGGCGCGCCGCCGCCGCGGCGCCGAAGCTGGCCATCACGGCGGTCAGCAGCCGGTCGATCTGCACGCGCTGCGGCTGGGCCACCACCACGCCGGCGTCGAGTTTCGAGACGTCGAGCAGCGCGTCGAGCATGGCGCGCAGCTGCTCCAGGCTGCTGTCGACCACCTCGACGATCGCGCGCGCATCGGGCGCCATCGCCACGTGGCGCAGCGCACCCACGTTGAGCGCCATCGCCTGCAGCGGCTGGCGCAGGTCGTGGCTGGCGCCGGCCAGAAAGCGGCTCTTGTCGTTGTTGGCGCGCACCGCCTGGTCGCGCGCGATGGCCAGCTGCGCGCGCTCGAACTCCAGCGAGGTGGCCAGCGCCTGGTTCTCGGCGCGGATGCCGAACGACTCCTCGAAGGTCTGCAGGTTGCGCCGGGCAAAGCGCGTCTGCACGCCGAAGAACATCAGCACCAGCGCGGCCACGCCCCCGCCGAGCCAACCGCCGGCCACCAGCCACATGGCGGCCGTGGGCACGAAGAGCAGCCCTGCGTAGGCCAGGAAGGCGGGCATCACGGTCGCGCTGGTGGACACGGCGCCCGCGCCCCAGGACACCAGGATCATCGTGAGGACCGCGTCCAGCGTCGGGTCGAGCCGGGCCATGAACAGCGCCGCGGAACCGTTGCAGGCGCCGATCAGCACGTTCCAGTGCACGGTGGCGCGCAGCCGCGCGGCGATGGGGCGGGCGCGGTCGGCGGCCATGCGCGCGAGCGCGGCGGCGCGCCACTCGCGGCTGGCGATCACTGCCGCGAACCAGCCGAGCACCCAGGGCGTCGGCACGTCGCGCCAGACGATGGCCGCGACGACGACGGCGGTGAGCAGGATCTGCCAGCGCAACCCCACGGCCTGCTCGGCGACCACCTGCAGGCGCCGTTCGTCCAGATCGTCCAGCGCGGCCGGCATGCTCACGCCGCCTCGAGCGCCCATGCCGCCTGCGCGTCGAAGACGCGGCACATGGCATCGGTGCGGTTGCGCGCGCCGAGCGCCCGGTAGACCATCGACAGGTGCACCTTCACGGTGCCCTCGGCAATCAGCAGCTGGCGCGCGATCAGCTTGACCGGCATGCCCCGCATCGCCAGCGCCAGCACCTCGCGCTGGCGCGGCGACAGCTCGACGCGCAGGAAGCCGGCGAGGTCCTCGCGCGGCAGCTCGTCGGGGTCGCGCGCGCGGGTCACGTCGTCGGCCAGCACGAACTCGGCCGGCAGGTAGATCTTGTGGCGCAGCACCACGCGCAGGGCGGCCTCCATGTCCTCGAGCCGGTACGACTTGGGAATGAAGCCGGCCGCGCCGGCCTCGATGACCTCGCGCACGCGCTGCGGCGAGCTTTCCGCCGACTGCATGCACACGGGCGTGGCCTCGAAATGCGCCTTCACGGCCTTGAGCGCCGCCAACCCGGACAGCTGGGGCAGGTGGTAGTCGAGCAGCAGCAGGTCGATGCCGGTGGGGTCACGCTGGCAGGCCTGCTCGGCGTCCCGCACGGCGTCGAAATGGAAGGGACGGCCGGGTTCGATCTCGGCGGCCATGCGCTCCAGCAGGAGGCGCGTGCCGTTCCAGACGATCTCGTGGTCATCGACCAGCAGAACCTTCATACAGGCCTCTCGTCTACGGTGACCCTCCCCGTCCTGAATGCAGATTAGCGCAAAGCCCCCCAAGAAGCGAGCGTGCGCACCTACACCAAAGGCCTAGTCGGATGGCCACGCCGGGGACTAGGCGCTGCGCGCAATGGTTGCGGCGGGCGCCGCGCGGAAAACTGGCTGCATCGATCGCCACTTCGCATCCGATGCACCGAGGTCCGCCATGAACACCCCTCCATCTCTTGCCGCGCTGCGTGCCGCATGGGAGCCCCTTGCGTGCCGCTTGTGCATCCTGGCGCTGCAGCATGTGGCGCTCGCCCGCTGGCTGTGCGCCGCAGCCATGCTCGCCGTCTCGCTGCTCGCGGGCTGCGCTGCATTGCCCAACGAGGTACCCCGTGTCGCGTCGCACGCGCGCACCGACCTCGGGGACAGCCCCCTGGCGCGCATCGCCGCCGCGTCGCTGCCGGCTGCGGACAGCGCGATGTCCGATGCATCCGGCGTGCGCCTGCTGCCGGGCGGCGACCAGGCCTTCGACGCACGCATCGCACTCGCGCAGGCCGCACGGCACACCGTCGACGCGCAGTACTACGTGGTGGCCCCAGACAGCGCGGGGCGGCAGTTCCTGCGCGAGCTGCGCGACGCGGCGCAGCGCGGCGTGCGCGTGCGCCTGCTGGTCGACGACCTGTACGCGGGCGGAGACGACGAGATGCTGGCCGGGCTGGCTGCGCACGCCAACGTCGAGGTGCGCGTCTTCAACCCGCTGCCGGTGCGCAGCGGTGGCCTGCGCACGCGCGTGCTGCTGTCGCTGCACGAGATCGGCCGCGTGAACCGGCGCATGCACAACAAGCTCTTCATTGCCGACAACAGCTTCGCCATCACCGGCGGACGCAACATCGCCGACGAGTACTTCGGGCGCAGCAAGCCGGCGAACTTCATCGACATGGACGCGCTGGTGGCCGGGCCGGCGGTGCGCGCGCTGTCGGCGAGCTTCGACGCCTTCTGGAACGGACCGCTGTCGTACCCCTTCGAAGCCATCGCAGCCGACAGCGCCCCGGCAGCGGCTCCTGCGCGCGAACGCTTCGCCGCGCTGGTGCGCGACCTCGCGCGCTTCATGCCGCCTGCCGACGAACCCGATGCGCTAGGACGCGGCCCGGTCGGCACGCAGCTGGCGCAGGGGCGCGTCGCGCTGGTGCCTGCGCAGGTGCGCGTGGTTGCGGACGCGGCGGTGCCAGGTCGCTTCGCTGATGATGCCGGCGGCAACGTCGAAGAAGCCGCAGCGCCCCAAGGCCGCGAGGGCGCGGTCATGGCCGCGAACCTCGACCTCTTCCGGACCGCGCGCTCGGAGGTGCTCGTCGTCTCGCCCTACTTCGTGCCCATGCCCCGCATGATCGAGGCCCTGAGCCATGCGAGCCGCGAGGGCGCGCGCGTGTCGCTGATGACCAATTCGCTCGCCACCACCGACGAACCGCTGGTGCACTATGGCTACGCGCGCTACCGCAGCGCCCTCTTGCAGATGGGCGCCATGCTGTATGAGCTGATGCCGGCCAGCGAAGCGCATCCCGCCTGGAGCGACACCGAAAGCAGCCGCGGCTCGCTCGGGCGCCTGCACGCCAAGCTGGCGGTGGTCGACCGGCGATGGTTCTACGTGGGGTCGATGAACATGGACCGACGCTCGGCGCACTGCAACACCGAACTGGGCCTGATCGTCGACAGCCCCGCGCTGGCCGGCGAGCTGGCCGACCTGATCCAGCGCGTGCGCATGCCCGCGAGCTTCACCGTGAGCGAGGTACCTCTGCGAGGCGGCCTGCAATGGAGCTTCCTGCGCGACGGACGCCGCTGGGTGCTTCACCGGGAGCCCGAATCGAACTGGGCCCAGCGACTGCGCTGGTCCGTGCTGTCGCTGGTGGTGGACGAAGATTTTCTGTAACCCGGCTTACGCAAACTGCCACATGACGCTCGTCGAAAGAGCGGCGCTTTCGTGCAAGAAATAGATCACTGCACGCGTGGCCCAGGACTACCATTCCATCGTTCACGTGCGGTTCGGCACGAGACTGCCGCGGACTGTCTGCTCACTCGTGCCGCAAGGAGAGTCGCGATGGCAAGCCCGATGAACGTCAGCAAGCTTCAGACGAAATCCCATGACGAACCGGACGAGGTTCGAGCGCCCGAAAAGACCCGCGTCGAAGTGGTCCGCCTCGAGGGCTACACGCTCGGACGCTTCAAGTTCGAGCCCGGGTGGCGCTGGTCGAAGTGCATCAAGCCGGTCGTGGGCACGGACAGTTGCCAGGTGGCTCACGTCGGGTACGCGGTGTCCGGCCGGGTCACCGTGCAAATGAATGACGGCTCGCAGACCGTCATCGAGGAAGGCATGTCGTACACCATTCCGCCGGGCCACGACGCATGGGTCGAAGGCAACGCTCCATTCGTCGGCCTGGAGATGATGAGCGCAGAGGAATTCGCAAAGCCCCAAAGCTGAGCCGGGGTGAGAGGCCTCGGGAAGAGACTTCTTCGGGATGGTCGAACGGGGACGTGACACCCGCGACCATCCGACTCACGCGTCCGGGTCTGCGGATTGCCCGGGCGGCGAACCGGGCGCCGGGGGCGTTTCAGCCCTTTCGCATGGTGATCGCATGAAAAGGGCAAGTCACTGCGCAATCGCTGCAGCCCGTGCACCGATCCGCGTCTTGAAGCGTCGACAACTTCTTCCATTGCTCGACTTCGAGACTGAGAAGGTGAAGGTCGCACGCGGCGACGCACCAGCCGCAGCCCGTGCAACGCGCGGCGTCGACAACGGGCAGCCAACCGGGTCGGTACGGGCGGCGAAGCTGATGTACGTCCATCTGTGATTCCAACGAGCCGTATCGGTCCGGAAGGTAGCATGCTGCCGGCGCCAGTCGGCTACAACCGGACATTCACTATGAATATTCAGCGTTCGGTTTTCTACCTTGGGCATCTTCAGCGCAAAACAGCCGGTACGATCTAGAGATCGATCCGCGCTGGCAGCGTTCGCGAGAACTCACCGATTTCTGAGGTCAGTACCATGACTTACGGCATCCACCCTTCAGCGGTCCTGCGGGAATACTTCGAGGCGAAACCGTATCAAGGCGCGGCGCCGGCTTCGGCACGCTTCCTCTTCTTCGGCATTGATGCGAACTTCGATCACGAGGTCGAAAGCTCGGAAGCTTTTCCTGATATCTGCGCATATCTGGAGGACGGCGTGAGGTTCTGGAAGGCGAACAGGCAGCACCATCACCCATTTCTGCTTCCCTACTACCGTGGAAGCGGTCGTCCCTACCATGAACGATTTGCCCGTATCGGGTTCGGCTACGAGCACGCGGACCAAGTGTCGTTTGTCGAGCTTCTGCACTTGCCGACATTCGGCGCAGGATGTCCTGCGGCAGCACAGCTGAAGTCGGCCCATCTCTCTTTGCTTGAGGAATGGGTTGAAGATGGATCTGCGAGGTACATATTCATCCCCAAGACTGTGCTGTCGATGCTGCAGCGTTCAAAGCGATTTCGCTGGCTTCCGTCCAAACCTATCAAGCACCTCGGCTCACTACCAGTGCTTAGTGATTCCAGTCACAAGACAATCTTCGCGCCGTTTCACTTCTCATACCGGTACGCCTCGAAAGAGGAACGAGACCGTCAGCTCTCAGACATCGGTACACTGATCGACACAGCGTAGCCACCACACGAACAGAGGAAGATCGAGAGAACGCTCAAACAGGATGTCCGCTGTAGGCCGCTCAGTAACCTTGACGAAGTTCAGGTTCTCTTGATGCCGAAGGACGGCATCGGGCCTTTCGCGACAGTATCTCGACCGACTACAGTCGGCCAGAGCCAGACATACACGCCCTGAGCCCAATGAATACCGTCTTTATCGTTCAGCACGTCCACCTGCTTTTGCCGCAGGAAGAGGAGGACGTAAAACTGATCGGAGCCTATCGGTCGCTCCAAAGCGCCCATGCAGCCATTAAGCGGATGGCGAGTGCTCCGGGATTTCGAGATCATCCCAACGTCGTCGACTCAACCTACATCGGTGTTGGCGCAGGCGAAGGTTTCCACATCAGCGAGTACCGGCTCGATGAGGACAACTGGACCTCTGGCTATGTAACTCAGACCAATTGAGCCACCGGGAGCCGGCAATCCGCCTTTTTTCTCGCCGGCACGATTCGGCCAAGATCGGGCATCTAAGTGTGTTAGTCCGTTTGGGTCGCAAAGCCACTAAAACAGGTCGGATCCACCGCGAGATTTCACTCGGACTTCATCAAGCTCGAACCCACCCGCGATAGCCTGCGGCAGCAATGTCGCTTTTCGTACGTAGGCTTAAACCAAATGGCACAAGCTCGGCAAGTTGAGGGCAACCGAACGCCGATCTTGGCACGCCTGCTGGAGCTCCTTTGCGTGGCGATCTCTTGGTTCGCTCTGATCCTCGCGGCACCGATTTTTGTCATCGCGTGTTTTGATGCCACGCACCTGATGCATCGAATCAGCTCCTCCGAACAAGATCACATCGAAATCGTTTCCCGTTACGCACGGACTTTCATCGATCAGAACAAAAGGCTCCCGGACCACGACGAGTACCGAAATTGGGTGGTCGCCACTGACAAACAGCAAGGGACGCATCTCGATGGGCTCGGGTACTCCTTGCACACGGAATGCGCGAAAGAGATCGGGGACTTCTGTGTGGGCTTCTTGGCCGACGATGTCTGGGTGACCTACAGGTCAGGACAGGCAAGCCCTGCGGAGGTGGCGATCGATGGCCGTCTGGGCGAGGCATGGCTCGAAGGAGTTGCCTTTGCGGGACTGCTGGCCATCGCCGTCTTCTTCAGGCGGGCTGCCAGTGTCAGGCGGACGTCCCCGCAAATTGAATGACTTCTTCAGAGATGCTGCCATGTCTCTTGTGGGCCCGTTGCGGCCATTCCCGGCCCCCACAGCTCCTTGCGAAGAATCCGTCATTCAACCCACCATCATCTGCATCGACCTGCACCACGGCGCCACGAACGTGACCTGTCGGCATCTGCGACGAAGTGCTGCGCAACCATTGCTGCATGCGTGCAACACCTCTGTTGCCTCAGCCGAGCTGCTCGGCAAGCCCGACGATGATGCCCTCAGGCCCCCGGATGTAGGCGAGCCGGTAGGAGGTCTCGTACTGCATCTGGCCGATGAGTTCCGCGCCATGGGCTTGCATCCGTGCAACGACATCATCAATGCCATCGACGGCAAACATGATGCGGCGAAGACCCAAGGTGTTCACTGGCGCATTCACAGGCCCGAACCTGACCGCATCCGGCGTGTGGAACTTGTCCAGTTCGATTCCCTGCCCATCGGGCGTTCGCAGCATGGCGAGGGTGGCCCGGACGTCCCCCAGCCCGATGAGGCTGCCGATAGCAGGCCCTTCCACCGTGGTCTGGCCCTCGAGCTTCAGGCCCAGCTCGACAAAGAACGCCTTCACCGCTTCCAGATCGTCGACAACGATCAGGATGTTGTCCATTCGCTTGAGTGTCATGTCCTTCGGCTCCTCTTTCAACGGTGTTGCAAGGTCTACACTGCGGCTCCGCTTTTGCAGGAGACGACCCCATGCCTCGATTGCTTGTGCGCAGCTTCGGTGTTTCGCTCGACGGCTTCGCGGCCGGCCCGGACCAGAGTCTGGCGCATCCGCTGGGCGTTCGCGGCCCCGAACTCATGGACTGGTTCATGCCCACGCGCGTCTGGCAACGGATGCTTCAGACGGGCGAGACAAATGGCGAGACCGGCATCGACAACGAGATGGCCGAGCAAGGCTTCGCCGATATGGGGGCCTGGATCCTCGGGCGCAACATGTTCGGGCCGGTGCGCGGTCCCTGGCCCGACGAGAGCTGGAAAGGCTGGTGGGGCGACGAGCCTCCCTACCACGTGCCGGTCTTCGTGCTGACCCACCATGCCCGCGCACCGCTGACGATGCAGGGCGGCACCACCTTCCACTTCGTCACCGGCGGCATCCACGACGCGCTGGCGCAGGCACGGGCCGCCGCGGGTGGGCGTGATGTGCGGGTGGGCGGCGGCGTGGCCACCGTGCGCGAATACCTGAAGGCCGGCCTGATCGACGAATTGCACCTGGCTTTGCGGCCGGTGCTGCTGGGCCAGGGGGAAGCGCTGTTCGCAGGCCTGGATCTGCCGGCGCTGGGTTACCGCTGCGAACGGCAGGTGGCGGGCGAGCGCGCCATGCATGTGTTCCTGCGTCGCTCCGAATGAACCCGCGCCCTACGGCATCCCGCGCGCCAACAAATGGTCCACCAACCGACGCTGCGGAAAGCTCAACGCCTCCTGCCGCGTACACAGGTACATCCGGCGTGACGCCCACGCATCGGTGAGGTTGATGAAGCGCAGCTTCATCTCCTTGCGGTAAGTCACCGCCGCGCCCTCGGGCAGGATGCCCACGCCCATTCCCGCTTCGATCATCCGGCACACGGCCTCGAAGCTCTTCACGCGCACGCGCAGGCGCAGCACCTTGCGCGCGCTCATCGCGGCGTCTTCCATGGTGCGGGAGATGGCCGAGTCGTCTTCGAGCCCCACGAAATCGAAGTCGAGCAGTTCTTCGAACGACACCTCGCGCCCGCGCCACGGGTGCTTCTGGCGCACGATGGCCACGAGCCGGTCGGTGCGGTACGGAATGAAGTGCAGCGCCGGGTCGACCGCCTCGCTGGTGATCACGCCCACGTCGGCCTGGCGGTCGCGAATCGCCTGCACGATGTAGACGCTGCGGTGCTCTTCCACGCTCACGCGGATCTCGGGGTAGCGCAGCCGAAAGCTGGCCACGTCGTCGGGCAGGAACTGGCCCATGGCCGACGCGTTGGCGTGCAGCCGCACGCGACCGGTGGCGCCCTGTGCGTAGTCCGACAGGTCGGCGCGCATGCGGTCCACGTCGCGCAGGATCTGGCGCGCATGCATGGCCAGCGACTCGCCCGCGCCCGTGGGCGTGACGCCCTTCGAGGTGCGGTTGAGCAGCCCCACGCCGAGCTGGCTCTCGAGGATGGCCAGGCGCCGGCTCGCGGCCGACAGCACCATGTGGCTCTCGGCGGCCGCCTTGGACAGGCTGCCGTGCTCAATGGCGCGCAGGAACAGCGCCAGCGAATCCAGGTCGGGTCTCATCGGGTCCTCGGTCGATCGGGCGGACATTGTCGGGCCTGTGCGGTTGTGGGCGCGTGGCCGAAGGCCTTTCGGCGAATCGACGGCGGCGACGATGGTTCTTCCGGAATGCGGGTTTCCCCGTCGAAACGAAGAAGCACTTTCGGGCCGGGGTGCGAAAGAATCGTCGCTGTCTCGGCGGCAACCCCGGCGAGGCGTTTCGCGGGCCGACCCTCTACCGGGGCCACGCCCGCATTCCACGAGTCCTACCCGGAGTCTTTTTTCTCATGGCAACCCACGAACTCGCCAGCGTTGCGCTGGACGACAAATACACGGCCACCGAAGGCCGGATCTACCTGAGCGGCATCCAGGCGCTGGTGCGCCTCATGCTCGTGCAGAAATGGCGCGACCAGCAGGCCGGCCTGAACACCGCGGGCTTTGTCTCGGGCTACCGCGGCTCGCCGCTCGGCGGCCTGGACGAAGCGCTGTGGAAAGCCCAGCCGCAGCTCGAAGCCAACGCCGTCAAATTTTTGCCCGGCGTGAACGAAGAGCTGGCCGCCACCGCCGTGTGGGGCACGCAGCAGGTGCACCTGACCGGCGAGAGCGCGGTCGATGGCGTGTTCGCCATGTGGTACGGCAAGGCGCCCGGCGTGGACCGCTGCGGCGACGTGTTCAAGCACATGAGCCACGCGGGCACGTCGCCCAAGGGCGGCATCCTGCTGGTGGCGGGCGACGACCACGGCGCGTCTTCCTCTACCCTGCCCAACCAGAGCGACCACCTGTTCGCCGCGTCGATGATCCCCATGCTCTACCCGCAGAGCGTGGAGGAATACATCGAGCTGGGCCTGCACGGCTTTGCGATGTCGCGCTTTGCCGGCCTGCCGGTCGGCTTCAAGGCGCTGGCCGACACGGTGGAGTCGTCGGGCTCGATTGCCGCCGGCGCGCTCGACGTGCACACGCGCCTGCCGAAGGACTTCGCGTTCCCGCCCGGCGGCGTGCATGCGCGGCTGTCGACCGACACGCTCGGCGTGCAGGCGCGTAAGCAGGAGGCGCTGATGCAGGACTACAAGATCTACGCCGCCATCGCCTACGCACGCGAGAACCGCCTGAACCGCGTGACCATCGATTCGCCGCAGGCGCGGCTGGGCATCGTGGCCTCGGGCAAGTCGTACCGCGACGTGCTCGAAGCGCTGGAAGAACTGGGCATCGACGCCGACGAGGCTGCGCGCATCGGCATCCGCCTGTTCAAGGTGTCGATGCCCTGGCCGCTGGAGCCCGACTCGATCCGCGAGTTTGCCGACGGGCTCGAAGAGATCCTGGTGGTCGAGGAGAAGCGCCAGATCGTCGAGTACCAGCTCAAGGAGCACCTGTACAACTGGCGCGAGAACGTGCGCCCGCGCGTCATCGGCAAGTTCGACGAGCAGGGCGAATGGGGCGCGCACCCGCGCGGCCAGTGGCTGCTGCCGGCCACGGCCGACTTCTCGGTGGCGCAGATCGCGCGCGTCATCGCCGGGCGCGTGGCGCGCTTTCACACCAGCGACCGCATCCGCATGCGGCTGGCGATTCTCGACGCGAAGGACGTGGTGCTCGGCAAGGCCGTGGCCACGCCCTCGCGCCCGGCCTGGTACTGCGCGGGCTGCCCGCACAACACCTCGACCAAGGTGCCCGAAGGCAGCTTGGCGCTCGCGGGCATCGGCTGCCACGTGATGGCCACCGCCATCTACCCCGAGCACAACCGCACCACCACGCACATGGGCGGCGAAGGCGCGCCGTGGCTGGGGCAGGCGTGGTTCTCCAAGCGCAAGCACGTGTTCGCGAACCTCGGCGACGGCACCTACTACCACTCGGGCTCGCTGGCGATTCGCGCGGCCGTAGCGGCGGGCGTGAACATCACCTACAAGATCCTCTACAACGACGCGGTCGCGATGACGGGCGGCCAGCCGGTCGACGGGCCGATCACCGTGCCGCGCATCGCGCACCAGGTGGCGGCCGAAGGCGTGAAGCGCATCGCGCTGGTGGCCGAAGACCCGACACGCTGGGCCGACCGCAGCCTGCTGCCACCCGACCGCGACGGCCTCTTTGCGCTGAGCGTGCACCACCGCGACGACATGGACGCGGTGCAGCGCGAGCTGCGCGGCTTCGAGGGCGTGTCGGTGCTGATCTACGACCAGGTGTGCGCGGCCGAGAAGCGCCGCCGCCGCAAGAAGGGCGAGTTCCCGCCCGCCGCGCGGCGCGTGTTCATCAACGACACGGTGTGCGAAGGCTGCGGCGACTGCGGCGAGCAGTCGAACTGCACCGCCCTGCTACCGAAGCAAACCGACCTGGGCCTGAAGCGCAGCGTGGACCAGAGCGCGTGCAATGCCGACGAGTCGTGCATCAAGGGCTTCTGCCCGAGCTTCGTGACGGTCGAAGGCGTCAAGCCGCGCAAGCACGCCCCTGTGGCCGTGAAGGCCGCCGAGGAGCCCGCCCTGCCCGCGCCCGTGCCGCTCGCGCTCGAAGGCATGCACAACATCCTCATCACCGGCATCGGCGGCACGGGCGTGATCACCATCGGCGCGCTGATCGGCATGGCGGCGCACCTCGAAGGCAAGGGCGTGAGCGTGCTCGACATGACGGGCATGTCGCAGAAGAACGGCTCGGTCACGTCGCACGTGCGCATCGCGCGCGACGCGGCGCAACTGAAGGCGCAGCGCATTCCCACCGGCGAGGCCGACCTGATCCTGGGCTGCGACATGCTCACGGCCGGCGCGCCCGACGCCATCGCGCGCATGCGGCCAGGCCGCACCTATGCGCTGGTCAACACCTTCGAGCAGCCGACCGGGCACTTCGCGCAGCAGCCCGACTGGCAGTTCCCCGCCGCGCAGGTGCGTGCGCTCATCGAGGAATCGGTGGAAGGCCGCGCCGACTTCATCGACGCCACGCAACTGGCCACGCGCCTCATGGGCGACGCCATTGCCGCCAACCTGTTCCTGCTGGGCTTCGCGTTCCAGAAGGGGTTCGTGCCGCTGTCGGCGCAGGCGCTCGACAAGGCCATCGAGATCAACGGCGTGGCCGTGAAGGCCAACCAGGCCGCGTTCCGCTGGGGCCGCAAGGCGGCGCTCGACCTCGCGGCCGTCACGCGCCAGGCTGCGCCGGCGCAGGTGGTGTCACTGCAGAAGCCCCAGAGCTTCGAAGCGCTGGTGGCCGACCGCACCGCGTTCCTCACGGCGTACCAGAACGCCGCCTATGCACGCAGCTACGCGGACCTCGTCGAACGCGTGCGCGAGGCCGAACAGCGCACGCGCGGCAGCACGGTGCTGGCCAAGGCCGTGGCCTCGGGCCTCTTCAAGCTCATGGCCTACAAGGACGAGTACGAGGTGGCCCGGCTGTATGCCGATCCGCGCTTCATGGAGAAGCTCGGCGAGCAGTTCGAAGGCAAGCCGGTGCTGCGCTTTCACCTGGCACCGCCGGTGCTGGGCCGGCGCGATGCCGAAGGCCGCGCGGTCAAGACCAGCTTCGGCCCGTGGATGCTCGGCGCCTTCCGCGTGCTCGCCAAGCTGCGCGGCCTGCGCGGCACCGCGCTCGATCCGTTCGGCCGCACCGCCGAGCGCCGCATGGAGCGCCAGCTGGTCGCCGACTACCGCGCGATGGTCGAAGACCTGCTCGCGCGCTTCGAGCGCATCGACTTCGACACCGCGCTGTCGCTGGCGCGCCTGCCGGAGCAGATCCGCGGCTTCGGGCATGTGAAGGAAGAGAGCATCGTGTCGGCGCGCGTGCGGTGGGAGATGCTGCGCGGGCAGCTCGACAACGCGGCGCCTGCGCGGGCGGTTCGGCCGGAGCCTGTGGCCGCCTAGTCGATGGAGCGGCCGGCGCGGCCCGCTACAGCAGGCCTCTGGCAGAGGCCTTCAGCGTGGCGGCCGCGCGGGTCGAGCAACCGAGCTTGCGGAACACGCGTTCGACGTGCGTGCGCACCGTGCTCGCGCTGATGCCCAGCGCACGCGCGACCTGCTTCGTGTTGTCTCCCTGACTGATGCAGCGCAGGACGTCCAGTTCGCGCTGGGACAGCGACGCGTCGTCCTGCGCGGGCACCACGGGCTTCGTAGGCACGCCCGACAGCGCGCAGGCGAGCAGTGCGCCGACAACCTCCGCATCGAAGCGGCCGGCCTCGGCGTCCGCCTGCATGCGATCGCGTGCCTGCGCATCGGTCAGTTCGGGTCGCCACGGACGGCGGGTGCGGTGCGAGACCCACTGCTCGGCCGCCGCGACGACCTGCCCTTCGAGCGGCATCGACGCGCCGGAGCGGCCACGGAAGTAGCCGGAGCCATCGCGCCGCTCGAAGGCGAACGAGGCGATCTCGGCTTCTGCCGCAAGACCGTCGATCTGCCCCGCGGCGCGGGACGTCCAGTACGGCACGAGCCGCAGGCGCTCCATCGACGCGGCCGGCTGCGGCTCGGGCGCATTCCAGATGGCGTTGGGCACCGCGGCCCGCCCGATGCCGTGGATCAGGCCGGCCCGGTGGATGCGATGGCACATCGCTTCGCTCATGCCCAGCTGGGCGCCGCAGTCGCGCGCCAGGCGGGCCACGCGCCGCGAGTAGCCCGTCATCCACGGCAGCTTGAGATCGCTCACGTCGCCGACGAGTTCCAGCCCGACACGTCGGCGCATCGACACCGGTGGGTCGGCGGCATCGGCCCACGGCGCGGGCGACGCATCCAGCCGCGTCATCCATGCCGCAGCGTGCGGTGCGCAGGCGTCGACCAGGAAACCGGGGTAGAGGCTGTCGGCGCGCCCCCTCGCGAGCGTGAGGGCTTCGTCGAGCCCGTAGAGGCGGCTGAAGATTTCCAGATCGCTCGCCAGGGCCACGACGTAGGTCGCCAGCGGCACGCCCTCGCCCTGCAGCAGGCCAGGGACGCCGCTGCCGTCGTAGGCCTCGAAGACGGCGCGCAGTGCGGCTTCGGCCTCGGGCCCCAGGCCGAGCATGTTCGCGATGTCGCCGGCAATCTCGCAATGGATCTGTGCCATCGCCACGACGGCCCCGGGAATGGACGCCTGGTGGGGCTGGCGCAGGCGCGGTTGCGCGGAGGCCAGAAGGGCTCGCCGGCCCAGCACGTCGTCTTCCAGGAAGTCCGCGAACTCCTGCGCGTTCGCCGTGCAGCCCGACCAGCGCAGCAACGCCACGTTCTGCGCGACCTCGACCTGCGCGGCGTGGCAGCCGGCCTGTGTCGCGATCATGCCGGCCAGCCAGGCGGTGCGCAGCGAATGGTCGATGGGCTGGCCCATGCTCAGGTCGCCGATGAAGGCGAGCGCGCGGGCCGCGTCGAAAGCGGTGAGGGTGGTGTCTTCGGGCATGGGATCGCGGAGGCGAGCGCACAGCATCGCACAGCCGCCGGTTCGGCGCGTGTCGGTCATTCGACCGATACCGTGGTCCGGGGGAACGCAGAAGAATCGTTGCACCCGCCTCGTGCGAAGCGCGCCCCCTCCTCCTACCCACACCCCTTCATGTCCGACATCATCCAACCCCCTCTCCAATCAGCCGCCTGGCTGCGCAAGCTCTACTTCACCCGCGCGGCCTTTTCCTTCGTGTGGGTTGCGCTGGCCTTCACCGTCGCCAGGCAGTCGCCCGTGCTGACGGCGATCCTGCTGGTCGTCTATCCGGCGTGGGACGCGCTGGCGAACCTGGTGGACGCCCGGATGACGGGCGGCCCCCGGGCCAACCCCAGCCAGATGCTGAACACGTGGATCAGCGCGCTGGTCACCGCGGCCGTCGTGGCCTCCCTGGTGCTCGGGCTCCAGATCGGCCTGGCCATCTTCGGCGTCTGGGCCATCGTGTCGGGCCTTCTGCAACTGGCGACGGCCGTTCGCCGCCGAAAGAGCCATCGGGGGCAGTGGGTGATGATGCTGAGCGGCGCGCAGTCCGCGCTGGCCGGCGGCCTCTTCGTCGCACGGCAAGGCACCGACGCCCCGGTCCTGCAGACGCTCGCAGGCTATGCAGCGGTGGGCGCCGTGTACTTCCTGATCTCCGGCCTCGTGATCCTGCTTCGCAAGCCGCAGGAGCGGCCCGTGAACTCGCTCACCGCCACGCCTACAGCATCTTCCACTTCTTGCGGTCGATGACGCGGCGGCGCGTGTCCATGTTCAGCTGCGACAGCTCGATGTTCACCTGGTCCTTCGTGATGTCGACCAGCCCCCAGTTGCACTGCAGCGCGCCGACGGTGACCGCCGTGCGCAGCGCGGCGCCGGAGGACGTGGCCTCGAACAGGCTCCAGGGGCCGGCCGGCCACGGCACGGCGAAGCGGTTTTCGTGCACGTCGCCGCTGAGGATGAGGATGCGGCGCTTCTCCGCGAGCTTGAGGATCGCGGCGTGCTCGGCCGCGCAATCCATCCAGGTCTCGCCGTGGCGGGCTTCGAAGGTGAGGCCGCTGGCGATCAGGTGCACGGTCTTCTCGTCCGAGTCTTCGATGGCCTTCTTCAGTTTCTTCATCTGCGCGCTGCCGAGCACCGCCGTCGCGCCGCCCTTGGTCTTGTAGCTGCGGCCGTCGGTGAGGTGCAGCATCACCGGGCCATCCGCATCGCCGACATTGCTCAGCATGAGGGGCCGGTAGCCGGGCTCGGGAACGCCCGAGGCCCAGGGATCGCCGGCCTTGGGAAAGGTCTTCGGATCGTTTGAATCCAGCGCCTTGCGGTATTCCTGGAACGCCGCGCGCGTCGGGTCCAGCAGATGCCGGTAGGACGGCTGTCCCTCGATCTGCGCACCGCAGGCGCCGTTCCACAGGAAGTCGTGGTCGTCCCAGATCGGATGGATCTGCAGGTCGGTCTTGCGCACGAGCTTGGCGAACTCCTTCTGGTTCAGCTGGTCGCGCAGCCGGCCGAAGGCGTGGACCGCGAAGTCGTTCGCGCCCATGGCCTTGATGGCTCCCATGCTGGAGCCGTCTGCGTCGTAGTAGGCCGAGTCGCCCAGCAGCACCAGGTGCGTGGCGCCGGACGCGCCCACCTGTGTCCAGACAGGTTGTTCCTTGAAGGTCTGGGCACTGAAGCAGGAAGTAAAGGCGATCTTCATCGGGAGGCTCCTCGTTGTGGGTGCGCGGATGCTAGGAGCCGCCTCGAAACGTCGCCTCCCCCATCCATGGGAGGCGCATGCCGCGGGCCGCAAAGGGCTCAGCGCCCCTCGTCTTCCCAGTCGACCCACTCCACCGGATGGGTCTTGAGGTACCCGCTGACGGCGGCACCGACGGTCGGAAAGAACGCGGCTTCGCCCAGCCGCGCGAAGAGCCCGAAGCGCTTCAGCTTGTCCTTGACGGGGTCCTTCATCTCGGCAAAGCACAACTGGATGCCGGCGTCGCGCAAGCTGTCGACCAGTTCGGCCAGCATGTCGGCGGAGGTCACGTCCACACTGGTGACGGGCTCCGCCGCGACGACCAGCCAGCGCACCGGCGCGGGCGACGACGCGATGGCCTCGCCCACCCGGTCGCGGAACAGCTCGGCATTGGCGAAGAACAGCGGCGCATCCCAGCGAAACAAAACCAGGCCCGGGATGAGGCGCGCGTCGGGATAGCGCGTGATGTCGTGGTAGCCCTTGACGCCATCAGCGCGCCCCAGCACCGCGGAATAGGGGCGCCAGGCATCCCACAGGAATTCGATGACCGCGATCACGATGGCCAGGCCGATGCCCTCGACGGCGCCCAGCACGACCACGCCGACCGTGCAGGCGATCGACAGCCAGAACTCCCAGCGCTGGATGCGGTAGATCCGCCGCAGGTCGGCAATCTCGATGAGCCCGATGGCCGATGCGATCACGACCGCGGCCAGTGCGCTGGTGGGCAGGTTTTTCAGCAGGTCGGGCGCCGCCACCAGCAGCAGGGCAACGGCCAGTGCGCCGACGACGCCGGTCAGCTGCGTCCTGGCGCCCGCGGCCTCGGCCACGGGGGTGCGCGACGAACTGCTGCTGACGGCAAAGCCCTGGAAAAATCCGGCCGCCAGGTTGGCGGCGCCCAGCGCCACCATCTCCTGGTTCGGGTCGACGTGGGTACGGGTGCGGGCCGCATAGACCCGGGAGAGCACGCTGGTGTCGGCGAACGAGACGAGCGCGACGGCGCAGCCGCCGATCAGCACGGGGCCGATGTCGGCGGCCGTGATCCACGGGATGCCGAATGCCGGCAGGCCTTGCGGGAGGGCACCGAGCACCGGCACCCCCTCGCGTGTCGCCAGGCCCAGCACGCCAACGGCCACGGTCGCGCCCACCACGGCGATCAGGATGCCCGGCACGCGCCGGCGGCCCTTGAGCAGCAGGATGACCGCCAGGGTGCCCGCGCCGACCATGAGTGTGGTCGCGTGGGTCTTGCCCTCCATCACCGACACGGCGATGGCCTTCAGGGTCGCCAGCGGTGCGTCGCCCTCGACCGAAAAACCCAGCAGCCTGGGCAGCTGGCTGATCAGCACGGTCAACGCGATGCCGTTCATGTAGCCGTAGCGGATCGGCTTGGAAAGCAGCTCGGTGACGAAGCCCAGGCGCGCGACGCCCGAGAGGATGCACACCGTGCCCGACACGATCGCCATCAGGCCCGCCAGGGCGATGGCGCGGTGCGGGTCGCCGCCCGACAGTGGAAGGACGACGGCCAGGATGAGGGCCGCCAGCGAGGAATCCGGGCCCAGCACCAGGATCCGGCTGGGGCCGAACACGGCGTACGCGAGCAACGCCACGATGGTCGCGTAGAGGCCGTGGATGCCGGGGACGCCCGACGCCTGCGCGTAGGCGATGCCGACCGGCACCAGCATCGTGGTCAGCACCAGCCCGGCCACGATGTCGTGCCGCAGCCAGGCCAGCTCGTACCCGCGCAGCGTGCGCAGTCCTGGCAGCCAGCGGCGCCACCCGGCCGCATCGGCGGCCTTCGCCCGCGGCGCACTGCGACCGGGTTCGGAAAGAGGAGGTGGAGGTTCCAGGTCGTTCATGCGCCGCGGGCCACAGGGTGGACGGACAGTGCAGAGGCGCGCCGGGAAAGGCAAGGGGGAAGACACGGGTGCCGGCGCGGGCCGCGCCCCCTCCCCGCCCCTGCGCCCCGGGTGCCTGCGAAACACGCGCTTGACCGGCTGCGCCCGCGCCCGAAATTCGCTAGGCTGTGGTGGCGCGCGATGCCATCGAGCGCGGAGACAACGCGATGAGCCAAGGCACATCTCTTCGTCTGCATGTACCGGAGCCCACCGGGCGGCCGGGGCACGAGACCGATTTCTCCTACCTGCACCTGTCGCGTGCCGGCGAGGTGCGAAAACCCCCGGTCGACGCATCGCCGGCCGACACCAGCGACCTGGCCTACACGCTGGTGCGCGTGCTCGACGACGAAGGCCGCGCCGTCGGCCCGTGGGCGCCGCCGGCCGACCCCGAACTGCTGCGCCGCGGCCTGCGCGCGATGATGAAGACACGCGCCTTCGATGCCCGCATGCTGATCGCGCAGCGGCAGAAGAAGATCTCCTTCTACATGCAGTGCCTGGGCGAAGAGGCCATCGCCACCGGCCACGCGCTGGTGCTGCAGCAGGGCGACATGTGCTTTCCGACCTACCGCCAGCAGGGCCTGCTGCTGGCGCGCGACGACGTGACGCTGCTGGAGCTGACCTGCGAGCTGATGTCCAACGAGCGCGACCCGCTCAAGGGGCGGCAGCTGCCGGTGTGCTATTCGATGAAGCGGGCCGGCTTCTTCTCGATCTCGGGCAACCTGGCCACGCAGTTCATCCAGGCAGTGGGCTGGGGCATGGCCTCGGCGATCAAGGGCGACACGCGCATCGCCTCGGGCTGGATCGGCGACGGCGCCACCGCCGAGTCCGACTTCCACACGGCGCTGACCTTCGCGCACGTCTACCGCGCGCCGGTGATCCTCAACGTGGTCAACAACCAGTGGGCGATCTCCACCTTCCAGGCCATCGCCGGCGGCGAGGCCACCACCTTCGCGGCGCGCGGCGTGGGCTGCGGCATCGCGTCGCTGCGCGTCGACGGCAACGACTTCCTGGCGGTGCTGGCGGCCTCGCGCTGGGCGGCCGAGCGCGCCCGCAGCAACCTGGGGCCGACGCTGATCGAGTGGGTCACCTACCGCGCCGGCGCGCATTCGACCTCGGACGACCCGTCGCGCTACCGCCCGGCCGACGACTGGGCGCATTTCCCGCTGGGCGACCCGATCGCGCGCCTGGCGCAGCACCTGACGGCGATCGGCGCCTGGTCGCAGCAGGAGCACGCGCAGACGCAGGCCGACATGCAGGCGCAGGTGAACACCGCGGTGAAGGAGGCCGAGCGCTTCGGCTCCATGGCCGACGGGCATGTCGCGGGCGACGCCGCCCTGTTCGAGGACGTCTACAAGGACATGCCCGAGCACCTGAAGCGCCAGCGCGAACAGCTGGCGTCCGAGGGGTGACGGCCATGGCCTCGATGACGATGATCCAGGCCCTGCGCTCCGCCATGGACGTGATGCTCGAGCGCGACGACAACGTGATCGTCTACGGCCAGGACGTGGGCTACTTCGGCGGCGTGTTCCGTTGCACCGAAGGCCTGCAGGCCAAGTACGGCCGCTCGCGCGTGTTCGATGCGCCGATCAACGAGGGCGGCATCGTCGGCTCGGCCATCGGCATGGGCGCCTACGGCCTGCGCCCGGTGGTGGAGGTGCAGTTCGCCGACTACGTCTATCCGGCCTACGACCAGATCGTGTCGGAGGCGGCGCGCCTGCGCTACCGCTCGGCGGGCGACTTCACCGCGCCGATCACCATCCGCATGCCTTGCGGCGGCGGCATCTACGGCGGCCAGACCCACAGCCAGAGCCCGGAGGCGCTGTTCACGCACGTGTGCGGGCTGCGCACGGTGATGCCCTCCAATCCGCGCGATGCCAAGGGCCTGCTGATCGCCTCGATCGAGAACGACGACCCGGTCATCTTCCTGGAACCCAAGCGGCTGTACAACGGCCCCTTCGACGGCCACCACGACCGGCCGCTGGTGCCCTGGTCGGCGCATCCGCTGGGCGAGGTGCCCGAGGGCTACTACACGGTGCCGCTGGAGTCGGCCACGGTGTTCCGCCCCGGCACCGACCTGACGGTGATCAGCTACGGCACCATGGTCTTCGTCTGCGAAGCGGCCGCGCGCGAGACCGGCATCGACGCCGAGATCATCGACCTGCGCAGCCTGTGGCCGCTGGACCTGCAGACGCTGGTCGCCTCGGTGAAGAAGACCGGCCGCTGCGTGATCGTGCACGAGGCCACGCGCACCAGCGGCTTCGGCGCCGAGCTGACGGCGCTGGTGCAGGAGCATTGCTTCCACCACCTGGAAGCGCCGATCGGGCGCGTGGCCGGCTGGGACACGCCCTACCCGCATGCGCAGGAGTGGGCCTACTTCCCGGGCCCCGCGCGCGTCGGCGCGGCCTTGCGCCGCGCCATGGAGAACTGAATGGGCACGCTCACGATCAAGGTGCCGGACCTGGGCGAAGGCATTGCCGAGGTGGAGCTGGTGGCGTGGCGCGTGCAGCCCGGCGACACGGTGGCCGAAGACCAGGTGCTGGCCGACGTGATGACCGACAAGGCCACCGTGGAGATTCCCTCGCCGGTCGCGGGCCGGGTGGTCGCGCTCGGCGGCGAGGTGGGGCAGCAGATCGCGGTGGGCGCGGAGCTGATCCGGATCGACGTGGCCGGCGGCGGTGAGGCACGGGAGGAGGCGCCGGTTGTATCGACGCCGGCGCCTGCACCGGCACCGGCACCGGCACCAGCCGAACGCGCGCGCCCCTCGGCCGGCAAGCCGCTCGCCTCACCCGCGGTGCGCCACCGGGCGACGGTCCTCGGCATCGATCTGCGGCAGGTGCCGGGCAGCAGCGCGGACGGCCGCATCCTGCACGAGGACCTCGACGCCTGGCTGCTGCGCCGGCCCGGTCCGCCGGCACCGGATGCCGCGCGCTACGCCGAGCGCCACGACGAGGAGGCTGTGCCCGTGACCGGCGTGCGCCGCCGCATCGCGCAGCGCATGCAGGACGCGATGCGCCGCATCCCGCACTTCACCTACGTCGAGGAGGTCGACGTGACCGAGCTGGAGCTGCTGCGCGCCCGCATCAACGAACGCTGGGGCGGCGAGCGGGCGCACCTGACGCTGCTGCCGCTGCTGGTGCGCGCGGTGGTGCTGGCGGTGCCGCGCTTCCCGCAGATCAACGCCCGCTTCGACGACGACGCGGGCGTGCTCACGCGCCACGGCGCGGTGCATGTCGGCATCGCGACCCAGACCGCGGCCGGCCTCATGGTGCCGGTGCTGCGGCATGCGGAGGCACGCGACCTCTGGTCGAGCGCGACCGAGATCGCCCGGCTGGCCGACGCCGCGCGCGCGGGCCGGGCCACGCGCGACGAGCTGAGCGGCTCGACCCTCACCGTCACCAGCCTGGGGGCGCTGGGCGGCATCGCCTCCACGCCGATCATCAATGCGCCCGAGGTGGCGATCGTCGGCGTCAACCGCATCGTGCAGCGCCCGGTGATGCTGGGCGGCGCGGTGGTCGCGCGCCGCATGATGAACCTGTCCTCCTCCTTCGACCACCGCGTGGTCGACGGCCAGCTGGCGGCCGAATTCGTGCAGGCCGTGCGGGCGTCGCTCGAGTGCCCGGCGCTGCTTTTCATCGAGTAGCCGCCCCGCACAGGCCTCACCGCCCCGGCGCGCGGCGGGGGTACCCCGTCGACCGGAACGCCCCGGGAATACCCTCTGAACCCCCTGCAATCTTCTTGCCTACAGTTCTTGTATGCAAGAAAAAGCGATCCTTGCATGCAAAACCTCGACACGACAACGACAGGAGATTTCCATGCCTCGCTTTGCCAAATCGCTCTTCGGACAGGTGGTCATCGCACTGGTGATCGGCGTGCTCGTCGGCCTCTTTGCGCCCGAGTTCGCCGCCAAGCTCAAGCCGCTGGGTGACGGCTTCATCAAGCTGATCAAGATGATCATTCCCGTGCTGGTGTTCTGCGTGGTGGTGCATGGCATCGCCGGCGCGGGCGACCTCAAGCGCGTGGGCCGGGTCGGCGTGAAGGCGCTGATCTACTTCGAGGTGCTGACCACCATCGCGCTGGCGATGGGTCTGGTGCTGGCCTTCGTGTTCGAGCCGGGCGTAGGCATGAACGTCGACCCCAAGGCGCTGGACGCCAGCGCCATGAGCGCCTACGCCTCCAACGCCGACAAGCTCACCAGCGGCGGCACGGTCGAGTTCCTGATGAAGCTCATTCCCACCACGGTGGTGGCCGCCTTCGCCACCGGCGACGTGCTGCAGGTGCTGCTGTTCGCGGTGCTGTTCGGCTGCGCGCTCTCGCTGCTGGGTGATCGCGGTGCGCCGGTGGCGGCGGTGGTGGATGCGCTCTCGCTGGTGCTGTTCAAGATCATGGGGATCATCATCAAGCTGGCGCCGCTGGGCGTGCTAGGTGCCATTGCCTTCACGGTCGGCAAGTACGGCATCGGTTCGCTCAAGCAACTGGGCATGCTGGTCGCCCTCTTCTATGGCGCGGTGCTGGTCTTCGTGTTCGTGGTGCTGGGGCTGGTGATGCGCATGTCGGGCTTCAGCCTCTGGAAGCTGCTGCGCTACCTGCGCGAAGAGCTGGCCATCGTGTTCGCCACCACCTCGTCGGACAGCGTGCTGCCGCAGATCATGGCCAAGCTGCGCCGCATGGGCATCCGCGATTCGACGGTGGGCCTGGTGATTCCCACGGGCTACTCGTTCAACCTGGACGCGTTCTCGATCTACATCACGCTGGCGGCCGTGTTCATTGCACAGGCCACCAACACGCCGATCTCGATGGCCGACCTGCTGACCATCCTGGCGATCGCGCTGGTCACCTCCAAGGGCGCGCACGGCGTGCCGGGCTCGGCCATCGTGGTGCTGGCCGCCACGCTGCATGCGATTCCGGCGATTCCCGCCATCGGCCTGGTGCTGGTGCTGTCGGTCGACTGGTTCATGGGCATCGCCCGCGCGCTGGGCAACCTGATCGGCAACTGCGTGGCCACCGTCGCGATCGCCGCGTGGGAAGGCGACATCGACCGGGAGCGTGCCCATGCCGTGCTCGACGGCACCTATTCGCCCGACGACGAGCCGCTGGCCGAGGCGCCCGTGGTAAACACCGGCACCGCCGCTTCCACCGCCCACTGAAAAAAATGCCCGCCGACGTCAGCCCCACCGCCATCGCCGAACGCGTCGTCGAGGCCATCCTCGCGCAGAAGCTCGCGCCCGGCGACCGGCTCGGCGAGCAGGCGCTGGCCGAGAACTTCTCGGTCAGCCGCACCATGGTGCGCGAGGCGCTGATGCAGCTGCAGGCACGCGGTTTCGTCGAGGTGCAGTCGCGCCGCGGCTGGTACGTGGTGGAGCCCTCGGCCGAGGAAGCGCGCGACGCCTTCTCGGCGCGCCGCATCGTCGAGGCCGGCATCCTGGCCGCGAGCGAAGGCCGGCCGCTGGGCCAGGTGATCCGCAAGCTGCGCGACCACATCGCCGACGAGCAGCGCGCCATCGAAGGCGCCGACGCCGCTACGCGCGCCTTCCTGCTGGCCGACTTCCATGTCTGCCTGGCCGAGCAGATGGGCCACCAGCTGCTGGTCGACGTGCTGCGCGACCTCACGGCGCGCACCACGCTGGCGGCCACGCTCTACCAGTCGAAGCACGAGGCCGGACAGTCGTGCGCGGAGCACGGCGCCATCGTCGCGGCGCTCGAGGCCGGCAACATCGAGCAGGCGCGCCAGCTCATGCTCGACCACATCGGCAATGTCGAACGGGCGCTGGAGGTCGACGCCACCGCCGAGCCCGACGCGCCGAGCCGGCTGCGCGCCACGCTCGCGCCGGTGGCGCTGCCGCGTGCCGCCAGGCGTTGAAGCTGTGCATTTGTGCCGCCATCAGCTATCGATTGCATAGCTGACACCCGCCGCCGGCCCTGCGCCTGCGGCGTTTTTCCTTGGCAACCCTGCTGCGCCGCACAAGGGCGCGCCGGCTGACACGGCGGCGGGTTCCGGCTCGGCTACAGTCCGAGACACTTATGAACTCTCCCCAACTCCAGCGCGGCGTCTTCCTCGCCCTGCTTGCCGCCGTCACCGTCGCCTTTCTGTGGGTGCTGATGCCGTTCTTCGGCGCGGTGCTCTGGGGGGTGGCGCTGGCGATTCTGTTCACGCCGCTGTTCAAGTGGCTGCTCAAGAAGATGCCCGGCCGGCGCAACGTGGCCGCGATGTCCACGCTGGCGATCTGCCTCTTTATCGTGATCCTGCCGCTGGCGATGGTGGGCGTGTCGCTGGTGCAGGAGATCGCGCTGATCACGCAGAGCATCCGCTCGGGCCAGATCAACTTCGCGGCCTACTTCCAGCAGATCCTGAATGCCACGCCGCAGTGGCTGCTGAACATCGTGGAGCGCTTCAACCTGGGCGACATGGCGGCCTGGCAGGCGCGCGTCTCGGCCATCGCGGGCCAGGCCAGCCAGCTCATCGCCAGCCAGGCGCTGGCCATCGGGCAGAACACCTTCGACTTCGTGGTGAGCTTCTTCGTGATGCTGTACCTGCTGTACTTCCTGGTGCGCGACGGCACTTCGCTGTCCAAGACCATGCGCGACGCGCTGCCGCTGGCCAAGCCGCACACGCACTACCTGCTGAACAAGTTCACCACCGTGATCCGCGCCACCGTGAAGGGCAACGTGGCCGTGGCCATTGCGCAGGGCACCATCGGCGGGCTGGCCTTCTGGTTCCTGGGCGTGCAGGGCGCGCTGCTGTGGGCGGTGCTGATGGCCTTCCTGTCGCTGCTGCCGGCCGTGGGCGCGGCGCTGATCTGGGGCCCCGTGGCCATCTACTACCTGGCCACCGGGCACTTCTGGCAGGGCGGCGTGCTGATCTTCATCGGCGTGTTCGTGATCGGCCTGGTCGACAACATCCTGCGCCCCGTGCTGGTGGGCAAGGACACGCAGATGCCCGACTACATCGTGCTGATGTCGACCATCGGCGGCATGGCGATCTTCGGCATCAACGGCTTCGTGATCGGGCCGGTGATCGCGGCGCTGTTCATGGCGGCCTGGAGCCTCTTTGCGGACTCGGGCCATGTGGGCACGGGGCACGCGGTCGAAGAGGCCGCACAGGCCCCGAAGGACGGGCAGGACAAGGCCTGACACGGCGCCGGGCCTCCGGCGTTCGCTCCTTCTGCGCGCATTTCGCGCGCGCAATCACGCATTCCGTCGCATGACGCTGGGCACCGCCCGGCGACTGCGGGATCGTCGGGCCCTCCACCCACCACGAGGCCTGCCATGCACCTTCCCGCTTTCCTCTCCCGCCCCGCCGCGCGCGGCCTGATCGCCGCTGCCGCGCTCGCCCCGCTCGGCACCCTGGCCGCCGACCTGAACCTGCGCATCGCCGACGGCCCGGCCGCCGGCGCCACGCTCTACGTCGCGCTGTACAACGACGCCGCCAGCTACGCCGAGAGCAAGGCCCTCGCCTCGCAGACCGCGCCCCTGCGCGAAGGCAAGGCCCGCTTCGTCTTCACCGACCTGGCGCCGGGCCGCTACGCGCTGCGCGTGTTCGCCGACGAGAACGGCAACGGCAAGCTCGACACCAACCTGGTGGGCATGCCGATCGAACGCTACGGCTTCTCGAACGACGCCAAGGGCAACCGCGGTGCGCCCGACTTCGAGGCCGCGGCGCTGCGCATCGACGCCGACGCGCAGGCCGTCATCCACCTGCGCTGAGGAGACACGGCCATGGAACGACGTGAACTCCTGCGCCTGCTGGCCACGGCCGGCGCCCTGCCCCTGCTCGCCCCGCTCGCACGCGCGGCCGGCACCACCGACGACTGGCAAGCCCAGTTCGAAGCCGCCGACGCGCCCTGGAAGATCGGCTTCGCCACGCCCCCGGGCGACCTGCCGCTGACCCGCGCCACCGTGCGCGGGCGCTTTCCCGACGCCGTCGCCGGCACGCTGTTTCGCATCGGCCCGGCCGGCCACGACCTGGGCGGCGAGCGCTACCACCACTGGTTCGACGGCGACGGCATGGTGCATCGCTTCGTCATCGAAGGTGCCGACGTGCGCCACCAGGGTCGCTACGTCGCCACGCCCAAGCGCGTGGCCGAGGTGAAGGCCGGCCGCCACCTCACCGAAGCCTTCGGCACCATGCCGCCGGGCGTGGAACCGCCCACCTCGGCCGACGCCATCAACGTCGCCAACACCAGCGTGCTGCCGATGCAGGGCGAGGTGCTCGCGCTGTGGGAGGGCGGCTCGGCCACGCGCATCGATGCGCGCACGCTCGACACGCTGGGCGTGAAGACCTGGCGCGCCGACCTCGCGGGCATGCCCTTCTCGGCGCACCCCAAGGTCGACCCGGACGGCACCGTGTGGAACTTCGGCGTGAGCTCGGGCCAGAGCCTGCTGGCGCTGTACGAGATCGCGCCCGGCGGCGCGCTGCGCCGCGCGGCCGTGGTGCCGGTGCCCGAGTTGCCGATGGTCCACGACTTCGCGGTGACTGCACGGCACCTGGTGTTCCTGATGCCGCCGCTGGTGTACGACAGCAAGCGCAAGGAGGCCGGTGCGAGCTTTCTCGACGCCCACGTCTGGCGGCCCGAGCTCGGCATGCGCGCGCTGGTGGTCGACAAGCAGGACTGGGACAAGCGCCAACTGCTCGAGCTGCCGGCCGGCTTCCTGTTCCACGTCGGCAATGCATGGGAAGAAGACACGCCGCGCGGTGCGCGCATTCACATCGATTACGTGCGCACGCAGAACGCCGAGTCGGTGTTCACCAGCAACCGCGAGGTGATGCGCGCGCGCCGTGTGCGCCGCAACGAACCGCGCCTGACCGTCGCCACGCTCGACCTGGGAACGGGCAAGGCCACGCAGCGCGAACTGCCGCTGGAGGCCGAGTTCCCGCGCATCGACCCGCGCCGCGTCGGCCTGCGCCACCGCCAGGTCGTGCACGCCACGCAGACGCGCGCCGACGTGCCCGGCTTCGGCGCCGTCGCGCGCACCGACATCGAGAGCGGACGCAGCCAGCGCTTCAGCTACGGGGCGCAGGCCATCGTGGAAGAGCACGTCTTCGTGCCCGACGGCGCCAAGGCCGGTTGGGTGCTGGGCACGGCGCTGGACTTCGGCCGGCAGCGCACGGTGCTGTCGTGCTTCGCCGCCGACCACCTGGCCGCCGGGCCGGTGGCGCAGGCGACGCTGCCGTACGCGCTGCCGCTGGGGTTGCACGGCGCCTTCGTGAAGGCCTGAACGCCGCCCGTTCAGGCGGCCTTCGCGATCGGGATCGTCATGCCCCGGTGCACCTCCGCCTCGCCATGCCTGGCCAGCAGCTGCATCAGGTGCTTGCGGATCAGCATGCCCGGCCGGTCGGACTCCATCGAGTACTCCACGCCGCGCCGGCGCGTGTCGACCAGCGCGTCGGGGTCGGTCGATTCGAGGATGTCCTTGTCCTCGCGCGTGATCTCCTCGTCGAAGTCGATCAGCATCTGCGCCGCGCAGTCGGCCTCGGTGTCGTTGCGGAACAGCCACTGGCACAGCTGCATGCGCCCGTCGTCGATGGGCGTGAAGCAGTTGATGATGATGTGGCGGATGCCGCTCGGGTACTCGATGTCGAGGCGGCGCGCGAACGGCAGGAAGTAGGCGTTGCGCATGTGGCGCGTGGTGATCGCGTCGGTCACGCCACTGATCGCATGGAACTTCACCGGGTTGGTCGCTTCGATCACCGTCTCGGCGTAGAAGCCCGACTCGTTTTCCACCAGCTCGTACCTGCTCGGCTTCGGGCTCGCGGCCACGCCGAAGGTGGCGCGGTGCACGAAGCTGAAGTGCGAGTTGTCGAAGGAGTTTTCGAGCGCGCGCATCGGGCTGGTCTGCCACTCTTCGTAGAACTGGAAGATGGTGCGGTAGCCCGGGTCGTCGAACTCGGGAATGGCCGGCATGTCGGCAATGGGTTCTTCCAGCGCCACCCAGGCGTAGCCGTAGCGCGCGGTGCAGTGGTAGGCCGTGGTCTTGTACTCGGGCGAGATCGTGCGGTCGGGCTCGTACTGTGGGATGCGCACTACCTGGCCGCTGCGGTCGTAGGTCCAGCCGTGGTAGCCGCACTGGATCGCGCCCTGGCCGCAGGCCTTGCCTTCGCCGTCGACGCACCAGCCCTTCGAGAGTTTGGCGGTGCGGTGGCAGCAGCGGTCGCGCAGGGCAGCCGGTTGGCCGTCGGCGTCGAGGAACAGAACGATGTCTTCGCCCAGCAGCCGGAAGGGCTTGGGGCCATGGGCCAGTTCGGTGAGCGGCATGACGGCATGCCAGAACTTGCGGAAGACGGGTTGTCGGGTGACGAGCATGGGCGAACTCCTTCGTTGTTGCGTGGGGGAACGAACGTGAAAGAGCAATTTCCTGCTTCGTCGGCATGCCGGTTGAAAAGGCATGCGCGAGGCTGAACGCTTCTACTCTGCGCCGATCGACTTGCAATTAGCGCGCCCGGATTGTGGCGCGCCCTTGTCGCGCGTCCAAGCCCCGCGCCGCGATGCCCGAGCGCCGCACCCTGGCATGCCTCATGCAAGACAGCGAGCAAGAGTAGAAGCGTTCAGCAGCGCACGCACCATCCCCGTGCGCCCGCCCGGAAATTGCTCTTGAGGCGCCTCCCGCCCGCGGTGGGAGGCATCCGTCAAGACCACCGACTCCGAGGCCCCACCATGCAACGCCGATCCTTTCTTGCCGCCGCTGCCGCCACCCTCGCCGCCCCTGCCGTGTTCGCGCAGGGCGGCAAGCTCACACCGCTCAAGTTCACGCTCGACTTCCGCATCAACGGCCAGACCGCGCCCTTCTTCCTGGCGCAGGCCAAGGGCTACTACCGCGACGAAGGGCTGGACGTGACGATCGACACCGGCGCCGGCTCGGTCGCGTCGATCACCCGCATCGCCAGCGGCGTCTACCAGCTGGGCCTGGGCGACATCAGCTCGCTGGTCGAGTTCAATGCACAGAACCCGGGCACGCCGGTGGTGCAGGCCGTGTACCAGTACTACAACCGTGCACCGTTCGTGATCATCGGGCGCAAGGACCGCGGCGTGACCAGCGACTTCAAGAGCCTCACGGGCAAGAAGGTGGCGGCCGCCGCCGTCGAGTCCACGCGGCGCGCCTGGCCGATGGTGGCGCGCAGGCAGGGCATGCGCGGCGACGCCTTCCAGTGGCAGACCACCGACTTCAGCGCGCGCGACAACGTGATGGTGCGCGGCGACGTCGATGCCGCCACCTACTTCCACGACTCGGCCGTCTCGCTCTTCGCGCGCATGAAGGCCGACGAGCTCTCGGTGCTCAAGTACGCGGACGCGGGCGTCAACCTGTACGGCAACGCGATCCTCGCGAGCAGCAACCTCATCGCGCAGAACCCGAAGGTGGTGGCGGCCTTCTTGCGCGCGACCAACCGCGCCATCGTCGAGACCTTTGCCAACCCCGTGCCGAGCATCGCGGCCATGCGCCAGCGCGAACCGATCCTGGACGAGAAGGTCGAACTCGAACGCTGGGGCCTCACGGCTCAGTACGTGGGCGCGGCGGACACGCGCGGCCACGGGCTGGGCGACATCCGCAAGCTCACGCTCGAACAGCAGGTCGACGAGGTGGCCGACACCTTCGGCCTGAAGACGCGGCCCTCGGCCGATGCCCTCTTCAACAGCTCGATGCTGCCTGCGCGCAGCGAGCGCCTTCTTCCCGCACCCAAGGCATGACCCCTCCTGAAAACCCCACTCCTTCCCTCCCCGAAGAAACCACGCTCGACGAGCGCGACGGCCGCTACCTGCGCAAGGCCATCGTGTGGTCGCACGCCGCGCGCCGACGCGGCAACCGGCCCTTCGGCTCGGTCATCGTCTCGGCCGCCGGCGAAGTGCTGGCCGAGGCCGCGAACAGCAACGCCGAAACCGGCGACTGCACCGCGCACGCCGAAGTGAACGCGCTGCGCGCACTGGCCGGCCGCGGCCTCACGCGCGAAGAGCTGGCCGGCGCCACGCTCTATGCCTCGGGCGAACCGTGCGTGATGTGCGCGGGCGCGATCTTCTGGTCGAACATCGGCCGCGTGGTGTTCGGCATCGACGCACAGCGGCTGCGCGTGTTCCGTGGCGAACGGCAGGACCAGCGCGACGCAGAGCTGTCGTGCCGCGACGTGTTCCGTGCCTCCCCGCATGCCATCGAATGCATCGGGCCGGCGCTCATCGATGAAGCCGCCGCCGCGCACGACGGCGCCTGGAAGACCTGAGCCGGCGCACTAGACTCCCCGCATGCCCTGGCACGCCCGTCTCCACCTCGCCTACCAAAAAGAAGCCGACCGCAGCGTCGCCCGTTTCCGCCACGACGGCCCGCTGCGCATCCTGCAGAGCCTCTACCCCGAGGGCGATGCCGTGTGCCACAACGTGCTGGTGCACCCGCCCGGCGGCCTCGTGGGCGGCGACACGCTCGACATCGACATCGAGGCCGCCGACGGCAGCCACGGCCTGATCACCACGCCCGGCGCCTCGCGCTTCTACCGCTCCGAAGGCGAGACCGCGCTGCAACGCACGCGCATCCGCCTCGCACCGGGCGCGCGGCTCGAATGGCTGCCGCTCGAAGCCATCTGCTACAGCGGCTGCCAGGCCGAGAACCGGCTCACGCTCGAGGTCGCACCGGGCGCCGAGATGATCGGCTGGGACGTGTGCGCACTCGGCCTGCCCAACGCCCACCAGCCCTTCGAACGCGGCACCTACCTGCAGCACATCGAGGCGCCCGGCGCGTGGCTGGAGCGCGGGCGCATCGACGCGAGCGACCACCGCCTGCTGCAAAGCCCGCTGGGCCTGGGCGGCCACCGCTGCCTTGCCTCGCTGTTCGTCGTGGCGGGTTCGCCGATGGCCAAGGCACGGCGTGAAGCCCTGCTGGCGCAGGCGCGCGAGCTGCTCGACGTGCACGAACTGCACGAGAGCGCGGGCGCGACCAGCCCGCATGCGGAGGTGGTGGTGCTGCGCGTGCTCGCACCGGTGGTCGAGCCCGCGATGCAGCTGCTGCGGCAGGTCTGGCAGGCGTGGCGCAGCGAGCTATGGCAACTGCCGGCGGCCACGCCGCGCATCTGGGCGACCTGAGACGCGGACGGCCGTCGCCGCTACTGTCGTGTCTTCAGGCGGTAGCTGCCGTTGAACGGATACGGGGACGAACCGTTCTGCCCCACCGCCTGCACGTCGACCGTCAGCGTGTGGCCCGAGAAAACGAGCGCGCCCGTGAGACGCGGCCTGCGCTCCTTCTCGTAGTGCTCCTGCAGCCGGAGGTCGCGAGGGTGCGTGGAAGGCGCCTTCTTCTCGGCCGCCTTGTCGAACTCGCTCACCTCGTACACCGAGGCGTCGGCTGCGTCGACGCGCCCTTCGATCGACGGCACCCGGATGCGGGATTCGAGTTCGTAGCTGCGGTGGAAGATCAGCGCCACGGGGTCATGCACCATCAAGCCCCGGGTGGCGTAGAGCGTGACCTCGTAGCCGTCGGCGATTCGGGTGACGGTCGCGTCGGGCTTGTTGCCTGTTGCCGTGCACCCCGCGAGCGCGAGCACGAACAGGAGCGAAGACACGGTGCGCCTGAGTTGGTCCGCGGGAGAAGGAGTGGGCATGCAACGGCGCGCTCGTGAAGGAGCGCCGAGTATGGCCGCACCGCACCCGCCATCAACCGCAGGCGATCTTTCCGGACGGCGCGCTGCGCAGCCTGTTGAGAAACGCCAGCTGCACCCTGGCCGTTTCGCTGCCCTGCCCGGCGGCGCGCAGCATCCACGTGCGCGCCTCGCAGCGGTCGGCCTTCACGGCCGATCCGTACAGCGTGGGCCCCGTCAGCAGCACCATGCCCAGCATCTCCTGCGCCTCGGGATGGCCTTCAGTGGCGGCCTGGCGCAGCTGCTCGAGCATCGTGCGGTAGTCGCGTGCGGCCTGCGCTTCGAGGGCGAGCTGGTAGCGCTGCTCGGTCTGCAGGTCGACGTTCGCGTCGAAGGGCTTCGCTGCAGCGATGGCGGCGACGAGGCACAGCACGCCTGACAGGACAATGCGCCAGCGCAGCGACCAACTGGCGATCTGGTTGAGTTCGGATGACATCGGTTTTTTCTCCACGGGTTGCGTGGCACCGATGGTCCCGCGAAGGCGCGCGCAGGAGAAACTGGAATTCACGCAGGATGCCTCAGGCGCCGCCTGAGCCCCCGCTCAAAACATCGCCAGCACGGCCGCATTCACCGCATAGCCGCCGGCCGTCAGGAACACGAACAGCAGCGCCCCCAGCTTGAGCGGCTGCGCCCCGGCCTTGCGCAGGCTGGCGGCGCTGGTGCGCAGGCCCATCGCGGCCATGGCGGTAGCCAGCAGCAGTGTGTCGAACTGCACCAGCGCGGCGACGAGTGCATGCGGCAGCACGTCGAGCGAATGCACTGCGCTCACGGCGATGAACAGCACGGCGAACCATGGCACGCGCACCTGACGCCAGCACGCGCCCAGGCTCGCCGCGCCCGGTGTCGACGCCGCCACGCGGAACGACAGGCCCATGAGGAACGGCGCCAGCATCATCACGCGCAGCATCTTTTCGACCACGGCCGCGTTGGCCGCGTCCGGGCTGACGGCCTCGCCCACCGCGACCACCTGAGCCACCTCATGGATGGTGGAACCCGCGAAGAGACCGAAGGCATGTTCCGTGAGCCCGAGGTACGGATAGACCAGCGGGTACGCCACCATCGACAGCGTGCCGAACACCACCACCGTGGCGACGGCGATCGACACCTTGTGCTCCTCGCCGCGCACCACGGGTTGCGTGGCCATCACGGCGGCGGCGCCGCAGATGGCGCTGCCCGCGCCGATCAGCGCGGCCGTCTCGCGGTCGAGCCCCAGCCAGCGCGTGCCGATGCGCACGGCGAGGCCGAAGGTCAGCGCCACCATCGCCATCGCGATCAGCACGCCAGGCCAGCCGACGGCGCCGATGTCGCTCAGCGAGATGCGAAAGCCGTAGAGCACGATGCCCGCGCGCAGCAAGGCGCTGCGCGCGAAGTCCACGCCGGCGCCGGTGCGCGCCGACACCGCAGGGAACACCGTGTTGCCCGCCACCATGCCCAGCGCGATGGCCAACGTGAGCGCGCTCAGGCCCAGATGCACCATCGGCGGCCATTCGGCCAGCAGCGCGGCGGCGGCCGCCAGCAGTGCGGACAGCAACACGCCGGGGCCGCAGCGGCGAACGAAGGAGAAACCGGGCAAGGAGGCGGCAAGGGAGGACATGGACCCGACTTTAGGAATCGACACCCCATGAGTCAAAGACATAAACTTCACCGATGCATGAAGTTAAGTTATGACCCTGAACCTGCACCTGGTGCGCCTGTTCGTCGCCGTGGCCGAGGCGGGCAGCTTCTCGCGCGCGGCCGAGGGCCTGTGGATCAGCCAGCCGGCGGTGTCCAAGGGCATCCGTGAGCTGGAGCACCAGCTCGACCTGACGCTCATCGAGCGCGGCGCGGGCAAGGGCTTTCGGCTCACCGAGGCCGGAGCGTCGCTGCTCACGCATGCGCGCGGCATCTTCGCGATGGAGCGCGCGGCGCTGGACGACGTGCGTGCGCGCGTCGGCGTGCAGCGCGGCAGCCTCACGCTGGGCGCCAGCACCACGGTGGCGAGCTACTGGCTGCCGCCGCAGATCGCGGCCTTCTGCGCGGCTTATCCGGCGGTGGTGCCGCGCGTCACGGTCGGCAACACGCAGTGGGTGTGCGAGCAGCTGCTCGAATGCCGCATCGACCTCGCGCTGGTCGAGGGCCGCGTGGACGAAGAACGCGTGGAGGTGCGCGAATGGACCACCGACCCGCTCGCCATCGTCGCGCCGCCCGACGCCGCCCTGCCCCGGCGCGGCGTGACGGCCGCGCTGCTGGGCCGGCAGAACTGGATCCTGCGCGAGCTGGGCTCGGGCACGCGCCAGGCCACCGAGGCGCTGTGCGCGGCGCACGGCATCGACGCGCCGCCGTGGATGGAAATGGCGAGCAACGAAGCCATTGCGCGCACCGTGGCCAGCGGGGTCGGCATCTCGATGCTGCCGCGCGTGGTGGTGGCCGACATGCTCGCGCTGGGCACGCTGCGCGAGCTGAAGCTGCCCGGCGCGGTGCTGTCGCGGCCGCTGTACCGGCTGGCCTTGAAGAACCGGCCACTCTCGCCGGCGGCGCTGCGGATGGCGCAGATCCTCGACGCCTCGTGACAATAAAAAAGGGCGCACCGTGTGCGCCCTTTTTTCCTTTCAGCCGCTACCCGCTAGCAGCAGCGGCCCTTGCCCGCGCCGTAGCGCGCCTCGAGCCGCTCGCGGAAAAATTCCTCGTAGCTCATCGGCGCCCGGTCCGGGTGGGTGGCCGCCATGTGCGTCAGGTAGACGTCGTAGTCGGGCAGCCCGACCATGAGCCGCAGCGACTGCTTGATCGAGCGGGCGATGTAGCGCCCGGCTTCCGGCATGGCAAGGCCCATGGCGTGCTTGCGTCCGGTCAGTGGGCGGCGGACGAGGCCGCGCCCATCGCCTCGAACGGCGTCTCCTGCGTGGTCGGCCGGTTGGCCGCGCGGGCCGCCAGGCAGGCCTTGATGCTGTAGACCAGCACGCTCAGCACCACGAAGATGAAGAGCGCGCACAGCGCCGCGTCGAGCCGGTCGTTGAAGACGATGCGCGACATGGCTTCGGGCGTCTTGGCCGGCGCGATCAGCACGCCGTTGGCCAGGCCGTCGGCGTACTTGGCCGCATGCGACAGGAAGCCGATCTTCGGATCGCTCGAGAAGATCTTCTGCCAGCCCGCCGTCAGCGTGCAGGCCAGCAGCCACACGGCCGGCGCCGCCGCCACCCAGGCGTAGCGCTCGCGCTTCATGCGGAACAGCACGACCACGCCCAGCATCAGCGCCACCGCGGCCAGCATCTGGTTGGAGATGCCGAACAGCGGCCACAGCGTGTTGATGCCGCCCAGCGGATCGACGACGCCCTGGTACAGGAAGTAGCCCCAGGCCGCCACGCACAGCGCGGTGGCGATCAGGTTGGCCGGCAGCGAGTCGGTGCGCTTGAGCGCGGGCACGAAGCTGCCCAGCAGGTCCTGCAGCATGAAGCGGCCGGCGCGTGTGCCGGCGTCCACCGCCGTGAGGATGAAGAGCGCCTCGAACAGGATCGCGAAGTGGTACCAGAAGGCCATCATGGCCTGCCCGCCGATCACCTGGTGAAGGATGTGGGCCATGCCCACGGCCAGCGTCGGCGCGCCGCCGGTGCGCCCGAGGATGGTGGTCTCGCCCACGTCCTTGGCCGTCTGCAGCAGCATCTCGGGCGTGACCACGAAGCCCCAGCCGGAGATCGTTGCCGCGGCCTGTTGCACCGTGGTACCGACCAGCGCGCCCGGGCTGTTCATCGCGAAGTAGATGCCCGGCTCGATGCACGAGGCCGCCACCAGCGCCATCACGGCGACGAACGACTCGGCCAGCATGCCGCCGTAGCCGATGAAGCGCGCGTGGCGTTCGTTGTCCAGCATCTTGGGCGTGGTGCCCGAAGAGATCAGCGCGTGGAAGCCCGAGACGGCACCGCAGGCGATGGTGATGAACAGGAACGGGAACAGGCTGCCCGACCACACCGGGCCGTTGCCCTGCGCGAACTGCGTGATGGCGGGCATCTGCAGCGTGGGCATCACGACCACGATGCCGATGGCCAGCGCGATGATCGTGCCGATCTTCAGGAAGGTCGACAGGTAATCGCGCGGCGCCAGCAGCAGCCACACCGGCAGGCTGGCGGCCACGAAGCCGTAGCCCACGAGCATCCAGGTGAGCGCCTTGCCGTCGAAGGTGAAGGCCGGGCCCCACACCGGGTGCTGGCTGACCCACTGGCCGCCGAAGATGGCCGCCATGAGCAGCACGAAGCCGATCACCGACACCTCGCCGATGCGGCCCGGGCGGATGTAGCGCAGGTACACGCCCATGAACAGCGCCACCGGAATCGTCGCGGCCACCGTGAAGCTGCCCCACGGCGATTCGGCCAGCGCCTTCACCACGATCAGGGCCAGCACCGCCAGGATGATGATCATGATCATGAAGGTGCCGAACAGCGCGATCATGCCGGGCACCACGCCCATCTCCTGCTTGACCAGGTCGCCCAGCGAGCGGCCGTCACGGCGCGTGGAGATGAACAGGATGATGAAGTCCTGCACCGCCCCCGCGAACACCACGCCCGCCAGCACCCACAGCAAGCCGGGCAGGTAGCCCATCTGCGCGGCGAGCACCGGGCCCACCAGCGGGCCGGCGCCCGCAATGGCCGCGAAGTGGTGGCCGAACAGCACGTTCTTGTCGGTCGGCACGTAGTCCAGGCCGTCGTTGTGGCGGTGCGCGGGCGTCTTGCGGTTGGCGTCCAGCCCCAGCACCTTGTCGGCGATGAACAGGCTGTAGTAGCGGTAAGCGATCAGGTAGGTGCAGAGCGCGGCGGTCACGACCCACAGGGCGTTGATGCTCTCTCCCCGGCTCAGGGCGACGGTGCCCAGCGCAAAAGCGCCGAGCACGGCCACGGCCAGCCACACCAGATGGCGGCGAATGTTGGGCATGCGGATGTCTCCTCGATATGAACCGGGCGAGTGTTCCCCGCCCGCCGCCGGGCCGCATCCGTCGGACTGCGCGGGCTGGCCGGGTGGAATTGCCTAATGGATAACCCCTATCCGCGCCCAAATCGCCTCCGCCCGACAGCCATCAGAAGCGCCGCAAAACCGTTGCGCTCACATTAGATGTGATAAATTCACATTCACTAACAATGTGAAACATCTCTGACGAGTCCACGATGACCCAGCATTCGCAGGCACGCGCCCCCCGCGGCTTCACATTGATCGAGGTCATGATCACGGTGGCCATCGTGGCCATCCTGGCGTCGATCGCCTACCCGTCCTACCTGCGCTACATCATTCGGTCCAACCGGTCGGCGGCCCAGGGTTACATGCTGGAGGTCACCAACCTGCAGCAGCGCTATCTGCTGGATGCGCGGGCCTACGCCGCTGACCTTGCAACGCTGAATTCGAGCGCGCCTTCCCATGTGTCGTCCAACTACACGGTCACGACGACCCCAAAGACCGGAACGACGCTGCCGGGCTTCACGGTCACGGCCACGCCGATCGGCAGTCAACTCGCCAGGGATACCGGCTGCGCAACGCTGACGATCGACGAAACGGGGACAAAGACCGCGTCGGGCACCAACGGAGTCGCAGGATGCTGGTAGGGTGCCGCTCGCGGCTCCGCTCGCGCGGCTTCACGCTGATCGAATTGGTCACGGTCATCACGATCATGGCAATCCTGGCTGCCATCGCGACGCCTTCTTTCAGCGCATTCATTGCCAACCAGCGCATTCGCAACGTCTCCTTCGACCTGATGGCAGCCATCACGCTGGCCCGGAGCCAGGCCGTGACCCGCAACGGCAATGTTTCCCTGCGCAAGGTCGGCACCGACTGGGACGGCGGGTGGAGGGTGAGCGACGGCACCCTCACGTTCCAGAACCAGGAGGCCTACAAGAACCTCTCCATCACCGACTCGGCGGGCCTGAGCGCCATCACCTACGGCAAGGACGGCCGCACCGTGACAGCGAGCACGAAATTCACCATCGCGCCATCAGCCGCGGTGAGCGGCGTGAGTTCGCGCTGCATCTCCATCGGCCTGAGCGGCGTGCCGAGCAGCAACGCAGGAGCCTGCTAGATGTCGTCCTGTCCTTCTTCCAACCGTCGCCTCCAGGTGGCCGCGCCCCAGCATGGGATCGCGCTGATCGAAGTGCTGGTCTCGCTCGTCATCCTGTTGTTCGGCCTGCTCGGCCTGGTGGGGGTGAGCAGCCGCTCGAGCCTGGCCGAGATGGAGTCCTACCAGCGGATCCAGGCCTTGCAACTCGTGCAGGACATGTCGGACCGTCTCAACGCCAACCGGAAGGTCGCGAGCTGCTACTCCAACGGGGCGACCGGTGTGCAACTGGGCACGGGGACTGGCAACACGGGGGCCGCGAACTGCACCGTCGGCAATGCACAGCAACAGGCGCGAGCCACGGCCGATCTTGCGGCCTGGGACAACATGCTCAAAGGACAGGCCGAGATCCAGTCGGGTGCCAAGCTCGGCGCCATGATCGGCGCCATCGGCTGCGTGACCCTCGACGATGCCGCCAACAACATCTACATGATCGCCGTGTCCTGGCAAGGCCTCGCCAAGACGGCCGCGCCGACCCTGGCCGATGGCAGCACAGCGTTTCCCTGCGGCAACGGCAGCTATGGCGATGAAAAACTGCACCGGGTCGTCACCACAAAGGTTCGGATGGGGACACTGTCGTGAGGGCACAAACCATGGTTCACCGTCAGCGGATCAGCCGCGGGTTCACGCTGGTCGAGTTGATGGTGGCCATCACCCTGGGCCTGTTCCTTCTGATCGGCCTGAGCAGCCTGCTCGTGTCGACCGTGAGTTCGCGCTCGGAGCTCGACAAGTCATCGCGCCAGATCGACAACGGGCGCTACGCATTGCAGGTGCTCAGCGAAGACATACAGCTCGCCGGTTTTGTCGGCGCATCCTCGAGCACGGCTTTCGCCAACATGACGCCCGTGGCTTGCCCCACGGGCATTACGGACCTGGGCTACGCGGCGACGACGAGTCCAGGCACCTCCAGCGTCCCCCTGCCGGTCTACGCGCTGGGCAGCGTACCGAGTTGCCTCGACCACGTCATGCCTGGCACTGCCATGCTGGTCGTCACGCGCGTCAGCACCAACGCAGTGAACGTGGCGTCGGTGGCCAGCGGCGAGCGCTACCTGCAGATATCCACCTGCACGAATGACTCGCTGCCCTTCGTGGCGGCAACCGGGTCCTCGGCGGCGAGCTTCACGCTGAGGCAGAAGGACTGCCTTGCGGCCAACCTCGCGCCGCTGCGCAAGATCGTGCAGCACGTGTACTTCGTGAGCACCTGCAACGCGTGCGGCTCCGACACCACGCCCACGCTCAAGATGGCCGAGTACCTCAACGGCGCAATGACCATCACGCCGCTGGTGGAAGGCATCGAGAACATTCAGTTCGACTACGGCATCGACATGGATGCCAACGGTTCGCCGGATTGCTATACCAGCAATCCGGACAGCCCTCCCACGACGGAAGTCGCGGCTGCCGTGTGCCCACAAACAACGCCCGCCTATGACTGGACGGCCGCCGCGACCAATTGGGCCAACGTGATGGCAATCCGCATTCACGTGCTGGCGCGCAACACGGAAGCCAGCAGCGGCTGGATCGACGGGAGAACCTACGACCTTGGCCTGGCGACGCCAACGGCGGGCCCGTTCAACGACCACGTCAAGCGGCACGTCTACAGCACGGTTGCCCGCCTCTACAACAACTCAGGCCAGAGAGAAGTGCCATGAACCGTTTGAAAAATGGCTGTGCCCGCCGAGGCCAATCGGGTGCGACCTTGCTGGTCTCGATGATCTTCCTGGTGGTACTGACGCTCATGGTCGTTTCGGCCGTCAAAGTCACCACCGTCAACACAAAGCTGGTCGGCAACATGCAGACAGAGAACGAAGCCAATGCGGCCGCGATGCAGGCGATCGAAGCGACGATCAGCACCGACTTCACCTCGATGCCGGTGGCCAGCACCACCACAGTGGACATCAACAACAGCGGCCAGGCCGGCTCCGCGTACACCGTCGCCGTGCCGGCGCCCGTTTGTACCGGCATCAAGCCCATCAAGCTCAGCGAACTGGACGCCAGCCAGGCCAGCGACCAGCCCTGCTATGTGAGCGGCGCCTCGCAGAACACGGGCATCGCCGGCGGGGGCACGGGCGGCGATTCGCTGTGCTCGAACTCGAACTGGGAAGTCAACGCAACTGCCACGCCGCCCGCAGGTGGCGCAGCCGCGGCAACCACGCACCAGGGCATCGCGGTGCGCGTCGTGGTAGGTGCGGCATGTTGATCGAATGGGAGCAGGACATGAAGAGGCCTTCGAATTTCTGGCGACTTGGTGCCTTGGCACTGCTTGCCCTGGCAAGCGCCGGGGCGCGAGCCGACGACATCGACATCTATCAGGGCACGACCAGCGGCAGCGCGCCGAACCTGTTGATGATCCTCGACAACGCGGCAGCGGCGAGTGCGAGTTCGACCTTCACCTGTTCCGACCCCGACCTGGTGGTGAACGACCCGACGAAGAACCTGGGCTTTGAGCAGTGCGGGCTGTACAGCGCCATCAAGGCCGTCGGCACCGATGCGGCCCTCAAAGGCAACATCAACCTGGGCCTGATGTACTTTCCCTCCGGACAGACCGATGGCGGCACTTTTGTCTTGCCCAAACCGTTGCCGGTGCCAAGCTCGCTGCAGCTGATGGATGACACGGGCCTCGACAAGATGCTCAAGCGGGTCGCGGCGCTGAGCCTTGCCGATGACAAGAGCAACAACAACCAGATTTCTCAGGCCATGCAGGAAGCCTGGGCCTTCTACCAGGGTAAGACTGGCCTGTCGGGCACCACCTACCCGGGGCTGGCGAACCAGCAAGCCTGTGGCAGGAATTTCGTCCTCTACATCACGCTGGCCACCAACAACCAGAAGATGCAGGACAGCGGGAACCTGGGCGGCAATGCACTGCGGGCGGCGCAAGGCCTGACGAGCCTGCCGGCGCAGCTGCCGATGCTGGCATGGAAGTCTCCGATTGCGCCGAACAGGATCCCCAAGAGCGGACCTCCCTACGCAACCGACTACTCCGACGAGTGGGCGTACTTCATGTCCACGGGGGCCTCCCCCAACCTGACGACGCCCTACCCGGGCATCACCACCTACACCATCATCCTGAGCGACGGGACCAATCCCGAGTACGAGCAGCTCATGGCCAGCATGGCCACCCATGGAGGGGGGCAGTATTTCGTGGTGCAGATCGGCGACGTCAAGGGACTGGCCGCCGCCATCAGTCGGGTGTTCAGTGACGTGCAGGCCGTCAACAGCGTGTTTGCGGCGCCGGTGTTGCCGGTGAGCGCCAACATGCAGGGGACCTACGTCAATCAGATCTACATGGGCATGTTCCGCCCCGACGGCAGCGAGAACCCGCGCTGGATGGGCAATCTCAAGCAGTACCAGTTCGGCGTGGATACCACCGACCCGACGGCGCCGCAGCTGTTTCTCGCCGACGCCTCGTGGGGAAACTACTCCGCCGGCACCAACGCCAACCGGGCGCTGAGCGCGGCGGGCACAGGTTTCATTTCACCCACGGCGGTCAGCTTCTGGAGCGCCAAGGACATCAGTTCCCTGCCCGACTCCAAGGGCGGTTTCTGGCTCAACGCGTTCAAGGCGCAAGGCGCCAGCGATGGCCATGACTGGGCAGACGGGCAGATCGTCGAGAAGGGCGGGGTCGGGCAGCAGATCCGCCTCAAATACCTGACTGACTCCTACCCCCCGACCTCGACGGCAAGCGCGACAACGTCGCGCAATGTGTACACCTGCGTTGGCAGCGGCTGCATTGCCAACGCGGCACTGAGTGCGATGCCATTCAAGGTCAGCAACGCGAACCTCACGGCAACGGCGCTGGGCATCACGTCCAGTTCGGTGACCGCCGTCAACCTGATCAACTGGGCGCGCGGCGACGACACCTACGCGAGCGGCGACTCCGCCGCCGGCCCGGAGGCCAGCCGCCCCCCCGATACCGGCATCACGGTTCGCGGCTCGGTACATGGCGACGTGCTGCACTCGCGGCCCGCCGTGATCGACTACGGCGGCACGACTGGCGTGGTGGTGTTCTACGGCGCCAACGACGGCATGTTCCGCGCCGTCAACGGCAACCAGCCCAACAACCCCACCGACCGCAGCAAGCCGAAGGGCAACTGCACGTTGTCGCCGACCTGCGCGATCTCCGTGAAAGACGCTACCGGCGCCACGGCCAGCGTTCCCCCGGGCGGCGAACTGTGGAGCTTCGTGCCTGCGGAGTTCTACCCCGGTCTGCAGCGGCTCTACCAGAACAGCCCGGCGCTGAAGCTGGGCAGTTCCACCACCGGTGTCGCAAAGACCTATTTCTTTGATGGTGCGCCAGGCGTCTACCAGAACAGCGCCGCGGGCACGGCCTATCTCTTCCTGTCGGCGCGTCGCGGTGGGCGGTTGCTCTACGCGCTGGATGTGAGCGACCCGGTCAATCCGAAGTTCATGTGGAAGCGCAGCAACGCCGACACCGGCTTCGGGGAGCTCGGGCAGACCTGGTCGCAGCCGAAGGTGGCGATGATCAAGGGCAACGCGAACCCGGTACTGATCTTCGGTGCCGGCTACGACACCAACGAAGATGCCGAGCCGCCCGCAGCCGATACCATGGGCCGGGGGATCTTCATCCTCGACGCGGTCACCGGCAACCTGCTGTGGCAGGCCGGGCCGGGCGGAAGCGGCACGACCTGCACCGGCAACCCCTGCAAACTGGCGGGCATGAACTACGCGATTCCGGCCGACATCACGCTGGTTGACCGCGACTTCGACGGCTACATCGATCGGCTCTACGCAGCCGACACCGGCGGCAACATCTGGCGCGTGGATCTCCAGCCGACCGGCAGCGGCAACGCGAGCACCTGGCAGGCCACCCAGCTCGCCGCGCTGGGCGGAACCGGCGCAACCAAGCGCAAGTTCTTCTTCTCGCCCGATGTGGTGCTGACGAAGACCTACGACGTGGTGCTGGACATCACAGGCGACCGGGAGCATCCGCTGCTGACCCAGAAAGCCAGCGGCATCGTGAACCGCTTCTACATGATCAAGGACACCAACGTGGGAGGGGACGGAGCCGGCTGGACGCCCGTGCGCGACGACACCAGCAGCACAGCGGACGTCGCACCGGCCGCACTGTTCCACGCCACCGCCTCCGCCCCTTACAACGGCACCCTGGGCGGTTTCTACGTGACCCTGGGCGGCGCGGGGGAAAAGGGCGTGAACGCGCCCACCACCGTCGGCGGCATCGTCTACTTCGGCACCAATCAGCCCATCGTCCCAAGCAGCACCAGCTGCCAGGCCAACCTGGGCACGGCGCGCAGCTACGGCGTCAATTTCCTGACAGGCGCCACGACCTCCAAAGTGCTTCACGGCGGTGGGCTGGCGCCGTCGCCGGTGTTCGGCGTCGTCACGGTCACCGTCGACGGCAAGGATCGGCGGCTGCCGTTTCTGATCGGCGGCGGCGGTGGCTCCGGCGCGGACGGAAGTTCAGGGCTCGGCGCGCAAAAGCCGATCATTCCTCTCAACGCAACGAGAAAGAGAACCTATTGGTATCGGGAAACCGACCGCTGAGAGGCATCACCCTCTGCCGCGCGACGCCCAGCGCCGACCAGTCGCGCGCCGTGAGCATCAGCGCCACGGGACGCACCACCGTCACCCGGTCCAGCGGCGGCACCTGCGCCGCGACCTGACCCCGAGCCGGCCGAGGGGGTCCGCCGGACGAACGACAATAGGGCCCTGTGGCAAGCCCGGGCGCCGGTCCCGCCTCTCTTGCCTTGACGACCTTCACCAGGAACAACGCTCCCGCATTCATGGAACACCGGCTGGACTGGGCCCTTGCCGCCTGCGCTCGCATCCTCAGGCCCGTGGTCCGGCTGGCGCTGGGCATGGGCGTCAAGCACCCGCACCTCGAAGCCCTGCTGCGCGACCTGCTCATCGAGGAAGCCCAGCGCACCTGGCGCGCCCAGGGCGTGACCAAACCCAACCTCAGCCAGATTTCGGTCACCACCGGGCTGAACCGCAAGGTCGTCACCGCCAAGGTCCGCGCCACCGTCGACCCGCTGCCCCACACCGAGCTGTCAGCGGCTGCCAAGACTTTTACGTTGTGGTTACAGATGACCACCGACGACGACTCCCTGCGCCGCCTGCCCGTCGTCACCGAGGGTGACGGGCCGTCGTTCGAGCGCGTGGCCCGCCTGGCCAGCCGGGGCAACGTGCACCACCGCACCATCCTCGACGAGCTGGTGCGCCTGCAGATGGTGGCCGAGAGCGACGGCAGCGCCGAACTCACGGCCGACGGCTTCGTGCCGGTGGAAGACCTGCAATCGATGCTCGCCTTCCTGGGCGACAACGGCCGCGACCACCTGCTGGCCGCCGTCTCCAACACCCTGGGCGAGACGCCCCGCATGCTCGAGCGCGCCGTGTACGCGCGCGGGCTCACGCTGGCCGACTGCACGGCCATCGAACGCCTCGTGCGCGAACGCTGGGCCGGTCTGCACCACGAGCTGGCCCGCGAGATGACCGAAGCCGTCGACCGCGTGCCCCCCGAGGCCAAGGCCTCCGCGAAGGCGCGCATCCGCGTCGGCATCTACACGTATTACGAAGACGAAGAAGGCGCGCCCGCCCCCGGAGCGCCCCAGCACAACGAGTCCCCCCGATGAACACGCCTCCCCTCTCCTTGCGACTCGTGCGCGGCCTGCTGATGGCCGGCGCCATGGCCCTGCTTCTGTCCTGCGGGGGAGGCGGCGGTGGCAGTGGCGGCGGCGGCACATTGGGCTTCGGCACCTCCGGCACCACGGCCACCGGTAACGGCAACGGGGGTGGGGGCGGCGACGGCGGCTCGGGTGACGCCGGCTCCGGCAGCGGCACGGGCAACGGCAGCACGGGAAGCACGGGCGCCGGCGGCGACAGCACCGCCAGCAATACCAACGGCGACGGCTCGGGCGTGGGCTCCGGCGGCACCGGCGTGACCGCCGACGCGGCCGGCATCGGCGCGGCCGACGGCCTGGGCAGCGTGATCCTCAACGGCCTGCGCTACAACACCGACAGCGCCACCTTCAGCCTCGAGGACACCACCGAGCTGCAGATCGGCATGAGCGCGCGCATCGCCGGCAAGGTCGACGCCGACTTCAACAACGGCATCGCCGCCACGGTCGTCTCGGCCGCCGAGTTGCGCGGCGCCGTGTCGGCCATCGACCTGAAGGACGGCAGCTTCACCGTGATGGGCGCCCGCGTGACCACCGACAACGCCACCGTCTGGGGCGACGCCAAGGGCGCCGCCGACCTGGTCGACACCGCCGTGGTGCAGGTCTGGGGCCTGCCCGCCGCGCCGGGCATCCTGCGCGCCACGCGCGTGCAGGTGGCGCCCACCACCACCGCCCCGCTGGTGACCGGCACCGTGCAGAACCTCGACCGCGGCGGCCAGCAGTTCACGCTCGGCCTGCTGACCATCGACTTCGGCGGCGCGGCCTTCGGCCCCGGCATCGACGCCGCGAGCCTGGCCAACGGCGCCCTCGTGCGCGTGCGCGGCACGGCGGCGCCGGCCGCCGGCCGCTTCACCGCCACCCAGGTGCAGGGCTGGTACGCCATTCCCTCGGCCGACGGCATCGCGCTGCAGCTGGCCGGCGTGATCACCGACTTCGCCGCGCTCGGCGACTTCCGCGTGCTGGGCAACAAGATCGACGCGCGCAACGCCCAGATCACCGGCGGGCCCAGCGGCTCCATCGGCAACGGCGTGAAGGTCGAGGTCGACGGTTTCCTCTCGGGCCAGGTGCTCGTGGTCAAGAAACTGCGCATCCGCCACGTGCCCGGCACCGGCGGTCCGGTGTCGTTCACCGTGATCGGCGCCATCGGCGGTTACGTGTCGGCCGCCGACTTCACCGTGCGCGGCCAGCGCGTGGATGCCAGCGGCTCCGGTACCATCTTCGAAAACGGCACCGCCGCAGACCTGGGCAACGGCAAGCGCGTGACCGTCGTCGGCGACCGCGTGGTCGACGGCGTGCTCATCGCCCAGCGCGTGAGCTTCACGCAGCCCTGAGGTCCGGGCCCCGGCGGTCCGGCCGCGCAGTGCATGCACCCAGGGTGCACGCACCGCGCACCCCACAGGCCACGCCACCCATGGCGCGACCGGATCGATCGGAGCCATGGACACCCACACCACCTCTGCGCCCGCTCCCACGTCGCCCCGCTGCTGCATCGCCGGCGGCGGCCCGGCCGGCATGGTGCTGGGCCTGCTGCTTGCGCGGGCGGGCGTGCCCGTCGTCGTGCTCGAGAAACACCTCGACTTCCTGCGCGACTTCCGCGGCGACACCGTGCACCCCTCGACCCTCGAAGTGCTGCACGAACTCGGCCTGCTCGACGCCTTCCTGCAGCGCCCGCACAACCGCATCGAAGAGCTGCGCGGCACTTACGAAGGCCGCGGCGTGACCATTGCCGACTTCAGGCGGCTGCCCACGCACGCCCGCTTCCTGGTGCTCATGCCGCAGTGGGAGTTCCTGGACTTCATGTGCGACGAGGCGCGGCGCTACCCCGGCTTCGAGCTGTGGACCGACGCCGAGGCCGTCGGCCTGCTGCAGGACAAGGGCCGCGTCAACGGCGTGAAAGTGCGCGTCGGCGCCCGCAGCCCCGACAGCGGCGGCCCGAAGGACATCGAGCTGCACGCCTCCCTCATCGTGGCCGCCGACGGGCGCCACTCCACCCTGCGCGACGCGGCGGCGCTGCCGCACATCAGCTACGGCGCGCCCATCGACGTGCTGTGGATGCGCATTCCCAAGCTCCCCGGCGACCCCGAGGCCACCGGCGGCCACATCGCCGCGGGCCACCTCCTGGTGACGCTCAACCGGGGCGACTACTGGCAATGCGCCTTCGTCATCCGCAAGGGCGGCAGCGCCGAACTGCAGTCACGCGGCATTGCCGCCTTCCATGCCGAGATCGCGCGCATCGCGCCCTTCTTTGCCACCCGCCTGCCCGAGGCCCTGCCCGACTGGGAGGCCGTGAAGCTGCTCGAAGTGAGCGTCGACCGGCTCGAATCGTGGTCGTGCCCCGGCCTGCTGTGCATCGGCGACGCCGCGCACGCCATGTCGCCGGTGGGCGGCGTCGGCATCAACCTCGCCGTGCAGGACGCCGTGGCCGCCGCCAACCTGCTGGCCGCGTCGCTGGCCGGCAGCGCCACCGACAAGGAAATCGACAACCTGCTGCCCCAGCTGCAGCGTCGCCGCGAATGGCCCGTGCGCGTCACCCAGGCCGCGCAGCGGCTCGTGCAGGACCGCGTGCTGATGCCCGTGCTCAGCCGCAAGGCGGCTGCATCGACCGCGCCCCGCCCCATGCCCTGGGCCTTGCGCCTGCTGGGGCGCTGGCCGTGGCTGCGCACCCTGCCCGCGCGCGCCGTGGGCATCGGCGTGCGGGCCGAGCACGTGCAATCGCCGCGCGCGTAACGCGCGAATCGGACTCGCCGGATCAGCCGGGCCGGCGCGCCTGCGTCGGCTGGCGCGACCAGTACACGCCGTCGAGCCGGTCGAGCCGCACCTCGCCGCCCGTGGACGGTGCGTGCACGAAACGCCCGTCGCCCACATAGATGCCCGCATGCGTGGGCGACGCCGAGCCGAACAACACGAGGTCGCCCGAGCGAAGCTCCGACATCGGCACCGGCCGACCGAAGCCCGCCATGCGCGACACCGTGCGCGGCGGCACCTGCCCCACGCTGTGGCGGTACACGTAGCCGATGAGCCCGCTGCAATCGAAGCCGCCCTCGGGCGAGTTGCCGCCATAGCGGTACGGCGTGCCGACCAGCCCCAGCGCGTGGATCGTGATGCTGTTCGACTGCTCCGACGTCAACGGCGGGATGTTGCTGCTGGGCACCGACCCGCCGGGCGCGCGCGCGGGCGGCGGGCTCGCGCAACCGACGGCCAGGAGGCAGGCGGTGACGGCGGGGATCAGTCGGAACAGGAGCCGCTGCTGCAGCAGCGACAGCGATGCGGGGGAATGAGGAGGCGTCGGCAATGGTGTGTCGAGCATGGGCGCAGGCCGGTCTTGTGGACGTGGCCCGACTCTAGCGCGAGTGGGCCGGATCGCAATGCAGAGCCCCTTGGTGGGCGACAACGCCCTCGCCCTTCCTCGCCAATCAGCTGAAGCCGAAGACCAGCAGCAGGTTGTTCGCCGGCATCGCGTGCCGCTCGCGCAACGCGAGGCCGACGCGGCGCGCCTCTGCCACCACGTCGTCGAGCCGGCGAATGCCCCACGCGGGATTGCGCGCGCGCAGGTCTTCGTCGAACGCCAGATTGCTCGGTGCCGTGGGGCCGTGCTGGGCTTCGTCTTCGAAGTAAGGCCCGTAGGTGATCAGCAGGCCAGTGCCGGCACGCAGATGCCGCGCGGCGCCGTCCATGAGCGCGGCGCAGGTGGGCCAGGGTGCGATGTGCAGCATGTTGGCGCAGTAGATGGCGTCGAACTTTTCTTCTTCTTTGTCTTCTTGAGCGAACGCGGGGCCTTGCGATGGCCACTGCGGCGCCATCACGTCGAGCAGCAGCGGTGGGCGCAGATTGGGCAGCGCGGCTTGCTCGACACGACTGGCAATCGCGGGGATCGAGCGGGCGTCTGCGTCGGTGGGCTGCCAGGTCCATGAAGGCATGGCAGTGGCGAACCAAGCGGCGTGTTGGCCGGTGCCGGAGGCGATTTCCAAGGCGGTGCCGCGGTCATCGAGGATGCGGGTCAGGGCATCGAGGATGGGTTGTTTGTTGCGGTCTGCGGCGGGGCTGAAGGGAAGGTCGGGCATCAAGAGAGGCTTCGAACGGATAAAGGTGCAAAGGTGCAAAGGTGCAAAGGTGCAAAGGTGCAAAGGTGCAAAGGTGCAAAGGTGCAAAGTGTTAAAGCAAGATCGGTGGTCCCTCTCGCATTGCATTCATTCACTGGACCTGAGACGTTTTCCTGCCAAAGTTGGATACTGCAAGCAACTCTACGGTTCTACCCTCGATGATCTTTCGACCAATTTCTCCACACCGAAAAAATGTCCAAGGTGTTCTGATGCCACTAACTGCTGCCATCTATGCAGTTTTCGGAAGTCGAGCCCAAGACAACGGAAGGCCCATCGGGGCGTTCTATCCCAAGAACGTGAGCTCGAAGACGTGGGAGCATTTAGGCGGAATCTGGTATCGCGCTCGAAACGAACAGCAGGTTCAGAACCGCAAGGTCAATCCGGCGACTGTGCAAGCCTTTGCAAAAAGTATTCGGACCGGAGAAGACGTCAAGCTACCGAGTGGCAACGTCATAACCTGGGAAGCAATTCCCGGTCCCGATGCATTCAAGTTACCGCCTCCACTCAGCAATACTTAGCCCATCATGATCTTCACTAAGCAGCCCCGCTTGGTGAGTGCAGGAACTAGTGCGTTGACCAGACGAGGGCCAACGTCCGCTTGCAAGTCGGCCAAATTTCAATTCGATTCTGCGTATCAAAGATGCGCGCCTATCCTTGCATTGAGCCTCCATGCATCAGATCAGAGAGCATGAACACGCCGCGCCTCTTCGTCGCGACACTATCGAAGTAGATTCGGCAATCCCCGTCGAGGCTACCCGGAGCCTCAAACTGCAGAACAGCGGGAACGCCAAGGCACGAAACCACGAGTCCCGACGCGGTCACCATCGCAAGGTGAAAGGACGCAGGCGCTTCCGCCATCAGAGAAGAAATCGGGGCCAATACAGAATCTGGAACTCCCAAGACCATTTGCAGATTTTTAGATACCTCGGCCAACGCGAAATCTGATGTCGCGGCGCCATAAGCCTGATCGAACAAGAAGCGTCGAACTTGGTCTCCCCGGCTCGTTCGATAGTATTGATAGCCGGTTTCGATGCACGCGATCTCGTAGGCGATCTTCAACAAGCCAACGAAAACACTACGCAGATCAATCTCCCACCTGCCTCTGATGTCGCCAGCAATGCGACTCTCAACAGGCGCCATCTCTCCTGCTGAACGCACCGCTCTAGCGATTGCGCCGTTGATATCTTCCTCCGCCCAGCCAAGAGACTTCCCTTCAGTCGTCGAAAAGAAGCGGCGAAGCGAAACCTCGACAACCTTGGGAAGCGTACTCGCGAACTCCACATCGCGGCTCACTTGAATTTGAACCTCCCCATCCTTTGTGATCGAAATTCTCGGTGGCCCTGGCGTGATTCGAGCGGAGAAATCGGACCTCAGCGTAAAGGTCACCGGCATGCCATCCACTAGTCCGGCGTGTGGTCCCGAGAAAGGCTGCGGGATACCGCCAGTTTTTCCAGCAATTTTGTACGTCGCCCTGGCCGCCTGAAACATCTTCTGGGCCACGAATGGCGCGTCGACCCTAGCGCCTAGCGCATCATTGCAAGGCTTGCAAAGAATGTTGTATTGGAAGCGTCCACCTAGAGCCTCAGGAAAGATGTGCTCGCTTGTCGAGACGACAAGTGGCTGCGCGCACAACACACAATCGGGTGGCATCTTCGGGTCTATGACGTGCTCTCGTTGAAATCTAAGCAGTGGTGGGTAGGCAGTTCGGTCACCGATGCGGACGCTCGACGAGCCTGCCCCAGCGAAGATCCATAAGGGCGGCGTCGACCTCTGCGAGCAAATCAACCTGATCTGGATACGACGTTCGGACTGTCTGAAAGAGAGTAAAAACGGCTCGGTGCGCTGCGACGACTGCAGGACGAATCGTACGAATGTCCCCCGTCCTCACGGCGCTGTTGTAAGTCTCAACAACCCGACTGAAATTCGCTCTTAGTTGATTCAGCGCATCCGCTTGAAAGCCGCCCGTCATAAGGAGTTTTCTACTGAATCGCGAGCTTCCGATCAACGCCACAGAAGTCAGCCAGAACGCCAATGACGCCCTGGCAAGCTGCCGGGAGGGCGCTTGGCAGGGGCAAGGCCGGTGCAAATGCGGCGGCCTCGAGCTTCAATGCGATGTCAAAAAAACCGGAAGTATTTTTAGCAAAGAATTCAGCCAATATTTCTGCCTTTACTTGCGACGCTTGATCCTCGATCTCTTGCTGCACCGTCTTTGCGAGGCCAGGCTGCGCTGCGATGCTTTCAACCAGCGATGCAGCAATGCGGCTGACCTTCTCCGTGAAAGCTCGACCGGATTCTCCAAAACGAATGCCCGCGTCAATGATGGCCTTGCGCTGATCGTGGTCCGAGGTAACCTGCTCTCTGAGGATGAAGTCGACGGCGATGAGCAAGTGTGCGCAAGTGACGTAGAGGAGTCTCCAGCGCGGGATGCCGGACCCGATATCTGATAGCAGCAGGCCAATGTCCTCCAGCCACGCATTGCCGCCGTCGAAGTTCAGGGAATGGAGAAGCCGCGACTTGCTGAGCTCATACCGGCCGCGCCAGTCGCCACCAAGCCGTCCGAGCGACCCGTCGTCCAGCGCGAGCAGGAACTCTTCTTCACTGATCCGATCTTGCTGGCTTTTTGCACTCTTGGTCAGGCGTGCCAGGAATTTTCCATCCAAGACCATCACGTCATGCTGCAGCCCGAACTCTCGGACATCGGGTCTGCTGTCCGTCGTGGCGACAACGCATGCGTCTAGTCCAAGGACCATTTGCAATCCTTTGGCCCAGAAGATGCGTTCAAGTGCCTGTGGCGTCTTCTTGTTCTTGATGTCAACGCTGACCCGCTCGCGGCTTAGTGGTGAATTCCTAGCGTACAGCCAAAGATCCACATCCGTCACGTCAAAACGGTTGTATGTGAACTTACAGCCGCGAGCCACGAAGTAGCCGATATTCAGGAAGTAGTTGCGCAGAGCCTCTTCGGCGGCTGCCCCCTTGGGAATCTGTTCAGTCATTAACGCAGCCCACCCGTTCTGATTTCTTGCAGCAGGTTCCTCGCCTTCAGTTTCACGGCGTCGGTGGAATTCTTGCGTTTAACCTCGCGCGTCACTTCGGGCCCGAGGTACTCCGTCACCTTGGCACCGGGTAGATTGGCGACAGCCTCCGCGGTGATATCGCCTTGCTGGATCACGGCAAGGGCCAGTCGGCCGACCTCTGGCTTAAGCAAGCTCATGTTGAACATCCCCCCGTACGCCGGCGTCACTTTGACCACCCCTTTGAACTCAAGTGCTTGGTAGTCGTTGCCAATGGCGGTTGCTGGCCCTACCGTGCCGCCTGCAATCAGCCTATTCATCAGGGCCGATACCATGTGGATGCGCCCGCGGTAGTAGCTGCTGATAGTCATGCCATAGGTCAACGATGCGACGAGGGCTTTCGCGAGATCGAGAGCATCGTCGGCGATAGAGTCCGTGAACTTCGAGAAGGCAGCGGGTCTCGTCACGAAATAGTTCTTACCTTGATCGTTTCCGACCACATTCACGTCGAACATCCCAATGGAATGCAGGCGGTCAAACAGGTCCTTACCAAGCACGTCGGTGGCGGATTGAAGTGGCAGACAACCCGACGTCTGTAGCTTCGCATTCAGCTCGTTCAGATTGGCAACATCGGCGACTCCTAGAGTGCTCAGCACGCCATTGATCTTGCGCGCATCTTCACGGCGAAACAGGTTGCCATTGAAGAGTAGCTTTTCGGTCGAGGAGATCGCCTCCGAGTCGAAGAAACCGATATTGCAGCCCAGTTGCAGAGTATCCAAAACCTCTCTGCTCTGCAGTTTGAACTCGTCAGAAAGTGCCTCAACAGCCGACTTGTCCGTCAACGGGTTTTCCGACGCCGCGTCCGAAACCTTGATGACGACCTCCTCGTGCTTTTCGTGGCTGCTCTCGTTGAAGATACGCGCTGTCGACTCGAGCACACCTTGGCCGGTCAGGCCAATGACTTCGATGGCGCCGGTGCCGGGGAGGATGAGGCGCTGACGCGCTAACTCGGCCAGGATGGTCGGTAGCTCGGTCTTAGGACTGATGTGGTTGGCTTTCGCCAAAGCGTCGAGCCGCCCCTGGGGTATCTGGACCTGCTTCTCCGCCGAGATGGCGGAAAGCAGAGTGCCGCTCTTTCCAGCAAAACCAATGGCATCGAAATCTTGGCTCAGGGTCGCCTGAAGTTTGCGCGCATGGTGAATGACCCATGCACCCTTAGTCTTGTTATCCATCTGCGGTTCTCCTCGTGCGACGGATCATAAGGCGAGTCGATGAATTCGCACGATCAAAGACATTCATTCGCTGGCTAGTAACAATAGCGGCCCGTTGGCGGCTTTCCATAGGCAGGAGATTTCCCAGCACCAACCATTAATCAGCCGGCTTTTAGTTGCGAGGTCCTGTTCGCACAAATTGAGAGAGCGTAGCCACTAGGTGGATTGATCGCCACCCGACGAGCGCTTGCCGGTCTGATCGCAGACGGATATCCAATTCTCAGGTGCAGCTGGCTATTTCCAGACGATGACGCTCGACGTCAGACCTCACCAGCGGCCAGCTGTTCCGTTGAAGCGCAACTAGTAACACTGAGTCTGAAGCCACTGCGCAAACATCCCATACCGGGCTAAGCACATCACCCCTTCCCACTCTCCTGAAACAACGCCGCCGCATCCCGCGCCAAATCCGAAGCGATCCAAAGCAGGTTGTCCCGATGCCCCGCCCCCGCCTCTTCGAACCACCCATCGCCGGCGCCGTGGCAGCACCACAGCAGTGAGTTCAGTTGTTCCAGTTTGCATTCCAGCAAGTCTGCTGCGCTGGGGGTGGTCGTGTGAGTAGAGGTCGACCCGGTAGCCCGGGCCATAATTCGATCAGCCATTGGTGTGCTCTCTTTCCAAAGTTACTGCACGTCATTTGGTTAGACGGTCATGGTGTTCGCGCACCGTGGCCGTCGCCTTTTGTGCCTCACGTTCGCATCGATCGATCTGCATCGATGGCCCGCCGTGAGGCGAAGCGGTTCGTTCATTCACTCAATCAGTCAGTGGTCCGTGGTGCGGTGTGTGCTGCCCTCCTCGCCCACATGGCGGGTCGTTTCATCACAGGGGCATTCACTGTAGAGAAGTCCTGCCCGGCACAGAGAGAAATTTCGCCGAGGAATGCGCGGTTCGCGCAAGTAATCGCGCTGCGGCAGCGGCGATTCACAAAGCCCTGACAGTCACGTCCTGAAAGCAGGGCCCGAGCCCCGCATCGACAGCAGCGCCTCAGCCCTGCCCGCCGAACTCCCGCGCGTGCTCCACCGCGTACTTGATGAGCTCCGCCTGCCCTTCGATGCCCAGGCGCCGCTTGATGCTCTGGCGGTGCGCCTCCACGGTGCGCACGCTCAGGCCGAGGTCGCGCGCGATCTGCTTGCTCGATTCGCCGCGGCCGAGCGCGCTCAAGATTTCGCTCTCGCGCGGCGTGAGCAGCGGGCGCGGGGTCTGGTTGCGAAAGAGCTTCTTCGACACGGCCGGGCTCAGGAAGGTGCCGCCCGCCGACACGGCCTCGATGGCCGCCACGATCTCTGCAGCCGGCGCGTCTTTCAGCACGTAGCCGCGCGCGCCGACCTGCAAGGCCTTCTGCACGTACTCGGGGTTGTCGTACATGCTGAGCATCACGATGTGCGGCGCGGGCTGCTGGTGCTGCGGCTGTTGTTGCAGCAGCAGCGCCGCCAGCTCGATGCCGTTCATGTCCTTCATGCCCACGTCCATGAGCACGAGGTGCGGCTGCGCGGGGCCGATGAGTGCCAGCGCCTCGGCCGCGCTGCCGGCCTCGCCCACGATCTCCAGGCCGGGCATGGCGCCCAGGCGCGCGCGCAGGCCGTCGCGCACCAGCGGGTGGTCGTCGACCAGGAACAGGCGCACAACCACGGGGGCAGCGGCAGCAGCGGTGGGGTCTTCTGTCATGGCCGCTATTCTGGCTTTGCGCGCCGCACGGGCACTTCGGCCACGATGGAGGTGTGGCCCCGGCCCGAGCGCATGCGCAGCCGGCCTTCGATGGACTCCATGCGCTCGCGCATGTTGCGCAGGCCGATGCCGCGCTGCGGGTCGAGCTGCATGGCCTCGACGTTGAAGCCGACACCGTCGTCGCTGATCTCCAGGCGCACGGCCTCTTCGTCGAAGCCCAGTGCGATGTGCACCTGTTGCGCACGCGCGTGTTTATGCACATTGGTCAACGCTTCCTGCGTGACGCGAAAGAGCGCGGTCTTGGCTTCTTGCGACAGCTCGAAGGGTTCGCCCTCGACCATGATGGATGCGTCGACGCCGCCTTCTTCACCGAACTCGGCGCCCAGGCGCTCCAGCGCGGCGGGCAGGCCCAGGGTGTCGAGCAGCGCGGGGCGCAGTCGGTGCGAGATGCGGCGCACCTCGGTGAGCGAATCGTTCAGCCGCTGCAGGGCCTTGCCGAGCGCGGGCGGCGGCGACTGGTGCGCGCGGTCGAGTTGCTCCACGGCCGATTCGATGAGCAGCTTGGCCGACACCAGCGTCTGGCTGGTGCCGTCATGCAGCTCGCGCGCGAGGTGGCCGCGCTCTTCTTCCTGCGACTGCACCACGCGGCGCGCGAGCAGGCGCAGCTTGGCTTCGGCGGTGCGGTGCTCGCTGAGGTTGAGCAGCAGCCCGGCCGCGCTGACCACGCCCAGGCACAGCGCGGCGATGCCGGCGATCCACAGCAGCGTGGCGGTGACGTTCGCGTTCATCTGCCGGTCGAGGGTGTCCATGGTCGACTGGATGTCGTCCAGGTACAGGCCGGTGCCGACCATCCAGTTCCAGCGCGGCAGCGCGGTGACATAGCCGAGCTTGGGCGCCATCTGCGCGCTCGAGGGCTTGCGCCATTCGTACTCGACGAAGGCGCCGCCCTTGTCGCGCGCGCCCTTGATCAGCTCCTGGATGGTGAAGCGGCCATGCGAATCGCGCAGGTTCCACAGGTTCTGGCCCACCAGCTCGGGCTGGCGCGAGTGCATGAGCGAGTTGCCGTCCATGTCGTAGACGAAGAAGTAGCCGTCGTCGCCGTAGTTGAGCGTGGCCAGGCGGCGCAGCGCCTCGGTGCGCGTGGCCTCGTCGTCCAGCCCCGACTCGTACAGCGGCAGCAGGTTGCTCACGGCCAGGTCGACGTAGCTGCGCAGCTCGCTGCGGCGCTGGGCCATGTAGCTGCGCTCGATGAGCGCCCGCTCGCGCTGGGCCAGGTCGTGCTCCTGGTGACGCACGGCCAGGGCCACGAGCACCAGCGCGACCAGCAGGGGCGCAACGGCCAGCGCGACGATCTTGGTGCGGAGGTTCATCGGGGAGGGAGACTACCACCGGGGCGGCGCGGGCTTCCGGCTGGCCGACCGTGGAGGAATCCCATTCGGGTAACGATCGATACGAGTGTGTCTTGGCGGGGCGGATTACAAAGCCGGACCTGCAATACACAAGGGAGAAGCAGATGGACGCACCAGACGACGCACAGAAGATGGACGATGGGCTGCCCGCAGTGCGCAAAGGCACAGGAGGCGGTATGCAGATGAGTCGAACATTCGCGTTGATCGCTCTTGCCTTGGCCGGTCCATGCACCGCCCTTGCGGACGCACCGTTCACAGGCAAGTTCAGCGGAACAGGCCGCGCATGCTCAGGCGGCCTGTATGTGCGCACCAAGACCATCGAGTGGAACTCGAGCTTCAGCATCTGCAAGCCCACGCGCTACGAGGTTCTTGACAACGAGTTGGACAAGAAAGAAGGTGAGCGGATCGTCTTTCGCCTCCAGTCTCCCAGCCGCAAATGCCTGTACCCGGTAATCGAGGCGCAACGGCTCAGCACCTACAGCTGGGGCGTGCAGGGCTATCAGTCCCTGGAGTCGTACCGCAACCGCGCCCTGCCCGACTGGGCCAACTCTCCGCTGGAGGAGCGGCTGATCCTGTCGTGTCCCATGACGCGCCTGGAGTGAGTGCGCAGGTTCGTCGGGGAGGAGGGGCTGACGCTGGTGGGTTCAGCGCCGAGCCGCAAACATGCGTCGACGCAAGATTGCAGAATCAGGGGGTGGACTGCTGCAGCAAGCCACGCTGACGCAAGACACTCAGAAGCTCTCGTTGATCGGAGCTTCCATCCAGCAACAGATCCAGGTTCTGCCCTACCTTCGATCGGATGGAAAGAAAATCGAACTCGTAGCCGATGCCGCTGACTTGGCGGTGGCTGACCCGGGCCCTCTGCAAATCGATGTGCCATGCCCCGTCGATGCTGCGCAGCCGCGTATTGTCGAATTCAAAGGCTCGCACCCGTGAATGCGAAAAGAGGCTGATCCTTGAGAAAGGGATACCCCACACCAGCCACGCGACCAATGGAACGAGCACGCAGAGTGCAACCATCGTCTTGAAGAGACTGGCATTGGATGCGGTCAGGAGAATCGCCAAACCCATGGCGCCGGCAAGCGCGTATCCAGCCCATATCCAGGCGAGAAAACACGGCCAACAGAACACGATGGCGCGGGTTTGCAGGGCTCCCGCGAGCGCTGTTCTGGAACTGCTCCTCAGTTCGAGATAGTGATTGATGACCGGCGCCAATGCATCGACTTCCGTCGTCAACAGCAGCTTGCGAAATGGACGCGTGTGAACGATCAAATAGTTGTCGCTGTCGGGCACCCCCTCGATGGAAAGCACGTCGATCCAATCCACGTGACCGAGCCCCTGCACCGACAGGCCGTTTTCTCCGATATCGACCTGCGTTGTTGCATTGAATGGGTCCGGTCGACCCTTGGTCGATGGAAGCCAATTTTCTTCGATCCAGATCCAAACGTTCACAACGCAGACCAGGCCAGCGAGCCACAGTACAAAGAGCGCAACCGCTGCGATCATGGTCAGCAAGATGTACCAACCGGTGGCATCCATGTCGATAAGCCAAACAGCCGCACCCATGAGCAGCATGGAATACGCCAGGCAGAGAAAGATGATCACCCCGATGCCGGTTGCATCCATTTGGGTCACCTGGATGCGACGTGAAAAGACCGGCGAGCTCATTGCGCACCGCCGGAATTTCGACGCCGATGCGCTATTCGTGTTGGCGATTCACGCACGCCAACTGCAAGCCCGAAATGAAGACAACTTCGCTCGCTCATATTTCCCCCTGCTGATTTTTTGTTTTCTTGCGATCCGCGAAGGAGTGACCTGCGCGAAAAGACGAGCAAATATAGCAAGCCGCTTTTCGCCGCGGAGGGTGCCCGGCACGCGCCGCGATGCGCAACGTATTGAACTCGTGCGCTGACCGACGTCGTGCAGCGGCTCATGGCGCCGTGCACGGTGTGGTGCTACCGCCGCTGACGACTCTTCTTATCCGCTGGCTGGCATGACCGCGGGCCAGCAACAGATCTCTGCGGCGCAGCAGAGGATGGGGAGTCGTCCGCCTTCAGTGCAGGCTCGTCGGCCGCCCCGAAGCCACCCACGCATCCAGCCCACCCGTCAGCGGCAGCGCCCGCCGCGCCCCGCGCGCCAGCAGCACGCGCGCGGCCTGTGCGGCCGAGACTTCGTTGGGGCAGTTGCAGTACAGCACCACGTCGCGGTCGGGGTCGATGGTGAGGTCCAGGTTGCGCTGCTGCAGCGCCTTGAGGGTGTACGACAGCGCCCCCGGAATGCGGCGCGGGTCGACCTGCACGCCGGCTTCGCCGCGCACGTCGATCACCAGCGGCGGCACGTCGCCGCTCATCAGGTCGAACAGTTCGTCGACGCTGATGCGCGGCATGCCGGTGAGCCGCGCGAAGGCGCGGCGGCGCCAGTAGCGCACGGCGAGCATCACGAGCAGCACCACGCCCAGCGCGGCGGTGGCGATGCCGCCGGCCTGCGCCAGCACGGCGAGCACCTGCTGGATCTGGTCGCGAAAGAGCCAGCCCAGGCCGAGGAACAGGCCCGTCCAGACCAGCGCGGCCACGATGTCGAAGCCGACAAAACGCCGCACCGACATGCCCAGCGCGCCGGCCATGGGCGGCGCCACCACGGAGACGCCGGGCACGAACTTCGCGGCCACGAGCGACATGCCGCCCCAGTCGGAGATGAGCGATTCGCCGCGACGCACGCAGGAGTCCTGCGACAGCGAGATTCGGCACAGCAGCCGCATGAAGCGGTAGCCGAAGCGGCGCCCGGCATAGAACCACGCGCCGTCGCCCAGCAGGTTGGCGACCACGGCGGCCAGCACCACGCCCACCACCGACACGTCGCCCGCCGCCAGCAACGCACCGGTGACGACCAGCACGGCCGCGGCCGGCACGGGCAGGCCCAGGCGCGCGGCGAAGCTGGCGGCAAACACCACCAGGATCGCGTTCTGCACCAGCAGCGACATCAGCTGCGCCATGCGGGCCGCCGCTCGGTCGTTGCCGGGGGCCGCAGGGCGGCGCGCCGGGAAGGGGTGTGGGATGTGGTCATGCCGGGCGCGATTCTCCCGCATGGCCCAAGCACGTACTGCGCGCAGGCCATCCGGGGCGCCCGCACGCCCGTTCGCTCAGCGGGGCGCGTCGCCCTTGCGGTACTCGGCGGTGAGCGCGTCGAGCTTCTGCTTGAGCGCCGGGTCGAGCACGTAGCTGGCGGCGGCCACGGTGGCGTCGAGCTGTTCGGGGCGGCTGGCGCCCAGCAGCGGCGCGGTGATGAGCGGGTTGGCCATGACCCACGCCACGGCCAGCGTGGCCAGCGGCACGCCGGCTTCCTCGGCCAGCGCGTGCAGCTGGGTGACGGTGTCGAAGCTGCGGTCGTTCCAGTAGCGGTCCTGGTACATGCCGCCGGCGGTGCCGAGGGTGAAGCGGGTGTTTTCCTCGGGCTTGGCACCGGGCTTGTACTTGCCGGTGAGCAGGCCGCCGGCCAGCGGGTTGTAGGGAATCACGCCCAGGCCCTCTTCGGCCGCGAGCGGCAGCAGTTCGCGCTCGATCTCGCGGAACAGCAGGCTGTAGCGCGGCTGCACCGACACGAAGCGCGTGAACCGGTGCAGCTCGGCCTTGCCCAGCGCGCGGGCCAGGCGGTAGGCCAGGAAGTTCGACACGCCGATATAGCGCGCGCGGCCCGACTTGACGATGACGTCGAGCGCCTCGAGGCTTTCTTCGAGCGGCGTCTCGCGGTCGTCCATGTGCAGCTGGTACAGGTCGACGTGGTCGGTCTTCAGCCGCTTGAGCGAGAGGTCGATGGCGTCGAGCAGGTGCTTGCGCGAGGCGCCCTGGTCCCAGGGGTTGGGGCCGACCTTGTTGACGGCCTTGGTGGCGACCACGAAGCGGCGGCGGCCGGCGGGGCCCTGCTTGTCGAGCCAGTTGCCGATGATCTCTTCGGTGCGGCCGGTGGTCTCGATGGTGCCGCCCAGCGGGTACACGTCGGCGGTATCGAGGAAGTTGATGCCGGCGTCGGCGGCCTTGTCCAGGATCTGGTGCGACACAGCCTCGTCGGTCTGCAGGCCGAAGGTCATGGTGCCCAGGGCCAGGCGGGACACGGTGAGGCCGGTACGGCCCAGGCGGGTGGTGGGGATGCTCATGCAGGCTCGCTCCGAGAAGGTGAGAGAGGGAGGGAAAGAGGCGGCGGCCATCATAGGCACGGCCGCGCATTCCTGCAGGCGCTGGAGATTCAGGTGGATTCGAGGTGCACGCCGGGCGCGCCGCGTTCGACCGAGAAGCGGGCCATGGCCGCCACGGCGGAGTCGGCGTTCTTCTCGTCGTCCACCGCGCGGAACTCGACGGCGCAGCCGCGCGCATCGAGCGTCATGAGGCCGTAGCCGCGCTTGTCGGCACGCCCATAGCGCAGGTGTTCGTTCTTCGCACGCATGTGGGCCACGCTGGCGACGCTGGGCCCTTCGGAGGTGATGGCGCCGCCGACGAACTCGGTCGCGACGACGGGCCCTTGCGGCTCGCGGCGCAGGTCGGCGGCCCAGAAGGCGTGCACGTCGCCGCCGAGCACCAGCGCATCGCCGCCGCGCGACGGGTTGGCGGCCAGCGCGTCGAGCAGGCGCGTGCGCGCGGCGGCGTAGCCGTCCCAGCCGTCCATCCAGTAGCCGTGGCCGGAGCCGCGCTGGCGGTCGGCTTCGGCGAGCAAGGTGGGTTGGGCGATGACGGTCCAGCGCGCCGGCGGCGTTGCGAGTTCGTTCGCGAGCCAGGCCTCCTGCTGCATGCCGAGCAGGCTGCGCTCCGGGGCCAGCCGGTCGGCACAGTCGACCAGCGGCTTGGTGCTGCGGCCCGGGAGGCAGGCGTGGTGCGAGCGGTACTGGCGGCCGTCGAGCAGCATCACGTCGAGCATGCGGCCGAAGCGGTGACGGCCATAGATGGTCGCGCCCGCGCCGCGCGGGCGCATGGAGGCGGGCACGGGCATGTGCTCGTACCAGGCTTGGTAGGCAGCGGCGCGGATCGCGAGGAACTGCGCCGGGTCGGGCGTGCGCGGCGAGACGTCGTCGGTGTAGTCGTTGGCGACCTCGTGGTCGTCCCAGGTCACGAGCCAGGGAAAGGCGGCGTGCGCGGCCTGGAGGTGCGGATCGGTCTTGTAGAGCGCGTAGCGGTTGCGAAAGCCGGCCAGGTCGGTGGGAATGCCGGCCTCGTGCCGGCGCACGTTGTGCGAGCCGCGCGAGCTTTCGTAGATGTAGTCGCCCAAGTGCACGACGAAGTCGAGCGGCTGCGCGGCCATGTCGCGGTAGGCGGCGTAGTAGCCCTCCTCGTACTGCTGGCACGAGGCGAAGGCGAAGCGCAGCGGCTGCACGGCGGCGTCATCGTCGGCCGGCGCGGTGCGCGTGCGGCCGACGGGGCTGCGCACGCCGGCGGCGATGAAGCGGTACCAATACGGGCGGCCCGGTCGCAGCCCTTGCACTTCGACGTGCACCGCGTGCGCGAGTTCGGCTTCGGCGTTGGTCGTGCCGCGCGCGACGGTGCGGCGAAAGCGCTCGTCCTCGGCCACCTCCCACTGCACGGCGACCGGCGCATCGCCCATGCCGCCGCCTTGCAGCGGCTCAGGCGCGAGCCGCGTCCACAGCACCATGCCGTCGGGCCGCGGTGCACCCGAGGCAACACCCAGCGTGAACGGGTCGCGCGCCGCCGCGGGCTGGGCACGCAGGTGCAGAAAGGGATGGCCGAGCGCGGCGGCGGCGAGGCCGGTGTGCAGCAGGCGTCGGCGGGTGAAGGATGGGGGTGTCATCGGCATGCAGCGCGATGATGCCCCGATCGGCGAGCCTCAGCCCACCGACCCTTCGCAAACCACAGCCACCGGCCGCCGCGCATCCGCACGCGCGCTCGCGACCGCCCAGGCAAAGATGCCCACGCCCGCCAGCGCCAGCAGCGCGCCGACCCAGCCGGTCGAGGTCCAGCCCAGGCCGGCCGCAATGGCGACGCCGCCGAGCCAGGCGCCGAGGGCGTTGGCCATGTTGAAGGCCGAGTGGTTGAGCGCGGCGGCGAGCGTTTGCGCGTCGCCGGCCACGTCCATCAGGCGGATCTGCAGGGCCGGGCCGATGGCGACGGTGGTGCCGATCAGGAAGACGGTGAAGGCCGCCGTCACGACGTGGTGCGCGGCGAAGGTGAAGCTGGCGAGCACGAGCGCCGCGTAGACGAGCACGCCGCCGATGGTGCGCATGAGCGACTTGTCGGCCAGCCGCGAGCCCACGAGGTTGCCGGTGACCATGCCCAGGCCAAACAGCGCGAGCACGAAGGGCACGCCGCCCAGCGGCAGGCCGGCCACTTCGATCAGCGTGGGCTTGATGTAGCTGAACACGGCGAACATGCCGCCGAAGCCGATGGCGCCGATGCCCAGCGTGAACCACACCTGCTTGCGCTTGAGCGCGCCGAGTTCGCGCCACGGGCTGGCGCCGGCAGCGGGTGCGATATCGGGCACGTCGTGGCGCAGCAGCACCACGGCGACGAGCGCGATGACGCCCACGAACACGAAGGCCGCGCGCCAGCCGAACAGCTGGCCCAGCCACGCCGCGATGGGCACGCCGACCAGCGTGGCGCCGGTGAGCCCCAGCATCACGAGGCCGACGGCGCGCGCGCGGCGCCCCGGTGGCGCGAGCGTGGCGGCCACGAGCGCGGCCACGCCGAAGTAGGTGCCGTGCGGCAGGCCGGTGGCAAAGCGCAGCAGGTTGAGCGACAGGTAGCCGGGCGCCATCGCGCTGGCGAAGTTGCCAGCCGCGAACACGGCCATCAGCGCGATCAGCAGCGCGCGTCGGCCCCAGCCGGCGGCCAGCACCGCGAGCACGGGCGCGCCGATGACCACGCCCAGCGCGTAGGCGCTGATGACGTGGCCGGCCTGCGGGATGGTGACGGCGATGTCTTTCGCGACCTCGGGCAGCAGGCCCATGATGACGAACTCGCCGGTGCCGATGGCAAAGCCGCCGACGCCGAGCGCGAGCACCGCGCGCAGGAACTGGGCGGACGAGACGGACGGTGCAATGGCGGTGGTTTCCGCGCCTTCGCGGGCGGACGGTGAGGCGTTCAAGGCCGGGCTCCTGGGGGGTGCCCGGCGGACGCGGGCAAGGCCCGATTCTAGGGTAAACCCTTAAATTGTGAAGATCCTCTCGTGCGCCGCGTCGGTACCGTCTTGCAATTCAGATGGCAACCAACTGCCGCACGCCCTGCGCTTCCATGTCCTTGCCCAGGCCGCGCGCAATGACTTCGCCGCGCTCCATCACGAGGTAGTCGTCGGCCAGCTCCTGCGCGAAGTCGTAGTACTGCTCGCACAGCACGATGGCCATGTCGCCGCGGTCGGCGAGCATGCGGATGACGCGGCCGATGTCCTTGATGATGCTGGGCTGGATGCCCTCGGTGGGCTCGTCGAGGATCAGCAGCTTGGGCTTGGGCGCGAGGGCGCGCGCAATCGCCAGTTGCTGTTGCTGCCCGCCCGAGAGGTCGCCGCCTCTTCGGTTGATCATCTGCTTGAGCACCGGGAACAGCTCGAACAGCTCCGCAGGAATCGGCGTGCCGCCGCTCTTGTAGGCCAGGCCCATGCGCAGGTTCTCTTCCACCGTGAGCCGCGCGAAGATCTCGCGGCCCTGCGGGACGAAGCCGATGCCGGCCCTGGCCCTGTCGTAGGGCGTGGCCTTGTGGATCGGCTTGCCTTCGAGTTCGATGCTGCCGCTCTTGATGGGCACGAGGCCCATGAGCGACTTCAACAGCGTGGTCTTGCCTACGCCGTTGCGGCCGAGCAGGACCGTGACCTTGCCGAGTGTCGCCTCGAAGCTCACATCTCTGAGGATGTGGGAGCCGCCGTAGTACTGGTGGATGTTCTTGACTGTCAGCATGGTGGGATGCCTTCCTTGGTCTTTATCGGGGGCGCCCGGTGCGCGGCACGGCGCGGTCGGCCCCACTGTGCCGGCCCTTCGGGCTGCCCTGCGGTGCTCGCGTTTCGCGGGGTCTCGCAGAACTCGCTGCGCTCAAACAGCTGCGAGCCCTGATCCGCGAAACGCTGTGCTCCTCGGCGGCACAGAGGGGCCGCCCACGCCGCACCGCACACCGGGCGCTGGTCGTGGCGTTGATGCCGGCGGCTCTGGCCGCGGCGACAAGTTCACCGGCCAAGGTAGACCTCGATCACGCGTTCGTCGGCCTGCACTTCGTCGAGCGTTCCCTGCGCGAGCACCGAGCCATCGCACAGCACGGTGACGATCTCGGAGATGGTGCGGATGAAGCTCATGTCGTGCTCCACCACCATCAGCGAGTGCTTGCCCTTGAGTGTGAGGAACAGCTCGGCGGTGCGAGCGGTTTCCTCGTCGGTCATGCCGGCCACGGGCTCGTCGAGCAGCAGCAGCTTCGGGTCCTGCATCAGCAGCATGCCGATCTCGAGCCACTGCTTCTGGCCGTGGCTGAGGTTGCCGGCCAGACGCGACACGCTGTCGGCCAGGTGAATCGTCTCCAGCACTTCGGCCAGGCGGTCGCTCTGCGCCGAGTCGAGCCTGAACAGCATCGAGGCGCGCACGCCCTTGTCGGTCTTGAGCGCCAGCTCGAGGTTCTCGAACACGGTGAGGTGCTCGAACACCGTCGGCTTCTGGAACTTGCGGCCGATGCCCAGCTGCGCAATGTCGGCCTCGCGGTGGCGCAGGAGGTCGATGGTGCTGCCGAAGAACACAGTGCCCGAATCGGGCCGGGTCTTGCCGGTGATGATGTCCATCATCGTGGTCTTGCCCGCGCCGTTGGGGCCGATGATGCAGCGCAGCTCGCCCGGCGCGATGTCGAGCGAGAGCTTGTTGATGGCCTTGAAGCCGTCGAAGCTCACACTCACGTCTTCGAGGTACAGGATGCGGCCGTGGGTGATGTCGACCTCGCCCGGCGTGGCGATGCGGCTGAAGCCTGCGGTGCGGCCACCCGATTCGGTCTGGCCCGTGGCGGCGTGCAGGCCGGCTGCGCGTGCGGCGCGCTCGGCGCCGGCTTCCATCAGGTCGGGCGTCATGCGCGGGCTCCCTTCACATCGGCGGCCAGAGGTGCCTGCACGGTCGCTTCAGGCTCGGCATGCGAGGCGGCGGGCTCGCGCCGCGCTTTCTTCGCGGCCGGCGGCTCAGCCTTCTGCATCTTCTCGCGCGACAACCACTTGCGCACCAACCCCACGATGCCGTTCGGCAGGAACAGCGTGACAGCAATGAACAACGCACCCAGGAAGTACAGCCAGTACTCGGGGTAGGCCACCGTGAGCCAGCTCTTGGCGCCGTTGACGATGAAGGCGCCAATGATCGGCCCGATCAGCGTGGCGCGCCCGCCGACTGCGGCCCACACCGCGATCTCGATGGAGTTGGCCGCGCTCATCTCGCCCGGGTTGATGATGCCCACCTGCGGCACGTACAGCGCGCCGGCCACGCCGCACATCACGGCGGAGATGACCCAGATCGTGAGCTTGTACGGCAGCGGGTTGTAGCCCGAGAACATGACGCGCGTTTCGGCATCGCGAATGGCCTGCAGCACGCGGCCGAACTTGCTGCCGATGAGCCACTTGGCAAAGAGGAAGAAGCCCAGCAGCGTGAGGCCGGTGAGCGCGAAGAGCGTCATGCGCATCTCCTGCGTGGCGATCGGGATGTTCAGGATGCGCTTGAAGTCGGTGAAGCCGTTGTTGCCGCCGAAGCCCGTCTCGTTGCGGAAGAACAGCAGCATCGCCGCGAAGGTCATGGCCTGCGTGATGATCGAGAAATACACGCCCTTGATGCGCGAGCGGAAGGCGAAGAAGCCGAACACGAAGGCGATGAGGCCGGGCACCGCCACGATGAGCAGCAGCGTCATGCCGAAGCTGCCGCTGAAAGTCCAGTGCCAGGGCAGTTCCTTCCAGTCGAGGAACACCATGAAGTCGGGCAGGTCGCTCTTGTAGTTGCCGTCGCGGCCGATCTGGCGCATGAGGTACATGCCCATCATGTAGCCACCCAGCGCGAAGAACAGGCCGTGGCCGAGCGACAGGATGCCGGTGTAGCCCCAGATCAGGTCCATGGCCAGCGCGCAGATGGCGTAGCACATGATCTTGCCGACCAGCGCCACGGCGTAGTCGCTCATGTGCAGCGGGCTGTCGGCCGGCACCCACATGTTGAGCACGGGCGCCACAGCGCACACCACGATGAGCGCGACGAAGAAGGCCGTCCAGCCCTTGCCGCTCAGCAGCGGCCCCTTGGTTGGCAATGTGACCTTGCTCATGCCTCTGCGCTCCGGCCCTTCATCGCGAAGATGCCTTGCGGGCGCTTCTGGATGAAGATGATGATGAAGACAAGCACCGCGATCTTCGCGAGCACCGCGCCCGCCCAGCCTTCGATGAACTTGTTGAGAATGCCCAGCCCCAGCGCCGCATACACGGTGCCCGCGAGCTGGCCGACGCCGCCCATCACGACCACCATGAAGCTGTCGACGATGTAGCTCTGGCCCAGGTCAGGACCGACGTTGCCGATCTGGCTCAGCGCGCAGCCCGCCAGGCCCGCGATGCCGGAGCCGAGCGCGAAGGCGTAGGTGTCGATGCGCGCGGTGTTCACGCCCATGCACGAGGCGATCGGTCGGTTCTGCGTGACGCCGCGCACGAACAGGCCCAGGCGCGTCTTGCCGATGAGCCAGCCCATCGCAAGCAACACCAGAGCGGCAAAGACGATGATGCAGATGCGGTTCCACGGCAGCGTGACGTTGCTGAGCATGGTGAAACCGCCACTCATCCAGCCGGGGTTTTCGACGCCGACGTTCTGTGCGCCGAAGAGCGATCGCACGAGCTGCTGCAGCATCAGGCTGATGCCCCAGGTGGCGAGCAGCGTCTCAAGCGGACGGCCGTAGAGGAAGCGGATCACGCCGCGCTCGAGCACCGCGCCCACGAGCGCCGAGGCGAGGAAGGACACGGGAATCGCGGCCACCAGGTACCAGCCGAACGCCGCCTCGGGCATGTACTTCTGGAAGATGCCCTGCATCACGTAGGTGGCGTAGGCGCCGATCATCATCAGCTCGCCGTGCGCCATGTTGATGACGCCCATGAGGCCGTAGGTGATGGCCAGGCCGAGCGCGGCGAGCAGCAGCACCGAGCCCAGGCTGATGCCGCTGAACACGGCGTTGATGCGGTCGCCCCAGACCAGCGCGCCGTCGATGTTGGCGATCGATGCGGTGATGGCCGCCTTGACGTCGGCCTCGGTTTCGTCGGCCAGGCGTTGGTTGAGCAGCAGCTTGGTGTCGGGGTTGCGGTTGTTGCCCAGCTCCTTGGCCGCGGCCAGGCGCTTGGCCTTGTCGGCGCTCGTGAGCATGCTGGCGGCACGCACCAGCTCGAGCTGCGCCTTGATCTTGGGGTTGGTCTCGGCGGCCAGCGCCTTCTCGACCATGGGAATGCGCGACTCGTCGGGCTCCTTGAAGAGCGCCTGCGCAGCTTCGGCGCGCACCGCGTCGTCGGTGCTCGTGAGCTTGAGTGCGGCCTGTGCGGCATCGAGTGCGCCGCGCATGAGGTTGTTGTTGACGACGTCCTCGGCGGTGTCGGGCACCTTCAGCTCGGAGCCGGTGACGGGGTCGAAGCCCTTGTCGTCCTTCATCACGAAGACCTTGTCTTCGGTGTACTTCACGGCGTCGTCGGACATCGCCTGGATGAACGCGGCGGTCTTGTCGTCGGCAGTGAGGACGGCCTTGTTGAGTGCGGCGATGCGGGCTTCGGACTCGCCGGAGGCGATGGCCCGGGCTTCGTCGGCGGTCAGCGCGTGGGCGGCCGACGCTGCGAGGAGCATGGCGGCGAATGCGCAGTGAAGGGTTCGTCGAAGCATCATGAAACTGGAAGTTGGGGTTGGCCCCTTCCCCTTCCGGGGGAAGGTTGGGATGGGGGCACGCGGCGCTCATTCAGGCGCTGCGACCTGATCGACCGCCGTCAGCCCCCACCCCTGCCCTCCCCCAGCGGGGGAGGGAGAAACACACTTACATCGACTTGCCGGCCGGGTAATCGGGCTTCTTGTCGTTGCCTTCGATGTACGGGCTCCACGGCTTGGCCTTGACCGGGCCCGGCGTCTTCCACACCACGCTGAACTGGCCGTCGGCCTTGATCTCGCCGATGAACACGCTCTTGTGCAGGTGATGGTTCTTCTCGTCCATCTTCGAGACGATGCCCGACGGCGCCGTGAAGGTCTGGCCGGCCATGGCGGCGATCACCTTGTCGGTGTCGGTCGACTTGGCCTTCTCCACCGCCTGCTTCCACATGTGGATGCCGATCCAGGTGGCTTCCATCGGGTCGTTGGTGAGCGGCTTGTCCTTGTGGCCGGCGATGTTCTTGGCCTTGGCGTAGTCGCTCCACTGCTTGATGAACGCTGTGTTGGTCGGGTTCTTGATCGACATGAAGTAGTTCCATGCCGCGAGGTGGCCCACGAGCGGCTTGGTGTCCACGCCGCGCAGTTCTTCCTCGCCCACCGAGAAGGCGACCACCGGCACGTCCTTGGCCTTCAGGCCGGCGTTGCCCAGTTCCTTGTAGAAGGGCACGTTGGAGTCGCCGTTGATGGTCGACACCACCGCCGTCTTGCCGCCGGCCGAGAACTTCTTGATGTCGGCGACGATGGTCTGGTAGTCGCTGTGCCCGAAGGGGGTGTACTTCTCGTCGATATCCTTGTCGGCCACGCCCTTGCTCTTGAGGTAGGCGCGCAGGATCTTGTTGGTGGTGCGGGGGTACACGTAGTCGGTGCCCAGCAGCACCCAGCGCTTGGCGCCGCCGCCTTCCTTGCTCATGAGGTAGTCGACGGCCGGAATGGCTTGCTGGTTGGGCGCGGCGCCCGTGTAGAACACGTTCTTCGAGAGCTCTTCGCCTTCGTACTGCACGGGGTAGAACAAGAGGCCGTTCATTTCCTCGACCACCGGCAGCACCGACTTGCGCGACACCGAGGTCCAGCAGCCGAAGATCACCGAGACCTTGTCCTGGCCGAGCAGCTGCTTGGTTTTTTCAGCGAACAGCGGCCAGTTGGAGGCCGGGTCGACCACCACGGGCTCCAGCTGCTTGCCCAGCACGCCGCCCTTCTTGTTGATGTCGTCGATGGCCATCAGCACCGTGTCTTTCAACACGGTTTCCGAGATGGCCATCGTGCCCGACAGCGAGTGCAGCACGCCGACCTTGATGGTGTCGGCAGCGAATGCGGGGGCAGCAGAAATGCTGGCCAGCGCGACGGCGGCGGTGAGCGCCTTGAGGGTGAAACGACGTTGCATGTGGACTCCTGCTCCGGGTGGGTTGAACCTTGTCGACAGCGCGGGGCTGGCGATGGAGAGGAGTCTGCGGAACGCACCACAAAGGGGAAATACGCCGGGTGGCGTACACGGAGGTACTCAGGCGGGCGGCGGGGCCGGGTACTTCACGGCGTTGGCGAGCATCTTGTGCTTCGCCGCCTCGACCGGGTCGATGCCGAGCTTGTCGGCCAGCTGCAGCAGGTAGAGCAGGACGTCCGCGATCTCGGTGCCGATCTGCGCGCGCTGGTCTGCGGGCAGCGCCCGGCTTTGCGCTTCGGTGAGCCACTGGAAATGCTCGAGCAGCTCCGCCGCTTCGACCGACAGCGCGGCGGCGAGGTTCTTGGGGGAGTGAAATTGCTCCCAGTCGCGGGCTTGTGCGAAGTCGCGCAAGGCCTGGGTCAGCGATTGCAGGTCATCGGCCATGGCATTCCTGTAGGGTTGGAGAAACCCATTTTGGGCATTAACATACCCAAAATGGGTAAATTGAAATCACCGGCACCGGTTGTCGAGAAGTCCGCCAGCCTGGCGGACGCCTTGTTCACGACCACGCAGCAACGCGTGCTGGGCTGTCTCTTCGGGCAGCCGGACCGGAGCTTCTTTTCCAGTGAATTGATCAAGCTTACCGGTGCGGGCTCGGGCGCAGTGCAGCGAGAACTCCAGCAGCTGACCGACAGCGGGCTGCTCACGACGTCGCGTGTCGGCAACCAGAAACACTACCGCGCGAACGCGGACGCACCGATCTTCGAGGAGCTGTGCAGCATCGTGCGCAAGACCTTCGGGCTCGCGGGCCCGCTGCGCGATGCACTGGCGCCCGTGGCCGACAAGATCGACGCGGCCTTCGTCTTCGGCTCGGTGGCCAAGAAGAGCGACACCGCCGCCAGCGACATCGACCTGCTGCTGATCAGTGAAGAACTTGCCTATTCGGACCTCTTTCTCGCCCTCGACGCCGTCTCTGCGCGCCTCGGCCGTACAGTGAACCCGACCCTGTTCACGAGGAAAGAACTGATGCGAAAGCTCAAGGACGGCGAATCTTTCGTCACGCGCGTCATGGCACAGCCCAAGCTCTGGGTGATCGGCGACGCGCATGCCCTCCCCGCTTGACAACCTGTGCGGCCCGACGAAACCGCTGACGGCCGAAGCACCCGATGCGCGCGAATTCGCGGGCTTGCTTCGCTCCGGGCTGGCGCGCCTGGCCGATGCGCAGGTCGCCCAGCTCTCGCTGGAAAGCCGCTTCGACCTGGCTTACAACGCGGCACATGCCTTGTGCCTCGCGGCGCTGCGATGGCATGGCTATCGATCGGGCAACCGCTTCATCGTCTTCCAAGTGCTGCCGCACACCCTGGCATTGGGGCCGGAAGTCTGGCGCGTGCTGGCCAAGGGGCACGAGATTCGCAATCTCGGTGAATACGAAGGCGACATGAACATCGACGAACGCATCGTTCGCGACCTCATCGTCGCCTGTCAGCGCGTGGCCTCGGCGCTGTCCGGTTTGCCCCCGCCTGCCGCCACCTGACGCTGTCGCACGCCTGTGCGATGCAGCACGGCCACCAGCAAGGCCGTGCCCATCAGGTAGAGCAGCGCGACGCCGAGCGCGCTCGCATGGCCTGCGGCGTCGGCGCCGTGCCCCAGTTGCCCATAGAACAGGATCCCCACCAACGCCACCCCCAGCGCATTGCCCGCCTGCTGCACCATCGACAGCACGCCCGACGCCACGCCCGCGTGCTGCGGCGGCAGGCCGGCCAGCACGGTGGACACCAGCGGCGCCATCACCATGCCGAGCCCCGCGCCCTGCACGAACAGCAGCGGCACCATCCACGCCACGACATGCGTGTGCCCCGGCCAGCCGGCCACGTTGGCGCACTGCAACGCATGCCCCGCCGCGAGCACGAGGGCGCCGAGCGCGATCGGTGGCGTGCCGCCGAAGCGGCGGGCGATGCGGGCGCCGGCCATCGAGGTCGCGAAGAAGCCCACGGCCAGCGCCGTGAAAACGATGCCCGAGTGGAGCGCACCCAGCCCCATCCCCTGCTGTAGGTACAGCGCGAGCACGAAGTAGAACGAGGCGTTGCCCGCATAGAAGGCCAGCGTGGTGAGCAGCCCGGTCACGAAGCGGCGGTTGGCGAGCAGCACCGGCGCCACCAGCGGCGCACCGCCGCGTGCCGCGAGGCCGCGCTGCTGCCCGGCGAAGAGGCCCCACAGCGGCACCGCGGCGGCCAGGCACAGCCAGCTCCACAACGGCCAGCCCTGCTGGCGCCCTTCGACCAGCGGCAGCACCACGGCCACCGAACCGGCCGCGACCAGCGCCATGCCGGCGAGGTCGAGCCGGCTGTCGCCGCGGCCCTGCGCCAGCGGCGGCACCACGCGCGGCGCGAGCACGAGCGCCAGCAGGCCGATGGGCACGTTGATGAGAAAGCAGCTGCGCCAGCCGAGCCCCGCAAGGTCGGCATGGATCAGCGCGCCGCCCACCAGCTGCCCCAGCGTGGCCGCCAGGCCCAGCGTGAGGCCGTAGGCCGCGAAGGCGCGTGTCCGGTCTTCGCCCGCGTAGGCCAGGCCGATCATCGCGAGCACCTGCGGCTGCAGCAGCGCACCGGCCAGGCCCTGCAGCAGGCGCGCGGCCACGAGCAGCCCGGCGTTCGGTGCCACGCCGCAGGCGGCCGAGGCGAGCGTGAACAGCAGCAGGCCGAGCATGAACATGCGGCGCCGGCCGAACAGGTCGCCCAGCCGCCCGCCCGTGACCAGCCCCGCGGCGGTGGCCAGGCCGTAGCCCGCCACCACCAGCTGCAGCGTGCCCGCGCTGGCCTGCAGGTCGTGCTGCATCGATGGCAGCGCGACATTGACGATGAAGAAATCGAGCACCACCAGGAAGGTGCCACTGAGCATGACCCACAGGCCCAGCCGGCCCGGTGTGGCGGACGTGATCGATGGGGCAGAAAAAGCGGCAGGGTTCGACGAGGTCATGGCCCCCACTGTCGGCACCGGCCGGTATCGCGGCAATGACCTGCGAGGTCATGCGCGCAGGGCGCCGCGCGCTCAGCGCTTGTCGAACTGCGCGGACGCAAAGGCCCACGTCATGCGCGTGGCGTCGGGCCCGAGCGGGTCGCTGAACAGCTGCCCCCGCGACCCGCCGCTCCACGAGTGGCCGAGCCCCGCGATCTCGCACAGCGTGACCAGCGTGCGGCCCTGGCGCTTGAAGTCGGTCACGCGCATGGCGCGGCGCTGGCCGCGTTGCAGGTCGCGCGCCATGCCGGCGTGCGCGCCCACGGCGGTGGCCCAGACGGCCGCGCTGCTCATGGCGTTGCTGGGCGCCACCACGGCGTCGGCGTCGCCGTGCAGCACCAGCATCGGCGGCAGCGTCGTGAAGACGGCCGCCGCGCCCATGGCCTTGCCGACCGCGGTGACGGGCATCGGCGGCACGTGCTGTCCGCGCATGGCGCCGAGCGCGGTGGCCGATGACTTCGCGGCGCCGGGCGCCACGCCCGAGTGCATGACCACTGCGCGAAAACGGTTCGGGTAGCGCGTGGCCAGCAGCGCCGCCATGCTTGCGCCCGCCGACAGGCCGGCCACGGCCACACGGTCGCGGTCGACGGGGTACAGCATGCAGGCCTGGTCGACGGCGGCCATCAGCGTGGCGGCCTCGGCGTCGGCCTTGCCGGAGCGGCGCTCGTACCAGTTCCAGCAACCCTGCGGATGGGCGATGCGGTCCTGCTCGGGGTAGAGCACGAGAAAGCGCTGGCGCACGGCGAGCGCGTTCATGCGCGTGCTGGCCGCGAAGTCGCGACCGGTCTGGCCGCAGCCGTGCAGCATGACCATGAGCGGGAGCTTCTCGCCGGGCTGCAGCACCAGGTCGGCCGGACGGAACAGGTGATAGCCGCGCGCCCCGCCCGCGCCCATCGCCATGCCGCTGATCCAGTCGCCCTTGCCGGGCGGCGGCTTGAGCCGCTTGGCGGTCGCGCGTTGCACCTGGCCGGCCACGCGCTTGCCGTTGCTCAGCGTGAGCTTGGTGAGCGCCTTCAGGTTGCGCTCATAGGCGCGGGCGAAAAAAGAAGCGGTGGAGCGACGGGCCATGGCGCAGTGTGCAGGCAAAGCGCCGGGCGGCCAAACGGCCGCGAAGCCTTCAGTAGATTTCCGGGACGATCATGCTGGCAGGGACGGGTTGGCGCAGGTAGTCGTCATGCCGCTCGCGCGCCGGCAGCTCGACCGGCGCGTGCGCCACTTCCTGGTACGGCAACTGGCCCAGCAGGTGGCTGATGCAGTTCAGGCGCGCCTTCTTCTTGTCGACGGCCTGCACCACCCACCACGGCGCCTCGGGGATGTGGGTGCGCTCCAGCATGATCTCTTTCGCCTTGGTGTATTCCTCCCAGCGGCGGCGGCTTTCGAGGTCCATGGGGCTGAGCTTCCACTGCTTGAGCGGGTCGTGGATGCGGCCCAGGAAGCGCATGTGCTGCTCGTCGTCGGTGATGGAGAACCAGTACTTGATGACCTTGATGCCCGAGCGCACGAGCATCTTCTCGAACTCGGGCACGGTGCGGAAGAACTCCTCGTACTCGTCGTCGCTGCAAAAGCCCATCACGCGCTCGACGCCGGCGCGGTTGTACCAGCTGCGGTCGAACAGCACCATCTCGCCGGCGGCCGGCAGGTGCGCCACGTAGCGCTGGAAGTACCACTGCGTGCGTTCGCGGTCGTTGGGCGCGGGCAGCGCGGCCACGCGGGCCACGCGCGGGTTCAGGCGCTGGGTGATGCGCTTGATGACACCGCCCTTGCCCGCCGCGTCGCGGCCCTCGAAAAGAATGACCACCTTCTGCTTGCTGTGCTGCACCCAATCCTGCAGCTTGACCAGCTCGCCCTGCAGGCGAAAGAGTTCCTTGAAATAGGCCTGGCGCGCCGCCTTGTCGGATACGGAAGAGGCGGCCGCGGCGGGGTCGAGCCCGTCGAGGTTGCGGTCTTCGATCTCCAGTTCGAGTTCTTCGTCGTAGCTGTCGATCAGGTCGCGGGCGATGCGTTGCATCAGGTCTTCGTGGTCGGGAAGTGCGCTCGTCAGCATGATGAAAAGGGGCAAGAGTGGCGGGTAGACAAAAAGCATGCTGCACCCGCCACATGACGACGGCGTGACGGTTTTGCGGCTGTTTTCTGTAAGCCGACACGCCGTTGTCACATGACACGAACACCATCCGGGGCACGCTGGCAGCCCGCCAAACGGGCGTCTGCCTGTTCACATGTCTTTTCTGACCACGCACCTTGTCGGTATTTCATGACCTCGCCGCGCAGTCCTATGGCGGCGACGAAGCCGGGCTGATCTGCGGCTACCTGTTCGACGCTGCGGCGCCGGAACCCGCGCGGGCGATCGATTCGGCGCAGGCCGCCGCGTGGCTGGCGGATGCCGGCCATCTCGGCGACAGCAACGCCTACGTGTGGCTGCACTTCAACCTGAGCCATGCGCACGCCGAACGCTGGCTGGTGCGGCACGCCGCCCTGTCGGACACCTTCTACGAGACGCTGCACGAAGGCCTGCCTTCCACACGCATCGAGCGCGCCGACGACTCGCTGATCGCGGTCATCAACGACGTGCACTTCGAGTTCAGCTTCGAGCCCTCGGACATCTCGACGCTGTGGATCAGTGTCGGCCCGCGCCTGGTGGTCACGGCGCGCACCAAGCCGCTGCGTTCGGTCGACGCGCTGCGCACGGCCGTGAAGGCGGGCGAGGCGCCGCGCTCGAGCACCGAGCTGCTCGAGCACCTGCTGCGCGCGCAGGCCGACGTGCTGGTGAAGATCGTGCGCGGCGTCACCTCGCGCATCGACCGCATCGAGGACGAGCTGCTGGCCGGGCGCCTGGACCACAAGCGCGCGCGCCTGGGCGTGCTGCGCCGGCTGCTGGTGCGGCTGCAGCGGCTGCTGGCGCCCGAGCCGGCCGCGCTGTTCCGCCTGCTGCAGGGCCCGCCGGCCTGGATGGCCGAGCCCGACGTGCAGGAGCTGCGCGGCTCGACCGAGGAGTTCTCGGTGGTGCTGCGCGACATGCAGGCGCTGCAGGAGCGCATCAAGCTGCTGCAGGAAGAAATCGCCGCCAACGTCAACGAGGACAACAACCGCAGCCTGTTCGTGCTGACGGTGGTCACGGTGCTGGCGCTGCCGATCAACATCCTGGCCGGCCTGTTCGGCATGAACGTGGGCGGCATTCCGCTGGCGGAGCACAAGCACGGGTTCTGGATCGTGGTGGCGATCGTCGCCACCTTCACCGCCGTGGCCGCCTGGACGGCGTTTCGCAAGAAGCGCTGAGGCGCCACAGCACCCGCCCGCCCGCCCGCCCGCCCGATCAGTCCGACGACGGCAGCGGCGCAACGGCCGCGTCCTGCATGCATTGCAGGAAGACGCGCGTGGGCGTGTTCATCGCCTCGCTGCGCAGGCGGAAGGCGCACATGGGACCGCGCAGCAGTTCGCCCGGCATGGCGATGCGGCGCACGAGCCCGCGCCGCTCGAAGTCTTCGGCGTAGTGGTTGGCGGTGGCCCACAGCAGGCCCGAGCTGCGCACGAGGTGCAGCGCGAGCGGGGCCGAGTCGGCCTGGATGTCGGCCGGATGCGGCCCGCCCGGGCGGCGGTGCACCGACAGCATGCGGTCCAGCTTGGGCCGCAGCGGCGTGCGGTGCGGCGGCAGCACCCAGCGTTCGTTGGCGGCCTCGACCCAGGTCGGCGCGCGCTTGAGCGCCAGCCGGTGCCGCGGCGCCGCCACGATGCTGCTGAACTCCTCGTACAGCGGCGTGACCTCGACGCGGTTGAGGTCGACCGACCACTCCGCGTGCGCGAGCATGAGGTCGATGCGCCCGTCCTGCAGCGCGCCGTGCAGGTCCTCGATCTCCAGCGTCTGCACCATCGGGCGCACGTGGGGCAGCATCTGCGAGGCCTGCAGCAGCGCGGCCGCGAGCCGCTGCGCCGAGAACACCGGCAGCACGCCCAGGCGCAGCTCGCCGCTCACGCCCACGCGCAGGTCGCGCAGCGACTCCTCGGCCAGCATCAGCTCGCCCAGCACGCGGTCGGCGTGCCGGACCATGCTCAGCCCCGCCGCCGTGGGCGAGATGCGCTTGGTGGTGCGCTCGAACAGGCGCACCTGCAACGTGGCCTCGAGCTGGGCCAGCGTGCGCGACAGCGCCGGCTGGGTGGTGTTGAGCAGCTCGGCCGACTTGCTCAGGCTGAGCGTGCGGCCCAGCTGGCTGAGCAGCCGCAGCTGGCGCAGCGTGAGGTTTCGTTCCAGGAAGGAGGCCATGGCCATTTATATCGACAACGGTATGAGTACGCTCGGATTTCTCATTTGTCGCCCTCCCCCGGCCTGCCCAGAATCCGCCCACCGCCCTGGCACCCCGGAGACCCGCGATGACCGAACCGACGAAGCGATCCTTTTGCGCCGCCCTCATGGCCACCGCCCTGCTGGCCGGCCTGCTGCCCGCCGGCGCGGCGGCCCAGGCGTACCCGACCCGGCCCGTGCGCCTGATCGTGCCGTGGGCGCCCGGCACGCCGGCGGACGTGGCGGGCCGCGTGGTGGCCGAGCGCATGGCCGGCGGACTGGGCCAGACCGTGTTCGTCGAGAACCGGCCGGGCGCGGCCGGCACCGTGGGCCTGGGCGAGGTGCTGCGCCAGCCGGCCGACGGCTACACGGTCTACATGCTGTCGTCGGCCTCGCTGGTGGCGCCGCTGCTGTTCCCGGGCCAGTCGCTGGACCTTCTCAAGAGCCTGGAGCCGGTCGGCATGACGGCCTGGAGCTACAACGTGCTGGTGGCGCCCGCCGCCTCGGCGCTGGGCTCGCCGGGCGAACTGGAGGCCGCGGCCAAGGCCCGGCCGGGCACGCTGAGCTTCGGCTCCGGCGGCAACGGCACGCCGGCGCATCTGGCCGGCGCGCTGTTCGCCCAGCAGACCGGCAGCCAACTCACGCACGTGCCGTACAACCAGTTCCCGATGGCGGTGGGCGACCTGCTGGCCGGGCGCCTGGACACCATGTTCCTGACCGCGTCGGCGGCGCTGCCCCACATCCAGGCCGGCAAGCTGCGCGCGCTCGCGGTGACCGGCGCGCAACGCCTGCCGGCCCTGCCCGCCGTGCCCACGATGATCGAGCAGGGCTACGCGGGCTTCGAGCTGCGCTCCTTCGACGGCATGACGGTGCGCAGCGGCACGCCGCGCGAGATCGTCGAGCGGCTCGGCGACGCGCTCGCCAAGGCGCTGGCCGCCCCCGAGGTGCGCGAGCGCCTGGCCACGCTGGCGCTCGAGCCGGAGCCGATGACGCCGGCGCGCTTTCGCACCGTGCTGGCGGCCGAGTCGGACAAGTGGCTGCGCCTGGGCCGCAACGCCGGCATCAAGGCCGACTGAGCGCGCGCGATGCAGGCGGACATCGTGATCGTCGGGGGCGGCTCGGCAGGCTGCGTGCTGGCCGCCCGCCTGAGCGAAGACCCCGCGCTGCAGGTGGTGCTGGTCGAGGCGGGGCTGCCTTCGCGCAACCCGTGGCTGCGCATTCCCATCGGCTACTTCAAGACCGTGGGCCACCCCCGGCACGACTGGCGCTTCGAGACCGACCCCGAGCCGGACATGGCGCAGCGCCGCCTGCCCTGGCCGCGCGGGCGGGGGCCGGGCGGCTCCAGCCTCATCAACGGCATGCTGTACCTGCGCGGCCACCGCGCCGACTACGACCAGTGGGCCGCCCTGGGCAACCCGGGCTGGGACTGGGACAGCGTGCGCCCCTACTTCGACCGGTCGCAGCCCGCGGCCGATGGGCCGCTGTGGGTGTCCGAGCTGCCGCGCGATGCGTTGTCCGACGCCTTCATCGCCGCGGCGGCGCATGCCGGCATCGCGCCCACGGCCGACTTCAACGGCGGCGACAACAGCGGCGCCGGCTACTTCCGGATGACGACGCGCCATGGCCGGCGCATGGACACCGGGCGGGCCTTCCTGGCGCCGGCGCGGAGCCGGCCCAACCTGCGCGTGCTGTCGGGCGCGCAGGCGACCCGCGTGTGTTTCGAGGGGCGGCGCGCTGTCGGCGTGGACTGTGTGCGCGACGGCAAGGTCGAACGCGTCTCGGCGCGGCACGAGGTGATCCTCAGCGCCGGCGCCATCCAGTCGCCGCAGCTGCTGCAGCTCTCGGGCGTGGGGCCGGCCGGGCTGCTGGGCCGCCTGGGCCTGCCGGTGGTGGCGCCGCTCGAGGGCGTGGGCCGCAACCTGCAGGACCACCTGCAGGTGCGGCCCAGCTACCGCTGCCACGGCATCGAGACGCTCAACGACATCGCCCACAGCCGCTGGCGCAGCGCGCGCGAGTTCATGCGCTACCTGCTGACGCGCGGCGGCGCGCTGAACGGCGGCGTCTACCGCGCCGGCGCCTTCTTTGCGGCGGACGACGAGGCCGCGGGATGGCCCGATGCCCAGATCCACTTCGGGCTGGTGAGCTTCGAGCGGCCGCACCAGCCGCCGCATCCGTTCCCGGGCGTGACGCTGTCGGCCTGCCTGCTGCGCCCGCACAGCCGCGGCGAGATCATGCTGCGCTCGGCCGATCCGCTGGCGGCGCCGTCGATCCAGCCGCGCTACCTGTCGCACGAAGCCGACCGGGCCCTGGCCGTGCGGCTGGTGCGCAAGATGCGCGAGATCGCCGCCGCGCCGCCGCTGGCGCGCTACCTGGCGCAGGAGCACGAGCCCGGGCCCGCGCTGGCCAGCGACGCGCAGCTGCTGGACTGGGTGCGCCGCCGCGGCGGCAGCATCTTCCACCCGGTGGGCACCTGCGCCATGGGCCCCGCCGACGACGGCGCCGCGGTGGTCGATGCCCGCCTGCGGGTCCACGGGCTGCAGGGGCTGCGCGTGGTGGACGGCTCGGTGATGCCGCGGCTGGTGTCGGGCAACACGAACGCGCCGATCATCATGATCGCCGAGCGCGCCGCCGACCTCGTCAGGCACGACCTGCGCGCCTGAGCGCCCACGGGACGGCACGCGCCAAGCCGCTTGGGCGATGAGGTTAATGCTATTTATCTAGTAGCACCGCAAAGCATCCACACGCCGGTGTCGGCGGACGAGAGCGCCTAGAATCGGCCGGTGTCTTCTACTCTCAATGCCGATCTTCACTGCCACTCCGTGGTCTCCGACGGCACATTGACGCCCGAAGCGCTGGCCGCCCGCGCCGCCGCCAACGGGGTCGAGCTCTGGGCCCTCACCGACCACGACGAGGTCGGCGGCCAGCACCGCGCCGCCGCGGCCGCGCGCGAAAACGGCATGCGCTACCTCACGGGCACCGAGATCTCGGTGACCTTCGCGAACGAAACCGTGCACATCGTCGGCCTGGGCTTCGACCCCGACGACGCCGCCATGTCTCAGGGCCTGTACGACACGCGCGGCGGGCGCGGCAAGCGCGCGCAGGAAATGTCCGAGGGGTTGGCCAAGGTCGGCATCCACGGCGCCTACGAAGGTGCGCTCAAGTTCGTCGGCAATCCCGAGCTGATCTCGCGCACGCACTTCGCGCGCTTCCTGGTCGAGCAAGGCCACTGCCGCGACACCCCCGAGGTGTTCCGCAAGTTCCTCACCGAAGGCAAGCCCGGCTACGTGCCGCACCGCTGGGCCTCGCTGAAGGACGCCGTGCACTGGATCACCGCCGCCAAGGGCATGGCCGTGATCGCGCACCCGGGCCGCTACAAGTTCACGGCCAACGAGGAGTACGCGCTGTTCCTCGAATTCAAGGCGCACGGCGGCCAGGCGATCGAGGTCGTCACGGGCAGCCACACGCCGGCCGAGTTCGTCGAGTACGCCGACAAGGCGCTCGAGTTCGATTTCGCCGCCTCGCGCGGCAGCGATTTCCACAGCCCCGACGAGAGCCACTGCGATCTCGGCAAGCTGCCACCGTTGCCCGGCAGCCTCACGCCGGTGTGGGAACTGCTCGGCCACCGCATCCAGCAGTGAGCCAGAGCCCCGGGCCCGGCATCGACAACGCGGCCAGCGCCGCGCTGGCCCAGGCACGCGCCGCAGCGCAAACCCGCCGCCGCACCGAATCCGAACGCATCCTCGCGGGCATCGGGCTGGTCATCCTGGCGGTGGCCTGCTTCGCCACGCTGGACACCGCCACCAAGTACTCGACGCTCGCCGTGCCGATCCTCATGGGCGTGTGGTTCCGCTATGCCTTCCAGGCCGTGGCCACCACGCTGGTGCTCTTGCCGCTGCGCGGCACGGCCCTGCTGCGCACGCAGCACCCGCGCTACCAGGCGCTGCGCGGGGCGCTGCTGCTGGGCTCGAGCCTCTTTGCCTTCCTGAGCCTGCGCTACATGCCGCTGGCCGAGTTCACGTCGATCGTGCTGATCGCGCCGCTGGTGATCACGCTGCTGGCCGCCACCACGCTCAAGGAACAGGTGTCGCCGCTGCGCTGGACGCTGGTGGCCGGCGGCTTCATCGGCACGCTGGTCATCCTGCGGCCGGGCGGCGGCAGCTTCAGCTGGGCCGTGCTGCTGCCGCTGGGGCTGGTGCTGACCAACGCCTGGTTCCAGGTGCTCACCAGCAAGCTCGCGCAGACCGAGAACCCGCTGACCATGCACTTCTACACCGGCTGGGTCGGCACGCTGCTGGCCTCGGTGGCCGTGCCCTTCGCCTGGACCGCCCTGCCCTCGTGGGAATGGTGGGCGCTGCTGTGCCTCATGGGCTTCATGGGCACGGTGGGCCACTTCATGCTGATCCTGGCCTACCAGCGCGCGCCGGCCTCCACCCTCACCCCGTACCTGTACTCGCAGATCGCCTTCGCGATGCTGGGCGGCTGGCTCATCTTTTCCCACGTGCCCGACCGCTTCTCGCTGATCGGCATGGCGATGATCGCCGTGTGCGGCGCCGCCGGCGCGTGGCTCACCGTGCGCGAGCGGCGCGTGCCGATCGAACCGGCGGAATCCTGATCAGGAGCAATTCACCATGGCCCAGTACTTCGAAGTCCATCCCGAGAACCCCCAGCAGCGCCTGCTGAAGCAGGCCGTGGCGCTGCTCGCGCGCGGCGAGGTCGTGGCGGTGCCCACCGACTCCAGCTACGCGCTGGCCTGCCACCTGGACGACAAGGACGCGGTCGACCAGCTGCGCCGCATCCGCCAGGTCGACGACAAGCACCACCTCACGCTGCTGTGCCGCGACCTGAGCGAGCTGGCCAACTACGCGCGCGTCGACAACAAGCAGTACCGCCTGCTCAAGGCCGCCACGCCCGGCCCCTACACCTTCCTGCTCGAAGCCACCAAGGAAGTGCCGCGCCGCGTGAGCCATCCGCAGCGAAAGACCATCGGCCTGCGCGTGCCCGACCACAAGGTGCTGCTGGAGCTGCTGGAACTGCACGGCGCGCCGCTCCTGGCCACCACCCTCATCGCCCCCGGCGAGACCGAGGCGCTGAACGACGCGCAGGAAATCCGCGAGCGCTTCGAGAAGCAGATCGGCGCCGTCATCGACGCCGGCGCCTGCCCGTCGCAGCCGACCACCGTGGTCGACCTCACGCCCATGGGCACAGGCGACGACCCGGTCGTGGTGCGCCAGGGCCGGGGTGCGCTCGCGGTGCTTGGCCTCTGACGAACGGCTCGGCCGCCCCATTCCTCTCTGACACAATCGCGCAGTGGATATTTCCAATCTGATACAGACGGTTCTGATTTACGCACTGCCGGTGATCTTCGCGATCACCGTGCACGAAGCGGCGCATGGCTACGTGGCGCGCCACTTCGGCGACAACACCGCCGCCATGATGGGCCGCGTGACGCTCAACCCCATGAAGCACATCGACCCCATCGGGACCATCCTGATGCCGTTGATGCTGTACTTCGCGACCTCGGGCGCCTTCCTGTTCGGCTATGCCAAGCCGGTGCCAGTCAACTTCAACCGCCTGCGCCATCCCAAGCGCGACATGGTGTGGGTCGCGCTCGCGGGCCCGGCCTCCAATTTCATCCAGGCCATCCTGTGGGCCGTGCTGCTCATCGTGATCGTGGCGGCCGGCGTCAGTGAAACCTTTTTCATCAAGATGTGCCAGGGTGGCGTGCTGGTCAACCTCGTGATGTGGGCCTTCAACCTGTTCCCGCTGCCCCCGCTCGACGGCGGCCGCGTGCTGGCCGGCCTACTGCCCAGCGGCCCGGCGCAGAATTTCCTGGCGCGCATCGAGCCCTACGGCTTCTTCATCGTGATGGCGCTGGTGCTCGCCGGCATCGTCAGCAACTACTGGCTGCGCCCGCTGATGGATGCCGGCTACTTCGTGGTCAACCTGCTCATCACGCCGCTCAAGGCAATGCTGCTCTAAGTTTCTCCTTCCGTCACATGGCTTCGTCTTCTCCAGCTCCCCTGCGCGTCCTGACCGGCATCACGCCGTCGGGCACGCCCCACCTCGGCAACTACGTCGGCTCCATCCGCCACTCGGTGCGCCAGAGCGTCGCGGCCGGCGTCGAGAGCTACTTCTTCCTGGCCGACTACCACGCGCTCATCAAGGTGCAGGAGCCGGCGCTCATCCAGCGCTCCACGCTCGAAATTGCCGCCAGCTGGCTGGCCTGCGGCCTCGATCCCGAACGCGTCACTTTCTATCGCCAGTCGGACATCGCCGAGATCACCGAGCTCACCTGGTTCCTGACCTGCGTCACCGGCAAGGGCGTGCTCAACCGCGCGCATGCCTACAAGGCCCAGCTCGACAAGAACATCGCCAAGGGCGAGGAGCCCGATGCCGACGTCACGGCCGGCCTGTTCATGTACCCCGTGCTGATGGGCGCCGACATCCTGATGTTCAACGCCCACAAGGTGCCCGTGGGCCGCGACCAGGTGCAGCACATCGAGATGGCGCGCGACATGGCGCAGCGCTTCAACCACCAGTACGGCGAGCACTTCACGCTGCCCGACGCCGAGATCGACGATGCGGTCGCCACCTTGCCCGGCCTCGACGGCCGCAAGATGAGCAAGAGCTACAACAACACGATCCCGCTGTTCGCGCCGCGCGCGCAGCTGCAAAAGCAGATCGCCAGCATCGTCACCGACTCGCGCGCGCCCGGCGAGCCCAAGGACACCGAGGGCTCGGCCCTGTTCCAGATCTACCAGGCCTTCGCCAGCGCCGAGGAAACCGAAGCCCTGCGCAAGGCGTACGCCGACGGCATCGCCTGGGGCGACGCCAAGCAGGTGCTGTTCGAGCGCATCGACCGCGAAGTGGCGCCGCTGCGCGCGCGCTACGAGGCGCTCATGAACGACCCGGCCGAGATCGAGCGCATCCTGCTGCTGGGCGCCGAGAAGGCGCGCAAGCTGTCGCGCCCCTTCATGACCTCGCTGCGCCACGCGGTCGGCCTGCGCAACCTCGCGGCGGGCCGCGACGGCGCCGGCGCCAAGGCCGCCAAGGTGGCAAAGCCCAGCTTCAAGCAATACCGCGAGAAGGCCGACGGCCTGTTCTATTTCAAGCTGCTCGATGCGCGCGGCGAAACCCTTTTGCAAAGCCGTGGATTCGCGTCGCCGCAAGAAGCCGGCCGTACCATCGCCGACTTGCAGGCGCAACGCGGCGCGGCGCTCACGGCACTGGCCGCGCAGCTCGAACCGGTCGACGCGCAACAGGCTCGCGCCGCCACCGAGGCGCTGGAGGCACTGGCGGAGGCAACGTCCACCACCCAGGGACATTGATCCGGCAACAACCCGCGGGCCATCCGCCGGCGGGTGTGACAAGAGAGAAGACGGTGCGATCACAAAGGAAGAAAACATGAGCATTTATGTCATCGACGACCACCCCCTGATGCGCGACGCGATCGTGATGGTCCTGCGTCGCCTGCGCCCCGCCGAGAACATCGTCGAGCTCGAGCGGCTCGACAAGCTCGCCAGTTCGGTCCAGCAGCGTGGCGCGCCCACTCTTTTCTGCCTGGACCTGAAGCTGCCGGACACCAATGGCGTCTCGGGCGTGATCGCGGTCAAGCAGGTCTATCCGAACGTGCCGATCGCCGTGTACTCGGCAGCCCCGGCCGCCGACATGGAAGACGCCTGCATCGAGGCTGGCGCTGACACCTACATCGAGAAGTCGGCCAGCTCCAACGAGCTAGCAGCCGCCCTGCGCGGCCTGCTGATGGCCGGGTCGGAAGACGACACCGAGGAGATGCCGGCCGCCAACAGCGGCAAGCTCTCCAAGCGCCAGACCCAGCTGATCGCCATGCTCGACAAGGGCATGAGCAACCGCGACATCGCCACCGACCTGGAGATCAGCGAACACACGGTGAAGGTGCACCTGTGGCGCCTGTTCCGCCGTCTGGGCGTGAAGAGCCGTACGCAGGCCCTGCACTATGCACGGACGAATGGGCTGCTCTCGGGCTGAGCCCGGAACAGCGTCAGCTTGATCAGGAACCGCGCCTCGTGCGCGGTTTTTTCATGGAGGCGCCCCCTGCAGGCGCCTCCATGCATCCGCTCAGGAGGGCTTTCGCCGGTACACGAGCTGATGCACGACCTCGACGGTGTAGATCCCCTGCGTGTTCGGAACCACTTGATAGACCGCCGCATTGAGGTCGAGCTCGACGTTCTCGGAAAACTCCGTGTCGAAGGTCTTTGAATAGACGGGGACCTTGACGTACGGACTGTCCCGATCGGTGATCAACGTGACCTCGATACGAACCGAGGTCTGCCCTGTCACCTCCCACCCGAGAGGCGCGTTGGCCGGCACTACCGTTCCGGCAATGCGGTATCGCGCCTTGGGCCGCTGGATGGCAACGCGCGGATCATCCGGCCAATAGATCATCCGGGCCCCTTCCAGGCTGTAGCGGAAGGAGAACCCGTTGCTCTTGCCGATCGGGGTCCGCGCCAATGCCCCGGGATTTGCCGTCACTTCATAGGCCGCACTGACCGGTGTGGCCGGCGTGTCAGCCGGCAGGGTTCCGGGGGTCGCGACGACGGTCTCGCCCATTCGGCGGACCAGGAAGTCCAGACTTCCTGCCGAACCGGAACCCATCGAACGCCCCTCGAGTTCGAGCGGGGAATTGATCGCAAAGCAATCCCGCGCATCGAGTGCTGTCGGCCAGAAATCCTTGAAGTGCGTGTCGGGCCGATAGCCGCCGCAGCTCGCATCGGGGATGTACCTGTTTCCGTTGTCCGGCGTGGCAAGCGTCTCGATCAACGCGAACTTGAGATGCGGCCCCGTCGCCGCCGGCGCGGTGGGTGTGACCGTCAGGTAGGCCGCCTCGCTGTCCTTCACCCCGTCGTTCACCACCAGGCGAACGACGAACTCGCCGGGAACGTCCGGGAGGAAAGAAGGGGTTGCACTGTCGGCGCTCGTGAGCACCGCCTTGCTGGTCAAGGGCTTGGACTGCAGCACCCACACGTAGCGCAGCGAGCGCCCTTGCACCGCCTGGCTCGTGCGGCCGTCGAGCTTGAGGACCAGCCCCAGGGTCGTATCGACGGGTTTTGCCACGCGGGCTTGCGGCGGTTCATCCCCGACGGGTGCCGGTGTCTCCGGCTCCGAGGGGCCGGAAGGCCCGCCCGTGCTGGTGCCCGAATTTGGCGAAGGCAGGCCGAAGACAGGCCCTCCGCCGCCACCCCCTCCGCCACCGCATGCGGTCAGCAATGCGAGCGCCGCAACGCCCAACGCATGTTTGAACTGAATAGCCATATCCGCTCGATCCTCCCTTGTGTATTGACAGGGAAGATAGCAGAGCCGGCGACGCATTCGCGCGCTCGCCGCGGCTTCGCGGCACCTGTGTGATCGCGCGCCGCTCAGCCGCCCGACGCACTCACCCGCGCCTGCGCCACCGCTTCGTCGGCGTCGTGCAGCGCCACGCGGAACACGCTGCCGCTGCCCAGGCGCGAGCGCACGCTGACCGGGTGGCCGAGCACGTGCGACAGCCGCGCGACGATGGCCAGGCCGAGGCCGAAGCCGTCGGAGGTGCCGGCGTGGTCGGCGACCTTGTAGAACTCGAGGAACACGTCGCGCAGGTGCTCGGGCGCGATGCCGATGCCGGTGTCCCACACCTCCACGCGCATGCCCTCGCGGGTCTGGCGCGCGGCCAGCAGCACGCCGCCTTCGGTCGTGTATTTGATGGCGTTGGCGAGCAGGTTGCCGATCATGCGGCGCACGCGGATCGGGTCGGTGAGGAACGAGCCCTCGGTCACGTGCACCCGGAAGTCCAGACCCCGGCTCTCGGCCACGGGGCGGTACTGCAGCTCCAGGTCGTGCAGCAACTCGGCCACGTCGACGCGCTCGATGTGCAGGCGCACCTGGCCCGCGTCGATGCGCGCCAGGTCGAACATGGAGTCGAACAGCGCGTTCACCGCATGGGTGGCGCGCACGATCTTCGGGGCCAGTTCGAGCACCAGCTCGGGCTCGTTGCGCAGCCAGTCGGCGTACAGCGACAGCGCCAGCACGGGCTGGCGCATGTCGTGCGCGGCGCTGGCCAGGAAGCGGTTCTTCATGGCCACGGCCGACACCGCCGCCTGCCGCTGCTGCGTGAGCGACTTGATCAGGATGTGGTTGTGGAACAGCAGCTCCAGGCTGTTGCGCGCGGTCTCATGGATGTTGCGGCCGGCGCGCAGCAGCAGGAACCAGTGCAGCGCCGGCAGCAGCGGCATGAGGTAGCCGTACTGGAAATGCGGGTGCTGCATGGTGACGGCCACGAGGCGCACCAGCACCGCGCCGAGCATGGTGATGAACAGCGTGTTGACGTAGCGCTTGAGCAGCGGCGGGTGCAGCGCCAGCCCGTTGAGCGGGAAGGTGCCCACGCCGGCCACGATGAGCCAGCTCATGAACTGGTTGACCTGCGGCGTGCGCTCGAAGAACAGCAGCACCGAGCAGCCCCACACCACCGCGCTGGTGCTCCACACGAAGCCGTAGCGGTCGGTGAACTGCTGCTGCGCGACCGCGCTGCGCCCGGCATAGCGCACGGCGTACACGCGCGCGCCCCAGGCCCGGCAGGCGGTGGCAATGATGCCGGCCGCCAGCCAGGTCAGCAGCTCCCAGCGGGGCACATGGCCCCAGCTCAGGCCGACCATGGCGGGCATGAGCGCCGCCGAGACGAGGTAGGAGCCGCGCGCCGAGCGCATCAGGCTACGGATGAGTTCTCCGCGCACCCACGACTCGGCCTCGTCGGCCGACGCCGGAGCGGGTGTCACGCTTGCGATCGACGCATTCGCCATGGATGCATGACCGTGGTGGATTCGGCCAAACCAGAGAAAGATGGAGACAGGCGCCTGCGCAGGCGCCGGAAGTTCGCGATCTTAACGGCCTGTCGGCCATGGTTTCGGGAAGTAACCGCAGAAAATCCGCCCGCCCCGCGCAGCGGTCCGCCGCGACGCCCCGTTTACCATGCGGGCTGCCGACACACACCGCACGCCATGCTGAACAACATCACCCCTTTCCTCGTCCACTGGGCCATCACCGGCATCTCGCTGTGGGTCGCCAGCCATCTCTTCAAGGGGCTCAAGTTCGACAGCACCGCGGCGCTGATCGTGTCGGCGCTGCTGCTCGGGCTGGCCAACGCCATCGTCAAGCCGCTGCTGATCTTCCTGACGCTGCCGCTGACGCTGCTGACCTTCGGCCTGTTCCTGCTGGTCATCAACGCGCTGATGATCCTGCTGGTGGCGGCGCTGGTGAAGGGCTTCAAGGTGTCGGGCTTCTGGACCGCGCTGTTCGCGAGCATCTTCGTCTCGCTGCTGAGCATCGTCATCGGCTCGTTCGTGACGGGCGGCGACCCGGCCGAGCAGATCCAGATGCCGCAGGGCGGCAACTGGCTCTGAGCGAGCCCCCGCCGGCGGAGACGGTGATGATCCCGTTCCACATCGAGCAGCGCGAAAGCGCCTGAGGCGGTTGCGCGCGAAATGCCGCGCGCGCTTCGGAATCAGTGGGACGACCGGTGTGGCTTCGCGGGAAACCCGTGCGCACGCGATGTCCAGGCAATCAGAAGGCCGGGAAGCAGCAGCACCAGCAGTGCCCATGGAAAAGCGCCGACGCCCGATGTCTCCAGCAACACGCCACCGACGATGCCGCCGCCCGCAATGGCGATGTTCCACACCGTGACGAGGATGGATTGCGCCACGTCCGCGCCGGGGCCGGCTGCTTCGGCCGACGCGGTCTGCAGCAAGGCCCCGGAGCCGCCGAAGGTCAGCCCCCACGCGGCCACCGCGACATAGACCACCACCGGCTGCGAGCCGGCGACGCCCAGGGCCAGCGACGCCAGCGCAAAGCCCGCGAGGGCGAGCAGCACCAGCGAGCGCAGCATGCGGTCGATGAGCAGCCCGCTGATCCAGATGCCGGCCAGCGATGCCACGCCGAAGACCAGCAGCACCGCATCGACCCGATCGGACAGGCCGGCCGGCGCCAGGAACGGCATCACGTAGGTGTAGAGAATGCTGTGCGCCAGCACCCACAGCGCAAGCACGGCCAGCACCGGTCGCACGCCGGGCGTGACGAAGATCCGGCGCACCGGCGCGCGCTTTTCGGCCGGCTGCCCCGGATAGTCGGGCACCTGCAGGAAGACCCAGGCCATCACCGCCAGCGTGAGCAGCGACATGCCACCGAACGCGGTGCGCCAGCCCAGCGTGGCGCCCATCAACGTCCCCAGCGGGACGCCCAGCGACAACGCCAGCGGTGCCCCCAGCCCGGCCACTGCCAGCGCGCGCCCCTTGAGGTGCTCGGGCACCATGCGCCGCGCATAGCCCGCCAGCATTCCCCAGATCAAGCCGCCTGCCATGCCGGCCATGAAGCGCGCAACCAGCGCGACGGCATAGCTCGACGTCAGCGCCGTGAGCGTGTTGAAGGCCAGCACGGCGACCAGCGCCGCGATCAGCAACGGCCGGCGCCGCCAGCCCAGCGTGGCCGCCGTCAGCGGAATGGCCGCAACCAGCGAGCCGATGGCATAGAGGGTCACGAACTGGCCCGCGAGCGCTTCCGACACGCCCAGGTCCTGGCTGATGCGCAAGAGCATGCCGGCCGGCATCGTTTCCGTCAGCAGTGCCAGGAAGCCGGTCATCGACAGGGCCAGCAAGGCGGCCACAGGCAGTCGTTCAGTGCGCTCGCCCACGGTGGCGGTTGTGGTGGTCATTCAGTTGTTTTCCATCGTCTGTGCCCGCGTTGGCCGGGTGGCCCGCGTTGGCGTTCACCGCAGTGTGGGCGGGAATGCATCAATGAAAAATGGGCTAAAGTTTCAAATACATATGACTCTCCAGTCATCAATCAAAGTCGCTCCATGGAAAACCTGGGCTCGCTGAACGTCTTCGTTCGCGCCGGCGAAACGCGCAGCTTCACGGCCGCGGGGCAGCAGTTGGGCATCTCGGCCTCGGCCGTCAGCAAGGCCATCGTGCGGCTCGAAGAACGGCTGGGCGTGCGGCTGTTCCATCGCTCCACGCGCACCGTCCACCTGACGCCGGAAGGCGCGCTGTTCCTGGAGCGCTGCCGGCGCATCCTTTGCGAGGTGGAATCGGCCGAAGCGGAGCTGCTGCAGACACAGAGCGCGCCGCGCGGCAAGCTGCGCATCAGCCTGCCATCGGTGGGCACGCTGTTCATGCCCAAGCTGGCGGCGTTCAAGCGGCTCTACCCCGACATCGAACTGGACATCGACTACGCCGACCGGCTGGTGGACGTCATCGAGGAAGGCTTCGACGCGGTCATCCGCACCGGCGAGCCCAGCGATTCACGGTTGATGGCGCGCCGCATCGGCTCGTGCCGCAAGGTGATCGTCGGTGCGCCGGCCTACTTTCGCCGGGCCGGCGTGCCGCGCGAACCGCAAGACCTGGCAAGCCACGCCTGCCTGCTCTACCGCTTTCCCAGCACCGGCAAGCTGGACGTGTGGCCGCTGGGCCTCGCGGCCGGCTCGCCCCCTGTCGACCTGCCGGCCAGCATGGTGACCAACACGCTCGATCCGCAGGTCTGCTTTGCCGAGCAGGGGCTGGGCATTGCCTGCGTGCCGGAGATCGCCGTGCGCCAGCAATTGGAACAGGGCCGCCTGGTCACGGTGCTGGACGACCACAACCGCGAACACATGATCTTCCACGTGCTGTGGCCGTCGAGCCGGCAGCTGTCGCCCAGGATCCGTGTGTTCGTGGACTTCATCGCGCAGCACCTGTTTCCGCTTTCGGATGCGCTGGAGCAGCCGATTCGCTCAGGTCAGCGCTGCGCGCCCGCCATGTAGTCCACCGTCAGCTGCGTCAGCGTGCGCACGCCCACCAGCAGACTGGCCTCGTCGACGAAGAAGCGCGGCGAGTGGTTGGGCTCGGCCTTGTTCGCGTCGCGGCCGGGCGGCGTGGCGCCGATCATCACGAACAGGCCGGGCGCCTTCTGCGCGAAGAACGAGAAGTCTTCGCCGCCCGTGCCCTTCGGGATCACGATCGGCGTCGCGCCGGGCACGCGCTGCAGGCTGGGCACCATCCTGGCGGTCAGGGCCGGGTCGTTCACGGTGGGAGCGTAGCCGTCGGCCTCGACGCGGACCTCGGCCGTGCCGCCGCCGCTTTGCGCGATGTGCGAGGCGGTCTCGCCCATGCGCTTGATGATGAACTGGCGCATCTCGTCGTCGTAGGTGCGCAGCGTGCCGCTCATCTCCACGCTGTCGGGAATGATGTTGTAGCGCGTGCCCGCGTTGAAGGTGCCCACGCTGAGCACCGAGGGCTCCTTGGTCACGTTGACCTGGCGGCTTGCGATGGTCTGGAAGCCCAGCACGATCTGCGAGCCCAGCACGATCGGATCGACCCCGCTCCAGGGCTGCGAGCCGTGCGTCTGGCGGCCCTTCACGCTGACCTTGAAGGTGTCCGAGCTCGCGGTGATGGGGCCGCTCTTGTAGCCGATCTGCCCGGTGTTCAGCGCCGAGACCAGGTGCAGGCCGAACACCGCGTCGGGCTTGGGCGCGTCGAAGGCGCCTTCGGCCAGCATGCGGCGCGCACCGCCGATCTCGGCATTGGGCAGTTTTTCTTCGGCCGGCTGGAAGATCAGCTTCACGGTGCCGGGCAGCTGCGCCTTCATCGAGGCCAGCACCTCGGCCACGCCCATGAGGATCGCCACGTGGCCGTCGTGCCCGCAGGCGTGCATCACGTCGACCGTCGCAAAGCCCCACTGGGCACGCGCCTTGGAAGCGAAGGGCACGTCGACCTGCTCCTTCACGGGCAGCGCGTCCATGTCGGCACGCAGCGCCACCACCGGGCCGGGCTTGCCGCCGCGCAGCGTGGCGACCACGCCGGTCACGGCCACGCCCTCGCGCACCTCGTAGCCCAGCGCCTTCAGGTGGGCCGCGACCAGCGCGGCGGTGCGCTTTTCCTGGTTGCCCAGCTCGGGGTGCTGGTGGATGTCGCGGCGCCAGTCGATCACCTTCTGCTCGATGGCCTTGGAGCGTTCAGCGATCAGCGGGTACAGCGGCACGGCTGCGGCCGGCGCGGGCGATGCGGCAGCAGCCGCAGCAGGCGCCTCTTGCGCCGAGGCGCACAGGGACGAGACGGCAAGGACGATGGGCAGGCACAGGCGCGCGGCCGGACGGAATCGGTGGGACATGGTGATGTGTTGTCAGAAAAGCAAGAAAGGGAAGAACCCGCCGGGCGGGAGCCCTTCGTCCGCACGGCCCCGTCGGGCCGGCAGCCGATGCGCCCTTGTCTGCCGCCCGACCCCGTGAGCGTAGGAAGGCCACCGATTGGCGTCCAATCGCTTTTGCATCGACTGATAATGATTGCCTATCGATGGCTGCCGACATACCTACGCCCTCCTCCGTGCTGCACGAGCGGCTGCTCGCGCGCCTGCGCCTGCGCCACCTGAAGCTCATCGACGCGCTGGCCGCGCACTCGCACCTGCGCCGCGCGGCCGAGGCGATCCACATCAGCCAGCCGGCGGCCACGCAGATGCTGCAGGAGGTCGAGGGCCTGCTCGACACCCCGCTGTTCGAGCGCCACGCGCGCGGCATGCGCATCACCGAGGCCGGGCGCCTGCTGGCGCTGCACGCGCGCATGGTGATCGACGCCATGCAGGTGGCCAGCGACGGCCTTGCGGCGCTGGCCGCGCAGGAGACGCGCGCGCTGCGCATCGGCGCCATCGAGGCGGCCATCGCCAGCGTGCTGCAGCCCGCGCTGAACCTGCTGCATGCGAAGCACCCCAAGCTGCGCCTGTTCATCGAGGAAGGCAACATCGAGCGGCTCACGATCGGCCTGCGCGCGGGCGCCTTCGACGCCGTGCTGCTGCGCCAGCCGGCGCGCGTGCCCGATGCCCACCGCTTCGTGCCGCTGCGCAGCGACGAGGTGGTGGTCATCGCCGGCATCGGCCACCCGGCCGTGCAGCGCAAGCGCCTGCGGCTGCGCGACCTCGCCGAGTCGCGCTGGGTGCTGCCACCCGCGCACTTCGCGGTGCGCCAGGTGATGGAAGCCGCCTGGGCCGCCGAGCGGATCGTGCCGCGCCCGCATGCCATCCAGGTGCTTACGCCGCAGCTGGTGCGTGCCCTGCTCTCGCAGCCCGACGTGGTGGTGCCGGTGCCGCGCACCGTGCTCGACCAGCTCGACCGCACGGCCGTGGCCGAGCTGCCGCTGCGCATGAACGCGCCCATCGCGCCGCTGGGCATCCTCTACCGCACCGACAACGAGGTCGGGCCGCTGCAGCTGCTGGTCGATTTCCTGGTCGCGCAGGCGAAGAAGAAGCCATAGAGGGCGCTTCAGGCGGTTTTTTCATGCGGGCAATGCCCCGCTTCACACCCGCTTAACTGTGGGGCCGCACACTCGACGCCACCCGCCAGTCCCCTCCGGACATGGCACGGTTTCCGCTCTGTAAAGTTCGCCGCCCTCGCGCCGCGGCATTGAACTCGACGGCGCGAGCCCGCTCCATCTTTGGCTTTCGTTACTTCTGCCTGTCCATGCCCGTCCACTTTGCCTCCCGCTCCGCCCCGCTCCTCACGGCCCTGTGCATCGCCGCCGCCCTCGCGGGGTGCTCGCGCACCAATGTGGAGGCCCCCGGCGCGGCCAAGGCGGCCAACGCTCCGGCAAAGGAAGTCGGCATCGTCACGCTCAAGTCCGAGGTGCTGGCCCTGAGCACCGAGCTGCCCGGGCGCACCGCGGCCCCGGTGATCGCCGAGATCCGCCCGCAGGTCGGCGGCATCCTCAAGGAGCGGCTCTTCACCGAAGGCTCGCAGGTCAAGGCCGGCCAGGTGCTCTACCAGCTCGACCCCGCCTCGCTGCAGGCCGCCCATGCCAGCGCGCAGGCCAGCGTGCGCAAGGCCGAGTCGGCCCTGGCCACGGCCCGCACGGTCGCCAAGCGCAATGCCGAGCTGGTGAAGATCGACGCCATCAGCCGCCAGGTGTTCGACGAGACCCAGGCCGCCGAGCAGCAGGCCGAGGCCGACCTCGGCGTGGCCCGCGCCGCCGAGCAGACCGCGCGCATCCAGCTGGGCTACACGCGCATCACCTCGCCCATCACCGGCTGGGCCGAGCTGTCCACCGTCACGCCGGGCGCGCTGGTCACAGCCAACCAGGCGGCGGCCATGACCACCGTGCAGCAGCTCGACCCGATCCACGTGCACGTCACGCAGTCCAGCAGCGAGCTGCTGCGCCTGAAGCGCGAGCTGGCCAGCGGCCGGCTGCAGCGCGCCAGCGAGGCCGAGGCGCGCATCCAGCTGCTGCTGGAAGACGGCAGCCCCTACCCGCACGCCGGGCGCCTCACCTTCAGCGGCGTGACGGTCGATGCCGGCACCGGCAGCGTCACGCTGCGCGCCGTGGTGCCCAACCCCGACAAGCTGCTGATGCCCGGCATGTACGTGCGCGCCGTGCTGCAGGAAGGCGTGAACGACGCCGCGCTGCTGGTGCCGCAGCAGGCCGTCACGCGCGCGCCCGACGGCAGCGCCTCCACGCTGGTGATCGATGCCGAGGACAAGGTCCAGAAGCGGCCCATCCGCATCGGCCGCGCCATCGGCACGCGCTGGCAGGTGATCGACGGCCTGGCCGCGGGCGACCGCGTGCTCATGGAAGGCTCGCAGCGCGTGAAGGTGGGCGACAAGGTGCGCACGGTTGACCTGGGCGCCAGGCCGGCGGGTGCCGCCGTAGCGAGCGCCACGCCCGACGCCACCTCCGCCACCATCGCGCGCTGAGGCCCCGCCATGGCCCAGTTCTTCATCGACCGCCCCATCTTCGCGTGGGTGCTTTCCATCGTCGTCATGCTCGCCGGCCTGATGGCCATCCGCACGCTGCCGCTGGAGCAGTACCCCGACATCGCGCCGCCGCGCGTGTCCATCAACGCCACCTACACCGGCGCCTCGGCCAAGACGGTCGAAGACTCCGTCACCCAGGTCATCGAGCAGCAGATGAAGGGGCTGGACAACCTGCTGTACATGCAGTCGACCAGCAACTCGTCGGGCGTGGCGCGCCTGTCGCTCACCTTCAACGCGGGCACCAACATCGACGTGGCCCAGATGCAGGTGCAGAACAAGCTGCAGCAGGCCATGTCGCGCCTGCCGCAGCAGGTGCAAAGCCGCGGCGTCACCGTGACCAAGGGAGGCAACGACTTCCTGCTGATCGTCTCGATGTTCTCCGGCGACGGCAGCGCCTCGGCGGTGGACGTGGGCGACTACATCAGCAGCAACCTGGTCGACGTCATCAGCCGCGTCGACGGCGTGGGCGAGGTGCAGACACTGGGCACCGGCTACGCCATGCGCCTGTGGCTGGACCCCGACAAGCTGCGCAAGTACGCGCTCATGCCCTCCGACGTGGGCAGCGCCATCACCGCGCAGAACGCGCAGGTGTCGGCCGGCCAGCTCGGCGCGCTGCCGGCCGGTGCGCAGCAGCAGCTCAATGCCACCATCACCGCGCGCAGCAAGCTGAAGACGGTCGAGGAGTTCGAGAACGTGGTGCTGCGCGCCACGCCCGACGGCGCCGTGGTGCGCCTGCGCGACGTGGCGCGTGTCGAGCTGGGCGCCGAGAACCTCACGGTGCGCTCGGTGCTCGGCGGTCGTCCGGGCGCCGGCATGGGCATCGTGCTGGCCGACGGTGCCAACGCGGTGCAGGTGGCCGAGGCCGTGAAGGCCAAGGTGGCCGAGCTGCAACCGCTCTTTCCCAACCAGATGCAGACCTTCGTGAGCTACGACACCACGCCCTTCGTGAGTGCGTCGATCGACGAGGTGGTGAAGGCGCTGGCCGAGGCCATGGTGCTGGTCGTGCTGGTGATGTACATCTTTTTGCAGAACTTCCGCGCCACGCTGATCCCGGCCATTGCCGTGCCGGTGGTGCTGCTGGGCACCTTCGGCGTGCTCTCGGTGGCGGGCTACTCGATCAACACGCTCACCATGTTCGGCATGGTGCTGGCCATCGGCCTGCTGGTGGACGACGCCATCGTGGTGGTGGAGAACGTCGAGCGCGTGATGCACGAGGAGGGCCTGTCGCCCAAGGAGGCCACGCGCAAGTCGATGGCCGAGATCACGCCCGCGCTGGTGGGCATCGCGCTGGTGCTGTCGGCCGTGTTCATCCCGATGGCCTTCTTCGGCGGCTCGACCGGCGTGATCTACCGCCAGTTCTCGATCACCATCGTCTCGGCCATGGCGCTGTCGGTGTTCGTGGCGCTCACGCTCACGCCGGCGCTGTGCGCCACGCTGCTCAAGCCTGTCGCCAAGGGCGGCCACGCGGCCCCGCGCAAGGGCGTGCTGGGCGCGGTCGACCGCTTCTTCGCGGGCTTCAACCGCCGCTTCGACCAGGGCGCCGACCGCTACCAGGGCATCGTCGGCGGCATCGTGCGGCGCGGCAAGCGCAGCCTCGTGGTGTACCTGCTCATCGCCGCCGTGATGGCGCTGCTGTTCATGCGCCTGCCCACCTCCTTCCTGCCCGATGAAGACCAGGCCTTCCTGCAGGTTCAGGTGACGCTGCCGCCGGGCGCGTCGGATGCGCGGCTGCAGCCGGTGGTCACGCAGATGCAGGACTACTTCACCAAGCAGCCCGAGGTGGTGAGCGTGAACGTGATCACCGGGCAGAACGGCGACCAGAGTTCGGCGCGCGCCTTCGTCAAGCTGAAAGACTGGGCCGAGCGCGAAGGCGCCGGCCAGTCGGCCGCCGAACTCGCGCGGCGCGCCAACAAGGAGCTCTCGACCATCCGCGACGCGCGCATCTTCGTGCTGCTGCCGCCGGCGGTGCGCGGGCTCGGCGCCAACGCGGGCTTCAACTTCCACCTGAAGGACATCAACGGGCTGGGCCACGACGCACTGGTGAAGGCGCGCGACCAGTTCATCGACCTGCTCTCCAAGCGCCCCGAGGTGGCGAACGTGCGCAGCAACAACCTGGACGACACGCCGCAGTTCGCGGTGGACATCGACGACGCGCGCGCCGGCGCGGCCAGCCTGGCCACGTCCGACATCGACAGCACCCTGTCGAGCGCGATGGGCGGCACCTACATCAACGACTTCCTGGACAACGGCCGCGTCAAGCGCGTGTACATGCAGGGCGACACGGCCTTCCGCATGCTGCCCACCGACATCGACCGCTGGAGCGTGCGCAACAGCCTGGGCCAGATGGTGCCGTTCCCGGCCTTCTCCAGCTCGCGCTGGACCTACGGCTCGCCGCAGCTGCAGCGCTACAACGGCAGCCCCAGCTACGAGTTCGTCGGCGATGCCGCACCGGGCGTGAGCTCGGGCGACGCCATGGCCGCGGTCGACGAAGTGATGAAGCAGATGCCCGCCGGCATCGGCTACGAATGGACCGGCGCCTCGTTCCAGGAACGCCTGTCGGGCGCGCAGGCGCCGGTGCTCTACGCCATCTCGATCCTGTTCGTGTTCCTGTGCCTTGCGGCCCTGTACGAGAGCTGGTCGGTGCCGTTCTCGGTGATCCTGGTGGTGCCGCTGGGCATCGTGGGTGCACTGCTGTTCACCAGCCTGCGCGGCCTGAGCAACGACGTGTACTTCCAGGTCGGCCTGCTCACCACAGTGGGCCTGTCGTCCAAGAACGCGATCCTGATCGTCGAGTTCGCCAAGCAGCTGCAGGAGCAGGGCAAGGGCGTGATCGAGGCCACGCTGGAGGCCGTGCGGCTGCGGCTGCGCCCCATCCTCATGACCTCGCTGGCCTTCGGCTTCGGCGTGCTGCCGCTGGCCATCGGCACCGGCGCGGGCGCGGGTGGACGCCAGTCGATCGGCACCGCGGTGCTGGGCGGCATGGTGGTCGGCACCGCGCTGGGCATCTTCTTCGTGCCGTTGTTCTTCGCGATGATCCGCGGCTGGCTGGAAGGCCGCCGCAAGCCGGCCGACACGCCGCCGGATGCCTTGCCCGCAGAGCAGGGAGCGCAATGATGAAGCGCACCACCCTGCCCCGCCTTCCCCTGCGCGCAGTGGCCTGCGCCGCCCTGGCCTCGGTCGTGCTCGCCGGCTGCGTCAACCTCGCGCCTGCCTACGAAACGCCCGCCTCGCCCGTGCCATCGACCCTGCCCTCGGCTGGCATCACGACGACCACACCCCTGGACATCGGCTGGCGCGACTTCTTCGTCGACAAGCAGCTGCAGGGCGTGATCGAGCTCGCGCTCGCCAACAACCGCGACCTGCGCGTGGCGGCGCTCAACATCGAGCGTGCGCGCGCCCAGTACGGCATCGCGCGGGCCGACCTGTTCCCCACCGTCAACGCCGGCGCCGCCGGCACGCGCTCGCGCACGCCGGGCAGCCTGTCGACCAGCGGCGAATCGCGCATCGCCTCGCAGTACAGCGCCAACCTCGGCATGACGGCCTACGAACTCGACCTGTTCGGGCGCGTGCGCAACCTCGGCGAATCGGCGCTGCAGGGCTACTTCCAGACCGAGGAGACGCAGCGCAGCACGCAGATCAGCCTCGTGGCCTCCGTCGCCACGGCGTGGCTGCAACTGGCCGCCGACGAGCAGCGCCTGCAGCTGGCGCGCGGCACGCTCGAGAGCCAGCGCAAGTCCTTCGAGCTGGTGCAGCGCAGCCACGCGCTTGGCGCGCAGTCGGGCCTGGCGCTGGCGCAGGCGCAGAGCACCGTCGATGCCGCGCGCGCCGACGCCGCGGCCTTCGACAGCCAGGTCGAGCAGGACCGCAACGCGCTGGCGCTGCTGGTCGGCGCCACGCCGCCGCCCGAGCTGCTGCCGAGCGCCGCCACGACCGCCGACGTGGCGCAACTGCTCGTGCCCCCGGCCGGCCTGTCGTCGAGCGTGCTGCAGCAGCGGCCCGACGTGCGCGCCGCCGAGCACGCGCTGCGCGCGAGCAACGCCGACATCGGCGCGGCGCGCGCGGCTTTTTTCCCGCGCATCGCGCTCACCGCCTCGGCCGGCACCGCGAGCAGCACGCTCTCGGGCCTGTTCGCGAGCGGCAGCAAGGCCTGGAGCTTCGCGCCGTCGATCAGCGTGCCGATCTTCGACGGCGGCGCCAACCGCGCCAACCTGCAGGTGGCGCAGGCGCAGCAGAAGATCCAGATCGCCACCTACGAGAAGGCCGTGCAGACCGCCTTCCGCGAAGTGGCCGACGCCCTGGCCGAACGCCGCACGCTGGCCGAGCGCCTCGACGCACAGCGCTCGCTGCGCGCCGCCACCGCGCGCAGCTTCGAGCTCTCGCAGTCGCTCTTCAAGAGCGGCGCCGCCAACTACCTCGACGTGCTGGACGCGCAGCGCAGCGACTATGCGGCGCAGCAGACGCTGATCGGCTTGCAGCTCACGGAGCAGACGAACCGGCTGGCGATCTACAAGGCGCTGGGGGGTGGGTGGAGCGAGGCGTCCGGCACGCAGCAGCCTGCGCAAGGCGACTGATACGCCGCCGCCCTACGCACCGGCCACGGCGTAGGGCGTGAACCTGCTTTCGTTCTCGTTCACATCCAGCGGCCGCCCGATGAACGGGAACGCCCGCTGCGGGCAGGCCACACGCTCGCAGACCTTGCAGCCCATGCCGATGGGTGTGGGCACGTCGGGGTCCTTCAGGTCCAGGCCCTTGGCGTAGACCAGGCGCGGGGCGTGGCGGATGTCGCAGCCCAGGCCGATCGAGAAGGTCTTGCTCGGTGAGCCGAAGCCGCGCTGGCCGTGCGACACGGTGCGCGCGATCCACAGGTAGGCGCGGCCGTCGGGCATGCGCGCCAGCTGCGGCAGCACGCGCCCGGGCTGCGCGAAGGCCTCGTACACGTTCCACAGCGGGCAGGTGCCGCCGGTCTTCGAGAAGTGGAAGTGCGTGGCCGACTGCCGCTTGGAGATGTTGCCGGCCCGGTCCACGCGGATGAAGAAGAAGGGCACGCCCGACGCGCCCGGGCGCTGCAGGCTGCTCAGGCGGTGGCACACGGTTTCGAAGCCGACGCCGAACTGGCGCGCGAGCAAATCGATGTCGTAGCGCAGCGCCTCGGCCGCCTGCAGGAACGGGCCGTAGGGCAGCAGCACGGCGGCCGCGAAGTAATTGGCCAGCCCGATGCGCGCGAGCGCATGGGCCGGGGCGTCGCCGAAATCGGCCTGCACGACCAGCGACTCGATGAGCGCAGCCTGCTCCAGCAGCGCCAGCTGCGTGGCCAGCTGGAAGGCCTGCTGGCCCGGCTCCAGGCCCGCCGACAGGCGCAGCACGCGGCGGGCCGGGTCGTAGCGGCGCTGGCTGTCGAGCGCGCCCTCCCCTTCGTCGCCCGGCACCACGCGCACGCCGTGGGCCGAAAGAAGCCGCTGCTGGAGCCATTCGGCGAGCGGTCCGCCGTTCGCACGGGCCTCGGCGGCGAGCGATTCGGCGGCGGTGTCGAGCGGGTCGAAATGGTTCTGGTGGGCAAAGAAGAAATCGCGCACCACCTCGAAGGGCATCGGCCGGCTGCGCGAGATGTCGCCGCGCCCATCGCCGAGTTCGGCGGCCATGAGCTCCAGCCGCTCCTGCGCCTCCTGGTGGCGGCGGTGCAAGGCGAGCAGCGCGCGCGCCACGGCCGGCATCTGCGACGCCACCTCGCGCAGCTCGGGCAACGCCACGGCCTCGCCGCCGGGGTTGTCCGCCAGCGCCTCGCGCATGCTCGCCACGAGCCGCGCCTCTTCGTCTTCGGAGAACTGCTGCACGTCGACACCGAGCGTCTTGCTGATGCGCAGCAGCACCGCCACCGTGAGCGGGCGCTGGTTCTGCTCGATCTGGTTCAGGTAGCTCGGCGACAGGCCCAGCATCTGGGCCAGCGCCACCTGCGTGAGGCCGCGTTCGGCGCGCAGCGTGCGCAGGCGCACGCCCATGAAGGTCTTGCTCATCGGGTCACCTCGTGGGTCTTTGCGGTATTCGCAATATTTGCAAAATCAGCCATCTTCATTCGCAATTATTCGCCAATTCAGGCCTTCATTATGGGCGTTCGATTGCGTAAATTGCGAAGCATGACCCAACGATCCGCCGCCATCGAGCTGACCGACATCGTGTTCCCCGAGCACGCCAACCACTACGGCACGCTGTTCGGCGGCAACGCCCTGCTGCTGATGTCCAAGGCCGCCTTCCTCGCTGCGCGCGCCTTCGCGAAGTCCGACGTGGTGATGGCCAGCCTGGGCGACGCGCAGTTTTTGGCGCCCGTGCCCGTCGGCCATGTGCTGCGCCTGCGGGCCTGGGTGACGCGCGCCGGGCGCAGCTCGCTCACGGTCTGCGTCACCGGCGCGGCCGAGCCGCCCGATGGCGAAGCCCGCCCTTCGCTGAAAGGCCTGTTCGAGATGGTGGCCGTCGATGGCCGCGGCCGTCCCGCGCGCCTGCGCAACACCTACCTGCACACCGACAAGGAACCCGCATGAACGACATCGCTACTCCCCCCGGCTTCAAGCCCAAGAAATCCGTCGCCCTGTCGGGCGTGACCGCCGGCAACACCGCCCTGTGCACCGTCGGCCGCACCGGCAACGACCTGCACTACCGCGGCTACGACATCCTGGACATCGCCGAGGTCTGCGAGTTCGAGGAAATCGCGCACCTGCTGGTGCACGGCAAGCTGCCCACGTCCGCCGAGCTGCGCGCCTACAAGGCCAAGCTCAAGGCCATGCGCGGCCTGCCCGCGAGCCTGAAGGAGGCGCTGGAACAACTGCCCGCCAGCGCGCACCCGATGGACGTGATGCGCACCGGCGTCTCGTCGCTGGGCTGCCTGCTGCCCGAGAAGGAAGACCACAACCTGCCCGGCGCGCGCGACATCGCCGACCGCCTGATGGCCTCGCTCGGCTCGATGCTGCTGTACTGGTACCACTGGTCCACGCAGGGCCGGCGCATCGAGGTCGAGACCGACGACGACTCCATCGGTGCGCACTTCCTGCACCTGCTGCACGGGCGCAAGCCCAGCGCGCAGTGGGAGCGCGCGATGCACACCTCGCTCAACCTCTATGCCGAGCACGAGTTCAACGCCTCCACCTTCACGGCGCGCGTGGTCGCAGGCACGGGCTCCGATGTGTACTCGGCCATCACCGGCGCCATCGGCGCGCTGCGCGGCCCCAAGCACGGCGGTGCGAACGAGGTGGCCTTCGAGATCCAGAAGCGCTACGACGCACCCGACGAGGCCGAGGCCGACATCCGCCGCCGCGTCGCAGCCAAGGAGGTCGTGATCGGCTTCGGCCACCCGGTCTACACCGTGAGCGACCCGCGCAACGTGGTCATCAAGGGCGTGGCGCGCACGCTGTCGCAGGAGGCCGGCTCGACCAAGATGTTCGACATTGCCGAGCGGCTCGAGGCCGTGATGTGGGAGGTGAAGCAGATGTTCCCCAACCTCGACTGGTTCAGCGCCGTGAGCTACCACATGATGGGCGTGCCCACCGCCATGTTCACGCCGCTGTTCGTCATTGCGCGCACATCAGGCTGGGCGGCGCACATCATCGAGCAACGCATCGACAACAAGATCATCCGGCCCAGCGCCAACTACACGGGCCCCGAAGACCTGAAGTTCGCGCCGATCCAGGATCGGAAGTAAAAACACGAGAAGAAGAAAAGCGCCCGTGCCTGCGCGCGGGTGCCGAGCGACAAGCGCCCCATGAACACCGACTACCGCAAGAACCTTCCCGGCACCGCGCTGGACTACTTCGACGCACGCGAAGCCGTCGAGGCGATCCGCCCCGGCGCCTGGGCCACGATGCCCTACACCGCGCGCGTGCATGCCGAGAACCTCGTGCGCCGCTGCGACCCGGCGATCCTCGTGCAGAGCCTCACGCAGCTCATCGAGCGCCGGCGCGACCATGACTTTCCGTGGTTCCCCGCGCGCGTGGTCTGCCACGACATCCTCGGCCAGACCGCGCTGGTCGATCTGGCCGGCCTGCGCGACGCCATCGCCGAACAGGGCGGCGACCCGTCGCAGGTGAACCCCGTGGTGCCGGTGCAGCTCATCGTCGACCATTCGCTGGCGGTGGAGTGCGGCGGTTTCGACCCCGATGCCTTCGCGAAGAACCGCGCCATCGAGGACCGGCGCAACGAAGACCGCTTTCACTTCATCGAATGGACGAAGCGGGCCTTCCGCAACATGGAGGTGATACCGCCGGGGAACGGGATCATGCACCAGATCAACCTGGAGCGGATGTCGCCCGTCGTGCATGCGCAGGACGGCGTGGCCTACCCCGACACGCTGGTCGGCACCGACAGCCACACGCCGCACGTCGATGCGCTGGGCGTGGTCGCCGTCGGCGTGGGCGGGCTCGAGGCCGAGAACGTGATGCTGGGCCGCGCCTCGTGGATGCGGCTGCCCGACATCGTCGGCGTGCGCCTCGCGGGCCGGCCGCAGCCGGGCATCACGGCCACCGACGTCGTGCTCGCGCTCACCGAGTTCCTGCGCGCAGCAAAGGTCGTGGGCGCGTACCTCGAGTTCCACGGCGAAGGCGCGGCCAGCCTCACGCTGGGCGACCGCGCGACCATCTCCAACATGGCCCCCGAGTACGGCGCCACCGCGGCGATGTTCGCCATCGACACGCAGACGCTCGACTACCTGCGCCTCACAGGCCGCGCCGACGAGCAGGTGCGCCTGGTCGAGGTCTATGCGAAGCAGGCGGGCCTGTGGGCCGACACGCTCGCCGAGGTCGTGTACGAGCGCGTGCTGCAGTTCGATCTGTCGACGGTCGTGCGCAACATGGCCGGCCCGTCGAACCCGCATGCGCGCGTGGCCACCGCCGACCTCGCGGCGCGCGGCATCGCCGCACCGTGGGACGAGGTGCCCGGCCAGATGCCCGACGGCGCGGTGATCATCGCGGCCATCACCAGCTGCACCAACACCAGCAACCCGCGCAACGTGATCGCCGCAGGCCTGCTCGCGCGCAACGCCAACCGCGTGGGCCTGGCGCGCAAGCCTTGGGTCAAGACCTCGCTCGCGCCCGGCTCGAAGGCGGTCACGCTGTACCTGGAAGATGCGGGCCTGATGCGCGAGCTCGAACAGCTGGGCTTCGGCGTGGTCGCCTATGCCTGCACCTCGTGCAACGGCATGTCGGGCGCGCTCGATCCGGCCATCCAGCAGGAGATCGTGGAGCGCGACCTGTACGCCACGGCCGTGCTCTCGGGCAACCGCAACTTCGACGGGCGCATCCACCCGTACGCGAAGCAGGCCTTCCTGGCCTCGCCGCCGCTGGTGGTGGCCTACGCGATTGCGGGCACGGTGCGCTTCGACATCGAGAAGGACGTGCTCACGGTGGTCGACGGCAAGGAGATTCGCCTGAAAGACCTCTGGCCGAGCGACGAAGAGATCGACGCCATCGTGAAAGCCAGCGTGAAGCCCGCGCACTTCCGCCAGGTGTACGAGCCGATGTTCGCGATCCAGCCCGACACGGGCGAGCAGGTGGCGCCGCTGTACGACTGGCGCCCCGCCTCCACCTACATCCGCCGCCCGCCGTACTGGGAAGGCGCGCTGGCCGGCGAACGCACGCTCACGGGCATGCGTCCGCTGGCGATCCTGCCGGACAACATCACGACCGATCACCTCTCGCCGTCGAACGCGATCCTGCTGGACAGCGCAGCCGGCCAGTACCTGCAGCGCATGGGCCTGCCCGAGGACGACTTCAACTCCTACGCCACCCACCGCGGCGACCACCTCACGGCGCAGCGCGCCACCTTCGCCAACCCCACGCTGAAGAACGAGATGGTGCGCAAGGCCGACGGCACGGTGCGCGCCGGATCGCGCGCGCGCGTGGAGCCCGAGGGCGAGGTGATGCGCATGTGGGAGGCCATCGAGACCTACATGCTGCGCAAGCAGCCGCTGATCATCGTGGCCGGCGCCGACTACGGCCAGGGCTCGTCGCGCGACTGGGCCGCCAAGGGCGTGCGGCTGGCCGGCGTGGAAGCGATCGCGGCCGAAGGCTTCGAGCGCATCCACCGCACCAACCTGATCGGCATGGGCGTGCTGCCGCTCGAATTCAAGCCGGGCACCAATCGCCTCACGCTGGGCCTGGATGGCACCGAAACGTACGATGTGACCGGCGAGCGCAACCCGCGCGCCGACCTCGTGCTGGTCGTGCACCGCCGCAATGGCGAACGGCTCGACGTGCCCATGACCTGCCGCCTCGACACCGCCGAAGAGGCCTCCATCTACGAAGCCGGCGGGGTGCTGCAGCGCTTTGCGCAGGACTTCCTCGCCGCCACGAAAGCCGACTGACGATGCCGCACCTTCCGCAGATCAAGATCCCCGCCACCTACATGCGCGGCGGCACCAGCAAGGGCGTGTTCTTCCGCCTGCAGGACCTGCCCGAGGCCGCGCAGGTGCCGGGCCCCGCGCGCGATGCGCTGCTGCTGCGCGTGATCGGCAGCCCCGACCCCTACGGCAAGCAGATCGACGGCATTGGCGCGGCCACGTCGAGCACCAGCAAGACCGTCATCCTCTCGAAGAGCGAGCGGCCCGGCCATGACGTGGACTACCTCTTCGGCCAGGTGTCGATCGACCGGCCTTTCGTCGACTGGAGCGGCAACTGCGGCAACCTCTCGTCGGCCGTGGGCCCGTTCGCGATCAGCAACGGCCTCATCGACGCGGCACGCGTGCCGCGCGACGGCGTGGCGGTCGTGCGCATCTGGCAGGCCAACATCGGCAAGACCATCGTCGCGCACGTGCCGATGACCGGCGGTGCGGTGCAGGAGACCGGCGACTTCGAACTCGACGGCGTGACCTTTCCCGCGGCCGAGGTGCAGCTCGAATTCATGGACCCCGCCGCCGAAGAAGACGGCGCAGGCGGCGCGATGTTCCCGACCGGCAACCTCGTCGACGCGCTGGAGGTGCCCGGCCTCGGCACGCTGCAGGCCACGATGATCAACGCCGGCATCCCCACCGTCTTCGTGAACGCGGAGGCGCTCGGCTACACCGGCACCGAGCTGCAGGACGCGATCAACGGCGACGCCGCCGCGCTCGCCCGCTTCGAGGCCATCCGCGCGCACGGTGCGCTGCGCATGGGCCTCATCCGCACGCTCGACGAAGCGGCCAGCCGCCAGCACACGCCCAAGGTCGCCTTCGTGGCCAAGCCCGCCGGCTACACCGCATCGAGCGGCAAGGTCGTGGCGGCCGGCGACATCGACCTGCTCGTGCGCGCGCTGTCGATGGGCAAGCTGCACCACGCCATGATGGGCACGGCGGCGGTGGCCATCGGCACGGCCGCCGCCATTCCCGGCACGCTGGTGAACCTCGCGGCCGGTGGCGGCGCGCGCGAGGCCGTGCGCTTCGGCCACCCCTCGGGCACCTTGCGCGTGGGCGCGCAGGCCAGCCAGGTCGAGGGCGAATGGCAGGTCACCAAGGCCGTCATGAGCCGCAGCGCCCGCGTGCTGATGGAAGGCTGGGTCCGTGTGCCCGGCGACACCCTTTGAGCTTTCAGATCCATTCACAGGAAATCCCGATGTCGACTCGCAAGATCCTCCGTTCCCTGGCCGAGGCCCGCCGCGGCGTGCTGGTGCCGGGCGCCTTCAACGCGCTGTCGGCGCGCGTCATCGAAGACCTGGGCTTCGAAGCCATTTACGTCACCGGCGCGGGCGTCACCAACATGTGGTTCGGCCTGCCCGACCAGGGCTTCATGGGCCTGCACGAGATCGCCGACCACACGGCGCGCATCCGCGACGCGGTGAACCTGCCGCTGATCGTCGATGCCGACACCGGCTTCGGCAACGCGCTGAACGTGCGCCACACGGTGCGCGTGCTGGAGCGCGCGGGCGCCGACTGCATCCAGTTCGAGGACCAGGTCGCGCCCAAGCGCTGCGGCCATTTTTCGGGCAAGGAGGTGATCTCCACCGAGGAAGCCGTCAACAAGATCAAGGCCGCCGTCGATGCGCGCACCGACCCCGACCTGCTCATCATGGCTCGCACCGATGCAGCCGCCACGCTGGGCTTCGAGGCCGCGATCGAGCGCGCGCAGAAGTTCAGCGAGGCCGGCGCCGACATCCTGTTCGTCGAGGCCGTCACCACGGCCGACGAGATTCGTGCACTTCCTAAGCGCCTGCACAAGCCGCAACTCATGAACATGGTGATCGGCGGCAAGACACCGATCTTCGGCGCCGAGGAACTCGGCGGCCTCGGCTACGGCATCGTGCTGTACGCCAACGCCGCGCTGCAGGGCGCGCTGGCCGGCATGCAGAAGGCGCTCACCGTGCTGCGCGAAACGAAGCGCGTGGACGAAGACCCCTCGCTGGTCGCGCCCTTCGCCGAAAGGCAGCGGCTGGTGCGCAAGCCCGAGCTCGATGCGCTCGACGCGCGCTACGCCGGCTAAAGCGACTTACAACGCATCCTTCAGCTTCGCACGCAGCCGGCTCACCGCCTGGCCGTGCAGCTGGCACACGCGCGACTGGCTCACTTCGAGCACCGCGCCGATCTCGCGCAGGTTCAGCTCTTCCTCGTAGTAGAGCTTGAGCAGCAACTGGTCGCGCTCGGGCAGCGCGCCAATGGCATCCACCAGCTGGTGGCGAAAGCCGCTTTCGAGCAGGCGCGCCAGCGGGTCGTCGAAGTCGCCGCGCCCCTTGCGCGCCTCCTGCGCATGCAGGTCGAGAAAGGGGTTGTCGGGGTCGCCCTTCGCGAAGTCTTCCACGTACAGCAGCTGGCAGCCCTGGATGTCCTGCAGCATCGACTGGTAGGTGTCCAGATCGACCTTCAGCTCCTTCGCGATCTCGCCTTCGGTGGGTGCGCGGCCCAGCCGGTGGCCCAGCGCCTGGATCGCTTTTTCAATGCCGCGCGCCGACTGGCGCAGTCCGCGCGACCCCCAGTCGCTGGCGCGCAGTTCGTCGAGCATGGCGCCGCGGATGCGCTGGCTGACGAAGGTCTCGAACTGCGCGCCGCGGTGGTCCTGGTAGCGGCTCGACGCATCGAGCAGGCCGAGCATGCCGGCCTGGATCAGGTCGTCCAGCTCCACGCTGGCCGGCAGCCGCGCCATCATCTGCAGCGCGATGCGGCGCACCAGCGGCTGGTGCTGTTCCAGCAGATGCGATTTCTCGATGGTGCCCTGTGCGGTGTACACGGCCGTCCGTCCTCGTGGTCGTGCCTCAGGCCGCGAGCGCCTGCGGGAACACGGCCGGCCGCGCGGGCGTGCGCCAGGTCCAGCGGCCCATGTCGTCGGCGATGGCCCGGAAATCGACCGCCGCCGCGCTGGCCGCAAAGGCCTCGACCACGGTCTGGCGCAGCCGCGCCGCATCGGCAAGCCACGGGTCGGTGCGCACCCAGCCCACGGGCAGCAGCGACAGCGCGAGGTAGCGGCTGGCGGCCTGTGCGAGGTTGTGCATGACCTGCTGCGCGGTGCCCGCATCGGCCACGCCGTTGAGCAGGAAGCGCAGCTGCTTCAGCGCATGCGCGCGGTGCAGGCGCTTGATGCCCGCGTAGGCCGAGGTGATGGCCGCCGGGTGCGGCTGAAGCACGAGCAGCAGTTCGTCGGCGCCCTGCGCCAGCGGCGACAGGCAGCCCTCGTCGTCGAAGGCCGCATCGACCAGCACGATGCCGCGCGGCCACAGCGTGCGCGGGTCGATGGTCGCGCCGGTCGGTGCGGGCAGCACCTGCACGCCGCACACCGCGCTCGCAGCGGCCTGGTCGATGCGCAACCGCCGCCCCGCCACATCGGCCAGCGTGCCGCGCGGGCCGAGCGCCCACACGTCGCAGACCGAGCGCGCCTTCGGATGGTGTTCATCGAGCAGCAGCACGTCCTTGCCCTGCTGCGCCAGTGCCGCACCCAGGCTCATCGCGGCCGTGGTCGCGCCCGCGCCGGGGCCCAGGCCCGCCACCGCGACGACGCGCACCGGCGCCTGCCCGAGCAGCCGGCGCAGCCCGTCGGCCTGGTCCGTGACGCGTGCGCTCATCGCCTTCAGCCCAGGCGTTCCAGCGCGCGCGGCGCTTGCGCAGGCGCTGCCGATTCGGTGCCCAGCGCATCGAGCAGCAGGAACAGCTTGCCCACGCCCGCGTACAGCGCGCCGCCCGTCAGCGCGCGGCCGGCGCGCGTGGCGCGGCCCGTGAGCTGGCCCAGCAGCAGGCGCGTGCGGTCGGCCCATTCGCCCTCGGCCTGCAGCAGGCGCCACACGGTGGTCGTGACCTGGCCGGCAACCAGCAGGCGCTTCATCATGTGCGGATCGCCGGGCTCGCCCATGCCGCCCACGAGCTGCACGCCGTCGCGCAGCAGGCGGAAGCACGGCTCGGCGTCGGCGGCCCAGCCCTGCCATTGCGCGAGCTGCGGCGCGCCCACTTCATCGCCAAGGTTGGTGAGCACGCAGGTCTGCGACAGCAGCTTGCGGCTGCGTGCATCGACCACGCGCACGGCCACGCAGCGCAGCGTGGGCAGGGTGTCGCGGTCGATGGTGGTGCGTGGCAGCACCTCGACCTGCGCTTCGCATTGCAGTGCAGCCTTGCCGCGATAGCGCACGGGCCGCTCGGTCGCATCGTCGAACGCGAAGGCCAGGCGCGCGAGCGTGGTCGCGGCGCCGGTGTGCGCATCCGTCACGGCCGTGCTGCCCGGCGCGCGCGCCAGCCACTGCGTGCCTTCGGTCTGCCACGCCAGCATCTGTTCGACCGCAGGCGGCTTGCCCAGCACATGCACCAATCGTTTGCCGAAATCCTGTTGCTGCAGCCACTGCGCCTGACGCGATCCCGGCTGCGCCGACTGGCGGGCCGCAGCAGTCGAAAGCCACTGGTTCGGTGCCGCCAGCGGCAGGCCGTTGCGGTCCGACAGCAGCAGGCTGCCATGGCACACGTAGGCGTCGCCGCTGTCGGTCGCGCGCAGGCCCACCTGCCCGGCCAGCGCGAGCAAGTGGGTGTCGCAGCCGGAAGCCACCTCGCCGCGCGCGAACGCCGACAGGTCGTGCAGCACGGCCTTGGCATCAATGGCCTCGTCGCCCGCCTGGCGCCACAACGTGCGCGCGCCATCGAAGCCGATGTGCGCCCCAGCCAGCGCGCCGGCCGTGGTCGCCAGTTCCTGTGCGTCGTGCGCCATCGCACGGATCAGGCTCTGGTAGCGCAAGCGCAGGCGATCGGTCTCGCCCTGCGCCTGCGGCGAAGGCGCAGCCTCGTCGGGCAGGTCGGCTTCGGCCGGCACGAAGAGCGGGCTGTGCTGTCGCGGCTGGAACACGCTGTCGATCAGCTGCACGCGGTCGGCGCGCAGCAGGTTCTCGGGCACCTTTTGGCCGCCCGAGATGTAGTGCACCGGCAGGCGGTGGCGGATCACGGTGTCGATCAGCGCGCCCGGGTGCGTGGCCTCGTCGACCTTGGTGAAGATGCAGCCCGCCAGCGCATGGCCCTGGCGGTAGGCGTGCACCACCTCATTGAGCGTGTCGCCGTGGCTGGTGGCGTTGAGCAGCAGCAGCCGCTTCACCGGCCGCTGGCTGCTGCCGAGCATCGCGATCTGCTCGGGCACGGCGCGGTCGCGCTGGCTCATGCCGACGGTGTCGATGAGCACCATGTGGCGGTCGCGCAGGTCGTGCAGCACCAGCTGCAGGTCGGCCGCGTCCTTCACGGCATGCACCGGCACATTGAGGATCTGGCCGTAGATGCGCAGCTGCTCGTAGGCGCCGATGCGGTAGCTGTCGGTGGTGACGAGCGCGAGCTTGTCGGCGCCGAAGCGCATCACGCAGCGCGCGGCCAGCTTGGCGGTGGTGGTGGTCTTTCCGACGCCGGTCGGTCCCATCAAGGCATAGACGCCGCCCTGCGCGAACAGCGCGTCTTCGTCTTCATGCACCGGCACCGCGCGCACGAGTTCGGAGCGCACGAAAGCCATGCCGTCGGCGTAGCTCTGGCCCGTGGGCAGTTTCTCGAGCATGGCCTTCGACAGGCGCGCGCTGAAGCCCGCGCCCAGCAGCGTGCGCAGCAGGCGACCGCGCACCGGGTCGCGGCGCTGGCTGTCGCTCCAGACCACGCTGGCGAGCTGTTCCTCGATCATGCCGCGCATCGAATGGAGTTCGCTGAGCACGGTGGGGTCGGCGGGTGCGGTCGCGACGGGCGGCACTGCAGGCACGGCCGCTTGCACCGTCTCCTGCACATCGCCCTCGGCCATGGCGACGATCTCGACGCCCTGCGCGGTGGCGCGGTGCGTGAGCACGATGGCCTCGGCGCCGAGCGATTCGCGCACCAGGCGCAGGGCCTCGCGGCCGGTGGCGGCGACGAATTTGCGTGCGGTGGTGCGCACGTCGGTCTGTGGATTCAAACGGCTCGTCCTCCAATGGCGGCGGTGATCTTGATGGTCCGGGCGTCAGGGATCTCGGCGTGCGAGAGCACCTTGAGCTGCGGCAGGCTGCGCCGCAGGAAGCGCGACAGCAGCACGCGCAGCGCGTGCTGCACGACCAGCACCGGCGCCAGCCCCATCTGCTCCTGGCGCACCATGGCGGCCTGCGCCTGCTTGAGCAGGTTGTCGGCAATGCCCGGCTCGATGCCGCTGCTGTTGTTCAGGGCCTGCTGCAGCACGCTGTCGAGCGAGCCGTCCAGGCCGATCACCTGCATCTCCTCGTCGCCCGGGAACAGCTGCTGCGTGATGGCGCGGCCCAGCGCCAGGCGCGTGAGCGTGGTGAGCTCGGTCGGGTCTTTCACCGTGGGCGCGTGCTCGGCCATCACGTCGAGGATGGTGCGCATGTCGCGGATCGGCACCTCTTCGTCGAGCAGGTTCTGCAGCACCTTGTGCAGCGTGCTCAGCGACAGCACCTTGGGCACCAGGTCTTCGGTGAGCTTGGGCGCGGTCTTGGCGATCTGGTCGAGCAGCTGCTGCACTTCCTGGCGGCCCAGCAGCTCGGCCGCGTGGGTGTGGATCAGGTGGTTCAGGTGCGTGGCCATCACGGTGCAGGCATCGACCACGGTGTAGCCGTACACCTGCGCCTGCTGGCGCAGGCTGGCGTCGATCCAGGTGGCCTCCAGGCCGAAGGCCGGGTCGCGCGTGGGCGTGCCGGTCAGCGCGCCCGTCACCTGGCCGGGGTTGATCGCCATCCACTGGTTGGGGAAGGCCTCGCCGCGGCCGATCTCCACGTCCTTCAGGCTGATGACGTAGGCGTTGGGCTTGATCTCCAGGTTGTCGCGGATGTGGACCACCGGCACCAAAAAGCCCAGCTCCTGCGCGATCTTCTTGCGGATGCTCTTGATGCGGCCCAGCAGCTCGCCCTGCTGCGACTGGTCCACCAGCGGGATGAGCCGGTAGCCGACCTGCATGCCCAGCGGGTCGACCATCGCCACGTCGTCCCAGGTGGCTTCGGCCTGCTCGGCCGAAGCGGGCACGCCTGCCCCCTGCGTGGCGGCGGCAGCGGCAGCCTGCTGCGCGGCCGCCTGCGGCTTGCGCTGCACCAGCCGCTTGCCGAGCCACACCAGGCCGCCCGCGATCAGCAGGAAGGCCAGGTTCGGCATGCCCGGGATCATGCCCAGCAGGCCGACGATGCCGGCCGTGAGGAACAGCACCTGCGGGTTGGAAAAGAGCTGGCCCGTGAGCTGGCTGCCCACGTCTTCGTCGGTGGTCACGCGCGAGACGATCACGCCGGCCGCGGTGGAGATCACCAGCGCCGGAATCTGCGCCACGAGGCCGTCGCCGATGGCCAGCAGCGTGTAGGTCTTGCCGGCCGTGGAGAAGTCGAGCCCGTGCTGCAGCATGCCGACCACGAGCCCGCCGATGATGTTGATCACCATGATGAGCAGGCCCGCAATGGCGTCGCCGCGCACGAACTTGCTGGCACCGTCCATCGAGCCGTAGAAGTCGGCCTCCTGCGCCACCTCGGCACGGCGCTTGCGGGCGATCTCTTCGCCGATCAGGCCGGCGTTGAGGTCGGCGTCGATCGCCATCTGCTTGCCCGGCATCGCGTCGAGCATGAAGCGCGCGCCCACCTCGGCGATGCGGCCCGCACCCTTGGTGATCACCATGAAGTTGATGAGCACCAGGATGATGAACACCATCACGCCCACCGCGAAGTTGCCGCCCACCAGGAAGTGGCCGAAGGCCTCGATCACCTTGCCGGCCGCGTCGGGCCCGGTGTGGCCGTGCATCAGCACCACGCGCGTGGAGGCCACGTTGAGCGACAGGCGCAGCAGCGTCGAGAACAGCAGAACCGCGGGGAAGGCCGCGAAATCGAGCGCCTTCATGGTGTACATGCTCACCAGCAGCACCATCACCGACAGCGCGATGTTGAAGGTGAACAGCAGGTCGAGCAGGAAGGGCGGCAGCGGCAGCACCATCATGCTCAGGATGAGGATGATGAGGATCGGGCCCGCCAGGCCCTTGAACTGCGAGCCGGAGAAGATCCGCGCCGGCAGGCGCATCAGGTCGTTCAGTCCGTTCATGCCACCGCCGGCGAATACTGCAGGTCGGCCGGCACCGGCAGGTCGGTCGGCGTGCGCGGCGCCTCGCCGCCCTCGCTGTTCCAGCGCTTGAGCTGGTACACCCAGGCCAGCACCTCGGCCACGGCGGTGTACAGCCCGGCCGGAATTTCTTCGCCCAGCTTCGTGTGGCGGTAGAGCGCGCGCGTGAGCGGCGGCGCCTCCAGAATCGCGACCTTGTGCTCCTTGGCCATCTCGCGGATGCGCGCGGCCACCAGCTCGGTGCCCTTGGCGACCACGCGCGGCGCGCGCATGTCGCTGTCCAGGTACTGCAGCGCGACGGCGAAGTGCGTCGGGTTGGTGAGCACGATGTCGGCCTTGGGCACCTCGGCCATCATGCGGCGGCGCGCCATCTGCTGCTGTTGCCGGCGGATCTGCGCCTTGATGTGCGGATCGCCTTCGCTTTCCTTGTGCTCCTGGCGCACGTCCTCGCGCGACATGCGCAGCTTGCGGTAGTAGTTCCAGAGTTGAAACGGCACGTCGACGAGCGCGACGAGAAAGAGCGTGGCGGCGATGAGCGCGCAGTGCTTGGCCACCAACACGAGCGCATGCGGCAGCGCCTCGTGCGCAGGCTGCGACATGAGCGCCATCACGGCCTCGATGTCGTCCACGATGACCCACCACGCCACACCGCCGATCAGCGCCGACTTGGCCAGCGCCTTCACGAGCTCGGCCAGCGCCTGCGCCGAGACCATGCGGCCGATGCCGGCCAGGGGATTGAGCTTGCCGAAGTTGGGGGCGACGGCCTTGCCGGAGAACATCCAGCCGCCGAGCATCAGCGGCGCGGCCACGGCGGCCACGACCATCATGGCGAACAGCGGCCCGATGGCCATGAGTGCATGCAGCACCATGAGCCCGCTCTGCGAGAGCATGTGCGCGGGGTCGAAGGCGCTGGCGCGTTCGAACTGCAGGCCGCGTCGCAGCGCGCCGCTCAGGCTCGCGCCGAGCGACTCGCCCGCCAGCCACAGGCCGGCGCTCGCGGTGGCGAGCATGACGAAGGTGGTGAGCTCGCGCGAACGGGCCACGTTGCCTTCCTCGCGCGCCTTCTCCAGGCGCCGCTCGGAGGCGGGTTCCGTTTTCTCGAGATCGCTTTCCTCAGCCATTCATGCTCCGAACCAGCACTGGCGAAGTACGCCTTGCCCAGAACCAAATTATTGGATCCGGTGGTGCGGAACAATCTGCCGATCAGGGCCGGTATCGCCCTGCAATTCGGCCAATCAAGCGGCCTGCAAGCGGCTCAGAAACCGAGGCTTTCGAGCAGGTCGTCGACCTGCGCCTGGTCGGTCACGGCGTCGGGGTTGCCGGCCTTCACCTGCGGCCCGTTCTGCAGGCTCTGCACGGCCTCGTGGCGCTTCTCGGGCGGCGAGTTGTCGATGAGCACCTGCAGCAGCTGCGTCTCGACGTCGTTGACGACTTCCATCATCTTCTTGATGACCTGGCCGGTGAGGTCCTGGAAGTCCTGCGCCATCAGGATCTCCATGAGCTGCGTGTTGATGGCGCTGGCGCGCTGGGGCACGTCGTTCAGGTAGCCGCGCGTGTCCAGCACGAGCTCGCGCGCCTGGTCGAGTTCGATCGGGTTCTCGAACCACTGGTCCCAGCGCTGCGTCAAGGCCTTGGCGTCGGTGGCCAGGGCTTCCTGCAGCGGCTGCGCGACGTCGATGGCGTTGAGCGCGCGGTGCGCCGCGCGTTCGGTGGTGGCCGCCACGTAGTTGAGGCGGTCGCGCGCATCGGGGATGGCCTGCGCGGCCTTGGCCACCTGCTTGTCCAGGCCCAGCTCGCGCAGGCCTTCGCGCAGCTGGCGCGTGAGGTGGCCGATGCGGCCCAGCAGTTCCTCGGTGGTGTTGTTGGTGGCGTCTGCCGCGCCGGCGGTGTCCTGGCTCATGCCTTGGCCAGCTTCTCGAAGATCTTGGTGATCTTCTCTTCCAGCGTCGCCGCGGTGAAAGGCTTCACCACGTAGCCGTTGGCGCCGGCCTGCGCGGCCGCGACGATGTTTTCCTTCTTGGCCTCGGCCGTGACCATCAGCACCGGCAGCGTCTTCAGCTCGGGGTCGGCGCGGATGGTCTGCAGCATGGTCAGGCCGTCCATGTTCGGCATGTTCCAGTCGGACACCACGAAGCCGAAGCTGCCGCCGCGCAGCTTCTCCAGGCCGGCCACGCCGTCCTCGGCCTCGTCGACGTTGAGGAACTCCAGCTCCTTCAACAGGTTGCGCACGATGCGCCGCATGGTCGGGAAGTCATCCACCACCAGGATCTTGATGCTCTTGTCGATCACGATTTTTTCCAGCTCCACAGGTCGTTGTTCAAACTCGTCATACCCGGTTCGCACGTTCACCGAACGTGCGAAGGTGCGCCATCACGCGGCGACTGATCTCGTTCAGCGGCGACACCTCGTCCACCGCGCCCAGCGCCACCGCCTCGCGCGGCATGCCGAAGACCACGCAGCTGGCCTCGTCCTGCGCCAGCGTGTGCGCGCCCGCGCGCCGCATGCGCAAGAGGCCCTCGGCGCCGTCCTTGCCCATGCCGGTGAGGATGATCCCGATGGCGTTCTTGCCCGCGTGCTTCGCGGCCGAATCGAACAGCACGTCGATCGACGGCCGGTGGCGGTTCACGGGCGGCTCCTGGTCCAGGTGCGCCACGTAGTTGGCGCCGCTGCGCGCCAGCGACAGGTGAAAGCCGCCCGGCGCGATGTAGGCATGGCCCGGCAGCACGCGCTCGCCCTGCTCCGCCTCCTTCACGCGGATGCGGCACAGGCCGTCCAGGCGCTGTGCGAAGGAGCGCGTGAAGCCGGCCGGCATGTGCTGCGCGATGAGCACCGCCGGCGCGTCGGGCGGCAGCGGCTGCAGCACCTCGCGGATGGCCTCGGTGCCGCCGGTGGAGGCGCCGATGATGAGCAGCTTCTCGGTGCTCAGCAGCGGGCTGCGCAGCAGCGCCTCGGGCGCGGCCTCGTGGGCGGGCCGCGCCGCCGTGGCCGCTGGGCGCGCGGGCAGCAGCCGTGCGCTGGCGGCCGTGCGGATCTTGCCGGCGATGAGCTCGGTGTAGTTGAGCAGGCCGTCGCGCACGCCCAGGCGCGGCTTGGTCACGAAGTCGATGGCGCCCAGCTCCAGCGCGCGCAGCGCGATCTCCGAGCCGCGCTCGGTGAGCGACGACACCATGACCACCGGCATCGGCCGCAGGCGCATGAGCTTCTCGAGAAACTCCAGCCCGTCCATGCGCGGCATTTCCACGTCGAGCGTGAGCACGTCGGGGTTGGTGACCTTGATGAGGTCGCGCGCCACCAGCGGGTCGGCCGCGGTGCCGACCACGGTCATGTCGCTCTGGCTGTTGATGATCTCGCTCATCACGCTGCGGATCAGCGCCGAATCGTCGACGCAGAGCACCTTGATCTTTTTCTTGCTTGGCAGGCTCACCGGCTTCCTTTGGTTCTGTCGATCTCGTGCGGCGCCGCGGGCACCGACAGCCGGCGCAGCAGCTCGCCTTCGTCGCGGCGCACCCGCAGCACCTCGGTCTGCGCGCGCAGGCGGCGCACCACGGCCTTGCCGCTCTCGGGCAGGAAGCACACGCGGCGCGCGTGCGGTCCGCGCAGGTCCTGCGCCGCCACTTCGATGCGTTCCGCCTCCAGGTAGCGCAGCACGAAGTCGGCATTGCGGTCGCCGATGTTGAGCGTGGTCATGCCGGCCAGCACAGCGCCGCCGCCGAACACCTTGGCCTGCAGCCGTTCGCGCCGCGCACCCGCGCGCACCAGTTCGCGCACCAGCACGTCCATGGCGTAGGCGCCGTAGCGCATCGAGCCGCCACCGGGCTCGCCGTCGTCGGGCAGCATGAAGTGGTTCATGCCGGCCACGCCGGCCTGCGCGTCGTGCAGGCAGGCGGCCACGCAGGAGCCGAGCACGGTGCTCAGCACGGTGTGGTCGGTGGTCACGTAGTACTCGGAAGGCAGCAGCTTGACGGCCATGCGCCCGACATCGCGGTCGAAGTAGTGGTGGCTCGCCAGGCTCATGCGAGGCCCGGCGTGCGCGACAGCTCGTACACCGTCTGCCCCAGCGGCCGGAAGGCCGGGTTGACGAGCGAGGCGTTCTCGGAGTGCCCGGCGAACAGCAGGCCGCCCGGCTTGAGCAGCGGCGCGAAGCGGTCGAGCACCTTCTTCTGCGTCGGCTTGTCGAAATAGATCATCACGTTGCGGCAGAAGATCGCGTCCACCGGCTCCTTCACCGACCAGGCGCTGTCCAGCAGGTTGACGCGCGAGAACTTCACCAGCGTGGCGACCTCGGGGCGCACGCGCACCTTGCCGGCGTTGGTGCCGGTGCCCTTGTTGAAGAAGCGCCGCAGCCGCTCGGGCGACAGGCGCCGCACCTGCTCGGTGGTGAAGACGCCGGTCGCGGCCTTGGCCAGCACGGCCGTGTCGATGTCGCTGGCGATGACGCGGGCCGAGCCGGCGCGCTCGCCCAGCGCTTCCATCAGCGTGATGGCGATCGAGTACGGCTCCTCGCCCGTCGAGGCGGCGGCGCACCACACGGTAACCGGGCCCGGGCGCTTGCGCACATGGTCGGCCAGCGTGGGAAAGTGGTGCGCCTCGCGAAAGAACGAGGTCAGGTTGGTGGTGAGCGCGTTGATGAACAGCTGCCACTCGTCGCCGTCGTGGCGCGCCTCGAGCTGGTCCAGGTACGGCGCGAACGCCGGCAGCTGCAGCTCGCGCAGGCGCCGCGACAGCCGGCTGTACACCATCTGCCGCTTCTGCTCGCCCAGGGCGATGCCGGCGCGGCGATGGATGAGGGTCCGGATTCTGGAGAAGTCGTGGTCGGTAAAGTGGAACTCGGTCGTCACAGCCAGCCTGGAAGCGTGACTTTCAATGGTCACGGAAACCGCCGTTTCCAATCGGCCGATCAGACGCGCAAAAGCCTTGCATTTCCGGGGGTCAGGCGGGTGGCGCGGTCACGGCGGGGCCGGCGTCGAGCGCCCACACCAGCGCCGACAGCTGCGCGGCATTGACCTGCGCAGCGCTCAAGAATAGCGCCTCCGACAGCCGCGCCGCGCGACCGTCGTCGGTCTCGCAGCTTTCGGCCAGCGCCACGAAGGGGCCGTAGACGCCGCTGCGCGACAGAATCGCCTGCTGCACCGCCTCGGTGAGCTGCACCTTGCGCAACACGCCTTCCATCGGCACGCCCAGCAGCTGGTCGAGCAGCGAGAACATGCCCGCGACGAACAGGTTGTCGGCCTCGCTGGGCGGCAGCATGCCCTGCCCCATCAGCTCGACAAAGCGGCCACGCAGGATGGCCTTCTTCATCATGAAGGGCGAGCTGACCTTGTTGCTGGTGGCCAGCAGCAGCGACAGCCAGCGGTACAGCGGCGAGTAGCCCAGCATGGCGACCGCATGGCGCAGCGAGTGGATCTCGACCGCCAACCCGACCGAGGGCGAGTTGATGTAGCGCAGCAGCCGGTAGGTGAGCGCGGCGTCGTGCTTGAGCGCGCCCTCGATGGCGCGCACGTCCTCGTTGCGCAGGATCATCTGCATCAGGTGCACGATGAGCTGCGACTCGGGCTGCAGCGCATCGGCGCTGTCGCGCGCCGGCGGCAGGCGCACGGCGCCGTCGACGAAGACCTGCACGCCGCGCGCGGCGCAGGCCTCGAACTCGGCCCAGTTCGCCACGCGCGCGGCGATGGGCGCCGGGCCGGCGGGCGACACATCCGCCAGCTGGGAGGGCAGTACCTCGCGGTGCGTGACGATGGCGCGCAGCTCGTCGTCGTCCGGCAGCGCGACGCCGCCGCACAGCATGAAGCCGAAGCCCTGCTCGCGCAGGAACAGCAGGATGGAGCGCATGTCGGCGTCCATCAGCTCGTCGGCCTTCATGCACAGCACGACGTTGCGCGGCGGCAGCGACTGCAGCTCGCTCTGGAACAGCGCATCGACCGTGACGTCGACGAACACCATCTGCCCGCCCAGCAGCCAGCCGTGGCCGCCGGGGTTCAGGTGCAGGCCCAGCGTGTCCATGAGCGCCTTGACGCCCGCGGCAGCACCCGCGTCGGTGCCCTGCCCGGCCGCGCGCCAGGCCATGCGGTAGCCGACCACGCGGCGCTTGCCGTCGAGCAGCATGGCGTAGGCCACGTGGCCGTCGGCACCGACTGCGGGCGTGATGGCAGGCGTTGTGTCGGCTTGCGCGCCGTTGCCGTCGACGCCGGGGCGCCGGAAGAAATCGAACCTCATGCGGCCGTCCCTCGCGTCGGGATCAGGACGCCAACGCGTCGGTGCGGCGCGCGGCGCCCGCCAGGGCCGCCGCGCTGGCGGCCTGCGCGCGCTGGATGCGCGGCATCGCGCCCACGTCGACGATGAAGGCCACGCTGCCGTCGCCCACGATGGTGGCGGCCGAGATGCCCGGCACCTTGCGGTAGTTGGTCTCCAGGTTCTTCACCACCACCTGGTGCTGGCCGAGCAGCTCGTCGACCAGCAGCGCGAAGCGGCTGTCGTCGGCCTGCACGATCACCAGGATGCCTTGCGTGGGCTGCGTCTGCGCGCCGGCCACGTCGAACACGCGGTGCAGCTCGATGAGCGGCAGGTACTCGCCGCGCACGCGGATCACATGGCCGTCGGCGGTGATGGAATGCAGGTGCTCGGGCAGCGGCTGCAGCGACTCGATCACGTAGCTCAGCGGCAGGATGTAGGCCTCGCTGCCCACGCGCACCGACATGCCGTTGAGGATGGCCAGCGTGAGCGGCAGCACGATGCGCGTCGACGTGCCCTGCCCGCCGCGCGAATGGATCTCCACATGGCCGCCCATCTCCTGGATGTTGCGCTTGACCACGTCCATGCCCACGCCGCGCCCCGAGATGTCGGTCACCTGCTCGGCGGTGGAGAAGCCGGGCGCGAAGATCAGCTGCCACACCTCTTCGTCGGGCATGGCGTCGTTCACCGGCAGGCCCTGCTGGCGCGCCTTGTCGAGGATGCGCTCGCGGTTCAGGCCCGCGCCGTCGTCGCTCACCTCGATCACGATGTTGCCGCCGTGGTGCTGCGCCGACAGCAGCAGCTGGCCGGTGGCGTCCTTGCCCTTGGCCAGGCGCACCTCGGGGGCCTCGATGCCGTGGTCCAGGCTGTTGCGCACGAGGTGCGTGAGCGGATCGACGATGCGTTCGATGAGCCCCTTGTCGAGCTCGGTCTCCTTGCCGTAGGTGTCCAGGCGCACCTGCTTGCCCAGCTTGGCGCTCACGTCGCGGATCACGCGCGGGAAGCGGCTGAACACGTAGTCCATCGGCATCATGCGGATCGACATCACCGATTCCTGCAGGTCGCGCGCGTTGCGCTCCAGGTGGCCCAGGCCGCTCAGGAAGCGCTCGTAGGCCACGGGGTCGAGCACCGTCGCGGCCTGCGTGAGCATCGACTGCGTGATGACGAGCTCGCCCACAAGGTTGATGAGCTGGTCGACCTTCTCGACGTCGACGCGGATGGAGCTGGATTCCTTGGCGCCGGCAGGCGCGGGCGCGGCGGCGACCGGTGCTGGTGTGGCGGGTGGCTGCACGACCGGTGCTTCAACTGCGGCCGCAGGTTCGGCAACGTCGGCCACCTCGCGCGTGATGTCGATCTGCGATTCGTCGATGACGAAGCAGCACACGGCCACGATGTCGTCGGGGTCGCAGGTGGTGGCCAGCCGCACGGTCAGCTGGTCGTTGCTGCGCGTGCGCGTCAGCACGGTGCCGAGGTTGGCCAGCTCGCCAGCGAGCAGCTCGCATTCGCTGTCGGACAGGCGCGCGAAGCGCACGACCAGCACGCCGTCGCTGCTGCCGCCTTCCTCGGTCGGCGCAGCGGCTTGCACGACAGGTGTCGGTGCGGGCGCGGGTGCCGGCACCGGTGCGGCGGCGGCATTGTTCTCCATCGCCAGCTGCTGCAGCACGCCGCAGATGTGGGCGACCCTCTCGGCGTCCGGCTCCTTGCCGGCCTGGTAGGCGGTGAGTTGTTCTTGCAAGGCGTCCTTCGTTTCCAGAAAGGCATCGATCATCGGAGCGCTCAGGTGCAGTTGCCCGTGGCGGGCCCTGTCCAGCAGCGTTTCGAGCACGTGCGTGGTGTGGGTCAAGGCGGTGAAACCGAACGTGGCCGCGCCGCCTTTGATGGAGTGCGCCGCGCGGAAGATGGCGTTGAGCTGCTCGCCGTCGGGCGCCTCGACGTCGAGGTCGAGCAAGAGCTGCTCCATCTCCGCCAGCAGCTCGATGGCTTCGACGAAGAAGGCCTGGGTGAATTGACTGAGGTCCATCTGTGGTGCTCCGGGGCCCGCACTCTTGCGCGAAGCCGCTTCCTTGTTCTTGTTATCCCGCCGTGTGTCCCGCCGCAGTGCGCGCCTGCGCGGCCGGTGGCGGCAGGCCGATGCGCGTGGCGCCGGCGTCGTTGCTGTTCTCGCGCTCGATGCGCTCCTGCGTGCGGTGGTTCAGCAAGATGATGCTGATGCGGCGGTTGATGGGGTTGCGCGGATCGGCGCGGTCCAGGTGCATGCTGTCGGCCAGGCCGATCACGCGCAGCACCTTGTCCTCGGTCATGCCGCCCGTGACCAGCTCGCGGCGCGAGGCGTTGGCGCGGTCGGCCGAGAGCTCCCAGTTGCCGTACGAACGGTCGTTGGTGTAGACGATGGCGTCGGTGTGGCCCGACAGCGTGAGCTTGTTGGGCAGGCCGTTGAGCACGGGCGCCAGCTCGCGAAGAATGGCGCGCATGTGCGGCACGACGCGGGCGCTGGCCAGCTCGAACATCGGACGGTTCTCGCTGTCCACGATCTGCAGGCGCAGGCCTTCGGTGGTGATGTCGATGAGGATCTGCGAGCGGAACTGCTGGAACACCGGGCTCTTCTCGATCAGCTCGTCGAGCTTCTTCTTCATCTCGGCCAGGCGGCTGGCGTCGGCCGCGTCCTCGCTGTCGGCCTCGGTGTGGCGCACCTCGCCCTCGGCGTGCATCACGTCGGCGCCGCCGCCGGGAATCATGCTGGTGCTCATGCTGCTCTTGTCGCCGCCCGCCAGCGCCACGCGCAGCGGCATGCGAAAGTGCTCGGCAATGCCTTCGCGCTGCTTGGGGCTGGAGATCGACAGCAGCCACATCACGAGGAAGAAGGCCATCATGGCCGTCATGAAGTCGGCGTAGGCGATCTTCCAGCCGCCGCCCGCATGGCCGCCGCCGTGCCCGCCGCCGTGGGCGCGCTTGATGATGATGCGGGGCTTCGCGTCGCTCATGGCCGTTAAGGGGTCAGCGTGCCTTGACTTCGCGCACGTGGTCGTCCAGCTCGGTGAACGAGGGGCGCTCGGTCGAGAACAGCACCTTGCGGCCGAACTCCACGGCCAGCTGCGGCGCGTAGCCGTTCAGGCTGGCCAGCAGCGTGACCTTGGCGCACTGGTAGATCTTCATGCCCTCCTCGACCTTCTGCTCGATCAGCGAGGCCAGCGGCGACACGAAGCCATAGGCCAGCAGCACGCCCAGGAAGGTGCCGACCATGGCGTGCGCGATGAGCGCGCCCATCTCGGACGGCGGCAGGTGGGCCGAGCCCAGCGCATGCACCACGCCCATCACGGCCGCGACGATGCCCAGCGCGGGCAGCGCGTCGCCCACGCGCGAGAGGCTGTGGCCGGGCACGGCGGCCTCGTGGCGGATGGTGTCGATCTCGTGGTCCATGAGGGCCTCGATCTCGTGGGCGTCGGTGTTGCCGCTGATGACCAGGCGCAGGTAGTCGCACAGGAACACGGTGATGCCCTCGTGCGCCAGGATGGTCGGGTAGCGGCCGAAGATCTCGCTTTGCTCCGGCGCTTCCACGTCGGACTCGAGTTTCATCATGCCTTCCTTGCGGGCCTTGGCGAGCAGCTCGTACAGCAGCGCCAGCAGGTCCATGTAGAGCTGGCGGTTGTGCTTCGAGGAACGCAGCAGGAGCGGCAACTCCCGGATGGTCGCCTTGATGGTCTTGCCGTTGTTGCCCGCGATGAACGCGCCGAGCGCGGAGCCGCCGATCATGAGCAGCTCCACGGGCTGGAACAGCACGCCGAAATGCCCGCCCATGAGGCCGTAGCCGCCGAAGACGGCGCCGATCACCACCAGATATCCCACCAGAACCAGCACGCGCTTCCCCTATGCCCTGAGGCGTCCAAAACAAAAAACCCGCGCCGGGCGCCGGGGCACTTTCACGAGACGGCGCCGCCGATGTCGAGCACCGGGCCGCCGGCAATGAGGCCGCCGCGGCGCACCGGTTCGAGCTTGGGCTTGCGCGCCTTGCCCGCGCGCGAAGGCGGGCGGCACAGCACGCACACGTAGCCGTGCTTGTGGTCATGGGCATGCGCCACGAAGTGGCCGCCGCAGCGGCTGCACGGGCTCAGCTGCAGCATGTCGCTGTCGAAGAAACGCACCATGGTCTCGGCGCGCGTGAAGTCGAGCACGACCTCGCTGCCCTGCGACTCGACCTGCTCGGTGTACAGGCGGTAGGCCTTGATGAGCGCGGGCAGCTCGCCCTCGCCGGCCTCGTCGCGCATGAAACGGTAGATGTTGTAGAACATCGACGAGTGGATGTTGGCCAGCCAGGTCATGTACCAGTCGGTGGAGAACGGCAGCAGGCCCTTGGGCGGCGAGACGCCCTTGAGTTCCTTGTACAGGCGGATCAGGCGCTCGCGACTGAGCGCGACCACGGCCTCCAGGAACTGCAGGCGCGCACCCAGGCCGATGAGCTCGACCGCGAGCTGCACCTGCCGGACCTCGCCCAGGATGCTCTTGGCAGTCATGCGCTGGCCGAACCTGCTTTGCGCATCTGCGGCTGGGCCTGGGCTTGTGCCTGGCGCGCGCTCATCAGGATCGACATGTGGGCCTGCTGCAGCGCGGGCTCCTTGCCCTCGCCGACCACGGCAAACATCGGCCGGTCGTCCAGGCGGAAGCTGCACAGCAGGAAGTTGGACGCGGCCAGCTTCACGATCTGGCTGAGCGACATGTTCATGAGCAGATCGGCCAGCTCGCGCCCCACGCCGAGGCGGAACATGGCTTCCGCCCGGTCCCGCTTCACGAGCTTCTGCGCGAGCAGCATGTAGGCCAGATTGATCTCGCCGATTTCCTTCGAAATCACGCCGCCTGCGTTGACATTGCAATTTTCCACGTCTACTTCCATTTCCGATTCCATGTCGACTCCGCACGTCCATCCAACATGTATACATTATATACACACTTATTTACACTTCGAAGACAAAGTAGACCAAAAAGTAATAGGGTCTTGACGTGACTGCCAACGGTGAACTTCGAAACTCCCTCTGGAGAAGCGGTTTCAGTCCCGACGCAGGCGCGCGTTCATGGAGCGCAAGCAATTGTTACGAGCATGCGTATTCCGGCAATTGGTAATCCGCTCACCAATTGAATTTATAAAGACTATCGAAGACCACCGGGCGTTAATCGGCGGCTTTATTCAGGGTCTTTCAATAGGTCAATGACTTTCCATAGAACAACCGCCGATCAAGGCGCCGCAGCCTCGGCGCCGCCTTCCAGCCGGTGAATCCAGGCCATCACTTCCGCGACCGCCTGGTACAGCTGCGGCGGGATCTGCCGGTCGAGGTCGATCTGCATCAGCAGCTTCACGAGATCGGCCGACGCATGCACGTAGAGCCCGTGCGCGCGCGCCTCGCGCAGGATCGATTCAGCCACCACGCCATAGCCCTTGGCGACGACGACGGGGGCCTTGCGCGTGTCCGCGTGCGAGAGCACGACGGCGCTGTGGCGGTTGCGAAGCTCGTCGGTCATGCCGCCGCCTTCTCTGTGACCTGCAGCTGCTGCAGCTGAAGCCCGACAGCCTCGAAGCGTTGCGCGAGCCGGCCGGCGTCGCCGCGCAGGCGGGCCACGGTGGCGTACTCGCGCGCCTGCAGCTGCGCCTGCACGGTCGGGCCGCTGAGGCTCAGGCGCAGGTCGACTTCGCCCAGGCGCGGCAGCACGAGCGACACGGTGGTCGACCAGCGGCGCGCGGCTTCTTCCTCGGCGGGTTCGCCTTCGCGTGCGCTTGGGTTGGCGGGCTCTTCCTCGATGGTCCATGCCATCGGCACCTCGGGCCAGGCCTGGCCGCTCCAGCGGAAGGCGGCACTGGCCAACAGGTCGAGCTGCTGGTGCACGACGGTGACGGCTTGCGGATGGATCACTTCGGCGCTGCGCGGGGCCGGCGTGCTGGTGACGTCGGCTGCAGCGCGTGCGTGTTCTGCGAGGCGGGGCGCGGGCATTTCCGGCGCGGCATCGGAGAGGCCGTAGGCCGCCTGCACGCGCGCCGCATCCGGTGCGGGCGCGGCGGCGGTTTCGCTGCGCGCAACCGCACGCGCTGCTTGCGCGATGTCGGCTTCCGGCGCATCGACCTGCAGGGCCTGCGCCGGTGCATTCGGCGCGGGCGGCGTCGCAACATCGACCGCAGCCAGCGCCGTCGCCGCAACCAGCACGCCCTGCCCTGCTGCCGTCATTGGTGTCGTCGCCACCATCACCGGACTCGCCCAGCGCGCCTGCGGCTCCCGCGCCATCTGCGCGAGCGTGCGCGTGCCGGCCGCGAACTCGGCCAGGTGCGATTCGTAGAAAAGCCCACTGTCCGTCACGGTCTGCGCCAGCGTGCCCGCGAGTGCCACGGTGTTCGTGCCCTGGCGCGCGACGGGCAGCAGCAACGGCGCCTCGCCCCGCACCGGCCCCGGCACAGCCTGCAGGTCGGCCAGCACCGCGCCGATCACGCGCGCGGCCAGCGACAGGCGGGTGTCGATCGAAGGCGGCGCACCGCTGGCAGGAGGCGCAGCCACCTCGCCACCGGGCGCGCCCGAGGGCACCAGCCGGTCCAGCGCCGCGCGCGACGGCAGGCGCACGTCGTTCGCCGTCTTCGGCACGGCCACCGCCGCACCGGGCGCGCCCACCGTGGTCTCCGGCCGCAGGCCGAGCAGGTCGAGCGGCGGCGTCAGGCGCGCGGCCCTCAGTGCATCGATCAGTCCGGTGAGTCCCAGCATGGCCACGGTGGTGTCGTCCTGTCGGTTCGCGTCAGTGCGCGAGGCCGTAGGCCTTGCCCAGGTTCTTCTGGTGGTTGAGCGAATCCATGCGGCGGATCAGGTCGTCGAGTTGCGGCTTGATGAGCCCCGACAGCTCGGCCTGCTCGGTGCAGATGCGCTCGAGCAGGCGCAGCACCAGGTCGCGCTGCGCGGGCTCCAGCGACGCCAGCGGCTGGATCGCCTTCAGGCGCTCGACCGACGCCGAACAGCGGGCCTCCAGCTCGGGCAGCTGCCCCCATTCCTTGGCACGGGCCAGCGCCAGCATCGTCGAGATGCACGCAGCCAGCTGCTCGTAGCAATGGACGATCTCGCTGCGCACGGCCATCTGTTCCTGCCCCCAGGTCACGCTCTGCATCATCAGTTGGAGGGCCTGTCGTCGATCTCGCGCCAGGCGGACGCCAGGTGGTCGAGCAGGTGGTCGGCCTCGTCCAGCGCCTGCACGTCGTTGCGCAGGTTGGCCAGCAGCAGGCGCTGCACCACGTAGTCGTACAGCGACGAGAGGTTGCCGACGATGTCGCCGCCGGCCTCGCCGGCCGCTTCGGCATCGAGGCTGGCCTTCAGGCCGTTGTCGACGATGTTGATCGCCTTCGAAATCGCCTGCCCCTTGGCGCCGATGTCGCCGGCCGTCATGTGCAGGCGCGCCGCGCCGATGGCGGTCTTCGCGCCGTCGAACAGCATGTGGATCAGTTGCAGCGGCGACGCGCTCATGGCGCGCGTCTCCACGCCGACGCGCGCGTAGACGCCGGCACCGGTGCGGGAGTGGTGAGAGCTGTACATGTCGCTTCCTGTCCTCAGCCCTTGTTGGCGTTCATCGCGTCGAACTGCTGCGCGAGGTATTTCAGCGTGCCGTTCATCTTGTTCATCGCCACGTCCAGCTGCACGAACTGCTTGCGATAGCGCTCCACCGTCGCGTCGGCGCGCTCCTTCATCGCGGTGTACTGGGTGTCGAGCTGCTTGAGCGAGCTCGTCACGCCGTCGGTGGCGACCTTGAGCGCGCCCTTGGTGCCGGTGAGGTCATCGACCAGCGCCGTCAGCTGCTTGCCGTAGCCGGCGGTGCTGCCGGTGCCGCTGGAGAACAGCTTCGCCACGCCCTCCAGGTTGGTGTCGATGGCCTTGTCGAGCTTGTCGTTGTCGATCGCCAGCGTGCCGTCCTTCTGGAACGAGATGCCGATGGACGTGAGCACCTTCAGGTCGTTCGGACCGCCCACCTGCGGGGCGACCAGCGCCTGGCGGATGCGCGTCTGCAGGTTGCGCAAGGTCGAGTCGCCCACCAGCGGCGCGGCGGCCTTGGCGTCGGTGTCGAAGGCCGTGAGCGACTTCGCGGTGCTCTGCAGCGCGTTGTAGGCCTTCACGAAATCGGTGATGGCCGTCTTCACCGACGTCGTGTTGGCCTTCATCACCAGGTTGAGCTTGCCGGTCTGCACCAGCGTGAGCGTGGTGCCCTGGATGGCGTCGGTCACCGAGTTGCTCGTGCTGGTGACGGCGATGTTGTTGACGGTGAGCTTGGCGTTCTGCGCCGCGGCGGTCTGCTTCAGGTTCTGCGTGCCGGCGGGGTCGTTGCCCAGCAGGTTCTGCAGCGCGGCGTCGCCGTCCACCGAGATGCGCATGGCCGAGGCCTCGCCCGTCTGCGTGGAGGTGAGCACCAGCCGGTTGGGCGTGCCGCTGCCGTCGTTCACGATGGTGGCCGACACGCCCGCGTTGGCCGCGTTGATCGCATCGCGGATGCCGCCCAGCGTGTTGTTGGTCGCATCGATGGTGATCGGCTTGGCCGTGCGCGTGGCGTCCTTGTCGAAGGTGGCGCCGGTGTACTGGCCGGTCGCCGGGTCCAGCGTGCCGCCGGACACCTTGCCGAAGTCGATGGTGATCTTGCCGCTGCCGATCGCGGCGGTGGTGCTGGCCTGGCCCTTCGCGATGACCGACTGCGCCTGCGCGAGCTGCGAGATGTCGATGGCATAGGTGCCGACCGAGCGCGGATCGGTGCCGCTCGCCGCCAGGATGCCGCTCACGCTCGGCGTGCCGGTGATGGCCTGGAACAGCGCCGGGTCGCCCAGCTTCTTGGCGGCCGCCTGGATGCCGGTGAGCGCGCTTTGCAGCGTGCCGTAGGCCGAGAGCTTGCTGTTGTAGCTGGTCTGCTTGGCCTTCAGGGCCACCAGCGGCTGGTTCTCCGCGGTCTGCAGCTGGGTGAGCAATGCGCCCAGGTCAAGGTTGGCGCCAACGCCGATGCTGCTGATCGATGCCATGTCGGGGGTGTCCTGAAATGCGAATGAAATGAAGAGGTCTGGGGCGGGTCGTGATCAGGCTTGCTGGCTCACCAGAAGCCCGGCCTGCCGGTCCATGACCTTGGCGATGCGAACGACCTCTTCGGTCGGGATCTGGCGAATGACTTCGCCGTTGCTGCGGTCGACCACCTTGACGATGAGCTTGTCGGTGTCGCGGTCGACCTCGAACTGCAGGCTGATCGAGCGGCTCTCGAGCGAGGCATTGACGGACTTCACCGCCATCTCGATCTGCACCGGCGTCGCCTCTTCGACCTCGGCCTCGGCCTTGCGCAGTGCGGTGGCCTCGGCGGCGGCCGCAGCGGCGCCACCGGTTCGGCCGGCAAGCAGTTGCTGCAGCCAGGGGCTTTCCACGGCGGAGGCGGCGGGTACGGGCTGGGACATGGTCTGCGTTCTTCTTCTGGAGTTCGTTGTCCTGTGCGGCCTCGCCACGAGCATGGCCGCACAGGACAACGCAGGCGGCTTCGGGTCGCCCCGAAGGCCTGCGAGCAAAAAACCAAGGCGCCGGGCGCCACCCTTGTGAGGGGCGCCCGGTGGTCTCAGCGAATCAACGCAGCAGCGACAGCACGCCTTGCGTGGTCTGGTTCGCCTGGGCCAGCACCGAGGTACCGGCCTGCTGCAGGATCTGCGCGCGCGTCATGTTCGACACTTCCACGGCGTAGTCCGAGTCTTCGATGCGCGAACGCGACGACGACAGGTTGGTGATGGTGGTGCCGAGGTTGGCGATCACCGAGTCGAAACGGTTCTGCACCGCACCCAGCGAGGAGCGCAGCTTGTCGACCTTCGACAGGGCGGCGTCCAGGGCCTTGAGCGGGTCGACCGTCGAGGTCTTGCCGCTGCGGGCGTTCAGCGTGAAGGCGCCAGCCTTGGCCGAATCGGCGTAGACCGCATTGCCAGCGCCGTCGGTCACTGCGCCGTTGCTGTGCACGCTGTAGGTCGACACGGTGGTGAGCGAGTTGCCGAGCGAGCCGTCGGCGCCCACGTAGGCACCGGTCACCGTGCCGTTGGCAGCGATCGTGACACCTGCCACGCCGCCGAGGGTCGCCGCCGTCACGGCGATGCCAGCACCTGCGGCCAGCTTGTCGTTAAGCGCGGAGGCCGAGATTTCGTCGCCGGTCACGTCGAAGTTGGCTGCAGCGGCAGTGGCCGTGTAGGTCGTGCCGCCCACCTTGATGGTGCCGCCCGTGCCGGTGCCCGACGCCATGCTGGTCGTCAGGCTGGTCAGCGTGGCTGCCGTGCCCGTACCGCCCGCATTGTTCTGCGTCAGGTTGCCGGCCGTGTCCACCCACAGCGCGGAGCCGTCGGTTGCCGTGATGGTGCCTGCGCTGTCGATCTTGACGTCCAGCGAGTTGCCGCCGATGGTGACCGTGGCGGTCTTGCTCGCGCCCGCTGCGGGCTGGAGCGAAGCGATCGTGGCGGCGTTCGTGCGGCCCGTTTCACCGAAGGTGAACTTCGACTTGGCGGCGTCGTAGGTGTAGGTGGAACCTGCGGTGACGACCGAGTCGCCCGCCTTGGCGCCCGCCAGCAGCTGCGAGCGCGTGGCCAACGTGTTGGTGGCCGTGACGTCGTACTTCTGCGTGCCGTTGACCGGCGCACCGTTGGCGACAGCGCCAGCCAGCGTCAGGTCGTCCTTGGTGGCGGCCTTGTTCAGCGTGCCCGTGCCGTTCACGTTGAAGCTTTCCAGGCCCAGGGTCTTGGCGCTGATTTCCTGCAGGTCGATGTCGATGGTTTCGCCATCGTTCGCGCCCACTTGCACCGTCAGCTTGCCGGCGTTGGCCGACAGGACCTTCACGCCGTTGAACTGGGTCTGCTCCGACACGCGGTTGATTTCGTCCAGGCGCTGGCCGATTTCCGACTGGATCGAGTCCAGGTCGGTGGCCGAGTTGGTGCCGGTGGCGGCTTGCACCGACAGGTCGCGGATGCGCTGCAGGTTGTTGTTGACTTCGGTCAGCGCGCCTTCGGTGGTCTGCGCGATCGAGATGCCGTCGTTGGCGTTGCGCGCGGCTTGCGTCAGGCCCTTGATGTTGGCGGTGAAGCGGTTGGCGATGGCCTGGCCGGCGGCGTCGTCCTTGGCGCTGTTGATGCGCATGCCGGACGACAGGCGCTCGATGGCCGTGTTCAGGGCCGATTGCGACTTGTTGAGGTTGTTCTGCGTGAGAAGAGAAAGGCTGTTCGTATTGATGACTTGCGCCATGTTCGACTCCTGATTGACAAAAGGTTGTGGACTCCGGCCATCGGCCGTAACGCTGGACCCGCTTCCACGGTGAGACTCAAGCCATCGTTGAAGGGGATATCGGCGGGTGTCCGCAAACCTTTAGGGTCGCAACGAAAAAAGTTCTACGTTGCCGACCCCTGCCTCGTCATGCCTGCATGCTCATGATTTCCTGATAGGCCGTCACCAGCCGGTTGCGCACCTGCAGCCCGGTCTGGAACGCCACGTTGGCCTTCTGCAGGTCGACCATCACGTCGTTGAGCGCCACGCCGGGCTTGCCCAGCTCGAACGATTCGGCCTGCGCATAGGCCTGCTGCTGCGCGCCGCTGATGTTGGCGAGCGAGCGCTGCAGCTCGGCCGCGAAGCCGCCCGCACTGGCCGGTGCAGAGGTCGCGGGCCCCATGCCGCTGGCCAGCGCGGTGGCGCGCATCTGCTGCAGGACGGATTCGATGGCATTGATGGACATGGGGAAAAGTTCACCTCCAGCTGACTTGACACGGAGCGCGCGAGCGCTCCAACCGGCAGGCAGCGTATCAAGGGAAGACCCCCATTCAAACGCGCAACTGAGGGCAAAACCCCCGGCTGTTCGACCGATCGAATTCCACATCGCCTGCTGACAATCGTTCGCGAAACCACAGGCCGCGCACGACGTCGCCGGCCACCGGCATGACATCCCAACACCGAATTCCCTCTCTCACACCGGCGCCGGCCCTGCGCGGCGCAACGGCCCCGGCGAAGGCGTGCCGATGAGCACGGCCGCGCCCACGGGCGGCCTGGCGGCGGGCGCCAACGGCCTGCCCCCGATGCTGGAGCGCATGCGCGCGCAGCCCCGGCTGCCGCTGATCCTTGGCGCCGCGGCGCTGGTGACGGTGGCGGCCGCTTTCTTCCTGTGGAGCCGCGGCCCTGACTACAAGGTGCTCTACACCAACGTGTCGGACCGCGACGGCGGCGCGATCATCGCGTCGCTGCAGCAGATGAACGTGCCCTACAAGTTCGCCGAGGGCGGCGGCGCGATCCTGATCGCGGGCGACAAGGTGGCGGAAACGCGCCTGAAGCTCGCGGCCCAGGGCCTGCCCAAGGCCGGCGGCGTGGGCTTCGAACTGATGGACAACCAGAAGTTCGGCACCAGCCAGTTCGCCGAGCAGGTCAACTACCAGCGCGGGCTCGAGGGCGAGCTGGCGCGCTCCATCGAATCGATCGGCAGCATCGAGGCCGCGCGCGTGCACCTGGCGCTGCCCAAACCGTCGCTGTTCGTGCGCGACCAGAAGAAGCCCTCGGCCTCGGTGGTGCTCACGCTGATGCGCGGGCGCAGCATCGACGAAGGCCAGGTGAGCGCCATCGTGCACATGGTGTCTAGCAGCGTGCCCGACCTGGACGCCAAGAGCGTCACGGTGGTCGACCAGCGCGGCAACCTGCTGTCGTCGGCGCGCGGCACCAGCCAGGGGCTGGACGTGAGCCAGCTCAAGTACGCACAGGAGATCGAGCAGGGCTACGTGCGCCGCATCGAGGCCATTCTTCAGCCGCTGGTGGGCGCGAGCAACGTGCGCGCGCAGGTCGCGGCCGAGATCGACTTCTCGGTGGTGGAGCACACCGACGAGAAGTACCGGCCCAACCAGGACCCGGCGCAGGCCGCGATCCGCAGCCAGCAGTCCAGCGAATCGGCGCAGCACAACGGCGCACCGCCCGGCGGCGTGCCGGGTGCGCTGTCGAACCAGCCGCCGGTGAACCCGACGGCGCCGATCACCGCGCCCAGGCCGCCGAACGCACCCAACGCACCGGGCACGGCGAACACGCCTCCCGCGCCCGCACCGGCCGGCCCGAGCAACACGCGCAAGGACGTCACGACCAACTACGAGCTCGACCGCACCATCCGCCACGTGCAGCAGGCCGCCGGCGGCGTGAAGCGCCTGTCGGTCGCCGTGGTGGTGAACCACCGCGACACGGTCGATGCCGCGGGCAAGACCAGCGCCCGCGCGCTCGCGCCCGCCGAGCTGGAACAGATCCGCAACCTCGCCAAGGAAGCGATGGGCTTCAGCCAGGAACGCGGTGACTCGCTCAACGTGGTCAACAGCGCCTTCGCCCGCGACGGCGACAGCGACGCCGGCCCCGCGACCGACGTGCCGTTCTGGCGCGACCGCGACACCCTCGCGTTCGGCAAGACGCTGGTCCCCTACCTGCTCATCGGCCTGCTCGCGCTGTTCGCCTGGTTCGCCGTGGGGCGCCCGCTGATGCGCCGGCACCTGGCCGCGCCGCCGCCCGCCCAACCCGTGGCCGATGCGGGCGCCGTGGCCCCCACCGGCACGGCCCCGGCCGAGCCCGAAGAAACATTGCAGCAGCGCGAGTCCGCACGCCAGAAGGCCGACATGGACTACGCCCAGCAGACCGCCGACAAGGACCCCAAGCTCGTGGCCGCCCTGATCCAGCACTGGATGCACTCCGATGACTAGCAGCGAAGCAGGCACCCGCAAGAGCGCCATCCTGCTCATGGCGCTGGGCGAAGACCGCGCCGCCGCCGCGCTGCACCTGCTGCCCACCTCCGAGGTGCAGGCGCTGGGGCTGGCGATGTCCAAGCTGAGCGCGGTGTCGCGCGACGAGCTGGCCTCGGTGCTGGCCGAGTTCCGCCAGGAGACCGAGCAGCTGTCGGCGCTGCACCTGGGCTCGACCAGCTACATCCGCGCCGTGCTCAAGAAGGCGCTGGGCGACGACCGCGCGAGCAACCTGCTGGAAGACATCCTGCAGCCCGACGAGCCGCACGGCGGCATCGAGCGCCTGAACGAACTCGAGGCCGGCGAGGTGGCCGAGCTCATCCGCGACGAGCACCCGCAGATCCTCGCGACGCTGCTGGTTCACCTGGACCGCATGAAGGCCTCGGAAGTGCTCGAGAAGCTGCCCGCGCGCCTGCGCCACGACGTGATCATGCGCGTGGCCACCTTCGGCGGCGTGCAGCCTTCGGCGCTGAACGAGCTCACCGAGGTGCTGACCGAGATGCTCGCGGGCCAGGGCCTGCGCCGCAGCCGCCTGGGCGGCGTGCGCACCGCGGCCGAGATCGTCAACCTGATGAGCACCACGGTGGAAGAAGAAGCCATCGCCCATGTGCGCGAACAGGACGAGGCGCTGGCCCAGCGCATCGTCGACGAGATGTTCGTGTTCGAGAACCTGCTGGGCCTGGAAGACCGCAGCATCCAGCGCCTGCTCAAGGACATCGAGAGCGACTCGCTCATCATCGCGCTCAAGGGCGCGCCGCTGGAGCTGCGCGACAAGTTCCTCAGCAACATGTCGCAGCGCGCGGCCGAGACGCTGCGCGAGGACATGGAGCTGCGCGGCCCCGTGCGCGTGTCGCAGGTGGAGACCGAACAGAAGGCCATCCTGCAGGTCGCCCGCCGTCTGGCGGACGCCGGCGAGATCGTGATCGCGGCGCCTGGCACCGATGACTTCGTCTGACCCCGGCGCCTTCGGAGGCTCGCGCGAGCGCCTCGCTGCCATCCACGCGGCTGCGCGCCAGGCCGGCGCCGGCACGCCCGCGCTCTCGGCCTGGGAGCGCTGGGAGATGGGCACGCTCGATGGCAAGGCGCCGTCGGGCGCGGCCCTCTCGCGCCACACGGCACAGCGCCCTTCTCCACCGCCTGCGCCTCCCGCGCCCAAGGTCGACCTCGCCGAGCTGGCCCGCATCCGCAAGGAAGCGCGCGCCGCGGGCGAAGCCGAGGGCCGCGCCGCCGGGTTGGCCGAAGGCCGCCAGGTCGGCCACACCGAAGGCCTGGCCACCGGCCTCGCCGCCGCCAGCGTGCACGCCGAACGTCTGCGCGCGCTGGCCCGCTCGCTGCCCGAGGCGCTGCGCGGCGCCGAGGCCGAACTGGCCGAGGCCGTGCTCGCGCTCGCACTCGACGTGGCGCGCCAAGTGGTGCACCGCACCTACCAGGCCGAGCCCGAGTGGGTGCTGCCGCTGGTGCGCGACCTGCTGCACGCCGAACCCGCGCTGCGCGGCGAACCGCGCCTGCTGCTGCACCCCGACGACCTGGCGCTGGTGAAGAACAGCCTGGGCAACGAGATCGAGGCGGCCGGCTGGCAGCTGCGCGCCGACGACAGCCTGGCGCGCGGCGGCTGCCGCGTGCAGTCGGCCACGGGCGAGCTGGACGCCAGCCTGGCCACGCGCTGGGAGCGCGTGGGTGCGGCGCTGCGTGGCGACGCTTCCTGAGCCGATGCAGACGACGGCCACCAACCCCCATCTGAACAGCGTGCGCGCCGTGCTGGAACAGGCGCGCGCCGACGTCGCCCGCAGCACGACCACCACCGCCTCGGGCCGCCTCACGCGCGCCGTCGGCCTCGTGCTCGAGGCCGTGGGCCTGCAGCTGCCCGTGGGCAGCGACTGCCTCATCGAACTGCCGCCCGGCCATCCGCAGCGCCACGCCGAGGCCGAAGTGGTGGGCTTCGCGGGCGACCGCCTCTTCCTCATGTCGCAGACCGAAGTGGCGGGCCTGCTGCCCGGCGCGCGCGTGTTCGCGCGGCCCGGCCTGCGTGAGCCCGGAGCGACCGGCGACGCCCACACCAAGCGCCTGCCCGTGGGCGAAGGCATGCTGGGGCGCGTGGTCGATGCGGCCGGCCGCCCGCTCGACGGGCTGGGCCCGCTCGACGTGGCACGCCAGGTGCCGCTCGCGGCGCCGCCGATCAACCCGCTGTCGCGCGCGGCCATCGACTCGGTGCTCGACGTGGGCGTGCGCGCCATCAACGCGATGCTCACCGTCGGCCGCGGCCAGCGCATGGGTCTGTTTGCCGGCTCGGGCGTGGGCAAGAGCGTGCTGCTGGGCATGATGGCGCGCTACACCAGCGCCGAGGTGATCGTGGTCGGCCTCATCGGCGAACGCGGTCGCGAGGTGAAGGACTTCATCGAGAACACGCTGGGCGAGGAAGGCCTGGCCCGCGCCGTGGTGGTGGCTGCGCCGGCCGACAACTCGCCGCTGCTGCGCCTGCAGGGCGCGGCCTATGCCACCTGCCTGGCCGAGTACTTTCGCGACCAGGGCAAGGACGTGCTGCTCATCATGGATTCGCTCACGCGCTACGCGATGGCGCAGCGCGAGATCGCGCTGGCCGTGGGCGAGCCGCCCGCCACCAAGGGCTACCCGCCCTCGGTGTTCGCGCGGCTGCCTGCGCTGGTGGAGCGCGCCGGCAACGGCGCGCGCGATGCGCAGGGGCGCGGCGGCTCGATCACGGCCTTCTACACCGTGCTGTCGGAAGGCGACGACCAGCAGGACCCGATCGCCGATTCGGCGCGCGCGATCCTGGACGGCCACGTCGTGCTCTCGCGCACGCTGGCCGAGGCCGGGCACTACCCGGCCATCGACATCGAGGCCTCGATCAGCCGCGCGATGACGTCGCTGATTGCGCCCGCGCAGTTCGACACCGTGCGCCGCTTCAAGCAGATGCTGTCGCGCTACCAGCGCAACCGCGACCTGATCAGCGTCGGCGCCTACGCGCCGGGGCACGACCTGCAGCTGGACCAGGCGATCGCGATGTACCCGCGCATCGAGGCCTTCCTGCAGCAGTCGATGCACGAACGCACCGGCTACGAGGAGGCCATCGCCCACATGGACAGCCTGTTCACGAACATACCTTCCCCAGGACGCCCATGAGCAGCAGCAAGCTCCCCCTCGGCATGCTCATCGACCTGGCGCAGAGCCAGACCGACGACGCCGCGCGCCGCCTGGGCGCATTGCAGAGCGCGCACCTGAGCGCGCAGCAAAAGCTCGAGCTGCTGCTGCAGTACCGCCAGGACTACCACGCGCAGCTCGACACGCTGATGCGCGGCGGCCTGCCGTCGTCGCAGTGGCGCAACTACCGCAACTTCCTCGGCACGCTCGACCACGCGATCGCGCAGCAACGCGCCATCGCCGAGCGGGCCGGGCACCAGCTCGACCGGGGCCGCACCGACTGGCAGCGCGAGAAGCGCCGCCTCAGCTCCTTCGACACGCTGGCCGATCGCGTGCGCGCGCAGGAGCTGATGGCGCAGGCCAAGCGCGAACAACGCGACAGCGACGAACGCGCCGCCCGCCAGTTCTTCGACCGCGCCTCGCACCCCACCCACTGAATCTCCTCCAGGAACCGACATGCCTCCCATGATCCCGCCGTCCGTCACGCCTGCCGCCACCTCGCCGGTCGCGCAGGGCGGCGCACGTGGCCGCAGCAACGCCGACGAAGCGCAGGGCCGCGCGTTCGGTGCCGCGCTCGAACGTTCGCGTGCGAGCCAGGCCGAGAAGGCGTCGGATGCCGACACCGTGGTGGCGGATGCCAAGCCGCTGCGCAAGACGGACCTTGCGGAAGAGATCCGGGACGCGCTGCCTGCGGAGCCCGACCTCGCCTTTCTCGCAGCCGCCGTCACGCCGCAACAGGCACTGGTGCTTGCGGGAGGTGCGGCCACACAGGGCAGCGGTGCGCCAGAAACCTCACTGGCGCCGGTCACGCCTGACGCGCAAGCCGGCCTGCCTGCTAGCACGGTCCGCCTGAGCAGCGAAGCCGCCACCGCGCCCGCCATCGCCACCGAAGACGCTTCTGCCCCCACCGCCACAGCCGCCGCACAAAGCGCGACGCCTGAAGCCGACAACGCCGCGCCGCCCTCGCTGTACGAGATCGTGCGCGCCGCCGTGGCCGCGCAGCCGATGGCTGTCGATGGCAAGAAGCCAGCGACCGCACCCGCAGGCCCGCCCGTCGGCACCGCCGCACCGGGCCGCACGGGTGCACCGCGCACCGTGAGCGCCACCACCACTGAACAACTCGCAGCCGCTGCGCAAGCCCAGCCCGCTGGCGATGCGAAGCCTTCGACGACAGAAGCAGTGCCCGTCGCAGCAGTGTCGACCGGCACCTCGGGCGACGACGCGGCGGCGCCGTCCACCGCGCCGTTCGCACTTCAACAACCCGCCACCACCTCCACCGACCGCACAACCGAAAGCCCCGCCGCACGCCCTACCGTCCACACGCTCGCCCCCGAAGTCGGCAGCGAGAAATGGGCACCCGCACTCGGCCAGCAGCTCGCGCGCATGAGCCTCGGCGGCACGCACACGGCCGAGCTGAACCTCAACCCCGCCGGCCTCGGCCCGCTGAAGGTCACGCTGTCGGTCGGCGAGCACCAGGCGCAGGCCGCGTTCGTGTCGGCGCACGAGAGCGTGCGCAAGGCCGTCGAAGCCGCGCTGCCGCAGCTGCGCACCAGCCTGTCGGAGCAAGGCATCACGCTGGGCCAGACCTCGGTGGGCGCGGACACGCGCGCGCCCTTCGGGCAGGACGCGGCATTTGCGCAGCAACAGCAGCAACAACACCAGCGACAGGGCGCATGGCGACCGCAGGGCACTTCCGCTGCCACCGACATCGCCCCCTCGACAACGGCAGCACCCCGCCCCGTTGCCGCCCCACGCACGGGCCCGGGCGTCGACACCTTCGCCTGAAACCGCCCCGTCCGCCTCCCGCAATGAACGGATGTGAAGCGCCTTTGTGCGCTTGTTCGGCCGTTCGCCGGCGGGCGACTTCGCAAAGAATAGATCGGACCCGTCCACCGTTTCACCATGGCTACCTCTTCTCCCGCCGCCACCGCGGCTGCGTCGGTCGCGACCGACCCGCCGGCCTCGCGCCGCACCTCGAAACTGCTGATCGGGCTCGTGGCCGTCCTCGGCCTGGCCGCGGCCGGCGCGGCGGCGTACGTCTTCGTGCTGCCCCGCTTCACCGAGCACGCCGCCGCCGAGACGGCCAAGGCACCGGTGCCCGAGAAGCCCATCTTCCTGCTGCTGGAGCCGCTGACCGTCAACCTGCAGTCCGAAGGCCGCTCGCGCTTTTTGCAGATCGGCATGGCGCTGAAGGTGCGCGACGAGCAGGCCAAGGCGCAGATCGTCGAGTTCATGCCCGAGCTGCGCAGCCGCCTGCTGGTGCTGCTGTCGAACCGCCCGCCCGAATCGCTGGTCACCTCGGAAGACAAGGCCCGGCTGGCCACGGAGATCCACAGCGCGCTGAACGCACCGCTGGCCGAAGGCCTGCCCGAGCTGGGCATTGCGAGCGTGTCCTTCAACTCCTTCGTCGTGCAGTGACGACGATGCCCGTTTGCGGACCCGCGATCCATGGCGTATGAACAGGTGCTTTCCCAGGACGAGGTCGATGCGCTGCTGCAAGGCGTCACCGGCGGCGACCTCGACCAGGCCGCCGCGCCCGCGCCGCCGCCCGACGGCCTGCCGGCCTACGACCTCGGCGCGCCCGACCGCGTGGTGCGCAACCGCATGCACACGCTGGAGGTCATCAACGACCGCTTTGCGCGCGGCCTGCGCAGCGCGCTGCTGAACTTCATGCGCCGCAGCCCCGACATCTCGGTGGGGCCGGTGCAGATCCAGCAGTTCGGCGAATTCGTGCGGCACCTGCCGGTGCCCGCGAACATCAACATGGTCCACATGAAGCCACTGCGCGGCACCGCCCTCTTCGTGTTCGACCCGAAGCTGGTGTTCCTCGTGGTGGACAACCTGTTCGGCAGCGACGGTCGCTACCACGTGCGCGTGGAAGGGCGCGACTTCACGCGCACCGAGCAGCGCATCATCAAGCGCCTGCTCGACCTGTCGCTGCAGTGCTACGGCGACGCGTGGCAGCCGGTGTTTCCGCTGGCCTTCGACTACGTGCGCGCCGAGATGCACGGCAAGCTCGCCAACATCGTGGCGCCCAACGAGGTGGTGATCAACACCACGCTGCAGATCGAGTTCGGCCCCATCGGCGGCTTTTTGCATGTGTGCCTGCCCTACTCGATGATCGAGCCGATCCGCGACCTGCTGTCCAACCCGATCCAGGACGAGGTCGAGGTCGACAAGCGCTGGGTCACGCAGATGTCGCGCCAGATGCAGGCCGCCGACGTCGAGCTCACCGCCGACTTCGTGACCATGCCCTCGACGCTGGGCGAGGTGATGAAGCTGCGCGTGGGCGACGTGATTCCCATCGAGCTGCCGGCGACGGTGGTCGCCAAGGTCGGCGGCGTGCCCGTGATGGCCTGCGGCTACGGCACCTCCAACGAGCGCTACGCCCTGCGCGTGCAACACATGATCTCCCACCAAGACAGCGATTCGAAGAACGACCATGACTGACAACACCTCTGCCGCCAGCGACGCGGACGACTGGGCCAGCGCACTGGCCGAGCAGACCGCGGCCAGCGCGCCCGCGCCCGACCCGGCCGTGGCTCCCGCAACGGCGCAGGTCTTCCAGCAGATCCAGGATGCACCGGCTGCATCGTCCGCCACGCCCGTGGACATCGCGCGCGTGCTCGACGTGCCCGTGCAGCTCACCGCCGAGATCGGCCGCACGCGCATCACCATCAAGAACCTGCTGCAGCTGTCGCAGGGCTCGGTGGTGGAGCTCGACGGCCTGGCCGGCCAGCCGCTGGACGTGCTGATCAACGGCTACCTCATTGCGCAGGGCGAGGTGGTAGTGGTGAACGAGAAGTACGGCATCCGCCTGACCGACATCGTCACGCCCTCCGAGCGCATGCAGAAGCTCGCGCGCGCATGAACCTGGCGCGGGTGTCTTCGCTGCTCGCGCGGGGCGCCGCTCTGCTCGCACTGGGCTTTCATGCAGCGCATGCGGCGCTGCCCACCGTGCCCACGCCGGTGCGCGAAGCCGCGCCTCCCGCTGCGGTCGGCGGCGCGGGCTTGCTGCAGGCGGGCTTCGGCATGGCGGCAGTCGTCGGCCTGATCTTCCTGTGCGCGTGGCTGGCGCGGCGCTTCGGCTTGCAGCGGCTGGGCGGCGGCCAGGTCGTGAAGGTGGTGTCCACCGCCATGGTCGGCCCGCGCGAGCGCGTGGTCGTGGTGGACGTGGCCGGCCAGTGGCTGGTGCTGGGCGTCACCAGCAGCCAGGTCCGCACGCTGCACACGCTGCCGGCCCAGGCAACGCCTGCGGCAGTCACACCCATGTCGCCACAGAACCCGGTGGGCCTGTTCGCCCAGAAGCTGCGCGATTCCCTCGCGGGCAAAACGCGCACCGCCCCATGACGCGCCCTGCCCTGCACCGCGGCCTGCGCACCGCTTTGCTGCTGCTCGCCGCCACGCTGCCCGCCGCCGCGTGGACCCAAGGGCTGCCCGGCCTCACGAGCACGCCGGGCCCCGGCGGCAGCCAGACCTGGTCGCTGAGCGTGCAGACGCTGGTGCTGCTGACCTCTCTCACCTTCCTGCCCGCGCTGCTGCTGTCGATGACCAGCTTCACGCGCATCCTCATCGTGCTGGGCCTGCTGCGCACCGCCATCGGCACGCAGACCTCGCCGCCCAACCAGATCCTGGTGGGACTGTCGCTGTTCCTCACCTTCTTCGTGATGTCGCCGGTGTTCGACAAGGCCTACACCGAGGCCTACGTGCCCTTCTCCGAAAGCAAGCTCAGCGCCGAGAAAGCGCTGGAGCGCGGCATCGCGCCCTTCAAGACCTTCATGCTCAGGCAGACGCGCGAGACCGACCTGGCCCTGTTCGCGCGGCTCGCCAAGGCGCCCGAGATGCAGGGGCCCGAAGACGTGCCGCTGCGCATCCTGCTGCCGGCCTTCGTCATCAGCGAGCTGAAGACGGCGTTCCAGATCGGCTTCACCATCTTCATTCCCTTTCTCATCATCGACCTCGTGGTGGCGAGCGTGCTGATGTCGATGGGCATGATGATGGTGCCGCCCGCGTCCATCGCGCTGCCCTTCAAGCTCATGCTGTTCGTGCTGGCCGACGGCTGGCAGCTGCTGATCGGCGCGCTCTCGCAGAGCTTCTACTTATGACGCCCGAATCCGTCATGACCATGGGCCACCGGGCCATGGAAATCTCGCTGCTGCTGGGTGCGCCGCTGCTGCTGGTGGCGCTGGTGATCGGCCTGGTGGTCAGCATCTTCCAGGCGGCCACGCAGATCAACGAGGCCACGCTGTCCTTCATTCCCAAGCTGCTCGCAGTGTTCGCGACGCTGGTCATCGCCGGGCCATGGATGCTCGACCGCATGCTCGACTACATGCGCGCCCTGTTCGCCAGCATCCCGCAGATGCTGGCGTGACGCCCTCGGTTTTCTCCGTCACCTCGGGCCAGCTCGAGGCCTGGCTGGTGGCCTTCCTCTGGCCCTTCGTTCGCATGCTGGCCATGGTCTCCACGGCGCCGGTGTTCGGCGAGCCCTGGGCGACGCGGCAGGTGAAGGTGGGCATCGCCGCCGTGCTGACGCTGGTGATCTCTCCCACGATCGGGCCGCTGCCCGCAGTGCCCGTGGTGTCGGCGGGCGGTTTCTGGATCCTCGTGCAGCAGGTGCTGATCGGCGCCGCCATGGGCTTCTCGATGCGGCTGGTGTTCACGGCCGTGCTGGCCGCGGGCGAGTACATCGGCCTGCAGATGGGCCTGTCGTTCGCATCGTTCTTCGACCCCATGAGCCACGGCAGCACGATGGTGGTGTCGCGGTTGCTGAACATGCTGGCGATGCTGATCTTCATGGCGCTGGACGGCCACCTGCTCATGCTGGAGGCGCTGGCCGCGAGCTTTCACACGCTGCCCATCGCCGACGCACCGCTCGCGGCCGGCGGCTGGATGTTCCTGGTGCTGACGGGCGGCGACATCTTCGCGAGCGGCCTGCTGCTGGCGCTGCCGCTGATCACCGCACTGCTCACGCTCAACCTCGCCATGGGCATCCTGAACCGCGCCTCGCCGCAGTTCAGCATCTTCGCGGTGGGTTTTCCGCTCACGCTGCTGGCGGGGCTGGTGATGCTGCAGCTGCTGATGCCGCACCTGGCGGCGTTCCTGGAGCCGCGGTTTGCGGAGTCGCTCTCGAACATGCTGCGGTTCACGCAGGGGCTGCGGCACTGAGGGGTGAAGGGCTGCTTGCGGCCAGTCGGCTGGTTTGAAGGACAGCAGGGTCACGGGATGGCGCGCCGCTCCCACTAAGATGATTCCGGCCGCAACACGGAAGGTCGCGCATGTCACACCCCATTTATCTGTCCAGCTCCTCCCTGCCCCGGATGCCGGAAGGCAGCCGCAACGAATGGCGCAGTTTCTTCGGCCATGGCACGGAGCTGGAGGCCAACGCGTTCTTCCCGCTGTTCTGGCGGGCACTCTTCAGCACCAGCGACATCCGGTACGCGCGCTTCATCGACGAATACGACATCGACGACGAAGCCTCGGCCGTCGACCGCGAGGAATGCCTGGAGGATTTCGGCGCCGACGCGACCTATCCCTACCTCGTCATTGACAAGGCCGCAGCGGTTGCGCGGTTGACGACACGGCGTGAAGCGATCCTCGGCGCCGTCGGAGAACGCTACCGCCCGATCTACGCGTCCTTTGAAGCACTGATTGCGCAGCACTTCGGGGACTATCTCCTGCTGCGCACTTCCGGCCTGCCAGATGCGGCCGACGCCGAGCCATGGCTGCGCGCCGATCTTGGGGACATCGACGGTCTCCACGACAGCAAGGCGCTCGAAAGCCTGATGTCGGATCTTGCGAGGCACGACGCGGACCCGGTCTGGACCTTGAGCGGCCTCGCGTCATCCAGCGATGGCGCCTGGCCCACGCGGGCGGTGCGAGAACACTTCCCCGACCCGCGACAACGGAAGGCCCGCAGATCGCCGACGACAACACAGCAGATCGACGAACACGATCGCGCGTTCGCGGAACCCAAGGCGCACGCTGCCAAGAGCTGGCTCGACCCCGCCCTGGAATGGCTGGGCGCCTTCGTAGCGGCGGGTGCGGCCTTGGGCGCCTATTACTTCACCCAATCCACCTGGCTGGCCGTGCTGGCCTTCTTGTGCGTCGCAGTGGCATTGGGCTTCGGCATCGCGAGGCTGCGCGCCCCGAGACGATGACCCCGGCCCTGGCCCAGGCCATCCACGAGCCCGCTGCCGCTACATCGCGCGGAACAGGTGCCCGAACGCACGGCTGACCTTGAGCGATCGCGCCAGGCCCCGCACCGACAAGCTATAGCGCCCGTTCTCGTCGCGGGTGGCACTCACGATGCTGTGGGTGTTGACGAGCACGCCGCGATGCACCTGCGTGAAGTCGGTGGCGTCGATCCGCGACACCAGATCGCGCAGGCTCATGCGCACCAACGCCTCGCCCTGGGCCGTGACGACATTGACGTACTTCTCGGCGGCTTCCAGGCAGATCACCTCCGAGACCGGAATCATCCGCACGGTGTTGCCGACGCCGGCGCGGATGACCTTGATCTTTTCGGGCGCGTCGGCCGGATCGGTGATCGACTGCACGCGCTCCATCAGGGCCGCCATGCCACCGGCCGCCGGTGTCCGGGCGCGCTCGTGCAACCTGTGCTTCAGGCGTTGCACGCAGACCTGCAGGCGTTCGAGCGTCGCCGGCTTGAGCATGTAGTCCATCGCCGCATGCTCGAACGCCGAGATCGCAAAATTGTCGTACGCGGTGATGAAGACGAAGAGCGGTTCGGCCTGGTCGTCGGGCCACTCGTCAGCGACGGCCTCGGCGACTTCCAGGCCTGTCTTGCCCGGCATCTTGATGTCCAGGAACATCACGTCGGGCGCCAGGGTCTGTGCCAGCTCGATCGCCTTCAGGCCATCGTCGGCGACGCCCACGATCTCCAGCTCGGGCCAGGCTTCGTGCAACAAGCGCTGCAGTGTTCTGGACAGCACCGGTTCGTCTTCGGCAATCACGCCGCGCCACGCGCTCACGATGGAATCCTCACGACCGCGCGCACGCCGCACGGCGATCGCGCTTGCAGAGACAGGGACGCACGCAAGCCATAGCGAGTCTGGAGGCGGTCACGCACATTCTTCAGTCCGGCCCCGCAGACCTCGTCGCCCCCCGAAGCGGGCAGGTGCGGCGACAAGCCCAGGCCGGAATCGTCCACCGCGACCTCGATGCCGCCCTCGATCGAACGTGCCAGCACTTCGACGCCACCAGCGCCCAACTTCGGCTCCAGGCCGTGCCTGATGGCGTTCTCGACCAGCGGCTGCAACAGCATCGGCGGGATGGCGATCCGCTCCAGCTCGGCGGGCAAGTCGAGCCGATAGGCCAGCCTGGGCCCCATGCGCAAGGACATGATGTCGAGGTACGCCCTCAGCTGGGCGAACTCCGACTGCAGCGTCGTCACCTCGTCGCGTGACGCGGCATGCGTGCTGCGCAGGTAGACGATCAGCTGGTCGATCATGCGCTCGGCCTGTCGCGGGTCTTCGCTGACGAGCGAGCGCAGAGTCGCCAGCGTGTTGAACAGCATGTGAGGCTCGAGTTGCGCGCGCAGCAGCCGCAGTTCCGATTCGGTGGCCAGGCGCTGGGCGTCGGATCGGGCGACCGCCTCCTTGGCAAGCTGGTCACGCGTCGCGGCGACGTAGAGGACGAACACGGCCAGCACCAGGCCGAAGGCGAGCGCCACCATGTAGTCGCTGTCATGGCCCACGACGCGGCCGATCGGTTCGCCCAGGATCAGGAGCGCGACCAGGTGACCGCCGAAGTACCCCGTCGGGATGGCGATCGCGCCGGTCAGAAGCCAACGGGGCAGCGCCTGCATTCGCCGCAGTCGTCCAAAGCGGCCCAGCACCGCGACGCACGCAACGAACACCATGCCGACACATTCGACGAAGACGAACAGGCGCGCCGGTGTTTCGAGTGCAGGAGCAGCCCAGAAGAGCAGCCCGGCCGCGATCGCGCACAGCAGGAACGCGCCGGCCGTCAGCCGCGCTGCGCCCAGCCATCGGGCGGGAATCGGTGAATCAACGCGGATCACGGGTGGCCGTCGGCTGCATGCATCGCGCCACTGTAGAGGTTGGCACGCCATGCCGCCACCGATCGAGGGCTCGTGGGGGCGAGTTTGTCCTCGAGCCGTCGTTTGAGGGGACCGAACGGCGACCGCTCGATGCCGCCTCACGACCGTTGGCACCCTCGGTTGGACGTTTGGGCGCCAAACCGGATGCGCGCCCGGCTGCGGCCGCCGACAGTGCGGGCCTCACCACCCGGGAGTCCCCATGCAACGATCTTCTTCTCTTTCGAACACGCTGCTTTGCGCCGCGGCCGCCGTCTGTGCGGCCCTCGTCACGACGAACGCACAGGCCTTCGACGGCATCGTGGAAAAGCAGGTGTTCAACCTGCCCACCTACACGACCGTGAACGGCCAGGTCATCAAGGGCGTGCGCATCGGCTATGAAACCTATGGCCGCCTGAATGCGGCGCGAGACAACGTGATCCTCATCAATCACTTCATCACCGGCACCTCGCACGCCGCCGGCCGGTATGCGGCGAGCGACGCCGCGCCGGGTTACTGGGACACGATCATCGGCGCCGGCCTGCCGATCGACACCGATCGGTTCTTCGTCATCGCGACCGACGCGTTGGCCAACCCCAATCGCGCATCGGCCACCGTCGTCAGCACCGGCCCGGCCAGCATCGACGCTGCCACCGGCAAACCGTATGGTCCGCGCTTCCCGGTGCTGGCTGCGCGGGACACGGTGGAGGTGCAGAAGGCCCTGCTCGATGCGTTGGGCATTCGAACCCTTTACGCCGTGGCCGGCGCGTCGGCCGGCGCCTGGATGTCGGTGGAATGGGCCTCGGCCTACCCGGAGCGCGTGCAACGCCTGGTGTCCATCGTGGGACCTGGCGTCGACAGCCCGGCCTACGCCATCGCCAAGATGAGCTCGTGGGGCGCGGCCGTGCGGCTGGACCCGAACTGGGCCCACGGCGACTACCACGGCAAGGCCGAGCCGCTGGCCGGCATGACGCAGGCCATGCGGCTGGTCACGCTCGACGCGCTCAGCTTCGCCTGGGCCGACAAGGCGTTCGGCCAGAAGTGGGCCGACCCGGGCAAGAACCCCGGCGAAGCGGCCGCGAACCAGTTTGCGGTCGATGCCACCCTCGAGAAGATCGGCGAAGCGCGTGCCAAGGGCATGGACGCCAACAGCTGGCTGTACACGCTGAAGGCCTTGCAGTTGCCCAGCGCCAAACCAGAACGCATCAAGGCCAGGTCGCTGTTCGTGGGCATCAGCTCGGACCAGATCTTTCCGCCGCTCCTGTCCCAACGCGCCGTGGAGATCCTCAAGGCGCAAGGCACGCCGGCAGAGTATGTCGAGATGAACAGTCCCAATGGCCACGCCGATGCACTGGGTGCCACCATCGGCCTGGCCGGGCCGGCGATTGCGTCGCTCCTGGCGAAGTAGGCGCGCGGTCTGTGGCGTTGTCAGCAAGCGTCAGGTCGGGAAGAGGAAGCCGGCCTCTTTCAAATTCCGTCCACCAGTTTTCTGGAATCGCGCGATGGATGCAGGCTTTCCTTTGGAGGCTGAAGGAGCCATTCCTCAGGCAAATTGCGCCAGCCCATGCCCGACGGACCAGTTCTCCTTGGGGGCATCGGCAATGGTCACAAAGACGTCCTCCGGACGTATCCCTGGACTCTCGGCCAGCAGCTGCGCAATGCGCTGGAACAGCGCCTTCTTCTGCTGCGCGGTGCGCGTGTTGAAAACGGTGATCTGGATGTACAGGAGATCGTCGCTGCGCGCGACGCCAAAGGCGCCTCCATATCGGAAGTTGGCGGCCTCGTGCTCGGTGATCGTCATGAACTGGTCGTCTTGCGGCACGTTCAACGTGTCACGCAGGGCGCGATAGAGGCTGTCGAAGATCGCCTGCCGGTAGGCCTCGGGCTTTCCCGCGCGCATCGAGATGTGAATGGTGGGCATCGCTACTCCGGTCATCTTGGAACAGCGGATGTTATGTATTCGGATTTGCTATTGATACTTATCTCAATAACAATCTTTTGTCATGACTGATCGCCCGCTGGATCTCGACGCCGTTCAGGCCTTCGTTCGCATCACCGAGCTGGGCAGCTTCACGCGCGCCGCAGAAGTCATGCAGACCACGCAGGCAGGGATCAGCCTGAAACTGAAACGCCTCGAAGACAGGCTGGGCTGCCGGCTCCTGGAGCGAACACCCCGGCACGTGGAACTGTCGGCGCGCGGTGCCGCCTTCCTCGGACATGCCCGGGAACTCCTGGCAGTCCACGATCGCACGCTGGCGGCCTTTGCGAGTGCCCGCCAGCGACTGACCATCGGCATCAGCGACCACGTGGCAGGCCCGGAGTTGCCCGCGCTGATCGCCCGCATGAACGCGCAAGACGCGCAGTTGCTGATCGATATCCGGATCGGCTCGTCGGGCGATCTGCTCCAGAGCTACGACCGACGCGAACTCGACACGGTCATCGTCCGGCTGCACGCCGGACGCACGGACGGGAAGCTTCTGACGCAGGAGCGCTTCGGCTGGTTCGCTGCCGCAGGCTGGCAGCATCGCGTGGGTGAGCCGCTGCCGCTGGCCACGATGGCGCAGCCCTGCGGCGTGCGCGCGCTGGCGGAGCAGCTCCTGGACACGGCCGGCATCCCGTGGACCGAAGTCTTTGTGGGGGGCGGCGTCGCGGCCGTGGCGGCGGCGGTGATGGCCGGCCTGGGCGTCGCGGCGTTGGCGCCGCGCATGCTGCCCCTGGGCTGCGTCGACGTGGGCCCCAAGCTGGGTCTGCCCGACCTGCCGCGCCTGCCGGTCCTGCTGCACTCCCGGGTCCGGGAGGCTCGGGCGCGTGAGGCCGTGGACGCACTGTCTGCGGCGTTCAGGAGCGTGGCGAGAAACTGATCCGACTGCGTCAGGGCGCGCGCTCGTCCACCACGAAGCCCCAGAAATCGTCGTCGCAGTGGATGCAATGGTCCAGGAAGGATTGCATGTCGCTGGCGTGGAACCACACCAGGCCCTGCGCCTCGTCGCACAGCGCATCGGCCTGCGCATCGAGGCTGAGCGATGGGAGGTGGGCCAGTTCCATGTCGGCCAGGAACTCCTGCGTGTCCAGCTTGCCTGCAAAGAGGTCGTGGTCGAGGCTGGCGATCCGGCCTTTGTGCCGGCCGTGCAGCACCTCCACGAACGGGTTGCCCGCCGGGTCGCTGCCGATGTCCAGAAACCAGGCGGCCAGCAGGCTCTCGGCCTGCAACGTCTCCAGGTCGCAGTGGGGGTCCGATGCGCCGAAGCTGTTGAGCACCCGGAAGTTGGCGTGCGAGGCGCTGCTCGCCGTACCGTCTGGCTGCACATAGGCCGCGATGTCGCCGGCCTGTTCCATCTCGTACAGCGAGAAGCCGTTCTGGGTTCGCAGGAAGGTGGCGTAGGCGTCGGAGAAACCGAGGCGGCGCTGCAGCGCTTCGACCGCCTGCGCCGATGCCGCTGCGCGGCCAAAGGGATTGGGGAAAAGTACTTTCATGGCGTTCGCTGCAGCCTAACGCGGATCACGGCGCACCGGCCCCGCGCCGGGTTCGTGCACCGCCCTTATCGGCCAGGCAGGCTCAGGCCGTAGATCAGCATGTCCTCGAAGACGCCCCGGTGGTTCACATGCGTCACCAGGCGCCCCTCCGGGAGGAACCCGGCCTTCTGCATGACGCGCTCGGAGCCGATGTTGCGCGGCAGGCAGCTGCAGACGATGCGGCTGATGCCGAGCTCGCCGTGTGCGTAGCGGATCACGGCGCCGACCGCTTCGGAGCAGATGCCGCTCGACCAATGCGCGAAGGCGACCCAGTAGCCCAGCTCGGCGCGGCGATGAAGCGTGGACATGTGGGCCAGCTGCACCGCGCCCAGCAGCTCGCCCGTGTCGGCGCTGGTCACGGCATAGATGACGTCGGTTCCCGCGCGGAATGCGGGAGCGTGCGAGGCGATCCATTCGCTGGCCACGCCATCCGGATACGGGTGGGGCACGTGCGCGGTCGGCTCGGCGACGCGCACATCGCCTGCGATGCGTTGCACGTCATCGGCGTCGTCGGGATCGAACGGGCGCAGGACGAGACGGGAGGTTCGGAGCTGAGGTTGCATGGCGGGGTTCGGGTTCAACGTCGCTGGCGTGGCCAGGGGCCCATTCTGGGCCAGGAGCCGAACCGCGAGAATGCGGGGCAACAGACACTTCAGAGGAGCTCGCCTTGACCACCGTCGCCATCACCCCCGCCATCACCGTCAGCAACAGCAGTGCCTTTGTCCTGTTCGGCGGCGTGAACGTCCTCGAGTCGAAAGACATGGCCCTGCGTGCCGCGGAAGAGTACGTGCGGGTCACGCAGAAGCTCGGCATTCCCTATGTCTTCAAGGCGAGCTTCGACAAGGCCAATCGCTCGTCCATCCACTCCTACCGGGGCCCTGGCCTGGAAGAGGGCCTGAAGATCTTCGAGGCCGTCAAGGCGGCGTTCGGCGTGCCCGTTCTCACCGACGTGCACGAGCCCTGGCAGGCGAAACCCGTCGCCGAAGTGGTGGACGTCCTGCAACTGCCCGCGTTTCTCGCCCGCCAGACCGACCTGGTCGTCGCGCTCGCCCAAACCGGCAAAGTCATCAACGTCAAGAAGCCCCAGTTCCTGAGCCCGACGCAGGTGCTCAACATCGTGGAGAAGCTCAAGGAGGCGGGGAATTCTTCCGTCATCCTGTGCGACCGTGGCACCTGCTTCGGCTACGACAACCTGGTGGTGGACATGCTCGGCTTCGGCACCATGAAGAAGGTCACCGGGGACCTGCCGGTCATCTTCGACGTGACGCATTCACTCCAGCAACGCGAGGCCAACGCCATCGCCTCGGGCGGGCGGCGCGAGCAGGTGGCCGAGCTGGCGCGCGCGGGCCTCGCAGTAGGCCTGGCAGGCCTCTTTCTCGAAGCGCATCCCGACCCGGCACAGGCCAAGTGCGACGGCCCCAGCGCCCTGCCGCTGGACCAGCTGGAGCCTTTCCTCACGCAGCTGAAGGCGTTGGACGACCTGGTGAAGTCGTTCGCGCCCTTGCACATCCGCGCCTGAACAGGACGCGCCCGCACGGGCCTCTAGCGGCTGTCGAGCCGGGCCTTCATGTAGCAGGCCCGCAGAAGCGCCTGTTCGCGATGGGGATCGTGCAGGCCATTGCCCATCGGCCGGGTCCGGCTCGCCGCCTCCTGCAGCGCCCCGGCGTGGTACTCGGCCAGCGACTGGGGCGGAACGGCCAGCGCGCCTGCGGCGTATTCGACCCTGGCTTTTTCCGTCATCCAGCCCTGCACCCGCTCGCGAGACCCTGTGTGCGTGCGGCGGTAGTAGCGGTCGGCCTCCACCTCCGATTGATAGAAGGTGTCGATGGCGGTCCGCAGGGCGTCCGAGCAGCGCGACATCAGCATGTCCACGGAGGGTTCGCTGCGCGAGGAGGCTCTCGCCGCGGGGACGCTGCCCGCCTGGACCGTCGGGCGTTCCGGCGCCGCGGCCTCGTTCGGCATGGCGGCCGAGTCGCAGTTCCTGGCGCCCGAATGCCTGCATTCGGAGACGAGCCGCACGTACTCCTGCTGATAGACCTTGCGCGTGGCCGCGCGGTCTTCGGGTGTCAGGTTGCCGCAGCTGCGATCGAGGTACTCGATCATCGTGTAGTTGTGGACCCGGTCCGCGCCGGGGCCCGAGGCCTGCGTGGCGCGTTGCTGCAGCGCCTTGCATTCTTCAGATGAGGCGCGCGTTCGCTGCGAGGGCGCAGGATTCGCGGCCTTCGCCTCCTTCTCGGAGAAGCAGTACCCCCGGTAGCCCCGCCCTTCCACGTACCGCCAGCGGCCCGTGCCCCGGTGCTTGGTCGAGCAGGCCCACCAGTGCACGGTGCCGTGCAGGAGGTTGCCCTCCTTCTTGCCGGGGCCCAGCGTGCTGAGTCCGCCGTTGGGACACTGGAAGGCCTCGGAGCTGTCGAAGAAGTGCTTGGTCTGCCGCGGGTTCTCGACGCAGAAGCCGACGTCGACGCTGTAGTTGCACTGGTTGAAAAGCGTGCTGTCCTTGCCGATGACGCAATGGCTGTCGGTGCCGTCGTTCGCAGCCAGGGCGGGCAAGGCCGTGCCCAGCAGGAAGACGCTCAGGGCCAGGGTGCGAACGATCGGCATGCTTTTCTCCTCCAGGATGGCGCCTGAATCTAGCCGGACGATTCGCAAACGAAATACCACTTTTGTGGGAGGCCACGGGAACCGGTGGCCCGCCTCGCAAAACGCAGGTGGAGAAGCAATCACGCGCCAACGGCAGGCAGCTTGCTTCCTGCCTCGTGTTCATCGCACCCGCGCTGTCTCGTTTCTATTCCTCCGGCCTGACGTCCATTCCCAGCGCCTCGGCGATGGTCAAGGCTTGCACGGCGGTGATAACTGCGCCTTGGAGCTGCACGTGCTGCGGTTCGAGTGCGCTCAGGTCACTGCCGCGCAGGTCGCAGCGCGAGAGGTTGGCGCTGTGCAGCCAGGCCCCCGACAGATCGACATCGCGAAGAACGCCGCCGTCGCACCGAGCGCCCGTGAGGTCGACCTCGCGCATCCGTGTGCCATGGAATGACGCCTTGCGCAGGTCGGCCCCCGGCAGACCGGCAAACGACCAGTCGCCGCCGACCGCCTTCATCACCTCGAACATGCAGCCATCGAACATGCTGCCGATGAACTTGCAATCGATGAAGCTGGCGTCGAAGAACTTGCAGGCGACAAACGTGCAATTGACGAAAGCCGCATCCGTGTGGACCGACGAATTGAAGCGCGCGCTCCGGAACGTGCAGTCGGTGAACACCGAGCCGGTGTTCCTGGCCTCCGTGAGGTCGAGATCGCTGAACAGGACGGCGGTGTAGGTTTGCCGGTCGATGTCCTTGCCGTACCAGCGCTCTCCAGCCAGCGTGGTCTGGGTCGCAGGTGCCGGTGCCCCATATGCACGTTCGGCCATGGATCGATTCTCCGAGGAAGGTGGGGGTGGTGCGCGGCTGCCAGGCGGACGACCGACGGCAGCCAGCCGACGCATTCTGCCCGCGTCCATCGCGACGATCGGCTTTCCCCCTCCAGTGGCCAGCACGCAGCCGCTGGCCACCCCACCCTCACAGGTAGTTGAAAAGCGAAATGCTGTTCAACTTGGCAAACGTCATCTGCGTCGCCTGCAGCGACGACTGCCGCTGATAGAACTCGGAAATCGCCGTGTACGGATCGAGGTCTTCGATCGAGGACAGGTAGCTTTCTTCCTGCAGCTTGTTCATCGCACCGGCACTGTCGAGCGCCTGCAGCTCGACCTGGCGCGAGCCCACCGACGACAGCACGGTGAGCACGTTGTCGTGCGCGTTCGTGACCTTCACATTGGCGGTGCTCAACGCATTGCGCAGCTGCGCCTGGGCCGCCGCGCCGCCGCCGTTGAGCGGTGCGCGCAGCGCTGTCACCAGCTCACCCAGGGCCGCGAAGATGTCGGTGCCGGCGTTCTGCGCGGTCGACACGTCGAAGCTGTCGCCGTTGGCCGGCGTGCCGCTGATGGCGATCTGCACGCCGCCGAATGAGATCGGGGTGCCGGCGGTGAAGGCGCCGCTCGCGGCCACCACGGGCGGCGTGTCCTTGGTCGTCACCGTGTAGTCGGTGCCGGTGAAGCGGATCGTGAAATCCTTGCCGTAGTTCGGTGCGGTGGCGTCGGTGATGCTCACCGCGCCGAACACGCCGGAGCCGGTGTTGGCGGGCGAGCCCGAGGTCACGTAGCCCGCACCGCCCTGCACCGACTGGAAGATGCTGCGGCCATCGTCCGAGGTCGACATCTGGCGCGCCACGTCGATCTGCATCAGCCGCTCGCCCTGGTCGCCCACGTACTGCACGCCGCCGCCGGCAGCCATCACGAAGGGCGGGCTGCCGCTCTTGAAGCCGGCGAACAGGTACTGGCCGCTGCCGTTGTCGCTGTTGGCCACGCCCACGAGCTGCTCCAGGCTGCTCTGGATGGCGGTGGCGAGCGAGGCGCGGTCGGCGTCCGAGAGGCCGCCGCCGCCGGCCTGCACGACCAGCGTCTTCACGTTCTGCAAGATCGCCGTCACCGAATTGAGCGCATTCTCTTCGGTCGACAGCGCCAGCGCCGCGCGCTGGCGGCTGGTGGTGAACTGGGCGCCCTCCGCCAGCGTCTGGCTCACGCCGAGCGCGCGCGCCGCGCCCACGGGGTCGTCGCCGGCCGTCAGGAACTTGGAGTTGGTCGCCAGCTGCTGCTGGACCTTGAACAGCTTCTGCTGCTGCAGGCCCATCGACTGCAGGCTCTGTTCGTAGAAGGATTGGGTGCTGATGCGCATCGCGGGTCCTGAAATCTGTGCGGGGGGTGAACGATCAGCTGCGGATGCCGAGGATGGCGTCGAACATGGCCGACGCGGTCTGGATCACCTTGGCGTTGGCCTGGTACATCTGCTGGAACATCAGCAGGTTGCCGGTTTCCTCGTCCTGCACCACGCCCGAAATCGCGCGCTGGCTGGCCTTGATCTGGCCGGTCACGCTGTCCTGCGTGACGGCGGCCACCTTGATCGACATGGCGCGGTTGCCGACGTCGCTCACCAGCTGCGAGTAGGCGCCGTTGAAGGTCGCGGTGCCGTTCGACATGGTGGTCTTGCGCTGCAGCGCGCCCAGCAGCAGCGCGTTGCCGCCGTCGGAGACGCCGCCGGTGTTCTTGCCGATGGTGAAGGTGTCGCCCTGCGCGGGCGCGCCCGTCATGGCCACGGTGATGCCGTCGAAGCTCATCTTCGAGCCCGCCGTGTAGGGCACGGGCGTGCCGGCCGGGTAGCTGGTGGCGGTGCCGTCGGCACGTGTGACGGTCACGGCCGAGCCGGCCGGAAAGCCCGACAGCGTGCCGGTGCCCGCGTTGAAGCTCAGCGTGACGTTGCCGGCCAGCGGCGAGCCCGGGTAGGCCGCATCGACGGTGGCCGCGCCCAGCGCGCCGCTGCCCTTGTTGCCCGCGGTGTTGCCGGTGATCACGGGCGAGGCGGCGGCCACCTTGGCCGGGTCGCGCACCAGCACCTCGAGGTCGCGCGCGCCGGTGCGCGTGGGCTGCACCAGGAACGAGTCGCCGGCCTGCGCCGTGCCGCTCGCGGCCGTGAGGCTCACGCCGTCGAAGCTGATCGGGAAGGTGGTGAAGCTGCCCATCGGCGTCTTGTCCGAGAGCCGCGTGACCGTGTAGGTGAGCGTGCCCGCCACGTCGGTCACGCTGACGTTGTAGTCGCTCGTGGTGAGCTTGGACGCATCGGTCAGCGTGGCGCCGAGCTCGAGGTTGCCGCTGTTGCCTGCATTGGCGATCGTGCCCGGCACGGCCTGCGAGAAGAAGTTCTGGCCCAGCGCGCCGTTCAGGTCCACGCCCAGCTTGTGCTGCGCGTTCACCGCGTCGGCCACCGACATGGCGAGCCGGCCGATGGCGTTCTGCGTGGGGATCAGCGTGTCCTTGCGAAAGGCCATGAGGCCGCCGAGCACGCCGCCGGTGAAGGCGCTGTCGTCCAGCTCGACGGTGTTGCCGGCAAAGCCCGAGAGCGCCACCACCTGGCGCGTGGGGTCGGCCGACGACGTCACCGCCGCCATCTTGGACGCGTGGTCGCCCACCACCAGCGACTGGCCGGTGGCGATGAACACGTTGTACTTGCCGTCGTCCTGCTGCAGCACGCGCACGTCGACCACCTGGCTCAGCTCGCTCACGAGCTGGTCGCGCTGGTCGAGCAGGTCGTTCGGTGCCTGGCCGCCGGCCACCGCGCTCATCTGGCTGATCTGCTGGTTCAGGCTGGCGATCTTGGCGGCGTAGGTGTTGATCTGGCTCACGCTGCCCACGATCTGCTCGTTGACCGAGGTGTTCAGGTCCGACAGGTACTGGTCGGTCGCGCGGAACTTGCTGGCCAGCGACTGCGCCGCGCTGATCATCTGCTGGCGCGCCGCCGGGTCGGCCGGCGTGTTGGCCACGCCCTGCACGCTGGTGAAGAAGCTCTGCATCAGCGGCGCGATGCCCGAGGTCTTGTCGGCCAGCAGCTGGTCGATGCGGTTGACCTGCACGCCGTTGGTGGCCAGCGCGGCCGACTGCGACTGCGCGGTGGCCAGCTGCGCCGTGAGGTAGCGGTCGTAGCTGCGCGACACGGTCGTCACGTTGGCGCCCGAGCCGATGAAGCCCGAGCCGCTGGCAATGCCGCCCGCGGAGGCGATCTGCGCGATCTGGCGGCTGTAGCCGGCCGTGTACACGTTGGCGGTGTTGTGGGCCGTGGTCATCAGCGCGGTGCGGGCGACCGCGAGGCCGCTCAGACCTGTGTAGAACATGCTTCCGGACATAAGGCTTTACCTGTCAAAGGGGTGTGGGGGAGCGGCATCACGCGCGATGCCGCTCGCTGGTTATCGGCAGCGCGCGCCCGAAGTTGAGGGCGCGCGGTGTCATGCCGTCTTTCTCAGAACTCCGACCAGTCGCCCTTGGCGTCGCCGGCCATGGCGAGCTGCGGTGCGCCGGTGGGTTCACGGCGCGTGGGCAGCGCCTTGGCGCGCGGCTTGGGCGCCGGCTTCGGCGGCTTGGGGATTGGCGTGATGCGCGTGAAGCTGGCGCGGGTCGTTGCGACCGCGTTCGCGTCGAGCTTGAAGACGCTCACGGCCTGCACGAGGGCGCCGGCCTGTTCCTGCAGCGACTGCGCGGCGGCCGAGGCTTCCTCGACCAGCGCCGCGTTCTGCTGCGTCACCTGGTCCATCTGCGTGATCGCCTGGTTGATCTGCTCGATGCCGGAGGTCTGTTCCTGGCTCGCGGCGGTGATCTCGCCCATGATGTCCGTCACGCGCTTCACGCTGCCGACGATCTCTTCCATCGTGCGGCCGGCTTCGGCGACCTGCTTGCTGCCTTCTTCGACCTTTTCCACCGAGTCGCCGATGAGGGTCTTGATTTCCTTGGCGGCGGCGGCGGAGCGTTGGGCCAAGCTGCGGACTTCGGAGGCAACGACCGCAAAGCCGCGACCTTGCTCACCCGCACGGGCTGCTTCAACCGCTGCATTCAACGCCAGGATGTTGGTCTGGAATGCAATGCCATCGATCACACCAATGATGTCGACGATCTTCTTGGACGAAGCGTTGATCGAACCCATCGTGTCCACGACCTGCGACACGACCGCGCCGCCCTTCACTGCGACTTCCGAAGCGGAGACCGCCAGCTGGTTCGCCTGCCGCGCGTTGTCCGCGTTCTGCTTCACCGTCGAAGTCAGCTCTTCCATCGACGCCGCCGTCTGCTCCAGTGAACTCGCCTGCTCTTCCGTGCGCGACGACAGGTCCTGGTTGCCCGAGGCGATCTGCCCCGAGGCCGTGGCAATGGTCTCCGTGCCCGTGCGCACCTCGCCCACCACCTTCGCCAGGTTGGCGTTCATGTCCTTCAGCGCCTGCATCAGCTGGCCCGTCTCGTCGCGGCTGTCCACGCGGATGTTCGCGCTCAGGTCGCCGGCGGCCACCGTCTCGGCCACGCCCACGGCCTTGGCCAGCGGGCGCACGATGCTGCGCGAGATGAAGAAGGCGAACAGGCCGCCCAGCAGCACCGTGAGCGCCGTCAGCAGCAGCCGCAGGTTGAAGCTCTTCGCATTCGCCGCGTCGATGGCGTGGCTCATGTCGTCGATGGCGCGGCGCTCGATGGCCAGCAGTTCGAGCACGCGGTTCTCGTACGCCTTGGCGGCCGGCTGGAACGACAGCTGGTAGGCGCGCACGGTCTCGACCGTGTTGCCGCTGGCCTTGGCGCGGGTCACCTCGTCCTTGGCGGCCTGGTACTTGGCGCGCAGCTCGACGATGGACTTGTAGGTCGATTTTTCTTCGTCGGTGACCAGCAGCGCCTCGACCTTGGCCATGGTCTCGCTGCCCTTCTTCACACTCTCGGAGATCACGTCGGCGAAGAGCATCGGCAGCGCCTCGTCGGTGGTGCGCGCGATCATCGAGGTGCGCGCGATGGCCGAGTAGGTCAGCACGTACCAGTCGGAAATGAGCCGCTCCTTGGCCAGCGGGCTCTGCATCATGATGCGCGTGGCTTCGGCGTTCCTGTGCGCCGACATCAGCCCCACCGCGCTGGAGATGAGCGTCAGCCCCAGCACGATGGCGAAGGCAAGGGTCAGGCGGGTGCCGATGCGAAGGTTCGAAAAGAATGTCATGGGGTGGTCCTCAAACGGTGGCGGCGGCTTCGATGAGGCCCATTTCTTCGCTGGACATCAGCCGGTCGATGTCCACCAGGATCAGCATGCGTTCGTCCAGCGTGCCCAGGCCGATCAGGTAGTCGGTGTCGAGCACCGAGCCCATCTCGGGCGCCGGCTTGATCTGCTCGGCCGTGAGCGTGATCACGTCGGACACGCTGTCCACCACCATGCCCACCACGCGGCCCGCGATGTTCAGCACGATCACCACCGTGAACTGGTCGTAGGTGGGCGCGCCCAGCTCGAACTTGATGCGCATGTCGATGATCGGCACGATGATGCCGCGCAGGTTGACCACGCCCTTGATGTAGTCCGGCGCGTTCGCGATGCGTGTCACGGCGTCGTAGCCGCGCAGCTCCTGCACCTTCTGGATGTCGATGCCGTATTCCTCGTCGCCGAGCTTGAAGGTCACGACCTCCAGGCGGTTGGCCACGGTGGACGCGGACGGCGCCGCGCCATTCGATCGCGGCGATGTGTCTCTGGTGTTGTTCAACATGTGTTCTTCTCCTCGTTCAATACGCATCCCGGGCGCCGGCACCCTCGCCCGCCCCGGTCCTGAATACCCCTGCGGCCCGGACCAGGCCCTCCGCCTGTTCCTGCAGCGACTGCGCCGTGGCCGACGCTTCCTCGACCAGCGCGGCGTTCTGCTGCGTCACCTGGTCCATCTGTGCGATGGCCTGGTTGATCTGCTCGATGCCCGAGGTCTGCTCCTGGCTCGCCGTCGTGATCTCGCCCATGATGTCGGTCACGCGCTTCACGCTGCCGACGATCTCCTGCATGGTCCGGCCGGCCTCGGCCACCTGCTTGCTGCCCGCCTCGACCTTCTCCACCGAGTCGCCGATGAGGGTCTTGATTTCTTTGGCCGCCGCGGCCGAGCGCTGCGCGAGGCTGCGAACCTCCGACGCGACCACGGCGAAGCCCTTGCCTTGCTCGCCCGCACGGGCCGCCTCGACGGCCGCATTCAGCGCGAGGATGTTGGTCTGGAACGCGATGCCGTCGATCACGCCGATGATGTCGACGATCTTTTTCGACGAGGCGTTGATCGAGCCCATCGTGTCCACGACCTGCGACACCACCGCGCCGCCCTTCACTGCCACTTCGGAGGCGGAGACGGCCAGTTGGTTCGCTTGCAGGGCGTTGTCCGCGTTCTGCTTCACCGTCGAGGTCAGCTCTTCCATCGACGCCGCCGTCTGCTCCAGCGAGCTGGCCTGCTGCTCGGTGCGCGAGGACAGGTCTTCGTTGCCCGAGGCGATCTGGCTCGACGCCGACATCACGCCGGCGACGTTCGCGCCCACGTCCGCGACGATCGCGAAGAGGTTGGCGCTCATCTGGTTCAGCGCGCGCAGCAGCCCCGCGATCTCGTCGCCCGGCCGCACCGTGAAGCGCACGAGGTCGCCGCCCGCGATGGTGCGTGCCACCTCGATGGCTTCGTCGAGCGGACGGAACACCGTGCGCGCGAGGAACGCACCGAGGCCCAGCCAGGCCAGCGCAGCGCCGAGGCTGCCCGCTGCCGCGGCGGTGGGCAGCCAGCTGTGCGCGCCGGACGCGGCCGTCAGGCGGGACGCTTCCATCCAGCCCAGCGCGCCCAGGCCCGCTGACAGCGCCGCCGCCGCGACGGTCACGCCGAACACGCGGCGGCGCACCGGAATGCGCCGCAGCCGCGCCAACGGATGGGCCCAGCCGCTGCGCACCACCTCGCCCTGCAGCAGTTCGAGGCCCTTGGCCTCGCCCTCGCGCATGCGGCGGTAGAGCGCATCGGCGGCCAGCACGTCCTCGCGCGCGGGACGGCTGCGCACGGACATGTAGCCCTCCACGCGGCCCTGGTGGCGGATCGGCGTGACGTTGGCGAGCACCCAGTAGAAGTCGCCGTTCTTGCGCCGGTTCTTGATCAGGCCGGTCCAGGGCAGGCCCTGGTCGAGCGTGCGCCACAGGTCGGCGAAGGCCTCGGGCGGCACGTCCGGGTGGCGCACGATGTTGTGCGCCTTGCCCAGGAGTTCGCCGGCCGTGAAGCCGCTGGCCGCGACGAAGGCCGGGTTGACGTAGGTGATGCGGCCCTTGAGGTCGGTGCGGGACACCAGGGCCTCTTCCTTCGAGAGTTCGTATTCGATGTCGGTGACGGGCAGGTTGACACGCATGGCCGGTGCGTCGCCTTCAGGCCAGGGCCAGCGCGTTGCCGTGGCTGCTGCTGCCGCCGAGGCGGAACACGCCGACGACCTGCGACAGGCTGCCCGCCTGCTCCTGCAGCGACTGCGCGGCGGCCGACGCTTCTTCGACCAGTGCCGCGTTCTGCTGCGTGACCTGGTCCATCTGCGTGATCGCCTGGTTGATCTGCTCGATGCCCGAGGTCTGCTCCTGACTCGCCGCCGTGATCTCGCCCATGATGTCGGTCACGCGCTTGACGCTGCCGACGATCTCTTCCATCGTGCGGCCCGCTTCGGCGACCTGCTTGCTGCCTTCTTCGACCTTTTCCACCGAATCGCCGATCAGGGTCTTGATTTCCTTGGCGGCGGCTGCGGAGCGTTGGGCGAGGCTGCGGACTTCGGATGCGACCACCGCAAAGCCTCGGCCTTGCTCACCGGCACGCGCAGCTTCAACCGCCGCATTCAACGCCAGGATGTTGGTCTGGAACGCGATGCCATCGATGACGCCGATGATGTCGACGATCTTCTTGGACGAAGCATTGATCGAGCCCATCGTGTCCACCACCTGCGAGACCACGGCGCCGCCCTTCACTGCCACTTCCGAAGCAGAGACGGCTAGCTGGTTCGCTTGACGCGCGTTGTCCGCGTTCTGCTTCACCGTCGAGGTCAGCTCTTCCATCGAAGCGGCCGTCTGCTCCAGCGAGCTGGCCTGCTCTTCCGTGCGCGACGACAGATCCTGGTTGCCCGAAGCGATCTGCCCCGAGGCTGTAGCGATGGTCTCCGTGCCCGTGCGCACTTCACCCACCACCTTGGCGAGATTCGCGTTCATGTCCTTCAGCGCCTGCATCAGCTGGCCCGCTTCGTCGCGGCTGTCCACGCGGATGTTCGCGCTCAGATCGCCGGCCGCCACGGTCTCGGCCACTTCGAGCGCGTGGCCCAGCGGGCGCACGATGCCCAGCGTGAGGCGCCAGGCGAACAGCGCACCCACCGCCAGCGCGATGGCCGACAGCACGAGCAGCGTGGTGCGGCCCTCGGTGTGGTCGGCCGCGATGCCCTTGGCGGCGGCGTCGATCTTCTCGCGCTGGTGGTTGGCCAGGTTTTCGACGGCGCCGGCGTAGACGGCGAGCGCCGCGCTGAACTTGGTGTCGACCAGCACATTGGCTTCGTCGATCTTCTTCTCGTCCTTGAGCTTGTTGAGCGTGCCCACGGTCTCGAGCACGACGACGCGCGCCGCGACCACCGCGGCATAGAGCGCCTTTTCTTCCGGCGTGGCGAGCATGGCTTCCAGCTGCTTCTGCGCCGGCGTGATGCGCGCCGAACCGGCCGCCTGGAGCTTGGCGAAATAGGCCGCCACATCGGGGTCGGTGGTCTTGACCATCGCGTAGTTGGCGACCGTGTTCGACTTGAGCAGGCTGAGCCATTCCGCCGCCAGCCGCTCCTTGACCAGCGCGCCCTGCACCATCTCGTCGGTGGCCTCGCCCACGTTCGTGAGGCGCAGCACGCCCGTGCCCGCAATGAACGCCATCAGCAGCAGCAGCACCGCGAAGCCGAGCCCCAGGCGGGTGCCGATTTTCAGATCCTTCAAACTCATTGCGCTTCTCTTCCTTCAATAACGGGGGACGGTGGCCGCATCGCGCGGCGGGCCACCGGCATGACATGACGGCATGGCGGGACGGCGGCCTGCGCCACCCCGTCTCTCTGTTATCGGCAGCGCGCCGCCAGACTTGAGTCTTTTTTCTAAAGAAAGGCGCGGATCGGGGCGCGGGCGCATGCGTTCCCTGTCAGGCGTCGGTGGCGTTGACGTGCTGGAACACCCGGTCCAGCCGCTCGGCGACCTTGGCCTCGTGACGGCTCGAATGGGCCCGCGCATGCGCTGCGAAGCCCGCGAGACCCAGGCCCGTCAGGCCGGCGGCACCCACGAGTGCCCACACGGCATGGAGCGCCCAGGCGCAACCGGTGCCGACATGGAAGCCGAGGAAGAGCGCCACGGCCAGCAGCAGGAGCAATGCGGCGAAGCCCATGCCGACGCGGCGCAGGGCTTTCGGATGGAAATGCGTGGACACGAGGCGTTCTCAGGCCGCAACGGCTTCGTCGGCGTCGAGCTTGAAGGTGCTCACGGCCTCGACCAGAGCGCCGGCCTGTTCCTGCAGCGACTGCGCCGCGGCCGAGGCCTCTTCGACCAGCGCCGCGTTCTGCTGCGTGACCTGGTCCATCTGCGTGATCGCCTGGTTGATCTGTTCGATGCCCGAAGTCTGTTCCTGGCTCGCCGCAGTGATCTCGCCCATGATGTCGGTCACGCGCTTGACGCTGCCCACGATCTCTTCCATCGTGCGGCCCGCTTCGGCGACTTGCTTGCTGCCTTCCTCGACCTTTTCCACCGAGTCGCCGATCAGCGTCTTGATTTCCTTGGCGGCGGCTGCGGAGCGTTGAGCGAGGCTTCGCACTTCGGAGGCTACGACGGCGAATCCGCGACCTTGCTCACCCGCACGCGCAGCTTCAACCGCTGCATTCAACGCCAGGATGTTGGTCTGGAATGCGATGCCGTCGATCACGCCGATGATGTCGACGATCTTCCTGGACGAGGCGTTGATCGACCCCATCGTGTCCACGACCTGCGACACCACAGCGCCGCCCTTCACTGCAACTTCCGAAGCCGACACCGCCAATTGATTGGCTTGCCGCGCGTTGTCCGCGTTCTGCTTGACCGTCGAGGTCAGCTCTTCCATCGACGCCGCCGTCTGCTCCAGCGAACTGGCCTGCTCTTCCGTGCGCGACGACAGATCCTGGTTGCCCGCCGCAATCTGCCGCGACGCCACCGCGATCGAATCGGTCGAGGCCTTGATGCGCGTCACGAGGTCGGTGAGCGTGTCTTCCATCTCGCCCATGCCGCGCAGCAGCCGGCCGAAGTCGCCGCCGCGCTCGGTCTCGAACTCCTGGCTCAGGTCGCCGGAGGCCACGGTCTCGGCGATCAGCAGCGCCTCGGCCACCGGATCGGCGATGCTGCGCGTGAGCAGCCATGCGAGCACCGCGCCCAGCGCCAGCGCGGCCACGGCCAGCGCGACGATGTAGAGGAGGCCCGCGCGGTACTGCGCGTCGATGGCCGCGGCGGTGCTGTCGATGTGCTTTTGCTGGTGCGCCACCATGGCGCGGATGCCCGCGTCGTAGCCGTCGAGCATCGGCAGCAGCTGCGTGTCGGTGCGCGTCGCGGCCTCGTCCTTGCGGCCTTCGGTCTTCAGCTGGAGGATCTGCTGGCGCAGCGCGATGTACTCGCCGCGCCGCTTCTGGATGTCGGCGCTCAGCGCCAGTTCTTCCGGCGACACGAGCAGCGCCTCGAGCGCCTTCTGCGTCTCGGAGATGGTGGCGCTGGTGGCGGCGATCTGCTTTTGCAGATGCGCCTGCACCTGCGCGTCGTCGCTCTTGAGCAGCGAGAAGGTGCGCACGCTGTTGGTGGCCGTGCCCAGCTGCCAGGCCGTGGCCAAGCGCTCCTTCGACAGGGTGCGCGAGGCCATGTCCTGCGTGGCCTCGCCCACGCCCTGCAGCCGCAGCACGCCGATGCCCGCCACGGCCACCAGCAGCGCCAGCACCAGCGCAAAGCCGGCGCCCAGCCGCATTCCGATCGTCCAGTTCTTTATCGTCATTCGCTTGTCTCCTCTCGGGGCCTCTCGTGTCGTTGTTCTCGGGTCCGGGCAGTCAGGCTGTGCGAAGGGCTCAGCCGAACTTCTGCATGATGCGAACCAGCTTCTCGCCGTAGCGCGGGTCGGTGGCATAGCCCGCGCGCTGCAGGCCGTGCGCGGCCTGCGCCGGGTCGGCAGTCGCCAGCACGTTCGCGTAGCGCGGGTTGCGCGTGATGAAGCGCGCGTAGTCGGTGAAGGCCTCCTCGTACGAGGCGTAGGCGCGGAACTTCGCGCGCACCTTCTGCGGCTCGCCGTCGATGTACTCGGTGGTCGTGGTCTCGACCGTCGCGCCCTTCCAGCCCTTGTCGGCCTTGATGCCGAAGAGGTTGAAGCTGGGCGTGCCGTCGTCGGCGCGGATCTCGCGCTTGCCCCAGCCGGATTCGAGCGCGGCCTGCGCCAGGATCAGCGGCGCGGGCACGCCGCTGGCGGCGCTGGCCGCCTGCGCGGAGGCGCCCATGCGGTCCACGAACGCATCGACCTGGCCTTGCAGCGAGGCGTTGGCGGCCGGCGCGGGGCCGCTCTTCATTTGATAGACACCAAGGTCGGCCGCCGTCGACACGCGCGCACCCGGCGACGAGCCGATGGGGATGCCCGCGCGCGGGCCGTACGGCAGGCCGGCGGGCGGCTCCAGCGACATCGGCCGCGTGCCGATGCCATCGTCGGCTTCGGGCGCCGCCGAAGGCAATTGCCGCCGCAGCTGCGCCAGCATCGCCTCGGCCAGCCCCACGCCGCGCCCCGAGAGGTTCTGCGTGAGCTGCTGGTCGAACATCGACAGGTAGACCTTCTGGTCCTGGCTGTCGAGCAGGCCGCTCGAAGGCGTCGCCTCGCGCATGCTCTTGAGCACCATGTTCATGAACAGCGCCTCGAACTGGCGCGAGACCTGCTGCAGGCCTTCTTCGGGCGAGGTGCGCACGGTGCGCCGCAGCGCATCGACGCCCTGCACGTCGAGCGCAAAGCGCTGGTCGAGCGCGCCGCTGCGGCTGGCCGCGTCGGCGCCGGTCCACGCGGTGTGGGAAGAGATGGTCATGACTCCGGCCTCAGATGATCTCGAGCTCGGCGCTCAAAGCACCGGCCGACTTCATGGCCTGCAGGATCGACACCAGGTCCTGCGGGTTCGCGCCCAGGCTGTTCAGCCCCTTGACCACATCGGCCAGCGAGGCACCGCCGCGCACCATCTGGATCGCGCCGCCGCCCTGGTTGACGGAAATCTGCGAGGTCTGCGCCACCACCGTGCTGCCGCCCGAGAATGCGCCCGGCTGGCTGATCACCGGCTCGGTGTTGATCACCACCGACAGGTTGCCGTGCGCGATGGCGCAGTCCTTCACGCGCACCGCCTGGTTCATCACGACCGAGCCCGTGCGCGCATTCACCACCACCCGCGCACCCGCCTGCGTGGGCGTGACCTCGAGCTCCTGCAGCTGCGCGAGAAAGCCCACGCGCCGCTGCGGCTCGGGCGCCTGCACGCGGATCACGCGCGCGTCCATGGCTTCGGCGGTGCCGGCGCCGAACTGGCGGTTGATGGCGTCCGTGGCGCGCTGCGCGGTGCCGAAGTCGGAGCGGTTCAGCTCGATGGTGAACGAGCCTTCCGCACCCACCGGCGCCTCGACCGTGCGCTCCACCAGCGCGCCGGCGGGAATGCGCCCCGAGCTCAGCTGGTTGACCTGCACCTTGCTGCCGTTGGCCGACGCACCCGCGCCGCCCACCACCATGTTGCCCTGCGCCACGGCGTAGGTCGCGCCATCCACGCCCTTGAGCGGCGTCATCAGCAACGTGCCGCCGCGCAGGCTCTTGGCATTGCCCATGGACGACACCGTGACGTCGATGTTCTGCCCCGGCCGCGCGAACGACGGCAGCGTGGCCGTCACCATGACGGCCGCCACGTTCTTCAGCTGCATGTTCACGCCCTGCGGGATCGTGATGCCCAGCTGCTGCAGCATGTTGTTCAGGCTCTGCGTGGTGAACGGCGTCTGCATCGTCTGGTCGCCCGTGCCGTCCAGGCCGACCATGAGGCCGTAGCCGATGAGCGGGTTGTCGCGCACGCCCTGGATGCTGGCGAGTTCCTTCAGGCGTTCCGCATGCGCGGGCGCGATGAACAGGAGCGCGCACAGCGCCGCGATGCGCCAGCGATTCGAGGTGCGCGAAGACTGGAGGTGTGTCATCAGAATGGCATCACATTCAAGAAGATGCGCTGCATCCAGCCCATGTGCTGGGCCTCGTCGATGTAGCCCTTGGCCGAGTACTCGATGCGCGCATCGGCCACCAGCGTCGAGGGCACGGTGTTGTTGCCCGACACGGTGCGCGGGTTCACCACGCCCGAGAAGCGGATGTACTCGGTGCCCTGGTTGATGCCCATCTGCTTCTCGCCGCTCACCAGCAGGTTGCCGTTGGCCATGACGTCGGTCACGGTGACGGTGATCACGCCGTTGAAGGTGTTGTTGGCGTTGGCGCCGCCCTTGGCGTTGAGCGTGTTGGTGCCCGACAGCTTGGTGTCCTGCCCGTCGAGCAGGCCGCCGATGAGCTTGGGAATGGCCGCGAACACGCTGGTCGTGTTGCCCGTGCGGCTGGCATTGGCGCCCGAGTTCTTGGTCGCGTTGACCTTCTCGCTGATGAGGATGGTGAGGATGTCGCCGACGTTGCGCGGACGGCGGTCTTCGAACAGCGCGTTGGCCCCGGGGCCGTCCTGGAAGATCGCGCCCGGGGCGCGGCGCGCCTGCACCGCCGCGTACTGGTCGGCACGCGCCGTCATCGGCTGGTGCACCAGCGGCTCGCGCGGCACCTGCGCGCAGCCGGCGGCCAGCGCGGTGGCGAGCAGCAGCGCCGCCGCACGGCGAAGAAGACGCACCCCCGCCCGCATCACAACTGGGCCAGGCGCTGCAGCATCTGGTCCGAGGTCTGGACCGCCTTGCTGTTGATCTCGTACGAACGCTGGGTGGCGATCATGTTGACCAGCTCTTCCACCACGTTGACGTTGGAGGCCTCGACATAGCCCTGGCTCAGCGTGCCCGCGCCGTCCACGCCGGGGTTCACCTGGTTGGGCGCGCCCGAGGCGTCGGTCTCGGCGTACAGGTTCTCGCCCTGGCTCTGCAGGCCCGTCGGGTTGACGAAGGTCGCGAGCTGCAGCTGGCCGACCTGCACGGTGTTGGTGCCGCCCGCCTGCACCACCGACACGATGCCGTCGCGGCCCACGGTGATGCTGGTGGCGTTGGCCGGGATGGTGATGGCCGGCTGCACCGGGAAGCCGCTGGCGGTGACCAGCTGGCCGTCGCGATCGGTCTGGAACGAGCCGTCGCGCGTGTACGAGGTGGTGCCGTCGGGCATCAGCACCTGGAAGAAGCCGCTGCCGCTGATGGCCACGTCGGTCGGCTTGTCGGTCTTGGTGAGGTTGCCCTGCGAGTGGATGCGCTCGGTGGCGACCACGTGCACGCCGGTGCCGACCTGCAGGCCCGAAGGCAGGCGCGTCTGGTCGGAGCTCTGGCCGCCGACCTGGCGCAGGTTCTGGTAGACCAGGTCTTCGAACACGGCGCGGCTGCGCTTGAAGCCGGTGGTGCCGACGTTGGCCAGGTTGTTGGAGACCACGTCGAGCTGCGTCTGCTGCGCGTCCAGGCCGGTCTTGGCGATGTAGAGGGAGCGGATCATTGAAAGGAGTTCCTGGAAGAGGGTCAGCCGTAGGCCAGCAGCTTGTTGGCGGTCTGCGCGTTGATGTCGGCGGTCTGCAGCGACTTCATCTGCATCTCGAAGCTGCGGGCGTTGGCGATCATGGCCACCATGGCATCGACGGGCTGCACATTGCTGCCCTCGATAGCGCCCGAGATGAGCGTGACGGCCTCGTCGGCCTCGGCCGGCGGCAGGTCGGCGCGCATGCGGAACAGGCCGTCGTCGCCGCGCACGAGGTCGGTCACGGGCGGGTTGACGAGCTTGAGCCGGCCCACCTCGGCGATGCCGGTGAGCGTGGTCGAGGCCGCGTCGCGCGAACCCACGAGGCCGTTGGACGCAATGCTCACGGCCGAACCCGGCGGCACGGTGAGTGCGCCGTTGTCGCCCACCACGGGGCGTCCGCCCATCGTTGTGAGCTGGCCGTCGGCGCCGATCTGCAGGTTGCCGACGCGCGTGTAGGCCTCGCTGCCGTCGGCCGCCTGCACCACCAGCCAGCCCTGGCCGCCCACGGCCACGTCGAGCGCGCGGCCGGTCTGCGTGAGCGGGCCGTGCGTGAAGTCGGCGCCGGGCGTGGTGGCGGCCACGAAGGCGCGCGTGGGCGCTTCGTCGCCGACCACGGGCACGGCGCGGAAGGTCGCGATCTGCGCACGGAAACCCGGCGTCGAGACGTTCGCCATGTTGTTGGCGACCACGGCCTGCTGCTCCATGGCCTGCTTGGCGCCGCTCATGGCGACATACAGCATTCGATCCACGAAGTGCTCCCGATCAGCGGATGTTCATGAGCGTCTGCATGACCTGGTCCTGCGTCTTCACGGTCTGCGCATTGGCCTGGTAGTTGCGCTGCGCGACGATGAGGTTCACCAGCTCGGAGGTCAGGTCGACGTTGGACGACTCCAGTGCGCCCGAGGCCAGCGAGCCGGCCTTGGTGCCTTCGCCCGGCGTGCCGGTGAGCGCATTGCCCGAGGCCTGCGTCTCGGCCCACACGTTGTTGCCCTTGGGCTCCAGGCCGTTCGGGTTGGCGAAGGACGACAGCACGACCTGGCCCAGCAGGCGCGTCTGCTCGTTGGAGAACTTGCCGGTGATGGTGCCGTCGGGGTTGATCGAGAACGCGGTGAGCTCGCCCGACTTGTAGCCGTCCTGGCCCAGCTTGCTCATGCCGTTGGCGCTGCCGAACTGCGTGGTGCCCGTGAGGTCGACCGAGGCGGTGAGCGGCGAGGCGCCGTTGGTGAAGGTGAGCGGCCCGATGTTGAACGCGCCCGAGGCCGGTGCGGTCATGACGCCCTTGGCGTCGAAGGTCACGTTGGACAGCGCGGCGCCGCCGTTCAGCGGCGCGCCGTCGGAGGTGCCGTACACGCTCCAGGTGTTGGCCGCCGTCTTCACGAAGTACACGGCCACGTCGTGCGGGTTGCCCAGCGAGTCGTAGATGGGGCCGATGGCGTTCGGGTAGTTGTAGGTGGCGGCATCGGTGGGGTTGAACGGCGTCTTGGTGGGCACCGTGCTGCGCGCGTCGAGGTTGAACTGCGCGTCGATGTTGGCCGTGGGCTTGGGCGGCATCATGCCGCCCTGCACCTGGATCGGGCCCGGCGTGCCGCCGCTGATGCCGCCGCTGGCGTTGGCGCCGTAGCCGGTGAGCTGCAGGCCCTGCGCGTTGACGATGTAGCCGTCCTTGTCGCGCGTGAACTGGCCGTTGCGCGAGTAGAAGACCTCGCCGCTGGGGCTGGCCAGGCGAAAGAAGCCGTCGCCGTTGAGGATGGCCACGTCGAGGGGGCGCGTGCTGGACTGCGTCACGCCCTGCGTGAAGTTCTGCGTCACGCCCGACACCGAGGCGCCCAGGCCCACGCGCGAGCCGGCGTACACGTCCTGGAAGGTGGCGGCGGCCGACTTGTAGCCCACCGTGCCCGAGTTGGCGATGTTGTTGCCGATGACGTCGAGGTTGGCCGCGGCCACGCCGAGTCCGCTGATGCCTTGGGAGAAACTCATGAGGGGGTCCTTGTTCGGTGCGAGGAAGAAGAGTGCGAAGGGCGCGGCCCGCACGGGCCACGCCGAAGACGAAGACGAAAGCTCAGAGGAACAGGCGCACGTCGCCCAGCCCGATGCTGGCGCCCGAGGCCAGCTCCAGCGTGACGCCGCCGGCGCCCTGCTTCACGGCGGCCACCTGCGAGAAGGTGAGCGCGGTGGCCTTCACCGTGGTGCCGTTGTTGCTGGCATCGACCGTGAAGCGGTAGGCGCCCGGCGGCACCGCCACGCCCAGGTCGTCCTTGCCGTCCCAGGTGACGGCGTTGACGCCTTCCTTCATGGCGCCCGCGTCGAGCGTGCGGATCACCTTGCCGGTGCTGTCGACGATCTTGATCTCGACATCGGCGGCGGTGCCCGGCAGCTGCACGGCGAAGGCCTGCGTGGCGGGGTCCTTGCCGTCCTCGGGCTTCTTGGTGGTGAGCACGTCGCCGGGCGACAGCACGTTGTAGCCGATGAGCGAGGTGGCCTGCAGCAGCTGGTTGGCGCCGGTCTGGTTGACGAGGCCGGAGAGCGTGGCGTTGAGCTTCTCGATGCCGCTCACGGTGCTCATCTGCGCGAGCTGCGAGGTGAGCTCGGCGTTCTGCATCGGGTTGAGCGGGTCCTGGTTGTTCAGCTGCGTGACGAGCAGCTTGAGAAAGCGCTGCTCGCTGTCGGCGCTGGACACGTTGTTGTTGCTGTTCGCCGCCGTGGGCGCGTTCAGCCCGCTGATGGACGAGGTGTCGGAAAGGGCCATGGGGTCGGTGTTCTTCCTGCGGGAGGCGCGTGTGCGTGCGTGGGTTACTGGCCGATGGTCAGCGTCTTGACCATCAGCGTCTTGGCGGTGTTGAGCACCTCGACGTTGGCCTGGTAGCTGCGCGAGGCCGAGATCATGTTGGTCATCTCCTCGACCACGTTGACGTTGGGCATCGCCACGTAGCCCTCGGCATTGGCGTGCGGGCTCTTCGGGTCGAACACGAGCTTGGCGGGCGACGGGTCTTCGATGACGCCGGCCACCTTGACGCCGCCGATGTCGCGCCGGCCCGAGGCCGCCACCTCGAACACCACCTGCTTGGCGCGGTAGGGCTGGCCGTCGGGGCCGGCCACGCTCTCGGCGTTGGCGAGGTTGCTCGCGGTCACGTTCATGCGCTGCGATTGCGCAGTCATGGCGGAGCCCGCCACGTCGAAGATGTTCATGGCTGTACCGCCGACAGGAGCGACTTGATCTTGGCGTTGATGAGGGTCAGGTTCGACTCGTAGCGCAGCGCGTTGTCGGCGAAGGCCACGCGCTCGACGTCCATCTCGACCGTGTTGCCGTCGAGGCTGGACTGGTGCGGCACGCGGTACTGCAGGTCGTCGGCGGCCGTGGCCTGCGCCTGGCCCGCGAGGTGGCGCGACGAGGTGGTGGCCATCGACACCGACGAGGCGGCGCGGCCGCGCTCGACGGCCTCGCTCAGGCGCGCGCCGAAGTCGAAGTCGCGCGCCTTGTAGTTCGGCGTGTCGGCATGGGCGATGTTGGCCGCGAGCACCTCCTGGCGCTGGGCCCGGAGATGGAGCGCTTCGCGGTGGAAGCGAAACGCCGCATCCAGCTTGTCGATCATCTTTGTTCCATCTGTTGAGGCGTCGCCAGTGCACGGGGCGCAGCGACCGATGGAAAGCAAGTCTATGCATGCGGCGCGTTGGCAATCGTCCGAACAAAGGGGGGTTTCGCCTGCTGCTCGCACCTTCGCCGGCGGGGTGAATTCATAAGAATCCAGGGGCGCCGGTTGCGGCTTTCCTGCACCGGCGTCCTCATTTTTCTGGCCCTCTTCTTTCGCTTTCGATGACCCTCTCGCCGCTTCGCCAACGCCTGCTGCGCACTGCCTGCGCGGTGGGGCTGTCGTGCGCGATGTCGACCGGTGCGATCGCAGGCGACGCGGCCGCGAAGGCGGTCGAGACCTACCTCCAGGTGCAGAGCGCCGGCCTGCCGGGCAAGGTGACGGTCAGCCTCGAAGGGCGCGGCACCGAGGCCCTGCCCCCGTGCGAAGCCCCTGAGGTGTTCCTGCCGCCGGGCGTCACGCCGTGGGGCCGCGTCTCGGTGGGCGTGCGTTGCGATGCCGAGCGGCCGTGGACGCGCTTCGTGCAGGCGCGTGTCGCGGTCGAAGGCCGCTACCTGGTGGCCGCGCGCGCCATCGACGCGGGCCGGGCGCTGGGCGCCGGCGACGTGGTCGAGCGCACCGGCGACCTCACGCGGCTGCCGCGCTCGGTGGTCACCAGCGCGGCCGAACTGGTCGGGGTGGTGAGCGCCAACCGCGTCGCGCCCGGCGCCCCGATCCGCAAGGAACTGCTGCGCGGCGTTGCCGTGATCCAGCAGGGCCAGGCCGTGAAGGTGGTGGCGCAGGGGCCGGGCTTTGTCGTCAGCACCGAGGCCAAGGCCCTGAGCGGTGCCGCGGTGGGCGCGGTGGTGCAGGCCAGGACGCTGGACGGCCGGGTGATCCGCGGCGTGGCCGACGAGGAAGGACAGGTCCGGCTGGTGCAGTAGCGGCCGCCGCGTTGGCGCAGGCTTCACTTCATGCACGCCCTTCCTAAAGTTCTTGCACCGGCTGCCGATATACGGGTCAGCCCCTGAGGAATCACCTTGAAAATCGATCCCACCGCCCCTTCGGCCACGCCCCTGCACCGCACACCTGCACCGGGTGCGCCGGCTCCGTCGACGCCCGCCGAGGCCGTGCAGCGCCCGAAGGAAGCAGCGCCCGTCTCCGCGCTCGTCCATGCGATGCCCGCCGCCGTGGGGGGCAGCGATTTCGACGCCGCGCGCGTGGCCGCCATCCGCGAGGACATCCGCGCCGGCCGCTACGAGATCCGCCCCGAGCGCATCGCCGACGGCCTGCTGGCCAGCGTGCGTGAGCTGCTCGCGCCGAAGGGCCAGGCATGAGCACCTTGCTGGCGCACCTGCGCGCGGAAGCGGGCTGCATCGGGGACTTCCTTGTCGTGCTGGACCAGGAGGCGCAGGCCATGTCGGCCAGCGACTTCGACGCGCTCAACGCCATTGCCGGCCGCAAGACCGCGCTGCTGGACCGCATGGCCGAACTCGACCAACAGCGCGAATCGCTGCAGGCGGCGCTCGGCTTCGCGCCCGGCCGCGCGGGTGCGGACGCCGCCGCGGCCGCGGGCGGTGCGCCGACGCGCCAGGCCTGGAGCGAACTGCTCACGCTCGCCGAAGACGCGCGCAACCGCAACCTGCACAACGGCACGCTCGTGTACGCGCACCTGGACTTCACGCAGCAGGCGCTGCACTTCCTGCAGGCCCGCGCCCAACCTTTCTACGGCCCCGACGGCGTGCGCAAGACGCAGGCCGGCGCGGGCACCCGGCTGGCCGCCGGCTGAACAGCAGCCGTGAACGCGTCCGCACGTTTCGCCCTCCGACGCACCGCGATCCTGCGGGTGCTGATGCTGTGGCTCGCGTGCGCCAGCGCCCATGCCTTCGAACTGGCGCCCGCCGTGCGCCCGGACGACGCCATCAACCTGGGCCAGCTGCACCCGGTGCGCGCGGCCGTCGGCGAGACGGCGCGCATCGCCTACTCGGGCGCGGCCATGGCCATCGCGATGTCGGCCGCCTACGTGCCGACGTACCGGCCGGGCGAACAGGCGATCGGCCTGGCCTTCGGCAGCTACCGGGGCTATTCGGCCGCGGCACTGGGCTTCAAGCGCAGCTCGGACGACGGCGACATGGCCTGGGGCATGGGTGTGTCCAGCACGGGCCGGGACTGGGGCTTCAACGCGGGCATCGGCTGGAAGCTGCCGCGCAGCACGGCCGCCGCCCGCCCCTGAGCCCACGCCATCGCCCCGGGACGCCCTTCACCACCTTCGCATGGATGCCACCGACATGAAGACCTCTCCTGCCACGCCAACGCCCCGCCACGAGAAGGTCGCACGCCGGGGAGCCCGCGCGTGATGGCCGCGCAGCAGGGCGCGCGCCGCATCGCGATGGTGGGCTGCGACGAGGCGCAACAGGCCGGCTGGGGCAACCGCCTGCGCCTGATGGGCTGCGATCCCGTGTGCTTCGACGACAGCACGGACTTCCTGCTGGCCATCACCCAGGGCCTGCAGTTCGGCCTGCTGCTGGTGGTGCTGAAGGACGAAGGTGCCTGGCCGATCCTCACGGCGATGTGCCGCGCGCTGCGCATTCCCATCTTCCTGGTGGCGCGCGCCTCGCAGCGCGACCTGCTGGTCGACGTGCTGTCGGCCGCCGGCGGCGAGACGCAGGGCGCGAGCATCGACTTCGCGGTGCTGCCCGTCGACGAGTTCGAGGTGGAGTTGCGCGTGCGCGAATCGCTGCGGCGCAACCGCACGCTGCTGCAGCCGCACGCCACGGCCGCGTGCTTCGGCGACTACCAGTTCCTGGGCGAGCGCCGCGTGGTCGTGTGCCACGGCACCGAGGTGCGCCTGAAGCCGCGCGAGTTCGAACTGGCGCTGCTGCTGTTTCGCAACGCCGGCCGGTTGCTGGAGCGCGACTGGCTGCTGGCCTCGCTGTGGGTGGATGCGCGCATCGAACGCACCAGCCGCACGCTGGACTGCTGCGTGGCCAGCATCCGCCGCAAGCTGTCGCTGCACAAGGGCGGCGAGTTCGTGCTGGTCTCGGTGTATGGGCGCGGCTACGAGCTGCGGCACATGGCGCCGGCCGCGCGGCGCGCGTCGGACGTCGACGAGGCGCCGCTGATCGACACCGCGGACTTCCCGGACACCTCGAACGAGCCGGTGTGGCTCGGCGAAAGCGCGCGAGCCTGAGCATGCGTCCGCGCGACAAGAAAACCGTGACGACCTCCGGCCTCGAGGAACCACCCCGAAGGGCGGGTGCCGAAGCGTCCTCTACCAACGCCAGAAGACCGTCGCCGCCAGTATCCGCGCCTTACCTGAAGACAGGCTGAAGCCCCGCACAAAACCCTTCTGCTTCCGCACTCAGCCGCCAGTCAGCGAACGCACGTTCAATGGCAGGCCACATCGTGAGGGGGAGATCGATTGCAGGACACCATGAGACTACTCGCAGAGGCATCGCTGATTCTTGCCCTGGCCATCGTCCTCGGCGGGTTGGTGCTCGGGCTGCTGGCGGGCCCACAGGATTCCGACGACTAGTGGGGTGTCCGAGGTCGTGAAGGGTTAGCAGGTCAGTTCGCCCTGAGATAGATCCGCACGTCCGTGCAGATCGACATGCGCCATGTGTGTCGAGGTACCTCTTCTGCCGCGCGGCGGAAGTGCATGACTCCGGCCGATTGCGTCGTCGCACGCATGCCAAATCGCCTCAAAAAGCGCATCATCGTCACTGACGAACCCATGGTGTGGACTGTTCGCGAGGCAGAGCATGACTTGGTTCAAGAAGCTTGTCTGGATCGGCGCGGGACTCGCCGTGGGAGGCGGGCTTGCCCTGTTCGTGCTGGACGAATTGAAGACGTCCCGGCTGCAATCGGCCCTGTGGCGCGACCTGGCCGAGGGCGCCCGCTTCAGCGTCGAAGACGGTGCCAGCGATGCCATCCGCTTTCCCCGGACCGGGCCCTACGACGAGCGGCTGGGCTACCACCAGCTGCCGGGCTACGTCGAACGCCTGGCGCCGCAGGGCTATGTCGTCACCCGCCAGGCCCGCATGTCGCCGCGGCTGCTCGAACTGCAGGACTACGGGCTCTTCGCGCCCTACCGTGAGAAAAACCAGGCCGGCCTGACCGTGCGCGACTGCCGGGACACGGCGCTGCTGCACACCCGCGTGCCCAAGCATGCCTACGAGCGTTTCGAGGAGGTGCCGCCGCTGCTGGTGAGCGCCCTGCTCTTCGTCGAAGACCGCCATCTGCTGGACGCGCAGCCGCTGCAGCGCAACCCCGCAATCGATCCGGAACGCTTCGCCAAGGCGGCGCTCGAGCAGGCGCTGCGCGCGGTCGGCCTGGGCCAGACGGCGACGGGCGGCAGCACGCTGGCCACCCAGCTCGAGAAGTACCGCCATTCGCCGCAGGGCCGCACCGGGTCGGTCGGCGACAAGCTGCGCCAGATGGCGTCGGCCTCGCTGCGCGCCTACCAGGACGGCGACGACACGCAGGCGCGGCGCCGCCAGATCGTCGTCGACTACCTCGACACCGTGCCGCTGGCCGCACGCCCGGGCATGGGCGAGGTGCACGGGCTGGGCGACGGCCTGTGGGCCTGGTACGGGCGCGACTTCGGTGAAATCAACCGCCTGCTCGCCGATCAGGCGGAAGAGGCGGCAGCGCCCACGGACGAGGCGCTGCGGCAGCAGGCCGAGGCCTTCAAGCAGGCGCTGTCGCTGATGATCGCGCAGCGCCGTCCGTCGCAGCACCTGCTCGGCGACGGCGCCAGCCTGGCGCGGCTGACCGACAGCTACCTGCGGCTGATGGCCGAGGCCGGCCTGATCTCGCCCACGCTGCGCGACGCGGCGCTGCCGCTGTCCTTGCACCTGCAGCCCCCGCTGCCGCCGACGCCCCGGCCCGACTTCGTGCAGCGCAAGGCCGCGACCGCGCTGCGCACCCACATCGGCACGCTGCTCGACGTGCCACGGGCTTACGACCTGGAGCGCCTGGACCTCGAGGCCGAAACCAGCCTGGACGGCGAAGCGCAGGCGCTGGTGGCGCGCGTGCTGGCCGGCCTGCGCACGCCCGCCGCGACGAAGGCCGCGGGGCTGGTCGGCTCCCACATGCTCGACCCGGGCGCCGACCCCAGCCCGCTGATCTACAGCTTCACGCTGTTCGAGCGCAGTGCCGGGACCAACCTGCTGCGCATCCAGGCCGACAACATCGACCAGCCCTTCGACGTGAACCAGGGCGCGCGGCTGGACCTGGGCTCGACCGCCAAGCTGCGCACCCTGGTCAGCTACCTGGAGCTCGTGGCCGAGCTGCACGCGGGCTGGGTCGACCTGAGCCCGGCCCAGCTGTCGGCGCTGGCGCCGAACCCGCGCGACCCGCTGGGCACGTGGGCGCGGCAGTACCTCCTGCGCGCCAAGGATCGGCGTCTTGCGCCGATGCTGGAGGCGGCGATGGAGCGCAAGTACTCGGCGAACCCGGGCGAGGCCTTCTTTACCGGCGGCGGCCTGCACCAGTTCGAGAACTTCGAGCGCTCGCGCAACAGCAGTTCGATGACCGTGCGCGAAGGCTTCAAGCATTCGGTCAACCTGGTGTTCATCCGCCTGATGCGCGACCTGGTGCGCCACCGCATGTTCGGTGGCGCGTCGGGCGCCGAGCGCCTGCTGAAGGACCCCGCCGACCCGGGCCGGCGCGAGCTGCTCGCGCGCTTTGCCGACCGCGAAGGCTCAGCCTTCCTCAGCCGCTTCCATCGCAAGTACCAGCACCTGCCGGCCGCGGACGCCGAAGCGCTGCTGCTGCGCGGCCTGAAGCCGTCGGCACCGCGCCTGGCGAGCGTGCTGTTCACCATCGAGCCCGAGGCCGACGACGCACGGCTCGACGCACTTCTGGTGCAGCGGCTGGGACGCGGCGCCGACTCGCCGCGCGCATTGGGGACGCTGCGCCGCACCTACGCCGGCCTGTCTCTGGCCGATCGTGGGTATGTCGCGCGCGTGCATCCGCTGGAGCTCTGGCTGGTCGGCTACCTGCGGCGCCACCCCGGCGCCTCGCTGACCGAGGTGCTGGACGCGAGCGTGCGCGAACGCCAGGAGGTCTACGCCTGGCTCTTCAAGACGCGCCACAAGAGCGCGCAGGACAGGCGCCTGCGCGAGCTGATCGAACTCGACGCCTTTGCGCAGATTCATCGTTCCTGGCAGCGCGTGGGTTACCCGTTCGCATCGCTGACGCCGTCGTACGCCAGCGCGATCGGCGCGTCGGGCGACCGGCCGGCCGCCCTGGCGGAGCTGATGGGCATCCTCGCGAACGACGGCGTGCGGCTGCCCACGCAACGGGTCGGCGCCCTGCACTTCGCGCGCGACACGCCCTACGAGACACGGCTGGAGCCGCGCCATGCGAGCGCGCAGCAGGTGCTGCCCGCCGAGGTGGCCGCCACGGTGCGCCGTGCCTTGGTCGAGGTGGTGAACGACGGCACCGCGCGGCGGCTGAAGGGCGCGCTGGTGGACGAGAGCGGCCGCGCCCTCGAGATCGGCGGCAAGACCGGCACCGGCGACCATCGCTACGAACAGACCGGCCGCGGCGGACGGGTGATTTCGCAGCGCAAGATCGACCGCTCGGCCACCTTCGTTTTCATGATCGGCGACCGCTACTTCGGCACGATCCTGGCCTACGTCCACGAGCCCCACGCCGCCCGCCACCGGTTCACGAGCGCGCTGCCGACGCAGCTGCTGAAGTCGCTGGGGCCGCAGTTGCTGCCGGTGCTGCAGCGCAGGGTGTGTGAGGGGCCGCAACGGGCGCCATGAGGCGCATGGGCGGCCCAAAGACAAAGCCCCTGTAGCAGGGCTGCTACAGGGGCTTGAATCTGGAGGAGAGGGAGGGAGCCAAATTATAAAATCAGCGCCACCCAATAGCAACCAGCAAAGTACAAAAAACCTTTGCCTGCAAGCACTTACAAAAAATTGACCACCCAATAACACCCAACACGGCCATTAACGGCCATCACAAATAATGGGCAAAAGCATAGGCATGTTTTTAGGCCTGCATTTGGTAAAATTGGTCTGCCAAATAGCACCTTAAATGCACCACGCCCAACAAGGTGCAGCTACAGCCAAAACATGACCCGCCACAACCTTTTAACCATTACCAGCATTCGAACCAAAGCAAAAAAACCAGGCTATCACCTCGACGGCCGTGGCCTGTACCTCCGGGTGGCCCCAGGGGGTAGCCAAGCCTGGATTTTGCGCTACACCTTCCTCGGCAGCACCCGCGACATGGGGCTTGGCTCCCTAGCTAATGTGAGTTTGGCACGTGCTCGTGAGCGCGCCCAAGAACACCGGATTCAGATCGCCGAAGGCATCGACCCTATTCCACATCGCGAGCAAAATAAAATCAAAATGAAGGCCGCCGCCATTCAATTGAAACAAGCTAGCATGACGTTCAAAGCGTGCGCAGAAGAATACTACAAGGAACACGCCGACGAGTGGAAGAGTATCAAGCACAAGGAGCAATGGATCAATTCCTTGACCACCTATACCTTTCCGCACTTCGGCCACATTCCAATTCTTGAAATCGGAAAATATGAAATTCTCAAGGCGCTGAAGCCGATTTGGAAAGAAAAAGCAGAAACGGCAGACCGAGTTTTTCAACGGATTCGCAAGGTGATGAATTTCGGTGCGGCCAAAGACTATTGCCGTGGCGTTGATAGCGAGTTCTGGGAGCAGGTCAGGATCGCACTGGGCGCCAACGAGAAGGCTCGCAGGGTCGAGCACCATCCGTCCTGCCCGCATCCGCTGATCGGTGCGCTGCTCGCCCAGGTCCACGCCAGCACGGCAACCAGCACAGTGCAGCTGGCATTCGAGTTCGGCGTGTTGACGGCCGCCCGTTCGGGCGAAATTCGCGGCGCCCGCTGGTCGGAGTTCGATGCGTCGCTCAGCAACTGGACGATCCCCCCGGAACGAATGAAGGCCGGACGCGAGCATCGCGTGCCGTTGTCGAGCAGGGCCACCAAGGTACTGCAGGCGGCGCGCGCCCAGCAGGCCGAGCGTGAGGCAGAGGGCCGCACTTCGGCAGGCGATGCCGGTATCAACGACCTAGTGTTCCCCTCGCCTCGCGGCAAGACCTACAGCGACATGGTGTTCACGCAGTTGCTGCGCCGCCTGAAGCAGCCGTACACCATGCACGGCTTTCGCGCGACGTTCCGAACCTGGGGCATGGACAATACCCAATACCCCGCCGAGATGCTTGAGTTTGCGTTGGCGCACTTGGTCGGTGACCAGACAGTGCGCGCCTACGCCCGCAGCGACATGGTAGAGAAGCGCAGGCAGCTGATGGAAGACTGGGCGGCCTACGTCGCGCACCAGATGAATCCAGCCACTGCACCGTAACCCGGTGGCGATGGTTCAAAGCCCATCATGGCATGCCACCGAAGCCGCACTAATGCCGAGAAGTTCGCTATCCAAAAGATAGCGGGCTGACGGATGGCGGATCCATCCTTCAGTCGCACGAAGACTGCTGGCGCGTCGGGAACCTTCGCCTTGAAAAACGAGGTATCGAACAAGAGCTCAGGCGACCCGTCTAACTGCTTCCGAACAGCCTGCCCCTTCTGTAGCTTCCAGCCGAAAGGCAGGAACGCGCCACCCGCTCATTGCTTTTCCGTTGCCCTGAAAATCTTGTACTATTTTCCCGTTTACCCCGAGCACTGCAATCTTCATGTCCACAACCAACGAAGCGCAGATCCTCACGATCAAGGAGGTGTCTGATTACCTAAAGGTCACTGAGCGGACAATCTACCGGCTTGCCGCAGCTAAGAAAATTCCCGCCTTCAAAGTGGGTGGAAGCTGGCGCTTCTCGTGTTCTGACATAGACGGCTGGATCAAACAGCAGTCGAAGGAAGGATTCGGACGTGACGAGGATGACGCGGCGCAAAGCCAAACAGATAACAGGGAGGATAAGTAGTGCTTGGACTGAATTTACGCGAAGAATTCCGGGGTAAGCGCCTCAAGGGGACGGCCATTGAGCTGTCCAATGATCAGCATACCGGTGCAACCCAGATCGCGGCCCAACAGTTCCTGCAGATCACCTATCCCACACATGACCTACTAAAAGGCATCGAGGCGGTCGGTCCCAACCAGGGACGCCCTGTCGTCGTGATCGGCGAGCGCGGCCTCGGCAAGTCGCACTTGATGGCAGCGCTCTACCATGCGGTGACCGATCCATCCTCGACCGGCTCGTGGCTCAATGCTTGGGCAACCACGCTGGCCGACGCCAGCATCGGCAAGATCGCCCTGCGCGACGGCATGCACGTCATCGGCGAAAGCCTGCATCGCCACCGCTACAAGTTCCTGTGGGACGTGCTGCTCGAGAACCATCCGCACGGCAACTTTATCAAGGGCAAGTGGGAAGGCCAAGGTGTATCCCAGACCGAAATCCCGTCCGACAAGCTAATCATCGAATTGCTGGAGAACAAACCGACGATGCTGCTGCTGGACGAGTTCCAGACGTGGTACGACGGCCTCACCAACACCAAGCAGTACCCGTGGAAGAATTGGGCGTTCAACTTCATCCAGATTCTTTCGGAGATCGCCAAGGAGCGTCCGGACCTGCTGGTGCTGGTGATCTCGGTGCGCAACGGCGGCAGCGACGCATATCAGCAGGTACATCGAGTCAACCCGGTCGCCATTGACTTCAAGGCAGGCGGCAGCGCCGAGCGCATCCAGCAGGATCGCCGCCGGATGCTCCTGCACCGCCTGTTCGACAATCGCTTGCAAATCGCCAGCGGCACCATCGATTCGCTGGTTGCGCAGCACGTCGCCGAATCCTTCCGATTGCTCGACGTGCCGCCCGCCGAGCAGGAGCGCAAACGCCGCGAGTTCAACGAATCCTGGCCTTACGCGCCGCACCTGCTGCGTCTACTGGAAGAACAGGTGTTGATCGCCACCGACGCGCAGGAAACGCGCGACCTGATTCGCATCCTCGCGAACCTCTACAAGAGCCGTGGCGAAGCCGTGCCCGTGCTCACCGCCGCCGATTTCCGGCTGGACGATGACACCTCGGGCATCGGCGCACTGCTCGAAGCCGTCGCCAACCAGCACCACCGCACGCTGCGCGAGAAGGCGCAGCAGAACATCATCTCGGTGCAGGAGGCGCGGCACGACCACGCCAACATCGCGCCACATCTGCAGGAAATCATCGGCGCGTTGTGGCTGCGCTCGATTGCGGTCGGTAACCTCGCCGGAGCCGACCCCCTCACGCTGCAACTAGACATCACCCGTGGCAAGCCGGTGGACGACAATGCCTTCCAGGTCGAGTTGGCGACCATCGTCGAAAACAGCTTCAACATCCATCAGGAAGGCACCAAGCTGCTGTTCCGCGAAGAAGAGAACCCACGCGCCAAGCTTATGGCCTACGCGCGCAATGACAAACTGTTCGCCGACGGCGCCGATCAGGCGCAGCTCGGAAAACAGGTGCGCTACGTCCTCGGCGGCAGCGACGAAGTCGCCAAGACCTTCCGCGTCATCGCCCTACCTAAGTCGTGGGTCAATGATCCGTGGACAGCACTCGATGAAGCCGAGCAACCCGACAGATGGGATGACCGCCTCCTGCCCATCCTCGTGCTGCCCGAGGAAGCCGACAAGCTCGACGCCACGCTGGGCCGCTGGCTTAAAGACCAGTTGCAGAAGCGCCGCAACACGGTACGCTTCCTGCTGCCGCGCACGGGCAGTACCAACTCCTTCATGGATCGCGACCTGCTCATCCTCGCTCGCGCCGAAATGAAGGCACAGGAATGGGGCGGCCAGAACCCCGAATACAAGAAGCTACACAAGGAATTCGAGAACACGCTGCGCGACAACCTCAAGAAACGGTTCGACCGCTTTGCTGTGCTGCAACGCTGGAATTTCGCCGAGCCCGCACAGTGCAAGTTCAGCGTCGAGCGTCTCGACAAGCAGGGCTCGCAGATTCCCGAAGCCATCGAGGAGGTGCTGACCGGCGATCTGTTTGTGCCGGAGGACTTCGAGGAACTGGTGCTCGAATACGCCAGCAATAGCGAATCGCTCGGCAAGCTGCTGCGCGAGTTGCAAGAGCCGCGCCCTGCCGGGCAAGACTGCATCCCATGGTTGGGCGAGACAGCGATGAAGGAACGCCTGCTGCGCCTGTGCGCCAAGGGCAAGGTCGCCATCAATGTCCGCGGCATGGAGTACCTGCAAACGAATCCGGGTGAAGACGAGGACACCGCGTGGCGGCGTTTGCGCCCTAAACTCTCGCTCACGGGCCGCCATCTCGACGACGTGTTCGTGATGTTGCCCTCGGCCGTGCCTGCAACGGGAGGCTCCACGCCGCTTGCACCGTCTTCGGACGGAGTTCCGTCAGATGGTGGAACTGTCCCCGCGCCGGGCGTGCCCGAACCCACATCGGGGGGCCCGACCGCTCCCACTCACTCACCTGCTCCAGGCGGCATTTTCGGCAGTGGCGGCAGCGCTACCAAGCCGCGCATCCTGCTGTCGAACCCGGCCACGTCGCCCCTCAATCTGATTGGCAAGATCGAAGGCTGGGGCATCGGCCCAGCCACGAAGGTCGCGGAGGTGTCCATCAAGATGTCCGGCGCCAGCGGCGCGCAGCTCAAGGAACTGCTCAAAAAGCTGCCCGAAGGCATGACCTTCGAGCTGAACCTTGAGAAGGAGGACGATTGATGGCACTAACCACCAGCGCCTTGCAGGCTCTGACCCAAGGCTCGGATGCCGATGCTTGGCGCGTCATCGTCGAGCAGGCCGTCGAGATCGCCAGAAAGCCTCTAGCCGCAGGCAATGCGTCTAGCGAGGTCGTTCGGCGCGACCGCGAAATCGGCGCACTGGATTTGTTCCTGTCCTCCAGCGGTTGGGACTTGTGGCAAGCCTTTGGCAGCAGCGTCGAGCGCACCTCGGATCGTCTGCTGCGCTGGTGGACCGAGCCCTTCAGCGCCAAGGCGGTGCTGATCCTCGACGGCCTTTCCCTGCGCGAACTGCCGTGGCTGTTGCAGGGCGCGAAGGAGCGCGGCTTCACCACGCACGAAGTCACTGCCAACGCCTCCGAACTGCCCGGCGAAACCGATGAGTTCGCCCGCGCGCTCGGCTTCGCCAGTCGCAGCAAGCTTCAGAACAACGGCGGCGGCCTGGCGCACAAGCTGCAAGCCGCCAGTACCGAGACGGTAGATTTGCCGTGGAAGGACTGCGAAGCCTTGGTTGGCAGCGCATCCAACCAGATCTTCTGGCACCCCTGGCCCGACGCCAAGCTACACGACGGCTCCGGTGCAGGACAAGGGCTGGAGCCGCTGACCAAGGACGTGGCCGAGCAATTGTCCAGCGATGACTTCTGGGCCTTCGTCGAGCGCCTCGCGACCGGGCGGCGGCTGGTGATTACCTCCGATCACGGCTACGCGGCCACCGGCTACTTCCCCGATGCGGATGGCGAGGTCGGCCAATTCCTCAAGCAGACGTTTGGAAGCTCGCGCAGCAAGGCGGGAGCCGGAGATACCGGCCCCTTCGTGCCGCCCGTGGTACTGCAGATCAACAGCCCTCACGGCGCCCACCTGCTTGCCTTGGGCCGCAGAAAGTGGCGCAGCCAGGGCGGATACCCGACGCTCACGCATGGCGGCCTGTCGCTGCTGGAAGTGTTGTCGCCCTTCGTCGAGCTGACCAGGTAAGGATTGCGGCTGATGGCCACCAAGAAAGAACTACTTCAACAACAAGTTACCAAGGCCGTCGGAGCGGGCAAGACAGTCGCACTCGAAACGGTCGACTTCAACGACCCAAACCGCCCCAAGACTTGCCTGGAGGTGGATTTCCCGATCCTCCCAGTCAATCAGGTGGCAATCATCGAAGGCAACGCGGGTAAGCCGATCTACCAGATGTCGAAGTGGTGGGCACGGCGGCGTTCCAGCGTGTTTCGCTCAATGCTGATCGCGGCGGCGACCAAAGCGCCGGATGACCCTTCCCACGCTGCCAAGCTGGTGTGGGACAACTACTACGCCAACCACCAGAAGAAAGGTGCGTTCAAGCACCTCAAGGTGGCAGACATCTTCATGGGCGGCGGCACCACGCTGGTGGAAGGCTCGCGCCTTGGAATGCAGATGGTCGGCAACGACCTCAACCCGGTCGCGTGGTTCGTGGTCAAGCAGGAACTGGCCAATGTCGATCTAGAGGAAGTGAAGAAGCTCCTCGCCGACGTCGAGGCCGAGGTCAAGCCACAAATCATGCCGTACTACTACTGCGACGGTCCGGAAGGTGAAAAGGGAACGTGGACGCACCTGCCGACCAAGAAAGCGATGCCCGCCGACTTCGACCCGCTCGCCATTCCGCGTGAGCAGCGCAGGGACTATAAGTACGAAGGCCCGGAGATCATCTACACCTTCTGGGCCAAACACGGCCCCTGCCAGGTGACAGGCTGCGGCCACCGCACTCCGATCATGACCAGCCCGGTGATGGCGGTGAAGACGCTTACCGTCAAGCATTGGGCGCACACCTGCGGCAAATGTGGCAATGCGTTCGATGTGGAGGAAGAAGCCGCGCGCATGGCTCCCGACGCGCCTTTCTACGTTGCGCCCACCGAATCGCCGTACTCTGTGCTCGACCGCAAGAAGGGGGTGATCTGTCCGCACTGCGGTCACACCGCAATGGTGAATCTCGGAAAGGGCAAAAACAAGAAGGTGGAACTCAGTCTGCTGGTGCATCCGCAATGGCTAGCAGGCGAAGCGAAGCAGGATGCGAGCGGCCGGCCCTACGGCGGTTCTGTGCAAGACGATGCCGAAGCGACTGCGCTTTGGGATAAGGCGCGAGCCTTGAAAGGTCGATTGCTGGAAGTGCGCGGTGCGTTACCGGACGAAGTGACTGATCCGAAAACCAAACTTTCATTCAAGACAGACAAAGGTACTGTCCCAAAGCCTGCACACTTCGCTTGCGCAGCGTGCGGTACAGCTCAGCGCATCGTGTCCTCGCTTGAGGCGACCAAGAAAACTGCACCCTCAAGTGTCTTTGCAATCCAAGGCTATGCCCCCATGCGCGATGCCGCTGGGAAGCCATACAGTGGTCGATTCTTTGCAGCGTGCGATTCGGCACTTGCCCGGCAGTACGACACGGCCTTTGCGGAATGGGAAGCACGGAAGGATTCCGATCTACGCGACTTTTGGCCAAAGAGCGAAATTCCGTTCGGTCACATGACTCACCAGCGGCAACCGCTACCGCAGCACGGTTACCTGAACTGGTCAGACATGTTCAACCCGCGTCAGTTGCTGGTTCACGCGCAACTGCTGAAGGCCATCATGAATGTCGGGACCTACGACTGGAGCGTGCGCGAGTACGCTCTTGGCGCTTACCAACAGTACCTGCGCAATCAGAATTCCTTCTGCTTCTGGGATAGTGGGTACGACAAGCTCGTGCCTCATTTGAGTAACAACAATTTCCATCCGAAGAACAACGTCGTCGAGAATTGCGTTTTCCCGATACTGGGCCGTGGCAACTGGGTTTCTTGTAGTGAGGCCCTGATTGAAGGGCGCGAATGGGCTGTGGCGCCGTGGGATGCTGTCAGCGTTGAAACGCTCAAGCGACAGGACGCGGCCTTGGCCGCTCAAGTCACAGGCAAGAGTGAGAAGGTCTATCCAGGTGACCCTGTAGGCGAAGTCGGCGTCTTCCAGGGGTCGTCCACCGACCTAACACATGTTCCCACGGGCAGCCTTGATTTGGTCATCACCGATCCGCCTTTTGGCGGCTTGCTGCACTACTCGGAGCTGTCCGATTTTTTCTACGTTTGGCTGCGCCTTGCGCTAAAGGACAAGTACCCTGATTACTTCGGCAAGGACTACACACCCAAGTCGTTGGAGGCCGTTGCCAACCGCGCGCGCGAGCCAGAAGATCCGGACGGTTTCTATCAGCGCCTACTCACGCAGTGCTGGCGTGAAGCGCATCGTGCGCTGAAGCCCAGCGGCATCCTGGCCTTCACCTTCCACCACAGCGAGGACGAGCCGTGGGTGGCGGTGCTGGAGTCGCTATTCGATGCGGGCTACTACCTCGAAGCGACGTATCCCATTCGCTCCGACGAAACTAAGGGCGATGGTGAGTTCGGCTCCAAGACCATCGAGTACGACATCATTCACGTCTGCCGCAAGCGCACCGAAGAACCCAAGCCGGTGAGCTGGGGCCGGATGCGCCGCGAGGTGATGGCCGACGTGCGCCAGTTGCAAACCATGTTGGAAAACCACGCCAAGGAAGGCCTGCCCGCCGCCGACATCCAGGTTATCCGACGTGGCAAGGCGCTGGAATACTTCTCTCGTCACTACGGCAAGGTCTATGTCGATGAAGGCCGCACCATCTCCGTGCGCGATGCTCTGGTCGGCATCAACCAGCTCATCGACGAGGACGCCGATAAGGGCAAGGAAGCGCCGCCGGTCAATGCGGAGCCGATCACGCGCCAATTCCTACGCACCTTCGGCAGCGCACCTGCGCTGAAGCGCGACCAGTTGCAAAAGTTCCTCAAAGGCTCGATTACCACGCCGGACGAGTTCGTGCAGCGCGGCTGGTGCGCAGAAAAGAACAAGGTCTTTACCCGCACCGACCCGCTGGATTTCGCCCGCGAGTGGTCGGGTAAGCATCGCCGCAAGCTGACCTCCGATCTGGATCAGGCCTTGGTGCTGATTGGCGCCTGCTTCGACGGCAGCGGCATCAATGCCTCAGACACGCTGAAAAACGACAACTTCAAGCCGCATGTAGCGCTTAAGCCTTTGCTGGAATGGCTGCACCGCAACGGACCGGATCAAACGACCCGTAACGCAGCCTCGCGCGCGGTGTCCATCCACAATACATGGCAGGCCAGCCAAGCACCCCAGCCTGCGCAGGCCTCCTTGTTCGATGACGATGGGGAGTACGAGTGATGAGACAACTGCGTGACACAGTGTGGCAACGGCGCGGCACCAGTTGGGTGTGGGACGAAGAGGCTCGCAACCAGATCTGCGCGGCCAGCGAGGTGTGGAGCCTACGCCAGTTCCTGCGGGCCAGCAAAGCACCGGGAAACTGGCCCGACGACCTGCCAAGCAATAGCGGCAAGACGCTGGTCGTGGCTGGGCTGGACGGCAGCCTCGATCTGCTGACGTCGACGGATGCCGAAGCGTGGCTAGGCGATGCGATCAAGCCCGCCATCCTGTCCTTTCAGGACGAATGGGGAAGCGATGGCGCGCTGGTGTTCTGGCTACCCGGCGGCCACAACCGCGTCAGGGCACACCCCGCCACGGATGAGGTAGGCTGGCTCTGTCACGCGCCCCACGGGCATCAGATCGACCTCGGCCGCGTCCTGTGGGGCCAAGCCAACGAGTACCCGCAGGAAATCCTGCTGCGTGAGGGCGGCAAGCCTGCCGGCTTATTTCACCTGCGGATTACCTGAGGGCGGCGCGTGACGGCAGAGAATCAATTCCAACCCGGCGAGCGCATCACGCACCACGAGTACGGCCAGGGTGTCGTCCTCGATCCGGCGCGTGACGGCTACTTGCGCGCGTTCTTCGGCGTAGGCGAACGTCGCGTGCCTGTGGCGTCACTGCGGCGCGAACTCACGCGCACCGAACGCATCCTGCGCGCCGTGGATGGCGGCGTAGAGCGGTCGCGCAAGGCTTGGCTGTCCTACGAGGCAAACGCGCTGCCGGTGATGGAAAGCGCCTCGGCGCTGACCTCGGCCAAGATCGATCTGCTGCCGCATCAGGTGGTGCTCACGCACCGCATTGCCACCGCCTCTCCTCGGCGCTACCTGATCGCGGACGAAGTAGGGTTGGGCAAAACCATTGAAACCGCGCTGATCCTACGCGAGCTGGCCAGCCGGGGTGAACTGACCCGTGCGTTGATGGTGGTGCCTGCAGGCCTCGTGAACAACTGGCATCGCGAATTGAACGAGGTGTTCAACCTCGACTTCGAGGTGTTCGGCTCCGAAGGTGACATCACCGACCGCAAGACCAACGCCTTCGCCAAACACGACCGGCTGATCGCCAGCATCGACACCTTGAAGCGCCCAGCCCGTATCAAGCGCTTGCTGGACGCGCCGCGCTGGGATCTGGTGGTGTTCGACGAAGCGCACCACCTCACGGCCTATCGCACAGGCGGCAAAGTGCGCAAGACCGAGAACTACAAGCTGGCGGAGGCGCTAAAGGATCATTCGCGCGACCTCGTGCTGCTGTCGGCCACGCCGCACCAGGGCAATCACTTCCAGTTCTGGATGCTAGTGCAACTGCTCAACCCGACCCTATTTCGCGGCCCTGACGAGATGGTCGAGGAGCGGCACCGGCTTAATACGGTAATGGTTCGCCGCACGAAGGCCGACGCCTGCCAGCCCGACGGCTCGCCACTGTTCGCGCGGCGCTGGGTTCACACCGAATCCTTCGTGATGAATCAAGCAGAGCGGCTGTTCTACGAGAAGCTGCGCGGCTATCTCGAGGACGGCTTCGACCTCGCGCGCCGCCAAGGCAACCAAGGACGTGCACTGGGATTCCTGATGGCAATCTTCCAGAAGATCGCCGCATCGAGCTTTGCTGCCGTGCGCCGCACACTCAAGCGCCGCCTATTGATGCTGACGCTGCATGAGGCGTTTCTGCGCGACAGGGAGCTAGACATCGAAGGTCGCGAACGCCTGACTGAAGAAGCTCGCGAGCTGATCCACGAGGAATTCGGCCTGCCTCGCGACAGCATCGGACGTAGCGAAGTAGATCGCGTACTGGCCGATCTGAAGTACCGGCTCGTCAAGAAACTGGACGAAGAGGCGTTGGAGATGGCCTCCGACCCGTACGGTAGCGAGTATTCGGCTACGCACGCAGAAGAAGCCGCTTCAGCGGTTGTGAACCTGCATCTGCCCGAGGAACGCCTGCGTATCGGCGACCTGCTGCGCGTGTTCCCGGCAGAGCGGGAAACGAAGATGCAAAAGCTGCTCGATGGCTTGGGCACGCTGTGGAGGCAGAACCCCAACGAGAAGATCGTGATCTTTGCCACCTACCTTGGCACGGTGGACTTGATTGCTTGCGAGATCGAGCAGATCTTCCCTGGCCAAGGCGTTGCGGTGCTGCGCGGCGGCGACCACGGCGCCAAGGTGGCGGCGGAGCGGCGGTTCCGCCAGAAGGATGGCCCGCGCGTGCTGGTCTGCACGGCTGCTGGGCGTGAAGGCATAAACCTACAGTTTGCGCGTGTCTTGTTTAATTTCGACCTGCCGTGGAATCCGATGGACATGGAGCAGCGCATCGGGCGCATCCATCGCTATGGCCAGAACCACACCGCGCAGGTTTACAACCTAGTGCTGTCCGATACTATTGAAGGTCGCATCTTCTTGCTGCTCGACGAAAAGCTCACTGAGATCGCCCGTACGGTCGGCAAGGTGGATGAACAGGGCAACGTGGCGGAAGACCTGCGCGCGCAGATTCTCGGTCAATTGTCGGAACGATTGAACTACGACCGGCTATATCAGGAGGCGCTATCCGACCCGGAGCTTAAACGCACGCAGGTAGAGTTGGAGGCGGCGCTGTCGAACTCCCGCGAGGCGCGGCAAGTGGTGTTTGACTTGTTCCAAGACCTCGACGGCTTCAGCCTCGATGACTACAAGCCCTTTTCGGACGTATCGTCCAGCTTGGATCGGTTGGTGCGCTTCCTTTCGGCGGCGATCACGGATCGCCAACAGAAACTGATCAAGGCTGACGAGAACACCTACGACCTCGTCACCATCGAAGGCACACTCCGCACCCGCTTCACCGTGAGGCGCGAAGCCGCGACCAATCAGGACGATCTGCAACTGATGGGCCTGGATCATCCGTTGGTACAGGACGAATTGAGCCGCTGGCGGAGTGTTCCGCCCGAGGAGGTCGGTATTGCCGTGTCCGGAGATGTCGACGAACCAGTGCTACTGTCGCTATGGATGGTCGAGACATCTATTGGCAAAGGCGAACGTCGCGTGGCAGTACACCCTATTGCCGTCAAGCAGGATGGCACACGTGTCCCCGCAGTTGAGCGCCTATGCGAGAAGTATCTGCAAGCGCCACCCGCTTTGCAAGCCCTCCATCCTGAGGAGCGAATCAACTTGTTCTCCAAAGTGGTCGAACCAACTTTGCAGCGTGAGTTGAAGCACAAGGGAGCCGCGAACGGTAGTGGTGCCTACTCCGCGGAATTGATCGGCTACGTAGAGGTCGTTGGTCATCGACCTAGTTCGTAGTGAATGCCGAGACAAGTACTCGAGCTCGCTCCTCGGAGCAGACCTCTGTCCGGCGCTCAGGTTCGGTGTCGTCTCCAGATTGGCGAAGCGATTCTTCGCCAGCCTTAGCGAAGTTCAACTTGTTCATCGCATTTTGAGTTTCACGAGTGTGCTGTCAGTGGATTTGATGACGAGGTAGGGCTCTTCAAAGGAGACCTTTGCGCCATCTTTCAAATACCGAGAGTTACCCAAATTCGCCATTGCGAGCAAGTCACACGTAGACCCTTTAGCGCACGAGTAGAACCAGCCATCCACACGAATGGTGCCGGAACCCCTTGGTCCATAGAAAGCGTAAACAGTGAAGTCACCTGCGTCCGGGATCTTTACCGTATGCGTTTTCATCTCGTGAACCGGGTACGCCTTCGCGATCCAAGCAGTAACGGCCTCGACATTCTGAAAACGCATCGGCGTTTCCTGGGCTCCGGCGCAGAGAGAAACCAGAACAAGGCACAGTGCGACTAGTTTGGAATACATATTTTTCCACATTGGATTGGGTAGTCGTGAGGAGGACTGGGGGAGAAACCTAAGGGGCGCGCAGGATGGCGCCCTTGCTTTTCCGACCAACTGCCGTCGTAGTCCTGACGATACCAATGGTAGTCGCCAGTCAGGCCCATCGAACCAAGCGGCTGATCTTGGCGAATGAACAACTTCCCTCCGTGGTATCCGGCAGGACAAGACTGATTCTCTCGGGGTGAGATTGCACCGTCTCGTCCTGCTGCGTCGAGTATGTTCCTGCAGAAGTACTGCGAAAACTCCCTTCCAGTGGGTTCGCCGGGGTCTATCCCTCCGCCGCCCCAAATCTGGCTCCCCTCTCGACCGCGTCTGTTCAAGGCGTATGAGTAGCAATTGTTGTTCAGTCGCCAAGCCTCGCTTTCGTTGTATCTGGGGTCAAACACTGGAGCAGAGTGATTTCCCCCTGCGCCCCACTTGTTATCGCCCCAGCGGTCCAATCCATATGGATCGCTGTACTTCAGCGGATTTCCACCTACATACCCAAACCGATTCCATCCGCCTTTCAGGCCAATCGGGTCCGCTTGGCTATACCCCCCAGTCTTGCCGTCATAGCTCCTGAAGTAGTTGTAGAACAACCCCGACTCCTCATCCGCATACTGCCCCGGATACCGCAGGTTGAACTTCACCTCTGACACGCCCGTGGTGCCCGGATTCGGCGTCACATCCAAGTCGGCAAACCGATTCCTCGCCGTCGTCGGCTTGTCTTCCCCGAACGCGCTGTAGCCCCACTGCCAGACCGCTTGCCCGCTCACATCGGTGAGCTTGCGCGGCGTGTTCAGGTGGTCGCTGTGCACCGCATAGGTCGCGCCGTTGATCACCGCCGCGATCGGCATCGGGCCGTTGGCCGTCGGCAGGTAGATGTACTGCGCCTGCCCGCCGCTGTTGGTGCCGCCGCTGCCCACCTCGGCGATCAGCGTGCCTTGCTCGTCGTAGACATACGTGTAGCCCTGCTGCTCGGCCTGGTTCGTTGCGGGGCTCCACAATCGGGTGAAGAAGGCGATCAGGCTTTGCATGAAGCCCGGGTCGGCCTCGTCGCCCTGGCTCGGCGGGTACAGCGGCTCGGTCTTGAACACGCGCTGGCCCAGCGCGTTGTGCGCGTAGCGCGTGGTGGGGCTGATGTCGGTCGCGCCCGTGGTGGCTGCAGCCAGCCGGCCCTCGGCATCGTAGGCGTAGCTACGAAGGCCGTCGGTCACGAGGTCGCCGTTGGCGTTGTACCCGTAGGTGACGCTGGTGTTGCTCGCGCCGCTGATGGTTTGCGCAAAGCCCGTCAGACGGTTGCTTGCGGCGCCCACGGTGTAGGTGCGCTGGGTGCTCTGGCCGCCGAGCACGCGCGTGCTGTTCGCTCGGTTGCCGTTGGCGTCGTAGCCGAAGCTGGCGGTGTTGCCCGTGGCGTCGAAGCCGGTGATGCGACCGACCGGGCTGTAACCGACGCTCCAGGTGACGTTGCCGTTCGCGACGGTGGTGTGCGTCGGGTCGGCGTCGCCGGGGCGGTACAGGTTCTGCGTGAGGCTGGTGATGCGGCCCGCGGCGTCGTACACGTAGCTGCTGAACTCGGTGCCGGTGAGCCGGCCCGCGGTGTCGTACACGCGGCTGGCGGCCACGGACGCGGGCGGGGCGGCGGCAAAGGCCCATTGCCATGCGGTGGGCTGGCCGAGCGGGTTCCATGCGATGCCGCTGACGAGCGGGCTGCCGTTCCAGTTCAGGCCTGCGAGGCGGCCGGTGGCGTCGTACAGGTGAGTGAGCGTGGCGCCGTTGGGGTAGCCGATGCTGGCCAGCGTGCCGTTGGCGTTGTAGCCGTAGCTCACCTGCTGCACACCACCGTTTGCGAGCGTCTGCTTCTTGAGCGTGACGCGCCCGAAGGCGTCGCGGGTGTACTCGGTGGTGCCGCTGCGGTCGATGACTTCCGAGAGATAGCCCTTGCTGGTGGCTGTGAGGTCGTAGCGCAGCGCGGTCGTCTTGCCATCGGCGAAGACAAGGCTGGTCGGCCGGCCGAGCAGGTCGCGCGCGATGGTGGTGGCCTGTCCCATGGCATCGGTGATCTGGCTGGGCAGGCCGAGGCTGTCGTACTGGGTGCTGGCGCCGCCCGTGTCGGCGCTGGTCTCGGCCGTGGCGTTGCCTTGCGCGTCGCGGGTGTAGCCGGTGACCACGCCCTTGAAGTCTTTTGCCTCGGTGACGGCGTCGAGGGCGTTGTACTTCAGCGTGGCCGTGGCATTGGCCGCGTCGGTCACTGCCTTGACGCGGCGCAGGCTGTCGAGGCCGTACTGGGTGCTCTGGTTGAGGCCGTTGGTCTCGCTCGCGAGTTCGCCGTTGGCGTCGTAGCCGAACGCGCGAGGCTGGTCGGGCCCCTCGGTAACGGTTGAGATGCGGTTGAGCTTGTTGAAGATGCGCATCATCTTCCAGGCAACCGCGCCGTTGCTGTCCTTGACGTGCACCCCCCTTCGGTTGCCCATGTTGTCCAGGTCGTAGATGCCGCTCTCGCCACGGTTGTTACTCCAGCCAGTGACGCGGTGCGCGGTATCGTAGGTGTAGCTGAGCACGAGGCCGCTCGGCAGCGTCACCGACTCGACAGTGCCGAAGGGCTTGTAGGTCAGTGTGGTGGTCTGCGCACCGGCAAGGCCTGCGCCAACGGTCTGGGTCAGCAGGCGGTCGCGCAGGTCATACGCATAGGAAGTGACCAGCCCGTTGGGAGCTGTGGTGCTGGTGACCCTGTTCGCCGTGTCGTACACATAGCTGGTGACGTGGCCCAGGGCATTGGAGGCCGTGAGGACGTTGCCCCAAAGGTCGTAGGTGTAGCTCGTGACCGCGTCGTTGGGCTCGATGGCCGTAACAACAAGCTGCTTGACGTTGTAGGTCCACCGCCAGAGCTGGGCCTGATTGGTCGCCGTGTCGGTGATGGTCTTCGACAGCATGTTGCCGAAGGCGTCGTATGTATAGGCAGTGGTGCGGCCGGGTTCAGTAACCAACACGGGCAAGGCGAAGGTTGCATGCCATTGAGTGACCACCGTGCGGGCATCGGGGGTACCGGAGGCGTGAACGACGGTGGTTGGCAGGCGGCGAGCAACATCCCAGGTTGTTGTCGTCACCGCGCCCTTGAAGTCGGTCTCGCTGGTGATAAGGCCGTTGGTATCCTGCAACCGACTGGCGGCATCGGGCTCGCCTTCGCCGGAGGGCAGCGACCCCGAGGTCACGGCCAACTTGCCGGCGGCGACGCTGTAGCGGTAGGTGCGGGTGGTTCCCCAAGGGTCTTGTACGGTGGCCGAATCGGCGGTGGATGAGTAGTACACACCGTAGTAGTCCACTCCGCCAGCCAGATAGGTGCTGATAGCGCGCCCCTGGTCGTCGTAGCCGAAGGAGCCCCAGAGCACGCCGGCTTCGTCGATGATGTCCGTCAGGGCTTGCGTGTAGTTGGCGTTCCTATAAAGGAATGAGCGGTTTCTGCCATCCGGATACAACACTGAAGACAAGCGCCCCGGGGCATCGTAGCCGTAGCCAAAGACTCTTCCATCCGGGACGGTGACAGTGCTGAGTTTGTCGTTGGTGTAGGAAAAGGCCAGAGTCCGGCCGAGGGTATTGGTGACGCTGGCCAGACGCCCATCACCGTTGTAAAGGTAGGTGTTGATCCAACCGTTGCGGGCGACCACCGTTTGCAGCTTGCCGTCGGCGGTGAAGCTGTAAGTACTGTCGTCATCGGAGCGATGCCAGACCCAGGCGCCGTTGAGTTGGGTCAATGTGTCGGCGCCATTGCCCGCGCCAGGAGTCCAGGCGGAGTTGGCATCGGCGCGCATGAAGCTCCGCAGATAGCCTGCAGGCAGGCTGATGGTGATCGTCAGTGGTTCTGTGCCAGGCGTGGCCGTCAGGCCGGTGTTGTAGTTGTGGCTCCAAACTAGGCCCAGCCCCGATGCCGGCCCCGCAGTACCACTAGCCCATGTGCTGCGATAGGTCCGCACGAACGACAGGGCGTCGGGCCCGGAGTCGGACCAGTCTGTTTCGGCGCGAAATTTCTCAGCGGATGCAGGGAAAATCGGATGACCAACAAAGGCACCGTCAACCCGAGGGCAGGACTGCGGGCCAGAGGGCGGTTCGGGAGCAGCGGCTTGGCAAGAGGTGCGGGTGGGGGTTTCTGCGAAACCGCCTTTGCAATCGCACGAATTCCTATTGTTCAACTCGCTGTTTGCAGGACACCCAGTAATGACCTGGACAATCGTGTCCGACATGTACATCGGGCCGCCAGCATTGATGTAGTACACCATGCACTGATTCGTTTTGCCCCCCGCATCGACACCGAAGGAATGCGAAGTCACGGTGACGCCAGCAAAAGCCGATGACAGCGCAAAGGCATCACAGGCTGCAGACGCGCTAGACGCCCGAACCCCAACCGACCGGTCATTCGTCGTCCAGTACGACATCGGAGGCACACCAGCCCACGCACAGCCGATAAGTCCAAGCATCAGCGCAACCAGAGATTTCCTTGCCGCATCGCCAGTCGCGGCAAGAAGCAGGCGCCAAGGGAGGATGCTCGAGGAGTGACGGGAATGCCTCATGGCTTTGCCCTCAGGGACATACGCGCGCAGCCACGGCCTCAGCCAATCCATGCCGACTCCTTCGGCCGGATCGGCCCATTGATATTGCATCAAATTGTATCTTTTCGTCAGCGGCGCTTCTGTGAAGAAGACCGCGCGCCGGCTTGCGATGCCTTCCGGTCACAGCGGAGGAGCGGGTACACGACTCTCTGGGTGTCAGTCGCCTAGGTCAACGCCACCGGCGCCGCGTGCGCCTTTGGCAGTAGTTGCTTCACACGCTTGCCCCAGAGGCTTGAATCTCGGCTCAAACCGAGGTTGCGCCGGCGTCCTTCCCGTGCCAAAGCCCAGCGGCAACACTGAGCAGCACGAATGACGAGTAGGTTTCGGGATCGGGCGCCGCACCGGGGAACAGCACATGGCGGCCGTGGTTGCAGAAGCGGCAAGCGGCCACGATGTTGGAAGCGATGGTGGGCCCGTCATCCATCTGCGCGGTCAGATGCTCGGCAGTCAGCCGGAACATTTCCGCCTGCTCGCAGGAGATGCCATGCGCCGCCGCGAACGATGGCGCGCCTTTGCGCCACATCGGGTGCCGGCAGTAGAAGCAAAGATGGCCCTGGGCCAAGAACGCGCTCTCGCGGAGCGCGCGGAGTTTGCGCGTCATAAGGTTTCACGTTGAAGTGATCCCCCGTTGACGCTTGGCGCAGCTCGGGCACCAGCAGCTTGGCCGACTGGCGATGCGCCGGCGTTGCGCCGGCGCTGTCGAGGTTCTCAGGCCCCGATCAGGCCGAAGTGTATCGCGGCGCCGGCGTCATCAAAGCGCGGTCACTTTCGACGATTCCCAGCAATACCTCTACTTCGGCGTCTAGCTGCTCAACAATGAGTCGACCGCTTCGAAGCAGCTTTGCACCTAGCGCAGCCAGGCCTCCGAGGATCGCGGCTCGATCCGCGACACGCTGGCAGGCAGTGGGGTCGCTCGCGGCTTAGTCCCGACCACGGGAAGCGAAGGCGGTGAACTACTCGCGCGTCCGCTCAGCATCGCTGGAAGCAGTGCGGCGGCGACCATCGAGTGCAGCCATTTTTCTTTTGGTAGGCATTGACGTTGTTCTGTTGAGCTTTGGCACGGGCGGCCCGTATCGCAATCACGTGCTGCAGATCGTCGAGCGCCCGTAACTTGCCGAAGCTGTGCGAGGCCCTGGCCGATTGCGTCAGCCGATCCGGGCAGAGCGCTTACCTAGTAGGCCGCCGTCTTGCCTGCAAGGCTGGCCGCATACGCAAACAGGCGGTCTTTGGCTTTCCGTGGCTTGCAGTAGCCGTAGCACGCGTCGTAGAGGATCGAAAGCGGCACCAGCGCCTCCAGCAGCTCCTCCTGAGTCGCGTCCGCTGAAAACTCTTTGCCAATCGATATGTTGCTATCAACATCCGTCGCAACGTCGGCATAGCGGCTCAAGCATTCGAATGCAGCGCCGACCCGATTGGATCTTGATCCAACAACACCAGTCGCAGTAGTCACCTGCAGCCCCGGTACGTCCAACAGGCGCTCGATTAGACGACGATGGTCTGCAAGCAGGCCAAGCAGCGCCAGCCTTTCACTCCAGCCCCACATGGAAAACTCAATCGCAAGATGCGGATTTGAGCGAACCGGCTCGCGCCCCGGAAAGGCCTGCGGATAGCCCCGGCAGAACTTCAGGCTTAACTCGATGCCGCACACATCTGGGCCGGTCGGATTGGCCGGCCTCGGAATAGGGCTCCCGGTCTTCACGAAATAGTCATCTGAGGGACGCAGCCTGTACTCGCCCATCACCACCATTCGCTCCCTGGACATTAGCAGCTCGCATGTTGACTCCTTGAACATCCGCGAAGGAATTAGAGGCTTTGCGGCACCAAACAAGTTATCGCCCACATCGGCCATGCCGCTCCACAACTCAAAGTCCTCTATTTGGTCATCCTTCGAGGCTTCTAATTTCCCAGATCCATCTAAACACTCTGAACCGTCTAGACCGCCCAGAGCATTCCGAGCACTTTTTTGATCAACAGCCGAATAGCCTTCAGGCTGACGACTAGGCGCCGAAGAGAAGGACTCCAGTTGACTCAATATTGATGCTAACAATTAACCCCCTGATGAAAAAAACAGACAGCAAAGCAGCCTCAAATGGACAAAGGCAGGGCCTATCAAAAGACAGTCATTTTTGATCTTTTGAAAGCCATATTTAGCCCCCCCGTGACATGAAGATGTGCCAGCACGAATACAGATCAACGTTGATACGGACTCCTAGCCCTCCTAGTCCCCTAGCCGAGAGCCTAAGAGGGTTGAGACAGACAAGAGCCTCGTACTACACGGGCTCTATGAGAAACGCCTCAAGATCCATTGAAAACACAGTGATTCTGTTGATTCGGCCTCTACCTCTCCTTACCCTGAACACCCCTTGACAGGGAAAGCAATGTAGGTAGTGTAGGCAAACTCAGAGGTGTAAGGCAGCACTGGCTAGGGTTGTATGCTTTTTTAAAGAATTACAAAAAAAGCCTACACTGCCTACACACCACACGGGTCCCCCTCCTCCCCTCCTCGGGAAAGGGAGGCAGACGCAATCAAAAGAACATGCGCACCATCACCCTCATCGATAAAGACAACTCTATAAAACGTCCGTTTTGTAGAGCTTAGCGCACTGCTTTTCTCCAGCAGCAATTCCCCAGCCTCAGCAATCAACAATGAAAAAAGACGCCAGCCTTGAAACCTCGGTCGATCAAAAGAAGGCCTTACCAGATCAGTCAACCTCAAAAGCCAACGCTAAGGAGGCGGCACGAAAACAGATGAGTGATGACTTTAGCCTTCGACTCGTCAATTTCCACGGTGCGCGGTGCATGAAAATGTGGGCCATTGTGATGATCAGCTTAGGCCGCCTTCCTTTCAGCGATTTGCGCGATTCACTGAAGGAAAACGACAAGAAATTCAACAACGCTTACAAGCGTCGCACTCGGTTTTTGAAAGGGCGACTCACCACCCATCCCGAAACTGGCTTGGCACTTTCGCTCCCCTACTATCCCGGAACTGATGCTGGCACCCCTTTGGAGAACCGGTACTTAGATGTTGTCAGTTCTTTTGAAGTGCTGCGCGACAAGTACAAAGAAGATATTCCGGAAGAAGTACGTGATTTGGAAAGGTCGGTCAAGCACATCCCCATTCCTTCGAGCGCGCATGATGAGATTCCAGAAAACAAAAAGGCCAAGCGCGATCAGGCAAAAACCATTGCAGCCCTGATGAGCCAAAACATGCAAACGCTTTTCGTCCAATTGGTGGTGGATAGGTATGGAACCCTGACGGCCAAGACGATGGGTGGTATTGCCGACGTGATGGCCAAGGACCTCAAGGTGACCGGTTTGAAATTGGATGCGATCAAAACACAGCTGCGACTGGCGCTGAGCGGCGACTTCGAGTAAAGCCAAGCACACTCAAACAATCATGTCAAACGGAGTCCCAGCGGCTCCGTTCCTCTTTTTGAGGGCCAGAAATCAAGCTCCGGGTTTCCAGCACTCGCTGGTTTTCAACAACTCTAGGAGCCCCTCCATGGCAACCCCCTCCCCCTTGGCATCGCAGCACGTGATGCCTTCCGGCCTCGTCGTCCCTCCGGCGGCCCTGGCCCTCATGCGCCGCCCCAAGGTCCTGGCCCTCACCGGCTGGAGCAAGTCCACCCTCGCAAATCGCGTGGATGCGGGCGACTTCCCCGCCCCCGTTCCTAGCGGCCCGCGCACGGTCGGTTGGGTCGAGGCCGAGGTTATCGCTTGGCTCGAAGCCCGGATCCGTGAGCGTGATGCCCGCATCGAAAAGCAAAAGGCCTTCGACCAGAACACTCAAGGCATGCGAGGTGCGCACGCATGAACCGAGCATCCCGTCGCAAAGTGCTACTCGATCCTGAAGTCAAGGGCTCGCGCAGCAAGTTCAAGCAGTTCTTCCACGGCAAGGACCCGGCGCACTTCGCACTCTTCGACAAGGGCGAGGTCAAGACCGCACAGACGCACTACGGTCGATTGGCCAAGGACTTCGACAAGCAGATCGTCGAAGGCAACGCCGATGGACTGAGCGTGTGCATGGCCATCAACAGCAGCCGCGAGGGCAAACGCGTCAAGGACAACTTCTTCAAGGTCAACGCCGTTTTCATCGACAAGGACGAAGGCAAGTTGACGGTCAAAGACCTGCGCGCGCTGCCAGTGAAGCCTCACATGATCGTGCGCAGCTCGAAGAACAAGTTCCATGCCTACTGGCTGATCGACGATTGCCCCGTCTGGGCCTTCTCCGCTGTGCAGACGGCGCTTGCCCAGCTCTTCGGCACCGACACCAGCGTGAGCGACATCGGTCGCGTCATGCGCATGGCGGGCACCCTCAACCCGAAGTACCCCGACGCGGAGCCGGTGAAGATCGTGTACCTGGCGAAGAATCCCAAGCCGCTGAAGCTGTGCAAGCTCATCGACGGATTGGGTCTGAAGCTTGACGCCGACAAGTTGAAGAAGTTGGGTGCGACGAAAGCGAACGAGGCTAACGAGGATGCGCCTGCCACGACGAACATCCTGCCGCCGCCACCGCCCGATGCCAGCGTCCGACGCAAGCTGGAACGCGAACGCATCGTCGCCGCGCTGGCCGCGATTCCCGCAGACGACCGCGATACCTGGATGCGCGTCGGCATGGCTCTGCACAGCTGGGATGCATCGGATGCCGGGTTCCCGGTCTGGGACGACTGGTCGCGCAAGTCATCCAAGCACGATCCCGAAACCCAGCGCAGCACGTGGAGCGGCTTCAAGTCGGGCGGCGGCGTTACGCTGGGCACGCTGTTCCATCTTGCGAAGCTGGAACAGGAACAAGCCCATGACGAGCAGCGCGGCTTCGACGAAGCTTCGCTGGCCGAGCAGTTCTGCCAGTTGCACAGTGACACGCTGCGCTACGACCCCAAGGTGAGTCAATGGTTCGCGTTCGACGGCACGATCTGGGAGCCGAGTACACACCGCCCCCAGATGGCAGCGCGCGAAATGGTGGCGACGCTGAAGCTGGCACGCAGTGGTGGCGCTGCCGAAAAGTTGCGCAGTTTCGGTACGGCTACCGGCTTGAAAGCCATCGTGAACCACGCTCAGCTGCTCCCGGGCATGCTCATCGACGCCAGCACCTTCGACACCAACCCCGACCTGCTGGCTGTCAAGGATGGCGTGGTCAACCTGCGCACCGGCCTCTGGCGTGAGGCCACTCCTGCTGATGGCATGTCCTTTCGCGCCCCCGTGGCATACGACCCGACAGCCACCTGTCCGCTGTGGGACGGGGTCATCAGAGGGGTTGTTTGCGACGACAAGGAGTTCGCGCGGTACTTACGGCGCCTTTTGGGCTACTCCTTGTTCGGACACGCGAAAGAGCAGATTTTCTGCTTGGTGATCGGCTCGGGCGGCAACGGCAAGGGGGTGTTGATGCGGACGATCAAGGCAGTGCTGGACCAGTACGCGCACGCGATCGCGCCGAATGTGCTGTCGCGGGCCTACTCGGGCAACCCCAATTCGCCGAGCCCGGCACTGACGCCGCTGCAACGGGCACGGTTCGTAGCCTGCACGGAACTGTCGGGCGGTGGCCTAGACGAGGCCTTCGTGAAGCAATTCGCTGGCGGCGATCAAGTGACGGCCCGACCCACCTACGGCGAGCAAACGACGTTCACGCCGCCAGGCAAGCTGTGGCTGTCGACGAACAAGATGCCCGAGATCGAGGCCGGTGACCAGGCAATGTGGCGCCGTCTGGTGCCGTTGCCGTTCAAGGCCAATTTTCGCGGCAAGAACGCCGACACCGACTTGGAGGTCAAGCTGAAGAAAGAGCACCCGGGCATCCTGATGTGGCTGCTGCGCGGGGCCACAGAATATGCGCGCGAAGGTTTGGGCGAATGCAAGGCCGTGACCGACTGCTTCAAGGCCCTGAAAGCCAGCGCCGACTCTGTGCAGGCATGGGTCGACGAATGCTGCCGGCCCGATGCCGATGGTCGCATCGCAGCCAGCGAGGCCTACGACAGCTACGCCCGGTACACGCGTGGGGCCAAGCGCAAGCCGTTGTCGAACAAAGAGTTCCCGCAGCGAATGGAGAAGAAAGGCTACGCGCACAAGCGCCGCAGCAGCGGCAGCTTCTTCGAAGGTCTGCGTCTCGTGACCTTGCCCCCCGTCCGACGCAACGGCTAAAGGGCTGGTCGGCGAAAGAGGTGTGCCCGCTCGGTTGGCGCAATGCCGACCGAGCGCAGGCATGCCCTGGCCTCATGTGGCCGTGAGCGGCGTTAACCCGATCTTCACAGGCCTGTCACACCCCTCTCATACCTTGTCCGCCTAATCGCGCACGTCGTCGCGGTGGAGGCGCCGGTGCTGAATCGAGGCGAAGTGGCCACCGATGGGGAATCAAGGGAGGCCGGAATACCGGTGGCCCAGTACGTCCGCATGTCTACGGAGCACCAAAGGTACTCCACCGAGAATCAAGCGGCCGCGATATCCGAGTACGCGATCTCGCACGGCATGCGAATCGTCAAGACCTACGAGGACTCAGGAAAGAGCGGCTTGAACCTCAGAGGCCGCAGTGAGCTGCAGGCGCTGCTGCGCGATGTGAAACAGCCATCCCCGGGGTTCCAAGCCATCCTCGTATATGACATCAGCCGCTGGGGACGGTTCCCCGATCCGGACGAAGCCGCAGCCTATGTGCATGCCTGCAAGAGCCACGGCGTACCTGTGATCTATTGTGCAGAGCCGTTCAAGAACGACGGCTCCATGTCTTCGGGCGTCATGATCAGCGTGAAGCGCAGCATGGCGGCTGAATACAGTCGAGAGCTATCGGTCAAGGTTTTCGCCGGCGCCTGCACCATCGTCCGGCATGGTTGTCGACAAGGGGGCCCCGCTGGTTTCGGCCTGCGACGTCAACTAGTCGACGAGCAGCACAACATCAAGGGCCTCCTATCGCGCGGCGAGAAAAAGAGCATACAGACGGACCGCGTCATCCTGGTTCCTGGTCCGCAGGAGGAAATCGCGGTGGTGCACCGGATCTACCGGCTCTTTCTGGAGGATGGTATGCCTGAGCGTGTCATAGCCGCTGTGTTGAACCGTGAGGGTCTATTGTCCGATGCAGGCGTGCCATGGACGCGCGGCACGATCCACCAGATTCTGACGAACGAGAAGTACATCGGCAATAACATCTACAACCGTACTTCGTTCAAGCTCAAGATCAAGCACATGCGCAACCCGCCAGAACAGTGGGTTCGCAGGGACGGCGCGTTTGAAGCAGTCGTCCCCGCGAGCATGTTCATGCAAGCACAAGCCATCATTGCGGCGCGCTCGCGGCATCTGGACGATGGGCAGATGCTCGAGATGTTGCGGCGGACTCTGGCACAGCACGGCGCGCTATCGGGCATCTTGATCGACGAAGATGACGGCGCGCCCTCCAGCTCAGCCTATCGCACCCGTTTTGGCAGCTTGCTGCGTGCTTACAGCCTTATTGGCTATGCACCTCGGCGTGACTACGCCTACCTGGAGATCAACCGCGCGCTGCGCAGACGCCACCCTCAGCTAATCCAGGAAATGGCCGCCGGTATCGAGCGTGCGGGTGGCTGGATCGCGCACAACGACACCACCGACTTACTCACTGTCAACGGTGAGTTCACCACATCGCTGGTCGTCGCGCGCTGCAAACCGACGCCAGCGGGGTCGTTCCGGTGGCTTGTCCGTTTTGACGCAAGCCTTCATCCCGACGTGACGGTGGTGGCCCGCATGGATCCCTCCAATCGGTACGCACACGACTACTACGTGCTTCCAGCGATCGACTTTTCCGCCGAAAAGATGCCTGTCTTGGAGGAAAACGGCTTCACGCTGGACGCCTATCGCGTCGATTCCCTGGACAGTTTCTACCAATTGGCAGGGCGAGTGGCCCTGCAGGAGGCCGCATGACAACCCTACCGCCGCGTATCGAGATGATCCCCATCGCCGAGATCGCAGTCGTCAACCCTCGCGTCCGCAACCCGAAGGTCCACAAGACCATAACCGATAGCATTGAACAGGTCGGCCTCAAGCGGCCGATCACATTGCGCCGTGTTCCCCCGAGTCATGGCGAGCTACCTTTTGCGCTCGTCTGCGGCCAAGGTCGACTAGAGGCCTGCAAGTTGCTGGGCCAGACAGAGATCGCAGCCCTGGTGTTGGACGTGGACGAGAAGACGGGCCACCTCATGAGCATCGTGGAAAACGTGGCCCGACGCACACCGAGGGCAGTCGAAACCATGGAGCAGGTTCGTGTGCTCACACAACGCGGCTACGCTGACAGCGAGATCGCGGTCAAGTTGGGGTGCACAACATCTTGGGTCAACAATGTGGCCAACTTACTTGAGCGTGGTGAGAAACGCCTGCTGGCGGCAGCGGAAGCTGGCCATATTCCCCTGCATTTGGCCGTCAGTATCTCCCGGGCCAGTGACAGCGAAGCGCAGCAGCTGTTGCTCGATGCCTATGAGAGCGGGGAACTCAAGGGCCGCAAGATCACAGTCGTACGCAAGATACTGGAGCAGCGAGCTCGAAGCGGCAAGAAGGGGAGCAACAGATTTTCGAGGGCTCCCTCTCGGAAGCCGATGACGCCGGAGGAGCTCACAAAGCTCTACAAGCGGGACGGGGAAATGCACCGGCGCATTCAGAAAAAGGCCGAGTACGCACAGCAGTCTTTGCTCCTAGCTCGGCAGATCTTCAAGGAGTTGTTTGCGGACAAGGAATTCTGTGCGCTGTTGAAGGCAGAGAAGCTCAGCAGTGTTCCGCTGCCTCTGGCCGACCTTCTTCCACGCGGAGGGCTGGGGCGATGACAAAGATGCCACCGAAAGTGGTCCGCTTGGGATTCGAGCGTGACTGCGTAGATATTCCCCTAGACCAGATTCGCAGCCCGACGCCCCTGCCCGCCGGTATCAAGGAGTCAGTCAAGTATTGCCAGATTCGCAGTTCAGTGCAGGTAATTGGGCTGGTTGAACCGGTGGTCGTGGCGCTAGACCGCGAGAACACGGGCGCCTTCATTGTGCTTGACGGACGAATGCGTATGGAGGCGTTGCGGAGTCTGGGGGTGCAGCGAGTGCTGTGCTTAGTCTCGACCGATGACGAGGGCTACACCTACAACAAGCGGGTGAACCGCCTTTCTGTCGTACAGGCGCATCGCATGATCGTGCGAGCAGCTGAACGAGGTGTATCGGTGCAGCAACTGGCGGAAGCGTTGAATCTTTCGCCAGGAGCCATTCGCGAAAAGTTCAAATTGCTGGATGGAATTTGCAGCGAAGCCGTGGCGTTGCTGGCGGAGAAGCCGGCAACGTCTGGCATGTTCCGCATCCTCAAGCAAATGAAGCCATTCCGACAGATCGACGTGGCACAAGCCATGGTCAATCTTGGCAACTACTCGGTCAAACTAGCCACGGCAATGCTGCAAAACACCCCCGCTAGTCAATTGACTGAGGAGGCCGCCGCTAAGTCGCAGCATGGCGGTCCGACTGAAGCGCTCCAGCGTCTTGAGCGCGAGCTAGCTGCCTTGCAGGCAGACACGCGCCTACTTGAGGAAGGATATGGGCCAGTAAGCCTGGAACTGGAGATCATCAAGACCCATATCGGTACAACCCTGCTAGAAAACGTCGCGGTGCTCCGATGGTTGGCCAAGACCCGTCCAGAATATCTGCAGCAGCTTCAACGCATTGCCGACATCAAGGAGTTGCCCTCTCAATAGAAGGCCTGGGCGTCGCAATCACGCTAGAGTGCACGCTTGGCCTTCAAGCATGGGAAACCGCTATCAATGCTCGTTCAGCATGAAGCTAGCATGTCCTCTTTTGGCAGCGGGAAGCCGCAGAGGCAGCAAACATGAGATGCGTGTATATCGACGGACCCGCTCACGGAGAAGAGTTGGAATTGGTCGGCGATGGCCTGTCTAGCCATTGTGAGCCGACCCGGTGGCAGTGGGCAAGGAGGCGACCAGCGGCACAGATACGAGCCAGGGATACTTACTCCGGAGTGGGCGCAGCTCGGCTTCACGATGGCTCTTCACTATGTCGGAATAGAACCCGAATCGACCACCTCATCTGTGCAAGCTTTCGCGCCATCCATAGATAGATAGCTCCAGACAACGGCGCGTCGCAGCCACTGACGTGAGCGGATCGTGCCCAGGTCCAGGTCCAGGTCCAGGTCCAGGTCCACGCACGCTAGGTGGTGCCGGTGCCGGCCCCGCGCTCGACGAGCGGTTGCTGGAACTGATTCGGGTGGTCGATGCGGTCGAACAGCATGTTCCCGATCCGTCTCTTGCCGCTGGCAGTGGTGCCGGTGTGCGTGCCCGCCGGATGCGGTATCGCGATGAACTGGGCCTCGTGCTTGAGGACATGATCGGCACCAACGACCTAGTTGACGGGCGTAGGGCCAAACCGTGGGACACCTTCGTATCTGAGACCGCCAAGGTGGCGGCGGCCCATTCTCGCCATCTGGAAACGCGCTAAATGGGCTGCGTGCAAGCGTACCTGCGCCTGCGTGGAGGCGTACGGGCCGACAAGGACTTGCGCACCCACCTAAACAACTGGCAGCCCATGTGCCGAGCCTTTGGGTCCGTCGCCGAACTGAATGCGCGCGTCCTTCAGGACGTGGCGGGCGATGCGGTCACCGTCACGACGATTCACCAAGCCAAGGGCATGCAATGGTGTTACGTGTTCGTGGTCGGTGTGACGGACGGCGTGCTACCCGACAGCCGGAACAAGTCGAAAGAGCAACTGGATGAGGAGCGCCGGCTCCTGTATGTGGCCGTGACACGCGCCCGCCACCGCGTATGGCTGCACCATGCCCCAATGTGGAGCCGACACGCGAGCCACATCTTTGCCGAAGAGTCGCGCTTCATGACCAGCAAGGCGGCGAAATTAACCCTCCACCGGTCCGCCACGCAAAGCAGCTATCCAGCGAACAGATTGAAAGGCTGAATCCCGCGCTGAGAACCTCGATTGCTGGGCTAGCATTGAGGGATGCAATCGCTTACAGACCTATATGCTGCTTTGGTTAAGCCCGAGAATTTCATAGCGGCGGTCTCGGCCGGCGGTGCCGTGGCATCTGCAGTTTGGGCGGGCATCGCCATTCTCCAGGCACGTGCAACGCGCCGACTCGCGCTTGAAGATGCGAAAGCCCGGGACGCAAATGTTGATGGTTACCTCAACGATACGTACCTACAGACGCGAAACGGCCTGCTGCAGGCAGTTTTCGACTGCACCTACGTGAACAAGGCGACCCATCCTAATTCCATCGTGCGCGTGGAGCTTGCGCTGCACTTTATGTCGCAGGGGGCGTCGCACGTTCTGCTGGCGCCCACCAAGGGAGTCGAAACAGAATCCCTCGCTCTCGTGTGCCCCGCGCACATCGGGGCCAAAGCGACCGCGAACGGCATCATGCGCTTCTCTTTGCCGAAAGGCCTGCTGCCGGCCGACGTCAAGCGCTACGAACTGAATGCCTACCTTGTCGACGAGAGGGTGTGCACCCTGTCCGCCCACCTAATGCGAAGGATGGATGCATGAAGGTACAAACCCTGGTGAACGTCCGACCCGTGATTGCCGATGGCCTGTTGTCGCACCCGAGCTGGAACGGCGGACGGATGCTTCCATGTCTGATTGTCCACGCAGAGGAGAGCGATCCTTTCGCACAGCTTTGCAAGCTGCAGTCGCAAGTACCGCCGGGCGACGTGGGTAGCGTCTGGTCATGGCGCCTGCTAGATTCTGGCCACGTCTACCTCATGCTGGATTTTCAACGGCCGGTGCCGAACAAGATCACGGTCCAGTTCAATGTGAGCAGACAGGGTGGGCTGGTGAGCGGCATTCTGGCGACGCGTGCGGTGTACCTGCAGCCGTCGTGCTTCGGCAGCAAGGTGTCCGAAGGGTTCTTCAACCCCGCTTTGCTAGTCGAAGTTCCTGCGGGAGCACCACCTGGGTGGGACCGAAGATTCCACCAGCAACTCAGCAAGCGATTTCGGCGCGAGGGCCGCAGTCGCGATGCGGCGCGAATCGCGGCTGACGACTACCTCCAGAGGACGCAAGAGACATGGGAGCTTCATTCCGGCGCCTCGACAAGCCCTTCCAAGCAAGGATAAGTGCACGGGAATTCGCCAAACTTCCAGCGTTTGAGCCTGGCCAGCTCGAAAGTGATCTTGTCGATCTTGGCCTCGCGCAGTGCAATCTCGCGGTCCTTGCACTGCAACAGCGCGTCGCGCTGGGCAAGGACACGGCCATCCTGGACTGGCTGCTGCACCGCAGTCGCGTCATCACGATCCGCGGCGACAGCTACCGGCTTCGCTCGAAACGCAGCTCTGGGTTGACAGGCCAGGCAGCCACCGAGTCCACAGTCACAACAGATTAATCAACAACCCCGGGGGTCGGTTCTTCATGTCGCCAGGGGGTTAGTTGCTGATGTCGCTTGACACCAGTACGCCCGCATTTCTACGAAGCACCAAAGAAACTCCACCGAGAATCAGGCCGCCGCGATATCCAAGTAAGGATCGGCCGAGGACAGCGTCAAAGGCAAAACTTGACGGCGTTTTTGATCTCATTTCTTTTCACTACACCCGCATCCCAGAGCTTCCGAATCAATCGGACCTGCCGCTGGGGCTCATGCGCCAGATCGTGAGCCTTGTTGATGACGGTGTCACGATAGTTCTGCACACCCGGAAGAGCGGCGAGAGCGCCCATCGCAACCAGCTCGCCAGCGGCCACGACTTCCGCAGCGTGGTCGGGGATCAAGATCTCCTCCGGACTTGCACTCCAAAGCCAAACGCCGTGCTTCTCGAGTTCAGGCTGATATTGGCGCACGCCCTTCCTAAGAAGCGTACCAACGGCATCCACGGGGCCAGGATTCATACGACGCACTTCAGCGAGGAATTTTCCAAGCTCAGAACGCTTGAAATCGGCGACGAACGCGGGAGGATTCTGCAGCTCCTCTACCATGCTTGTGACAAGCTTCTGCGATTTTGTCTTCTTCTTCGGTGACAACGAGCGCATTTCCGCAGCGATTGTCGTGAGCTGGGCGATCATCGCCGCTCGCGCTGGCCCAGTGAGCGTCTTGAACATTGGAAAACTCGTGTCCTGAGAAGCGTCCCAATCGAAGACGGCAACATAGTTCGCCCCGAGCTCCTGAAGGACGGCAGCCAGCGGCGTGACCCCTCCCTTCCCCGCCCCGGAAACGATGTGAATATCCTGCTGCTCCGCCGTTTTTCCAGTTTGAAGTTCAATCAATGTACGGAATAACGTGATGTCACCGGGTCCTTCCACCAACAAGACCTTCCTTGAGAGCATGGCCTCCGCGATGGTCAGCCCGCTACGAGAGACCGCATCCCTCATCTGCTTTTCTGTGCTTCGGATGTTTTGCTGTCGCCTCTCAGTCAGTCTGTTCTCCGTCGTCAAACATAGGTGTGATTCGATCGGGAACATATTGAGCATGTGTGCGGAGTGCGTGGTCATGAAGACTTGGGAGTTCAGCCGCTTCGCGCAAAGCTCTAGATCATCGACCATCGCCCTCATCGAGGTTAGGTGGAGGTGGTTGTCTGGCTCCTCGAACAGGTATAGGACAAACTTGCTAGAGGTCTCTCCGAGCTGGCGATACAGCTCGAGAATCACTGCGCTTTGATGCCCGGTGCCGAGCTTTTCCAACGAATACTCGCGCACCCCAATCTTGAATTTCAGTCCTATTCCGGCGAAAGCCTGGCTCAGATCGACGGAATCGACATCGACCAGAAGCTGATCGACTCGAAGCTGAGATTTGGTCATGTCACGGGTCGCCTGCAACAGCTGCGCTCCCTTTTCTCGGACGACGGATATGAGCGCCTTAGCGCGAGCGTTGAACGACTGAGCCGCACGCATCTTCAACAGCGCGGCCGTAAGCGTCGTGAGGAAAGGCTGCAAGCCGTTTGCCGCAAGGTCTCGCAGCGGCGGCACGTAGACAATCATTACCTCCGACAGGAACGCGAGCCGCTCCGGCTCACTAAGCTGAACAGAGTTGATGCTCGCGGTGACAGATCCGCTCCGACGCACCTGGATGGTGTAAGTGAATTCGTCGCTTGGCGGAATACCGAGACCAGCAGCGATCGCTGGAGTCGGCTTATCGAACTTCAACGAGATCTTCGCGGCCGTCCGAGGACCGAGGCTGTCGACACAAATATTTTCGTTGGCCTTGGCTGGGTCGAAGCTCTCCCGAAAAGCGAACTGCAACGCTCTGCGAATGTTCGACTTTCCGGAGCTGTTAATTCCGCAAATTACATTCGAACGCTGCGGCTCCCAGGTAAATTTCTTCAACGACCGAAAGTGTCTGATATCGATTTCTACGATCTGCATATGCCCCTCCGTGGCCTATGCTACGGACGCGGGCTCAGTTACCTCTCAGGGAAACCGCCAACAACCTATAAGAAGGAGTCCGCTGCGGTGAACTGGTCTGACTGACGCTTCCTTCACGCTTAGCGGTAGTACAAGTGTTGCGGCGACGAACTGCCTCCCGACCTACGGCTAACCCTATTCGGAAGCTCTCGCATATGCAGTAGCCTATGGTGTTGACTTAGGGGTTTGCATGGACCAAGGATTGCAGAAGACCGTCAGCTCGGTCGCGAGCTGGGAAGGTTTGAAGCAGCTCGAAGAGAACGCCAAGCAGAAAGGCCGGCTCACCAACGAACTCGAAACTGCCCTACGGCACCGGTCGACTGAGCTTGCGATCCTCTACATCGAGCAGCGCACTGGTTTGCAGCTTTCGTCGCTTACGCCTGCCGAACGCAGGATCGTGGAGGCCGTGGGCGAGTACGTCGGGCTCATGCGCGCGAAAAAGAAGTACCCCGGCCGGACTCTCGACCAGCTCAAGCATCGCAATCTTCTAGGCGCGGTCGAAGTCGCTGTCGCCCAAATCCGTCCTACGCGGGGTTACGAGACGCTGGTGGAAGCCGACCTTGAAGACCTCGCCTATGAGCAGATCGTGCTCGACCACCCTGAGGAGTTCACACCTCGCGCGCTGTGGTTCTCTCGCAAGACGCTCGGCCTTCCTAATCGCTGGCCCGAGGCGCCTGCGGAGGCCGAGGGAAAGACGCAACAGCACACCGATCGGATGCTAGCCTGGTTCGCGAAACGCGCTGTAGAGGGCAAGGGATTCATCGCTCCGTTCACCAATAGCGACGCGGCGTCTGCGCAGCACTTTGACAAGCCAGCCAAATCCGGCCGTGCGGTCGGAAACATTCAATCCCGCATCGACTTCGCTTGCTATGAGCTGGGCCTGCCCCCACTGGGCCTCACGGCCACGACGCCCTTCGCTGCTGCTTGGCAAGACCAGGGACGCTCCTGGGCATTTCCGATCGTCGGCATGGCAAGAGCCGCGCGGGAGCGCGTGTGGGTGTCCGATGATTTCGAGCGGATCGCGAAGGCGACTCGTGAGCTACCCGCAAAGTCGAAGGTCATTTGGGAAACTACGGTGACCACCGCCGAGGTCAAATTGAAGGTATGGGCTGCAAACTTCGGCTCGCTCGAACTAGGAGCCGACCGGACTATGCCTACGGAGAAGATCCTGCCCAACGATGACTGGATCCGCGACGAGTTGATCCTCGCACTAGACTTGTATCTGCGCTATCGACAAAGCCCGCCTGGCAAGCACTCACCGGAAATACTTGAACTCTCCGCAATACTCGTCCGACTCGGCGAGATTTTGGACGCACAGCGCAACAGCACCTATCGCAATCCAAATGGCGTCTACATGAAGATCATGAACTTCCGCCGCTTCGATCCGCAATACACGACCGGAGGTAAGGTTGGGCTAGGCCGGGGCAGCAAGCAGGAGCAGGTGGTCTGGAACGAGTTTGCCGACTGCCCTGAGCGCCTACAGGAGATCGCAACGGCCATCTGCGCCTCAATCAAATCTCAACAGGTGCCACAGGGCTCGTGGACAGACGAGGAGGACGAGCAGACGGCAACGGAGGGCCGTGTGCTCACCCGGCTGCATCGCACGCGCGAGCGAGACCCAAAGATCGCCAAGCGCAAGAAGGAAAAAGTGCTGAGGGAGACCGGCAAGCTCGCCTGCGAAACATGTGGCGTCGACGCGGTGCAGAAGTATGGCGGAATCGCCGATGGCGTCATCGATGCACACCACACCAAGCCTCTGCACACGCTCATTGAGCCAGGCAAGACCGCGCTCAAGGATCTTGCACTGCTGTGCGCAACATGCCACCGAGTGGTCCACGCGAGCAAGCCATGGCTGACCCTAGAACAACTTCGCGAGGCCATCGATACCCAACGACGTGCGCCTCGATGAATCGCTGCGCACTCTTTTCATGATTTTGCTCGCCATGTGAATGCTGCGGGGATGGGTTCTTGTGAATGAGCAACGTCGCAAACGCGGGCGCTGGATCGAAGTGCTGCGCCATGACGAGTGCCATGGGCGTCTGTTAGAACGGTCTACCGATGGGCCGCCGCTGCTCGCGGCAAGCTCACCACCAGCGTCAGATACGCGGTTTGGTCATCCACTGCAGGTCGACTGCGCAGCCGGATGGTGAGGTGCAGCGCCCCCTCTCCTAGCGCCTCGCCCAGGGTTCGCCCCAGGCCGCGTACCGTACGCACCGTGAGTTGGTATTCGGAGGGGGCCCACAGCACCAAGACCGCGCCCAGTACCTGCTCAAGCCAGATTCCCCGGTCGCTCAGGTCCTCCAAGACCGCCACCATCGCTGCGTCCAAATGTGTGGGTTCGTCCAGTGGTTGCGTGAAGAGCTCGAACTGCACCTGGCCGAAGTCCAAGGTTTCAACGACATCCGAGTGATCCCAGGCCGGCCCCAGAATCGAGAGCCCTTCCAGCACCGAGCGCTGTAGCCCCACATAGAACCATTGCAAAGGCTCAAGCTCAACAGCATCGGCCGGCTGCGCGATGTCGATACGCGCATCGATCGAATCGCAGAGGATGCCGAGCGTCGAGCCGTCGTCCGGCAACAGGTGATTGTTCGCACCAAGCACGATGCCGATGGCATGGGCGTCCCGCCCCCACATGCGCCAGACCAAGAGCATGGCCGCTTCGATCTCGGCGGATGTCATGTCGAAACCAAAGGCCAAGCAAAGAATGCACGCATTCTCAAGATCGACCTGCTCGACCACGGGGAGCGCTTCGCCTGCATCGATCTCGATGTAGTTCGGCTTCTGGTCCAACAGGTCTGCCAACGGCGTGTACGGTGGCATTTCGATGTGGCTGTGAAAGTGCTGAACAAAGCGCCGGCCCGAAGCACCGATGCCGATCAAGCGGACAGCAGCGTTCGGCCCGCTGTCGGCGGGCGTGTGTAGAGCATTCATGGGAGTTATCTGTGACGCCGCGCGCATGTGAGCGGCAGCAATGAAATGAAGGCGGGAAAGCAAAAACGCCGCACCAGCCCCTCGGCCAGTGCGGCGCTTTGCGCGCGTGCAGGATGGCTACGTCAGGTCTTGGGCTTGTGCAGTGCCAGATCCAGCTTGCATTCGCGAATGACCACTTCGGGTTCGCTGGGGTAGCTCTTGCGAAACCGAATGACGCCGGCGGCACGGGTGCGGTTTCCCTCGACTGGCCCCTCGAACTCCGCCACCCACTGATCCGAAGGTGTGTTTTGCCCAGGCCCGGCGATCCCCAGCTTGGTGTTGCCTTGCTCGTCGAGAACAAAGTTGCCGCCGAGCTTCTCGTAGCCACCGCCCTGCGTGGTGCGTTCCATGCGACCTTCGTTGCCCTTCACCGTCAGCGTGACGCGCTGCACAAAGGGACCTTGCGGGCCTTCCTGCGCTTGCCGAATGCCGCCGCAGGTGTAAGTGCCGCTCCAATCCCCAGCCCAGCGGTTGGCTTGGTAGTATTCGCGGGCCTGTTCTTGCATGGCTTTGATGAGCGGCATGGCACCATCCACCTCAATGACGAACCGTGCGTCGCGGTCTTCGGTCATCTGGGTGGCGTAGGCGACGGCCACCTCCTGCGTCTCCCCTGAGAGGGACTTGAGCTCCATGGCCGCGCGGCAGGACTGTTTCTTGGCATCGGCGTGGTACCCCTCGCTGACGATGCGGGTCAGTTCCATCTTGAGGCTGCCTAGGTACTTGCGCATCCAGCCATCGGGATCGTCCTTGGCGTAGTTCCCGAGACCAGCAGTGACGTTCTCGATCACCAGTTCCTGAGCCAGCTTCAAAGTGGCGTCGTCGCCGCAGGCGGGAGGCTTGCTGCAGCCTGCCAGGGTTGTCGCGGCCAGCACGCCAATGGCGACCACGGTAACGAGAGTACGATGACGGGCCTGGGTAATGAGGTTCGTGCTCTTGATCATTTTTGCGTGCTCCTATCCGCCGATACGGCTACGTTCGATGTCCTGGCGGCGCTTCTCGTCGGCCTCGATACGAGCGCGCTCGGCGTCGATGCGTTTTTGCGCGGCAGCGCGGGCCGTGGTCTCATGGCGCGCCTGTTCGTCGCGCTGGCGGTTCTGCTCCGCTAAGGCTTGGTCCTCTTGGCGCTGGTAGGCGGCCTGCCGGCGCTGGCGCTCGGCGTCCACGTAGTCCTTGGTGGCCTGGCCGTATTCGCCCATGAGTTGGATCAAGGCCTGCTTGTAAGGATGCACACGTCGCATGCCCACGATCTCCAGGTCACAGTTGGCCGAATCTGTGACCCGGCGCACCAGCGTCTCGGGCGCTGGGCCGCTGTCGCGCGGCGGGTTGTAGAACTCCGGCGGCTGATTGTTCAGCGTGCTGAGATGGCGGCCGTTGATGGCGCGCACGAATGCCAACACGTTCTCGCTGTACTGGAAGCCACACCCCTGCGCACCTGACGGAAACGGCGGCACTCGGTATTCGCTGGCGAGCACGTACGAGACGGAGCGCAGCAGAGGTGCAAACTGTGCATCGCCGTAGTACGTGATGTTGGTGACGCGCACGAACTCGCCTTTGCGCGTCGCTGCCAGCAGCGCCTCTTTGGTAGGCCAGGCGACCGGCGCTCCTGCCGAAGGGGCACGAGCATCGGCTGTCATGCCGGGCAACACGGATGGCGTTGCATCGGCCCGCGGCGATTTGGAGTGCATCTGCTGCTGCACGGTTTGCAGCACCGCGACTGGCACTGCCACGCGTCCGCCTTGAGCCCCCGCTCCCAATCTCGCCCCCTCGACCACTGCGCTCGCCAGCACCCTGGCGGTGTTCTCGGCCAGTTGAGCAACATCGTTCGGGCTCGCGGATGGCGGAGGCGTTGCGGGACCGACCGCTGTCGAAGCCGCAGACGCCAGTGCCATTTCGCGGGACGCGAGGCCTTGTTCGCGCTCCTTAAGGGCGCGCCCCCGGCTTGCGAGTGCCTCTTCATTCTTTCGGAGAGCCTCTTCCCGCTCGGACAGGCTCGGGGCACTGGCTTTTTCCTGCGCTGCGGTGGATGCGGGGGCAAGAGATCGAGGAGAGGATTCGGAGGCGGACACCATCGACGTCGGGCGCACAGGAGCCGAGGCAACACTGCAGTTCCTAAGGACGTCGAGGCCGTTCTTGGAGAGCATTTGCGCGTGCCCGCCAAAGCCCTCGGGCGAGTAGACAAGGTTGGCCTTGAGCTTCCAGTCCCAAAACGCTTGCTTGGTCGCGGCCGAGACCGAGCCACCAAAGCCGTCAAAGCTCGCGCTTCCGTTTGCAAGCGTGCCGGCAATGACTTCCCGCATCGCAGGCGTTTCGCGAACCCAGGTCACGCCAGAGCCCGCCACTTTGATGCTCACTGGCGCTGAGAACGCCGGCTCGCTCGGGTTTACAACAGTGGCTTCGCACGCAAGCGTGCCGACGTAAGTGCCGTCCGGCGGCGTGGCTGCAGCCAACGCGCTGGTGGCCATCAACATTGCAATCAACGCACCCATAAAAGAGTTTCTCAAGTGTCCCTCGCGTGCCCTTCGGCAAATTGTTGAAAACGTCACTGGCGCTTCCCGCATCGGGCCAGCGTCAGCTGGAGAACATGATTCCTTGTGGAGTATATGCATCGTTAGTAAATGTGTTTATTCCGTGGTACTGAATGCTTCAGCTACCGACGATCATTGGCATGACAACAACTGCTGGTGGTGCCGGTTCGGCCAAGCCCTCGGCCTCGAAAGCCCGAAGAACCCCGAGCCCGCTTCCCCGCGAGGCAAACACGGTCTCGATCGCTCTGGGCAAATCACTCAAGGCGATTCGGATTTCGCGCGATCTTTCGCAGGAACAGTTGGCGGGAGAGGCAGAGGTGGATCGGACCCTGCTCAGCAGAATCGAGCGCGGTGTTTCCAACCCGTCGCTGTTGACCTTGTCGGTCATCTGCTATTGCTTGAACGTCTCGCTGTCGGAACTGCTGGAGCCGGTGAAGAAAAACGTGAAGCCGACATGGGCCGATCCCAATGCGCCCGTCAGGCGCCAAAACAGAGCGTCCCCGCCACGCGTTCCGAAGCGGACTCGACTTCGATAGGGGCGAGAGGCATCAGCAGGGCAAGACGTCAGTACTCCTCCGGCAACAGTAGTGTCGTAACGCTGCGATCTGCTTCGGTGATCAGCCAGATTCGGTTGTCGTGCTCATCAACGTCCTGTGATGGCTGCGTCTGTGCTGCCCCCTTCTCGACCGCTACTTGAAGCGGCAATCGATAGACCGAGAGCACGCGCAAGCCATGCGCGACCGCGTCTTCATTGGTCTGCACATCTTCGGGGTCGATGTCGCCCCAGTCGCCGGTCACATGCTTGGCGAGCAGCGCGAAGGGATTGCTGTTGCTGGTATGTATGAGCGCCAAGGCGCCCGGTGTTGCAACAACACGGCCCAGCGCGAAGCGCAGTGAAACATCAGGTGTGAGGAAGGCGCTTAGAAAGTCTTTCACTTGAAATCTCCATAGAAGAGAAACGCCCATGCGGCAGCCGCACCTGACCCCAAGGGGCAAGGCACAGCAGTCGGAAAAAGCGCGGGGGATGGAAACAAGAACGGCCGCCAGGACCAGCGTCAAAAAAGCGCTGGTTTGGCGGCCATCAGGGGGTACAGGCGGCGGTGCGCCTGCATACGGGCAGGCTCTTACCTGGCTTGCGCCGGTAGGTTTTCTACCCGTGGGTATATTTTAGCATAAAAACAACACTTTACTCAGTGCTCGGCTTTCATCGTCGGCCGAAAACGCCCCTGTTTTGACGGTTTCTTGGCGCGCCGCGCAGGGGCCCCACGGTCACCTTGCCAAAGGCAGCCTACGCGGCCTTCGGCGGGCTCGGGTGGGCCGCTAGCCAGCGCAGCAACCAAGCCGCTGTCCAACAAAGGCCGCTGCCGACCATTGGCGCCCAACGCTTGGGGCAAACCAAAACATGGGCAAAACCATTGCACGCGGCCCACCAATCAGTGTGCAAAGCCGCGCGCCCAGCAAAAAGCCCCTGTAGCAAGGGCTGCTACAGGGGCTTGAGTTTGGAGGAGAGGGAGGGATTCGAACCCTCGGTACTATCGCTAGTACGCCTGATTTCGAGTCAGGTACATTCGACCACTCTGCCACCTCTCCGGTGCTGTCGAGCCTCAGATTATAGCCAGAAAAATCTGACTTTTGACGCCCTGCGCTTCAACCGCGCAAAACTTCGAGGCCGCCGAGGTACGGACGCAACGCCGCCGGCACATTGATCGAGCCGTCTTCGTTCTGGTGGTTTTCCAGCACGGCGACCAGCGCGCGGCCCACGGCCAGGCCGGAGCCGTTGAGGGTGTGCACCAGCTCGTTCTTGCCATTGGCATTCTTGAAGCGGGCCTGCAGGCGGCGCGCCTGGAAGGCTTCGCAGTTCGACACCGAGCTGATCTCGCGGTACGTGTTCTGCGCGGGCAGCCACACCTCGAGGTCGTAGGTCTTGGTGGAACCGAAACCCATGTCGCCGGTGCACAGCAGCACCACGCGGTACGGCAGCTCCAGCGCCTGCAGCACGGCTTCGGCGTGACCGGTCATCTGCTCCAGCGCGTCGTAGCTCTTCTCGGGGTGCACGATCTGCACCATCTCGACCTTGTCGAACTGGTGCTGGCGGATCATGCCGCGCGTGTCACGCCCGGCGCTGCCGGCTTCCGAGCGGAAGCACGGCGTGTGGGCCGTGAGCTTGATGGGCAGCTGCGCCTCGGGCACGACCTCGTCGCGCACGAAGTTGGTCAGCGGCACTTCGCTGGTCGGGATGAGGTACAGCGCCGAATGATCGGGCGCGGGCTCGCCGTCCTGGCCGCCCTTCTTCGCGGCGAACAGGTCGCCTTCGAACTTGGGCAGCTGGCCGGTGCCGCTGAGCGTGGCGGCGTTGACCACGTAGGGCACGTAGCACTCGGTGTAGCCGTGCTGTTCGGTCTGCAGGTCGACCATGAACTGGGCCAGCGCGCGGTGCAGGCGGGCGATCGGGCCCTTCATGACGGTGAAGCGCGAGCCCGAGAGCTTGGCACCCATCTCGAAATCGAGCCCCAGCGGCGCGCCGAGGTCGACGTGGTCCTTGGGCGCGAAGGCCAGCGGCGTGGCGTTGGCGCCGGCGCCGCCCTGGGGCGCCCAGCGGCGCATCTCGACGTTGCCGGCTTCGTCTTCACCGAGCGGCACGCTGGCGTGCGGCAGGTTGGGCACGGCCAGCAGCAGCGCGTGCAACTCGGGCTGGATTTCCTCGAGGCGCTTGGATTGCGACTCCTGCTCGGCCTTGAGCGCGTTGACCTCGGCCATGAGCGCGTCGACCGACTCGCCCTTGGCCTTGAGCGGGCCGATCTGCTTGTTCAGCGTGTTGCGGCGCGCCTGGATTTCCTCGGTGCGGGTCTGCAGCGTCTTGCGCTCGGCCTCGAGCGCGGTGAACGCCGAGACGTCGAGGTAGGGCTGGTTCTTCTTGCGTTTTTCGAGGCCGGCCACAGCGGAGGCCAGGTCTTTGCGGAGCAGGGTGATGTCGAGCATGGGGGGATTTTAGGTGGGCGCCCGGCCCGCGCCCGCCCTCCCCGCTCGCACGCCTGCGGCGACTCAGGCGACCGTGGCCGGATCGACGTTCGCCCCGCAGATGATCAGGCACACCTTCTCGCCCTCGCGCGGCACGTAGGCGCCGGTCTGCAGCGCCGCCAGCGGCAGCGCGGCGGCCGGTTCCACGGCGAGCTTCAGTTCTTTCCACAGCCACTGCTGGGCGGCGCGGATGGCGTCGTCGGACAGCAGCAGCGCGTCGCGCACCTGCTGCTGCGTGATCTCCCAGGCGATGGCGCCGATGCGGCGCGCGCCGAGCGAATCGGCCGCGATGCCGCCGACGTCCACATCGACGGGTTCGCCCGCCTCGCGAGCGCGGAACAGCGTCGGGGCCTTTTCGGGCTCGAGCGCCACCACGCGGGCGCGCTGCTCGAACCAGCCGGCCAGGCCGCCGATCAAGCCACCGCCGCCCACGCTCACCAGCACGGCGTCGGGCAGGCCGCCCTGCGCCTCGATCTCGCGGCCGAGCGTGCCGGCGCCGGCCACCACTTCGGGCTGGTCGTAGGCATGGGTGAGCAAGGCGCCCGTTTCCTTCTGGCGCGCCAGGCAGGCAGCCAGCGCGTCGGGGTACAGCTCGCCGACCACGACCACTTCGGCGCCCAGCGCCCGCAGGCGCGCGCGCTTGGCTTCGGGCGACACGCCCGGCAGGAATACCTGGCAGGGCACGCCCAGCGCCTTGGCGGCGGCCGCCGTGGCAATGCCGGCGTTGCCACCCGAGGCCACGATCACGCCCGCGGCGGGGATGTCGTTGGCCAGCAGGCGGTTCATCATGCCGCGGGCCTTGAAGCTGCCGCTGACCTGCATGTGCTCCAGCTTGAGCCAGACTTCGGCGCCCGGCGCGGCCACGCCCAGGGCGGCGGCCGGCAGCTTCCACAGCGGCGTTTCACGCAGGAAATGGCCGGCGCGTTCGCCCAGCCTGCGGGAGGCGCTCTCGATGTCGGAGCGCCAATCGGTGTTTGTCATGATGTTCAGGAGATGTGCCCGGGGGGCGGGATGTCGTCGAGCTTGAGGCCCTTGGGAAGCGGAAACTTGATGGTTTCCTCGATGCCGTCCATCTTGCGCACCGACACGGCGCCGAAGGCGCGCACGCGCTCGATCACCTCGTGCACCAGCACCTCGGGCGCCGAGGCGCCGGCGGTGAGGCCGATGCGCGACTTGCCCTCGAACCATTCGGGCTTGAGCTCGTCGGCCGAATCGACCATGTAGCTCTCGGTGCCCAGGCGCTGCGCCAGCTCGCGCAGGCGGTTGCTGTTGGAGCTGGTGGGGCTGCCGACCACGATCACGAGGTCGACCTGCGGGCTCATGATCTTCACCGCGTCCTGGCGGTTCTGGGTGGCGTAGCAGATGTCCTGCTGCTTGGGCTCGCGCACGTTCGGAAAGCGCGCGCGCACGGCGGCGGCGATCTCGGCGGCGTCGTCCACGCTGAGCGTGGTCTGCGTGACCACGGCGAGCTTCTCGGTCTGCAGCGGCGACGCGTTGGCCACGTCGGCCACGTCTTCCACGAGGTGGATGCCGCTCGACAGCTGCCCCATCGTGCCTTCGACCTCGGGGTGGCCCTTGTGGCCGATCATGATGAATTCGTAGCCCTCTTTCGCGAGCTTGGCCACCTCGACGTGCACCTTGGTCACGAGCGGGCAGGTGGCGTCGAAGATCGAGAAGCCGCGGTCGCGCGCCTCCTGCTCCACGGCCTTGCTCACGCCGTGCGCGCTGAACACCAGCGTGGAGCCGGGCGGCACGTCGGAGAGCTCCTCGATGAAGATCGCGCCCTTGGCCTTGAGCTCGTTCACCACGTAGGTGTTGTGCACGATCTCGTGGCGCACGTAGATCGGCGCGCCGAACTTGGCGAGGGCGCGCTCGACGATCTCGATGGCGCGGTCCACGCCAGCGCAGAAGCCGCGCGGCTCGGCCAGGAGGACTTCCTCGATGTTCGGATTCATAGCACGCCGATCAGCTTCACTTCGAAGGTGACCGGTTGCCCCGCGAGCGGGTGGTTGAAGTCGAAGCGCACGCCGGTCTCGTTCGACTCGACGACCGCGCCCGCGTAGCTGCCCGAGCCGTCGGGCGTGGGGAACTGCACCACGTCGCCGACGGCGTACTGCTCGTCGGGGTCGCCCATCTGGGCCAGCAGCTTGCGCGCCACCCACTGCTGCATGTCGGGGTTGCGTTCGCCGAAGGCCTCGCCGGCGGGCAGCTCGAAGGTGGCGTGCGCGCCCTCTTCCATGCCCATCAGGCGCTGCTCCATGGCCGGCGAGAGCTCGCCGGTGCCCAGCGACAGCGTGGCGGGCTTGTCGGCGAAGGTGTTGATGATGTCGCCCGCCGGACCGGCCAGCCGGTAGTGCAGGGTCAGGAAGGAGCCGGAAGTCACAACTTGGGACATGGGTGCAGCGAAGGTGGGCAAAGACGAGGGAGGTGTCCCGATAAACTGGCCCTCATTTTAAGGATCGGGGCAACACCTCGCCCCGGCACAGGTTTCAGCAGGGTTTCATGGCATTCAAGGATCTCCCTCTCGACGCCCGGCCGCGCGAAAAGCTCATCGCGCGGGGCGCCGCCGCGCTGGCCGACGCCGAGCTGCTGGCGCTGCTGCTGCGCACCGGCGTGGCCGGCAAGAACGTGCTCCAGCTGGCCCAGCAACTGCTCGAGCGCTTCGGCGGGCTGTCGGGGCTGCTGCACACGGCGCCCGATGACCTCAAGGCGGTCAAGGGCATGGGCGGCAGCGCCAAGCGCTCCGAACTCACCGCCGTGCTCGAACTGGCGCGCCGCGCCATGGGCGAGCGCCTGAAGGAACGCACGGTGTTCGACTCGCCCGAGGCGGTCAAGCAGTACCTGCAGCTGCACATCGGCTCGCGCCCGCACGAGGTGTTCGCGGTGCTCTTCCTCGACGTGCAGCACCGCCTGCTCACGCTCGAGGAGCTGTTTCGCGGCACGCTCACGCAGACCAGCGTCTACCCGCGCGAGGTCGTCACCCGCGCGCTGCACCACCAGGCCGCGGCCGTGGTGCTGGCCCACAACCACCCCAGCGGCAGCATCGAGCCCTCGCGCGCCGACGAATCGCTCACGCAAACCCTGCGCGCCGCGCTGGCACTGGTCGACGTGCGCGTGCTCGACCACGTCATCGTGAGCCCGGGCCAGAGCTTCTCGATGGCGGAACGGGGGCTGCTCTGATGGCGTCGTCTTCTTCGCGTCCCCCGGCCCTGAAGAACCTGGCCGACCTCAAGCAGGTGCAGCGCGTGCTCGCCGAAACCCGCGAGCGCGAGGCCGCGGAGGCCGCCGCGCGCGCCGCGGCCGAGCGCAAGCGTGCCGCCGAGAAAGACCTGTTCACGCGCGCCATCGGCGCCACCGAACCGCTGCGCCGCAAGGCCGCCGTGGCGCTCGCGCCCGAGCCGCCCGCGCCCATTCCGTTTCAACACCAACTCGACGAGCAGCGCGTGCTGCGCGAGTCGCTGTCCGACGAGTTCGACGTGACCACGCTGCTCGACGTCGACGACGCGATGAGCTTTCGCCGCCCCGGCATCGGCACCGACATCACGGCGCGGCTGCGCAAGGGCGACTGGTCGATCCAGGGGCAGGTCGACCTGCACGGCCTGCGCAGCGACGAGGCGCGCGAGGCGCTCGGCGGCTTCATCCGCAACGCCCACAAGCAGGGGCTGCGCTGCGTGCGCGTGGTGCACGGCAAGGGCCTGGGCTCGCCCGGCAAGCAGCCGGTGCTCAAGACCAAGACGCAGCGCTGGCTGATCCAGAAGAACGAGGTGATCGCCTTCGTGCAGGCCAAGCCGGCCGAAGGCGGGGCCGGGGCGCTGGTGGTGCTGCTGGCGCCCGTGCGGCGCTGACACAGCGCCGCACGGGCCCTGCCCTTACTTGCTCAGATCGACCTTGTAGACCGAGCGGCCCTTGCCGCTCCCGTCATCCGCGGTCAGCAGCGAGATGTTCGCAAGCCCCGCATCGGTCGCAGCACTCAATTGCCCCTGCCCCGACGTGATCGTCACGTTGCCCGCCGTCGTCACCTTGGTGAAGCGCCAGCTGCGCGCCGCGCCGTCGGCCGCGCGCGTGATCGTCTTCTTCGCCTTGATGTACGCGATCAGCACGTCGCGGTTCGCATCGGGCGAGGCGTAGATCGTTGCGCGCCCGTCCAGCGCCGGAATGAAGCTCGCACCGCTGGTCGCGCGGTAGTTGTTCGTCGCAATGACGAACTCCTTCGCCGGGTCGATGGGCGCGCCTAGGTACATGAGGTTCTTGATGCGGCTGCCCACGGCCTGCGTCACGTCGATCTCGTACTGCATGTCGGGCGTGGTGAACATGTCGAAGTTGTAGCCCGGGAAGGGGCTGATCAGCGACTGGTCGGTCGTGAGCGCCGGGTCGATCTTGTTGAAGCGCTTGGCCGCGGCCTCGAGCCAGCCCTTGATCTCGGCGCCCGTGACCTTCACCGCGTACACCGTGTTCGGGTACAGGTACAGGTCGGCGGCGCTGAAGATCGCCAGGTTGCCCACGGCCACGTCGGTGTAGTCGCGTCCGCCCTCGAAGCCCGACTTGAAAGGTGCGCTCACCGACAGCACCGGCAGGCTCGCGTACTGCGGCAGGTTGGCCTGGATATAGGTCTTCACGTAGTCGGCCTGGGCCTGGTTCACGATCTGGATCGCGCCCGGGTCGCCCACGTCCGCAAAGAAGGTGTTCATGCGGAAGTCGGTGCTGCCGATCGGCGTCTTCACGTAGTCGATCGCGGCCTGGTGCTGGGTGTCGACCATCGGTGCCACGCTCGGGTCGGCGTCGACGTACACGGCCTTGCCCGCGCCGTCCTTGCCGGTCTGCGTGGAGCGCGCCTCGACCAGCGTCTTGGTCTTGTCCACGCCCCAGGCCTTGCCGTCCCACACGAGCTCGAGCTTCACGAGGCCCAGCGCCTTGCCCCACGAACTGGGCATGACGGCCGGCACGCCGTTGACGGTGCCGGCGGCGTTGTCCACGCCGGGCTGCGTGTAGCCGGGCTTGGCGCCGCGGTCGGGGAACAGGCCGTGCTGGTGGCCCATCATCAGCACGTCGATGCCGGGCACCTTCGACAGGTACAGGCCCGGGCTTTCCATGGTCGGCGAGTACGGCGAGGCGTCGAGGCCGCCGTGCTGCAGCGCCACGACGATGTCGGCGCCCTTCTCGCGCAGCTCGGGCACGTAGCGCTTGGCCGCTTCGACCGCGCCTTCGGTGCGCAGCTTGCCTTCGAGAAAGCGCTTGTCCCAGTTCATGATGCCCGGCGTGGTGAAGCCGATCACGCCGACCTTCACCGGCACCGTCACGCTCTTGCCGTCCGGCGCTGTCGCGGTGAACTGCTTCGTGACGATGGTGTAGGGCGCCACGAGCGGCTTGCCGCTCTTGAGGCTGTGCACGTTGGCCACCACCATCGGGAAGCTCGGGCCCGCGCACTTCTTGCTGCCGTCCACGCCCTCGACATCGAGGCCGCCGCCGAGCACCTGGTTGAGGAAGTCCAGGCCGTAGTTGAACTCGTGGTTGCCCAGTGTGCCGGCGTCGTAGCCGGTGACGTTCATCACCTTGTACATCGACAGCGGCTGCGTGCACGGGATGCGGCTGACCAGCGCTTCGTAGTCGGCCAGTGCGGTGCCCTGGATGGTGTCGCCGTTGTCGAACAGCATCGTGTTCGCGAACTCCTTGCGCGCGGCGTTGATGAGCGCGGCGGTGCGCTCGTAGCCGTACGACTTGTCTTCGGCGAGCTTGAAGTAGTCGTAGCTGCGCACGTTGAAGTGCAGGTCGGTCGTTTCGAGCAGCGCGACCGTGGTGCGCGTGCCGGCGGCCACGGGCGCCGGAGCCGGTGCGGGCGCAGGGGGCGGAACGATCGGGGGGAACGTGGTGCCGCCTCCGTTGCCACCGCCACAGGCGGTGAGCACGGCGGCCAGGACGGCGGCACAGGTGGACATGGGGGCGAGGCGCGCCAGCGACGCGGCCACTGCGTTGTTCATCGAGAGGTCTCCCTGCGGATATGAGGAAGGACCAGTCTCCGAAAGCCGGGTGACAGACCGGTGAATCCGGGCCTGTCGTGCAGCGCCGTTGCGACAGCCGTTACGCCAGGTTCAGGCCAGGTGATTCTTTAGTGGTACCACCGCGTCCGCCACCGCCTCGGGCGCGGGGCTGCGGCCCGCTTCGAGCAGCTTGCGGCTCATCATGTGATCGACCGGCGCGTTCACCGATTCGACGCACACGAGCTGGCCGTCGACGTAGTGGAACAGCGAGAAGGCCTCGGGCTTGGGCCCCGCGCGGCGCACGCTCACCAGGCCCGGCGTGCCTTCGGCCGGCATGAGGCCCGCCATCTGCAGGCGCAGGCCGCCCTGGTCGGACCAGAACCACGCCACCGCGTCATGATCGCGCGCGGCGCCGGTCAGCGTGGCCACGGCCGTGCGCGCCTGGTCGTTCGCGTTCTGCACCGATTCGAGCCGCAGCGCGCGGCCCGCGCGGCGGTCGGGGAAGCGCGTGCAGTCGCCCACCGCGAGCACGTCGGCCGCGCTGGTCTGCATGTGGCCGTCGACCACGATGCCGTCGGCGCACTCGAGGCCCGCGGACTGCGCGAGCGCGGTCTCGGGCACGGCGCCGATGCCCAGCAGCAGCAGGTCGATCGGCTGCTTCACGCCGTTGACCTCGACCGACACGAGCCGGTCGCCCACGACCTCGAAGGCGCCGGTCTGCGCACCCAGCACGACGTCGATGCCGGCCGCGCGGTGCGTGGCCAGCACGTGCGCCGACAGCTCGGGCGACACGGCGCGGCCCAGCAGGCGCGGCGCGCATTCGATCACCTGCACGCGCTTGCCCAGCGCCTGCGCGGTGGCCGCCACTTCGAGGCCGATGAAGCCGCCGCCCAGCACCGTGACCTGCTGCGCATCCGCCAGCCGCGTGCGCAGGCGCTGCGCCTCGTCGGCAGCGCGCAGGCTCGCGACGTTCTCCAGGCCGGCCTGCAGGCCAGGCATCTGGCGTGCGCGCGTGCCGGTGGCCAGCACCAGACGCTCCCACGGCAGCACCGCGCCGGAGCGCAGCGTGACGGTGTGCGCCTCGCGGTCGATGGCCACGGCGGCGTCGCCCAGGTGCAGCGTGATGCCCGCTTCGCGGTACCAGTCGGCGGCCTTGTGCGGCTGCGTGGTTTCGTCGGCGCTCTTGAGGAAGGCCTTCGACAGCGGCGGGCGGTGGTACGGCTCGCAGGCCTCTTCGCAGACCAGGTGCACGCGCGCGCCCTGCCCGGCTTCCGCCAGGCCCGCGCAGAGCTGGGCCGCGGCGTGGCCGCCGCCGATGATGACGATGGAATTCATGGAGAACAGTCTTTCGGGAATCGTTGTCGGGTCACTCACCGCGGTTGCGCATCCAGTCGGCGGTCTTGAAGAAGGAGTCGCGCAGGCGTGCGCGCAGGTCTTCGGGCACGCCGGTCTCGCCCATCGCCTGGTCCATGCAGGCCAGCCACTGGTCGCGCTCCTTGATGCCGATGGTGTGGCCGCCGATGGCCTGCGGCAGATGCCGCGCACGGAGCATCGGGTGGCCGAATCGGTCCGTGTAGTGGGCGGGCCCGCCGAGCCAGCCGCACAGGAACCAGAACAGGCGCTGGCGCGCGTTGTCCAGGTCGGTGCCGTGCACGGCGCGCAGTTGCGCGTAGGCCGGCTCGAGGTCCATCAGGTCGTAGAAGCGCTCGACCAGTGCTTCCACCTTCGGCTCGCCGCCGATCCACTCGAAGGGCGTGCCGGCGGGCGGTTTGTCTTGAATCTGCATGAAAGCGAGTATCCCTTCGAGGGCACTCTAGAGTTGGATCAGATCGGGAATGCCCACATCGGTGCTCACGTCGGCCGTGTAGTCCACGCCGTCGACGGCGAAGCCGAACAGGCGCAGGAACTCGGTCTTGTAGCCCGCGAAATCGGTCAACTCATTGAGGTTGGCGTCGGTGACCTGCGGCCAGAGTTCCTGCACGCGCGCCTGCACCTGCGGCGCCAGCTCCTTGTAGTCGGCGCGCAGGCGGCCTTCGTCGTCCAGGTGCGGCGTGGCGCCGTACAGGCTGTCGGCGTACAGGCCGTGCACCTGCTCGATGCAGCCCTCGTGCGTGCCTTCGGCCTTCATCACCTTGAACAGCAGCGACAGGTACAGCGGCATCATCGGAATGGCCGAGCTGGCCTGCGTGACCACCGCCTTCAGCACCGACACGCGCGCGTCGCCACCCTTGGCCGCCAGCTGCGCGCGGATGTCCAGCACCTTCTCGTCAAGATCCTTCTTGGCGGCGCCGATGGAGCCGTTCCAGTAGATGTCGTGCGTGATCTGCTCGCCCAGGTAGGTGAAGGCCGTGGTCTTGGCACCGTCGGCCAGCACGCCGGCCTGCTGCAGCGCGTCGATCCACATCTGCCAGTCTTCGCCGCCCATGACGGCGACGGTGTTGTCGATCTCTTCCTGCGTGGCAGGCTCGAGCACCGATTCCTTCACGGTCCCGCTGTCGGTGTCCAGGCCGCGCAGCGTCACGGCCTTGCCGATGGGCTTGAGCACGGAGTTGAAGACCTGGCCCGTCTTCGGGTGCGTGCGGCGCGGCGCGGCCAGGCTGTAGACCACGAGGTCGACCTGGCCGAGGTCGGCGCGGATGGTCTCGATGGCCTGCTGCTTCACCGCGTCGGAAAAGCCGTCGCCGTTGATCGTCTTGGCGTAGCGCCCCTCGGCCGTGGCGGCGCGGTGGAAGGCGGCGGTGTTGTACCAGCCGGGCGAGCCGGGCTTGGTCGCGCTGCCCGCGCGTTCGAAGCACACGCCCAGCGTGTCGGCGCCGCTGCCGAAGGCCGCGGTGATGCGCGCGGCCAGGCCGTAGCCGGTGGACGCGCCGATCACCAGCACGCGCTTGGCGCCGCCCGCGATGGGGGGCCTGGCTTTGACGTACTCGATCTGTTGCCGGACATTGGCTTCGCAGCCCACGGGGTGGGTGGTGACGCAGATGAAGCCGCGCACGCGGGGTTGGATGATCATGAAAAGCTCGCTCGGTAAGACATTCGGGGGACGGCGGCGGGGCACGTCGCGGCGTCGCGAATTTAACCCAGCCGGCAACAGGCCGATTCATCAGCCCCATATGCATATGTCGATTGACGATTTAATAATCTTGGGTTTTATTGATATGGTTCCGGCCTGAATTTCACTCTGGAGAGAGGACGATCCCCACCATGCGCCACACCCTGCTTGCCGCGGCCCTTGCCGCTTCCGCCCTGCTGACCGGCGTTGCCGCCCATGCGGACCAGCTCGCCGACATCAAGAAGAAGGGCGAACTCGTGGTCGGCGTGCTCGGCACCGACGAGCCCGCCACCTTCATCGATCCGAAGACGCGCCAGATCGTCGGCTACGAGGTCGACCTGGTGAACGCCATCGCGAAAAAGATCGGCGTGAAGCCGGTGCTCAAGCAGATCGCCGTGGCCGCGCGCATTCCCGAGCTGCAGCAGGGCCACGTGGATCTGGTGGCCGCCGGCCTCACGCACAACAAGGAGCGCGAGGCGCAGATCGACTTCTCGCTCACCACCTTCGTCACCGGCCAGAAGGCCATCGTGAAGAAGACCAGCGGCATCACCGACGTACCGCAACTCGGCGGCAAGAAGGTGCTGACCATCCGCGGCGGCACGCAGGAGCCCAACATCCGCAAGGCCGTGCCCACCGCCGAGGTCGTGACCTTCGACACCAGCCAGCAGGCCTTCCAGGCGCTGCAGCAGGGCAAGGGCGTGGGCTACGTGGACGACGAGGCCGCGCTGCTGCGCAGCTACGCCAAGCTGGGCCCGCAGAAGGCGCAGTACGTGGTGCTCAAGCAGAACCTGAGCACCGAGTCGCTGGCCATCGGCATCAAGAAGGGCGAGAGCGGCCTGAAGACCGTGGTGGACGACACGCTGCGAGAGCTCGAGAAGTCGGGCGAGGCGCAGAAGATCTTCCTGAAGTGGTACGGCCCGAACACGGCCTCCGGCTTCCAGACGCGCGACTTCAAGCTCGAAACCGACAAGATCGACTGAGCCCGCGCGCTCGGCACACCAGGGGCGGGCCGCCATGCGACCCGCCCTTCGCTTTTGAGCGGCACGACGCGCATGCGTACCATGTGCGCCCCGGCGCCTTTCGCCGTGCCTCCCGTTTCCCATGCCCCTGTTCGACTATTCGCTGCTGCTGACCGGCCAGTACCACGACATGCTGGTCGCGGGCCTGTGGCTGTCGCTGCAGCTGCTCGCGGTCTCGCTCGTCTTCGCGCTGCCGCTGGCGCTGGTGGTGGCGCTGCTGCGGCTCTCGCCGCTGGCGCCGCTGCGCTGGCTCGGTTTTGCGTACGTGGAATCGATCCGCAACATCCCGCTGCTGGCCCACATGCTGTTCTGGTATTTCGGCGCACCCGAGCTGCTGCCCGAGGGCATCAAGACCTGGCTCTATGAAGGCCACATCGAGGCCTACAGCGCGATCGTGGCGCTGTCGCTGTACACGGCCGCCTTCATGGCCGAGGACATCCGCAGCGGCATCCGCTCGATCCCGGCCGTGCAATTCGAGGCCGGCCGCGCGCTGGGTTTCAGCTTCCTGGCCACGATGCGCCGCGTGGTGCTGCCGCAGGCGCTGCGCGTGACCGTGCCGCCGCTCATCTCGCAGACGCTGAGCCTGTGGAAGAACACCTCGATCGCCACCGTGATCGGCGTGGCCGAGCTGATGTACCAGGCCGGGCAGGTCGAGAGCGCGACCTTCCGCAGCTTCGAGTCGTTCGCGTTCGCGAGCGCGGCGTACCTGACGGTGTCGCTCGCCATCACCGGGCTCGCCACCTGGTACCACCACCGCTTCCCGGTGCGGACCATCTGAAGGCGGCGCGCTGATGCTCGAAATCATCCACGACTACTGGGTCTACTTCCTCATCGGCCAGTACCCGAACGGCCCGCTCGGCGGGCTGGTGCTCACGCTGCTGCTGGCCTCGTGCGGGCTGGTGCTCGCGCTGCCGCTGGGCATCGTGCTCGGCCTGGCGCGCGTGAGCCCGTGGCGCTGCGTGCGCTGGCCCGTCACGGCGCTGGTGTTCGTGGTGCGCGGCCTGCCGCTGTTGATGGTGATCTTCTGGGCCTACTTCTTCCTGCCCAGCGTCACGGGCGTGAAGACCGACCAGTTCACCACCATGCTGATCGCGCTGGTGATCTTCGATGCCGCCTACCTCGCCGAGATCGTGCGCGCCGGCATCCAGGGTCTGCCGCGCGGGCAGATGGAAACCGCGCGCGCGCTCGGCCTGAGCTACTTCGGCGCGATGCGCCTCGTGGTGCTGCCGCAGGCGCTGCGCAGCATGCTGCCCTCGCTGGTGAACCAGTTCGTCTCGACCATCAAGGAGACCTCGCTGGGCTACATCATCGGGCTGGCCGAGGTGTCGTTCATTGCCACGCAGATCAACACGCAGGTGTTCACCAAGCCGGCGCAGATCTACCTGATCCTGGGCCTGACCTACTTCATCCTGTGCTTCGGCCTCTCGCGCTTCGCCTACTGGCTGGAGCGCCGGCTCGCGCGCCGCGGCCTTCCCGCCGCGCCTCTCAAGGTGCCCGCATGATCGAACTCGAAAAAGTCAACAAGTGGTACGGCAGCTACCACGCGCTGGTCGACGTGACCGAGACCATCCACAAGGGCGAGGTGGTCGTGGTGTGCGGGCCCTCGGGCTCGGGCAAGTCGACGCTGATCCGCACCTTCAACCGGCTGGAGCCGATCCAGTCGGGCCGCATCACGCTCGACGGGCAGGACATCCACGCGCCGGGCCTGGACGTGAACGCGTTTCGCTCGCGCATCGGCTTCGTGTTCCAGCAGTTCAACCTGTTCCCGCACCTCAGCGTGCTGCAGAACTGCACCATGGCGCCGATGCAGCTGCACGGCCTGTCGCGCAAGGAAGCCGACGCGCGCGCGATGGCGCTGCTGGAGCGCGTGGGCCTGGCCAACAAGGCCAATGCGTGGCCCGGCGAGCTGTCGGGCGGCCAGCAGCAGCGCGTGGCGATCGCGCGCGCGCTCGCCATGAAGCCGCCGCTGATGCTGTTCGACGAGCCCACCAGCGCGCTCGACCCCGAGATGGTCGGCGAGGTGCTGCTGGTGATGCGCGACCTCACGCGCGACGGCATGACCATGGTCTGCGTCACGCACGAAATGGGCTTCGCGCGCGAGGTGGCCGACCGCGTGCTCTTCATGGACCAGGGCCAGGTGCTCGAACGCGCCACGCCCGACGATTTCTTCAACCGCCCGCAGCACCCGCGTGCGCAGCAGTTCCTGTCCGACATCCGTTCGCCTTTTTCGAGAGACGCATGACCGACTCCTCCCTCCCCCTCATCGACGTCGCCCCGCTGGTGGCCGGCACGCCCGAACGCGAACGCGTGGCGGCGCAGATCGGCGACGCCTGCCGCGCGCACGGCTTTTTCTACGTCACGGGCCACGGCGTCGACGCCGCGCTGATCCAGCGGCTCGAAGACCTGAGCCACCAGTTCTTCGACCTGCCCGAGGAAACCAAGATGCAATGGCGCATGGCCCTGGGCGGCCGGGCCTGGCGCGGCTTCTTCCCGCGCGGCGGCGAGCTCACCTCGGGCCGCCCCGACTGGAAGGAAGGCCTGTACCTGGGCACCGAACTGCCCGCCGACCACCCGCTGGTGCAGGCGAAGACGCCCGTGCACGGGCCGAATCTCTTTCCCGACGTGCCGGACTTTCGCGAGACCATCCTCGCGTACATGGACGCCGTCACGCAGCTGGGTCACCGGCTCATGGAAGGCATCGCACTGAGCCTCGGCCTGCCCGCTTCCTATTTCGCCGAACGCTACACGGCCGACCCGCTGATCCTGTTCCGCCTCTTCAACTACCCGACGCAGGCCGTGCCCGAGGGCTTGGACGTGCAGTGGGGCGTGGGCGAACACACCGACTACGGCCTGCTCACGATCCTGCACCAGGACACCGTGGGCGGCCTCGCGGTGCACACGCCGGGCGGCTGGATCGACGCGCCGCCGGTGCCCGGCGCCTTCGTCTGCAACATCGGCGACATGCTCGACCGCATGACCGGTGGGCTCTACAAGTCGACGCCGCACCGCGTGAAGCGCAACACCTCGGGCCGCGACCGGCTCTCGTTCCCGCTGTTCTTCGACCCGAACTTCGAGGCCCGCGTGCAGCGCATCGAAGGCCTGGCCGGTGCCGACGCGCTGGACGACAGCGCCGAGCGCTGGGACCGCGCCAACGTGCACGCCTTCAGCGGCCGCTACGGCGACTACCTGCTGGCCAAGGTGTCGAAGGTGTTCCCGCAGCTGCGGGACGAAGTGCTCTGAACTGAACCCGGGCCCTGACCGCGTCAGGGAAACCAGCGCGGCACGTGCGGCATCGCGTCGTGCAGCGAATCGAGCACCTGGAAGGCCTGCGCGACGATCGCTTCGGGCGGGTGCTTGAGGTCGGGCACCACCACCACGCGCATGCCGGCGGCCAGCGCGGCCTTGGCGCCGTTCTCGCTGTCTTCGAAGGCCACGCAATCCGCAGGGTCCACGCCCAGGCGCTCGGCCGCGAGGCGGTACAGCGCCGGGTCGGGCTTGGCGCGCGCCACCTCGTCGCCACCCGCGAAGGCCTCGAAGTGGTGAAGCACGTCGAGGCTGCCCAGGCAGGCCGCGATCTGCCCGCGCGTGGACGACGAAGCCACCGCGCAGCGCGTGCCGCGACCGCGCAGGGCGGCAAGCAGCTCGGCCGCGCCGGGCTTGATGGGAAAGAGCGGCCGGGCGTCGCCGTCGGAGCGTTCCAGCTGCAGCGCGGCGGTCACCTGCGTCGCCGCGTGCTGGTAGGCGGCCGGGCCGCCGAGCAGCGCGGCGAGGATCTGCTTAGATTCGCTCATGGCCAGCCCCACGCATTGCAGGTACTGGGCGTGCGAAAGCTCGACATCGAGCGTGCGGGCCGCGGCGATCCAGGCGGCCATGATGGGGCGCTCCGAATCGATCAGCAGCCCATCCATGTCAAAAATGGCGGCGGTGAACATCGAGGCGAATCCTAAGCGAGCGACGCGTCGGCCATGAAAAAAGGGGCCATCGGCCCCTTGTTTCGAGAAAAACGGCAACGCCGGTCAGTCCCGCGCCAGCGCCCGGTTCAGCCCCAGCGCCGCCAGCGTGCCGAGCGCGCCCGACAGCAGGTAGACGCTCACGAAGGCCAGCCCGAAGTGCGCCGACAGGCCCAGGGCGACCAGCGGGGCAAAGGCCGCGCCGATGAGCCAGGCCAGGTCGGCCGTGAGGGCCGCACCCACGTAGCGGTACTTGGGCGCGAAGTTGGAGGTCACGGCGCCGGCCGCCTGGCCGTACGACAGGCCCAGGAGCGCAAAGCCCAGCACGATGAAGATGTCCTGCCCGATGCGCCCGCCGTCGAGCAGCGTGGGCGCGAAGCCGCTGAACACGGCGATCATGGCGGCCAGGCCGCCGAGCGTGAAGCGACGGCCGATGCGGTCGGCGATCAGGCCCGAGGCCACGATGCCGATGGCGCCGAACACCGCGCCGACCATCTGCACGATCAGGAACTCGGTGATCGACTGGTCGGAGTACAGCGAAATCCACGACAGCGGGAACACCGTGATCAGGTGGAACAGCGCGTAGCTGGCCAGCGCGGCGAACGCGCCGATCAGCAGGTTGGCGCCCTGCGAACGGGTCAGCTCGACCACGCTGGTGGGCTGCAGCTCGCGCTCTTCGAGCAGGCGCGCGTACTCGTCGGTGGCCACCAGGCGCAGGCGCGCGAACAGCGCCACGACGTTGATGGCGAAGGCCACGTAGAAGGTGTAGCGCCAGCCCCAGTCGAGGAAGTCGGCCAGCGGCAGGCTGGAATACAGGTACGCGAACAGCGCGCTGGCCAGGAAGAAGCCCAGCGGTGCGCCCAGCTGGCCCAGCATGGCGTACCAGCCGCGCTTGTTGGGCGGTGCGTTCAGCGCCAGCAGCGACGGCAGGCCGTCCCACGAGCCGCCCAGTGCCAGGCCCTGGGCAAAGCGGAAGATCGACAGCAGCACGATGGCCGTGAAGCCGATGCTGGCGTAGCCCGGCAGGAAGGCGATGCCGGCGGTGGAGGTGCCCAGCAGGAACAGCGCGATGGTCAGCTTGGTCTCGCGCCCGAAGCGCCGCTGGATCGCCATCGAGATCACGGTGCCGAAGGGGCGCGCGATGAAGGCGAACGAGAAGATCACGAAGGCCCAGAGCACGCCTTCCAGGCGCTGCTCGAACGGGAAGAACACCGCCGGGAACACCAGCACCGAGGCGATGCCGTAGACGAAGAAGTCGAAATACTCGGAGGCGCGGCCGATGACCACGCCGACCGCGATCTCGCCCGGGGCGATGTGCGAATGGTCGGCGTCTGCGGCGCGGGCGCCGCCTTCGGTCGGGTGCGACACAGGCTGGGCGCCTGGTGGACTGATGCTGGACGTCGTCATCTTGCTAGCTGGCTGGCTGTAATTCGGGTGTCATGCCGGGGCACGACACAGGGGAAATTCTGGACACCCTGTAGCGTCTCACCGAATTGCGTTTACCGCCATAGGACAAAACGTCCAATAGGCGGAATCCCTTGGGCGGCGTAGATTGCAGGGTCATTTTTGCGCGGCCTTCGCACTTTCCTCTCCCGGCATGCACATCCTCAAGACCCTTCGCCGAGCACTTCTGCTGCTTTCCGCCATTTTCCTGGCGGGCTGCAACACGGTGCTGTTGAACCCCTCCGGCGACATCGCCAACCAGCAGGGACGCCTGATCGTCGTCTCCACGGTGCTGATGCTGATCATCATCATTCCGGTGATCGGCCTGACCATCTTCTTTGCCTGGCGCTATCGCCAGTCGAACAAGGAGGCCACCTACAGCCCCGACTGGGACCACTCCACGCAGCTCGAGCTGGCGATCTGGGCCGCGCCGCTCCTGATCATCATCGCGCTGGGCGCGATCACCTGGATCAGCACCCACACGCTGGACCCGTACCGCCCGCTGAGCCGCCTGGACGCGCAGCGCCCGATTCCCGCCGAAACCAAGCCGCTGGTGGTCGAGGTGGTGGCGCTGGACTGGAAGTGGCTCTTCATCTACCCCGAGCAGGGCATCGCCACGGTGAACGAGCTGGCCGCCCCGGTGGACCGCCCGATCAGCTTCAAGATCACGGCCTCGTCGGTCATGAACTCCTTCTTCATTCCCGCGCTGGCCGGCCAGATCTATGCCATGCCGGGCATGGAGACCAAGCTGCACGCGGTGATCAACAAGCCGGGCGAGTTCGACGGCTTCTCCGCCAACTACAGCGGCGCGGGCTTCTCGGGCATGCGCTTCAAGTTCCACGGTCTGAGCCACGACGGCTTCGACCAGTGGGTGGCCAAGGTCAAGACCGGCAAAGAGGGCGAACTGACCCGCGAGCAGTACAAGAAGCTCGAAGTGCCGAGCGAGCGCGAGCCCGTGCGCCACTACGCCGCGGTCGACCCGGCCCTGTACGACGCCATCCTGAACCTGTGCGTCGACCGCAACAAGATGTGCATGAAGGAAATGATGGCCATCGACGCCGACGGCGGCCTGGGCAAGCCCGGCGCCTTCAACGTCGCCACCAAGCAGGCCTGGCAGGCCGACTCCCTCGACACGCCCAAGCGCAAGTACGTCACCGCGATGTGCACCACCGAAGACTAAGATGTTGCAGAACCTAGACCTGACGAAGCTCGTCTTCGGCCGCCTCTCCTGGGAGGCGATTCCCCTTCACGAGCCGATCCTGCTCGTGACCTTCGCGGCCGTGATCCTGGGCGGCCTGGCGCTGCTGGGCGCCGTGACCTACTTCAAGCTGTGGGGCACCTTGTGGAATGACTGGATCACCAGCATCGACCACAAGAAGATCGGCATCATGTACATCATCCTGGGCCTGGTGATGCTGCTGCGCGGCTTCGCCGACGCGCTGATGATGCGGGCCCAGCAGGCCGTCGCCTTCGGCGACAACGCGGGCTTCCTGCCGCCGCACCACTACGACCAGATCTTCACCGCCCACGGCGTGATCATGATCTTCTTCGTGGCGATGCCGCTGGTCACGGGCCTCATGAACTTCGTGGTGCCGCTGCAGATCGGCGCGCGCGACGTGGCCTTCCCGTTCCTGAACAACTTCAGCTTCTGGATGACCACCTTCGGCGCCGGCCTCGTGATGGCCTCGCTGTTCGTGGGCGAGTTCGCCAAGACCGGCTGGCTGGCGTACCCGCCGCTGTCGGGCATCCTGTTCAGTCCTGACGTGGGGGTCGATTACTACATCTGGTCCTTGCAGATCGCGGGGGTGGGCACATTGCTGTCCGGCGTGAACCTGCTGGCCACCATCGTGAAGATGCGCGCGCCCGGCATGACCATGATGAAGATGCCCGTCTTCACGTGGACCGCCCTGTGCACCAACGTGCTGATCGTGGCCGCCTTCCCGGTGCTCACGGCCGTGCTGGCCCTGCTGTCGCTGGACCGTTACGTCGGCACCAACTTCTTCACGAACGACATGGGCGGCAACGCCATGATGTACGTGAACCTGATCTGGATCTGGGGCCACCCCGAGGTGTACATCCTGATCCTGCCGGCCTTCGGCATCTTCTCGGAAGTGGTCTCCACCTTCTCGGGCAAGCGCCTGTTCGGCTACGCCTCGATGGTGTACGCCACGGTCGTGATCACGATCCTGTCGTACCTCGTGTGGCTGCACCACTTCTTCACCATGGGCTCCGGCGCCAGCGTGAACTCGTTCTTCGGCATCACGACGATGATCATCTCGATCCCCACGGGGGCGAAGATCTTCAACTGGCTGTTCACCATGTACCGCGGCCGCATCCGTTTCGAGCTGCCCATGATGTGGACCATCGGCTTCATGATCACCTTCGTGATCGGCGGCATGACCGGCGTGCTGCTGGCCGTGCCCCCGGCCGACTTCGTGCTGCACAACAGCCTGTTCCTGATCGCCCACTTCCACAACGTGATCATCGGTGGCGTGCTGTTCGGCATGCTGGCAGGCATCACCTACTGGTTCCCGAAGGCCTTCGGCTACAAGCTCGATCCGTTCTGGGGCAAGTGCTCGTTCTGGTTCTGGATCGTCGGCTTCTGGATGGCCTTCATGCCGCTGTACATCCTGGGCCTGATGGGCGTCACGCGCCGCATGAGCCACTTCCAGGACATGTCGCTGCAGATCTGGTTCCAGGTCGCCGCCGTCGGCGCCGTGCTGATCGCCCTGGGCATCGCCTCGTTCCTGATCCAGCTGGTGGTGAGCTTCATCCGCCGCGAGTCGCTGCGCGACACCACGGGCGACCCGTGGAACGGCCGCACGCTGGAGTGGTCGACCTCGTCGCCGCCGCCGGCCTACAACTTCGCGTTCACGCCGCGCGTGCATGACAACGACGCCTGGACCGACATGAAGGCCCGCGGCTACCAGCGTCCGCTGGACGGCTTCAGCCCCGTGCACATGCCCAAGAACACGGCCGCCGGCTTCATCATCGCGGCGCTGAGCGCGGTGTGCGGCTTTGCCCTGATCTGGCAGATGTGGCTCGTGGCCGGCATCGGCTTCGTGGCCATGATGGTCGCGATCATCGCCCACACCTTCAACTACAAGCGCGACTACTACATCCCCGCGGAAGAAGTCGTTCGCACCGAAGAAGCACGCACGCGCCTCTTGGCCACCGCCCATGTCTGATACCACCGCCCTCCCCTCCCGGAACGCGAACGCACCGGCGTTCGACCTGTTCCACGTCCGCAACGAGGACCACCACCCCGAGAACGGCACGCTGCTGGGCTTCTGGCTCTACCTGATGAGCGACTGCCTCATCTTCGCCTGCCTGTTCGCGGTGTACGGCGTGCTGGGCCGCAGCTACGCGGCCGGCCCCTCGGGCGCCGACCTGTTCGACCTGCCGCTGGTGGCGATGAACACCTCGCTGCTGCTGCTGTCGTCGATCACCTACGGCTTCGCCATGCTCGAGATGCAGCGCAAGCGCATGGGCGGCGTGCTGCTGTGGCTGGGCATCACGGGCCTCCTGGGCCTGGGCTTCATCGGCCTGGAGCTGTACGAGTTCGCGCACCTGCTGCACGAAGGCGCCGGCCCGCAGCGCAGCGCCTTCCTGTCGTCGTTCTTCGCGCTGGTGGGCACGCACGGCCTGCACGTGAGCTTCGGCATCATCTGGCTGGTCGTGCTGATGGTCCAGCTGCCCAAGCACGGCTTCACCGCTGCCAACCGCCGCCGCCTGATGTGCCTGTCGATGTTCTGGCACTTCCTGGACGTCGTGTGGATCGGCGTCTTCACCTTTGTCTACCTCATGGGATCGATGGCATGAGCGCCCCCGCACACACCGCCACCGCCGCACACGGCCACGGCGCACACGACAGCCACGGTCACGGCGACCACCACGACGACGGCCCCGTGAGCCACAGCACCTTCAAGGGCTACATGACCGGCTTCGTGCTGGCCGTGATCCTGACCGCGATCCCGTTCTGGCTCGTGATGGGCAAGGTGATCGCCAACCCGAGCACCACCGCCCTCGTCATCCTCGGCTTCGCCGTGGTGCAGATCGTGGTCCACATGGTGTACTTCCTGCACATGGACGCCAAGTCCGAAGGCGGCTGGAACATGCTGGCGCTGATCTTCACGCTGGTGCTCGTGGTCATCACGCTGGCCGGGTCGCTGTGGGTCATGTATCACATGAACACCAACATGATGCCGGCCATGGTCCACGACATGAAGAACATGCCCTGATGGCCCCGGCCGCCCGCCCGCGCTCGGTTGTCACGCGTGCGGCGCTGGCGGTCTGCGCCGTCCTTGCCTTTGCCGGCTTTCTTGCGCTCGGCACCTGGCAGGTCGAACGCCGGGCCTGGAAGCTCGATCTCATCGCCCGCGTCGACCAGCGCGTGCACGCCCCGGCCACCGACGCGCCGGCGCGATCCGAATGGCCCACGGTCAACGCGGCCAACGACGAATACCGGCACGTGCGCCTTCGCGGCACGTTCCTCCATGACAAGGAAGCGCTGGTGCAGGCCAGCACCCGGCTCGGCGCCGGCTTCTGGGTGCTGACCCCGCTGCGCACCGCCGACGGCAGCGTCGTGCTCGTCAACCGTGGCTTCGTGCCGCCTGAAGCGCGTGAACGCGCGGCCCGCACCGCCCCCGAGCCCCAGGGCGACACCACCGTGGCCGGCCTGCTGCGCCTGACCGAACCCAAGGGCGGCTTCCTGCGCACGAACGACCCTGCGGCCGACCGCTGGTTCTCGCGCGACGTGCAGGCCATTGCCGCCGCGCGCGGCCTGGCCGACGTGGCGCCCTACTTCGTCGATGCCGAGGCCGGCGCTGCGCCCGCACAGGCTGCGCCCACGTGGCCAGCAGGCGGCCTGACCGTCATCGCCTTCCCCAACAGCCACCTCGTCTACGCCCTCACCTGGTACGGGCTGGCGCTGATGGTGCTCGGCGCCTATGGGTTCGTGTGGCGCGACGACCGGCGCCGACGGGCATCGCAAGACGGTAGCGGCGAAAATGCACCGCATGCCGACGCCGCACGCCCCGACCCCGCCGATGCCCGCCGCGACTGACAAGCTGGTCGCGGTGGCCGGCGAGCTGCACGCTCCGCGCGCGGGCGTCGCGAGCCTGGACAACGCCATCGGCCACCAGAACATGCAGCAGCTGATCCAGCTGCGCTGGTTCGCCGTGGTCGGGCAGGTGGCCACCATCCTCGTGGTGCACTACGGCTTCGGCATCCGCCTGCCGCTGAACCACATGCTGCAGGTGCTCACCTGCCTGGCCCTGTTCAACATGGTGAGCCTGCTGCGCCTGCGCATCCATGGCCGCGTGACCAACGAAGAGCTGTTCGTCGCGCTGCTGGTCGACGTGGCCACGCTCACGGCCCAGCTGTACCTCAGCGGCGGCGCCACCAACCCCTTCGTCTTCCTGTACCTGCTGCAGGTGATCCTGGGCGCGGTGCTGCTCAAGGCCTGGTCGACCTGGACCATCGTGGTCATCACCGGCCTGTGCTTCGCGGGCCTGGCGCTGTTCTCGCGCCCGCTGCCGCTGCCGCTGGACCACGACCGCGGCCTGTGGAGCCCCTACGTGCAGGGCATGCTGGTGTGCTTTGCGCTCAACGCCGCGCTGCTGGTGGTCTTCATCACCCGCATCAGCCGCAACCTGCGCGTGCGCGACGCGCGGCTGGCCGACCTGCGCCAGCGCGCGTCGGAAGAAGAACACATCGTGCGCATGGGCCTGCTGGCCTCGGGCGCGGCGCACGAGCTGGGCACGCCGCTGGCCACGCTGGCCGTGATCCTGGGCGACTGGCGCCGGCTGCCGCACTTCAGCTCCGACCCCGAGCTGCTGCAGGAAGTGGCCGAGATGGAAGTGCAGATCCAGCGCTGCAAGAGCATCGTGAGCGGCATCCTGCTGTCGGCCGGCGAGACGCGCGGCGAGTCGTCCGAAGAAACCACCGTGCGCACCTTCCTGGACGACCTCGTCGAAGAATGGCGCACCACGCGCCCGGTCGAGGAGTTCGACTACGAGAACCTGTTCGGGCAGGACCTGCCCATGGTGTCCGACTCGGCCATCAAGCAGATGGTGTGCAACGTGCTCGACAACGCACTCGAGGCCTCGCCGCACTGGCTGCGCCTGGAAGCCACGCACGACGCCGACGCGCTCACCATCACCGTCACCGACGCGGGCCCCGGCTTCATGCCGGCCATCCTCGCGGAGTTCGGCAAGCCCTACCAGTCGAGCAAGGGCCGGCCCGGCGGCGGGCTGGGCCTGTTCCTGGTCGTGAACGTGGCGCGCACCCTGGGCGGACGCGTCGCCGTGCGCAACCGCCCCGAGGGCGGCGCCATCGTGACCATCACGCTGCCGCTGGCGGCCATCGTGCTCGAAGAGGACGACGAAGCAGCCGCCCCCCTCGCGGACAACGCCGCCCCCCAAGCCCCGAGCAGCCCATGACCCACACACCCGACACCGCCGAAGTCCGCCAGCTGCTCATCGTCGAGGACGACGAGGCCTTCGCGCGCACGCTCGCGCGTTCCTTCGAGCGGCGCGGCTACGTGGTGGTGCATGCGCGCAACCTCGAGGAAGTGGAAGCGCTGCTCGAGGAAGGCGATGGCCCTTCGCCCGGCTACGCCGTGGTCGACCTGAAGCTCAACGGCGAGGCCTCGGGCCTGGCCTGCGTGCAGATGCTGCACCGGCACGACGCCGAGATGCTGATCGTGGTGCTCACCGGCTTCGCGAGCATCGCCACCGCCGTCGAGGCCATCAAGCTCGGCGCCTGCCACTACCTGGCCAAGCCTTCGAACACCGACGACATCGAGGCCGCCTTCGGCCGCGCCGCCGGCACCACCGAGGTCGAACTGACCAACCGCTCCACCTCGATCAAGACGCTGGAGTGGGAGCGCATCCACGAAATGCTGGCCGAGACCGGCTTCAACATCTCGGAAACCGCGCGCCGGCTCGGCATGCATCGGCGCACATTGGCACGCAAACTCGGCAAACAGCAGGTCAAGTAACATGATCTGCCGGTTTCGCGAATTCTTGCGGAACCAACACCGACCCCGGAGGCTCTGTTCCTGATGACGAATAGCCCGCCGCTGCAGCTGCAGCCCGCCCATTCCACCGATCTGCAGAAAAAGCAGGCGTCCGCCGCGCGCGACCAGACCGCGATGGAAGAGCTCTTCAACGCCCTGAGCCACGGCCTGGGCCTGCTGCTGGCGATCGCCTCGCTGCCGATCCTGGTCTACAGCGCCGCCCAGAAGGGCCAGGCCGCGGCCGTGGTGGGCGCCTCGCTCTTCGCGGGCACGGCCATCGTGCTGTACCTGATCTCCACGCTCTACCACGCGCTGCCCATCGGCCGCGCCAAGGCCTGGTTCAACCGGCTCGACCACGCGGCCATCTACCTGTTCATTGCGGGCAGCTACATGCCCTTTCTGTTCGGCGTGCTGCGCGGGCCCTGGGGCTGGACGCTGTTCGGCGCCATCACCGCCGCCGCCGTGCTGGGCGTGGGCGCCAAGCTGTTCAACCGCCTGCAGCACCCACTGTGGTCGACCGGCCTGTACGTGGCGATGGGCTGGATGGCGCTGATGGCGGCGGTGCCACTGTACGAGCGCATGTCATCGGCGGGACTGACCTGGCTGGTGGCCGGCGGGCTGTTCTACACGGCCGGGGCCGTGGTGTTCCTGTTCGACAACAAGGTGCGCTACGCGCATTCGGTGTGGCACCTGTTCGTGCTGGCCGGCAGCACCTGCCACTTCTTCGCCGTGCTCTGGCACGCGCACGGCTGAGCGATCTTCATCAATAGTGGGGTGGGAGTTCGTCGCGCAGGTTGCGCGCGCCCCCGTCCTGCCCTGCGTTCTGGCTTTGCAGCCGCAGTTGCGCGACCTGCAGGATCAGGCTGTCGATCTGCTGCTGTTGCCGGTAGATCGTCATGTTCAGCTGCTCGAGCAGGTCTTCGGCATAGCTCGACTTGATCTCGAGGTCGTTCAGGCGCTCTGTCACGTCGTTCGGTGAATGTTCCATGCCGCTATTGGACAGGAAGATCCACCGCCTTTCTTGACAGCGCCCCGCTCAGCGCCGGACCTTCGCCTCGAGCAGGTCGCCCATGCCGATGCGGCGGGCGAAGTCGATGCGCACGCGCTCCGACACCTCGAAGACCTCGGCCGCACCGTCGCCCACGAAGTCGATCAGCGAACGCATCGGCCGCGTGCCGGCCGGCAGGCCCACGATGCGCACGATGACGTCGGCCACGGCCTGCGGATCGGCATGCTCGGGCGTGAGGGCGGACAGGCGCTCGCCGATGCGGTCCATCACGCCGTCGTAGCGGCTGTAGGCGGCGGCAATGGCCGCATCGGAGGGCTTGCCCGCAGTCGGAAAGTGATCGGTGCCCCGCGTGAACGCGCCCGGCACGACGATCGAGGTCTCGATGCCGAAGCGCGCGATCTCGTAGGCCAGCGTCACCGCCAGCGAATCCATGGCCGCCTTGGCCGCGCCGTACGGGCCCATGAACGGCGGAAAGCCGCCCTTGGTGGTCGTGCTGCTGATCCACAGCATCAGCCCCGACTCCTGCTGGCGCAGGTACGGCAGCACTGCGCGGTTCACGCGCTGGGCGCCGAGCACGTTGGTGTCGAACACCTGGGTGATGTCTTCCGGCGTGAAGGCCTCGGTCGGCCCGACCACGAGATGGCCCGCGTTCTGCATCACCACATCGAGGCGGCCCTGCGCCTGGACGATGGTCGCCGCGGCGGCGTCGGCGGAGGCCTGCGACAGCACATCGAGTTCGAGCGGATGCAGCTGAAGCCCCTGGGCCGTGGCCAGGGCACGCAGCTCGGCCGCGCGCGCCTTGTTCCGGCCCGCGATGTCGCGCATGGAGGCATAGACGATGTGGCCCGCTTCGGCGAGCGCCTGCGCGCTGAGCTTGCCGATGCCGGAGCCGGCGCCAGTGACGAGGATGACGGATTGCATGATGGAACCCCTTGAATGAAGGTGGGAGGAAGAAAAGAAAGTCCGGTGCTCAGTGCACGCGGCGCTGCAGCAGGTGGGCCACCCACGCCGCCATCGATCCGAGTGCCGCCGCGCCGGCCAGCGTGGCGAACAGCGACAGCGAAGGGGGCTGGTGGACCGCGAAGAACGCGATCAGCCCGAGGAAATAGCACGGCAGGTTGTTCAGTCGCGGCACGCTGCGCATCGACACCACGAGGAGCGCCACGAACAGCACCACCACCGGCAGCGCCGCGGCGCCCGCGACCGGGGCCAGCGCGGCGATGGCCAGGGCCGCGCCCTTGCCGATCAGCAGGCCCAGGCTCACGCAGACGAGGTTGAACACGCCGTCGCGTGCGGTCGCGCCGCGGGTGTAGAACGCCACCCAGCCGACGAACATCGCCCACACGGGCAGTTCGAGCACGAGCGCCATCGCCGAAGCGGCAGCGGCCACCACGGCCGCGGCGGCCGTGAACGCCGTGTACGCGAGGCTGAAGAAGCGCGGGGTGGCCGCGCGGGGTGAAGGCGGGTGCATGGTGCGTGCTCCGTGGATGTCGTGGGAGGCCACCGCTCAGGCCACGCCGCCGTTGGCCCGCAGCACCTGCCCATTGACCCATCCCGCATCCGGCCCCGCCAGGAACGACACCACCGAGGCAATGTCTTCCGGCTGGCCCAGGCGCTGCAGCGGCGGCATCTGGGCGAAGGCCTGGATCTGTTCGTCGGTCTTGCCGTCCAGGAACAGCGAGGTCGCGACCGGGCCCGGCGCCACGGCGTTCACCGTGATGCGTCGGCCGCGCAGTTCCTTGGCGAAGACATGCGTGAAGGCCTCGACCGCCGCCTTGGTGGCGTTGTAGATCGCGTAGCCGGGCATGTGCAGCGCGAGCGTGGTGCTCGAGAAATTAACGATGCGCCCGCCCTCGACGAGCCGGGTCGCGGCCTCGCGCAGGGTGTTGAAGGTGCCGCGCACGTTGATGTCGAAGGTCTGGTCGTACAGCGCATCGCTGTGCGCGGCCAGCGGCGCGGTCTGGAGCACGCCGGCGTTGTTGACCAGCACGTCGACCGGGCCGAGCTGCGCTTCGACGGTGTCGAACATCGCGCGCACCGCGTCGGCGTTCGCCACGTCGGCCTGCACCGCGAGGGCGCGGGCGCCGGTGGCCTTCAGTTCGGCGACCAGCGCTTCGGCCGGCGCGGCGCCCGCGGCGTAGTTGACGGCGACGGCGAAACCGTCGGCGGCGAGCCGGCGGGCGATGGCGGCGCCGATGCCGCGCGAGGCGCCGGTAACGAGGGCGACGCGGGTGGGCAGCAAAGCAGAAGTGGCGGTGTTCATGGTGCGATTCCTTGGGGTGGTGAGTGGATGAATCGGATGTTCGGCCATTCCACTCAAAAGATAATCAGCACTTATTTGCCAATAAAATTCCATTTACTTAAACAATAGGCGCGAAAGGCGACCCCATGGACCGCTTCCAGGAAATGCAGGCCTTCGTGCGCATCGCCGAGCGCCAGAGCTTCACGCAGGCCTCGGACGACCTGCAGATTCCGCGCGCCACCCTCACCACGCTGATCCAGCGGCTCGAATCGCGCCTGGGCGCCCGGCTGCTCGAGCGCACCACGCGCACGGTGCGCCTCACGCAGGACGGCGAGGCCCACTACCAGCGCTGCGTGCGGCTGCTGGCGGACGTGGAGGAAGCCGAAGGCGCCTTCACCCACGCGGCGCCCCAGGGCCTGCTGCGCGTGAACCTGCAGGGCACGCTGGCGCGGCATTTCGTGGTGCCGGCGCTGCCCGCCTTCCTCGCCCGCCATCCGGGCCTGCAGCTGCACATCGGCGAGGACGACCGGCTGGTCGACCTGGTGCGCGAAGGCGTCGACTGCGTGCTGCGCGCCGGCCCGCTGCAGGACTCGTCGCTGGTCGCGCAGCGCGTGGCGCTGCTGCCGCAGGTGACGGTCGCGAGCCCCGGCTATCTCGCGGCGCACGGCGAGCCCGCCGACCTGGCCGCGCTGGCTTCGCACCGCGCGGTGCACTACGTGTCGAGCAGCACGGGCAAGGCGCTGCCGCTCGAGTTCACGGTCGACGGCCAGGTGCGGCCCGTGCAACTGGCCGCCACCGTGTCAGTCACAGGCGCCGACCTGTACACGGGCGCCGCCGTCGTGGGCCTCGGGCTGGTGCAGGTGCCGCGCTACCGCGTGGCGGCCGAGCTGGCGGACGGCCGCCTGCAGGCGGTGCTGCCGGGCTTTGCACCGCCGCCGATGCCGGTCTCGGTGCTGTATCCGCAGAACCGGCAGCTGTCGTCGCGCGTGCGCGTGTTCACGCAGTGGCTGCGCGGTCTCTTCGCAGAAGACACCGCACAAGCCTGAGCACGACTCAAGGCGCCTTGTACGACTTGGTGCTGTAGAGCTCGACCGGCAGCTTCTGCAGCAGCGACAGGCCCGAGCCGACATCCTTGGGCTTGGACTCGATGTAGTTGAAGAACACGTCGGCATCGAGCACACCGATGTCCAGGCGCCGCGCCGCGGGCACGGCGGCCAGCGTCTTGTAGCCGTCGCCGCCGCTGGCGTTGAAGCTCAGCACGAACAGCTTGTAGGTCTTGTCCAGGTCGAGCGGGCCCCACACGCCGGTGCCGGGCGCGCGCACCTCGATGTTGCTGGCGCGCTGGCCGTTGGCCTGCGTGGCATCGACGTCGAAGCGCAGGCCGCCGGTGTACGGGTACGGGCCGGTGGTGCCGCCCGGGCCGTACACGGCGTGCAGGCCGTCTTCGAGCATGCCCTTGACCTCGCGGCCGGTGACGTCGAGGCGGAACAGCATGTTGCCGAAGGGCAGCACCTGGATCACGCTCGCCGCCGTGACGTTGCCCGGCACCAGCGGAATGCGCGCGCCGCCGCCGCTTTGCAGCGAGATGTCGGCGCCGCCGTACTTGCTGTGGCCGATCTCCAGATAGGCCTGCGCCGCCATCTGCTGGATGTCGCCACCGCGCAGGCTCACGCTGCCCAGCGCGTTGCACGAGACGCTGGAACGCGAGTAGTCGACGGTGCCCGTGCCGCCGGGCACGCGGCGCGAGCACAGCTCTTCGGTCACGGTGGCCACCAGCGTGGTGTTGAACACCGCCACCTTGTCCTTGAAGGGCTGCAGCACGGCGGTGGCCGTGGGGTCGGGCGTGGTCACGCGCAGGAAGCCGCTGGCCGCCACGTCGGCCAGGAGGGCGCTGCGCTGGTTGGCATCGGCGGGCTTGCCGCCGACGCGGAAGTCGTCGCCGATCAGCACGTGCGGCGTGCCGCTGCAGGCCGTGACATCGCCCTTCTCGTCGAAGCTCACCTTCAGCTCGCCGACCACCTGGCTGTACTCCCAGGCGTGGACCAGGCAGACCTTCTTGCCGTCCTTGTCGGTCAGTGCCGTGGGGTAGGCACCGGCCGGCGAGCCCACGCCGTAGCGGGTGAGCGCGTCGGGGCCGATGAGCGTGTGCGAGTCGCCGCCCACCACGACGTCGACGCCGCTCAGGCGCGACGCGACCTGCTTGTCGTATTCGTAGCCGATGTGGCTCATGACGACGATCTTGTTCACGCCCTGGGCGCGCAACAGGTCGATCTCGCGCTGGGCGGCAACGGTCTCGTCCTCGAAGGTGGTGTCGGGGTCGGGGCTGGACGAGGCCTTGGTCTTGCCCGCGATGGTCAGGCCGACCAGGCCGATCTTCTCGCCGCCGCGTTCGAGCACCGTCGAGCGCTTCACGTAGCCGGGCGCCTTCGACGGGTGCAGCGCTGATTGGGCGCCGAAGTTCACGTTGGCGCTGAGCACCGGCGTCTGGCAGCTGCCCTTGCGCAGCAGGTCGAGAAAGCCCTTCAGGCCGGTGTCGCCCTTGTCGAACTCATGGTTGCCCAGCGTGAAGGCGTCGAAGCACACGGTGTTCATCAGCGCCGCATCGGCCTCGCCGTCGGCGCCCGCGCGGTTGAAGTACAGGGTGCCGGTGAGCGCGTCGCCGGCATGCAGCTTCAGCACGTTCGGCGACTGGGCGGCCAGCGCCTGGATCGCCGCGGTGACGCGCGGAAAGCCCGCCGCATTGACCGTGACCGCCACCGGCGCGCCGCCGCCCGCGTTGAGCTGCAGCGTCTTGTCTTTCGCTTCGAGGTTCGAGTGGTGGTCGTCGATGTGCAGGATCGTGAGGTCGATCGCCTTGCCCTGCGGTGCAGGCGCGGGAGCTGGCGCCGGCGGCGGCGCCACGGCGATCGGCGGGAACGCGACACCGCCGCCCCCACCACCACCGCAGGCGGCCATCACGCAGGCTGCAATCACCGTGGCAGCTGCTCCCACGACCCGTCGACTGTTGTTCATCACCATCTCGCACTCCGCTCCTGTTGATCGAGCGGGGATGCTGGCAACGGCGCATGACGTGTCCATGAAAGCACCTCATCGGGTGCGGGATGAGGCGACTTACGCGTTCTGACCGAGTGCTTCAGCGTGGCCTCGCGCGGACGCATCGCCGCGCAGGAATGCGAACACCACCACCGCTGTCAGCACCGTCACCCCGGCCAGCACACACAGCAGCGTTCCGAACGCCACGCCATACGCGTGCAGCAGCGCCGCGCGGCTCATGCCCGGCAGCAAGGCCAGCGCCTGCGCCAGATCGCCCGTCGCCACGCGCTGCGCCGCCTGCGACACCGCCACGGACGAAGGCGACGACGACGCCTTCAGCTGCAGCGCCACGAGGGCCGTGAGCCCCGCCCCCACCAGCGCCAGCGCGATGCCTTCCCCCGCGACGCGCACCGTGTTGAAGATGCCCGACGCCATGCCCGCCCGCTCGCGTGGCACCACGCTCACGGCCAGGCCGTCCATCAGCCCCCAGGGCAGGCCGATGCCCGCGCCGATCAAGAGCAGCGGGCCCACGAGGCCGTGCAAGGACGTGCCCGGCGCGCAGCGGGCGAGCCACACGAGCCCCGCCGCGCACACCAGCAGCCCCACCGCCGAGATCACACCCGCCGAGAACCGGTGCGCGAGCCACGCCGCCAGCGTCGGCACCACGAGGATCGGCCCCGACAGCGCGAACATGAAACCGCCCGCCTCCAGCGCGCTGCGCCCTTCGAGCCCGATGAAGCGGATCGGCAGCAGCACCAGCAGCACGACAAAACCGTAGGCCGGCGCCGCGGCCAGCAGCTGCACGCCGACGAAGCGCGGAAAGCGGAACAGCGACAGGTCGAGCATCGGATGCGCCACGCGCCGCTCGATGGCGATGAAAGCCGCGCCCATGGCCAGCGCGCCGGCCAGCGCCGCGAGCACCCACGGGCTGCCCCAGCCGCTGTCGGGCGCCTGCAGCACGCCCAGCGTGAGCAGGCTCAGCGCGGCCGTGAAGCTCAGCGTGCCCGGCACGTCCAGCCCCCTCGCCTGCGGGTTGCGCGACTCGCGCATGCGCGGCGCGGCCAGGCACAGCGCGACGAGGCTCACGGCGCCGGGGCTCAGCATCACGGCGTGCCAGCCGACGGTGTCGGCCAGCCAGCCCGAGAGGATCGATCCGCACGACAGCCCCACGCCGAACGAGGTGCCGATGAGGCTGAACGCCCGCAGACGCGCCGGCCCGTCGAACACCTGCGCCAGCGCCGCCGTGCCCGCCGCGAAGGCCGCCGCCGAACCCAGCCCCTGCACGGCGCGCGCGAGGTCGAAGGCGACGATGCCCGGCGCCAGCGTCAGCAGCGCGCTGCTCAGCGCCACCACCGCCAGGCCCAGCAGGAAGACGCGCTTGCGCCCGTACGCATCGGCCAGTGCACCGGCCGCCATCAGCGTGGCGCCGAAGCTCAGCATGAAGGCGTTGGTCACCCAGTTGAGCTGCACCGGCGTGCCGCCCAGCGCGTCGCGGATCGCGGGCAGCACCACGGCCGGGCCGGTGAAGCTCAGCGGCATGCCGAGCGCGGCCAGGCAGACGGCGGCGAGCAGCCAGGCCTTGTTGGAATCGGGGGAAGACATCGGGAGGGCTTTCACGCGGGAGAAGGAAAAGGGAAATGCGTGAAGCGAAGATAAAAAGGATTCAATGAAACGAAAATGGGCCCTCAGCTCCTCACACTGCCAACCCCAGGTTGCCAATCAAGCCCATGGACAGCTTCAGCGGACTCGAATCCTTCGTGCGGGCGGCCGACCTGCAGAGCTTTGCGCGGGCGGGCCGCGACCTGGGCATCTCGGCCTCGGCCGTAGGCAAGAACGTCGCGCGGCTCGAGGCGCAGATGGGCGTGCGCCTGTTCCACCGCACCACGCGGCAGGTGCGGCTCACGGCCGAGGGCACGATGTTCCACGAGCGCTGCCGCCGCATCCTCGACGAGCTCGGCGACGCGCGCGCCATGCTGCAGGACGCCGTCGCCACGCCGCGCGGCCGCCTGCGCGTGAGCCTGCCGACCATCGGCTACCGCTTTCTGCTGCCGATCCTGCCGGCGTTCAAGGCGCGCTTTCCCGAGATCGAACTCGACCTCGACTTCAACGACCGGCTGGTCGACGTGGTGGCCGAGGGTGTCGACGTGGCCATCCGCAGTGGCGAGCTGGTCGACTCGCAGCTCGTGGCGCGCCGCCTCGGCCCGTTCAGCTTCGTGCTCGCGGCCTCGCCGGCCTACCTGGCGCGGCACGGCGTGCCGCAGGTGCCGGCCGACCTCGCCCGCCACAGCTGCCTGCGCTACAAGTTCGTGACCGGCGGAAAGATCGAAGATTGGGACCTGCCCGGCCTGCCGCCCCAGCTGCCGCCGGGCCTGGTCTGCAACAACATGGAAGCCATGCTGGGCGCCGCTGTCGCAGGACTGGGCATTGCCTACATGCCCGACTTCCTGGCGCGCGACGCACTGCGCCGTGGCGAGCTGCAGCGCGTGCTGGCCGCGCACCTCGTGCGGCAGGGGCAATTCTCGGCGCTGTGGCCGTCGAGCCGGCAGTTGTCGCCGAAGGTGCGGGCGTTTGTGGACTTTGCGGGTGAGCACATGTTCAGGGACGATGGCGCAGACACACACACGAGCTAGAACCGATTCAGACCACAATCCGTCTGATCCACGGCACCGACGGGACGCGCAATGAGTTCTTCCATGCAGGTCAAATCCACCGACGATCCCGAGAGTCATGCCGCAGAGGTCGTGCAGCCCCTTTCAGCCCGCTCCTGCGAAGAACACGAAGAAACACCCGCGCTGTTGAGAGTCTTGGAGCACGGCAGTTCCGAAATCGAACAGAACCAATTCCGGCCTTCGGATGAAGTGTTCGCTGAACTGGACCAGGAAGACACGCGCAGTACTTCAGCATGAAGCGCTCGACGGACCGGCGCGACATCATGTTCGCGCCCATCCTCTCGCTCCACGACGCCTACACGATGGGGCGGGAATTCCTGCAAGGCACCGCGCGCTGACGCGGGTGCCGGGCCGGATCAAGCAGCAGCTTCAGCGACGACTTCAGTGACGACGCGTGGCTCGGCGGGCAACGCCTCGGCCTGCGGGGCGCTCTCCTTGGGCGGCGTCTTCACAGGCTCGCTCCCCATCCGGCTCAGCGCCAACGCCACCTGCAACGGATACAGCGTGCGCACGTCGCCCTCGGCCTTGTTGCTCACCGTCGTGCCGTCGGCCTCGCTCATGCGGGCCGTGCGCACTGCGTCGAGCCGGTGGGTCGGCACCATGAACGGCGAGTGCGTCGTGTACAGGATCTGGTTGGCGAAGTCGTGCTCCAGGTGCGCCAGCAGATCGGCCTGCGAATGCGCGTGCAGGTGCAGGCCGGGCTCGTCCAGCAGCAGGATCGCATCGCTCGCGCCCTTCGTGTCCGCGAAGAACGCGACGTAGAACGAGAAGAACCACTGGAAGCCGCGGCTGCGTTCGTCGAGGTTCACTTCCACCTCGTAGGCGGCGTTGGGGTCGGACACCAGCGTCTCCAGGTGCTGCCCGTCGAGGTTGAAGCGGACCTTGAGTTCGCGGTCTTTCCACACGCGGCGGATTTCCGAGGTGACGACCGAGCCCGCCCGGTTCACCAACTGATTGCGCGTCGCCAGGTCGTTCTTCGCCAGCAGGTCCTGCAGCTGCTGCGGGTCGAGCCCCGCCACCTGGCACAGCTTCTCGAAATTGCGCTCGCCCGCCGTGCGCTCGCCCCAGCCCTTGCGCGTGAGGTACTCGGCGATGTTCTGGCGGCCGGGCAGCGAGGCGTAGTCCTCGACGTAGATGAAGCGCGGCAGTTTCTCCAGCACCCAGGCGCGGGCGCGGGCCAGCGCGGGCTGGTCGTTGTCGATCGTGCGCGCCAGCTCCTCGAGCTCGGTCAGCATCTGCGCCTGCTTGTCGGCGATCTCGGCGCCGGCCGTGGCCAGCGCCTGGCGCAGCGCCTGCAGTGCCAGCAGTGCGCCGGCCGACCACTTGACGAAGTCGGGGCTCGGGATCATGGCGGCGTCGAAGGCGTCGGCCTCCTGTTCGAGCGGCGCCTTCAACTCGTCGGCGACCTTCTCGGCCGCGGCCTTCACGGCGGGCACGATCTTGCGCACCTTGGCCTTGATGTCGCTCACGTCGATCGACAGTGGGCCCAGGCCCTCGAAGCCGGTCGTGCGCGTGGCGCCGTAGCCGCGCCCGGCCGTGACCTGGCGCACGCCGGCCGCGCGCGGCAGGATGGCGGCGAGTGCCAACTGCTCGGAGGCGTCGAGGTCCCAGCGCGTGTGCACCACCGGGGTGTCGTCGGTGCATTCGTCCAGGCGGCGGTGCCGCGGAAAGTCCTTGATGGGGCTGAGTGCCGTGAGCCCGTCGGTCGGGTTCAGGCTGTGCAACGCGCGCAGCAGGTTCGACTTGCCGCTGTCATTTCGGCCGAGGATCGCTGTGATCTGGGAGGAATCGATGGAGCCGCTGTCGTGGATCGAGCGATAGTTGGTGATCTGGAATGACGCCAAGCGCATGCAGGAATTTCTCTTCTGAATTGAATACGGGGCCGGGGAATGTATTGCATCCCCGGCCCCGTCCTGCCGATCGCGGAAGAAAAAAACTGTACGGGCCTGCGCTGCCCTACTCGGCCGCGCGGCGCAGCGTGTCGACCACCGGCCGGCGCAGCACATCGCGCAGACCCCACCACCCCGCCGCCAGCGCCAGCACCGCGCCGGCCAGCGCGCCGGCCACCGGCACGAGCGGCGACGCGGTCCAGGTGAACTCGAACACGTAGCGCGCGAGCCCCCAGCCGATCACCGAGGCCACGATGCTCGCCAGGAAGCCCGCCAGCAGGCCGACGCCCACCAGCTCGGCGCGCTGCACCTGCCGCAGCAGGCTGGCACGCGCGCCCACGGCGCGCATCACGGCGAACTCGCGCGCACGCTCCTCGCGCGTGGCGGTGACGGCCGCGAACAGCACCACCAGCCCGGCCGCCAGCGTGAAGCCGAACAGGAACTCGACCGCGCGCACCACCTGGTCGAGCACGCGCTGCACCTGGTTGATGGTGGCGCTCATGTCGACGTTGGTCACATTGGGAAAGCTGCGCACCAGCGCGTTGTCGAAGCCGCGCGTCTCGGGTGCGCGGAAGGCGCCCATGTAGGTCACGGGCACGTCGGCCAGCGAGGCCACGGTGTACATCACGAAGAAGTTGGCGTGCAGCGAGCCCCAGTCGACCTTGCGCAGCGAGGTGATGCGCGCGTCGTTCTGCATGCCGCCGATGTCGAAGCGCAAGGTGTCGCCCAGCTTCAGGCCCAGCGTCTGGGCCAGGCCTTCTTCCACGCTCACCTCGTTCTTCGCCTCGGGCGTCCAGGCGCCGGCGGTGACGCTGTTGTGCGCGGGCGCCTCGGTGCTGTTGCTCAGGTTGAACTCGCGGTCCACCAGGCGCTTGGCGCGGTCCTCGGTGTAGTCGTCGGGCGTCACGGGCTTGTCGTTGATCGCCACCAGCCGGCCGCGGATCATCGGGTACCAGTCGAACTTGGCGACGCCCGCGTCGCGCAGCGTCTTCTGGAACGCCTCGCTCTGCTCGGGCATCACGTTGATGACGAAGCGGTTGGGCGCATCGGGCGGCGTGGCCTTGCGCCAGCTCGCCACGAGGTCGGTGCGCAGCAGCACGAGCAGCACCAGCGCCAGCAGGCCCACGGCGAGCGCGCTGACCTGCACCACGGCGTAGGCCGGGCGCGCCGAGATCTGCCGCGTGGCCAGCACCAGCCAGCGCGGCGCGGTGGTCTCGCTGACGCTGCGACGCAGCACCTTCACGGCCAGCCAGCTCAGCAGCGCGAACACGGCCACGGCGCCGGCAAAGCCGCCGACCGCAATGAGGCCCAGCTTGAGGTCACTGCTGGCCGCCATCAGCAGCGCCGCGAAGCCCGCCACGCCGATGCCGAGCACGGCGAGCGACGCGGGCTTGAGCCCGCCCACATCACGACGGATCACGCGCAGCGGCGGCACGCGCGCCAGCTGCAGCACCGGCGGCAGGCCGAAGGCGAACAGCAGCGTGAGCCCCATGCCCAGGCCGAAGGCCACGGGCCACAGCGTGGCGGCGGGCAAGGCGGTCTCGACCAGCCCGGCCAACAGCAGCACGAAGACATAGTGCACGGCGAAGCCGATGGCCACGCCGATCGCGCTGGCCACGGTGCCGATCACAGCGAACTCGAAGGCGTAGGCCGCGGCGATGGTGCGCTGGCTCTGGCCCAGCACGCGCAGCATGGCGCAGTCGTCCAGGTGGCTGGCCGCGAAGCCGCGCGCGGCCAGCGCCACGGCCACGGCCGACAGCAGCGCCGCGAGCAGCGCGACCAGGCTCAGGAATTTTTCGGCGCGGTCCAGCGTCTGGCGCATCTCGGGCCGGCCGCCTTCGAAGGAGTCGAGCCGCACGCCGCGCAGCTCGCCCTTCTTGATGGTGGCGTCGGCCCATTCGGTGAAGCGCTTCACGGCGGCATCGTCGCCCGCCACGGCGTAGCGGTAGCCCACGCGGCTGGCCGGCTGCACGAGGCCGGTGCGCGCCACGTCGGCCTGGTTGAGCATCACGCGCGGCGAAAAACTCATGAAGCCCGCGCCCCGGTCGGGCTCCAGCGTGATCACGCGGCCCACGCGCAGGCCGGTGTCGCCCAGCAGCAGCGTGTCGCCGACCTTCAGGCCCAGCGAGTCGAGCAGCGAGGCATCGACCCAGACCTCGCCCGATGCCGGCACGTCGCGCGTCACCGCGCCCGCGCCCTCGGCCGTGGTCGCTGTCTGCAGGTTGCCGCGCAGCGGGTAGCCCGGCGTCACGGCCTTCAGGGCCACGAGCTTGCTGGCGCCGCCCTGGGCGTCTTCCGCTCGCGCCATGGTGGGAAAGCCGAAGGTGCCGGTGCCCGCGAGGCCGAGCGACTTCGCCTGTGCGATGAAAGTTTCGGGCGTCGGGTTGTCGCTCACGACCACCGCGTCGCCGCCCAGCAGCTGGCGCGCGTCGCGCTGCAGCCCGCCCTGCAATCGGTCGGCGAAGAAGCCGACCGCCGTGAGCGCGGCCACGGCCAGCACCACGGCCACGATCAAGAGGCGCAGCTCGCCGGCGCGCAGGTCGCGCCAGAGCGTGCGCCAGCCAAGGCGAAGGGAAGCGTTCATGGCGCGAACGATAGCCGACGCCTACCGGCACCGGCGGACTCAAGGGTTATTGAATGAAGGGGCCGCCAGGTGTTGCCCGCTGCGCGGACCTGTCGCACGATGCGAAAAAGAAACGAAGGAGCGCGTGTCGATGACGACCCCACCCGCCCGGCGGGGCCCCGGCTCAGGGCAGCACGGCGAGGCCCGGCGCGCCAGCTTCCACGCGGCCGATGACCGCTGCCTGCCCGAAGCCTTCGTTGCGGAAGATCTCCAGCACCGCCTCGACCGCCTCGGGCGCGCAGCTCACGAGCAGGCCGCCCGAGGTCTGCGGGTCGGTCATGAGCGCCTGCGCGGTGGCCGGCAGGCCCTCGTGCAACTGCACGTCGGCGCCGTAGCCCGCCCAGTTGCGGCCCGACGCGCCGGTGACCAGCCCGCCGCCGGCCATGGCGATCACGTTGTCGAGCAGCGGCACGCGCGACCACTCGACCACCGCCGCGAGCCCCGCGCCACGCGCGAGTTCGAGCGCGTGGCCGGCCAGGCCGAAGCCGGTGACGTCGGTCAGCGCATGCACGCCGTCGAGCGCCGACAGCGCGATGCCGGGCGTGTTGAGCTTGGTCGTGTTCTCGATCAGCTGGCGGTAGCCGGCCTCGGACAGCTGCTGCTTCTTGAGCGCCGCCGACAGCACGCCCACGCCCAGCGGCTTGCCCAGCACCAGCACGTCGCCCGCCTGCGCGTCGGCATTGCGCCGCACGCGCTTGGGGTGCACCAGCCCCATCGCGACCAGCCCGTAGATCGGCTCGACCGAATCGATGGTGTGGCCGCCCGCAATGGGAATGCCGGCCGCGCGGCACACGTCCTGCCCGCCGCGCACGATCTCGGCGATGACTTCCACCGGCAGCTGGTTGATCGGCATGGCGACCAGCGCCAGCGCCATGATCGGGCGCCCGCCCATCGCGTAGACATCGCTGATCGCGTTGGTCGCAGCGATGCGGCCGAACTCGTAGGGGTCGTCCACGATGGGCATGAAGAAATCGGTGGTGGCGATCAGCGCCTGCTCGTCGTTGAGCCGGTAGACTGCCGCGTCGTCGGCGGTCTCGATGCCGACCATGAGCTCGGGCGGAATCAGCCCGCCCGCATGGTTCTTGAGGATCTGCGACAGCACGCCCGGCGCGATCTTGCAGCCGCAGCCGCCCCCATGCGAGAAGCTGGTGAGCCGCAGCGGCGCCAACGGATTCAGGAGCTTGGAAGGTGCGGCTTCGATCATGGCGGCAGGTCGGTCGAATGGAACAAGCCGCGATTATCGAAGCCCGCACCGCCGTCTGCCCACGTGCCCCGACACACCCTTTTCTTTTTCCACTGAACGCGTCATCACACCATGCAAACGAAACAAACCGTGTCCCGGCTCGCCCTCGCGCTGGCCCTGTCCCTCACCGCCGTGAGCGCCTTCGCCCAGGGCGTGCTGCGCGTGTCGGCCATTCCCGACGAGGCGCCCACCGAGCTGCAGCGCAAGTTCACGCCGCTGGGCGACTACCTGAAGAAGGAAACCGGCATGGACGTGCAGTTCACGCCCGTGACCGACTACGCCGCCGTGGTCGAGGGCCTGGCCACCAACAAGATCGACCTGGCGTGGCTGGGCGGCTTCACCTTCGTGCAGGCGCGCATCCGCACCAACGGCGGCGCGGTGCCGATCGTGCAGCGCGCGGAAGACGAGGTGTTCACCAGCAAGTTCATCGTGCCGATCGACAGCCCCGCCAAGACCCTGGCCGACCTGAAGGGCAAGACCTTCGCCTTCGGCGCGCCCTCGTCCACCTCGGGCAGCCTGATGCCGCGCTACTTCCTGCTGCAGGCGGGCATCAATCCCGAGAAGGACTTCAAGACCGTCGCGTTCTCGGGCGCGCACGACGCCACCGTGGCCTTCGTGGCCGCCTCGCGCGCCGAAGCGGGCGTGCTCAACGCCTCGGTGTGGGACAAGCTGGTCGAGGCCAAGAACCCCAACGCCGCCAAGGTGCGCGTGCTGGCCACCACGCCGACCTACTACGACTACAACTGGACCGTGCGCCCCGGCCTGGACGCCGCCGTGACGAAGAAGCTGACCGACGCCTTCCTGAAGCTGGACCCGGCCAACCCGGCGCACAAGGAGATCATGGCGCTGCAGCGCGCGAGCAAGTTCATTCCCACCAAGTCGTCGAACTACGACGGCATCGAGACGGCGGGCAAGTCGGCCGGCCTCATCAAGTGAGCGGACTGCGCGGATGAGTTTTTCGCTCGACAGCGCGGGCGTGGTGCACCCCAACGGCCAGCGCGCGCTGGCCGGCGTGACGCTGGCCGCGCGCGACGGCGAGCGCATCGCCGTCATCGGGCCCTCGGGCGCGGGCAAGACCACGCTGCTGCGCGTGCTCGGCGCGGCGCTGCGGCCCGGCGAAGGCCAGGTGCAGGCGCTGGGCCAGCACCCGTGGCGGCTGCCGGCGCGTGCGCTCAAGCAGCTGCGCGCGCGCATCGGCACCGTGCACCAGGCGCCGCCGATCGCGCCGCGCCTGCGCGTGGTCACGGCCGTGCTCGCGGGCCGGCTCGGCCAGTGGTCGACGGCGCGCGCGCTGGGTTCGCTGTTCTATCCGTCCGACATCGCGGGCGCGCATGCGGCGCTGGCCCGGCTCGCGCTCGAAGACCGGCTGTTCGACCGTTGCGACCGCCTCTCGGGCGGCCAGCTGCAGCGCGTGGGCATCGCGCGCGTGCTGTACCAGCGCCCCGCACTGCTGCTGGCGGACGAGCCAGTGTCGGCGCTCGACCCCACGCTCGCGCACGCGGCCGTGGGCCAGCTGGTGGCGCAGAGCGAATCGACCGGCGCCACGCTGGTCGCGTCGCTGCACGCGGTCGACCTGGCGCTGCGCTGGTTTCCGCGCATCGTGGGCATGCGCGACGGGCAGGTCGCCTTCGACCTGCCGGCCGCCGAGGTGACGCCGGCGCTGCTCGAGGCGCTCTACGCGAGCGAAGGCGGCGTGGCGACGCAAGGACCGGTCGCCCTCACGGCAGGCACGGTCGAACCGGCCTTCCATCGGCCGGACTGCCCGTGACGGCGACACTCGCCCACCCCGCCCTGCGCGATCCGCACGCGGGCCGCCGCCTGGCCGCCTGGCTCGCGGCGCTGGCCGTCGCCTGGCCGGTGCTCGCGCTCTCCGAATTCAAGCCCTGGGCGCTGTTCGGCAGCGGCAACCTCGCGGTCATCGGCGGCTTTCTTGCGGGCTTCTTCCCGCCCGACAGCTCGCCGGCCTTTCTCGCGCTGCTCGCCAAGGCCACGCTCGAGACCCTGGCCATGGCCACGGCCGGCACGGCCATGGCGCTGCTGATCGGCGCGCCGCTGGGCTTCGTGACCACGCGCGCGCTCTCCATCTCTCGCATCGGACCCGGCCCTGGCCGGCTGCAGGCCGGCGTCGTCCGGCAGGCGGCGCGCTGGCTGCTGATGGTGCTGCGCGCCATTCCCGAGATCGTGTGGGCGCTGCTGTTCGTGCGCGCGCTCGGGCTCGGCCCCGCGGCCGGCGTGCTGGCGCTGGCCATCACCTACGGCGGCATGCTCGGCAAGGTCTACGCCGAGATCCTCGAATCGACCGACACGCGCCCCGCGCGCGCCCTGCTCGAAAGCGGCAGCGGCCGGCTTGCGGCACTGTGCTACGGCCTGCTGCCGCACACGGCGCAGGAGCTGGCCTCGTACACCGTGTACCGCTGGGAATGCGCGGTGCGCGCCTCGGTGGTGATGGGCTTCGTGGGCGCGGGCGGCCTCGGGCAGCTGATGGACCAGTCGATGAAGATGCTCAACGGCGGCGAGGCCAGCAGCATCCTGCTGGTGTTTCTCGCGCTCGTGCTGCTGGCCGACATGCTGAGCAACGCGCTGCGAAAGCTCCTGGCATGACGACGCTGCCGCCGCGCCCTCCTTTGTGCCTGCGCTGCTGGCTCGCCGTCGCGCTGATCGCCGCAGCGGTGATCGCGAGCTTCGTCTACCTGGGCATCGACTACGGCGCGCTGGGCTCGGCCGAATCGCTCAAGCTCATGGGCAAGTTCATCGCCGAGTTCTTCCCGCCCGACGTGTCGCCCGAGTTCCTGGCCAAGGTCGGCCACGGCGCGCTGCAGACGCTCGCGGTGTCGGCGCTGGGCACCGTGCTGGCCGCCGTGGCGGGCGCCGTGCTCGCGCTGCCGGCCTCGGGCCGCATCGGCGGGCCACTGCGCCATGGCGCGCGCTTCGTGCTCAACTTCTTGCGCAGCGTGCCCGAGCTGGTGTGGGCCGCGCTGATGGTGCTGGCCGCCGGCATCGGGCCGTTCGCGGGCGCGCTGGCGCTGTCGCTGCACACGACCGGCGTGCTCGGCCGCCTCTTCGCCGAAGCGCTGGAGAACGCGCCGCGCGAGCCCGAGCAGGCCCTGGCGCTCTCGGGCGCCGGCCCGGTCGCCGCCTTCAGCTACGCCAGCCTGCCGATCGTGCTGCCGCAGTGGGTGGCCTACACGCTCTACCGCTGGGAAATGAACATCCGCATGGCGGCTGTGCTGGGCTTCGTGGGCGGCGGCGGGCTGGGCCAGCTGCTGTACTTCCACCTGTCGATCTTCCAGCAGCAGCAGGCGATGACGGTGCTGATCGCCATGTTCGTGCTGGTCACCTTTGTCGACTTGGCGAGTGCTCGCTTGCGAAAGGGCCTAGGTCCCGCCTACGCCTGAGTGGCCGACAATGGCGGCATGAGGTCCCTTCAGCCATGAGTCATCGCCAGCCCGTCCGGGTGGCCGACCGCCACGCCTTCGATTCGATCATCGACGCCCGCTCGCCCGCCGAGTTCGCGCTCGACCACATCCCCGGCGCCATCAACTGCCCCGTGCTCAACGACGAGGAGCGCCACATCGTCGGCACGGTCTACGTGCAGACCGGCGCCTTCGAGGCGCGCCGCATCGGCGGTGCCATGGTGGCGGCCAACATCGCGACGCACCTGCGCGACACGCTGGCCGACCGGCCCGAGAAGTGGAAGCCGCTGGTCTACTGCTGGCGCGGTGGCATGCGCAGCGGCTCGATGGTCACGTGGCTGCGGCTCGTGGGCTGGGACGCGCAGCAGCTCGCGGGCGGCTACAAGAGCTTTCGCCGCCACGTGATCTCGCAGCTCGACGCACTGACGCCGCAGCTCGACCTGCGCGTGGTCTGCGGCGCCACCGGCAGCGCCAAGACGCGCGTGCTGCACGCGCTGGCCGAACGCGGCGCACAGGTGCTCGACCTGGAAGCCTTCGCCAACCACAAGGGCTCGCTGCTCGGCGCGCTGCCGGGCGTGCCGCAGCCTTCGCAGAAGCACTTCGAGACCCGCATCGCGACCGTGCTCGAAGCCATCGACCTCTCGCGCCCGCTGTATGTCGAGGGCGAGAGCGTGCGCATCGGGCGGCTGTCGCTGCCGCTGTCGCTGGTGGCGCAGATGCGCGCCGCGCCGTGCATCGAGGTGGAAGCCACGCCCGAGGCGCGGCTGGCCTACCTGCTGCGCGACTACGCCTACCTGGGCGACGACCGCGCGGCGCTCGCCGAGAAGATGGGCGTGCTCAAGGAACTGCAGGGCAAGGAAACGGTGACGCGCTGGCAGCAGTGGGCCCACGAGGCCGACCTGCCACACCTGTTCGCCGAGCTGATGTCCTTGCACTACGACCCGCACTACCAGAAGTCGCAGGAGACGCACTTTCGCGCGTGGGCCAGGCGCCAGAGCGTGGGGGCGACCGACCTCTCGGATCAGGGCATCGAGGCCGTGGCCGACGCGGTGCTGGCGCTCGGCGCACCGAGCCCGTCGGCGTAAAGCACGCCGCGCGGCGCGCGGCACAGCCCCCAGAAACGCAGGCCGCTGAGCTCGGCCATGCGCACGCCCATCGCGGTCGGCGCCGAGATGGTCGCCATCGCCGCGATGCCCAGGCGCGCGCACTTACGCACCAGCTCGTGGCTGCCGCGGCTGGACATCAGCACGAAGCCGGGCTCCTGCAGCCGATTCGCACGCGCCAGCGCGCCGAGCAGCTTGTCGAGCGCGTTGTGGCGGCCCACGTCTTCCATCAGGTCGGTGAGTTCGCCGTCGACCGTGGCCCAGGCCGCCGCGTGGATCGCGCCAGCTTCGGCGTTGAGCACCTGGCGCGGCGGCATGGCGGCGAAGGCGCGCAGCACGGTGGCCAGGTCGATGCGTTCGATCCAGTCGCGCGGCGGTACGCGCTGCGGCGACAGGTCGAGCCCCGCGAAGCTTTCGACGCCGCACACGCCGCAGCCGGTGCGGCCCGCGAGGCTGCGGCGCCGGTCCTTCAGGCGTTCGAAGCTGCGCGTGGACACTTCGAGCTGCACCTCGATGCCCGGCATGCCTTCGGGCAGCCCCGCATCGAGGGCCTCGACCGTTCGCACGTCGATGCCGCGGCAGTCGGCGGCGCTGTCGAGGATGCCTTCGCTGAGCGCAAAGCCCAGCGCGAAGGCCTCGAGGTCTTGCGGCGTGGCCATCATCACCGCGTGCGAGACGCCGTTGAACACCAGCGCCACCGGCACCTCGGCAGCCAGCGTGTCGTCGCGCACCACGCCCTCAGGCGCGAGGCCGCGCTCGCCGAAGACGTGCACGGCATGCCGCGCGAGAGGCGGCAGGGCGTCGGGTTCGGGGGTGTCTGTCATGGCCGCGGCCATTGTCCGCTCAGCCGGGTTTTTCGTCAGCCGGCAGGCGCTCGAGCACCGCGCGCCCGGCGTCGGTGAGGTGTGCGACCCAGCGATCGTCCAGCTGCACCACGCGCACCCAGCCGGGTCCACGCACGCCGCCCAGCGCGGCGTCGCCCATCAACGTGAGCTGGCGCATGACCACGCTCGCGCCCTGCCCCAGCCGCTTGCCCAGGCGCGGCAGCGACATGCCGCCTTCGCCGGGCGCTTCAGCGAGCGCGCGCAGGATCGCGATGGAAAAGGCGTCGGCATCGAACCCGGAATCGCTCATGCCGCCACGGCGTCGGCCTCCGCCGCGACCGGCGCCACATGCAGCGACAGCACCACGGGGATCGACTTGGAGGTCGGCGTGCCCGCGTTCTCGGCCACCGACGAGAGCGGCACCAGCGGGTTCGTCTCGGGGTAGTAGGCCGCGAGATTGCCGCGCGGGATGTCGTAGGCGACCAGCTTGAAGCGATCCGCACGCCGCTCCTGCCCGTCGCTCCACACGGTCTGGATGTCGACCCAGTCGCCGTCCTTCATACCGAGCTGGCGGATGTCGTCGGTGTGGATGAACACCACGCGGCGCTGGCCGAACACGCCGCGGTAGCGGTCGTCCATGCCGTAGATGGTGGTGTTGTACTGGTCGTGCGAGCGCGTGGTGAGCAGCGTGAACACCAGCGTGTCGCGCTGCGACGCGAAGCGCGCACGGGCCCGGTGGGCGTGCGTGTCCAGCGGCACGGCGTGCGTGAAGAACACGGCCTTCTTCGACGCGGTGGCCCACACGCGCTCGCTCGCCGTGTTGCGCAGGCGGAAGCCGCCGGGGTGCGCCACGCGCGCGTTGAAGTCCTTGAAGTCGTCGAACACGGCTTCGATCTTGTCGCGGATGCGGGCGTAGTCTTCGACGAGCCAGAGCCACGGCGTCCTGCTGCGCGCGCCGATGGTGGCCGCGGCCAGGCGCGCGACGATGGCCGGCTCGGACAGCAGATGCTCCGACGCGGGCGGGTTGATGCCCATCGAGATGTGGACCATGCTCATCGAGTCTTCGACCGTCACGCCCTGCGGGCCGTTCGCCTGCATGTCGATCTCGGTGCGGCCCAGGCACGGCAGGATGAGCGCCTCGCGTCCGTGGATGATGTGGCTGCGGTTGAGCTTGGTGGTCACGTGCACCGTGAGGTCGCACTGCTGCAGCGCCTTCCAGGTCTGGTAGGTGTCGGGCGTGGCGGCCGCGAAGTTGCCGCCCAGCGCGAAGAACACCTTGCCCTTGCCGTCGAGCATGAGCTGGATCGCCTCGACCGTGTCCACGCCGTTCTGGCGCGGCGGCTCGAAGCCGAACACCTGCTGCAGCCGGTCGAGCAGCGCGGCCGGCGGCTTTTCCCAGATGCCCATGGTGCGGTCGCCCTGCACGTTGCTGTGGCCGCGCACCGGGCAGGCGCCTGCACCTTCGCGGCCCATGTGGCCGCACAGCATGAGCCAGTTGCCGAGCATCTGGATCGTGGCCACCGAATGCTGGTGCTGCGTGATGCCCATGCCCCAGCAGGCGATGACGCGCTTGGCGCCCAGGTACACGTCGGCCGCCGCGCGGATCTGCGCTTCGCTCAGGCCCGACTCCTGCACCAGCAGCAGCCACGATTCGGCGCGCAGGTCGTCGGCCAGCGCCTCGAAACCCAGGGTGTGCTCGGCGATGAATGCGTGGTCGAGCACCGAGGGCTCGCCGCGCGCCACCGCCGCGTCTTCGCGCTCGATGACGTGCTTCATCATCCCCTTCACGGCCGCGAAGTCGCCGCCCACGCGCAGCTGGAAGTAATGCGTGCTGATCGGCGTGGAGCCCAGCGTGGCCATCTCCAGCTTGTCCTGCGGGTCGGCAAAGCGCTCCAGCCCGCGCTCGCGCAGCGGGTTGAAGCTCACGATGCGCGCGCCGCGCTTGGAGGCCGCGCGCAGCTCGCCGAGCATGCGTGGGTGGTTGGTGCCCGGGTTCTGGCCGAAGATGAAGATCGCGTCGGCCTTCTCGAAGTCTTCCAGCGTGACCGTGCCCTTGCCCACACCCAGCTGCGGGCGCATGCCGCTGCCGCTGGGCTCGTGGCACATGTTCGAGCAGTCGGGAAAGTTGTTGGTGCCGTACTCGCGCACGAACAGCTGGTACAGGAAGGCCGCCTCGTTGCTCGCGCGGCCCGAGGTGTAGAAGATGGCCTGGTTCGGGTCGGGCAGCGCGTTCAGGTGCTGCGCAATGCGCGCGAAGGCGTCGTCCCAGTCGATGGGCACGTACTTGTCGCTGGCCGCGTCGTAGGCCATGGGGTGCGTGAGCCGGCCCTGGTCTTCGAGCCAGAAGTCGCTCTGCTGGGCCAGCTCGGCCACCGTGTGCTTGGCGAACAGCTCCGGGCCGGCGCGCCGCGCGGTGGCCTCGGCGGCCACGGCCTTCACGCCGTTCTCGCAGAACTCGAAGGTCGAGGCATGGTTGCGGTCGGGCCAGGCGCAGCCGGGGCAGTCGAAACCGTCGGGCTGGTTGGCCGAGAGCAGCGTCTTCGCGCCCTTGACCGGAATGTCCTGCCGCAGCAGCGCATTGGTCACGCTGCGCAACGCGCCCCAGCCACCGGCGGGGCCCTTGTAAAACTCGATCTTCTGCTCGCTCATGGCGGCAGTGTTGGCCTGCGGGGGCGTGGCGTCAAATTGAATCGCGACATGCGGCGATTCAAAATGGAAATGACGAAGGTTCAGGCCTCGCGCGCGCCACCCATCAGCAAACCCCGCAGCTTGCTGCGCAGCGGCGTCTCCTCGACCTCCTGCACCCCGGCAATCTCCCGCAGCGCAAAGTCGCGGCTGTCGGCGTTGTGCAGGTCGATCTCCCGCACCACCTGCCCGTCCTTGTAGACAAAGGCCACGTCGGCCAGGGCGAGCACGTCCTCGATGTCGTGCGTGATCATCAAAACCGGAATGCCCCATTGCTTGCGCACCTGCGCGAGTTCGTTGCGCAGCTCGGCGCGCAGCATGGGGTTGAGCGCGGCAAAGGGTTCGTCGAGCAGCAGCACCTGCGGCTCGCAGGCCAGCGCGCGCGCCAGGGCCACGCGCTGCTGCTGGCCGCCCGAGAGTTTCTGCGGCCGGCTGTCGGCCAGCGCGGCGAGGCCGAAGCTGGCCAGCAGCGCCTGCACGCGCTCGGCGTCGCGGGCCGGCAGCGTGCGGCGGTGCCACGCGGTGAGCCCGAAGGCCACGTTCTCGCGCACCGTGAGGTGCGGGAACAGCGCGTAGTTCTGGAACAGGTAGCCAATGCGGCGCGCCGGCGCGGGCACGTCGATGCGCTGCGCCGCGTCGTACAGCGTGCGGCCGTCGAGCCGCACATGGCCCGCGGACGGATGCAGCAGGCCGGCGATGGCCTGCAGGGTCAGCGACTTGCCGGCCCCCGAGGGGCCGTAGAGCGCGGCAAAGGGAACGTCGGTCTGGAAGCGCACGGCGAGGTCGAAGCGCCGGGCCCCGTCCTTCACCGTGAGCTGCAGATCGACATCGATCATGGCTTGCCGAAACCGTAGCGCGCGAGCACTTCCTGGGCCGCGGGCGTCGACAGGAAGGCGATGAAGTCGCCGGCCAGCGCCTTCTGCTTGCTCTCGGCCACCACGGCGATGGGGTAGGTCACGGGCGTGTGGCCGGTGGGCGTGAAGGCGACCTTGACCTTGTCGCCGGCCACGGCCGCGTCGGTGCGGTAGACGAAACCGGCCTCGACCTCGCCGCGGCTCACGTAGTCGAGCACCTGGCGCACGCTGTCGGCCTGCACGAACTTGGGTTCGAGCACGGTCCAGAGCTTGGCGTTGTCCAGCACCTGCTTGGTGTAGCGGCCGACCGGCACGGTGGCGGTCTTGCCGACGGCGATCTTCTTCACGCTGGCGCCGCTCAGGTCCTGCAGCGACTTCAGGCCGACGGCGCCCTGCGCAGGCTCGACCAGCACGAGGCTGTTGGTGACGAAGTCCTTGCGGGTGGCGGTGTCGATGAGCTTCTGGTCGTTGCCGCGGTTCATCGTCTCCTGGTCGGCGCTGGCGAACACGTCGACCGGCGCGCCCTGCCCGATCTGCTGCAGCAGCACGCCCGAGGCGGCGAAGTTGAAGCGCACGGTGCTGCCGGCCTTGGCGGCTTCGAACTTGGGACCGATTTCCTTGAACGCGTCGGTCAGGCTCGCGGCGGCGGACACGGTGATCTGCTGCGCGGCTGCAGCAAACGGCAGGGCCAGGGCGAGCACGACGGACAAAAGACGCAACGGACGCATGGGCACAGTCTCCTGGAAAAAGGGGGAATCAACGAAGCGAAAAGAAACGGTTCGACACGACCAGCACGGCAATCGACAGCACCGACGTGACGACCACCAGCAGCAGCGCCAGGTCGTCGTGGCCGGCCTGCACGGCGTCGTAGATGGCCATCGACAGGGTCTGGGTCTGCTTGGGAATGGAGCCGGCCACCATCAGCGAGGCGCCGAACTCGCCCATGGCGCGCGCGAACGCGAGCAGCGTGCCGGCCAGGATGCCGGGCCAGGCCAGCGGCAGCGTGACGCGCAGGAACACCGAGAACGGCGACTGGCGCAAGGTGCTGGCGGCGGCCTCGAGCGAGCGGTCGACGTTCGAGAACGCGGCGCTGGCCGACTTGAGCACCAGCGGCAACGCCACCACGGCCGACGCCACCACGGCGCCGTGCCAGCTGAAGATGATGGTGTAGTCGAAGTGCTCGCGCAGCCACGCGCCGAGCGGGCTGTGCCGCCCCGCCGCCACCAGGATGGCGTAGCCGATCACCGTGGGCGGCAGCACCAGCGGCAGCATGAACACGGCCTCGAGCACGCCCGAGCCGACGAACTGCTTGCGCGCGAACACCCAGCCCAGCGCCACGCCCACGACCAGCGCCAGCAAGGTCGCGACCGCCGCGACCTGCAGCGACAGGACCAGCGGCGACCAGTCGGTGGTGGCGATGAGCGAAGAGGTGGTCGTCGTGTTCATTGAGATACGGCGCAATTGTTACATGAGCGGCCTTCTGGTTCCCACGGGGATGCACGGATGCGCCGGTCTTCATATACTGGCGGATACAGCGTTGGAGACTTTGTCCATCCGCCCCATGCGCCTTTCCCCTCATGACACCGTTGTCCGCTCGACCTCCGGCAGGCCCGAGCTTCGCCATGTGACGCAGGTGCACGAATGGCGCATCGAACGCACGCTGGACGCCGGCGGCTTCGTGCTGTCGATCATCGCGCCGGGCGGCGAGAGCCAGTCGTTCCTGGTCGCGCCGGGCGACGCGCAGGACATCGGCGAGGTGCTGCGCCGCAGCGCCGCGTGGACCGACCGGCGCGGGCCATGACGGCCATGTGGCGCCACATGACGGGTGCGGAACGCATCCTCGAAGTCCTGCTGACGCGGCGATCGGTCTCGCCGCGGCGGCTGCAATCGCCTGGCCCGAACCCCGACGAACTCGACGCCATCCTTCAGGCCGGCCTGCGCGCGCCCGACCACGGCGGGCTGCATCCGTGGCGCGTGATCGAGTTCCGCCCGCAGAACCGCGAGGCGCTCGCCTGGTGCTTCGAACAGGAAAAATTGCGCCGCGATCCGCTCGCCAGCCCGACCGACCTGCGGCGCGCCCGCGAGCACGCCACGCGCCCGCCGCTGTTGCTGGGCTTCGTGGTGTCGCCGCGCGAGCGCAGCAAGATCCCCGCGCGCGAGCAGTGGCTGGGCGCCGGCGCGGCGCTGGGCAACCTGCTGGCCGCCGCGCACCAGCTGGGCTACGGCGCCATCGTGCTCAGCGGCGAGCGCTGCTTCGACGAGACGCTGGTGCGCCAGGTCGGCGTGCAGCCGGGCGAGTACCTGGCGGGTTTCATCAGCATGGGCACGATCCGCGAGGCGCCGCCGCAGGCGCGCGAGACGCTGTCGCAGGACGTGTGGTCGTGCTGGCAGGGCGACCTGCTGCCGGGCGCGGCCGGCGATGCGTCAGGCGACGGCGATCAGTCCATCCGGCCGTCGGAGCGCGTGCGCGGCAGCTGATCGAGCCGCGCGCCGAACCAGCCCACGCGCTCGGTCTCGCGCACGTCGAAGCGCGGCACGTAGGGCTTGATGTCCAGCACGGGCGTGCCGTCGATCATGTCGTTGCCGCTGAAGTGCAGCGTCGTGCCCTCCACCGCCGTGAGCCGCACGATCGACAGGCCCAGCCGGTTGGGCCGCGCGGGCGCACGCGTGGCGAACACGCCGTGCGTGGCGTCGTCCAGGAAGGGCACCACCTCGAGCCGTTCGTGCGCGCAGCGGTGCAGGTGCGTCACGAGGATCAGGTAGTCGAAGCCTTCGATGTCGCGCAGCCCCGGCGCGAACTCGGCGAACACCTCCAGGCGCCCCACTTCGTCGGGCGCGCCGGCCGTCTGGATGGGCATGCCCGAGGTCTCGGTGAAGCGGCTGCGCACGATGCCGACCGGGCGGCAGACGACAGGATCGATGTCGGCGGCGTTCATGGCGCGAGCAGGCGCGTGAGCGCGCGAACGTCGGCCGCCGTCGCCAGGCGTGCGGCGTTCTCGATGGCGCGGTAGCGCTTCACGATGTCCTCGCCCACCGGCGTGAGCGCCGTGCCGCCGCCGCGCGAGCCGCCGGCGGCGGTGTTCACGGCCGGCGAGGCCAGCGTCTGGTTCATCTCGTCGATCAGCATCCACGCGCGGCGGTACGACATGCCGAGCAGGCGGGCCGCCGCCGAGATCGAGCCGGTCTCGGCCACGGCTTCGAGCACGGCGATCTTGCCGGGGCCGATGGCGATGGTGTCGTCCCGGTAGATGCGCAGGCGGAACTGGGCTTTGGATTTCATGATGGCGCGAAGGGTAAACCATCCAGGTGCCATCGGCACCCGTGCGCCGGGCTACGCGGCGTCGAGCGCGCCGCTGTGCTGACGCGCCTGCGCCTGCCACTCGGGCGTCTGCAAGAAGGCCAGCGCCGCATCGAGCGCGCGCGCGGGCCGCACGCCCTCCTGCGTCATGAAGCCGATGGGCGTGCGCACCTCGGGCGCCACCAGCGGCAGCGCCTCCAGTTCGCGGTGGCTGCGCACGGCCGCCACCATGGCGCCGGGCAGCACGCTGCTGACGGTGCCCACGCTCACGGCCAGTGCGAGCGTGAGCACCGAGTTGGTTTCGATGGCCGGCGCCACCGCGGCCACGCCGGCCTCGCGCAGGGCCTGGTCGATGATGGCGCGGTTGTGCATGTCGGGCGTGAGCAGGCACAGCGGCAGCGTGCCGGCCTCGGCCCAGGCGATGGGACGACCGATGCGCAGCCGGTCGGCCGAGGGTTTCTTCGCGCGCCGCAGCAAAAAGTAGTGCTCGATGCTCTGCGGCCAGGCCTTGAGCTTGACGCCCGGCAGGTGCATGCGCTCGGTGTAGCCCAGCGCGAGGTCGACCGAGAGGTTTTCCAGGCCCGTCTCCAGCTCCTGCGAGCTCATGGAAAGCACGGCCGGCACGATGCCCGGATGGCGCTGCTGCAGCATCGCGGCAAAGCGCGACAGCATCGGGATCGCGGTGGGCACGGCGGCCATGCGCAGGCGCCCGCGCGGGTCGCCGGCCTCGCTGCGCAGCTCCTGCAGCAGCACCTCGTTGTCGCGCAGCATGCGCTGCGCCGTGGCCAGCACGCGCTCGCCTTCGTGCGTGAGGCCCACGTACACGCGGGAGCGCTTGACGATGACGACGCCGAACTCGCCTTCCAGCGCGCGCAGCGCATTGGAAAGGGCCGGCTGCGTGATGTGGCAGGCCTGCGCGGCGCGACCGAAATGCTTGTGCTCGCTGAGTGCGACGAGGTAGCGCATCGAGGCGAGCAGGTTCATTGCGTGCGTCCTTTTTCTTCTTGCGGGCTCGCGTCCGGGGCGCCTGCGCAGGCCCTCGCCCTGCCCCGCCTGTGCCTCAGGTGTTCTTGCTGATCGAGATCGTCGGGAACTTCGCCGAGAAGTCCTTCGCCTTCTCCGCGATCCCCACCGCCACGCTGCGCGCCACGGCCTTGTAGAGCCCGGCCACTTCGCCGTCGGGGTCGGACACCACCGTGGGCGCCCCGCTGTCCGCCTGCAGGCGGATGTTGATGTCCAGCGGCAGCGCGCCCAGGTAGGCCATCTGGTACTCGGCCGCCATCTTCTTGCCGCCGTCGGCGCCGAAGATGTGCTCGGCATGGCCGCAGTTGGAGCAGATGTGCACCGCCATGTTCTCCACGATGCCCAGGATCGGCACGCCGACCTTCTCGAACATCTGGATGCCCTTGCGCGCGTCGAGCAGCGCAATGTCCTGCGGCGTGGTGACGATCACCGCGCCCGTCATCGGCACGCGCTGGCTCAGCGTGAGCTGGATGTCGCCGGTGCCCGGCGGCATGTCGACGATCAGGTAGTCGAGGTCTTTCCAGTTGGTCTGGCGCAGCAGCTGCTCGAGCGCCTGCGTGGCCATGGGGCCGCGCCAGATCATGGCCTGGTCGGCGTCGACCAGGAAGCCGATCGACATCACCTGCACGCCATGGCGCTCCTTGGGCTCCATGTTCTTGCCGTCGATGCTCTCGGGGCGACCGTCCAGGCCCATCATCATGGGCTGGCTCGGGCCGTAGATGTCGGCGTCGAGCAGGCCCACGCTGGCGCCCTCGGCGGCCAGCGCCAGCGCCAGGTTGGCGGCCGTGGTGCTCTTGCCCACGCCACCCTTGCCCGAGGCCACGGCCACGATGTTGCGCACGTTGGGCATCAGCTGCACGCCGCGCTGCACCGCATGGCTGATGACCTTGGTGACGATGTTGACCGACACGTTCTCCACGCCCGGCACGGCCTTGGCCGCGGCCACCAGCGACTTGCGGATGGCCGCGTGCTGGCTCTTGGCGGGGTAGCCCAGTTCGAGGTCGAACGAGACATCGCCCTCGGCGATCTGCAGGTTTTTGAGCGAGCGGGTCGCTGCGAATTCTTTGCCGGTGTTAGGGTCCGTGACGCTCTTGAGTGCGTCCATGAGCCCGTCGGGGGTGAGTGCCATTGATCAAACTCCTGAATGGCGGGTAGTCTATTCCGCCCGCCAAGCCCGTACCGGGACGCGCTCATTTCCCGTCCGAAAAACGCCGAAGAAGAAAAGACACCGACGCAATGCCCGAGACAAGCCCCGCCACCGGCCTGCTGCTGACAGGCGGCGGCGCCCGCGCCGCCTACCAGGTCGGCGTGCTCGAAGCCATCGCCGAGATCCGGCGCGACGCCGTGGCGGCGGGTGCGGCCATCGGCGGCGGCAACCCGTTCCAGATCATCACCGGCACCTCGGCCGGCGCCATCAACGCCGCGGCGCTGGCCTGCGGCGCCGACGACTTCGACCGCGTGGTCGCGCACATCGCGCAGGTCTGGGGCGAGTTCCGCGCCGAGCAGATCTACCGCGCCGACTCGCTCTCGGTGCTCGGCAGCGGCGCGCGCTGGCGCATGCTGCTCGGGCTGGGGCGCTTTGCGGCCAACTGGATGCGCATCAAGCCGAAGTCGCTGCTCGACAACTCCCCGCTGGCCGGCCTGCTGCAGCGCCTGGTGCCGCTGGACCGCCTGCCGACGCTCATGCAGCAGGGCCACGTGCAGGCGCTGGCGGTCACGGCCTCGAGCTACAGCTCAGGCGAGCACGTGACCTTCTTCGAGGCGGCCGTGCCGATGGAGCCCTGGGTGCGCTCGCAGCGCCTGTCGGTGCGCGACCGCATCACGCACGCGCACCTGATGGCCTCGTCGGCCATTCCCTTCGTGTTCCCGGCCACGGCGCTGCCGATGCCGCCGGGCCACACCGAGTACTTCGGCGACGGCTCGATGCGCCAGTCGGCGCCCATCGCGGCGGCGATCCACCTGGGCGCGCAGCGCATCGTGGTGATCGGCGCGGGCCGCATGCACGAGCCGCGCGACGAGGCCGCGCCCAACACCCACAGCGGCTACCCGACCATGGCGCAGATCGCGGGCCATGCGCTGTCGAGCATCTTCCTCGATGCGCTGGCGGTCGACATCGAGCGCCTGCGCCGCATCAATCACACGCTGGGCCTCATTCCCGAAGAGGCGCGCGCAGCGAGTGCGCTGCGCCCGCTCGACCTGCTGGTGATCTCGCCGTCGGAGCGCATCGACATGATCGCGGCGCGCCACGTCGACGCGCTGCCGGGCGCCGTGCGGCACCTGCTGGGCGGCTCGAAGGTCGCGGCCGACGTGAAGGGCGGCGCGCTCGCCAGCTACCTGCTGTTCGAGTCGGCCTACACGCGCGAACTCATGGCGCTCGGGCGCGCGGACGCGATGCGCCAGCGCGACGAGGTGCTGCGGTTCTTCGGGTGGGTGCCGAAATGACGGCGCACGCGGCCGGCTGACCGCGCGCCGCTCAGTCCGCCTCGTCCAGCAGCCCCAGCACCACGTCCAGCAGCACGTTCGCGCCCTGCGCCAGGTCGGCGCTCGCCGTGAGCTCCTTCGGGTTGTGGCTGATGCCGCGCACGCTCGGCACGAAGACCATGGCGGCGGGCGCGATGCGCGCCATCATCTGCGCGTCGTGGCCCGCGCCCGAGGTCATGCGGCGGTGGCTCAGGCCGCGGGCGTGCGCGCTGGCCTCGACGAGGCGCACCAGCCGTTCATCGAACTGCACCGGCTCGAAGCGCGCCAGCGTGCGGGCTTCGATGGTCACGCCTTCGGTTGTTTCGAGCTGCCGCAGGTAGTCGGCGAGTTCAGCCTCGGCGTCCTGCAACGTCGCTTCATCGGTGTTGCGCAGGTCGACCGTGAGCGTGGCGCGTGCCGCGATCACGTTGATGAGGTTCGGGTGCAGGTCGATCGCGCCGACGGTCGCGACCTGGCTGCCGCCGTAGCGGCGTGCCAACTCGCGCACGAACACCGCGATAGCCGCGGCGCAGTAGCCGGCGTCGTGGCGCAGGTGCATGGGCGTCGTGCCCGCATGGTTCGACTGGCCGGTGACGACGATCTCCTGCCACGAGATGCCCTGCAGGTCAGCCACCGCGCCGATGGTGACGCCTTCGGCCTCGAGCACCGGGCCCTGCTCGATGTGCAGTTCGACGAACGCATGCGGCACCAGCGCGCCGCAGGCCATGTCGCCCGCGTAGCCGATGCGCGCGAGTTCGTCGCCCAGCCGCGCGCCGTCGGTGGCGACGGTATCGAGCGCCGCCTCGAGCGCCAGCCCGCCCGCGTGCACCAGCGAGCCCATCATGTCGGGCATGAAGCGCACGCCCTCCTCGTTGGTGAACGCGGCGACCACGAAGGGGCGCAGCGTCTGGCGCTGGCGTTCGTTGAGCCAGCGCACCACCTCCAGGCCGGCCAGCACGCCGTAGTTGCCGTCGTAGCGCCCGCCCGTGGCGACGGTGTCGATGTGCGAGCCGGTCATCACAGGCTTCGCATCGGGCAGCTGACCGGGGCGGATGCCGAAGATATTGCCGATGCGGTCGATGCGCACGGTGAGGCCCAGGTCGCGCATCCACTGTACGAGCCGGTCGCGGCCCGCGCGGTCGGCATCGGTGAGCGCGATGCGGCAGACGCCGCCCTGCGCCGTCGCGCCGATGGCGGCGTGCTCGTCGATGCGCGCCATCAACGCCGCTTCGGCGATGCCTTCGCGTTGCAGCCATTGCGCCTGCGCCGCCACGACTTCTTCGCCTGTGCGGCCGGTCAGCGCGCGGTACACGCCGGGCGCGGTCGCGCCTTCGGTGCTGAACAGCAGCACGCGCGAGCTGGCGTCGAGGCCGGCGGCGCGCGCCAGTTCGGGATCGGCCGCGAGCACCTGCAGCGCAGCCAGGCCGGCCGCGCCGGATTCGCCGACCTGCACGGGCACGTCGCCCGCCTCGCCGGTGGCGAAGGTGCGCATGGCGTGCTCGGCGTCGGCATCGGTGACGGTCATGAAGAGATCGACCGAGGGTTGGAGGAAGCGCCACGCGAGCGGCGAGGTCTCGCCGCAGGCCAGTCCCGCCATCACCGAATCGACGCTGCCGGTGGCGCGGTCGGGCCGGCCGCTGCGCGCGCTCTGCAGCAGGCAGTCGGCCTGCTCGGGTTCGACGACGATCAGCGTCGGCCGCGCGGCGCCGTAGCGCTCCCAGACATGGCTGGCCACGCCGGCCGCGAGCCCGCCGACGCCGCCCTGCACGATGACGTGGGTGAAGGGGCATGGCGCACCGGGCGCGGTGTTCTCGAGCAGCTCGTCGACGAGGATGCCGTAGCCCTGCATCACGTCGCGAGGAATCTCTTCGTAGCCTTCGTAGGAGGTGTCGGAGACGACCTCCCAGCCGTTCACCCCAGCCAGGCGCGCGGCCTCTTCGACCGAGACGTCGTAGTTGCCGGCGATGCGCACGATCTCCGCGCCGAGCGCGGCGATGGGTGCCTCGCGCTCCTCGCTGACCTGCGCGTGCAGCACGATCACGCAGCGGCAGCCCATGCTCTGCGCGGCCGCGGCCAGTGCGCGTCCATGGTTGCCGTCGGTCGCGCTGATGACGACGAAGTCGCGCAGCGCCTCGGCGTGCCGGCCCGCGAACAGGGCGGCGGGCGTCCAACCCCGTTCGGGCCAGCGGCGCAGCACCAGGCGCAGCAAGGCCACGGGCGCACCGAGCACCTTGAAGCTGCCGAGCGCGGAGCGGCGCGACTCGTCCTTCACGATGACCTGTGCGATGCCCAGTTGCGCGGCGAGCCGGGGCAGCGGCCACGCCGGTGTCGGCTGCGGCGAGAGCCGGTCCCAGGTGGACAGCCACTGGCGGCTCTCGCGGCCGCGTGCGATGTTCATGACGGCCTGCAGGGCCGCGTCGTAGCCGCGCCGTTGCGCGTGAGGGTTGGCGAAGAGCATGGGAAGAAAACCGGAAAAGAAGAATGGATCAGGCGGCGGTGCGCACGGGAAGCCGCTGGCGCACGATCTGCGCGAAGTAGCGCGCGCCCGTGGTCAGCACCGCGTCGTTGAAGTCGTAGCGGCCGTTGTGCAGCGGCGTGCCGCCGGGCTCGCCCTCGGCGCCGTTGCCCAGGAAGACGAAGGCGCCCGGCACGGCGCGCAGGAAGGCACCGAAGTCTTCCGAGATCATCATCGGCGCGACATTCGCGTCGACCTTTTCGGCGCCCACGACGGCCGTCGCGGCGGCCACCGCGGTCGGCACGCACTCGGCCCAGTTCACGGTGGGCGCGAACTCGTGCGTGTAGCTGAACGTGCACTCCGCGCCGTGCATGCGGCAGATGCCTTCGCTGATCTCGCGCATGCGCGTCTCGAGCATGCGCTGCACGGCCGGGTCGTAGCTGCGCGTGTCGCCCTTGATGACCACGTTCGACGGAATCGCGTTGCGGATGCCGTCGGTGATGAACTCGGTGCACGACACCACGGCCTGCGCGCCGGGGTCGAGCGTGCGCGAGACGATGGTCTGCAGCGCCAGCACGATCTGCGCGCCGATCACGATCGGGTCGATGCCCATGTGCGGCCGTGCGGCGTGCGTGCCCCGGCCGTGGATGTGGATGACGAAGTTGTCCTCGCTCGCCATCAGCCCGCCCGTGCGCGTGGCGAAGGTGCCGGCGGGCAGGCCGGGCATGTTGTGCAGGCCGTAGATCTCGTCGACCGGGAAGCGCTCGAACAGGCCGTCGTCCATCATGGTCCGGGCGCCGCGGCCGTGCTCTTCGGCGGGCTGGAAGATGAAGCGCACGGTGCCGTCGAAATCGCGCCGCTCGCGCAGCAGCTGCGCGGCGCCGAGCACCATCGCCATGTGGCCGTCGTGGCCGCAGGCGTGCATGCGCCCGGGCGTGCCGGAGGCGTAGGGCCGCTCGGTCGCCAGCTCGGTGATGGCCAGCGCGTCCATCTCCGCGCGCAGGCCGATCACGCCCGGCCCGCTGCCCACCGTGAGGCTGGCGACCAGCCCGGTGCCGCCGATGCCCGTGTGCACCTCGAGCCCCAGCGCCCGCAGCGCGCTGGCAATGAAGGCCGAGGTCTTCGCCTCCTCGAAGCCGGTCTCGGGCATCGCATGCAGCTGGTGCCGCCAGCCGGCCAGCTGGTCGCGCAGGGGTGCGTCAGGAAACTTCATGGCGAGATGCTATTGACAACGCAGCGGGACAGGTGCGCAAAATGAGCCGCTGCCACGCAACGTTTTTGCGCGAAGCCAGCCCTTTCTTTCTCATGACACCCCTCGACGCCCTCGACCTGCGCCTGCTCGAACTGATCCAGGCCGACAGCCGTCTCTCGCAGGGCGAACTGGGCGAGCGCATCCACCTGTCGACGGCGGCGGTGAACCGCCGGCTCAAGCGCCTGCGCGACGAGGGCGTGATCCAGCGCCACGGCGCCGTGCTGTCGCCCGCCGCGCTCGGGCACCCGCTCACCATCGTGGTCGAGGTCGAGGCCGAGAGCGAGCAGATCGAACGGCTCGACGCCATGAAGCAAAGCTTTCGCGACTGCCCGCAGGTGCAGCAGTGCTACTACGTGACGGGCGAGTGGGACTTCATCCTCGTGTGCGTGGTGCGCGACATGGCGCAGTACACCGCGCTCACCCGTCAGCTGTTTTTCCAGAGCAACAACGTCAAGCGCTTTCGCACGCTGGTGACGATGGACCCGGTGAAGGTGAGCCTGGACGTGCCGGTGTCGGCGGGGGCCTGAGCGCGGGTCAGGAACCCAGGCCGAACAGCGCCAGCAGGCCCAGGACGAACCAGCCGGCCTTCTTGGCGGCGTCGGCACTTTCCTTCGAGATCGGCCACAGCTTGGCGCGGCGCCAGGCCCTGAAGTTGTTGGCCACCGCCAGGCCCACGCCGACCAGCAGCAGCAGCGGCATGTTCCACGCGGCAGCGCCGATACCCGACAGCACGATGATCAACAGGCCCGCCGTCCAGATGCCGTTCGACGTGCTGGCCAGCACATGCGAGAGCTTGCCGCAGAGCCCGCACGCCGCCGGCGAGCCGCGGCTCGAAAGGCGCTTGGCCATGGCGGCGATGCCCGGCTGGCGGCAATGGGGACAGGCGTAGGTCATGCGGCTCCCGCGAACGACGTGGAAGCCGACGATAGCCGATCGGCTCAGCGCGCCGACAGCATCGACCGCAGCATCAACAGCACCGCGCCGACGATCGGCGCCAGCGCCAGCAGCCGACCAGGTTCGAAGGCCAGCCCTGCGACCGCGCCGAGCAGGCAGCCGGCCTTGACCCACATCGGCACCGCGCCCCAGCCGCGCCCATGGGTCACGGCGAGCGCGACCAGGGCGACCCAGCCGACCGCGCCGCCAAGGACCGACAGCGTCCAGCTCAGCAGGTAGAACGCCGAGTCGGCGTCACGGAACGCGAGGGCCGTGCCCAGGCCGCGCCAGGTGTGCCACCAGCCGTCGAACAGCAGGAAGCCGGTGGCCGAGGCGGCCCACCAGAAGAAGGCGTAGAGGCTGGCCACGCCGGCCAGGGCCGCCAGCCCGCCCAGCAGGCGGCGGGTGATGTCGTCGAAGGGCGCGGGGTCGCGCCAGGTGGCCGTTTGTCCGTGGTCCATGCTCGGAGCTCCATTGGTTCGCAATGGGTCCGACGGTAGGCAGCGAATGTGCGGGCTGGATGAAGCCTGTGTGAAGCGCGGTATCAGGCTGTCGGCGCGTCGGGCGCAATGCCCAGTTCCGCGCACACGCGCCCCAGCAACGCCTTCAGCGATGCCACCTCGGCCTCCAGCCGCGCCACGTTGGCCTTGAGCGCCGCGACTTCGCCAAGCGAATCGCCGTGCGTGGCGAAGGCGCCGTCGCCCGTTGCGCCCGGCCCCGCCACCTCTTCCGCCGGCGGCCCGCTCAGCAGGTGCGCCCAGCGGCTCTCGCGCGCACCGGGCAGGCGCGCCAGCTTCACCACCAGCGCGCCGGCCGGGCGTTCGGCGAGTTCGTTGAGGAAGCCCTCGACCGACGAGATGTCGGCGAAGTTGTGCATGCGGTCGCAGGCGATGCGCAGTTCGCCGGCCGTCTGCGGGCCGCGCAGCATCAGCACGGTGAGCAGGATGACCGACTGCGACGGAATGCGCAGCACGCGGTCGGTGTTGTGCTCGTAGCGGAAGGCGCGCCCGCCGCTGGTCTCGGCCACGAGGCTGTAGCCCTTCAGGCTGTCGATGGCGGCCTGCACCTGCGACTCGCTGAGTTCGAGCACCGGGTTGCGGCTGGTCTTCTGGTTGCAGCCCGACACCAGCGAGTTGAGCGTGAGCGGGTAGCTGTCGGGCACGGTGCGCTGCTTTTCGGCCAGCACGCCGAGAACGCGGGTTTCGAGGAGGGACAGGACGGGCAGCGGTGTGGACATGGCTCGGGAAGAAGGAGACAGGGACAGAAGTGAAAAGGCAGCCGGGCCTCAGGGCGCCACCACGGCCAGCATCGGCCCGAGGTCGCGCACGAAGTCGTTGCGCTGCAGTGTCTTCGAATAGATCGCCGACACGGTGCCGTCGAGGTACAACGCCTCGCGGCAATGCAGGACATCGCGCAAGTACAGCGCGAAGTCGTAGAAATTCACCGGCGTCTCGGCGAGGACGAAGACCGCGGTGGTGCCCGACACGCACACGCCGTTGCGGGTCTTGCGCGAATCTGAATTCGGAATGAGCGCCGGGTGCACCGCGCCGTGGCGCAGCAGCAGCGGGCCCGACTGGGTCGCTAGGTGCACACCGCCCTTCGCAGCGATCGACGGGTATTCCGACGCCTCGACGATGCGCGGCCCCTCGGCCGTCACCAGGAACACGCCGTTGGGCTTGCGAAAGAAATTGCCGACGCCGTCGGCCAGATTCAAAGGTGCTTCTTCACGGCCTTCGCGCACCAGCAGGCCGACGGGTGCGAAGTCGGCGTGGTACATGCCGGCGTTCGCCGCGAACAGCAGTTGTTTGTTGCGCGCCTTCAGCCAGGCCTCGAGCCGGTCGAAGCGCTTGAAGGCGGCACCGGTGTCGTCGTTCAGGAACAGCGCCAGCTTGTCGGTGCGCAGGTCGACCTTGACGACGGTGTAGCGCGGCGGCGCGTCCACCGCGCCGGCGGCGGACCACGCCAGGCCGGCGAGCAGGAAGACCAGCGCAGGCAGCAGCAGTTTTTTCATGCGACGACCTGGGCTGCCCTTTTCTTGCTCAGCCGCCGTTGATGCGTGCGACCAGCGCCTTCGTGAAGGCCGCCGTGCCGGCGCTGCCGCCGAGGTCGCCGGTGCGCACGTTGTCCAGGTTGAGCGTCTGGTCGATGGCGGTGCGCAGGCGCGTGGCCAGTTCGGGCCGCTTGACGTGGTCGAGCATGAGCGCGGCCGCCAGCATCAGCGCGATCGGGTTGGCGATGCCCTTGCCGGCGATGTCGGGCGCCGAGCCGTGCACGGCCTCGAAGATCGCGGCGTTGGTGCCGATGTTGGCGCCGGGCGCCATGCCCAGGCCGCCGACCAGGCCGGCCACGAGGTCCGAGAGGATGTCGCCGAACAGGTTGGTGGTCACCAGCATGTCGAACTGCCAGGGGTTGAGCACCAGCTTCATCGCGCAGGCGTCGATGATCACGGTGTCGAGCTCGAACTGGCCCTTGTACTTCTCTTCGTACAGGTCCAGGCCTGTCTCCAGGAAGATGCCGGTGAGCGCCTTCATGATGTTGGCCTTGTGCACCAGCGTGACCTTCTTGCGGCCGGTGGCCACGGCGGTGTCGAACGCGTATTCGAGGATGCGGCGGCTGCCCTTGCGGGTGTTGACGCCGGTGGCCATGGCCACGGCGTGCGGGTCGCCGTCGATGGGCACGTAGTGCTCGTGGCCGATGTACAGGCCCTCGAGGTTCTCGCGCACCACGGTCAGGTCGATGTTGTCGTAGCGCCCGCCCGGGATGATGGTGCGTGCGGGGCGCAGGTTGGCGTACAGCTGGAACTCCTCGCGCAGGCGCACGTTCGACGAGCGGTAGCCGCCGCCCGAGGGGGTTTCGAGCGGGCCCTTGAGCGCCAGGCGGGTGCTGCGGATGCTGTCCAGCGTGGCCTTGGGCAGCGGGTCGCCCGAGGCCTTGACGCCGCCCAGGCCGGCGATCTGGGTGTCCCACACGAAAGGCGCCTTCAGCGCATCGAGCGCGGCCAGGGTCGCGTCGACGATTTCGGGGCCGATGCCGTCGCCGGGGATGAGGGTTGCGGGGATCGAGGTGGTCATCGGCGGCGGCTCACTTTCAGTAAAGAGGCTGCGAGCATACGTCGCACGGGCGACACCCCCGCGGCCTTCGGGGTCACTCCGGGTACCCCGCGGCCGAGGTGAGCAGCCCCATGGCGGCGGCCGCGGGACGGGCCGCCTAAAATGCCCGGTTCCCGGACGCGGCCCCTGGCCGCCTCCACGGGCCCCGCGCCCCTTCCGTTCGTCACTCCCGAAAGCGCCCTCCCCGATGTCCGCCCCGCGCAAGCTCTTCGTCACCACCGCCCTGCCGTATGCCAACGGCAAGTTCCACATCGGCCACATGATGGAATACATCCAGGCCGACATCTGGGTGCGGAACCAGCGAATGAATGGCGCCGACGTCAACTTCGTGTGCGCCGACGACGCGCACGGCGCGGCCATCACCATCGCGGCCGACAAGGCCGGGGTGACGCCGCAGGCCTTCGTGGCCGAGATCGCCGCGGGCCGCAAGCCCTACCTGGATGGCTACCACATCGCCTTCGACAACTGGCACTCGACCGACGCGCCCGAGAACCACCAGCTGGCGCAGGACATCTACCGCGACCTGCGCGCCAACGGCCTCATCGAGACCAAGAGCGTCGAGCAGTTCTACGACCCGGCCAAGGGCATGTTCCTGGCCGACCGTTTCATCAAGGGCGAGTGCCCCAACTGCCACTCGAAGGACCAGTACGGCGACAACTGCGAGGTGTGCGGCGCCGTGTACGCGCCCACCGAGCTGATCAACCCCTACTCGGCGCTGTCGGGCGCCAAGCCCGAGCTGCGCAGTTCGGAGCACTTCTTCTTCAAGCTGTCGGACCCGCGCTGCGAGGCCTACCTGAAGGAATGGACCGCCGCCCCCGGCCACGTGCAGCCTGAGGTGCAGAACAAGATTCGCGAGTGGCTCTACAAGGACGACGAAGGCAAGGGCGGCCTGGGCGACTGGGACATCAGCCGCGACGCGCCCTACTTCGGCATCGAGATCCCCGATGCGCCGGGCAAGTACTTCTATGTGTGGCTCGACGCGCCCGTGGGCTACCTGGCCTCGCTCAAGAACCTGCTGGACAAGCGCTGCATCGAGCTGGGCGGCGACGGCATCTCGTACACCGAGTACATGGCCGACCCCGAGCTGGAGCAGGTGCACTTCATCGGCAAGGACATCATCACCTTCCACACGCTGTTCTGGCCCGCGATGCTGCACTTCAGCGGCCGCAAGGCGCCCAATGCCGTGTACGTGCACGGCCACCTGACGGTGAGCGGCGAGAAGATGAGCAAGAGCCGCGGCACCGGCATCGATCCGCTCAAGTACCTGTCGATCGGGCTCGACCCCGAATGGCTGCGCTACTACATCGCCGCCAAGCTCAACGGCCGCAACGAGGACATCGACTTCAACCCCGACGACTTCGTGGCGCGCGTGAACAGCGACCTCGTGGGCAAGTACATCAACATCGCCAGCCGCGCGGCCGGCTTCATCGGCAAGCGCTTCGGCGGCCAGCTGGGTGCGGTGTCGGCCGACGGCGAAACGCTGCTGTCCACGCTGCGCGCCGCCGCCACGCAGGTGCAGTCGCTGTACGACGGCCGCGACTACGCCCGCGCGCTGCGCGAGGTGATGGCGCTGGCCGACAAGGTGAACGAGTACGTCGACCAGAACAAGCCCTGGGAACTGGCCAAGAAGGAAGGCGCCGAGGCGCGCCTGCACGACGTGTGCACGGTGTGCATCGAGGCCTTCCGCCTGCTCACGCTGTACCTGAAGCCCGTGCTGCCGGCGCTGGCCGTGAACGTCGAGGCCTTCCTGAAGATCGCCCCGCTGACCTGGGCCGACGCCGCGCAGGCCCTGCCGGCCGGCCACGCCATCGGCGACTACAAGCACCTGATGCAGCGCGCCGACCCCAAGCAGGTCGACAAGCTGTTCGACGTGCCTGAAGCCGCGGCTGCCGCGCCCGTTGCCACGGAAGCGCAAGAGCTGCCCGGCGGCGAAGCCATCGCGCCGACCATCACCATCGACGACTTCGCGAAGATCGACCTGCGCATCGCGAAGATCGTGGCCTGCGAGAAGGTCGAGGGCTCGACCAAGCTGCTGCGCCTGACGCTCGACGCGGGCGAAGGCAAGACGCGCAACGTGTTCAGCGGCATCGCCTCGGCCTACCAACCCGAGCAGCTCGTGGGCAAGCTCACGGTGCTGGTCGCCAACCTCGCGCCGCGCAAGATGAAGTTCGGCGTCAGCGAAGGCATGGTGCTGGCCGCGAGCCACGGCGACGAAAAGGCCCACCCGGGCATCCACGTGCTCGAGCCCTGGGCGGGCGCGACGCCGGGCATGCGCGTGCGCTGACCCGACCACGCAAAGAAGAACTAGCCGAACTTGTTGTTCAACACGAGGTCGGCGAACACCTTGCCGCCCACCGAGATGTGGTCGCGCATCGCCTCCGCGGCGTTGTCCGCGTGGCCTTTCAGAATCCACTCGACCACGCGTTCGTGCTCCCGCTGTGAAGCGGCGAGCCGGCCGGGCTTCTCGAACATCCGCCCACGGTAGGCCGAGATGCGCAGCCGCACGGTCTGCGCCTGCTCCACGATGAAGGGGTTGCCGCTGGCGCGGTAGATCACGTCGTGCAGCGCGGCGTTGGCCTGCTGGTAGGCCTCGGCGTCGTCCGCCTGCGCCTGCGCGGCGGTGCCGGCCAGGGCACGCAGCAGCTCCTCGCGCAGCGCCGGGCCGATGCGCAGCGCGGCCAGCCGCGCCAGCACGCCTTCGAGCTCGCCGAGCGCTTCCATCATCGCCACCAGTTCGTTCGCCCGCAGCTGGCGCACGTAGATGCCGGTGCGCGGAACGATGTCGACCAGCCCGCGCGCACTGAGCAGCAGCAGCGCCTCGCGCACCGGCGTGCGCGAGGTGTTGAAGCTCAGGGCCAGGGCCTTTTCGTCGATGGCCATGCCGGGCGACAGCACGCCGCCCAGGATGTCTTGTTCGAGCCGGGCGCGGATGCGGTCCTGCAGGCTGTGGGTGTCGAGGGTTTTCGCGGGTTGCATGGCGATCTGGATATTAGCTAACCTTACAGATATATCAATTCATCTGTTTGGTACATCAATGTCTCCCACCCTCGCGATCGACGGCCATGTGGCCTATCTGACGCTGCACCGTCCCCAGGCCGCCAACAAGCTCACGCCGGACGATCTTCCCGTGCTGATCCAGCATGTGGACACAGTGAACCGCACGCCCGAGGTGCTGGTGCTGGTCCTGCGCGCCGAGGGCAAGTACTTCTGCAGCGGGTTTGATATATCAGAGGTGGCCACCCAGAGCCAGACCGAAGGCCGCAGCTTCGGCGAGATGGTCGATGTGTTCGAAAACTGCCGCGCCGTCACCATCGCGGCGGTGCATGGCGGCGTGTACGGCGGCGCGACCGACCTCGTGCTGGCCTGCGACTTCCGCGTGGGCACCCGCAGCGCCGAGATGTTCATGCCGGCCGCCCGGCTCGGCCTGCACTACTACCAGAGCGGCATGGAGCGCTACGTGTCGCGGCTGGGGCTGGACACGGCCAAGCGCCTCTTTCTTACCGCCGAGAAGCTCGACGGCGCCGCCATGCGCGACTGCGGCTTTCTCACGCAGCTGGTCGACGACGCCGCCGCGCTCGACGCCGAGGTGCAGCGCCTGCGCACCGTGCTCGCGGGCATGGCGCCGCTGGCGCTGCTGGGCATGAAGAAGCACCTGAACCAGATCGCGCGCGGCACCGCCGACGGGGCCGCGATCTCGCGCGAGGTGCAGCGCACCGTCGCGTCCGAAGACCTCGCCGAGGGCGGCCGGGCCTGGCGCGAGAAGCGCACGCCGGTGTTTCAGGGCCGCTGAGCGCGCCCGCCCTTCCCTACACAAGACCCAGGAGACAAACCCATGAAGCAAGAACTGCGAGCCCTCTCGTTCGTCGCCGCCGCGCTGCTGGCCTCGGCCGGCGCACTGGCCGACACCTACCCCTCGCGCCCGATCACGCTGCTGGTGGGCTTCCCCGCCGGCGGCGGCGCCGACACCGTGGCGCGCATCGTCGGCGACAAGCTGGGCAAGCTGCTCGGCCAGCCGATCGTCATCGACAACAAGCCGGGCGCCGGCACCACCATCGCATCGGACCAGGTCGCGCGCGCCGCGCCCGACGGCTACACGCTGCTGCTGGGCAGCGCCAACCTCTACGGCAGCGACAAGCTGCTCTACAAGAGCGTGAAATACGACGGTGCAAAGAGCTTCGTGCCGATCTCGCGCTGGAGCTCGGCGCCGATGCTGCTGGCGGTGAACAAGGACGTGAGCGCCAAGACCGTGCAGGCGCTGATCGCCGAGGCGCGGCAGAACCCCGGCAAGCTGGCGTACTCGTCGTCGGGCGCGGGCGTGGTGACGCACCTGGCGGGCCTGTCGTTCGAGAAGGCGGCCGGCGTGCAGATGCTGCACGTGCCGTACAAGGGCGGCGCGCCGTCGATCCAGGCCGTGGCCGCGGGCGACGTGCAGCTCACCTTCGGCACGCCGCCCTCGGTGCTGCCGATGGCGCAGGGCCAGAAGCTGCGCGTGCTGGCCGTCACCTCGGGCCAGCGCTCGCCGCTCTTTCCCGACGTGCCCAGCGTGGCCGAGGCCGGCGTGAAGGGCTACGACTACACCTTCTGGTTCGGCCTCTTCGGCCCGGCCGGCCTGCCGCCGGAGGTGGCGCAGAAACTGTTCGACGCCAGCGTGGCGGCACTGAACGACCCCGAGGTCAAGGCGCGGATGGAGAAGTCGGGCAACGAGTCGGCGCCCTCGAAGTCGCTGGCCGAATTCCGTGCCTGGGCCTTGGCCGAAGGCGCGAAGTCGAAGGAACTCACCGAGCGCTCGGGCGCGAGCGTCGAATGAGCACGCACGCACCCAAGGCGGGCCCGCTGCAGGGCTTCACCGTCATCGACCTCACGCGCGTGCTCGCGGGCCCGTACTGCACGCTGCTGCTCGCCGACCTGGGCGCGCGCGTCATCAAGGTGGAACAACCCGGCCTGGGCGACGACGCGCGGCAGATCGGCCCCTTCGTCGAGGGCGACTCGGCCTATTTCATGTCGGTCAACCGCAACAAGGAGTCGATCGCGCTCGACCTGAAGGCGCCGGCCGACCGCGCGGTCTTCGAGCAGCTGCTGGCCACGGCCGACGTGCTGGTCGAGAACTTCCGGCCCGGCACGATGGAAAAGCTGGGCTACGACTGGCCGACGCTGCACGCGCGCTTTCCGAAACTGGTGTTCACCTCGGTCTCGGGCTTCGGCCAGACCGGGCCCTACAGCAGGCGCCCCGCCTACGACATGGTGGTGCAGGCGATGGGCGGCATCATGAGCCTCACCGGCCACCCGGGCGCGCCGCCGACGCGCGTGGGCGTGTCGATCGGCGACCTCGGCGCCGGCCTGTACGCGGCCGTCGGCACGCAGGCCGCGCTGCTGCAGCGCGGGCGCACGGGCGTGGGCGACCGGGTCGACGTGGCCATGCTCGACTGCCAGGTCGCGCTGCTCGAGAACGCGATCTCGCGCATGGAGGCCGAAGGCCGCGCGCCGGGACCGATCGGTTCGCGGCATCCGTCGATCACGCCCTTCGACGTGTTCCGCGCGGCCGACGGCTGGTTCGTGATCGCGGCGGGCAACGACCCGCTGTTCCAGCGCCTGTGCACTGCGCTCGAGCTGCCCGCGCTCGCCGGGGACGCGCGCTTTGCCACCAACCCGGCGCGCTGCCAGCACCACGAGGCGCTGAAGCAGTTGCTCGAAGAGCGCCTGTCGACCGCGCCCTGCGCGCACTGGCAGGCGCTGCTGATGCAGCACAACATTCCCACGGGCGACTACAACGACGTGGCCGCGGTGGTGAACGACCCGCAGGTGCAGGCGCGCGAGATGCTGGTGCAGGTGCGCACGCAGGGCGGCCAGCCGCTCACGGTGGCGGGCAACCCGGTGCACGTCGGCGGGCTGCGCACGCAGGTGCGGCGGCAACCGCCACGGCTGGACCAGGACCGCGAGGCGATCCTGGCGTCGCTCGCCCGATCCAGCGCTGCGGGTGCAGAATCCGCCCATGCAACGCAGTGACCGCCTCCGCCCCTTCGTCCTTTCCGCGCTCGGCCTCGCGGGTGCGCTGCTGCTGAGCGGCTGCGCGGTGGTCAGCGTCGCGAGCACCGCCGTGAGCGTGGGCGCCGGCGCGGTCGGCCTCGCAGCCGATGCCGCCATCGGCACCGCGCGCATCACCGGCAAGGCCGTGGGCGCGGCGGCCGACGCGGTGATTCCCGACAGCAAGGACTGACGGCCGCTCAGCGCGGCAAGCCCAGCGCCGCGAGGTGCGCGGGCGTGTGCTGCGCCTTTTCCTTGCGCACGAAGGCCGAGCGCAGCGTCGCGTGCGGCTCGGCCGGATCGAAGAAATTGCGCCGCATGTGCGCCAGCTCCTCGTCGCGGTACGCCTGCAGCGGCTTGACCGCTTCGTCGCGCACACGCGTCGCCTGCTTGTCCGCCAGGCGCGCGGCCAGGTCCGGCGATGCCGCCAGTTGCGCGGCCAGCCGGCCGACCTCGTCACCCAGTTCTTCCGGCGCGGCCTGCAGCACGCGCTGCGCCAGGCCCAGCGCCACCGCGCGCTTGGCGCTCACAGGCAGCGCCGATTGCGTGAGCCGCGCGGCCTCGTCGGCGCCCACGCGGCGCGGCAGGCTGTAGGTCCAGTATTCGGAGCCGTGCAGGCCCATGAGTTTGTAGTGCGGGTTGAGCACCACGCCGTCGCGGCACCACACCTCGTCGGCCGCGAGCGCGAGCATCACGCCGCCGGCCGCGGCATTGCCGCCCAGCGCGGCCACGGTGAGTCGATCGGTGGTCGTGAGCACGGCCTCGACCAGGTCGTTCATGGCGTGGATGTTGGCCCACGACTCCTCGGCCGGATCGGCCGCCGCCTCGATCACGTTCAGGTGGATGCCGTTGGAGAAGAAGTCGCGCAGCCCGCCGAGCACCAGCACCGACGTCGGGCGGGTGCTGGCGAAGCGGTAAGCCGCCAGCAGCCGCCGGCATTGCGCGGTGCTCATGGCCCCGCCCGCGAACGAGAAGTTCAGCACGCCGACGGGGCCGTGCTCGCGGTAGCGGATGTCGGTCCACGTGCGACGGCCGGCCGGCAGCTCGAGCGGCGCGGCCACCTCGGGCAAGCCGGCGGGCAGCCGCGCGCCCAGCGCCTCGACGGCCGGCAGCTTGTAGCTCGGCAGGCCGGAACCCGGCTCGCGCCAGGGCCGCAGCTGGGTGAGCCAGACCGCGCCGTCGACGGTGGCGCGGCAGACGGCGCCGGCGCGGGTGGCGATCAGTTCGCCGGGCGTGCCGCGCAGCTCGTCCTCGGCATGGCCGCCGTGCAGGTACCACGGCGCACCCAGCAACTCGTCGAGCACGCCGGGCTGCGAATCGGCCGCGCGCAGCTGCCGCAGCACCGATTCGGTGGTCTGCGTGGTCCAGTCGATGCGGCGCTCGGCCTGCTTCATGAAGGGCCGCCAGCCGGCGGCGAGGTCGGCCGCCTTCTGCCGCTTCGGCTTGTAGGTGCCCGAGGCGAAGCGCTCGACGGCCAGCAGCACGGCGTCGACGGCGGCATCGGCCACCTCGCCGCGGTACAGGTCGCTCTTGCCGGCCTGCGGCGGCACCTTCAGCGGCGACCAGGCCCAGACATCGCCCGCGTCCATCTCGGCCACGGCCTCGAGCACGGTGACGCCCCAGCTGTCGACGCCGCCCTGTAGCGTCCGGTCGAGCGAGGACGGGCCCCGGTCGCCGGGCGGGCCCGGGTGCACGATCAGGCAGGTGTGGGCGCGCCAGACGTCCTCGGGAATCGCGGTGGTCAACATCGGCGCGACGATCAATGCCGGTGCGTGCTGGCGCACCGCTTCACGCAGCGCCTCGTCGTCGCCGAGCGCCAGCACGATGCCTGCGGTGTGGCCCCGGTCCTGGAGCTCGGCCAGCACGCGCTGCGTGAGGCTGTTGAACGCGCTCGCGACGAGCAGGATGTGCATGGCGACCTCATTGACGTTTGTTTCAAAACGTCAAAAATGTATCTTCCAGCCTCGCCGCCGATAAGCTGACTGAAAGTACTCACCGCCGGGAAATCGCGGGGCCGCCGCGACGGCCGGGCCACAATGACCGCACATGTCGTCGCCGCTGAACCTCACCCGCTTTCGCCCCCGCCTGCTGGACACGATGGCCGGCTACGACCGGGGGCGGTTCCTGGGAGACCTCGGCGCGGGCGCCACGGTGGGCATCGTGGCGCTGCCGCTGGCCATGGCCTTTGCCATCGCCTCGGGGCTCAAGCCCGAGGCGGGCATCTGGACGGCGATCATCGCGGGCTTCCTGATTTCGCTGCTGGGCGGCTCGGCCGTGCAGATCGGCGGGCCGGCAGGCGCGTTCATCGTGATCGTCTACGGCATCGTCGAGCGCTACGGCGTGGCCAACCTGCTGATCGCCACCGCCTGCGCGGGCGTGCTGCTGTTCATGGCGGGGCTGTTCGGGCTCGGGCGGCTGGTGCGCTTCGTGCCGCTGTCGATCGTGGTGGGTTTCACCAACGGCATCGCGGTGCTGATCCTGCTGTCGCAGCTCAAGGATTTGCTGGGCCTCACGGTGGAGCGCATGCCGGCCGACGTGTTCTCGCAGCTGCACGCGATGGCGCTGCGGCTGGACACCTTCAACCCGCATGCCTTCGCGCTCGGGCTGGCGTGCGTGCTCGGGCTGCTGGCGTGGTCGCGGCTGTTTCGCGGCGACTCGGCGCTGGCGCGCGCGGTGCAGCGCGTGGGCGGGCGCTGGGCGCAGACGCGCCCGGTGCAGATCGTCGGGCGCATCCCGGGGCCGATCGTCGCGCTGGTGTCGCTCACGCTGGTGTCATGGGGCTTCGCGCTGCCCGTGGAGACCATCGGCACGCGCTTCGGCGGCATTCCCGAGGGCGTGCCGGCCTTCGCGCTGCCCGATTTCTCGTGGGAGACCGTCAAGCAGCTGGTGACGCCGACGCTGACCATCGCGCTGCTCGGCGCCATCGAGTCGCTGCTGTGCGCGCGCGTGGCCGACCAGGTCAGCGGCCAGCCGCGCCACGACCCCAACCAGGAGCTGATGGCGCAGGGCATCGCCAACCTGGTCACGCCCTTCTTCGGCGGCATGCCGGCCACGGGCACCATCGCGCGCACCGTGACCAACATCCGCTCCGGCGGCAGCTCGCCCATTGCGGGCATCGTGCATGCGGTCACGCTGCTGGTCGTGGTGCTGCTGGCGGCGCCGCTGGCGCGCCATGTGCCGCTCGCGGTGCTGGCGGGCATCCTGGTGTTCGTGGGGCTGAACATGGGCGAATGGCGCGAGTTCACGCCCGGCCAGCTGCGCCACTTCAGCCGCCACTACCGCCTGCTGATGCTCGGCACCTTCTTCCTCACGGTGGTGTTCGACCTCACGGTGGCGGTGCAGGTGGGCATCGTGCTGGCGTGCGCGCTCTTCATCCGGCGCATGAGCGGGCTGTTCAGCGTCGAGCTGGTGACGCTGCAGCCGCCGGTGCTCACCTACCGGCTGTACGGCGCCATGTTCTTCGGCGCGGCGGCCAAGCTCGACGAAGCAGTGAACGCCGCGGAGCGCGCACCGCGCGGCATGACGGTGGTGCTCGACGCCACGCACCTGATCTACATCGATGCCACCGGCGTCGATGCGCTGCGGCAGCTGCACCGGGCGGTGCTGGCGCGCGACGGATTGCTGCGCATCGAGTCGCTGCAGCCGCAGCCGCTCGAGGTGCTGGAGCGCTCGGGCTTTGCCGAGGAGCTGACCTCGGGCCGGCCCGCAACGACCTCCTAGGCGGGGCTCCTCAGGCCTGCGCGGCCTCGCCGCACACCAGCCGCGCCATCTGCACCTTGCTCGTGACGCCGAGCTTGGCGTACACCTGCCGCAGGTGGTGACGCACCGTCGCCGGGGAACTGTCGAGCCTGCGGGCCACCATCTTGTAGCTGTGGCCCTCGCCGAACAGGCGGGCCACCTCGGCCTCGCGACGGCTCAGCACCGCCAGGGCCGATACGCCGGGCGCCGGCGTCTCCCGCAGCCGCAGCGCCTGCGCCGAGACCAGGTGAGGCATCAGCAACTCCAGCAACGTGTGCTCGCGCGCGCCGAAGCTCGCGGCTTCGCGGCCGTACAGCGACAGGTGCGTCCACCACGGCGAATCGGGCGCATGCAGCATCACGCTGAGCACCCGGTCGAGGCGATGGTCCGAAACGAAGGCGCGCAGCGAGCCCACCGGCGGCAGCTCGTGCGACGCCATCGCCATGCCATGGCCCGGTCGTGCCATCACCGCGGCCACCATCGGATCGAGGTGGCGCACACGGCACCAGTCGGCCACGAAATCCGGCGCCAGCCCGCGCGTGTGGCCGTCTCGCGGCTCGAGCCGTCCGGCGGCGAACACCGAGCGGCCGAACCAGGCGGCGTCGAACGCAATGTGGCCGGCCAGCCAGTCCAGCAGCCCGCCGGCGGCCGAGGCCTCGGGCGCGGCGGCCCGCGGATACAGGTCGAGCAGCAACGCGCCGAGCTGTGCGGCCGGAATGCACGACCCCGAAGAAGAACTGCTGTGCGCCATGCGGCGCGATCTTAGGGGCCGCCCGCTCGCGGGCGGTTGCGGAGATTCCCGCATCGTTCATCTGAACGACTGCCGCTGCCGGACACCCCGCCCTACGCTGCACGGCGTTCCCATATCACACACGAACAGGACACCGTTGCCATGAACCTCGCCGACTACAGCCGCCTCGACGCCACCGGGCTGGCCGAATGCATCCGCCGCAAGGACATCAGCGCCGCCGAAGCGCAGCAGTGCGCGCGCCAGGCGGCGACCGCGCTCAACCCGCACATCAACGCCATGGCCGAGCTTTTCGACGCCCCGCTGTCGCACGACGCGCAGGGTCCGCTGGGCGGCGTGCCCTTCCTCATCAAGGACCTGGTGCTGCAGGCCGAGGGCGTGCGCTGCCAGGCCGGCAGCCGGCTGTTCGGCGACGGGCTGCCGGCTGCCGCAGACAGCGCGTTGATGGCGCGCTTTCGCCGCGCCGGCCTGGCCACGCTGGGGCGCACCTGGACCCCGGAACTCGGCTTCAACGCCACCACCGAGAGCGCCCTCGGCGGCGCGACGCGCAACCCGTGGAACCTGGCGCACAGCGCGGGCGGCTCCAGCGGGGGCTCGGCCGCGGCGGTTGCCGCCGGCATCGTGCCCATGGCACACGCCAACGACGGCGGCGGTTCGATCCGCGTGCCCGCCGCCGCCTGCGGCCTGATCGGGCTGAAGTCCAGCCGTGGCCGCATCAGCGCCGGCCCGGGCTACGGCCAGCCGCTGATGGGCCTGGGCATGGAGGGCGTGGTCTGCCGCACCGTGCGCGACGCCGCCGCCGCGCTCGACCTCATGCACGGCCCCGAGCTGGGCGATCCGTTCCTGATGGCCGCGCCCGCGCAGCCCTACGCACAGGCCATCCGGTCGGCGCCGCGCCGGCTGCGCATCGCGGTGAGCACGCAGTTCCCGGGCACGCAGCCGGCGGCGCAACCCTGCGCCGACGCGGTGGAGGCGACGGCGCGCACGCTCGCCGGTCTCGGGCATGTCGTGGAATGGGCGACGCCGTCGTATGCGCACGAGGCCTTCTTCTCGGCCACGCGCACCTTCTGGTCGTCGTTGCTGGCGGCCGGCGTGGCGGGCGTGGCGCAGGCGCTGCAAATGCCGCTGGAGAAGGCGCTGGGCCAGGTGCAGGCCTGCACCCGCGCCACCGCCGAGCACGGGCTGCGCCTGAGCGCGCTCGACCTGGAACTGGCGCTCGCGCAGATGAATGCGGTCTCGCGCGAGGTGGCGCCCTTCTTCGCGCAGCACGACATCCTGCTCACGCCGACGATGCGCACCCCACCCGTGGCGCTGGGCTACCTCGACCAGGACGACCCCGCGCGCGATGCGCAGGGTTACTTCGATCACCTGTTCGACTACGCGACCTTCACGCCGCTGGCCAACCTCACCGGCCAGCCGGCGGTCTCGCTGCCCCTGGGGATGGCCGGCGACCTGCCGATCGGCGTGCAATGCATGGCGCCCATGGGCGACGAGGCCACGCTGCTGCAGCTCGCCGCGCAGCTCGAGCAGGCCATGCCCTGGGCCGCACGGCGCCCGGCGCTGCACGCGTCGGCGCTGTAGGCACCGCGCTCAGGGCGCCTCGGTGCCCCGATCAGGCGACGACCCGCTGCGCACCACGCGCTGGTCGTCGTTCAGCGTGGCGGTGAAGACCATCGACGAGTTCGGTGGCTGCACCCAGCGCCATTCCCATTCGGTCTCGCGCTTGAGCGCATAGGGCGTGACCTTGGCCGGCTTGCCCAGCAGCTTGCGCAGGTCTTCCATCATCATCCCGGGCTGCACCTTGGCGAAGTTCTCGGGCGTGAGCACCTGGCGCAGCGCGCTCATCTTGCCGTCGGCGCCGATGGTGATCATGTAGTTCTTCTGGCCCTGCGGCTGGCGGTTGAACTCCAGCACGCGGCCGTTGGGCACGTCCCAGACGTTCTCGGGTTCGCCAAAGCGCGCGCGCACGTCGGCCTCGGTCGAGACGCCCTCTTCGAGCTCGCTGATGCGCTGCGGATCGCAGCCCGCGAGCCCGATCAGCGCCGCCAGCAGTCCTGCCACGAGGCCGATCCGGCCCTTCTGAAATCGTTGCATGCCGTCCCCGGTAAAATTCGAGCGATAAAGGTCCAGTCTATGTCCATCTTCCGCCGCCCCCACTACACCTCCGAGATCACGAACTTCATCGAGGAGATGAAGCAAAAGAAGCCGACGCTGGAATCCGAACAGCGCGCCGGCCGCGCCCTGCTCTGGGACAAGCACCTCGACCGCAGCCTGCTCGAGGAGTACAGCGAAGCGCGCGTGCCGATGCAGCCGTACGTCTACCAGACCCAACCCAAGTGAATGGTGCCCACCCGGCATCCCGCCGCCCAGCCTGCGCGCACAGCTATTAAGTTGATAGCAACCTCCTCATGAGCGCAGACGAGGACAACGGCACGATCGTGGCCAGCATGCCCGAGGTCGTCGACCAGGTCGCCCTGGCCCGGCTCTACGGCGAGCCGCTGTTCGCGATGCCGAAGGACCTGTACATCCCGCCCGAGGCGCTGCAGGTTTTCCTGGAGGCCTTCGAGGGCCCTCTGGACCTGTTGCTGTACCTGATCCGCAAGCAGAACTTCAACATCCTCGACATCCCGATGGCGGGCCTGACGCGGCAGTACCTGAGCTACGTCGACGAGATCCGCCAGACCAACCTCGAACTCGCGGCCGAATACCTGCTGATGGCCGCGATGCTGATCGAGATCAAGTCGCGCATGCTGCTGCCGCCCAAGAAGGTGGCCGACGGCGAAGAGGCCGAAGACCCGCGCGCCGAGCTGGTTCGCCGGCTCATGGAGTACGAGCAGACCAAGCTGCAGGCCGCCGCCATCAGCGCGCTGCCGACCTACGGGCGCGACTTCTGGAAGGCCCAGGTCTACATCGAGCAGTCGATCAAGCCGCGCTTTCCCGACGTCGACGTGGTCGAGCTGCGCGACGCCTGGGCCGACATCATGAAGCGCGCCAAGCTCGTGCAGCACCACAAGATCTCGCGCGAAGAGCTCAACGTGCGCGAGCACATGAGCATCGTGCTGCGCCACCTGCAGGGCCAGCGCTTCGTCGAGTTCGAGAAGCTCTTCGACGTCTCGCGCGGCGTGCCGGTGCTGATCGTCACCTTCATCGCGATGCTCGAGCTCGCGAAGGAGACGCTGATCGACATCACGCAGGCCGAAGCCTTCGCCCCTATTTACGTCCGACTGGCCTACTCGCCGGCCTGACCCAACCGGTTCCCACGCCTGTGACTTCCGCCGTTCGCGACTTCGATGTCCTCATTGTCGGCAGCGGCCTCGCAGGCCTCTCCGCCGCGCTGCACCTGGCCCCCACGCACCGCGTGGCCGTGCTCACCAAGCGCGCGCTGAACGACGGCTCCAGCGCCTGGGCGCAGGGCGGCATCGCGGCCGTGCTGGCGGCGGGCGACAGCTTCGACGCCCACGTGGAAGACACGCTGGTCGCCGGCGCCGGCCTGTGCGACCCCGAGGCCACGCGCTTCGTGGTCGAGGGCGCGCCGCAGGCCATCGGCTGGCTGCGCGAACTGGGCGTGCCCTTCTCGGAAGAAGGTGGCGACCTGCACCTGACGCGCGAAGGCGGCCACAGCCAGCGCCGCATCGTGCACGTGACCGACGCCACCGGCGCGGCCGTGCAGCAGGTGCTGATCGAGCGCGTGCGCCGCACGCCCAACATCACGCTGTTCGAGCACCACACCTTGGTCGACCTGGTCACCGGCACCAAGCTCGGGCTGGCCGATTCCTCGTGCCAGGGCCTGTACGCGCTGGACGACGAGACCGACGAGGTGCTGGCCTTCCGCGCGCCGCACACCATCCTGGCGACCGGCGGCGCGGGCAAGGTGTACCTGTACACCACCAACCCCGACACCGCCACCGGCGACGGCATTGCCGCCGCCTGGCGCGCGGGCTGCCGGGTGTCGAACCTGGAGTTCATCCAGTTCCACCCGACCTGCCTGTACCACCCGCATGCCAAGTCGTTCCTGATCAGCGAGGCGGTGCGCGGCGAAGGCGGCCTGCTGAAATTGCCCGACGGCACGCGCTTCATGCCGAAGCACGACGAGCGCGCCGAACTGGCGCCGCGCGACGTGGTGGCCCGCGCCATCGACTTCGAGATGAAGAAGCACGGCCTGGACTGCGTGTACCTCGACATCTCGCACCAGCCGCCCGCGTTCCTGAAGGAACACTTCCCCAACATCCTGGCGCGCTGCCTGGAGCTGGGCATCGACATCACGCGCGAGCCGATTCCCGTGGTGCCCGCTGCGCACTACACCTGCGGCGGCGTGCTCAGCGACCTGGCTGGTCGCACCGACATCCCGGGCCTGTACGCCATCGGCGAAACCGCCTGCACCGGCCTGCACGGCGCCAACCGGCTGGCCAGCAACTCGCTGGTCGAGTGCATGGTGTTCGCGCGCGCCGCGGCCGACGCCATTGCGCAGGCGCCGTCGCGCGAACGCGCCGCGCTGCCCGCCTGGGACGAAAGCCGCGTCACCGACGCCGACGAAGCCGTGGTCATCTCCCACAACTGGGACGAGCTGCGCCGCTTCATGTGGGACTACGTCGGCATCGTGCGCACCAACAAGCGCCTGGAGCGTGCGAGCCATCGCATCGCGCTGCTGCAGGCCGAGATCCAGGAGTTCTACGCGAACTTCCACGTCACGCGCGACCTGCTCGAACTGCGCAACCTGGTGCAGGTGGCCGAGCTGATCGTGCGTTCCGCGCAGGCCCGCCACGAGAGCCGTGGCCTGCATTTCAGTCGCGATTACCCTTCGCTGGCCGAGCCCACCGCACCCACCGTGCTGGTGCCGCCGGTCGACTGAGCCCACCCTTCGTCACCTTTCGATCACCCTCAGGATGCCCGGCCACCGACGCCCGCAGGGAGAAAGCCAACCATGTCGAACACCCCTACCCCACCCACCTCACCGTCCGAAGCCCCGCCCGCCTCGCCCTACGGCACGCTGCCACCCGCCTCGCCCCTGGCGCAGCGCAAGCCCGTGAGCCTGCCGCGGCTGGCCGACATGCATGCGCGCGGCGAGAAGATCGCCATGCTCACCGCCTACGACGCCACCTTTGCGGCCATGGCCGACGCGGCCGGCATCGACTGCCTGCTGGTCGGCGACTCGCTGGGCATGGTCTGCCAGGGCCTGAACAGCACCGTGGGCGTGAGCCTGGAAGCCATGCGCTATCACACCGACAGCGTCTCGCGCGGCCTGCGCCGCGTGCAGGGCACGACCTGGCTCATCGCCGACCTGCCCTTCGGCAGTTATCAGGAATCGCGCGAGCAGGCTCTTCGTAGCGCCACGGTGCTGATGCAGGCGGGCGCGCACATGGTCAAGCTCGAAGGCGGCGGCTGGACCACCGAGACCGTGCGCTTCCTGGTCGAGCGCGGCATTCCCGTGTGCGCCCACCTGGGCCTGACGCCGCAGACCGTGCATGCGCTCGGCGGCTACCGCGTGCAGGGCAAGGGCGACACCGCCGGCGCGCTGCTCAAGCAGCAGGCCCATGCGCTGCAGGACGCGGGCGCCGCCATGCTGGTGCTCGAGATGGTGCCGGCCGCGCTGGCCGCCGAACTCACCACGGAGCTGAAACACTGCGCCACCATCGGCATCGGCGCCGGCAAGGCCACCGCGGGCCAGGTGCTCGTGCTGCACGACATGCTGGGCATCAACCTCGGGAAGATGCCGAAGTTCGTGCGCAACTTCATGGCCGACGCGCCGGGCGTGCTGCCCGCGTTGCAGGCCTACGTGCAGGCCGTGAAGAACGGCAGCTTCCCCGACGACCGGCTCCACGCCTGGTAAGCACAGAAGGACACCGACCATGTACATCGCCAAGACCATCGACGAACTGCGCCAGCACCTGTCTTCCAGCCAACGCCCCGCCTTCGTGCCCACCATGGGCAACCTGCACGAGGGCCACCTCGCGCTCGTGCGCCAGGCCAAGCCGCTGGGCGACGCCACGGTGGCCAGCATCTTCGTGAACCGCCTGCAGTTCCTGCCGCACGAGGACTTCGACACCTACCCGCGCACCTGGGACAGCGACTGCGAGAAGCTGCGCGCCGCCGGTTGCGACGTGCTGTTCGCGCCCGACGAGAAGGCGCTCTACCCCGAGCCCCAGACCTGCAAGGTGCACCCCGACCCGGCACTGGCCGACCTGCTCGAAGGGCACTTCCGCCCCGGCTTCTTCATCGGCGTGTGCACGGTGGTGATGAAGCTGTTCCAGTGCGTGCAGCCGCGCGTGGCCGTGTTCGGCAAGAAGGACTACCAGCAGCTCATGATGATCCGCCACATGGTGCGGCAGTTCGCGCTGCCCATCGAGATCGTGGGCGGCGAGACCTTCCGCGCCGACGACGGCCTGGCGCTCTCCTCGCGCAACGGCTACCTGAGCGCCACCGAGCGCGCCGAGGCCGTGCAGCTGTCGAAGGCGCTGCGAGACATGGCCGAGGCCGTGCGCGCCGGCGAGCGCGACGTGGCGGCCCTCGAGGTGCGCGCCATGCAGTCGCTCGCGCAGCGCGGCTGGCAGCCCGACTACCTCGTGCTGCGCCGCCGCGCCGACCTGCAGGCGCCGCAGCCCGGTGATGCGCTCGTGGCCCTGGCCGCCGCGCGGCTGGGCAGCACGCGGCTCATCGACAACCTCGAAATCGACACGCCGCTCGCCGCATGACCTACAGCGTCAAGGAAATCTTCTACACGCTGCAGGGCGAAGGCGGCCAGGCCGGCATGCCGGCCGTGTTCTGCCGCTTCGCCGGCTGCAACCTCTGGACGGGCCGCGAGGAAGACCGCGACACGGCTGTCTGCCGCTTCTGCGACACCGACTTCGTCGGCACCGACGGCACGCTGGGCGGCAAGTTCAAGAACGCAGACCAGCTCGCCGACACCATCGCCGCGCAATGGCCCGCCGGCGACACCGCGCACCGGCTGGTCGTGCTCACGGGCGGCGAGCCGCTGCTGCAGGTCGATGCGGCGCTGGTCGACGCACTGCACGCGCGGCACTTCCGCATCGCGGTCGAGAGCAACGGCACGGTCGTCGCGCCCGCGGGCATCGACTGGCTGTGCATCAGCCCCAAGGCCGGCGCGCCCTGGGTGCAGCAGCGCGGCCAGGAGCTGAAGCTGGTGTGGCCGCAGGCCGGCATCGACCTCGATGCGATGGCACGCACCGGCGAATTCACCCACCGCTTCCTGCAGCCGATGGACGGGCCCGACCGGCTCGCCAACACCGAGTTGTGCATCGCCGAATGCATGAAGCAGCCGGTGTGGCGCCTGAGCGTGCAGACCCACAAGATCACGGGCATCCGCTGACGCGCGGCCCCTTTATTTCAGAGTTTCTTTTTTCCGACGATGCGCTTCACCATCAGCCAACGCTTCTTCTTCGACGCCGCCCACACGCTCAAACGCGAGATCGAGGTCGAAGGCAGCCGCCGCATTCACGGCCACACCTACCACGCGGAGGTGTGGCTGGCGGGCGAGCGCGATCCGGTGACAGGCATGGTGATTGACCTGGGCCTACTGCGCCGCCGGCTCGAGGACGTGCGCGAACAGCTCGACCACCACCTGCTGGACGACGTGCCGGGGCTGCATCCGCCGACGCTGGAGAACCTGTGCGTGTTCATCGCCGACGCACTGCCCGACCTGCGGCCGTCGCTGGCGCGCGTGCGCGTGTGGCGCGAGGCGCTCGGCGACAGCTGTACGGTGGAGTTCTAGCCGCTGTCGGTCAGGCGGCGCCGATGCCGGCCACCAGGCTGCCCGGCGCCTGGCCGTTCTTCAGCCCGGCCGTGAACGCCAGCATCCGGTCGATCGGCACGCGCGCGCGCACGCCCAGCGCCGGATCGACGTGGATCTCGCCCGCGCCGGTTTCCAGCGCGTTCGCCAGTTCGACCAGCCCGTTCATCGCCATCCACGGGCAGTGCGCGCAGCTCTTGCAGGTGCCGCCGTTGCCCGCCGTGGGCGCTTCGATGAAGGTCTTGCCGGGGTTCAGCGTGCGCAGCTTGTGCAGCATGCCGGTGTCGGTCGCGACGATGAACTCGGTCGCGTCGAAGCGCTGCGCCGCGTTCAGGATGGCCGAGGTGGAACCCACCGCGTGCGCCAGCGCGATCACGTCGGAGGGCGACTCGGGGTGCACCAGCACCTTGGCCTTCGGGTGCTCCTTCATGAGCAGCTCGAGTTCGAGCGCCTTGAATTCGTCGTGCACGATGCACGCGCCGTTCCAGCTGACCATGTCGGCGCCGGTCTGGCGGCGGATGTAGTCGCCCAGGTGGCGGTCGGGGCCCCAGAGGATCTTCTGGCCGGCCGCATGCAGCGCGTTCACCACGTCGAGCGCGCAGCTGGAGGTGACGAGCCAGTCGGCGCGCGCCTTCACGGCCGCGCTGGTGTTGGCGTAGACCACCACGGTGCGGTCGGGATGCTCGTCGCAGAAGGCACTGAACGCGTCGACCGGGCAGCCCAGGTCGAGCGAGCAGTTGGCGTCCAGGTCGGGCATCAGCACGCGCTTTTCGGGCGAGAGGATCTTCGAGGTCTCGCCCATGAAGCGCACGCCCGACACCACCAGTGTGGTGGCGGCGTGGTCGCGGCCGAAGCGTGCCATCTCGAGCGAATCGCTCACGATGCCGCCGGTTTCCTCGGCCAGGTCCTGCAGGTCGGGGTGCACGTAGAAGTGCGACACCATCACCGCGTTGCGCTCGCGCAGCAGGCGGCGGATGCGGTCCTTCAGCGCGATGCGTTCATCGGGCGAAGGCTCGGGGGGCACGCGGGCCCAGGCGTGGCGCGTGTCGCAGACCGCGCCTTGCGCGGGCTGTTCGTAGTCGACATCGATGACGGAAGCGGTCGTCATGGCGGTTCAGTGGGTCAGGAAGCGCATCGAGTAGTCGATGGCCTTCACATCCTTGGTCAACGCGCCGATCGAGATCCGGTCGACACCGGTCTCGGCCAGGGCGCGCAGGCCGTCGAGCGTGACGCCGCCCGAAATCTCGAGCACGGCCTTGCGATCGTCGCCCACGGCGTCGTTCAGGCGCACGGCCTCGCGCAGCGTGGGCAGGTCCATGTTGTCGAGCAGCACCATGCGGGCGCCGGCGTCCAGCGCTTCCTGCAGCTGGGCCAGGGTCTCGACCTCGACCTCGACAAAAGCAGCCTGCGCGGCCACGGGCGCCACCGCGCGCAGGGCGGCGGCCACGCCACCGGCCGCGGCGATGTGGTTTTCCTTGATGAGCACCGCGTCGTACAGGCCGATGCGATGGTTCAGCCCGCCGCCCGTGCGCACCGCGTACTTCTGCGCCAGGCGCAGGCCCGGCAGGGTCTTGCGGGTGTCGACGATGCGGGCACGGGTGCCCTTCACGGCGTCGGCGTACAGCGCGGTCTTGGTGGCGACGGCGCTCAGCAGCTGCAGGAAGTTGAGCGCGGTGCGCTCGGCCGTCAGCAGCGCGCGGGCGCCGCCTTCGATTTCCAACACGGGCTGGTCGGCGGCGCAGCGCTGGCCCTCGCCGCACAGCCAGGTGATGCGCGCCTGCGGATCGAGCCGCCGCACGGTGGCCTCGACCCAGGGCGCGCCGCACACCACGGCGGTTTCGCGTGCGAGCACGCGGGCATGGGCGGTGCGGGAGGCGTCGACCAGCGAGGCGGTCAGGTCGCCGTCGGCGACGTCTTCCTGCAGGGCGCGGGCGACGTCGGACTCGGCCAGCGCGGCGACGGCCGACGCCGAGAAATCAAAGCGAGGGCTCATGTCTCTGGAATCTCTAATCTTCTTCAGGAGGAATGGCGCGAGGCCGGGCCGGCGGGCGGCTGCACCGACTCGGGCACCGGGTCGCGCCCGGTCAGCGCCGCGACGGCGTCGCGCGGGCTCACCTGGCCGTCGAGCAGCGCGACCACGCCTTCGGCGATGGGCATCTCGATGCCCAGGCCGCGCGCGCGCTGCACCACGGTGCGGGCGCAGTACACGCCCTCGGCCACGTGGCCCAGCGAATCGACGGCCTGCGCCAACGTGCGGCCCTGGGCCAGCAGCAGCCCGACCTTGCGGTTGCGCGACAGGTCGCCGGTGGCGGTCAGCACGAGGTCGCCCAGGCCCGACAGGCCCATGAAGGTGTCGGCGCGGGCGCCAAGCGCCAGGCCGAAGCGGGTCATCTCGGCCAGGCCGCGGGTGATCAGCGCCGCGCGGGCGTTGAGCCCGAGCGCGAGGCCGTCGCACAGCCCGGTGGCGATGGCGAGCACGTTCTTCACCGCGCCGCCGACTTCGACGCCGACGATGTCGTCGTTGGCGTACACGCGCAGAGCCGGGCCGTGGAAAGCGTCGACCAGCGCATCGCGCACGCCGGCGTGCGGGCTGGCGGCCACCAGCGCGGTCGGACGCCCTTCGGCGACCTCTTGCGCAAAGCTGGGGCCGCTGAGCACGCCCGCCTTCAATTCGGGGGCGACCTGCGCCCAGATCTCGTGGGCGAGCAGGCCGTAGGTGGTGGGAGAGGCATCGAGCGCGGGCTCGACGCCCTTGCACAGCCACGCCACCTGGGCGCTGGTGCCGCGCAGGGCGAGCAGCTGGTCGCGCAGGGCGGCCATGGGCGTGGCCACGATGACGAGGTCGGCCCCGGCCTGCGCCTGGGCGATGTCGCCCGCGCGCACGGTCAGCGAGGCCGGCAGGGCCAGCCCGGGAAGGTAGCGGGTGTTTTCACGCGCGGCCGACATGGCGTCGGCCTGGGCGGCGTCGCGCGCCCACAGCGTGACCTCGTGGCGGGCCGCCGCGTTGACTGCGACGGCCGTGCCCCAGGCACCGGCGCCATGAACGCAGATCTTCATCGTGCGCTGGCGGCGTCGTGCGGCCGGTTTACTGGGCCAGGGTGGGGGCAGCCTGGCCGGCGGCCTGGGCTTGCTGCTGCTCGTACATGGCCTGGAAGTTGATTTCGGCCAGGTGCACGGGCGGGAAGCCGCCGCGCTGGATCACGTCGGCCACGTTGCCGCGCAGGTACGGGTAGACGATCTGCGGGCAGGCGATGCCCAGGATCGGGCCCATCTGGTCTTCCGGCAGGTTGCGGATCTCGAAGATGCCGGCTTGCTTGGCTTCGACCAGGAACACGGTGCGGTCTTCGATCTTGGTCTGCACGGTGGCCGACACCGTGATCTCGAAGATGCCGTCGGCCACGGGCTGGGCGTCCACGCCGAGCTGGATGTCGACGGTGGGCTGCGTCTGCTCCAGCAGGATCGCGGGCGAGTTGGGTTGTTCGAGCGACAGGTCCTTGAGGTAGACGCGCTGGATCTGGAACACGGGATCTTGGGCTTGCTGGTCGGCCATGGCTGAACTTTCGAGGATCAAAACAATGCCCGCCGGGGAGAGGGTCCCGCAGCGGGCTGCAGATGAGGGAACAAACGATTATCGCCCGACGGCCCGCGCACTTTCGTGACGCCCGGCCGCGCGGAGCTTCAGGCGCCTTGCAGCAGCGGGACCAAGCCGCCGCGGCTGTCCAGGGCCATGAGGTCGTCGCAACCGCCCACGTGGGTGTCGCCGATGAAGATCTGCGGCACCGTGCGGCGCTGGGTGATCTCCATCATGGTGGTGCGGGCTTGCGGGTCGGTGTCGATGCGGATCTCTTCGATCTGCTCGACGCCCTTGGCCTTGAGGATCTGCTTTGCACGCGTGCAGTACGGGCAGACGGCGGTGGTGTACATCTTGACGGCTTGCATGCGCTCTACCTTGGGAAGAATCAGGCTTTTTCAACCGGCAGGTTAGCCTCTTTCCAGGCCTTGAGCCCGCCAGCGACGGCTTGGGCCTGCTCGTAGCCGAGCTTCTTGGCCGTGGCCACGGCGCGCTGGGCGCGGGCGCCGGTGGCGCACACCAGCAGCAGCGGCACGTTCTTGTTCTTGACCGTGCCAGCCAGCTTTTCCTCGAGCAGGTTCAACGGGACGTTCTTGGCGCCGATCATGTGGCCGCCGGCAAACTCTTCGGGTTCGCGCACGTCGACCAGCACCGCGCGTTCGCGGTTGATGAGCTGCACGGCGCCCTGGGCCGTGAGCGTGCCACCGCCCGCCCCCCGGAGCATCGGCCAGGCCAGCATGCCGCCCGAAGTGAGCGCCATCAGGATCAGCATCCAGTTCGCGGTGACGAATTCGATCAATTTCACGGGGGTTCCTTGGATGGCAAACCCGGGATTTTAGAATGCTGGTTTTCCCACGCGCTGCCAAAGGCCTCCGACATGCACAAACTGGTACTGATCCGCCACGGCGAATCGACCTGGAACCTCGAAAACCGCTTCACCGGCTGGACCGACGTCGACCTGACCGAAACCGGCGTCGAGCAGGCCAAGCAGGCCGGCCGGCTGCTCAAGGCCGAGGGCTACGACTTCGACGTGGCCTACACCAGCGTGCTCAAGCGCGCCACCCGCACCCTCTGGCACACGCTCGACGAACTCGACCGCACCTGGCTGCCCGTGGTGCACTCGTGGCGCCTGAACGAGCGCCACTACGGCGGCCTGCAGGGCCTGAACAAGGCCGAAACCGCCAAGAAGTACGGCGACGAGCAGGTGCTGGTCTGGCGCCGCAGCTACAGCACCCCGCCGCCGCCGCTGGAAGCCGACGACCCGCGCAGCGAGCGTTCCGACGTGCGCTACGCCAAGCTGTCGCCCGAGCAGATCCCTCTGACCGAATGCCTGAAGGACACGGTGGCGCGCGTGCTGCCGTTCTGGAACGAATCGATGGCCCCGGCCATCCGCACCGGCCGCCGCCTGGTCGTGGCCGCGCACGGCAACTCGATCCGCGCACTGGTGAAGTACCTGGACGGCATCTCGGACGACGCCATCGTCGGCCTGAACATCCCGAACGGCATCCCGCTCGTGTACGAGCTGGACGACGACCTCAAGCCCCTGCGCCACTACTACCTGGGCGATGCCGCGGCCGCCGAAAAGGCCGCCGCCGCGGTGGCTTCGCAGGGCAAGGGCTGAAGACGTAAGCAAAAGAAGAAAACCCCGCCTGCCGGTTCCTCCGTGGAACCCCGGCAGGCAATTTGCTTCCAAGCTGTGTATATTGGTTCGACAGCCGTCGACATACAGGACATTTCACTCATGATGGGCCAGAAACTGAAGATCACCGGCTGGGTCGCCGCCGGCGCCGTTGCTGGCGTCCTGACCACCGTCTCGCTGCAGACGGTCGCGCGGGGTTCGCTCGCGCCGCTCCCGCTCGAGGAGTTGCAGCAGCTCGCGGCCGTCTTCGGGATGGTCAAGAGCGACTATGTCGAGGCGGTCGACGAGAAGAAACTCATCTCGGACGCCATCTCGGGCATGGTCGCCGGGCTCGATCCGCATTCGCAGTACTTCGACAAGAAGTCCTTCAAGGAATTCCGCGAGGGCACCACGGGCCGCTTCGTCGGCGTGGGCATCGAGATCTCGCAGGAAGACGGCCTCATCAAGGTCGTCTCCCCCATCGAGGGCTCGCCGGCCTTCCGCGCTGGCCTGAAGCCGAACGACCTGATCACCAAGATCGACGACACCGCCGTGCGCGGCCTGTCGCTGAACGAAGCCGTCAAGCGCATGCGCGGCGAGGCCAACACCAAGGTGCTGCTGACCATCTTCCGCAAGGACGAGAGCCGCACCTTCCCGGTCACGATCACGCGCGAGGAAATCCGTACCCAGTCGGTGCGCGGCAAGATGATCGAGCCGGGCTACGGCTGGATCCGCCTGTCGCAGTTCCAGGAACGCACGGTCGACGACTTCGTCAAGAAGATCGAGGAGCTCTACAAGGAAGACCCGAATCTCAAGGGCCTGGTGCTCGACCTGCGCAACGACCCGGGCGGCCTGCTCGACGCGGCGGTGGCGGTGTCGGCGGCCTTCCTGCCCGAGAACGTCACGGTGGTCACCACCGACGGCCAGCTGGCCGAAAGCAAGTCGATCTACAAGGCGGCGCCGGAGTACTACCAGCGCCGTTCGGGCAGCGACCCGCTGCGCAACCTGCCGGCCGCGCTCAAGAACGTGCCGCTGGTGGTGCTGGTGAACGAAGGCTCGGCCTCGGCCAGCGAGATCGTGGCCGGCGCGCTGCAGGACCACAAGCGCGCCACCATCATGGGCAGCCAGACCTTCGGCAAGGGCTCGGTGCAGACCGTGCGCCCGCTCGGCCCGGACACCGGCCTGAAGATCACCACCGCGCGCTACTACACCCCCAGCGGCACCTCGATCCAGGCCAAGGGCATCGTGCCCAACGTGCTGGTCGACGAAAGCGCCGAGGGCAGCCCCTTCGCCGCCCTGCGCATGCGCGAGGCCGACCTCGAGAAGCACCTGGCCAGCGGCCAGGGCCCCGAGGTGAAGGACCCCGAGCGTGAAAAGGCCCGCGACGAAGCCCGCAAGCGCCTCGAGGAAGAAGCCAAGAAGCCGCCGCAGGACCGCAAGGTGCCCGAGTTCGGCACCGACAAGGACTTCCCGCTGGTGCAGGCGCTCAACCGCCTGAAGGGCCAGCCGGTGCTCGTCAGCAAGACGCAGGTCATCGTCGACAACAAGGACGAGAAGAAGGAAAACTGATCCCGGCGAGCGGGCCGCACGCACCGTGCGGTTCGCGCCACCGGCGTTTTCCCCTCCCCCGCACAGGCCCAGGCAGGCGCGCATGGACGATCACGACCTGCTGCGCTATTCGCGGCACATCCTTCTCGAAGAATTCGGCATTGACGGCCAGGCGCGCGTCAGTGCCGGGCAGGTGCTCGTCATCGGCGCCGGCGGGCTGGGCTCGCCGGTGGCCCTGTACCTCGCGGCAGCGGGAGTCGGCCACATCGTGCTGGTCGACGACGACGAGGTCGACCTCACCAACCTGCAGCGGCAGGTGGCCCACACCCAGGCGCGGGTGGGCCAGCCCAAGGTCGCATCGGCCGCGCAGGCCATGCGCGACATCAACCCCGGCATCGCCATCGAGACCCACGCCGTGCGCGCCGACGAGGCGCTGCTGTCGCGGCTCGTGGCCGAGGCCGACGTGGTGGTCGACTGCTGCGACAACTTCGCCACCCGGCAGGCCGTGAACCGCGCCTGCGTGGCGCATGCCAAACCGCTGGTGGCGGGCGCGGCGATCCGCTTCGACGGCCAGTTGAGCGTCTACGACACCCGCGACGCCACCTGCCCCTGCTACGCCTGCCTGTTCCCGCCCGAGGCCAGCTTCGAGGAAACGCGCTGCGCGGTGCTCGGCGTGTTCGGCCCGGTGGTCGGCACCATCGGTACGCTGCAAGCCAGCGAGGCGCTCAAGCTGCTGGCCGGCATCGGTCCGTCGCTGGCGGGCAAGCTGCTGATGTTCGACGGACGCAGCACCGGCTTCGACACGCTGCGCGTCTCGCGCGACCCGCACTGCAGCGTCTGCGCGCAGCGGCCCCAGGCCGGCGCCTGAGCGCCCGCCTGCCCTCTTTTTTCTTTCGTTAAGGCTGGCGAGCCCCCTTGGCCCGCGCCGCACCGCGCGCGGCGGCCCCGGCCGTGGGCCGGTTCGCCAGCGCCAGCACGCCCGTGCAGTCGGCGTTCTCGCCGGGGCCGGTCTCGATGGTCGCTGCCAGTGCCAGCAGCGGGTTGATGGCGCCCAGCGCCAGCGCCGCCAGACCGCGGCCGGCCAGCGGCCCGATCTCGACGCCGCCCTTGGGCGCGCCGAAGGTGCCGCTCACGACCAATGGCGTGCGCAGCGACAGGAAGCTCGCGCTCTTGGGCTCGGGCCGGATCACGAAGTCCAGCGACTCGGTCGCGAGGTTGGCCTGGCCGGTGGCGGTGAAGACGGCGTTGGTGGTGTCCAGCACCAGCGTGCGCCCGTTCATCACGCCCTTGTTCACGTCGAAGGCCAGCGCCGCGCAGCGCAGCTCGACGTCGCGGTCGCCGCGCAGCAGGAACTTGAGGATGTCGCCGCCCACCAGCGTCGCGAACACGGGCATCAGGTTGCCGAACTGGCCGCGGCCCGACAGCACCGCCATGTCGCCCGACGCGCCGCCGAGCCAGCTGGCCACCGAATTGCCGGCGCCCGACAGGTTGATGCGCCCGTCGAGCCGGCCGACGCTGTTGCCCGAGTTCTCCAGCTTGGGAATGAGCCGCGCCAGCCGCAGGCCGCGCACGTCGAGCGAGGCGCGGATGTCGGCCGGCGTCTTCGTGGCGTCGATGCGGATCGCGCCCACGAGCTTGCCGTTGGCCACGCCCAGGTCGAGCGGGTCGAGCGACAGCACGCCGTCGGTCAGCCGGATCTTGACGCTGCCGCGGTCCAGCGGCACCTCGCGCACGTTGCGGATGCGCTCGGCCGTGTAGGCCACGTCGGCGTTCATGGCGTGCAGCCGCCCGAAGTCGAAGGGCGTGGTCGGCAGCACCTTGCCGCCGGGCGGGCGCTTGGGCTGGGCCGAGGCGACGGGCGCCACGCCCTCCACCGCGTTGGCCGAACGCGCCGTGGGCGGCAGGCCGATCAGCGGGCCGAGGTCGTCCATGTCCATGACGCGCGAGCGCAGCGTGCCCGACAGGCGCGGCACCTTGCCGGCCTGGTCGAAGGCCATGTCGCCGCCGATGTCCGACAGGCCCAGCCGGCCGTTGAGCCCCGCCGCCTCCCAGAGCTTGCCGCGCTTGCGCAGGCCGCCGCTCAGCGCATAGGGCGGGGTCTGCGGCAGCACGATGCCCAGCAGCGGGTACAGCGCGCTCAGCGTCTGGCCCTTGATCTGGAACGTGGCGTCGATGCCGTCGAAGCCTGCGAGCTGGGCCACCGTGCCATTGGCCTTGAGCCGGGTCTGGCCGGCGGCGGCGTTGATCTCGAGCGGGAACGGCGGCGCGCCCGCGGCGTTGATCTGCAGCACGTTGCCGGTGCGCCCGTCGGCCGTGAGCGGCTGGCCCTTGTAGCGGCCCTTGATGCGGTAGTGCAGCGGCAGCTCGCCGCGGTTGCTGTCGTAGTCTAGGTCGGCGTGCACGTCGACGCCCAGGTGCGTAGCCAGGAAGTCGACGGCGCCCTTGTCGACCTGGATCAGGCCGATGGTGGGCACGGTGCCGGTGTCGGAGGTGTCCTTGCCGAAGGCCCAGGTGCGCCGCCCGTCGGGTTCCATCTGCAGGCCGACGGTGGGCGCGGTCAGCGCCAGGCTCGGAATGACCACCCGCTTGTCGATCAGCGGCCACAGGCGGATCTCGAAGCTCGCGCGCTCGGCCTTCACCAGGTAAGGGTCGCGCGCCCAGTCGGGGTTGGCGAACTCGATGCCGTCGAAGTGGATGGTGGCGGCCTTCCAGCCCAGGTCCACGTCGAGCCGGCGGGTGATCTCGAACTTGCGCCCGGTCTTCTCGCTCACGAAGCGGTTGAGCGGCTCGCGCAGCGTGTCCCACGGAAAGAAGGCCACGAGGAGCGCGAACGCGGTCAGCAGGACGGCGACCAGCAACACGAAGGCCGCCAGCAGCTTCTGCCAGCGCGGCCGGGTGCGAAGGGATTGGGTTGCCATGGTCGATTCTTACCCGGATGCGCGCCCGAACCGGGTCGGCGGCAGGCCGCAGACCCCGTGCGGCTTGGCCTACGGGCGGGCGCGAGCGGCGTGGAGACGGCCGCCTGCACATGCGTCAGAACCCGCCTACAACGCGCGGCCCTTGAACCCTGCATGATCCGCTGCGGGAAAGCCTCAATGTCCATGGGCAGGCTCTCTCCTCCGCAGGGCGCTTGGACACGAGCACCTGCCCACCTCAGAGGAAGCGCGGTTCGGCATGGATTCCAGATTGCAGACCTACGTTGTCGAAGACAACCCCACGATCCGTGAAAACCTCATCGGCACTCTGGAAGAGCTCACCTGCACCACGGTCGTGGGCTTTGCGGAAACCGAGCAGCACGCGCGCGACTGGCTGCGCGACCATGCCGACGAGTGGCACCTGGCCATCGTCGATCTCTTTCTCAAGCAGGGAAGCGGCCTGGGCATCCTTCAGGCCTGCCAGTCGCGCAAGCCCGGCCAGAAGGTGGTGGTGCTCAGCAACTATGCGACGCCCGACATCCGGCGCCGCTGCGCCGAGTTCGGGGTCGACGCGGTGTTCGACAAGTCGAACGAGATCGACGCACTGGTCGACTTCTGCATCCGCCAGGCCGCCGCGCTGCGGTCCGCGCCCGGCGATGCCTAGGCGCAGCTCAATCGATGAGCTTGTTCTTCAGCGCGTAGTAGGTCAGGTCGCTGTTGGAGGACAGGTTCATCTTCTCCATCAGCCGCGTGCGGTAGGTGCTCACCGTCTTCACCGACAGCGACAGCGTCTTGGCGATGTCGCCGGCGGTCTCGCCCTTGGCCAGCTTCAGGAACACCTGGAACTCGCGCTCCGAGAGCTGCTCGTGCGGCGCGGCGTCGTCCTTGCGGTCGAGCTGGCGGGCCAGCAGTTCGGCCACGGCGGGCGTGATGTAGCGCCGGCCCAGCGAAATGGTGCGAATGGCGTTCACGATCTCGATGGGATCGCATTCCTTGTTGAGGTAGCCGCTGGCGCCCTGACGGATCAGGTTCATCGCGTAGTGCTCCTCGGGGTAGCCGCTGAGGATCAGGATGCCCACGTCCGGCGCCTTGGCGCGGATCATGGCGAGTGCATCGATACCGCTTTGTCCCGGCATGGAGAGATCCATCACCAGCACGTCCAGTTCGGTGGTGCGTACCAGCTCGATGGCTTCACGGCCGCTCGCTGCCTCGCCCGCCACGCGCAGGTCCACGTGCTCGGAGAAGAACTGCCGGAGGCCCGATCGCACGATGGCGTGGTCGTCCACAATTCCAATTTTGATCATCTGTTACTTTCGTCGTTGTGCCGCAGCTTTGGAAGCCGCAGCATGCCGGTCCCTGATTGTTATCAATTATTCACGAAGTTGCATTGAATGCGACCCTAAGGGTGTCATGCACTGGTTAGCCCCCCAAAAAATGGCCGTGAGCCTCTTGCTCGCGGCGCTGGCCGCACTGGCCCTCGTGGGCATCAACGAGGCAGGATACCGGCAATCGAGCCGCGCCCTGGCGGACATCGACGAGGCGCAGCAGATCCGCGGCACGCTCAACCAGATCCTGCAGAACATGCTGGACGCCGAAACCGGCCAGCGCGGCTTCCTGCTCACGGGCGAAGCCGCCTACCGCCAGCCCTACGACATCGCGGTCAAGCAGGTGGACGGCAACCTGGCCACGCTGCGCCAGCTGTACGCCGAACGCCCGGCCGAGCGCACCCAGCTGTCCGAGCTGTCCAAGCACGTGCTGCGCAAGATCGCCGAGATGGACATGAGCGTGCGGCTGCGCCACGAGGGCAACGAGGACGCCTGGAAGTTCGTCATGACCACCGACGTCGGCCGCGAGGAGATGGAAGCCATCCGCGCCACGGCCAACGAGCTGGTGAAGACCAGCAACGCGACGCTGCAGGCCGGTCAGCTGCAGGTGATGAAGTCGCTGCAGCTGGCGCGCGTCGGCACCGGCATCGTGGCGCTCGCGGCGCTGATCGCCTTCTTCCTGTACCTGCGCCAGACGCACGCGCTGCGCTCGGTGGGCGAGCGCCAGCAGGAGGCGCTGCAACGCGAACGCAACGCCCTCGAAGACGAGGTGCGCGAGCGCACCGCCTCGCTGGCCGAGCTCGCCACCCACCTGCAGGACGTGCGCGAGACCGAGCGCGGCTACCTGGCGCGCGAGCTGCACGACGAGCTGGGCTCGCTGCTCACGGCCGCCAAGCTCGACGTGGCGCGGCTGAAGTCGCGGCTGGCCGACTCGCCCGACGCGATCCAGCGGCTGCAGCACCTGACCGAGCTGCTCAACAGCGGCATCGCACTCAAGCGCCGCATCATCGAGGACCTGCGGCCTTCGTCGCTCTCCAACCTCGGGCTGGTCGCCTCGCTGGAAATCCTGGGGCGCGAGTTCGGAGAGCGCTCGGGCCTGGAGATCGAGATGGCGCTGGAACCGGTGACCATGGACGAATCGCGCCAGCTCACGATCTACCGCATGGTGCAGGAGAGCCTGACCAACATCGGCAAGTACGCCGAGGCGAGCGAAGCCACCATCGTGCTGAAGAACTACGCCAACCACGTGATCGTGGAGGTGGCCGACAACGGCAAGGGCTTCGACGCGCAGCGCATGCGCCCGTCGACGCACGGCCTGGCGGGCATGCGCCACCGGGTCGAGGCGGCGCGCGGCAAGCTCACCATCACCTCGGCGCCCGGGCAGGGCACGCGGCTCACCGCGATGCTGCCGGTGGTGAAGCCGGCGCCGCAGGCCGGCACGCCGGCGAGCCCCGACACCCCCGTGCCGCGCGGTGCCTGACGCAGGCGCTGGCATTTCTTCACGCCCCGGGCCTGCGGCGACTCGGTCGCCTCCTACGCACCCCCGCCCCGGTCGCTGACAGGGCCGATGCGGCCCTGCCCTTAAGGTGGGTCCTGTGTCATCCGGCACCGGGCCGCGTCTTCAGCGATGCGTCCGGATGCATGGTTTCAAACCACAAAGAGGGAAGCCTCGAAGGAGTTCCGCATGCTGCACTACGCCGTGGTATTTCTGGTCATCGCACTCATCGCTGCCGTGTTCGGCTTCGGTGGCATTGCCGCCAGCGCGGTGGGGATCGCCAAGGTCCTTTTCATCATCTTTGCCGTGCTCGCCATCGCCAGCTTCCTGGCCGGCTTGCTACGACGCAAGTAGCGTAGTTACGATCCATAGGCTCCCGCATTTCATCTTCCCGGAAAGGACTCTCCCATGAACACGACCAAGACCCCTTCGCAACTCGCCGACGACGTGCGCCAGACCGCCCAGGAAGCGGCCGAAACCACCCGCGCCTACGCTCAGAACGCGGTGAATGCGGCGGGCGAAAAGGTCCGCGAACTGCGCCGTGACGCCGAACCGGGTGTCGAGCAGTTGGCCGCACGCGTGCAGCAAGCCGTGCAGCGCGGTCTCGACGCCGCCTCGACCACCAGCGCCCGCGCGCACCGCCGCATCGAACAGGCCGCCGACGTGACCGGCCGCTACATCTCCGACCAGCCCGTGCGCTCGGTGCTGCTGGCCGCCGCTGCCGGCGCCGCCATCACGGCGCTGATCGTGCTGGCCAGCCGCCGCAACCGCGACGACTACTGATCCGTTGCATCGCCACTGACAGACCGACCCCGCCCGACCACCCTCGCACATGCTTCATCCGATCTTCTCGACGGTGCTCGGGCACCCGGAGCTCATTGCCGATCACATTGCCAACTACGCCGCCCTTGTCCGGCAGGAGAGTGCCGTGGCGGGACGCGGCCTGGTTGCCCGACTGGTCGCGGGCGTCCTGGCAGTGGCCACCGCCGTGCTCGCCCTCGGGCTGATCGGCGTGGCCGTGCTGCTCGGCGTGCTGCATGGCAGCTTCCACTGGGTGCTGGTGGCCGTGCCCGCCGTGGCGGTGGTGATCGCGGCGATCTGCACCTGGATCGCCACCCGCCCGAGTCCGAACTATGGCTTCGACGATCTGCGCGCCCAACTGGCCGCGGACCTCGACGCGCTGCACGCCGCCGGAGCCCGCCATGAGCAGCCCTGATCCCCGCCGCCCTGCCGCACCGCAACTCACGCCGCAGCAACGGCTGGCCCTCTCGCGCCGCGCGCTCGTGCGGCAACTGAACGGCGGCGAGCCGGACGCACCGGCGCCCCATCGCGCCTTTGCCGCCGGCGACGCCGACGACGATCTCGAATACGCACACACCGACGCGGGTGATGCGCCGCCCGCCTCGCCGGGGCGCCGCCACAACGTCTGGAGCGCGATGGCGCGCGGCGTGGTGCAGCGCTGGTGGCGCCGCCATCCCGCGCACGCGGCCGGCCAGCTGGCCCGCCCCCTGCTCGAACACTACGCCCGCACGGAGCCCGTCAAGCTCATGGCCGCCGCGGCCGCCACGGGCTCGCTGCTGGTGCTCGTGCGGCCCTGGCGGCTGCTCTCGGCCACGGCCGTGATCGCGGCGGTGCTCAAGACCTCCGACGTGGCCGATCTGATCAACACGCTGCTGCAGAAGCCTGCGCGGCCGCCACGGCAAGACCCGCCCTGACGTCGCGCCAACGCGTGCCGCACGCAGACAAGAAAAAGCCCGGTCGAACCGGGCTTTTTGCTGGGCGCGGCGGAAGGACCGGTCAGCCCTTCACTTCGAGCTGGTTGTTCACCGACTTCACGCCTTGCACGGCCTTGGCGATCTCCTCGGCGCGCGACTTAGCGGCGGCCGTCGGGGCCGGGCCCTTGAGGCTCACGGCGCCGCCCTTGGTGTCGACGTCGATCTTGATCGCGCTCAGGTCCGGGTCCTTGGCAAGGCCGGCCGAGACCGAGGCGGTGATCGCGGCATCGTCGACCGTGGCGGTCACGGCGGCGGTGGCGTCCTTGGCGGCTTCCTTCACATCGGCGGTGGCGCCGGCCATGCCGGTCTTGGCATCGGCCGCGGCCTGTTCGGTCTTGGCCTTGGCATCGGAGGCCGCCTGCTCGGTCTTGGCGACGGCGCTGTCGAGCTTCTCGCCGGCGGTCTGGTTGCCCGGCTTGTCGCAGGCGGCCAGGGTCAGCGCGGCGCCGGCGGCGAGCACGGCGAGCCAGGTGCGCGAGGTGGCAAAGGGAGCGAGGGAACGGTTCGACGTTGTCATGGGAAATCCTCCTGCGGTCGGAATGGGTGCATGGACCGGCTTGGTCCACGCCAGTCAATCTAGTCCCCACCGCCCGCGCCCGGGTGTCGCCGCAGGCCCGAAGCGCTGTAGGACAAGCAAGCGACGGCAGGCGGCTCAGGCGCTGACGATCCAGCCTTCGAGCGGGTCCATGGACCCCGGCAATCCGTAGCCCGGCCCCGGGCTGCCGGCGCGCTGCCGGGCCCAGGCGGCCTGCAGCAGGCACAGCACCGCATCGAGTTCGTCGCCCTTGGCGTCGGCACGCAGCCCGTCGCGTTGTGGGGCCGTGAGTTGGAGGCGCAGGCCGAGCCGCGTGCGCCCGGCTTCCAGCGCGGCCAGCAGGTCGGTACGTGCGGCCTCGCGTTCGGGCGACTGGCGCGCGAGGTCGTCGCTCTTGTAGCTGCGCCGGCCGATCAGCTCGCGGGCCAGCAGGCCGGGATAGGCCTCCAGCGCGATGCGCTCCTTGTGGGTGCCCGTGTGCAGACCCGGCAAGGTGGCGCCGGCGGCGAGCAGGCGCGGCACGCCGGCATGCAGCATGTAGGCGACGGGCGGGTTCACCCACTTCATCGACGGGCTCGAGCCGGCCGGCGCGTCGGTCGCACGGTGCGCGAACTTGCCGCCGACCGGACGCGCCGCGCAGAAGGCGGCGAAGGTGTCGCGAATCTCGGCGCGGCTGAGGCCGGCGTAGTGAGCGATCAGCGCATCCCATGCGATGGGCCACTGCAGGTGCTCGACCAGTTCGCGCGGCAGGCCAAAGGGAAAGTCGAAGCCGCCGACCCAGGCGGGCGTGCTGTTGTCGAGCCACAGGCCCCAGGCGTCGAGCGTGGCGAAACGGTGCAGGCCAGTCAGCGTGACGGCGTCCGTGCTGGCCAGTTCACCGACGGCCACGACGATGGGTTTGCGGGCGGTCGGTGCGCTCGAGAAATCGCAGCCGAAAAGCATCGCCCGCCTTCGGTCAACCCAGTGCGAGCGCGATCACGCCGGCCGCGATGAACAGCGCGCCCAGCAGCCGCAGCATGCGGTCGCCTTCGCGCAGCAGGTGCCCGCCGATCAGCGCGGCGAACAGCATCGACACCTCGCGCGCCGGCGCGACGTGCGAGATGGGCGCCTGCTGCACCGCGTACAGCACCAGCACGTACGAGACGGGGCTGATCGCCGCCACCAGCAGCGCGTACTTCCACTGTTCACGCAACATGCGCACGGTGGTCGCGCGGTCCTGCAGCGCGGCGGGCAGCAGCAGCACGAGGCGCACGAAGTTGCTCATGTAGTCGAGCAGGATCGGCGACATCGCGAGGAACTTGACGGCGTAGCTGTCGGTGACCGTGTAGGCAGCGATGAAGGCGCCTGTCAGCACGCCGTAGCGCATGCCCTTTTGCACGCGCTCGCGTTGCACCGGGTCGTGCTTCTTGTGAAAAAGGCGCGGGCCGCCGGCCACCAGGAACACACCGAGCACCACGCCGAAGATGCCGGCCACGCCGACGAGGCTGATCTTCTCGCCGAGAAACAGGATCGCAACCAGCGACGAGAGCAGCGGCCCCGAGCCACGCGCCAGCGGATAGACCACGGTGAGGTCCGACTTGCGGTAGCCGCGCAGCAGCACGACGTAATAGAAGACGTGCAGCACGCCGCTCAGCACGATGAAGGCCCACTCCTTCGTGCCCCAGGTCGGTACGACGCTCCAGCCGAGCGTGATGCCCACGGGCGCCCACACCACGGCCATGAACACGCCGCTCTGGAACGCGAAGCGCGAATCGCCGTTCGCCTTCTTGGCGGCGATGTTCCAGCTGGCGTGGATGACGCCAGCCAGCAGGATCAGTGCGAACGCGGAAAGGGGCACCCCGGTCGAACCGGGATCAGTGGCGGCCGACGATGGCCGCGGTGGCCATCAGTTCTTCGAGCAGCGCGAGCGAGACCTTGCCCGAGACCTTGTAGGGGTCGAGTTCGGGCTTCTCGGAGTACTTCAGCAGCGTCGAGGCGTTGAGCTTGGAGAGGTTGACCTGCCCCATCGTCCAACCACCGAAGCGGCGCTCGGAGATTTCCTCGTAGTGCAGCAGCACAACGTCCTTGTGGCGCGGATCGCGCTGGATGTGGCCGTAGAGATCGCTGATGGCGTCGCGCCCGCCCTCGATGGCCTGCAGGAAGGTGCCGGCGCCGTAGCAGAGGATGCCGGTGATGCCGCAGGCCGGGTTGTGCGTGCGCGATTTCGCGAGGATCGCCTCGATGGCCTCGGGGCTGGTATCGACGGCGCGACTGGCATAGAGAAGTCGGACCAGCATGGCTCAGCTCTTTCGTGGCAGGAGGGAGAGGAATTCGCGACGCAGGCTCGGGTCTTTCAGGAACACGCCGCGCATGACGGAGTTGATCATCTTGCTGTCCATTTCCTTCACGCCGCGCCAGGCCATGCAGAAGTGCTCGGCCTCCATGACCAGTGCGAGGCCGTCGGGCTGGGTCTTTTCCTGGATCAGGTCGGCCAGTTGCACCACGGCTTCTTCCTGGATCTGCGGACGGCCCATGACCCATTCGGCCAGGCGCGCGTACTTCGACAGGCCGATCACGTTCGTGTGCTCGTTGGGCATCACGCCGATCCACAGCTTGCCGATGATCGGGCAGAAGTGGTGCGAGCAAGCGCTGCGCACGGTGATCGGGCCGACGATCATCAGCTCGTTCAGGTGCTCGGCGTTGGGAAACTCAGTGAGCGGAGGTGCCGGCACGTAGCGGCCGCGGAACACCTCGTTGAGGTACATCTTGGCCACGCGGCGCGCGGTGTTGTCGGTGTTGTGATCGTTCTCGACGTCGATGACGAGGCTCTCGAGCACGCCCTTCATCTTGACCTCGACCTCGTCGAGCAGCGACTCCAGCTCGCCCGGCTGGATGAACTCGGCGATGTTGTCGTTGGCGTTGAAACGCTTGCGCGCTGCATTCAGTCGCTCGCGGATCTTGACGGAGACGGGGGTGCCCTCGTCATCGTCTTTTCGATCGGGAAGCGGTTCGACGTCGGTTTTCCTCAGCATGGCGGGGATCGTACCAGTGAATGGCCCCAGGGGATTCGGGCTGCAACGCCCGCCCCTTCTCGGAGCAATGCTATCAATTAGGTAGCGCGAAGTCGGCTACCAGCGGAAGGTGGTCGGACATGCGGGCCCAGATCGGGCCGCGCGGCACGTTGCAGGCCAGCGGTTCGAGCTGGCGGCCGTAGACGAAATCGAGCTGCGTCACGGGCAGGCGCGACGGGTACGTGAGCGTGCGTGGGCCGCGCAGGTCGCTGGTGTCGCGCAGGCCCATGGCGTTCATGGCGTAGCGCATGCGCGCGCCCCAGTCGTTGAAATCGCCGGCCACCACCACGGCCTCGTCGGCCGGCACCTCGCGCTCGATGAACTCGCGCAGCCGGGCCACCTGCCGCACGCGGCTGCCCTTGATGAGCCCCAGGTGCACCACGATGGCGTGCACCCGGCGCCCTTCCACGTCGATCACGGCATGCAGCAGGCCGCGCTGTTCGAAGCGGTGGTCGGAGATGTCCTGGTGGCCGGTGCGGATCACCGGCCAGCGCGTGAGCAGCGCGTTGCCGTGCTCGCCGTGGCGCGTGACGGCGTTGGTCTCGTAGACGGCCGTGTAGCCCTCGGGCGCCAGAAAGTCGGCCTGCGGCAGCTCGGGCCAGCGCGGAAAGCGGGCGGCGGCCTGCCGGTTCATCTTGCGCACTTCCTGCAGGCAGACGATGTCGGCATCGAGCTGCTCGATGGCGTGGCCCAGGTTGTGGATCTCGAGCCGACGCGCCGGCCCGATCCCCTGCACACCCTTGTGGATGTTGTAGGTCGCGACCCGGAGGTTCTGCGTTGCTGCTGCTGCGGCGGCCGGTGGGTTCATCGCGCAAATTCTGGCAGCAACAGAATGGCTTCGGCGTTCGACGGGGAAAAGCAGGCATCCGCCGCCTCGTGGTACGGCAGCCATTGCCAGTCGGTGTGCTCGCGCGGATCGAGCCGGGGTGTCAGGCGCTCGGGCACGCACAGGCCGAACAGGTGCTCGGTGTTGTGGGTGACGCCGGGTTCGTAACGCGCGCGCCAGCCGGGGTAGATCTCGTAGACGTTGCGCAGCTGCCAGTCGACCAGTTGCGACGCCAGCGGCGTGCCCTCGCCGCACTGGATGCCGGTTTCCTCGGCCACCTCGCGCGCCGCGGTGAGCGCCAGCGGCTCATCGAGGGCGTCCTTGCTGCCGGTGACCGATTGCCAGAACTCGTGGGCATCGGCGCGCCGGATCAGCAGCACGTCGAGCACGGGCGTGTGGATCACGACCAGCACCGACTCCGGGATCTTCCAGGGCCGGGTGCCGGTCGTCATGGCTGCATCAGGCCGCTTGCGGCGTGTTGCGCAGCTTGATGTGCAGTTCGCGCAGTTGCTTCTCGTCGACCGGGCTCGGCGCCTGCGTCAGCAGGTCTTGCGCGCGCTGGGTCTTGGGGAAGGCGATCACGTCGCGGATCGACTCGGCGCCGGTCATGAGCATGACGAGGCGGTCCAGGCCGATGGCGATGCCGCCGTGCGGCGGGGCGCCGTACTGCAGCGCGTCCAGCAGGAAGCCGAACTTGAGCTGCGCGTCCTCGGCGCTGATCTTGAGCGCGCGGAACACCTTGCTCTGCACTTCCTCGCGGTGGATACGCACCGAGCCGCCGCCCATCTCGATGCCGTTGAGCACCATGTCGTAGGCCTTGGCGATGCACTTCTCGGGCGCGGTGTCCATGAGGTCTTCATGGCCGTCCTTCGGTGCGGTGAACGGGTGGTGCACGGCGCTCCAGCGCTGGCCTTCCTCGTCGAACTCGAACATCGGGAAGTCGACCACCCACAGCGGTGCCCAGCGGTCCTCGAAGAGGCCGGCCTTCTTGCCGAAGGCGCTGTGGCCGATCTTCACGCGCAGCGCGCCGATGGCGTCGTTGACGACCTTTTCCTTGTCGGCGCCGAAGAACAGGATGTCGCCGTTGCGCGCGCCCGTGCGAGCGATGATCTCGGCCAGCGTGGCGTCGTCCAGGTTCTTGACGATCGGGCTTTGCAGGCCGTCGCGGCCGGCAGCAGCGTCGTTGACCTTGATGTAGGCCAGGCCCTTGGCGCCGTAGATCTTCACGAACTCCTGGTAGGCGTCGATCTCGCCGCGCGACAGGCCGCCTTCGGCACCGCCGCCGGGCACGCGCAGTGCGACGACACGGCCGCCGGCCATGGTGGCGGCGTTGGAGAACACCTTGAACTCGACGCGCTTCATCAGCTCGGTGAGTTCGGTGAATTCGAGCTTCACGCGCAGGTCGGGCTTGTCCGAGCCGTACTTGAACATCGCGTCGGCGTAGCTCATGGTCGGGAACACCGGCAGGTCGATGTCCGCGGCGTTGCGGAACACGTTGCGGATCATGCCTTCGAACATCTCGCGGATTTCTTCTTCGGCGAGGAACGAGGTCTCGATGTCGATCTGCGTGAATTCAGGCTGGCGGTCGGCGCGCAGGTCTTCGTCGCGGAAGCACTTCACGATCTGGTAGTAGCGGTCGTAGCCGGCCACCATCAGCAGCTGCTTGAACAGCTGGGGCGACTGCGGCAACGCGAAGAAGCTGCCGTCGTGCACGCGGCTGGGCACGAGGTAGTCGCGCGCGCCTTCGGGCGTGGACTTGCCCAGCATCGGCGTCTCGATGTCGATGAAGCCGTTGGCATCGAGGAACTTGCGCGTTTCCATCGTCACCTTGTAGCGCAGCATCATGTTGCGCTGCATGGCCGGGCGGCGCAGGTCGAGCACGCGGTGCGTGAGGCGGGTGGTTTCCGACAGGTTGTCGTCGTCCAGCAGGAACGGGGGCGTGACCGAGGGGTTGAGCACCTTCAGCTCGTGGCACAGCACTTCGATCTTGCCGCTCTTGAGGCTGTCGTTGGTCGTGCCTTCGGGGCGCGCGCGCACCAAGCCGGTGATCTGCACGCAGAACTCGTTGCGCAGGTTCTCGGCCACGGCGAAGGTCGAGGCGCGGTCGGGGTCGCACACCACTTGCACGTAGCCTTCGCGGTCGCGCACGTCGATGAAGATCACGCCGCCGTGGTCGCGGCGACGGTTGACCCACCCGCACAGGGTGACGGTCTGGCCCAACAGGGCTTCGGTCACAAGACCGCAATAGTGAGTACGCATGGCCATAGAGATGACTTCCGGCGCCGTCGTGGCGCGTTCGTTTTTATGAGTTGGATGGCTTGATCGCCACCGAGGAGGGGCCGCCTGGAACGACCACGCCCATCGAGACGATGTACTTGAGCGCTTCGTCCACGCTCATCTTCAGTTCGACGCAGTCACTGCGCTTGAGCATGACGAAGTAGCCGCCCGTGGGGTTGGGCGTGGTCGGCACGTAGACGCTGAGGAATTCCTCGCTGCCTAGGTACTCGGCCACCTCGTTGCCCGGCGCGCCGGTCACGAAGGCAATGGTCCACACGCTCTCGCGCGGCCACTGGATCAGCACTGCCGTGCGGAATGCGTTGCCGTTCTCGGAGAACAGCGTGTCCGACACCTGCTTGACGCTCGAGTAGATCGAGCGCACGACCGGAATGCGGCGCACCACGGCGTCGCCCCAGCCGAGCAGGCGCTTGCCGACGAAGTTGCTCGCAATGGCACCGACCACCAGCAGGATGGCCAGCGTGAGCAGCACACCGAGCCCGCGGATGTTGTTGTCGTAGAGCCAGCGCTGCCATGCGCCCGGCAGCACCCACAGCGTCTGGTCGAGCGTGTCGATGATCCACTTCAGCACCGCCAGGGTGATGAACAGCGGAACGATCACCAGCAAGCCGGAGAACAACCATTTGCGCAGGGCGGACATGGGCGAGGGTTCCGTCAGTCGCCGCTCTTGGCGGCAGCCGTTGCAGCGGGGGCCGGCGCGGGAGCGGGCGCCGGTGCGGGGCTGGAGGCGGGGGACGAAGAAGAAGCATCGGCCGACTTGGCGCCGTCGCCGGACGCAGCGGGCGCGGTGGCGGCCTCGGACTTCTTGCCGCCGCCCTCGCGGAAGTCGGTCACGTACCAGCCCGAGCCCTTGAGCTGGAAGCCGGCGGCCGTGACCTGCTTTTCAAATGCGCTCGCACCGCATTCCGGGCACACCGAGAGCGGCGTGTCCGACATCTTCTGCAGAACGTCCTTGGCAAAGCCGCAGGAACTGCACTTGTAGGCGTAAATGGGCATGGGGAATCGGGGTGGGAATGAGCGACGCAGCTGCCGCTCGCAAAGCCCTCGATTATAGGGGCGCCCCCGCCCGCAGGGGCCGTGGGGGCCCGGCCCGGCCCGCCGTCAGGCCGGCTCGGTCGCCAGGAGGCGGTGCGGCGTGTGAGTGTTCGCTATCCATTGCGGCAGCAGCGAGCCGATGACCATGCCCGCGAACGAGGACAGCACGCCCGCCAGCTGGGCCGGGAAGGCGGTACCCCATGGCATGGCCATGAACAGCAGCCAGACGCCGATGCCCCCCACGATCGAGGCGATGGCGCCCTGGGTGGTGGCACGGCGCCAGTACAGGCCGCACACCAGCGGCACGAAGGCCCCCACCAGCGGCACCTGGTAGGCGCCCGAGACCAGCTCGTAGATCGGCGTGCCCTGCATGCGGATCGCGTAGGCCAGCACGGCGGCGCTGAACAGCAGCACCGTGATGCGCATGGTCATCAGGTTCTCGCGGTCGGTGCCGGCGGGACGGAACTGGCGCCAGATGTTCTCGGTGAAGGTGACGCTGGGCGCCAGCAGGGTGGCCGAGGCGGTCGACTTGATGGCCGACAGCAGCGCGCCGAAGAACAGCACCTGCATCACGAAGGGCATCTTCTGCAGCACCAGCGTGGGCAGCACCTTCTGCGGATCTTCCTTGAGCAGCACGGCCACCTCCTCCGGCATGATGAGCAGCGCGCTGGCCACAAGGAACATCGGCACGAAGGCGAACAGGATGTAGGCCACGCCGCCGATCACCGGGCCGCGCGTGGCGGCCTTGACGCTGTTGGCCGACATCACGCGCTGGAACACGTCCTGCTGCGGAATGGAGCCCAGCATCATCGTGATGGCCGCGGCAAAGAAGAACACCATGTCGTGCCAGTTGGGCTCGGGCCAGAACTTGAAGAGGTCCTTGCTGACCGCGAAGGCCACCACCTTGTCGGCGCCGCCGGCCATGTCGCCCGCGAACATCGCGATCACCGCGAGGCCGACGACCAGGATGATCATCTGGATGAAGTCGGTCACGGCCACCGACCACATGCCGCCGAACAGCGTGTAGGCCAGGATCGAGACCACGCCGATCACCATGCCCAGCGGGATGCTGATGGCGCCGGCCGACAGCACGTTGAACACCAGCCCCAGCGCCGTGACCTGCGCCGACACCCAGCCCAGGTAGCTCAGCATGATGATCAGCGAGCAGGCCACTTCCACGCTGCGGCCGTAGCGCTCGCGGTAGTAGTCGCTGATGGTCAAGAGCGTCATGCGGTACAGCTTGCCCGCGAAGAACAGGCCCACCAGGATCAGGCAGGTGCCCGCGCCGAACGGGTCTTCGACCACGCCGCTCAGGCCACCCTCGATGAACTTGGCCGGGATGCCGAGCACCGTCTCGGACCCGAACCAGGTCGCGAAGGTGGTCGTGATGATCATGAACAGCGGCAGGTGCCGCCCCGCGATCGCGAAGTCGGTGGTGTTCTTCACCCGTTTGGCCGCATACAGGCCGATGGCGATGGTGACCAGCAGATAGACGATGACCAGCGTCAACAACACGGCGAAACTCCTCCAGCCTCTAGAACAAACGCACGCGCACCAGCACTTGCATGGCGAGCAACCCCAGGACAAATCCGATGCCGCCATAGAGGATGGCCTGCAGCAGCCGGTTGGTGCGCTTCTGCGCGGCCAGCAGCTCCTGCAACTCGCGGCGGTGATCGGGCGGCCGATTTTCCAGGAAATCGTGCAGCAAACGCGGCAATTGCGGCAGCAATTTCGCGTAGCGCGGCGCCTCGGCCCGCAGCTGCTGGAACAGCTTCTTCGGCCCGATCTGGTCGATCATCCACTTCTCGAGGAAGGGCTTGGCCGTGGCCCAGAGGTCGAGCTCGGGGTCGATGCTGCGGCCCAGGCCCTCGATGTTCAGCAGGGTCTTCTGCAACAGCACCAGCTGCGGCTGGATCTCGACGTGGAAGCGGCGCGAGGTCTGGAACAGGCGCATCAGCACCATGCCCAGCGAAATCTCCTTCAGCGGCCGGTCGAAGTACGGCTCGCACACCGTGCGGATCGCGGCCTCGAGCTCGTCGATGCGCGTGCCCTGCGGCACCCAGCCGCTCTCCAGGTGCAGCTCGGCCACGCGCTTGTAGTCGCGCCGGAAGAAGGCCGCGAAGTTCTGCGCGAGGTACTCCTTGTCGGACTCGGTGAGCGTGCCGATGATGCCGAAGTCGAGCGAGATGTAGCGCCCGAAGGTCTCGGGCGCCAGGCTCACCTGGATGTTGCCCGGGTGCATGTCGGCATGGAAGAAGCCGTCGCGAAACACCTGTGTGAAGAAGATCGTCACGCCGTCGCGCGCGAGCTTGGGAATGTCGACGCCGGCGGCGCGCAGCTTGTCGATCTGCGCAATGGGTACGCCGTTCATGCGCTCCATCACGATCACCTCGGGGTGGCAGAAGTCCCAGAACATCTCGGGGATCAGCACCAGGTCGAGCGAGGCCATGTTGCGGCGCAGCTGCGCAGCGTTGGCAGCCTCGCGCACGAGGTCGAGCTCGTCGTGCAGGTACTTGTCGAACTCGCCGACCACCTCGCGCGGCTTCAGGCGCTTACCGTCGGGCGAGAGCTTCTCGATCCAGCCGGCCATCATGGCCATGAGGGCCAGGTCCTTCTCGATCACGCCGCGCATGTTGGGGCGCAGCACCTTCACCGCCACGTCGCGGATCTCGCCCTGGTTGGTGCGGATGGTCGCGAAGTGCACCTGCGCGATCGAGGCGCTGGCGATGGGCGTTTCGTCGAACTGCACGAACACGTCGCTCACCGGGCGGCGGAAGGCGCGCTCGATGGTCGCGACCGCCACCGCCGAGGGGAACGGCGGCACGCGGTCCTGCAGGAAGGCGAGCTCGTCGGCGATGTCGGGCGGCAGCAGGTCGCGCCGCGTGGACAGCACCTGGCCGAACTTCACGAAGATGGGGCCCAGCCGCTCCAGTGCTTCGCGCAGGCGCTGGCCGCGCGGTGCGTCGAGGTTGCGTCCGATGGAGACGATGCGCGCCACCACGCGCAGCCAGGGCTTCTGGAAGCTCGTGAGCACGAGCTCGTCCAGGCCATAGCGCAGTGCGACCCAGACGATGAACAGGCCGCGATAGAAGCGACTCATTCGGCGTGGCCCGCCGCACCGCCGGCACGGGCCGAGCGGTCGCCGACGAACTGGCGCAGCGCGCCGACCACGCGCCGCACGCCGTTGCCCAGCGTGTGCGCGGGCACGTCGCCGATCACGCGGGCCAGGTCATCCTCGACGTCCCAGCGCACGTGGTCGACCAGCCAGTTGACCTCGGCCGCGAGCTGCACGTCGCCGACGATCTGCACGGAAGGCTTGTCGCCGCGCAGCGTGGCGCGGGCGATGTCGAAGGGGGAGTCATCGATCACGGTGAGCGTGAGTTCGGGCGTGGAGCCGGCGGGTGCCAAGTCGAGCAGGCCGGCCGGCGTGGCCACCAGTTCCATCGTGACGAAGCGCCACTGGAAGCGCACCACCCTGCCCTGCTGGCGCAGCAGCCGCTGCTGCGCTTCGGGCTCCTGCTGCAGCACGTGGTTCAGGAACAGGACCGCGCGGTGCTGGATCTCGTGGACGGCCCAGGCCGGCGGTTGCAGGCGTTCGCCAATGCGGTTGAACAGGTCGCCGAGCAAAGAAAAAGGGGACGATGGTGTAGCCATGGTCCCCATTATCCCGTCAGTGCTACGGCCGGGTGACGGCTGCAGCTCAGGTTTTTGTCATTGCAGCGCTTGCACGCCTGCGACGAGCCAGCCAGCGCTGCCGGTCTTGGTCATGTTCCAGACTTCACGGAACGGGGCCGGGCCCGCCGAGGCGTCTTCGCGGATCATGCCGGAGAACTCCACGCTCGCCATGTAGGCGTCGGGCAGCTCTTCGATGCCCAGCAGCTTGGCGTCGAGCATCACGACTTCGGTCTTGTTGAGCGCACCGCCCGTGTGGCTGGCGCGATCGGCCAGCTGCGTGCGGATCTCTTCGACCATGCTGTCGGTCATCATGGAACGCAGCATCGACACGTCGGCGCGGTCCCAGGCGTCCTGCAGGGTCACGAAGTTGCGCTTGGCGGCGGTGAGGAAACCGTCGGCATCGAAGCCCGCAGGGATGCCCCAGGACTGCGAACCGGCCAGTGCCGAACCGATCATGCTGCCGCCGGCTGCGGCACCCGCGGCCGAGAGGCTGCTGCCGTGCGATGCCGGCGCGGCGTCGAACGCCGCGGCGTTGCGCTCCCACGGCCGTGCCGAGGCGTCGTTGCCGACGTTGGCCGGGCTGTACTGTGCCGGTGCGCGTGCATCGGCGGGGCTGCCGGCGCCCTGGAAGGCGAAAGCGCCCTGGCGGTTGGCGTTGCCCGACGACGCGGCCGAGCGCGCCTTGAAGATGCGCCACACCGCGAGCGCGGCAAAGGCCAGCAGCGCGATCAGCAGGATGTTGGCGAAGCCGGCACCCAGGCCCAGCGAATTCGCGAGCCATGCCAGGCCCAGGCCGGCGGCGAGACCGCCGAGCATCGCGCCCCACGGACGCTTCGGTGCAGCGGCGGCGGGCGTTGCGGGCTTGGGCGCCGCATTGGTCGCGTTCTGCTGCGCGGGGGCCGCGGGCTGCGTGGCCTGGCGCTGCGTCACGTTGGACGACTGGCGACCGACGGACTTGCCGCCACCCATGCGAGCAGCTTCCGCCTGAACGCTCACCAGCACCAGTGCTGCTGCCAAGAACAAAGAACCCAAACTCTTCATGCCGTCTCCTCTTGAGCGAAAAATTCGCGTCGTCATCGTGATCAACACTTGATTCCAACATGGAGGGCAGCAATTCCCCCTGTCATGTTGTGATAGTCCACATGTCCGAAACCGCCCTCTTTCATGAGGGTCTTGAGCTCCTCTTGCGAGGGATGCATCCGGATCGATTCGGCCAGGTAGCGGTAGCTCGCGTCGTCGCCGGCCACGAGCTTGCCCAGTCGCGGCAGCACGTTGAACGAATACCAGTCGTAGGCCTTCGTGAGCGGCTTGGCGACCTTCGAGAACTCGAGCACCAGCAGCTTGCCGCGCGGCTTGAGCACGCGGTTCATCTCCTTGAGCGCGACGTCCTTGTGCGTCATGTTGCGCAGGCCGAAGGCCACGGTGACCACGTCGAAGTGGTTGTCGGGAAAGGGGAGCTTCTCGGCGTCGCAGACCGTGGTGGGCAGCACCACGCCGGCGTCGAGCAGGCGGTTGCGGCCGGTGCGCAGCATGGCTTCGTTGATGTCGGTGTGGACCACCTGGCCCGTGGCGCCGACCTTCTTCGAGAAGGCAAGCGCGAGGTCGCCGGTGCCGCCCGCGATGTCGAGCACGCGCGAGCCTTCGCCCACGTTCGCGACCATCACGGTGTAGGCCTTCCAGGCCCGGTGCAGGCCGGCCGACATCAGGTCGTTCATGATGTCGTAGCGCGAGGCCACCGAGTCGAAGACGCCGCGAACGCGTTGCGCCTTCTCGCTTTCGTCGACTTTCTCGAAGCCGAAGTGGGTTGTACTCATGCGGTGGATGTTAGGCCGGAAGGCATTCCTTCAAGGCGACGACCCCGCAGGCACGGCGGACATTTGTTGCTTTTTCCTCCAACGGAGGGCCGCCGCAACGCGCGTCTTTGCTGTGTGTAAGGCTATCTTTTCAATAGCAACAGGGTATGTTTACCCTCGGTTCCCACAGCGCTCAGTGGCTGCTGCAGGCGTGGCCGCCCTTGTCGGCCATCGGGGCATCGCGGTCCACGCCCGCCGCGGCCAAGCGCCGCTCGTAGTCGGCCCACAGCTCGGCCTGCCGCACGCCCAGGTCGTACAGCAGGCTCCAGGTGTAGATGCCGGAGTTGTGGCCGTCGCTGAAGGCCGGCTGCACGGCGTAGTTGCCCACCGGTTCCAGCCCGACCAGGTCGACGTCGCGCTTGCCGGTCTGCAGCACCTCCTGCCCCGGGCCGTGGCCCTGCACCTCGGCCGATGGCGAGTAGATGCGCATCAGCTCGAAGGGGATGCGGAAGGTGGCGCCGTCCGAGAAGCCGACTTCGAGCACGCGCGACTGGCCGTGCACGGTGATCGATTGGGGTGTCGGCGCGCCAGCTTGCAAACCTGCCATGGGGAATCCGTTCGGAAGAAGAGAAAAGAGAAAAGGGGTGGGACTCGCGCAGTATGCCGCGCGCTGCGCGCCAGCGTGCCGGCCGCCTGCGCTTAGCATTGCCGCATGCCGTCACGCACACGCTCTCCCCTCCTCCTGTCGCGTCCGAACCGGGCCGCCCTCGTCCTCTGCGCCGCGCTCGCGGGCACCGCCCTCGCCCCACCGGCCCATGCCTTCTGGGGCCTGATCGGCAAGGCGGCAGGCAAGGCCGCGACTGCCGGCAAGGCGGCCGGCGTGGCGGGCAAGGGCGCGGCGGTCGGCGCCGGTGCGGTGGCGGCCGAAGGTGCAACCGGCGTGGCCGCCAAGGGTGCGATGGCGCTGGGCGACGATGCGGCGCATGCCGCACAGGCCGGCTCGCGGGGCTTCGGCGGCGCGCACGAGCTGAGCGCCGTGAACGCCGCCCTGCCGCCCGAGGTCGCGGCCTACCTCGCCAAGCCGGCGAAGGAGCTCACGCCCAAGGACACGTCGTTCATGATGGACAGCTACCGGCAGATGGTCGAGCGCGCCGGCAAGAGCGGCGACTTCACCGCCGTCGAGCGCATGCCGACCTCGGCGGGCAACGCACGCACGCTGCCTACGGAGCCCGTCAAGGTCGCAGCAACACCGCCGCCGACGACCACTGCAGCGACCGCATCGTCCGGCAGCTCGGGCGCACTGCCCTTCCACGCGGTGCGCCTGCTGGCCCACGCCGCGCATGCGGGCAACAAGAGCGCCCAGGCCGAGCTCGATCGCGTGTGCAGGGATGGCAGCGTGGCCTCGAAGCGCTTCTCGAAGGAAACGCGCGCCACGCCGGAATTCAAGCAGGCCTGCGCCGACCGCAAGACGGTCACCGCGGCCAGCTGAGAAAAAACGAAGGCCTCAGGCCAGCGACGCGAGCCGGCGGACCATGTCGGCCTCCGCCTGCGGCAGCAGCGCCTGCACGGCGGCCAGCCGCTCGGCCGGCGCGGTCCGCTGCACGGCGGCCCAGACCGAGCCGGGGAAATGGCTGTCCCAGTCGAAGCGCGCGATCACGTGCCAGTGCAGGTGCGCCACCATGTTGCCGAGCGCGGCGATGTTGAGCTTGGTGGGTGCCAGCGCGTCGCGCAGGCACTGCTCCACGCGCACCACGGCCTCCATGCACAGCGCGCGGTCGGCCGCGTCGAGGTCGGAGAACTCCGCTGCATGGTCCTGCCACACCACGCGGTAGAAGGCCGGAAAGCCTTCTTCCTGTGCATGGATGACGCGCAGCTTCGCGCCTTCGAACACGATGCGCCCGCCGGGCGCGTCGCACAGCGGGCAACCGGCCACCGCCGTCATACGAGCACCCGCTCGATGCCGCCCTGGTTGGCAGCGGCCACGTAGTTCGGCATCCAGTCGTCGCCGAGCAGCTTGTTGGCCATCTCGACCACGATGTAGTCGGCTTCGAGCAGGCCGTTGTTCAGGTCGTTGCCGTAGCGCGAGAGGCCTTGCAGGCAGCTCGGGCAGCTGGTGAGGATCTTCACGTTGTCGGTCGCGCCGACGTTGCCGCTTTCGCGCAGCGCGGCCTCGCCCTTCTTCAGCTCTTCTTCCTTGCGGAAGCGGATCTGCGTCGAGATGTCGGGCCGCGACACGCCCAGCGTGCCCGACTCGCCGCAGCAGCGGTCGTTCTTGAGCACGTTGTCGCCGACCAGCGCCTTCACGGTCTTCATCGGGTCCTGCTGCTTCATTGGCGAATGGCAGGGGTCGTGGTACAGGTAGCCGCCACCGCCGGCATCGGCCAGGGTGATGCCCTTTTCGAGCAGGTACTCGTGGATGTCGATGATCCGGCAGCCCGGGAAGATCTTGTCGAACTGGTAGCCCTGCAGCTGGTCGTAGCAGGTGCCGCAGCTCACCACCACCGTCTTGATGTCGAGGTAGTTGAGCGTGTTGGCGACGCGGTGGAAGAGCACGCGGTTGTCCGTGATCATCTTCTCGGCCTTGTCGAACTGGCCGCTGCCGCGCTGCGGATAGCCGCAGCACAGGTAGCCCGGCGGCAGCACGGTCTGCACGCCCGCATGCCAGAGCATCGCCTGCGTGGCCAGGCCGACCTGCGAGAACAGCCGCTCCGAACCGCAGCCCGGGAAGTAGAAGACCGCCTCGGTCTCCGACGTGGTCGACTTCGGGTTGCGGATGATCGGCACGTAGTCGGCATCCTCGATGTCGAGCAGCGCGCGCGCCGTCTTCTTCGGCAGGTTGCCCGGCATCTTCTTGTTGATGAAGTGGATCACCTGCTCCTTGATGGGCGCAGGCCCCAGCGTGGCCGGCGGCGCGCCGGTCTGCTTCTTCGCAAGGCCGCGCAGCAGGTCGTTGGCCATGCGCTGCGCCTTGAAGCCGATGCCCACCATGCCGGCGCGCACCGCCTTGATGGTCTGCGGGTTGGTCGCGTTCAGGAAGAACATCGCGGCCGCGTTGCCGGGACGGAAGCTCTTCTGGCCCATCTTGCGCAGCAGGTTGCGCATGTTCATCGACACGTCGCCGAAGTCGATCTTTACCGGGCACGGCGTGAGGCACTTGTGGCACACGGTGCAGTGGTCGGCCACGTCCTCGAACTCTTCCCAGTGCTTGATGCTGATGCCGCGCCGGGTCTGCTCCTCGTAGAGGAAGGCCTCCACCAGCAGCGAGGTCGCGAGGATCTTGTTGCGCGGGCTGTACAGCAGGTTGGCGCGCGGCACGTGCGTGGCGCACACCGGCTTGCACTTGCCGCAGCGCAGGCAGTCCTTGACGCTGTCGGCGATGGCGCCGATGTCGCTCTGCTGCATGATCAGCGACTCGTGCCCCATGAGGCCGAAGCTCGGCGTGTAGGCATTGGTCAGGTCGGCGTGCAGGGTCTGCGCCTGCCCGGCGGGCGCGCGCAGCAGCTTGCCCTTGTTGAAGCGGCCCTCGGGGTCGACCCGGGCCTTGTACTCGGTGAACGGACGCAGCTCTTCGTCGGTGAGGAACTCGAGCTTGGTGATGCCGATGCCGTGCTCGCCCGAGATCACGCCGTCGAGGCTGCGCGCCAACGCCATGATGCGCACCACCGCGGCATGCGCGGTCTGCAGCATGTCGTAGTTGTCGCTGTTCACGGGGATGTTGGTGTGCACGTTGCCGTCGCCCGCGTGCATGTGCAGCGCGACCCACACCCGGCCCTTGAGCACCTGCTTGTGGATGGCGGTGCACTCGGCCAGGATCGGACCGAACTCGGCGCCCGAAAAAATCTCCTGCAGCGGCTGGCGCAGCTGGGTCTTCCAGCTGGCGCGCAGCGTGTGGTCCTGCAGCTGCGGGAACAGCGCGTCGACGTTCTCGAGCCAGCCGGCCCACAGCGCGCGCACCTCGTGCACCAGCGCCACGGCCTGTGCCACGCGGTCTTCGAGCAGCTCGGCCGCCGGAATCTCGTGCGCGTCGTCGGTCTTGCCCAGCGGCAGGTTGCCGCGCGTGAGGAAGGCTTCGAGCGCGTCGGTGAGCGCGAGCTTGTTCTGCAGCGACAGCTCGATGTTGATGCGCTCGATACCGTCGCTGTACTCGGCCATGCGCGGCAGCGGGATCACCACGTCTTCGTTGATCTTGAAGGCGTTGGTGTGCTTGCTGATGGCGGCCGTGCGCTTGCGGTCGAGCCAGAATTTCTTGCGCGCCTCGGGACTGATGGCAATGAAGCCTTCGCCGCTGCGCGAGTTGGCGATGCGCACCACTTCCGAGGTGGCACGGGCCACCGCGTCGGCGTCGTCGCCCGCGATGTCGCCGAACAGCACCATCTTGGGCAGGCCGCCGTGCTTCTTCGACTTGGTGGCATAGCCCACGGCCTTCAGGTAGCGGTCGTCCAGGTGCTCGAGGCCGGCCAGCAGCACGCCCGAGCGCTTCTGCTCGGCGAACATGAAGTCCTTGATCTCGACGATGCTGGGCACCGCGTCCTTGGCGTTGCCGAAGAACTCGAGGCACACGGTGCGCGTGTGCGCCGGCATCTTGTGCACCACCCAGCGGCAGCTGGTGATGAGGCCGTCGCAGCCCTCTTTCTGGATGCCCGGCAGGCCCGAGAGGAACTTGTCGGTCACGTCCTTGCCCAGGCCTTCCTTGCGGAAGGTCTTGCCGGGAATGTCCAGGCGCTCGGTGCGCAGTTTCGTCTTGCCGTCGGCCGCGTAGTACTGCAGCTCGAACACGGCGCTCTCGGCGTCGTGGATCTTGCCCAGGTTGTGGCCGATGCGGGTCACTTCGAGCCATTCGGCCTGCGGCGTGACCATGCGCCACGAGGCGAGGTTGTCCAGCGCCGTGCCCCAGAGCACGGCCTTCTTGCCGCCGGCGTTCATGGCGACGTTGCCGCCGACGCACGAGGCCTCGGCGGAGGTGGGGTCGACCGCGAACACGAAGCCCGCGCGCTCGGCCGCGTCGGCCACACGCTGCGTGACCACGCCGGCCTCGGTCCAGATGGTGGGCACGGGCGCGGCCAAGCCGGGCAGCGCGACGTGCTCGACTTCGGTCATGGCCTCGAGCTTCTCGGTGTTGATGACCACGCTCTTCCAGGTCAGCGGGATCGCGCCGCCGGTGTAGCCAGTGCCGCCCCCGCGCGGAATGATGGTCAGGCCCAGCTCGATGCAGCCCTTGACCAGCAAGGCCATCTCGGCCTCGGTGTCGGGGCACAGCACGACGAAGGGGTACTCGACGCGCCAGTCGGTGGCGTCGGTCACGTGCGACACGCGCGAGAGGCCGTCGAACTTGATGTTGTCCTTGGCCGTGAGCCGGCCCAGCACGCGGGTGGCCTTGCGGCGCAGCGCGGCGACGTCGCGGAAGGTGTCGTCGAAGGCGGCGACAGCCTGGCTGACGAGCCCGGTGAGCTCGCCCACCAGCTGGTCGCGCGGCAGGTCGCTGTCGGGGGTGCGGCGCTTCTGCACCTCGCCCAGGCGGTGGCGCAGGGCGTCGACCAGCTGGCCGCGGCGGCGCGGGTTGTCGAGCAGGTCGTCGACGAGGTAGGGGTTGCGCTGCACCACCCAGATGTCGCCCAGCACCTCGTAGAGCATGCGCGCCGATCGGCCGGTGCGGCGCTCGGCGCGCAGGGTCTGCAGCAGGTCCCAGCCGCGCTCGCCCAGGAGGCGAATCACGATCTCCCGGTCGGAGAAGCTGGTGTAGTTGTAGGGGATCTCGCGCAGTCGTACAGGCTCTGCGGCCTGTGACAACAGCGTATTCAACGCGGTCGGAGCATTCATCGGGTGGGGCCCTTGGCCAGGCGCTGCGCGCCCATGTAGCCGGGGGGTCGATTTTAGGGCAGGCCCCGGGGGCTTTGCCGTGCCCGGCCGCTATTCCCTATCGCGGAGCCCGCACGGGCCCCGGCGGGCTCAGAACAGCACGCGGCTGCGGATCGTCCCGCCTACCTTCGCCAGCTTTTCCAGCGCCAGGTCGGACGAGGCGGCGTCGATGTCCATCACGACGTAGCCGATCTTCTCGTTGGTCTGCAGGAACTGGGACGAGATGTTGATGTTGTTGTCCGAGAAGATCTTGTTGATCTCGGACAACACGCCCGGCACGTTGCGGTGGATGTGCAGCAGGCGGTGCTTGCCCGGGTGCGCCGGCAGCGCCACCTCGGGGAAGTTGACCGACGAGGTCGAGGTGCCGTTGTCGCTGTACTTGACCAGCTTCTCGGCCACTTCGAGCCCGATGTTGGCCTGCGCCTCCATGGTCGAGCCGCCGATGTGCGGCGTGAGGATCACGTTGTCCAGCCCGCGCAGCGGCGACTGGAACTCGTCCTTGTTGGTGCGCGGCTCGACCGGGAACACGTCGATGGCGGCGCCCAGCAGCTTCTTGCTCTTGAGGGCCTCGGCCAGCGGTTCGATCTCGACCACGGTGCCGCGCGAGGCGTTCAGCAAAATGGCGCCCGGCTTCATGGCGGCGATCTCGGCCGCGCCGATCATCCATTGCGTGGCCTGGGTCTCGGGCACGTGCAGGGTCACGATGTCGCTCTGGCCCAGCAGCTGGTGCAGCTCGCGCACCTGGCGGGCGTTGCCCAGCGGCAGCTTGGTGACCACGTCGTAGAAGGCCACGTGCATGCCCAGCGCCTCGGCCAGCACCGACAGCTGCGCGCCGATGGAGCCGTAGCCCACGATGCCCAGCGTCTTGCCGCGGATCTCGAAGGCGTTCTCGGCCGACTTGAGCCAGCCGCCGCGGTGCGCCACGGCGCTTTTCTCGGGCACGCCGCGCAGCAGCAGGATGGCTTCGGCCAGCACCAGCTCGGCCACCGAGCGGGTGTTGGAATACGGGGCGTTGAACACGGCCACGCCGTGTTCGCGGGCGGCTTCGAGGTCGACTTGGTTGGTCCCGATGCAGAAGCACCCGGCGGCCACCAGCTTGTGCGCGGCAGCGAACACCTCGGCCGTCAGCTGGGTGCGCGAGCGGATGCCCACGAAGTGCACGTCGGCGATCTTGGCCTTGAGCTCGGCGTCGGGCAACGCACCCGGCAGCGACTCGATGTTGGTGTAGCCGGCGGCGCGCAGCACCTCCACGGCCGAGGGGTGGATGCCTTCGAGCAAAAGGAACTTGATCCTGCTTTTGTCGAGGGAGGTTTTGCTGCTCATGGCGTACTCAAGGAAGCCCCGGCCATGGCGACAAGCTAGGCCAAAAAAGGGAGGGCGATGCTAGCATGGTGCAGCGCAGCATGAGGCCCGCAACCCGCACCGGGCTTGACGCCAAAGGGGTTTCCCCGATTGGAGGAACCCTTCGGTCCGTGCCCCAATGTGACGCGGCTGTGTCACGCACATGCCCTAGCATTCGCGCTTTCCATTTTTTCCCTTCAGGAGTCTTCATGCGATTCAAGACGCTCGCGTTGGCATCGGCGCTGGCCGCCACGCTGTTCAATGCAGCCCAGGCCCAGACCGAGATCCAGTGGTGGCATTCCATGACCGCCGTCAACAACGAGTGGGTCAACGACCTGGCCAAGCAGTTCAACGAGAGCCAGAAGGAATACAAGATCGTGCCGACCTTCAAGGGCACGTACGACGAATCCATGACGGCCTCCATCGCGGCCTTCCGCTCGGGCAACGCACCGCACATCCTGCAGGTGTTCGAAGTGGGCACCGCCACCATGATGGCCAGCAAGGGCGCCGTCATTCCGGTCGGCCAGGTCATGAAGGACGCGGGCGAGAAGTTCGACCCGGCCGCCTACATCCCCGCCGTGGCCGGTTACTACACCGCCCCCAACGGCCAGATGCTGAGCTTCCCGTTCAACAGCTCCACCACCATCTTCTATTTCAACAAGGACGCCTTCAAGGCCGCCGGCCTGCCCACCGACAAGGCACCCGCCACCTGGCCCGAAGTGGTCGCGGCAGCCGCCAAGCTCAAGGCCAGCGGCCACAAGTGCCCGTTCACCACGGCCTGGCAGAACTGGACGCAGGTCGAGAGCTTCTCGGCCTGGCACAACGTCGAGTTCGCCAGCAAGGCCAACGGCCTGCAGGGCCTGGACGCGCGCCTGAAGGTGAATTCGCCGCTGCACCAGCGCCACATCGAGAACCTGGCCAGCATGTCCAAGCAGGGCCTGTTCATCTACAAGGGCCGCGGCAACGTGCCTGAAGCCTCGTTCGTGTCGGGCGAGTGCGCCATGATCAACACGTCGTCGGGCTTCTACGGCAACGTGGCCAAGAACGCCAAGTTCGCCTACGGCCTGGCACCCCTGCCCTACTACCCGGACGTGCCGGGCGCACCGCAGAACACCGTGATCGGCGGCGCCAGCCTGTGGGTCATGTCGGGCAAGAAGGCCGCCGAGTACAAGGGCGTGGCCAAGTTCTTCAGCTTCATCTCGACGCCTGAAGTGCAGTCCGCCAGCCACAAGCGCACCGGCTACCTGCCGGTGACCACCGCCTCGTACAAGCTCACCGAAGAGTCGGGCTTCTACAAGCAGAACCCCGGCACCGACGTGGCCGTGACGCAGATGATCCGCAAGGTCACCGACAAGAGCCGCGGCATCCGCCTGGGCAACTACGTGCAGATCCGCGCCATCGAGGACGAAGAGCTCGAACAGGTCTGGGGCGGCAAGAAGACCGCCAAGGAAGCCCTCGATTCGATCGTGACCCGCGGCAACGAACAGCTCGAACGCTTCCAAAAGGCGAACAAAAGCTAACGATTGAAGATCCGGGCTCCGTGTCCGGCTAATATCGCCCGCCCCCGCACGCCCTTCTTCCAGGGTGCGCCGGGCGGGATTTTTTATGTAGGGGCTTCATGGAAAAACGCGTTTTCTTTCGCTCGGGCTGGTTGCCCTGGCTGCTGCTGACACCGCAGATGGCGGTGATCCTCGTGTTTTTCTTCTGGCCGGCCGGCCAGGCGCTGTTGCAGTCGCTGCAGCAGCAGGACGCGTTCGGCACGTCGGTCGAGTTCGTCGGGTTCGACAACTTCCGCCACCTGTTCGACGACCCGGCCTATGCCGAGTCGTTCAAGACCACCGCGCTGTTCTCGGTGCTGGTGGCCGGCATCGGCATCAGCCTGTCGCTGATGCTGGCCGTGTTCGCCGACCGCATCGTGCGCGGCGGCATGTTCTACAAGACCATGCTGATCCTGCCGTACGCCGTGGCACCCGCCGTGGCGGCCGTGCTGTGGGTCTTCATGTTCTCGCCCTCCCTGGGCGTGGTGGCCTATGCCCTGGGCAAGATCGGCATCAACTGGAACCACCTGCTCGACTCGGGCCACGCCATGACGCTGATCGTGATGGCCTCGGTGTGGAAGCAGATCTCCTACAACTTCCTGTTCTTCCTGGCCGGGCTGCAGTCCATTCCGAAGTCGCTGATCGAGGCCGCGGCCATCGACGGCGCGCGCCCGTGGCGCCGCTTCTGGACCGTGCAGTTCCCGCTCTTGTCGCCCACCACCTTCTTCCTGCTGGTGATCAACGTGGTGTACGCCTTCTTCGACACCTTCGCGATCGTCGACGCAGCCACGCAGGGCGGCCCGGGCAAGGACACGACCATCCTGGTCTACAAGGTCTACCACGATGGCTTCAAGGGCCTCGACCTCGGCGGCTCGGCCGCGCAGTCGGTGGTGCTGATGGTGATCGTGGTGGCGCTGACCGTCATCCAGTTCCGCTACGTCGAGAAGAAAGTGCAGTACTGATGAAGCAACAAGAACAAATCGAATTCGGCGGAGCGCAGCATGGTTGAGAAACGCGGCACGCAAGGCATCCTGGCCCACGTCATCATGATCCTGGGCGTGTTCATCGTCGCCTTCCCGCTCTACCTGGCGTTCGTGGCCTCCACGCACACGGCCCAGGAGATCGTGCAGGCGCCGATGCCCCTGACACCCGGCTCGAACATCGTCGACAGCTACAAGGGCGCGCTGTTCGGGCGCGAGAGCAGCGCGGGCTCCAACGCCCCGGTGGCGCACATGATGTGGGTGAGCTTCGTGACGGCCATGGTGATCGCCATCGGCAAGATCACCATCTCGCTGCTGTCGGCCTTCGCCATCGTGTACTTCCGCTTCCCGTTCAAGAAGATCTGCTTCTGGGCCATCTTCGTGACGCTGATGCTGCCGGTGGAGGTGCGCATCCTGCCCACCTACAAGGTGCTGTCCGACCTGAACATGCTGAACACCTACGCGGGCCTGACGGTGCCGCTGATCGCGTCGGCCACGGCGACCTTCCTGTTCCGCCAGTTCTTCCTCACGGTGCCCGACGAGCTCACCGAAGCGTCGCGCATGGACGGCGCCAGCCCCATGCGCTTTTTCTTCGACGTGCTGCTGCCGTTGTCCAAGACCTCGATCGCGGCGCTGTTCGTGATCCAGTTCATCTACGGCTGGAACCAGTACCTGTGGCCGCTGCTGGCGACCACGAGCGAAGACATGTACCCCGTGGTGGTCGGCATCAAGCGGATGATTGCCGGCGGCGACGGACAGAACGAATGGAACGTCGTGATGGCCACCGCCATCCTGGCGATGCTGCCGCCCGCGCTGGTGGTGATCCTGATGCAGAAATGGTTCGTCAAGGGCCTTGTTGATACCGAGAAATAGGCTCGCTCCCAGGCTTCGCGCACTTCGTGTCGCTTCGCCAACCCCCTACCGGGGGCACCACCAGCGGCCCGGCAAAGCCGGTTCCGCGGTGGTTCTGGAAATAACAGTGCCTCGAGATAGAGGTCGAAATCGAGAAGAACATGGCTGCACTTTCCCTACGCAACGTCATCAAGCGCTACGGCCACGGGCCGAAAGCCAACCAGGTCATCCACGGCGTGAGCGCCGAGATCGCCGACCACGAATTCATCGTCATCGTCGGCCCTTCGGGCTGCGGCAAGTCGACGCTGCTGCGCATGGTCGCGGGCCTGGAGGAAATCTCGGCCGGCGAAATCTGCATCGGCGGCAAGGTGGTGAACCAGCTCGAGCCCTCCGAGCGCGACATCGCCATGGTGTTCCAGAACTACGCGCTGTACCCGCACATGAGCGTGTTCGCGAACATGGCCTACGGCCTGAAGATCGCCAAGGTGCCGACGGCCGAGATCAAGGTGCGCGTCGACAAGGCCGCCAAGATCCTCGAGCTGGGCCACCTGCTCGAGCGCAAGCCGCGCGAACTCTCGGGCGGCCAGCGCCAGCGCGTGGCCATGGGCCGCGCCATCGTGCGCCAGCCGCAGGTGTTCCTGTTCGACGAACCGCTGTCGAACCTGGACGCCAAGCTGCGCGCCCAGACCCGCCTCGAGATCCAGAAGCTGCACCGCGAGCTCGGCATCACCTCGCTGTTCGTCACGCACGACCAGGTCGAGGCCATGACGCTGGCGCAGCGCATCATCGTGATGAACGGCGGCGTGATGGACCAGTTCGCCACGCCCGAAGAGGTGTACTCCAGGCCCGCCACCACCTTCGTGGCGAGCTTCATCGGCTCGCCGCCGATGAACCTGCTCAAGCACGCGCCGGGCGTGCGCCCGGGCCAGATCCTGGGCATCCGCCCCGAGCACATGAAGCTCGACGAAAGCGGCTGGACGGTGCAGGTCGAGCAGGTCGAACTGCTGGGCGCCGAGCGCCTGGTGTACGGCCGCATCGGCGAGGAGCAGATCATCATGCGCACCGACGAGGGCGACCACCCGCCGGTGGCCGGCGACACAGTGAAGATCGCGGCGCGCGAAGACAAGCTGCACTGGTTCGACGCCGGATCGGGCAAAAGGGCCGACTGAGCGATGGCCGAACGCAGCCCCTGGCCCTACCCCCGCTGGGTCGCGCACCGCGGCGCCGGCAAGCTGGCGCCCGAGAACACGCTTGCGGCCTTCCGCTTCGGCGCCTCGCACGGCTACCGCATGTTCGAGTGCGACGCCAAGCTCAGCGCCGACGGCGTGGTGTTCCTGATGCACGACGCCACGCTCGATCGCACCACCAACGGCCACGGCATCGGCGGCCAGCAGGCGTGGAGCGCGCTGTCGCAGCTCGATGCGGGCGGCTGGCATTCGCGCGCCTTCGCGGGTGAGCCGCTGCCCACGCTGGAGAACCTGGCGCGCTTCTGCCGCGCCAACGAGCTGCTGCTGAACATCGAGATCAAGCCCACGCCCGGCACCGAACGCGAGACCGGCGAAGTGGTGGCACGCGAAGCCGCGCGCCTCTGGCAAGGTGCGGCCGTGCCGCCGCTGCTCACCTCGTTCCAGGTCGACGCGCTGAAGGGCGCGCAGGCCGTGCAGCCCGAACTGCCGCGCGGCCTGCTGCTCGACACGCTCTGGAACGGCTGGCTCGACACGGCATTGAGCCTGGGTTGCCAGGCCGTCGTCTGCAACCACGCGCTGTGGGACGCCGCCACCGTGGCGCAGGTGCATGGCGCGGGCCTGCGTTCGCTGAGCTACACGGTGAACGACGACTGGGCCGCACAGCGGCTCATCGACCTGGGCACCGACGGCATCATCACCGACCGGGTGGACCTGTTCAGCCCCGCGGGCTGACGCTGCATTTCTTACCCGTTCTTACGTCATGGCGGCTTCTATGATGCGGCCATGAATCGGACCTCTCGCCTGGCGGGCCTGTGCCTTCCCGCCCTCCTGGCTCTGTGGGCCCTGCTGACGTGCGGCGGCGCCTTCGCGCAGCCGGACGTCAGCATGAACGCAGGCAACGGCAACCCCAACAACAGCGCCAACACCGCAGCGGCGGCCGCCCCGCCCCCCACCATCGCCGAGCTGCGCGCGCAGTTCGCCCGCATCGCGCCCTCGGGCAAGGCCAACGCCAGCGTCGTTCCGGGCGCCGAAGACGACGCACGCAAGCAGCTCGCGCAGATCAACGAGATCGGCGTGCAAGCCGACAAGTTCGTCGCCGCCCGCACCGGTGAACTGGCCGACCTGAACGCGCGCCTCGGCGAACTCGGCAATCCGCCCGCCGCCGGCACCACCGAAGACCCCAACATCACGCGCCAGCGCGCGCAGCTGACCAAGGAGCGCAATGCGCTCGACGCGGACATCCGCCTGGCCAAGCTGCTGGCGATCGACGTGCGCCAGCGCGGCACCGACGTGGTGTCGCAGCGGCGCCAGCAGTTCGAGGCCGAACTCACCAGCCGTGCCGCCTCGCCGCTCAGCGGCGAGTTCTGGGACGACCTGCGCGAGGCCTGGCCCGACGACTTCGAACGGCTGCAGGCGATCGGGGCGGCGCTCGGCGACGGCTTCGACCAGGCGCTGCAGCCTGAAAGCCGCACGCCGGTGATCGCCTCCTTCATCGGCGCGCTGCTGCTCGCCTGGCTCGGCGTCTGGGCCGCCGAGCGCGGGCTGGCGCGCCTGGCCACGCGCGTGCTGCCGGCCGGGCGGCTGCGCCGCTCGCTGCTGGTGATCGCCATCGTCGCCACGCACGTGCTGCTGGTCGCCGTGGCCGCGCACGGCGTCGTCGAAGTGCTCAAGGCCCACGCGATGTGGGACGCGCAGGCGCGCAAGGCGCTGCAATCGACGGCGCAGACGCTGACCTTCATGGCCTTCATCATCGGCCTGGGGCGCGGGCTGCTGGCCACGGGGCGGCCGTCGTGGCGCCTGCCGGCCATTCCCGACCTCACGGCGCAGCGCCTGTCGGCGCTGCCGTGGCTGGTGGCGCTGGTGGCCGCGCTGGCGTGGACGCCAGCCGAGATCAACGCGCTCATCGACGCCAGCTTTGCCGCCGTGGTCACGACGCACGTGGCGACGGCGCTACTGCTCACCGCGCTGGTGGGCACCGTCGTGTACCGCCTGAAGGCGCTGCGCGCCGACGCGCCCGACGCCGGCCTGCCGGAACGGCCGATGTGGGTCGGGGTGCTGGTGGCGCTGATCGTGGTGCTGGTCATCACCATCTGGGTGCTGGTGGCCTTCGGCTACGTGGCGCTGGCGAGCTTCCTGGCCTCGCAGCTCACCTGGAGCGGCATCGTCGCGGCGGCCTTCTACGTGCTGTTCAAGTTCGCCGACGACCTGTTCATGGCCGTGGTGTCCTCGCGCAGCGCCTCCGGCCAGCGGCTGCAGAAGAGCTTCGGCCTGGCGCCGCAGACGCTCGACCAGGCGGCCACGGTGCTCTCGGGCCTGAGCCGCGTGGCGCTGTTCTTCTACATGCTGGTGGCGCTGGCCGCGCCGCTGGGCACGGGCCCGGGCGAGGTGTTCCAGCGCGGCGGCAAGCTCGGCACCGGCGTGAAGGTGGGCGAGTTCCAACTGGTGCCGGGCGCGATCCTCAGCGCCGTGGCCGTGGCGGTGGTCGGCTTCATCGTGCTGCGGGTGTTCAAGCGCTGGCTGTCGCGCAGCTACCTGCCGAGCACGCAGTTCGAGCCGGGTATGCAAAGCTCGATCACCACGCTGCTGGGTTACGTGGGCGGCATCCTGGTGGTGGCGTTCTCGCTGTCGGCGCTGGGCATCGGCATCGAGCGCATCGCATGGGTGGCGAGCGCGCTGTCGGTGGGCATCGGCTTCGGCCTGCAGGCCATCGTGCAGAACTTCATCTCGGGGCTGATCCTGCTGGCGGAGCAGCCGGTGAAGGTGGGCGACTGGGTGGTGCTGGGCACCACCGAGGGCGACGTGCGGCGCATCAACGTGCGTGCCACGGAAATCCAGTTGGGCGACCGCTCGACGCTGATCGTGCCGAACTCGGAGTTCATCACCAAGACCGTGCGCAACATGACGCTGGCCAACGCCGAGGGCCGCGTGCTGATCCGCCTGCCCATGCCGCTGACCACCGACGCGCAGCGCGTGCGCGAGCTAATCCTCGAGGCCTGCCGCGCGCACGAGGGCGTGCTGGAAACGCCGGCGCCTTCGCTCACGCTCGAAGGCATCGAGAACGGGCTGCTGATCTTCCAGGCCATCGCCTACGTGCCGAGCCCCCGGCTCGCGGGCGGCGTGCGCAGCGACCTGCTGTTCACGATCCTCGACGCGCTCAAGCAGGCCGACCTGCCGCTGGCCACGCCCACGACGCTGGTGATGGCGGCGCCCGCGCCGGTGCTGCCCGCCGAGCCCTCGCCAGCGCCCGCCACGCCGGCGTCCCCGCTGCCAGGCACCACCAGCACCTGAAGCGCCTGTTGCGCCCGCTGCCCTATTCGAGCGGCAGCGCTCCCGTGCACTTGATCTCGTTCAGGCACACGCTGGAGCGCACCGCCGACACGCCGGGCATGTGCATCAGCGTGTGCATGAGGAACTGCGACAGCGCCTCCAGGTCGCGCGCGACCACCTTGAGCACGTAGTCGAAGTCGCCGGTCACCGAGTAGCACTCCAGGATCTGCCGCATGTCGGCGATCAGGTCCTGGAACTTGGGCAGCTCGTCGACGTGGCCGCGCGCCATCGTGACGTGGATGAAGGCGATCACGCCCAGCCCGATGTGGCGCGCGTTGAGCCGCGCGGCATAACCGCTGATCAGCCCCAACTCTTCGAGCCGCCGGTGGCGCCGCAGGCACTGCGCGGGCGACAGCTGGGCCACCTCGGCCAGGTCCAGGTTGGACGCGCGGCCGTGCGCCTGGAGGTGGTCCAGAATCCGCCGATCGGTCCGGTCGAGTTCGATGATCTGCAATTTCGTCTCCCCATACGCATCAATGATGCAATTATGTTTCCTAAAGCGGGGAAAGCCCGAGGCATTCATGCACCTTAATTGTGCAAAGTACGATCTAGACTTCGACGCGCCCGGACGGCGTTGCGCCACGCCGGGCCGCTGAATTGCGCGCCCTGGTGCTTTGCCGGTGCCTTGCCGGCGGCTTCGAACGCACCCACACCCCTTTCCCCACCCGGAGACCCTTACGTGAAAAACGCTTTGCTTCGCACCCCCTTCAGCGCCGTGGCCCTGGCCCTCGGCGTGCTCGCCGCCGCACCGGCCCTGGCTGCCGACAAGTCGGTCGCCGTGACGGCCATCGTCGAGCACCCGGCGCTGGACGCCGTGCGCGACGGCGTGAAGGAAGAGCTGAAGGCCGCCGGCTACGAAGCGGGCAAGAACCTCAAGTTCACCTACCAGAGCGCCCAGGGCAACGTGGGCACCGCCGCCCAGATCGCCCGCAAGTACGTGGGCGACGCGCCCGACGTGATCGTCGCCATCGCCACGCCGTCGGCGCAGGCGACCGTGGCCGCCACCAAGACCATTCCCGTCGTGTACTCGGCCATCACCGACCCGGTGGCCGCCAAGCTGGTGAAGAACTGGGAGCCCTCGGGCACCAACGTGACCGGCGTGTCCGACCTGTCGCCGCTCGAAAAGCACATCGACCTGATCAAGAAGGTCGTGCCCACGGCCAAGCGCGTCGGCGTGATCTACAGCCCGGGTGAAGCCAACTCGGTGGCCATCGTCGAGTCGCTCAAGAAGGCCGCCTCGGCCGCCGGCATGACGGTGGTCGAAGCCGCCGCCGCGCGCACGGTCGACGTGCCCACCGCCGCCCAGAGCCTGGTCGGCAAGGCCGACGTGATCTACACGCCCACCGACAACAACGTGGTCTCGGCCTTCGAGGGCATCGTGAAGGTGGCCCAGCAGGCCAAGCTGCCCGTGGTGGCCGCCGACACCGCCACCGTCGAGCGCGGCGCCGTGGCCGCGCTGGGCCTGAACTACACCGACATCGGCCGCCAGACCGGCAAGATCGTGGTGCGCATCCTCAAGGGCGAGAAGCCCGGCACCATCGCCTCGCAGACCAGCACCAACTTCGAGCTGGTGGTGAACCCCGGCGCGGCCAAGCTGCAGGGCGTGACCCTGTCGGACGCGCTGCTGAAGTCGGCGAAGGTCGTCAGCACCAAGTAAACGCCGCCCCGGCGGGCCTTCCGCTCCCGGCGCAGGCCGGGCGCCGGGGCCCGCCGACTGCGCTCCCGCCGGAAGCCCCCATGTCCCTCATTGCTTCGCTGGGCGCCATCGAGATCGGTCTGATTTTCGGACTGGTCGCGCTGGGCGTCTTCATGTCGTTTCGCATCATCAACTTTCCCGACCTCACGGTGGACGGCAGCTTTCCGCTGGGCGCCGCCGTGGCCGCGACGCTGATCGTCGCGGGCTGGAACCCCGCCGCCGCCACGGCCGTGGCCTGCGTGGCCGGTGCCGCCTCGGGCTGGCTCACGGCCTGGCTCAACGTCAAGCTGAAGATCATGCAGCTGCTCGCGAGCATCCTGGTGATGATCGCGCTGTACTCCATCAACCTGCGCGTGATGGGCAAGCCCAACGTGGCGCTCATCACCGAACCCACCGTGTTCAGCATGGTCAGCTTCGGCGGCATGCCCGAGCAGTGGGCCAAGCCGCTCTTGCTGCTGATCATCGTGATCGCCGCGAAGATCGTCGTCGACCTGTTCTTTGCCTCCGAAGCGGGTCTCGCGATGCGCGCCACCGGCGGCAACGCGCGCATGGCGCGGGCCCAGGGCATCTCGACCGACTTCCAGACCATGGCGGGCCTGGCGCTGTCCAATGCGCTGGTGGCGCTGGCCGGTGCGCTGTTCGCGCAGAGCCAGGGCACGGCCGACATCTCGATGGGCGTGGGCACGATCGTGATCGGCCTGGCCGCCGTGATCATCGGCGAGACCCTGCTGCCCGCGCGCAGCATGGTCATCACCACGCTGGCCTGCGTGCTGGGTGCGCTGCTGTACCGCTTCTTCATCGCGATGGCGCTGAACACCGACTTCATGGGCCTGCAGGCGCAGGACCTGAACCTGGTCACCGCCGTGCTGGTGGCGTTCGCGCTGCTGGTGCCCGCCTACAAGCGCAAGCTGGGCGGACTCTTCAAGGGGAAGAACTGATGCTGCGCGCCCAACAACTCGAAATCACCTTCAACCCGGGCACGCCGATCGAGAACCGCGTGCTGCGCGGCCTGAGCCTGGACATTCCGACCGGCCAGTTCGTCACCGTGATCGGCTCCAACGGCGCGGGCAAGTCGACCTTCCTCAATGCGATCAGCGGCGACCTGATGGTCGACAAGGGCCGCATCGACATCGACGGCAAGGACGTGACGCGCCTGAACGCCTGGCAGCGCTCGGGCATGGTGGCCCGCGTGTTCCAGGACCCGATGGCCGGCACCTGCGAGGCGCTGACCATCGAGGAGAACATGGCGCTGGCGTGGAAGCGCGGCGAGCGGCGCGGCTTCGGCTTCTCGCTCAACCGCAACCTGCGCGAGCTGTTCCGCGAGAAGCTGTCGATCCTGAAGCTGGGCCTGGAAAACCGCCTGGCCGACCGCATCGGCCTGCTCTCGGGCGGCCAGCGCCAGGCCGTGAGCCTGCTGATGGCCTCGCTGCGGCCCTCGCGCATCCTGCTGCTGGACGAGCACACGGCCGCGCTCGACCCGAAAACCGCCGCCTTCGTGCTGGAGCTCACCGCCAAGATCGTCGAAGGCAGCCAGCTCACCGCAATGATGGTCACGCACAGCATGCGCCAGGCGCTGGACTACGGCACGCGCACCGTGATGCTGCACGAGGGCCAGGTGATCCTCGACGTGGCCGGCGACCAGCGTTCGGGCCTGGACGTGCCCGACCTGCTGCGCATGTTCGAGCAGACGCGCGGCGAGAAGCTGGACGACGACAAGCTGCTGCTGGCCTGATGGACGCGGCGCCTTCCCGTCTCCTCGTGCGCGACATGCGCGCGGACGACCTCGACGCGGTGCTGGCGATCCAGCTCGCCTGCTACGGCGTGGGGTTCGTGGAGGACGGCGTGCTCATCGCGCGGCGGCTGGCGGCCTCGCCGCACACCGGCTGGGTGGCCGAGCACGGCGGTGCCGTGCGGGCCTACCTGGCGGCCTACCCCTCGCAGCGCGGCAAGCTCACGCCGCTGCACGGCGATTTCGAGGTGGCGCCCGACGCCGACGCGCTCTACCTGCACGACCTCGCCGTGCACCCCGAGGCCTCGGGGCTGGGCCTGGGGCCGCGCCTCGTGCGCCATGCCTGGGCGCACGCGCTGCGCGCGGGCTGGCGGCATTCGACGCTGGTGTCGGTGCAGGCTTCGGTCGGGTTCTGGGAACGCCAGGGCTATGCGGCCACGGTGCCGGCCGATGACGCGCAGCAGGCCCGGCTGGCGACCTACCCCGGGCACTCGGTCTACATGGCCCGCCGGCTGGACTGAGGCCGGCTCAGCGGCCCCAGCCGCGCATCGCGATCCACTGCACCGTGCCGCAGACCACCGCCAGTGCGGCATAGGTGGCCATCGAGCCGTCGCGTCCCGTGAGGATCAGGCCGGCCAGCGAGGTCAGCAGGCCGGCCCCGAAAGTGATCGCCCATTGCATCCACCAGCGCGGAATGCCGGTGCGCGGACCGCCAAGAAAGCGCCCGACCGCCACCAGCACCAAGGCGATGAAGGCCGCAGGTGCCGCAAAATTAAGCAGGTGATTGACGAGGTCCAGCAGGTCCATGAGGGGCGGTGAGTGAGCGCAAGGCCATGTGGCGGCGCATATGGCTGTCATAGGGAAAGCCATTTGCCCCTCGGCAAACCTCGCCCGGCTGCTGATTTTATAATCATGGACATGTCAGTCTGGGCTCTCGGCTTGAACCACACGACCGCGCCGCTCGATCTGCGCGGTCGTTTCGCGTTCGCGCTCGACCAGATCGCCCCGACGCTGCACAGCCTGCGCAGTTCTTTTGGCAGCAGCAGCCACCCGCAGGTCGAGGCCGCGATCATCTCGACCTGCAACCGCACCGAGATCTACTGCGCCTCCGAGCACATCGCGCTCGACCACACCTTCGGCTGGCTGGCCCAGAGCGGCGGCGTGGCCCCCGCCCTGCTGCGCTCGCACGCCTACACCCTGCACGACGACGAAGCCGCGCGCCACGCCTTCCGCGTGGCCAGCGGGCTCGATTCCATGGTGCTGGGCGAGGCCCAGATCCTCGGCCAGATGAAAGACGCCGTGCGCGCGGCCGAAACCGCCGGCGCGCTCGGCAGCACACTCAACCAGTTGTTCCAGCGCTCGTTCGCGGTCGCCAAGGAAGTGCGCACCGCCACCGAGATCGGCGCCCATTCGATCAGCATGGCCGCCGCCGCCGTGCGCTTGGCCGGCCAGCTGTTCGAAGACCTGCGCAAGACGCGCGTGCTGTTCGTCGGCGCGGGCGAAATGATCGACCTCGCGGCCACGCACTTCGCGGCCAAGGAACCCAAGGCCATCGCCATCGCCAACCGCACGCTGGAGCGCGGCGAAAAGCTGGCCTCGCGCTTCGGCGGCGAAGCCATGCGGCTGGCCGACCTGCCGGCGCGGCTGGCCGAGTTCGACATCGTCATCAGCTGCACCGCGAGCACGCTGCCGATCATCGGCCTGGGCGCCGTGGAGCGCGCGCTCAAGGCACGCAAGCACCGCCCGATGTTCATGGTCGACCTGGCCGTGCCGCGCGACATCGAACCCGAGGTGAAGGCCCTCGAAGACATCTACCTGTACACCGTGGACGACCTCGCCCAGGTCGTGCAGCAGGGCCAGGCGAACCGCCAGGCCGCCGTGGCGCAGGCCGAAGTCATCATCGACGCCGGCGTGCAGAGCTTCATGCACTGGCTGGGCCAGCGCGGCACCGTGCCGCTGATCCAGCAGCTCAACGCGCAGGCCGACGAATGGCGCGCCGCCGAGATGGCCCGTGCGCGCAAGCTGCTCGCCAAGGGCGAATCGATTGATGCGGTGCTCGAGGCCATGTCGCGCGGCCTCACGCAGAAGATGATGCACGGCGCCATGGCCGAGCTGCACGCGGGCGATGCCGCCTCGCGCGAACAGACGGCGCAGACGCTGTCGCGCCTGTTCCTGCGCAAAGAGCGTTAGCGACGACGCGCGTCGATGGCCCCGCTCGCCGCGCGGGCCGCGGTCTCCATGCGCCCTGCCGCTGCACTGCGGCGTTCCCCTCCCCATTTTTCGAGCCCCTTCCGTCGTGAAATCTTTTCTGCGCCACCAACTCGAACGCTACGTCCAACGCCTGGGCGAGCTCGACTTCCTGCTCTCGCGCGAAGACATCATGAGCGACATGGCGCAGTACCGCACCATCTCGCGCGAGCATGCCGAGGTCACGCAGATCGCCGGCCGCTACGAGCGCTTCAAGCAGCGTGAAGCCGACATCGCGGGCGCCCAGGAGATGCTCGACGACCCCGACATGGCCGAGATGGCCAGGGAAGAAATTGCCGGCGCCGAGGCCGAGCTGGTGCAGCTCGAAGACGAGCTGCAGCGCCTGCTGCTGCCCAAGGACCCCGACGACGCGCGCAACGCCTTCATGGAAATCCGCGCCGGCACGGGCGGCGACGAATCGGCCCTCTTCGCGGGCGACCTGCTGCGCATGTACACGCGCTACTGCGAGCGCGCCGGCTGGCGCTGCGAAGTGGTGAGCGAAAGCGAGAGCGAGCTCGGCGGCTACAAGGAAGTGGTGATCCGCATCGTCGGCGACGACGTGTTCGGCCACCTGCGCTTCGAGTCGGGCGGCCACCGCGTGCAGCGCGTGCCGGCCACCGAGACGCAGGGCCGCATCCACACCAGCGCCTGCACGGTCGCCGTGCTGGCCGAGCCCGACGAGACCGTGGCGGTGCAGATCAATCCGGCCGACCTGCGCATCGACACCTACCGCGCCAGCGGCGCCGGCGGCCAGCACATCAACAAGACCGACTCGGCCGTGCGCATCACGCACATCCCGACCGGCATCGTGGCCGAGTGCCAGGACGACCGCAGCCAGCACCGCAACAAGGCGAAGGCGCTGCAGGTGCTGTCGGCGCGCATCCAGGAAAAGGAGCGCAGCGAGCGCGCCGCCAAGGACGCCGCCATGCGCAAGGGCCTGATCGGCAGCGGCGACCGCTCGGACCGCATCCGCACCTACAACGTCCCGCAGGGCCGGCTCACCGACCACCGCATCAACCTCACGCTCTACAAGCTGCTGGCCATCATGGAAGGCGACCTGGGCGATGTGCTCGAGGCGCTGCGCGCCGCGCGCGAGGCCGAGCAGTTGGCCGAGCTGGAATCGAGCCTGCCGGCGTGATGACCGAAGCCGCCGCACCGTCCACCGTGGCGCAGGCGCTGGCCGCGGCCATGGCCCTGGGCATCGACCGCCTCGACGCCCAGCTGCTGCTGCTGCACGCGCTGGGCCGCCCCGTGAACGACCGCGCCTGGCTGCTCGCGCACGACACCGACCCGTTTCCCGGCGAGGCCTGGCCCACGTTCGCGCGCCAGCTGTCGCGCCGCACGGCGGGCGAGCCGGTCGCCTACCTGCTGGGCGAGAAGGAATTCCACGGCCTGCAGCTGCAGGTCGATGCCCGCGTGCTGGTGCCGCGCCCCGACACCGAAACGCTGGTCGAGTGGGCCCTGGCCTGCCTCGATGGCCGCCCGGCCCCGCGCGTGCTCGACCTCGGCACCGGCAGCGGCGCGATCGCGCTGGCGCTGCAGCATGCGCGCCCCGACGCGCAGGTCGACGCGGTCGACGCCAGCGCCGACGCCCTCGCCGTGGCCCGGGCCAACGCACAGCGCCTGGGCCTGCCGGTGCGCTTCACCGAATCGAGCTGGCTCGACGGCGCCGCCGACGGCTACGCGGTCATCGCCAGCAACCCGCCGTACATCGCCGCCGGCGACCCGCACCTGCCCGCGCTGCGCCACGAGCCGACCCGCGCGCTGGTCGCCGGCGCCGACGGCCTGGACGACATCCGCCAGATCGTGCGCGACGCGCCCGCCCACCTGGCCGACGGCGGCTGGCTGCTGCTGGAGCACGGCCACGACCAGGCCGAGGCGGTGCGCCAGCTGCTGGCCGAACGCGGTTTTGCCGAGGTGCAAAGCCGTGACGACCTCGCCGGCATCGCGCGCTGCTCCGGCGGCATCTGGCGCACGGTGAAATAATCCCCCCAGCCCACTTTTCTTCAGGAGTCCCCATGTCCGACGCTCAACAACGCATCGACGACCTCGTCAAGTCCAACGAACTCGTGCTCTTCATGAAGGGCAACGCCAGCTTCCCGATGTGCGGTTTCTCGGGCCGCGCCATCCAGATCCTCAAGGCCGTGGGCGTCGACACCAAGACGCTCAAGACCGTCAACGTGCTCGAAGACGACGGCATCCGCCAGGGCATCAAGGAATACAGCAACTGGCCCACCATCCCCCAGCTCTACGTGAAGGGCGAATTCGTGGGCGGCTCGGACATCATGATGGAGATGTACGAGTCGGGCGAGCTGCAGCAGGTGATCGGCGGCGGCGCGTCCGCCTGAGCCTCCCGCTCCCCGTTTGACGGGCGCCGCGCCCCGCGCGCGCCCGGACCCGGTGCCAATCATGGCACCATGGCGGTCTACGACTTGCCGCCATGACCCTCACCCAAAGCCTGCTCATCATCGCGCTGCTGATCGCGATGAGCGCCTTCTTCTCCCTCGCCGAAATCTGCCTGGCCGCCTCGCGCCGCCTGCGTCTGCGCCAGATGGCCGACGAGGGCGACCCACGCGCGGAAAAGGTGCTGCGCGTGCAGGAGCAGCCGGGCCACTACTTCACCGTGGTGCAGATCGGCCTGAACGCCGTGGCGATCCTCGGCGGCGTGGTGGGCGAAGGCTCGTTGAGCCCGTATTTCGCCCGCTTCTTCGAGAACTGGCTGAGCGTGGAGGTGGCGGCCAACATCGCCTTCCTGTGCTCGTTCGTGATCGTGATCGCGGTGTTCCTGGTGTTCGCCGACCTGTTCCCCAAGCGCCTGGGCATGAGCGCGCCCGAGCGGCTTGCGGTGCGCATCGTCGGCCCGATGCTGCTGCTGATCACCGCCTTCAAGCCGCTGGTGTGGTTCTTCACGCGCGCGACCGACCTGCTGTTCAAGGTGCTGGGCATGCCGATGGCGCGCGACGACAAGATCACCTCGGCCGACATCCTGGCCATGACCGAGGCCGGCGCGCAGGCCGGCGTGCTGGCGGCGCGCGAGCAGCAGGTGATCGCCAACGTGTTCGAGCTGGACACGCGCCTCGTCAGCAGCGTGATGACCGCGCGCGAGAGCATCGCCTGGTTTCTGCACGACGACCCCGAGTCGGTGCTGCGCGCGCGCATCGTGGCCGAGCCCTTCTCGGCCTACCCGGTGTGCGACGGCGACATCGACCACGTGCTGGGCTACGTCGACGCCAAGGACATGTTCCAGCGCGTGCTCAGCGGCCAGCCGCTGGCCTTCGACCAGGGCCTGACGCTGCACAAGGCGCTGGTGATTCCCGACCGCCTCTCGCTCACCGAAGTGCTCGAGCAGTTCCAGCAGGCGCACGAAGACTTCGCGATCATCGTCAACGAGTACAGCCTGGTGGTGGGCGTGATCACGCTGAACGACGTGATGAGCACGGTGATGGGCGACCTGGTGTCGACCTCGACACCCGAAGAAGAGCAGATCGTGAAGCGCGACGAGAACTCGTGGCTGATCGACGGCATCACGCCCATCCAGGACGTTCAGCGCGCCCTGCACATCGACGAGTTGCCGCATGCCGAGGAGTACGAGACGCTGGCGGGCTTCCTGATGGTGATGCTGCGCCGCGTGCCCAAGCGCACGGACAGCGTGACCTGGGGCGGCTACACCTTCGAGGTGATGGACGTCGACAGCTACCGCATCGACCAGGTGATGGTCACCAAAGGCTCGGCGACCGCCAAGGCGGTGGTCGCCGACTGAGCAACGACCTTCAGGCCGCCGAGCGGTCCCTGTCGACGTACGCCCACAGCCGTTGGTTCGCGAACACCGCGTTCGGGTACGGCGCGCGGCCCCGGCTGCCGTTGTAGCGGCCCAGCGTCATGAACAGGTCGCCCTTCTCGCGGTCGAGGTAGTGGCGCAGGATCACGCAGCCGAAGCGCAGGTTGGTCTGCATGTGGAACAGCTTGGCCGAGTCGCTGTCGCCGATCACGCGGGTCCAGAACGGCATCACCTGCATGTAGCCACGCGCACCGGCGCTGGAAACCGCGAACTTGCGGAAGTTGCTCTCGACCTGGATCAGGCCCAGCACCAGGCTCACGTCGAGCCCCGAACGCTTGGCCTCGTACCAGACGGTCTGCAGGAACTCGATGCGCGTGGCCGGGTCGGCGACCTTCTTGCGCAGGCGCTCGCTCATCTCGCCGAGCCACCGCAGGTACGCGAGGCGGGCCTCGGTGTCGGCGAACTGCGGCACCGGCGGCGCCTTGTTGTGGATGGCCGAACTCAGCGCGGTGCGCACCGAGTCGATCAGCGGCTCTTCGATCTGCGCGCCGGCCCAGGCCGTTTGCGGCAGCGACAGAGCAGTGAGGGCGCCGGCGGCGGCGCTGCCCAACAGGCAGCTGCGTCGCGAAAGCCCCCCCACCACGCTCATGCCGCGAGCTTGCCGGCGATGAAGTCGGCGACGCCGGCCGCGGGCACCTTGGTGGCGGCGGTGTCGCGCCGGCCCTGGTACTCGAGCTGGCCTTCCTTGAGGCCGCGGTCGGAGATGACCACGCGGTGCGGCACGCCGATCAGTTCCCAGTCGGCGAACATCGCGCCCGGGCGCTCGCCACGGTCGTCCAGCAGCACGTCGACGCCCTTGGCCAGCAGTTCTTCGTAGAGCGCTTCGGCCGCGACCTTGACCTCGGGGCTGCGGTCCATGCCGATCGGGCAGACCACCACGGTGAACGGTGCCAGCGCGTCGGGCCAGATGATGCCGCGCTCGTCGTGGTTCTGTTCGATGGCGGCGGCCGGCAGGCGCGTGATGCCGATGCCGTAGCAGCCCATCTCGAGGAACTGAGGCTTACCGCCTTCGTCGAGGTAGGTGGCGTTCATGTCCTTGCTGTACTTGGTGCCCAGCACGAAGACGTGGCCCACCTCGATGCCGCGCTCGATGGCCAGCACGCCCTTGCCGTCGGGCGAGGCGTCGCCGGCGACCACGTTGCGCAGGTCGGCGACCAGGTCGGGCTCGGGCAGGTCGCGGCCCCAGTTGACGCCGGTCATGTGGAAGTCGATCTCGTTGGCGCCGGTGATCCAGTCGGCCAGCACGGCGGCCTCGCGGTCGGCCACGAGCTTGACGGGCTTCTTGAGGTTCAGCGGGCCGAGGTAGCCCGGCTTGCAGCCGAAGTGCTCGTCGATCTCGGCGGTGGTGGCAAAGCGGAAGCCCTTGTCCAGGCCAGGCAGCTTGCTGACCTTGATCTCGTTCATGTCGTGGTCGCCGCGCAGCAGCAGCAGCCAGATCTGCGCGCCTTGGATATTGCCGGCGTCGTCGAGGATGTCGGTGGCCAGCACCAGCGACTTGACCGTGGTGGCCAGCGGCACGCCGAGCAGTTCGGCCACGTCGGCGCAGGTGCTCTTGCCGGGCGTGGGCGTCTTCTCGAGCGCGTTGGCGGCGGCAGGACGCGGACCGGCCGGGGCCAGCGCCTCGGCCTTTTCCATGTTGGCGGCGTAGTTGCTGTCGGGGCAGTAGACGATCGCGTCTTCGCCGGTGGCAGCGATCACCTGGAACTCTTCGCTCAGGTCGCCGCCGATGGCGCCACTGTCGGCCGCCACGGCGCGGTAGCGCAGACCGAAGCGGTCGAAGATGTTGCGGTAGGCCTGGGCCATCACCTGGTAGCTGGCCTTGGCCGCGTCGAGGTCGCGGTCGAAGCTGTAGGCGTCCTTCATGATGAACTCACGCCCGCGCATCAGGCCGAAGCGCGGACGGCGCTCGTCGCGGAACTTGGTCTGGATCTGGTAGAAATTCTTCGGCAGCTGCTTGTAGCTGCGGATTTCCTGGCGCGCGATGTCGGTCACCACCTCTTCGCTGGTCGGCTGGATCACGAAGTCGCGGTCGTGGCGGTCCTTGATGCGCAAGAGCTCGGGGCCCATCTTGTCGAAGCGGCCGGTCTCCTGCCAGAACTCGGCCGGCTGCACCACGGGCATCGTGAGCTCGACGGCGCCGGCGCGGTTCATTTCCTCGCGCACGATCGCCTCGACCTTGCGGATCACGCGCAGGCCCATGGGCATGTACGTGTAGATGCCCGTGCCGAGCTTCTTGATCATGCCGGCGCGCATCATGAGCCGATGGCTCGCGACCTCGGCGTCAGCGGGCGCTTCCTTCAGGGTGGAGACAAAAAATCGGGAAGCTTTCATCGGGATCGCGCAGGTGGGTTCGAAGTGAGGAGGGAGACAGGCCCCCCGGAGAGACCCTGAGAGCCCGGAACCGGTCGCTTGCCGAGTGCAACCCGGCATGCATAATCGACTCAGTTCAAAAATTGGGGTTTGATTATGCTCGACCGGGACGGCTTCAGGCCCAACGTCGGCATCATCCTGCTCAACCAGAGAAACCAGGTTTTCTGGGGCAAGCGCATACGCACGCATTCCTGGCAGTTTCCGCAAGGCGGCATCGACCGTGGCGAAAGTCCCGAGCAAGCCATGTTCCGGGAACTGCACGAGGAAGTCGGGCTCCACCCGGAGCATGTGCGCATCGTGGCCCGTACCCGCGACTGGTTGCGCTACGAGGTGCCGGATCGGTTCATCCGCCGTGACGCACGGGGCCACTACAAAGGCCAGAAGCAGATCTGGTATCTGCTGCAACTTGTCGGCCACGACTGGGATCTCAACCTGCGTGCCACCGACCATCCCGAATTCGACGCCTGGCGCTGGCATGACTACTGGGTCCCGCTCGACGTGGTCGTCGAGTTCAAGCGCGGCGTCTACGAGATGGCGCTTACCGAGCTTGCTCGCTACCTGCCCCGGCAGGATTTCCGCAACCGCTTCCTGCGCAGCAACGTGCGCGCCCGAGAATTCGAGCGCCACACGCTGGACCATGGAGCACCTGCGGGCCTCGACCTGCCGCCCGGCGGCAGCTTCGACCCGCATCCCGACATTCCTTCTGCGAGCGATGAACCTCCTCCCAAGAACAGCGCGCCCTCTTCTTTCCCGACGCCACGCTGAGCGTGCGCTCGTCATCGCCTGCGTCGGCCTGCTGGCCGCCTGCGCTTCCCGCGGCTACGACACCGACAACCCCGACTGGGCCCAGGCCGGCATGCCGCCAGCGCCCAAGAGCACTGAGCAGGACAAGGAGTGGGAAGAAACTGCGGTGCCGCCGCCGCCCGCCTTCAGCGAAAGCCGTCTGCTGCCGATCGCGATGCCGCCCTACATGACGCTGAAGTTCGGCGTCGATCCGAACACCATCGCCATCACGAAGGACGGCATCGTGCGCTACGTGGTGGTGGCACAGAACCGGGCCGGTGGCGCCGTCAACGCGTTCTACGAAGGCGTGCGCTGCTCGACGGCCGAGATGAAGAGCTATGCCCGCTTCAACAACGGTGCCTGGCAGGAAACGAAGTCGCCCGAGTGGAAGCGCGTGAGGGACATGAACTCCAGCTACGTGCCGGCGCTGGCGTCGCAGGGCCTGTGCCGCGGCAACGCGCCGCGCAGCTCGGTCAACGAGATGGTGCAGAACATCCGCAACCCGCTGCGCGAACTGCCCTGAAGCAGCGGCGGGGCACGGCGCCCCGCCCTGAAGATCAACCGGGCATCAGCACCATGTTGTCGCGGTGCACCATCTCCGGCTCGGCCGCGTAGCCCAGCAACCGCTCGAACTCGGCCGAAGGCTTGCGGCACAGCAGCCGGGCCTCCACGCTCGAATAGTTGGCCAGCCCGCGGGCCAGCTCGACGCCGTCGACGTCGCGCACCGCGATCACGTCGCCGCGCGAGAACTCGCCCGACACACCCGTCATGCCGATCGGCAACAGGCTCTTGCCTTCGCCGCGCACCTTGGCGGCCGCACCGGCATCGACGATGACGGCACCACGCAACTGCAGGTGATCGGCCATCCAGCGCTTGCGCGCCTGGTGCTTGGCGGTCTGCGCTACCAACAGCGTGCCGATCGATTCGCCGCGCGTGAGCCGCAGCAGCGCGTCGGCTTCACGGCCCCAGGCGATGACCGTGGAAGCACCGGAACCCGCCGCGCGCTTGGCCGCGAGGATCTTGGTGATCATGCCGCCGCGCCCGATGCTCGAGCCGGCGCCGCCCGCCATGGCTTCGAGCGCCGGGTCGCCCGCGGCGGCTTCGTGGACGAACTTGGCGTCAGGGTCCTTGCGCGGGTCGGCCGTGTACAGGCCCTTCTGGTCGGTCAGGATGATCAGGGCATCGGCCTCGACCAGGTTGGCAACCAACGCGCCGAGCGTGTCGTTGTCGCCGAACTTGATTTCGTCGTTGACCACCGTGTCGTTCTCGTTGATCACCGGCACCACGCCCAGGCGCAGCAGCGTGACCAGGGTCGAGCGGGCATTGAGGTAGCGCTCGCGGTCCGCGAGATCGGCGTGCGTCAGCAGCACCTGCGCACTGCCGATCTGGTTCTCGCGCAGCTTGGTCTCGTACATCTGGGCCAGGCCCATCTGCCCGACGGCCGCTGCAGCCTGAAGCTCGTGCACCTCGTGCGGACGGGTCTTCCAGCCCAGGCGCTTCATGCCCTCGGCGATCGCGCCGCTCGACACCATGACCACCTCACGCCCGTCGCGCACCAGCTCGGCCAGCTGCCGGCACCACTCGCCGATGGCGCCCTCGTCGAGGCCGCGCCCCTCATTGGTCACGAGGCTGGAGCCCACCTTGACGACGATACGGCGGGCATCCCGCAAGGCAGTGGAACCGGAATTCGAGGTCATGAAGGAAGAAGGCGTGTTTCAGGGATGCAGCCTGCGCTGCTTGCTATCCATTTTGCAGCACCGAAGGCGCCGCAACGCCCTCAGTTTCCTTCGGGCGGCAGAGGAACGAAGCGCGGATCGACCACGACGGTTTCGTGCTCGGCCACCTGCTGCGCCTTGACCTGCTGGTACACGGCCTTGATCAGGTGCTCGCAGCCCTCGCGCGTGAGCGCCGAGATCTCGAAGACCGGGCCCTTGAAGCGCAGGCGCTTGACGAAGTCCTTGACGCGCGCGGCGCGCTCGTCGTCCGGCACCATGTCCAGCTTGTTCAGCACCAGCCAGCGCGGCTTCTCGTGCAGCGCCGCGTCGTACTTCTTGAGCTCGGCCACGAGGGCCTTGGCCTGGGCGACCGGGTCGACGCTGTCGTCGAACGGTGCCATGTCGACCACATGCAGGAGCAGGCGGGTGCGCTGCAGGTGACGCAGGAACAGGTGACCGAGGCCGGCGCCTTCCGACGCGCCCTCGATCAGGCCGGGCAGGTCGGCCACCACGAAGCTCTGCTCGGGGCCGACGCGCACGACACCGAGGTTCGGGTGCAGCGTGGTGAAGGGGTAGTCGGCAATGCGCGGGCGGGCGTTCGAAACGGCGCTGATCAGCGTCGATTTACCGGCATTCGGCATGCCCAGCAGGCCCACGTCAGCCAGCACCTTGAGTTCGAGCTTGAGGCTCTTCTTCTCGCCGGGCCAGCCGGGCGTCTTCTGGCGCGGCGCGCGGTTGATCGCGCTCTTGAAGCGCATGTTGCCGAAGCCGCCGTCGCCGCCCTTGGCGATGGTGATGACCTCGCCGTCCTTGAGCAGTTCGTACAACACCTCACCCGTCTCAGCGTCGGTGATGATCGTGCCGACAGGCATCTTGAGGACGATGTCGTCGCCGGCGGCGCCGAACATGTCGGAGCCCATGCCGTGCTCGCCGCGCTTGGCTTCGTGCCGGCGCGAGTAGCGGAAATCGACCAGGGTGTTGAGGTTCGAGTCGGCCACCGCGAACACGTGGCCGCCACGGCCGCCGTCGCCGCCGTTGGGGCCGCCGAACTCCTTGTACTTCTCATGACGGAACGACACGCAGCCGTTGCCGCCATCGCCCGCGGCGATGTCGATGAAGGCTTCGTCGACGAACTTCATGGGATGTCCAGTTTACAAATGAAGAAGCCCCGGCAATGCGGGGCCTCGGAAAGATCGAAGTGACTGCGGGGCTTAGGCCGCGGGCGTCACGTTGACCATGTGCTTGTTCAGCGCACCCTTGTGACCGAACGACACGTGGCCGTCGACCAGGGCGAAGAGCGTGTGGTCCTTGCCCACGCCGACATTCACGCCGGGGTGGAACTGGGTGCCGCGCTGGCGCACGATGATCGAGCCTGCGCTGATCAGTTCGCCGCCGAAGGCCTTCACGCCGAGCATCTTGGGCTTGGAATCGCGCCCGTTTCGCGTGGAGCCGCCGCCTTTTTTCTGTGCCATGGAATGTGCTCCTTAGCCGGCGATCGCGCCGATTTGCAGTTCGGTGAACTGCTGGCGATGGCCTTGACGTTTTTGATAGTGCTTGCGACGGCGCATCTTGAAGATGCGAACCTTGTCGTGCAGGCCGTGCGACAGCACCGTGACTGTCACCGTTGCGCCGGACACCAGGGGCGTGCCAACCTTGATTTCAGCGCCGTTTCCGACAGCCAGAACCTGGTCGATCACGATTTCCTGGCCTACGTCCGCAGCAATCTGTTCTACTTTAATTTTCTCGCCGGAAGCAACGCGATACTGCTTGCCGCCGGTTTTTATGACCGCGTACATGTAAACCTCTTAGAAATGAGTCTCCGCAGCGAATTCCGCAGAGCCCAAGATTATAGCGCGGTTTGCGGACACTCACCACCCCGACGCTGAGACGCTCCAGGGAATCGTGCACGCCTCCCTATAATTCCCGCGTTCCGGCCTCCAGGGCCGCCCTCATCCTCGCAGCGCCCCGCGCCTTCGCTTTGCCAGTTCCCGCCGCCGACACCTCCCCCACCGCCACCGTGCTGGACCTGATTGCCGGCGACATGGTCGAAGTCGACCGTGTGATCGCCCAACGCCTGAACACCGGCGTTCCGCTGGTCAGCCAGGTTTCGCAATACATCATCTCGGCCGGCGGCAAGCGGCTGCGACCAGCGCTGCTGCTGCTCATGGCAGGCGCGCTCGGCTACACGGGCGAACAGCGCTTCAATCTGGCGGCCGTGGTGGAGTTCATCCACACCGCGACCCTGCTGCACGACGACGTGGTCGACGAATCGACCCTGCGCCGGGGCCGCGCCACCGCCAACGAATCCTTCGGCAACCCCGCCAGCGTACTGGTGGGTGACTTCCTGTATTCGCGCGCCTTCCAGATGATGTTGGATGCAAACAACATGCGCATCATGCAGATCCTGGCCGAAGCGACCAACGTGATCGCGGAAGGCGAAGTGCTGCAACTGATGAACATGCACGACGCCTCGCTGGACGAAGCGGCGTACCTGCGCGTGATCCGCTCCAAGACCGCCAAGCTCTTCGAGGCAAGCACCCGGCTGGCCGCCGTGCTGGCCGGCACGACGCCCGAAGTCGAAGAAGCCTGCGCCACCTACGGACAGGCGCTGGGCACGGCCTTCCAGGTGATCGACGACGTGCTCGACTACGCAGGCGATGCACAGGAAACCGGAAAGAACGTCGGCGACGACCTGCGCGAAGGCAAGACCACCTTGCCGCTGATCTTCGCCATGCAGCGCGGCACTCCTGAGCAGAGCGCACTGGTGCGCGCCGCCATCGAGGCCGGCGACACCGCACAGCTGGGGAAAATCGTCGAGATCGTTCGCGAAACCGGCGCGCTGGAAGCCTCGCGCGCGGCTGCCGCGGCAGAGGCCGAACGCGCAATTCATGCATTGCGCGACCTTCCGTCGAATTTGCACGCTTCAGGTTTGCTACAATTAGCGGCTCAGTTGCTTGAGCGACGTGCCTGAAACACCTCCACAGAGTTGGCATCTAGGACGAGTTCTTTTTCTTGCAACCAATCGGGGTGTAGCTTAGCCTGGTAGAGCGCTACGTTCGGGACGTAGAGGCCGGAGGTTCGAATCCTCTCACCCCGACCAGTTTTTCTCGACTGGTCCAGTTAATGTCAGCCCCTGTTGCTGTGTAACGATTTACAGCACAGGCGTGTTCAGCGATGATCGTGAAGCACTTTTTCACATCTTTTGCATTCGCTGAATGGCCGCTGCCGAAATTCCCGTTAAAGAAACTACGCAGATCGCCCTTCCCGGCCTGGCGCGCGCCCTCGTGTCGGCCGGCAAGCTCGCGGCGAAGACAGCCGAAGACATCTATCAGAAGTCGCTGAGCGGCCGCACCAGCTTCATCGCCGAACTGACCGGCACCGGCGCCGTTTCGGCTGCGGACCTCGCCCACACCCTGTCGAGCGCCTTCGGAGCCCCGCTGCTCGACCTCGATGCCATCGATCACCAGCGCCTGCCCAAGGACCTGCTCGATCCGAAGCTCTGCCATGCGTACCGCATCGTCGTTCTCAGCAAGCGCAACAACCGCCTGATCGTCGCGACGGCCGACCCGTCGGACCAGCAGGCCGCGGAAAAAATCAAGTTCGCGTCGCAGATGGGCGTGGACTGGGTCATCGCCGAGTACGACAAGCTCTCGCGCATGATCGAAGCCGCCGCTGCGAGCGCGGCTGAAACCATCAACAGCATCGTCGGCACCGAGTTCGAGTTCGACGACGTCACGGCCGACACCTCGGGCGATGCCAACGAGCAGGCCATTGCCGAAGTCGAAGACGCACCCGTGGTGCGCTTCCTGCACAAGATGCTGCTCGACGCCGTGAGCATGCGGGCCTCGGACATCCACTTCGAGCCCTACGAACACCATTACCGGGTGCGCTTTCGGGTCGATGGCGAGCTGCGCGAAATCGCCAGCCCACCCACGGTCATCAAGGACAAGCTGGCCTCGCGCATCAAGGTCATTTCCCGGCTCGACATCTCGGAAAAACGCGTGCCACAAGACGGCCGCATGAAGCTCAAGATCGGCCCCGACCGAGTGATCGACTTCCGCGTGAGCACCCTGCCCACGCTGTTCGGCGAGAAGATCGTCGTGCGTATCCTGGACCCGAGCAGCGCGCGCATGGGCATCGACGCCCTGGGCTACGACGCCGACGAGAAAGAACGACTCCTCCACGCCATCGGCCGCCCCTACGGCATGGTGCTGGTGACCGGCCCCACGGGTTCAGGCAAGACCGTGTCGCTGTACACCTGCCTGAACCTGCTCAACCAGCCGGGCGTCAACATCGCGACGGCGGAAGACCCGTCGGAAATCAACCTGCCCGGCGTCAATCAGGTCAACGTCAACGAGAAGGCCGGCCTCACCTTCGCGGCCGCGTTGCGTGCCTTCCTGCGGCAGGATCCCGACATCATCATGGTCGGCGAAATCCGCGACCTCGAAACCGCCGACATCTCGATCAAGGCCGCGCAAACCGGTCACCTGGTGCTGTCGACGCTGCACACCAACGACGCCCCGACCACGCTCACGCGCATGCGCAACATGGGCATCGCGCCGTTCAACATCGCGTCGAGCGTGATCCTGATCACCGCGCAACGCCTCGCACGCCGGCTGTGCATGCTGTGCCGCGCGCCGATCGACATCCCACGCGAAGCCCTGCTCGATGCCGGCTTCAAAGAGGAAGACATCAACGGCACCTGGAAGCCCTACCGCCCGGTCGGCTGCGCCGCCTGCAGCGGTGGCTACAAAGGCCGGGTCGGCATCTACCAGGTGATGCCGATTTCGGAGGCCATCCAGGAAATCATCCTGCGCGACGGCAGCGCGCTGGACATCGCGAACCAATCCGAAGCCGAAGGCGTGCGCTCGCTGCGCCAGTCCGGCCTTCGCAAAGTCATGCAGGGTCTCACTTCACTCGAAGAAGTCGTCGCCTGCACCAACCTATAACGAACACACTGAACACCGGAGATCGAATGGCAACAGTGGCATCCTCCCGCTCCCAGGTCACGCACAAGGAATTCGTCTTCGAATGGGAAGGCAAGGACCGCAACGGCAAGCTGGTGCGCGGCGAGCTTCGCGCCGCCGGGGAGAACCAGGTGCAGGCGGCCTTGCGTCGCCAGGGCGTGCTGGCCTCCAAGATCAAGAAGCGCCGCATGCGCTCGGGCAAGGCGATCAAGCCCAAGGACATCGCGATCTTCACGCGCCAGCTCGCGACCATGATGAAGGCGGGCGTACCGCTGCTGCAGGCCTTCGACATCGTCGGGCGCGGCAACGCGAACCCGAGCGTCGCCAAGCTGCTGAACGACATCCGCAGCGACGTCGAGACCGGCACCTCGCTGTCGGCTGCTTTTCGCAAGTTTCCGAAGTACTTCGATAATCTCTATTGCAACCTCGTGGAAGCCGGGGAAGCGGCCGGTATTCTGGAGGAGTTGCTGGATCGTCTCGCGACGTACATGGAGAAAACCGAAGCGATCAAGTCGAAGATCAAGTCGGCGTTGATGTACCCAACCTCAGTGGTCGTCGTAGCCTTCATTGTGGTGGCGATCATCATGATCTTCGTGATTCCCGCCTTCAAGCAAGTGTTCACTTCATTCGGCGCCGACCTACCCGCACCGACGCTGATTGTGATGGCCATCAGCGAGTACTTCGTTTCTTACTGGTGGCTGATCTTTGGAGTCATCGGCGGCGGGACTTACTTCTTCCTGCAGGCCTGGAAACGCAACGAACGCGTCCAAAAATTCATGGACCGTCTGCTGCTGCGCCTCCCGATCTTCGGCACGCTGATAGAGAAATCCTGCATCGCCCGCTGGACCCGCACGCTCGCCACCATGTTCGCAGCCGGCGTACCGCTGGTGGAGGCTCTCGACTCCGTGGGCGGCGCATCGGGCAACTCGGTCTACGGCGATGCCACCGCCAAGATCCAGCAGGAGGTCTCGACCGGCACCAGCCTCACGACGGCCATGACCAACGTCAACCTGTTCCCCTCGATGGTGATTCAAATGACCGCCATCGGCGAGGAATCAGGCTCGATCGACCACATGCTCGGCAAGGCCGCCGACTTCTACGAGTCCGAAGTCGACGACATGGTCGCCGGCCTCTCCAGCCTGATGGAACCCATCATCATCGTGTTCCTGGGCGTCATCATCGGCGGCATCGTGGTGTCGATGTACCTGCCCATCTTCAAGCTCGGCCAGGTCGTCTGATGCTGGTGTCGCAAGGGTTCGACACCGCATTGGCCGGTGTGCTGGGGCTATTGATCGGCAGTTTCCTCAACGTGGTGATCTACCGCACCCCGGTCATGATGTACCGGGGCTGGCTGAGCGATGCGGTCGCCAACCTCATATCGTCGAAGGACGTGCCTTCGCTCTGGTCGCTGGTCTTCGGCCCGAAGGCGGTACCGCCCGCAGGGCTCGAGGCGGCCGCCGACAAGGCCGCCGAAGCGCTCGAGAAGCTCCCGCCCTTCGACCTCACGCGCCCCGCCTCGCGCTGCGGTGCGTGCGGCCACAAGATCCGCTGGTACCAGAATATCCCGGTGCTCAGTTACCTCGTGCTGCGTGGCCGGTGCGCCAGCTGCAAGACCTCGATCAGCCCCCGCTACCCGCTCGTCGAACTGATCACGAGTGCGCTGTTCGCCCTGTGCGCGCACCGCTTCGGCATCACCCCCACGGGCGCGCTCTGGGCGGCCTTCGGCGCGGTGCTGATCTGCCAGTTTCTGATCGACTTCGACACCCAGTTCCTGCCCGACGCCCTGAACTACCCGCTGCTCTGGCTCGGCCTGGTCGGTGCCGCCATGGGCTGGACCGGCGTCAGCCTGAACACCGCGGTCTGGGGCGCCGTGTTCGGCTACCTGAGCCTGTGGCTTGTGTACCATGCCTACCGTCTGGCCACAGGCAAGGAAGGCATGGGACATGGGGACTTCAAACTGCTCGCCGCTCTGGGCGCCTGGCTCGGCGCCGACTACCTCATTGCGATCATCCTCGTCTCCTCGGTGGTGGGCGCGGTGATCGGCCTCACGCTGCGCTTCGCCGGCAAGCTGGCCCACAAGGACATTCCCATCGCCTTCGGCCCCTTCCTGGCCGGCGCCGGCCTGATCTGCCTCGTGGCTGGTCCCGCCGTCGTCAAGCAGTGGATTCCCTTCGCCTTCCCTTTCGGGGCCCTGGCCCTTTGAGAACGACAGCGGCATGGCGGTAAAGCGCATCGGCCTGACCGGCGGCATCGGCAGCGGCAAGAGCACGGTCGCGTCGCTGCTGGTGGCCGAAGGCGCGGTGCTGGTCGACACCGACGCCATCGCACGCCGCATCGCGCAGTCCGGCGGCATCGCGATGCCCGCCATCGAGGCCGCATTCGGCCCTTCCGTCATCGCGCCCGACGGTAGCCTCGACCGGGCCGCCATGCGCCAGCTGGTGTTCGCCGACGCGGGCGCCAAGCTCCGCCTCGAAGCCATCCTGCATCCGCTGATCGGCACCGAGACGCAACGCCAGGCCGCCGCGGCCGGCGACGACGCCGTCGTCGTGTTCGACGTCCCCCTGCTGGTCGAATCCGGCCGCTGGCGCGCCCTCGTGGACCGCGTGCTGGTGGTCGATGCCCGCGAAGACACGCAGCTGCAGCGTGTGGTCGCCCGCTCGGGATGGGAGCCCGAGGCCGTGCGCGCCGTGATCGCCCAGCAGGCGCCGCGCAAGGCGCGCCGGGCCGCCGCCGACGCCGTGATTTACAACGAGTCACTGACGCTCGCGGAACTGGGCACCGAGGTGCGGGGTCTCTGGAAGCTGTGGGCTGCGGCCACCACGCGATAATCGGAGACCAGCCGCCCCGGCGGCTCTATAACGATTACGACAAAAAGGCGCTCGCCACTGCAGTGCCCTCCCCGAGATGCTTTTCAACTCGTATCCCTTCATTTTTGTCTATTTCCCGCTGGTCCTGATCGGGTTCTTCCTGATCGGCAAGCGCAACACCCGCGCCGCCGCCGGCTTCCTCGGACTGGCCTCGTTGTTCTTCTATGGCTGGTGGAGCATGCAGGCCCTGCCGCTGCTGCTGGGCTCCATCTGCGTCAACTACTGGTTCGGCCTGCAGCTGACACCCGCGCCGGGCCGCAACGACCGCAAGCGCAAGACGCTGCTGATCACCGCGCTGGTGATCAACCTGGGCGTGCTCGCCGTCTTCAAGTACGCCAACTTCTTCCTGGAAAACGTCGACGCCGGGCTGGTCGCCGCGGGTCTCACGCCGATCGATCTGGTGCACATCGTGCTGCCGATCGGCATCTCGTTCTATACCTTCACGCAGATCGCCTTCCTGGTCGACTGCTGGCAGGGCAAGGTGCATGAGCGCAGCTTCATCCACTACATGCTGTTCGTCACCTACTTCCCGCACCTGATCGCGGGCCCGGTGCTGCACCACGCGCAGATGATGCCGCAGTTCGCGAACCCCGCGACCTACCGGATGGACCCGAACAAGGTCGCCATCGGCCTCACGATCTTCGTCTTCGGCCTCGCCAAGAAACTGCTGATCGCCGACCCCATGGGGCAGTACGCCGACCTGATGTTCAACGGCGTTCACAAGGGCATCGAGCCCACGCTGTACACCGCGTGGTTCGGTGCGCTGGCCTATACGCTGCAGATTTATTTCGACTTCTCGGGCTACTCGGACATGGCCGTCGGCCTCTCGATGTGCCTGGGCGTGCAGCTGCCGCTCAACTTCCGCTCGCCCTACAAGTCGACCAACATCATCGAGTTCTGGCGCCGCTGGCACATCTCGCTGTCGACCTTCCTGCGCGACTACCTCTACGTGCCGCTGGGCGGCAACCGCAAGGGCCCGGCGCGGCGCTACCTGAACCTGTTCCTCACGATGCTGCTGGGCGGCCTGTGGCACGGCGCGGCCTGGACCTTTGTGGTCTGGGGCGCGATGCACGGCGCGTTCCTGATGGTCAACCACCTCTGGAACGCCAAGGTCCGCCGCAACGCCACCCCGGGGCGCATCGCGCGCGTGCTGGGCTGGCTGCTGACCTTCCTGTGCGTGGTGGTGGCCTGGATCGTCTTCCGCGCCGACGGCATGAACACGGCCATGTCCATCTACAAGGGCATGCTGGGCCTGCACGGCGCACCGGTCTCGGCGTTCAGCGAGTTCGGCAAGGTGCCGTTCCGCAAGCCGGAGTTCTTCCAGCTCATGCTGGTGGCGATCGTCATCTGCCTGACGCTGCCGCCGACCATCACCCTGGAGCGCTGGATTCCCCACCCGAAGTCGATGGCCGGCCGCCCGGTGATGGCCCGCCTGTCGACCGTGGTGCTCGCCATCGGTACCTTCGCACTGTTCGCGTGGTGCGTTTCGAAGCTGGGCGGCTACAGCCCCTTCCTCTATTTCCAATTCTGATTCGACATGACGACGACCACGACGCCCGCGAAAGTCTGGCTGCGGTTCTTCCTCTTCGGCTACTTCGTCCTGATGGCCCTGTGGATCATTTCGCTCACCAGCCCGGTGCCCTACGGCGACCTCACGCGCATCGGGCGCCTGTCCGAACGCGAGTTCGGCTGGCGCGACCCGCCGCCCAAGGTCGACCCGGTCTACCTCGCCAGCACACCCATCGAACAGGCGGACGTGATGGTCGTCGGCGACAGCTTCTCCATGACGCACCGCTGGCAGTCCGTGCTTGCCAAGGCCGGCTACCGGGTCTCGACCTCCTACTGGGGCCAGTACGGCGAATCGCTGTGCGGCGACTTCAGCCAGTGGGTCCATGACTCCGGCTTCAAGGGCAAGCTGGTCATCATCGAAAGCGTGGAGCGCCTGCTGGACATGCGCATGCGCTACAGCGAGCGCTGCAAGGATGGCAAGACCATCTTCCCCTACAGCGCCAAGGCCGAGCCCCTCATCGAGCCCGACGAGACCGTGCCGGCCTTCGCGCCCAACTGGGAAGTGCAGTACATGACCGGCGTCGTGACCTATTACCACACGTGGAAGGCCAAGAACTCGCCGGTAGACACCTATTTCGATCGTGACACCTGGGTAAGGAAAGTCCCCGACGGTTGCAAATTCTTCTCGCATCGCCAGTGCGACCGGATGCCCTTCTTCCAGGAAGACGAGGACAATGGCCCGTTGACCTCCGACACGCTGGCGCGAATGAAGAACTTCACCGCTGCGCACAGCACCATCCCGCTCCTGTGGATGGTGGTGCCCAACAAGACCACGGTCTACCTCAAGCCCGATTTCTCGAAGGACTTCGAAAGCGGCTTCCGCGACGCGAAGCTGGGCCCCGACCTCTACGCCTTCACCCGCGAAAAGCACACGCAGATCCGCGACTTCTACTTCTCGAACGACACGCACATGTCCATGCACGGACAGCTCGCACTCGGCGAGCGCATGCTGGCCGCGGTGCGTGAAGTGATGCCCACACCCCCTTCCAAATCGCCCTGAAGTTATGATTCCGCGACAGGAAACCGACAAATACGCGTGATCCTCTACGAGTACCCCTTCAACGAGCGCATCCGCACGTACCTGAGGCTGGAGCATCTGTTCCGTCGCCTCGGGGAACTGGTGCCCTCGGAATCGCCGCTTTCGCACCACTACGCCCTGGTCACGATCTTCGAGATCATGGACGTGGCGGCGCGCGCCGACCTCAAGGCCGACGTGCTGCGCGACCTCGACAAGCACAAGAACGTCTTCAACAGCTACCGGGGCAATCCGGCCATCGCCGAGACGGTGCTGAACCAGGTGGTCGACCAGCTCGAACGCAACTTCAGCGCGCTCAACGGCGTGGCCGGCAAGGCGGGACAGGCACTCACCGAGAACGAGTGGCTCATGAGCATCCGCAGCCGCGCCGGCATCCCGGGCGGCACCTGCGAGTTCGACCTGCCCGCCTACTACGCGTGGCAGCACCGCACGCCGGCCAGCCGCCGCGCCGACCTGGAACGCTGGTCGAACACGCTGTCGCCGCTGGCCTCGTCGATCTACCTGCTGCTCAAGCTGCTGCGCGACGCCGACGTGCCCTACAAGGTGATCGCCACCCACGGGCAGTTCCAGCAGAACCTGCCGCAGGGACGCAGCTTCCAGCTGCTGCGGCTGCGCATCGATCCCAAGCTGGGCCTGGTCCCGGAAATCAGCGGCAACCGCCTCATGGTCTCGGTGCGGCTCATGCGGCACGAGGCCGACGACCGCCTGCACCCGAGCACGGAAGACACCCCCTTCGAACTGACCCTCTGCGCGTGAGGCCCGGTGTGAGCAAGAAGAAAGAAGACGAACGCATCGTCCGCTGCCCGACCTGCGGCGGCGACAGCATTTATGCGGAGCGCAACCCGTTCCGGCCGTTCTGCAGCGCACGCTGCAAGGGCATCGACTTCGGCGCTTGGGCGACCGAGGAATTCAGGATGCCGGCGGAGACACCGCCCGACGAAGAGCCTTTCGGCGATCCCAAGCTGCAGCAATAGATTGCATGCACGCCGCCGCAGCCCAGGGCTGCGGGGCCGTCAGTTGGCTGCCGCGGGCTGCACGCCCTCTTCCAGGAACACCTTGTCCAGGTAGGTCGCGAACTGCCGCGTGAACGCAGGCCGCAGATGGCCGTGGTCCTTGTAGGCCGGCGCACCGTCGGGCATGGTCCGCGGGCACTGGCCGTCCTTGCACAGGGCGCCCAGCACGTCGATCGCCTCCGCGCCGCTGGCGGCCGCGATCTGCAGGAGCCGCTGGTTGAGCTTCACCTGGTCAGCCAGCACGGGCGCGGTCGGCGAATTGCCCACCACCGAGAGCGTGCGCAGCCGGCTGCCCTCGATCATGCGGCGGGGTTCGAAGTCGTCGCCCAGCGCGTTGTCCAGCAGCAGATAGACCTTTTTCTTCTGCTTGACCAGTTCGGTCACCCAGGCCTGCAGCGCCGCCAGCGAGGGCTCGATGCCGGCGCGGTCGCCGCGGGTCAGGGAGAGCGACGCGCCGTTCGCGCGCAGCACATAGTCCAGCGGGAAGTCGCCCGTGAAGTAGCAGTTCCAGCAGCTGCCGATCAGCACGGTGTCGATCTGCGGGTCGCGTGCCATCGCCATCCACTGGTCGCGGGCCGGGCCGCAGCCGGGGTTCTGCTCGGCGAAGACGTTCGGAATGGCCGGGCACGCGCCGTAGGTGAAGAAGTACGTGGTCGCCATGCGCTCGGGCGCGAGGCGTGCCAGCTCCGCGGCGCGCGGGCCGTATTCGATGACGTGGCTGTCGCCGATCAGCAGCACCTTGCGGGCGCCGTTGCCGATGCGATTCACCGCGTAGGGTCCGAAGTTCTCCGAGGAAAAGCCGGCGTAGTAGTCGCCGTCCACCGTCGCGTCGGTCACCTTCTGCAGCAGCTCGCTGTTGTGGCGTGCGGGCAGGCCGTTGAGCACGGCCACGCCGGCCACGGCCACGAAGGCACCGGTGCCCACGAGCGTGCGCAGCATGCCCGCGCCCAGGCGGGCCCGCGTGAACCGCTCGATGAAGCGGTAGGTCAGCCAGGCCAGCAGCACGCTCGCGACCACCATCGTCACGCGCGTGCCCACCGACGGCTCCGCGCCCTTGACGATCCGCGCGTACACCAGCAGCGGCCAGTGCCACAGGTACAGCGGATAGCTGATCAGGCCGATCCACACCATCGCGCGGTTCGACAGGAAGTACTTGTTCAGCACGCCCGTCGGGCCGGCCGCGATGCAGCTCACCGCGCCCAGCGTCGGCAGCAGCGCCCACCAGCCGGGGAAGGCCTTGTCGCTGCGGATCATCACGAGGCCCAGCACGATCAGGCCCACGCCCAGCACCGACTGCACATGGCTGCGCCAGACGCTCGGTGCCGACGGCTTCATCCGCATGCAGGCCAGGATGCCGCCCACCATGAGCTCCCAGAAGCGCGAGGCCGGCGAATAGAAGGCCGCCGTGCGGAACGGGTGGATCGTCGTCACGTTGATGAGGAACGACACCACCGCCAGGACCCACAGCACGCGCACGATCGGCCAGCGCCGGCGCCAGGCCAGCCCGAGCAGCAGCGGCCAGAAAATGTAGAACTGTTCTTCGATGCCCAGCGACCACAGGTGCAGCAGCGGCTTGGTCTCGGCGGCCGTGTCGAAGTAGCCGGCCTCGCTCCAGAAGACGAAGTTGGCCACGAAGCCCACGCCGCCCAGCGCCTGCTTGCCCAGCTCGACGAATTCCTTGTTGAGCAGCACGTACCAGCCGAAGGCCAGCACGCCCGCCAGCATCAGCATCAGTGCGGGGAAGATCCGGCGGATGCGCCGCGCATAGAAGTCGCGGTAGCTGAAATCGCCGGCCGCGTGGCTCTGCATGATGATCGTCGTGATCAGGAAGCCCGAGATCACGAAGAAGATGTCGACGCCGATGAAGCCGCCCGGCAGCAGCTTCGGGAACGCGTGGAAGATGACGACCGAGGCCACGGCCACGGCGCGCAGGCCGTCGATGTCGGCACGGTACTTGGGATGCATATCTCTTACTTCCGGACCACGGTCGTGCCGTGCGTCGTCAGGCGACGCTCGACACCGCCTCGGCGGCCGACGCGGGCAGGCCGCGTTCCTCGACCAGCCACGCCAGCACCGGCAGCGCGCCCGGCAGCACCGGCGCCACGTCGAGCGGCAATTGCTGCCAGGCCATGGCCTGGCTTTCGCGCATTTCGAACTCGCCGGTCCAGTCCGTCACCTTGCACCAGTGCAGGCGCACCAGCGCATGCGGGTAGTCGTGCTCCGTGACCTTCCAGACCTCGGCGCCACCGATGGTGATGCCCAGCTCTTCCTGCAGCTCGCGGCGCAGGGCTTCCTCGACCGTTTCACCGGCCTCGATCTTGCCGCCCGGAAACTCCCAGTAGCCTGCATAGGCCTTGCCTTCGGGGCGCGTGGTGAGCAGCAGCGCCTCGTCGGCCAGCCGGATCAGCACGCCGACGGCCACTTCGGTGTGCTTGCGTGCCGTCTCGCTCACGCGCCGGCCCGTCCTGCGTAGTCGCGCGCGAACTGGTAGGCCACGCGGCCGCTGCGCGAGCCGCGCTCCAGCGCCCACACGAGCGCCTCGGGCCGCGCCGCCGCGATGGCCGCGTCGTCGACGCCGAACGACGAGAGCCACTGGCCCACGATCGTCAGGTATTCGTTCTGGCTGAAGGGGTAGAAGCTCACCCAGAGGCCGAAGCGCTCCGACAGCGAGATCTTCTCTTCGATCACCTCGCCCGGATGCACCTCGCCATCGTCCGTGTGCTTGTACGTGAGGTTGTCCTTCATGTACTCGGGCAGCAGGTGGCGCCGGTTGCTGGTCGCGTAGATGAGCACGTTGGGCGTCGACGCGGCAATCGAGCCGTCGAGGATCGACTTGAGCGCCTTGTAGCCCGGCTCGCCCTCGTCGAAGCTCAGGTCGTCACTGAAGACGATGAACTTCTCGGGACGCTGCGACACCACCTCGACGATGTCGGGCAGGTCGGTGAGCTCGGCCTTGTCGACCTCGATCAGGCGCAGGCCCTGCGGCGCGTAGGCCTGCAGGCAGGCGCGGATCAGCGACGACTTGCCCGTGCCGCGTGCGCCGGTCAGCAGCACGTTGTTGGCCGGCTTGCCTTCGACGAACTGGCGCGTGTTGCGCTCGATCTTTTCCTTCTGGACGTCGATTTCCCTCAGCGAATCAAGCGCCATCGTGGCCACGTGCTTCACGGGCTCCAGCACGCCATGGCCGGAGCTGCGGCGACGGTAGCGCCACGCGATGGAGGCGCTCCAGTCGGCGGGCGCGGCCAGCGGCTGCGGCAGGATCGATTCGATGCGGCCGATGAGCTGTTCGGCGCGCTCGATGAGCTTCTGGAACTGCTCGTTCATGACCGGTAGTCGGCGTTGATGGTCACGTATTCGTGGCTGAAGTCGCAGGTCCACACGGTGTCGCTGGCGGTGCCGCGGCCCAGGCCGATGCGCACGGTGATTTCGCTCTGCTTCATCACGCGCTGGCCGTCTTCCTCACGGTACGACGGGTTGCGCCCGCCCTTCACCGCCACGTGCACGTCGTCCAGGAACAGATCGATGCCGGTCTGGTCGAGGTCGGCAATGCCGGCGTAGCCGACGGCCGCCAGGATGCGGCCCAGGTTCGGGTCGCTGGCGAAGAAGGCGGTCTTGACCAGCGGCGAATGCGCCACGGCATAAGCCACCTGGCGGCACTCGGCCCCGTCCTTGCCGCCGTCGACCTGGATGGTGATGAACTTGGTCGCGCCTTCGCCGTCGCGCACGATGGCCTGCGCCAGCAGGCGGGCCACGTCACGCATCGCGGCCACGAGCGCCTGGCCGTCGGTCGAGTCGAGCGAGGTGATGGTCGCGTGCGCGGCCTTCTGCGTGGCGATGACCACGAACGAGTCGTTGGTCGAGGTGTCGCCGTCGATGGTCACGCGGTTAAACGAGGCGTCGGCCAGTTGCGTGGCCAGCGGCTGGATCAGCGCCGGGTCGATCTTCGCGTCGGTCGCCATGAAGCCGAGCATGGTCGCCATGTTCGGACGGATCATGCCGGCGCCCTTGCTGATGCCGGTGATGGTGACCGTGGCACCGCCGATCTGCACTTGGCGGCTGAACGCCTTGGGGATCGTGTCGGTGGTCATGATGCCTTCGGCGGCACGGGCCCAGTTGTTTTCCGACGCATCGGCCAGCGCGGCCGGCAGGCCGGCCTCGATGCGGTCCACGGGCAGCGGCTCCATGATCACGCCGGTCGAGAACGGCAGGATCTGCTCGGGAGCGAGCTCCAGGTGGCGCGCCAGCGCGATGCAGGTGGAGCGCGTGCGCATCAGGCCGTCTTCGCCGGTACCGGCGTTGGCGTTGCCGGTGTTGATCACCATCGCGCGGATGCCGTAGTTGGCCTTCAGGTGGTCGCGGCAGACCTGCACCGGGGCGGCGCAGAAGCGGTTCTGCGTGAACACGCCGCCGACCGCCGAGCCTTCGTCGATCAGCACGACGGTCAGGTCCTTGCGGTTGGCCTTGCGCACGCCGGCTTCGGCCACGCCGATGCGGACGCCGGGCACCGCGAACAAGGCGGCGGGATCGGGAGCGGACAGGTTCACGGGCATGGGATTTCTCTCAATGAAAGGTGCGGGACTTCAGCTCAGTTCAGCTTGCCGTGGCACGCTTTGTACTTCTTGCCGCTGCCGCAGGGGCAGGGGTCGTTGCGGCCGACGCGCGCAAAGGCGGCGGCTTCGGCGCTCAGGGCGCCCGTGCCGACGGCCGCGAGGCGGCGCTGGTTCTCTTCGTCGACGCGCACCTCGACCTCGCCGGTCTCGGTGGGCGCGGTGTAGGTGATGTTCGAGACGTTCTCGCCGCGGCTTTCCATTTCCTCGGCCGCCTGCTCGAGCTGTTCGCCCGACTGCACGCGCACCGTCATGAGCTGGCGCGTGACTTCGTTCTTGACCGAGTCGAGCAGCTGGCCGAAGAGCTCGAAGGCCTCGCGCTTGTATTCCTGCTTGGGCTGCTTCTGCGCATAGCCGCGCAGGTGGATGCCCTGGCGCAGGTAGTCGAGCGAGGCCAGGTGTTCGCGCCAGTGGGTGTCGATGCTCTGCAGTAGCACCATGCGTTCGAACTGGGTGAAGTTCTCCTGGCCGATGAGTGCAACCTTGGCGTCGAAGCTCTCGTTGGCGTAGGCCACGATCTTCTCGACCACTTCCTCGTCGGAGATGGCATCGGCGGCCTCGACCTGCTGCTTGAGCGGCATGTCGATGCCCCACTCGGTGAACAGGCTCTTCTCGAGGGTGTCGAGGTCCCATTGCTCCTCGACCGATTCGCGCGGCACGTACTGGCGCGCGAGGTCGGTGAAGCAGCCTTCGCGCAGCGCGGCGATCTGCGCCGTGAGGTCGGCCGCGTCGAGGATGTCGTTGCGCTGCTGGTAGATCACCTTGCGCTGGTCGTTCGACACGTCGTCGTACTCGAGCAGCTGCTTGCGGATGTCGAAGTTGCGCGCCTCGACCTTGCGCTGCGCGCTCTCGATGCTGCGCGTGACGATGCCGGCCTCGATGGCTTCGCCGTCGGGCATCTTCAGGCGGTCCATGATCGCCTTCACGCGGTCGCCCGCGAAGATGCGCATGAGCGGATCGTCCAGGCTCAGGTAGAAGCGCGAGGAGCCCGGGTCGCCCTGGCGGCCCGAACGGCCGCGCAGCTGGTTGTCGATGCGGCGCGACTCGTGGCGTTCGGTGGCGATGATGCGCAGGCCGCCCAGCGACTTCACGAACTCGTGGTCCTTGGTCCACTCGGCGCGCACGTGGGCGATGTCGGCCTGCTTGGTGGCTTCGTCGCGGCCTTCGTCGGCCTCGATCGCCTCGATCATCTTCTCGATGTTGCCGCCCAGCACGATGTCGGTGCCGCGGCCGGCCATGTTGGTCGCGATGGTGATCATCTTCGTGCGGCCGGCCTGCGCGACGATGTCGGCTTCGCGGGCGTGCTGTTTGGCGTTCAGCACCTGGTGCGGCAGGCCTGCCTTCTCGAGCAGGGCGTCGATGATTTCGGAGTTCTCGATGGACGAGGTGCCCACCAGCACCGGCTGGCCGCGCTCGTAGCACTCGCGGATGTCCTGGATCGCCGCTTCGTATTTCTCGCGCGTGGTCTTGTAGACGCGGTCGAGCTGGTCGTCGCGCTTGCTGATGCGGTTCGGCGGAATGATCGTGGTCTCGAGACCGTAGATTTCCTGGAACTCGTAGGCCTCGGTGTCGGCCGTGCCGGTCATGCCGGCCAGCTTGCCGTACAGGCGGAAGTAGTTCTGGAAGGTGATCGAGGCCAGGGTCTGGTTCTCGGCCTGGATCTCGACACCTTCTTTGGCTTCCACGGCCTGGTGCAGGCCGTCGCTCCAGCGGCGGCCGCTCATGAGGCGGCCGGTGAATTCGTCGACGATGACCACTTCGCCCTGCTGCACCACGTAGTGCTGGTCGCGGTGGTACAGGTGGCGGGCACGCAGCGCGGCATTCAGGTGATGCATCAGCGTGATGTTGGCCGGGTCGTACAGCGACGCGCCTTCGGGGATCAGCTTGAGCTCGCCCAGGATGCGCTCGGCGTTCTCGTGGCCGTCTTCGGTCAGGAAGACCTGGTGAGTCTTTTCGTCGACCGTGAAGTCGCCGGGCACTGTGACGCCCTCGCCCGTGCGCGGATCGGCTTCGCCTTCCTGCTTCTTGAGCAGCGGCACCACCTTGTTGATCGCCAGGTACAGGTCGGTGTGGTCTTCGGCCTGGCCGCTGATGATCAGCGGCGTGCGGGCCTCGTCGATCAGGATGGAGTCCACCTCGTCGACGATCGCGAAGTTCAGGCCGCGCTGCACCCGGTCGCCGGGCTCGTAGACCATGTTGTCGCGCAGGTAGTCGAAGCCGTACTCGTTGTTCGTGCCGTACGTGATGTCGCTGCCGTAGGCGGCCTGCTTCTCTTCGCGTGGCATCTGCGGCAGGTTGATGCCGACCGACAGGCCCAGGAAGTTGTACAGGCGGCCCATCCAGGTCGCGTCGCGGTTGGCCAGGTAGTCGTTCACCGTGACCACGTGCACGCCCTTGCCGGACAGCGCGTTCAGGTACACGGGCAGCGTGGCGGTCAGCGTCTTGCCTTCGCCGGTGCGCATTTCGGAGATCTTGCCGTTGTGCAGTGCCATGCCGCCGAGCAGCTGGACGTCGAAGTGGCGCATCTTCATGACGCGCTTGGAGCCTTCGCGCACGGTGGCGAAGGCTTCGGGCAACAGGTCGTCGAGCGACTCGCCCTTGGCGATGCGGTCCTTGAATTCCTGCGTCTTGGCGCGCAGCGCGTCGTCGCTGAGCTTTTCGAATTCGGGTTCGAGCGCATTGATGCGCGTCACCGTCTTGCGATACTGCTTGAGGAGCCGGTCGTTGCGACTGCCGAAGATCTGGGTCAGGAAGTTGGTTGCCATGGGCGTGGAGAGGGGCGGGCACCTGACACGACAGGCACTGCGACCGGATTCCCTAAGATATGGTGAAAGCAGTTGGGCGCACCTTCTTCGAATGCAAGCTTCGCAAGTCTCGAAGTCGGATGGCCCCGTTCCGGAACAAACGCCGACGCACGCGTCGGCAAACCGGGCATTTTAGCTGTCTTGTTTCTAACCCCTGGATTACCCATGTATCGCCGACTGCCCCCCGCCATTTCACTGCACGATGCTGCGGCAGGCGCCCCCACCCTGGGGAGCCTGATGGCGCGCGCGCGGGACACGGCCGAGCGGCTGAAGGCGATCGAAGGGTTGATTCCGCCGGCCATGCGCGCGGCCATCCAGCCGGGGCCAGCCGAGGGCGATGTCTGGTGCCTGCTGGTCAAGGGCAGCGCCGCGGCCGCCAAGCTGCGGCAGCTGTCGCCGATGTTGGTCACGCGGCTGAAGAACCGGGGCTGGGACGTCGCGACGATCCGCATCAAGGTGCACACGGGGCGCTGAGCCCCGGGGTTGCACGGCACGCGCGGCTCAGGCCACGGCGCGGTCAGGCCAGCTCGGGTCGCTCGACGCGTCGGAGGTCAGCACCATCACGACATGCGCATCGGCCGCGATGGTCTCGGCCTCGCGCAGTTGTCGCACAGCCCCTAGGCCTGCCGCTGCCGCCAGTTCGGCGCTCACGCCGGCCGCGGTGAGCAGCCGCCGCGCCGCGCGGGCCTCGTCGTCGCCCACCACCACCGCCCCGCCGCCGCTGGCCGTGGCGGCCTGCCATTGCAGATACGTGACCGTCGCGCCCGCGCTCGACAGCTGCGCCGTGCGACCGGGGTAGCTGCCGTTGAGCGCCCCGCCGCCGAGCACGCGCGACAGCCGCGGGAAGGGCTCGACCAGCCACATCCGCGGCAGGCGCGCGATGCGCCCCGCCGCCAGCAGCTCGCGAAAGCCGGCGTAGATGCCCCAGGCCATGTCGCCGCGGCCGGTCGGCACCACGACGTGGTCGGGCAGGCCGCCGTCCTTCAGGCACTCTTCGGCGATGGCCTTGTAGCCCTCCACGCCCAAGGGTGCGCTGCCCAGTGCCGGCAGGCGGTAGTTGGACAGCGCGAAATACCCCGGGTACTGCGAGCGCTCGCGCACGAAGCCCCAGCGGCCGGTGTTGTCGGCGAACACATAGCGCCGCGCGCCCAGCGCGTCGAGCTGGCGGGCGTAGGTGGCGGGCATCGCCTCGTAGGAGGCCACCTCGCAACCGAGCCCCGCGGCCCAGGCGTAGTGCGCCGCCGACACTGCCGTGTTGCCCGACGAGGCGAGCACCAGCGTGTGGGCCCCGGCGTCCAGCGCCTGCGCCACGCCCATCGCGGTCAGCCGGTCTTTCGGCGAGCCGGTGGGGTTGCGCGATTCGTCCTTGATGCTCAGGCGCGCGATGTCGAACTGCCGCGCGAGCTCGGGCATGTCGTGCAGCGGCGTGTTGCCCTCGCCGAGCGAAAAGCCCTGCACGTACGGCATCGGCACCACGTCCGGGCCGCCGGGCCGGTAGCTGGCGCGCAGCCCGACGTGAAAGCCGGCCTGCCGGCAGGCCGGGCAGCCGTCGTTGGCGAGCGTGACCGGGTACAGCGCGTCGCAGCGCAGGCACTGCAGCCCCTGCAGGCGCGGATTGCGCTGCGGCGTGAACGAGCGGCCGAGCACCCCGGCCGGCCGCCCCGGCAGGAAGGTCTGCGCAGGGCTCTCCGGCGGCGCGGTGAACTTGAAGTCCAGGACGGGCGATGGGGTCACGGATCGTTGACTCGTTAATAAATGTGACCGAATCTTATTCAAAATCAACAAAATCCACGATACGGGAGTTCATCCCATTGCAGCGGATTTCAGTTTTCCTTCACTTATTTCCAGCTGAATTCGTGGTTCAGCCCGATCACCACGCCGCGCACGCCCTGCGGCCCGGTGCGCGAGGTGCTGATGTCGACGCTGATCAGCGGCGTCAGGCTGAAGCGGCCGCCCACGCGCGAGGTCCACAGGCCCCCGGCCCGGTGGCGCTCGGCGATCAGCGACACCGCGTCGTTCAGCGCCCACTCCACGGCCAGGCCGCCGCGCGGCGTGCGCACGCCGGTGCCCAGCGCCCAGTCGGCACCGACGTTGGCGTGAAATTGCAGGCTCTCGGTGGGCCGCCAGGTCAGCGGCACCACCAACTGGCCGCCCCAGCGACCGCCGCGCCGCAGGTCGGCCACCGCGCCCATCGACACGGCGGCGCTGAAAGGCGCGTCGGCGGCCGCGCCGGCAAAGGTCCATTTGAGTTGCGGGCCACCCGTGACCGAATGCACGCCCTGCGCCGACAGCCGGTCGAAGTTCAGCCCCAGCTCGACCGGCCCGACCCGGCAGGCCGGCCCGACATGGAAACCCGTCATGACCGGCTCGGCGCCACTGCGGCCCCACCAGGTTTCGTACTGGCACTGGCCGGGATCGAGCGTGCCGGCGTCGTCGACATCGAAGTGGCCGGCGGCCTGTGCGCCCAGGCCCGGCAACGCCGCGACTGCGGCAAGGAGCAGGCGTGCGGTGCGCGTGTTGTTGTTCTTCATTTCGTGCTTCCCTCGGAGAGCCCTGCCTCATTCTAGGAAGCCGGAAAGTCCGCGCCATGACGCGGCAACGCCATCCCCCCACCCTTCAGAGTTCGAACTGCGGCTGCAGCTCGCGGATGCGCTTGATCGCCACGCCGGCCGCTGCCGTGCGCGTCTCCACGCCCAGCTTCACGTACACGCGCTCCAGGTGTTTCTTGGCGGTGGCCGGGCTGCTGCCGAGGATCTCGCCGATGTCCTTGTTGGTCTTGCCCTTGACCACCCAGTACAGCACCTCGGCCTCGCGCGCCGTGAGCTTCAGGCTCAGGCTCATGGCTTCGATCACGGCGGTGTCGGACACCTCGCGCATGACGATCATCCATTCGTCGCCGGCGTCGTCCTCGCCGGTCTGGCGGTGCAGCCGCAGGCTCAGGCTGCGCGCGCCCTGCGCGATCACCAGCGCGGGCGGCTCGATGCCGCGCGCGCGGGCGTCGGGCGCGTGCTGGCGCAGCCAGCCGAGCACGGCCGGCGGCGTCTCGGGCGCCTGCGTTTCGCAGTAGCGCGCCAGCAGGTCGCGCGCCAGCGCCGTCTGCCAGATCAGCCGCCCCTCGGGCAGCCGCACCGTGATGCTCGCGTAGCCGAAGGCGTCGAGCGCATTGCGTGCCTGCCCGGCCTGGTGCGCCTCCTGCCGCGCGCGGCGGGCGCCCTGCAGGTGCACGTTCATGCGCGCCAGCACCTCCTTCGGCTTGATCGGCTTGGTGACGTAGTCGACCCCGCCCGCCTCGAGCGCGGCCACGAGGTGCTCGGTTTCGGTGAGGCCCGTCATGAACACGATGGGAATGTGCGCGGTGGCCGCATCGGCCTTGAGCCGGCGCGCCACCTCGAAGCCGTCGATGCCCGGCATCATGGCGTCGAGCAGCACGATGTCGGGGCGTGCCTGCGCGGCGCGCTGCAGCGCCTGCTCGCCGTTCGTGGCGATGAGCACGGTGTAGCCCGATTCGTCGAGCGCGTCGTGCAGCACGGCGAGGTTGTCGGGCACGTCGTCGACGATCAGCACCAGGTCGCCGTGGGCGCCCTGCTGCTCACGCAGCGTGCGGGCAAGCGGTGAAGCGGGCATGGTCGATGGAGACAAGAGAGTCATGCGGCGCCCTCGGCGGCCTCGGCCAGCGCGCGGCCCATGGCTTCGAACTGGAACTGGCGGGCCAGCGCGCGCTGGGCCTCGGTCCACGCGGCGCACTCGGGCTGCGCGGCGTCGATGTCGTCGAGCTGGTTCATGATGCCCCGGAAGTAGCCCAGGCCCACGGCCTCGTCGAGCGCGCGCAGGCGCGCCAGCGACGGCGGCTGCATCGCGCGCGGCGCCGCCACGGCGGGCGCGGGCCGCGCGGCGGTGTCGGTCCACTGCAGGGCGAGCCGGCGCTCCAGCCAGTCGAGCAGTTCGGTGTGGCGCACGGGCTTGACGAAGAAATCTTCGGGCGCAATGCCCACGTCGTTGTCCAGGCCCTTGTCGAAGGCGTTGGCCGAGACGATGGCCACCGACGCATCGGCCAGCCCCAGCTTGCGCGCGCGGCGGATGGTCTCCCAGCCGTCGATGCCGGGCATCGCGAGGTCGACGAACATGGCGTCGGGCCGGTAGCCGGCGGCGATGAGGTCCAGCGCATCGTGCCCGCTGGCTGCGCTGCGCAGCTCGAAGCCCAGCGGCGCGAGCACATGGCCCAGCAGCTCGCGGTCGGCCTCCTCGTTGTCGACCACCAGCAGGCGCCGCCGCGCGCCCTCGTAGCCGCGCCGCGCGCGCGGTGCCGGCGCAACGCGCGCGCTGCCCGCCACCGCCTCGTGCACGCGCGGCAGGAACAGCCGCACGCAGAACAGCGAGCCCTCGCCCGGCGTGCTGCGCACCTTCATCTCGCCGCCCATCAGGTCGGTCAGCATCTTCGCGATGGTCAGGCCCAAGCCCGCGCCCGGCGCCGACGACACCGCCGCGTGGCCGCGCGCGAAGGGCTCGAAGATGCGCTCGATGTCGGCCGCCGTCATGCCCGGCCCGGTGTCCTCGATCTCGATGGCAGCGAACTCGCGTGCGTACGAAATGCGCAAGGTCACCTGCCCCGCCGCCGTGAACTTGATCGCGTTGCCCAGCAGGTTGATGAGGATCTGGCTCACGCGTTTTTCGTCGGCGCGCACCACGTCGGGCAACGCACCGGCCGCCTCGAAGCGAAAGCGCAGGCCCTTCTCGGCCGCCTGCAGCTCGAACATGTCGGCCAGCTCGCGCATCGCATCGGCAAAGCGCATCGGCCGCGCATCGAGCGTGAGCTTGCCGGCCTCGATGTGGGCGATGGCCAGCGTGCCCTCGATGAGCGACAGCAGGTGCTCGCCGCCGCGCTTGATGACGGCCACCGCCTGCTGGCGGTGCGGCGGCACCGAGTGGTCTTCGCCCATGAGCTGCGCGTAGCCCAGGATGCTGTTGAGCGGCGTGCGCAGCTCGTGGCTGATGGCGCTGATGTAGCGGCTCTTGGCCTGGTTCGCGAGGTCCGCCGCGCGCCGCGCCTGGTCGGCCGCGAGCTTGGCGTGCTCGGCGATCTCGCGGGCCTCTTCGGCGCTTTGCTTCGCGTCCTGCAGCGCGCGGTCGGTCTCGCGGTGCAGCGCAATCTCGCGCACCAGCAGGTGGGTCTGCCGGTTCGATTCTTCCTGCGCCACCTTGCGGCTCTGGTGCGCCAGCACCAGCCACCACGCGACGATGCCCGCGATGACCAGCAGCGCCATGTAGGCCTTGAGAAAGCCCGAGCGCAGCGACGCCTGCTGCACCGCGACCAGCGCCCCGCCCACGTCGGCCTGCGCCGCCAGCGCGAGCGCGCCTTCGCTCAAGGCCCGCAGCTCCTGCTGGTAGAGCACGCCGAACACCACCGCCAGCAGCGGCACGATGACCAGCATCAGCAGCAGGAAATGCCCGAGCCCCGTGTCCAGGTAGCGCCAGCTGCGGCGCGGCAGCAGCCAGCGCAGCACGGCGGACCACTGCGCGGACAGGCTCGCGTGCGGCTTGCACAGGTCGCCGCAGCGCGCGTCGAGCGTGCAGCACAGCGAGCAGATCGCGCCCTGGTAGGCCGGGCAGTGCGCCATGTCGGGGCCTTCGTACTCGCGCTCGCAGATCACGCAGTGCTGCACCTTCAGGCGCTGGTAGCTGCCGCCTTCGTCCGGCGACGGCTCGACCCGCGCCCAGCGCACCTTGCGCCCGCCCGCGGCCGGCGCGAACAGCACCGAGCCGCCCGCGTCGGAAGTGCGCGCGAGGTAATACTTGCCACCCGTGGCCCACGCCAGCAGCGGCGACGCGACCAGCGCCGTGCCCAGCGCAATGAGCGCCGAGAAGGCCTGCGCCAGCGGCCCGAACACACCCAGGTGCGCCGTGATCGACAGCACCGACGCCAGCGCCATCGCGCCCACGCCCACCGGGTTGATGTCCCACAGGTGCGCGCGCTTGAACTCGATGCCCGGCGGCGACAGCCCCAGCGGCTTGTTGACGACCAGGTCGGCCACCACGGCCATCATCCAGGCGATGGCGATGTTGGCGAAGAGGCCGAGCACGTCGCCCAGCGCCTCGAACACGTTCATCTCCATCAGCATGAAGGCGATGAGCGCGTTGAACACCACCCACACCACGCGCCCCGGGTGGCTGTGCGCCACGCGCGAGAAGAAATTGCTCCAGGCCAGCGAACCCGCATAGGCGTTCGTCACGTTGATCTTCAGCTGTGAGACCACCACGAACAGCGCCGTCGCCGCCACCGCCCAGCCGTAGTTCGGGAACACGTACTCGTAGGCCGCCAGGTACATCTGGTTCGGATCGACCGCGCGCTCGACCGGCACCATGTGCGTGATCGCCAGATAGGCCAGCGCCGCCCCGCCCAGCATCTTGACCACGCCCAGCACCACCCAGCCCGGCCCCCCCGCCAGCACGCCGGCCCACCAGCGGCGCGCCGTGCCCGCGGTGCGCGCCGGCATGAAGCGCAGGTAGTCGGCCTGCTCGCCCATCTGCGTGATGAGCGCGATGCCGACCGTCAGCGCGGCACCGAACAGGTGCAAGTTGAATCCTTGCGCGCCCGACTTCGCCCCGCCGTAGTGCGTGATGCCCGCGAACGCACCAGGATCGCGCACGAGCACGAAGACAAAGGGCACCACCAGCATCAGCAGCCACAGCGGCTGTGTCCACAGCTGCAGCCGGCTGATCACCGACACCCCGTGCGTGACCAGCGGAATCACCACCAGCGCGCACACCAGGTAGCCCCACACCGGCGGAATGCCCAGCGCCAGCTCGAGCGCATAGGCCATCACGGCCGCCTCGAGCGCGAAGAAGATGAAGGTGAAGCTCGCGTAGATCAGCGAGGTGAGCGTGGAGCCGATGTAGCCGAAGCCCGCGCCGCGCGTGAGCAAATCCATGTCGACGCCGTAGCGCGCCGCGTACACGCTGATCGGCAGGCCTGCCAGGAAGATGATGAGCCCCGTGACCAGGATCGCCCAGAAGGCGTTGGCAAAGCCGTACTGCACCAGCAGCGTCGCGCCGACCGCCTCCAGCACCAGGAACGAGGCCGCCCCGAACGCCGTGTTGGCCACCCGCCATTCGGACCATTTGCGAAAGCGCTGCGGCGTGTAGCGCAGCGCGTAGTCCTCCAGCGTTTCGCTCGCGACCCAGCTGTTGTAGTCGCGCCGCACCTTGACGATGCGCTGGGGAGCGTCGTCGGTCAGGAGAGGTGGTTCGGCGGAATTCACACCGTTTCGGTGCAGCTTCCGTGCCACCGGGTACGGCATTTGGCGAACAGGGCACGACTGTTGCAAAGAGACAGCCTTGCCCATAATCACCGACCGCCACCCGACCCCACCCCCGCCATGGAACTGACCCCGCGCGAAAAAGACAAGCTGCTGATCTTCACGGCCGCGCTGCTGGCCGAGCGCCGCAAGGCACGCGGGCTCAAGCTCAACTACCCGGAAGCCGTCGCGCTGATCACCGCCGCCGTGATGGAAGGCGCCCGCGACGGCAAGAGCGTCGCCGAGCTGATGAGCGAGGGCCGCAGCGTGCTCACCCGCGCCGACGTGATGGACGGCATCGCCGAGATGATTCCCGACATCCAGGTCGAGGCCAGTTTTCCCGACGGCACCAAGCTCGTGACCGTCCACCAGCCGATCGTCTGAACCTCCGCCACAAGAAGAAAGATCCCTCCATGCGCTTCGCAAAGACTTCCGCCCTGCTCGCCGCCCTCCTCCTGCCGCTGGCCGCCAGTGCCCACACCGGCGTCGACGGCGGCGTGCACCACGGCTTCACCGCCGGCTTCATGCACCCGCTGACCGGCGCGGACCACCTCGCGGCGATGGTCGCGGTCGGCCTGTGGAGCGCGCTGGTCGCGCGCCGCGCCTGGCCCGACCTGCTGTGGGCGCCGCTGGCCTTCGCGGGCATGCTGCTCGCGGGCGCGCTGGCCGGCCTGGCCGGTGTGCAGCTGCTGGCGGTGGAGCCGATGATTGCCACCTCGCTGCTGGTGCTGGGCCTGCTGGTCGCCACGCGCGTGCACCTGCCGGCCGGCGTCGCCATGGCCGTCGTGGGCCTGTTCGCCGTCTTCCATGGCGTGGCGCACGGCCACGAGCTGGCGGGCGAGCACGGCGCGGCCCTCACGCTGGCCGGCATGGTCAGCGCCACGCTGCTGCTGCACGCGGCCGGCATCGCGCTGGGCTGGGCGCTGCGCCATGCCAACGCCTGGCTGCCCCGCGTGGCCGGCGCTGCCGTCGTCGCCCTCGGCGCCACGCTGCTGGCCCAGGCAATCTGAGGCGGCCATGACGCCCGGCGAACTCCTCACCGACGACAGCGAGCACACGCTCAACCCCGGCCGCCGCGCCCTCACGCTGGTGGTGCGCAACACGGCCGACCGGCCGATCCAGGTCGGCTCGCACTACCACTTTGCCGAGACCAACGGCGCCCTCGACTTCGACCGCGCCGCCGCGCGCGGCATGCGGCTGAACATCGCCTCGGGCGCCGCGGTGCGCTTCGAGCCGGGGCAGCAACGCACCGTCGAGCTGGTCGACTTCTCGGGCGATCGCATCGTCTACGGCTTTCGCGGCCTGGTTCAAGGAAAGCTCTAAAACATGGCCACCATCGGGCGACGCGCCTACGCAGAAATCTTCGGCCCCACCGTGGGCGACCGGGTCCGCCTTGCGGACACCGACCTGCTGATCGAAGTGGAGGCCGACTACACGCTGCGCGCCGGCGGCTACGGCGAAGAGGTGAAGTTCGGCGGCGGCAAGACGATCCGCGACGGCATGGCGCAGTCGCAGCGCACGCGCGCGCAGGGCGCCGTCGACACGGTGATGACCAACGCCCTCATCCTCGACCACTGGGGCATCGTGAAAGCCGACATCGGCCTGAAGGACGGGCGCATCGCCGCCATCGGCAAGGCCGGCAACCCTGACGTGCAACCGGGCGTGGACATCGTCATCGGCCCGGGCACTGAGATCATCAGCTGCGAGGGCACCATCGTCACCGCGGGCGGCATCGACAGCCACATCCACTTCATCTGCCCGCAGCAGATCGAGGAAGCGCTGGCCTCGGGCGTGACGACCATGCTCGGCGGCGGCACCGGCCCGGCCACCGGCACCTTCGCGACCACCGCCACGCCCGGCCCGTGGCACATCGAGCGCATGCTGCAGGCGGCCGACGCGTTCCCGATGAACCTGGGTTTCCTCGGCAAGGGCAACGCCAGCCTGCCCGACGCGCTGCACGAGCAGATCGAGGCCGGCGTCATGGGCCTGAAGCTGCACGAAGACTGGGGCACCACGCCTTCGGCCATCAGCAACTGCCTGGACGTGGCCGACGCCACCGACACGCAGGTGGCGATCCACAGCGACACGCTGAACGAATCGGGCTTCGTCGAGAACACCATCGCCGCCGTGGGCGGGCGCGCCATCTGCGCCTTCCACACCGAGGGCGCGGGCGGCGGCCATGCGCCCGACATCCTGCGCGTGGTGGGCGAGGCGAACTTCCTGCCCTCGTCGACCAACCCGACGATGCCCTACACCGTGAACACGCTCGACGAGCACGTCGACATGCTCATGGTGTGCCACCACCTGGACGCCGGCATCGCCGAAGACCTGGCCTTTGCCGAGTCGCGCATCCGCAAGGAAACCATCGCCGCCGAAGACGTGCTGCACGACCTGGGCGCGATCAGCATGTTCAGCTCCGACAGCCAGGCCATGGGCCGTGTCGGCGAGGTGGTCATCCGCACCTGGCAGACCGCGCACAAGATGAAGCAGCAGCGCGGCACGCTGCCCGAGGACAGCGAGCGCAACGACAACTTCCGCGCGCGGCGCTACGTGGCCAAGTACACGATCAACCCGGCCCTCGCGCACGGCATCGCGCACGAGGTGGGCTCCATCGAAGTCGGCAAGTGGGCCGACCTCGTGGTCTGGAAGCCGGCCTTCTTCGGTGTGAAGCCCTTCACCATCATCAAGGGCGGCACCATCGCGATGGCCGCGATGGGCGATCCCAGCGCGTCGATTCCCACGCCGCAGCCGGTGCACTTCCGGCCGATGTTCGGCGCCTACGGCGGCTCGCTCGCCAAGAGCTCGCTGACCTTCGTCTCGCAGGCCGGGCTGGCCGCGGGCATCAAGGAGCGCTACGGCCTGAGCAAGCACCTGAGCGCGGTGAAGAACATCCGCAACGTGCGCAAGCAGGACCTGATTCACAACGGCTACACGCCGAAGATGGAGATCGACGCGCAGACCTATGCCGTGCGCGCCGACGGCCAGCTGCTGACCTGCGAGCCGGCCAAGGTGCTGCCGATGGCGCAGCGCTACTTCCTGTTCTGAAGACTCAGACCGCGGGATGCCGGCGGTGCCAGTCGGTCGCCCGCTGGAACGCCCATCCCGCGCGCACCAGCAGGTCCTCGCCGAAGTGCGGCGCCACGAACTGGAAGGCCACCGGCACGCCCGCCTCGGTGGCGCCACCCGGCAAGGTGAGCGTGGGGCTGCCCGTGAGGTCGAACGGGCAGGTGTAGCGCAGCATGCCCGCCAGCAGCTCCGGGTCCACGCCGAGCTGGCCGGCACGCTCGAGCGTCGGCGCCGCGAAGGGAATGGCCGGGATCAGCAGCAGGTCGACCTGTTCGAAGAACGTGCGCACGCGGCCGGTGAAATCGGCGCGGCGCAGCAGCAGCTTCTGGTAGTCGGTGGCGCTTTGCGACAGGCCCAGGTCGATCAGCCCCGAGAGGCCCGGGCCGTACTCATCGCGCCGCGACGGGTAGGTGGCCTCGTGCGCCACGGCGGTCTCGACCGCGCACAGCGGCGACCAGTCGAGCACCGCCTGTGTCGTGTCGGGAAACACCACCTCGCGCACCGAGGCGCCCAGCGATTCGACCGTGCGGATCGCAGCCGCCAGCGTGGCGCGCGTGGGGGCGTCCACGCGGTCCAGCGTCCAGGCGGGGTCGATGCCCACGCGCAGGCCGGCCAGGCCGCGCGTCATCGTCGCCAGGTAGTCGGGCACCGGCAGCGTGCTGGCCGTCGGGTCGCGCGGGTCGGCACCGGCGATGGCCGCCAGCATCGCGCCCGCATCGGCGGCGCTGCGCGTCATCGGGCCGATGTGGTCGAGCGAGGCGGCGAGTTCGAAGGCGCCGTGGCGGCTCACCCGTCCCCACGTCGGCTTCAGGCCCGTGATGCCGTTGGCCGCCGACGGAAAGCGGATCGATCCACCCGTGTCGGTGCCCAACGCGCCGAAGCACAGCCCCGCCGCCGTGGCCACGCCCGAGCCGCTGGACGACACGCCGGGCCACAGCGTGGCGTCCCATGGGTTGACCGGCGACGCGATCTGCGGATGGTGGTCGGCGAAGGCGCCTTCGGTCTGCTGCAGCTTGCCCAGGATCACCGCGCCGGCCTCGCGCAGGCGGTGCACCACGGTCGCGTCTTCCGTCGGACGGAACGCTTTGTGGATCGTCATGCCGTGCGCGCTCGGCACGCCCTCGGTCCACAGCAGGTCCTTCACGGCCAGCGGCACGCCGTGCAGCGGCCCGCGCGCGCGGCCGGCGGCGATCTCGGTGTCGGCGCGGCGTGCCTCGTCGAGCGCCTGCGCGTCCATGCGCGTCGCGTAGCTGCGCAAGCGGCCGTCGACGGCCTCGATGCGCGCGAGCATGGCGCGCGTGACCTCTTCCGACGAGCGCTCGCGCGACTGGATCTGCCGGCCGACTTCCAGCAGTTCGAGATGATGCAATTCCTTGTCCGCCATGACTGACTCCCGCGTGTGTAGGGTTGAGAAAGAAGGTCCGAATCCAAGTGGCGAAGCTGCCACCCCGGGCGAACCTTATCGGCGCGCGGCAGCCCGCGCTGGTCTCTTTCGGACATGCACTTGTGCTGGGGCGGACACCCCGCGCGCGGCGCTCAGCGCGGCTTCAGCAGCGTGTGCGGCGCGCAGCCGTAGGCCTTGCGGAAGACCCGGCTGAAATGCGACAGGTCGGAAAACCCGTGCTGGAACGCGACGTCGGTCACGCTGTGCGCGCGCCCGCCCACCAGCGCCTCGCGGCTGGCTGCGAGACGCGCCTGCCAGACCGCGCCCATCGCCGTCTCGCCCTGGCGCGCGAACGCACGGGCCACGGTGCGCGCCGAGACGTGGTGCGCCTGCGCCAACGTGTCGAGCGAGAGCGCCGGATCGTCCAGGTGGCGTTCGATGTAGGCCGTCATGCGCGCATGCAGGCCGCGCTCGGCGCCGGCGTCGCCAGCCATGTCCTGCTGCAGCTCGAGCGTCACGGCCAGCAGGTCGATGAGCGCGCCGCCGAAGCGCTCGGCGGCGGCGGAATGCGGTTGCGCAAAGGCCGGGTTCGCCGTCTCCCGCAGCATCGCGTGCAGCGGCGCCGCGCCGGGGCGGTCCGCGGCGATGGTGCGGGCGGTGAAGTCCTCGGCCTTCGCGAAACGCCGCAGCAGCAGCCGGCGCGGCATGCGCGCCAGGTAGACCGAGCGCGCGTCCAGCGTGCATTCGAAGGGCCGGCCGGCGTCGTAGAGCAGCATGTCGCCGCTGCGCAGCCGCCCCTGCCGCCCGCCTTGCACCAAGGTGCCCTCGCCCTCCTGCACGAACGCCAGCCACAGGTCGTCCAGCGGATGCTGGCGCAGGTGGGGCGCGTCGCGCGACCAGTGATGCATCGGCGCCGACATGCGGTTGACGCTGACCGCGCCCACCTCGCGCACATCGAGCCGCCCTTCGAACGGCTCGGCCGTCATCGCACGGCTGGCCGCGGGAATGCAGTGGCGGCACACGACGTCGTGCCAGTAGTCGAAACGCAGCGGGGTCGCGACGTCGGTCGTCAGGTAGGCCAGGCTGTTCATGACGCGGATGCTGGGGCGGATGGGGCGCGCAGGCAAGCCCTGCGCGGGGCCCGGTACTTGCTACGGGAGGAAGAACCCTTGTTGCACCGTGCCCATGCCTGCGTTTTCACTCACCCGCGCCGCGCGCGCCACTTCAGTCGTTGCATGGCGCCAGGTGCTCGCGAATCCACTGGGCGAGCGCGTCTTCGTCCAGCCCGCCTTCGGCGAGCTTCAGCGTGATGAGTACGCAGTCGTGGTCGGACGCCACCAACTCGAAGCCATTGAGGTCGAGGAACACTTCCATCGCGACGAAAGCGGTTCGCTTGTTGCCGTCCGTGAAGGGGTGGTTGCGCGCAATGCCGAAGGCGTAGGCGGCGGCCAGCGTGGCGGCATCGGGCGATTCGTACAGCGCGCGGTTCTGCGGTCGGCCCATGGCCGAGGCCAGCAAACCCTCGTCGCGCACGCCCGCCGGCCCGCCATGCTCGGCCAGCTGCTCTTCATGCACCGCATGGATCAACTGCAGGCTGAGCCAGACCCAGGCCTGGTTGGCCGCGCTCATTTCGCCAGCTCGCGCAGCACGTTGCGTCGCTTCTTCATGACGCGCCGCGCCGCCTCCATCTGGCGTTCGAAGGCGTCGTCGTACGGCGTGAGCGTGAAGCCGCCACCCGCGGCCTGCGTGAGGTAGACCGTGTCGCCCTTGCCGACCTTCATGCTGGCCAGCACCTCCTTGGGCAGGATGACGCCGACCGAGTTGCCGATCTGGGTCAGTTTGAGTGCGGACATGGCGGACTCCCACGAGCAAAAGTTATAACAAGCGTTATATTATTCCGCCTCATCTGGAGTCGCAACCCGCCATGCTCACCGCCAACAAACTCATGCCCCAGGGCCGCGGTCTCGCGCCCGTGCTGCTCAAGCGTGCCGCCACCATCGAACTCGATTGGGACGTGCGCCAGAAAAGCCGTTTCGACGCCACCGACTCGCAGGGCCGGCAGATCGGCATCTTCCTGCCGCGCGGCACCGCGGTGCGCGGCGGCGACGTGCTGGTGGCGGAAGACGGCTCGCTGGTGCGCGTGATCGCGGCGCCGCAGCCCGTGCTGCGCATCACGCACTGCACCGCCCACGGCACGCCCTTCGACCTGACGCGCGCGGCCTACCACCTGGGCAACCGGCATGTGCCGATCGAGCTCAAGCCCGACCACCTGAAGATCGAACCCGACCACGTGCTGGCCGACATGCTGCGTTCGATGCACCTGATCGTCGTGGCCGTCGAAGAAGCCTTCGAGCCCGAAGGCGGCGCGTACGGCGCGCAGGGGCATTCGCATGGCGGCCACAGCCATGATCACGGCCACGACCACAGTCACGACCACAGTCACGACCACGGGCACTCGCACAGCAGCGGCCCGAAGCCCCTCGTGCTCGCCCCCGAACTGCTCGACGACGATCACGGCCACTCGCACTGAAATGAACGACGGCCTTCCCGTGCGCAGGACACTGGGTGCTTCCCGCAGCGAAATCAAGGAGGAGGCCGCAGGCCGGGGGACATTCGCGGAGGGAAGTACCCGGTGGCCTGCGCACGCGCCCTGAACCACAGCGCTGAAAAATGCCAACCCCGCACAGCCTCCTCCAGCTCATCTGGCTCGCCTCCCCCGCCCTGCCGGTCGGCGGCTTCTCGTACTCCGAAGGCGTCGAGGCCGCAGTCGAATGGGCCGGCATCCATTCCGAAGCCAGTGCCACCGAGTGGCTCTCCGACCAGCTGCACCTGAGCTTCGCGCGCGGCGACCTCGCCCTCGCAGCCCAGGCGATCACCGCCTGGCGCGCGAGCGACACACAGCGCATCCGCACCCTCAACGATTGGGTGCTGCACACCCGCGAATCCGCCGAGTTCTTCCTGCAGACCGAGCAGATGGGCCGCTCCTTCGTCGAGTGGCTCAAGCTGCACCATGCCGACACGGCCGAAGTCTTCGCCGGCCTGCCCGCGACCTACCCCGTGGCCTTCGCGTTCGCCGCCAGCCGCACCGAAGCCACCGTGCAGGACGGCTGCCTGGCCTTCGCCTTCGGCTGGGCCGAGAACATGGTCGCCGCCGCCGTCAAGGCCGTGCCGCTGGGCCAGAGCGCGGGCCAGCGCATCCTGGCGCGGCTCGCGAACGAAATTCCTGCGGCCGTCGACCGAGCGATGACCCTGGGCGACGACGAGCGCCAGGCCTTCGCGCCCCTGCTGGCGGTGTTGTCGGCCCGCCATGAAACACAATATTCCCGCCTCTTCCGAAGCTGACCGAACCGGACCTTTTCGCCCATGACCTCCGCCCTGCACCACATCCCGAACCGCACCAAGAAGCTCCCGCCGCTGCGCGTGGGCATCGGCGGCCCCGTCGGCTCGGGCAAGACCACCCTGCTCGAAATGCTCTGCAAGGCGATGCGCGACAAGTACGACCTGGTCGCCATCACCAACGACATCTACACCAAGGAAGACCAGCGCCTACTCACCGTGGCCGGCGCGCTGCCGGCCGAGCGCATCATGGGCGTGGAAACCGGCGGCTGCCCGCACACCGCGATCCGCGAAGACGCGTCGATCAACCTCGAGGCCATCGACCGCATGCTCGAAGACTTTCCCGACGCCGACATCGTGTTCGTCGAATCGGGCGGCGACAACCTCGCGGCCACTTTCAGCCCCGAGCTCTCGGACCTCACCATCTACGTGATCGACGTGGCGGCCGGCGAAAAGATCCCGCGCAAGGGCGGCCCCGGCATCACCAAGAGCGACCTGTTCGTCATCAACAAGACCGACCTCGCGCCCTACGTGGGCGCGAACCTCGACGTGATGGAACAGGACACCCAGCGCATGCGCCGCCAGCGCCCCTACGTGATGACCAACCTCAAGACGCTCACGGGCGTCGCCGAGGTGGTGGCCTTCATCGAAACGCGCGGCATGCTCACCGCCGCCTGATTCTTCCACCAGGGCGGCGGTGGGCGCTCAGTGCGCCACGGCCTCCGGCATCTGCCCGAACTTCCCGCTGCCGAAGTCCTTCATCGCCTGCACGATCTCGTCGCGCGTGTTCATCACGAACGGGCCGTGGCCGACGATGGGTTCGTCGATCGGCTCGCCGCTGAGCAGCAGCACCACCGCGTCGTTGTTGGCGTCCAGCGTGAGCGCATCGCCCGCGCGGTCGAGCAGCACCATCTGCGCGTCGCGCACGACCGTCTCGCCGTTCACCTGCACCGTGCCGCGCAGCACCACCACCGCGGCCGTGTGGCCTTCGGGCACTGGCAGCGTCACCTGCGCGCCCTGGTTCAGGCGCAGGTCCCACACGTCGATGGGCGTGAAGGTGTGCGCCGGCCCCTTGTGGCCGAGGTAGTCGCCCGCGATCACGCGCACGCTGCCCGCGCCTTCCGGCAGCGGCACCGACGGAATCTGCGCATCCACGATGGCCTGGTAGCCGGGCGCGGCCATCTTGTCCTTGGCGGGCAGGTTGACCCACAGCTGCACCATCTCGAGTTCGCCGCCGTCGCGCGTGAACGCTTCGGAATGGAACTCCTCGTGCAGGATGCCCGCGCCCGCGGTCATCCACTGCACGTCGCCGGGGCCGATGGTGCCGCCCTGCCCGGTCGAGTCGCGGTGCGACACCTCGCCCTTGTAGACGATGGTCACGGTCTCGAAGCCGCGGTGCGGGTGCTGGCCCACGCCGCGCGGCTGTGCGGTCGGCGTGAACTGGGCCGGGCCGGCGTAGTCGAGCAGCAAGAAGGGGCTGGCGTGGCGGCCCAGCGTGTCGTAGCTGAACAGCGAGCGCACGGGAAAACCGTCGCCCACCCAGTGCGGGCGCGGTGCGCTGTAGGTGCCGAGGATCTTCTTCATGGTCTGTGTTCCTTTCCATCTGGCGGCTCGCCCGGAACGGGAAAGCCATGGATCAAGGATGGGGCCGCAACGATGCTTTGAGTAGATGCCAGAATTCGCCCTCATCGTTCCATCTGGCGAACGATCAACGGCACGGAGGGCCCCCAGCCATGCGCGACCTGAACGATCTCTACTACTACGCCCAGGTGGTCGACCATGGCGGTTTTGCCCCCGCCGGCCGCGCGCTCAGCGTGCCCAAGTCGAGCCTGAGCCGGCGCATCGCGCTGCTCGAGGAGCGGCTGGGCGTGCGCCTCATCCAGCGTTCCACGCGCCGCTTCAGCGTCACCGACATCGGCCGCCAGTACTACGAGCACTGCGTGGCCATGCTGGTCGAGGCCGACGCCGCGCAGGAGGCCATCGACCGCCTGCAGGCCCAGCCGCAGGGGCTGGTGCGGCTGTCGTGCCCGCCGGCGCTGGTGTACTACCAGGTGGCCGAGATGCTCGCCCGCTTCATGACCGAGTGCCCGCGCGTGACGGTGCAGCTGGAGAGCACCAACCGCCGCGTCGACGTGATCCGCGAAGGCTTCGACCTCGCGCTGCGCGTGCGCTTTCCGCCGCTCGAGGACACCGACCTCGTGATGAAGGTGCTGGGCCACAGCACGCAGCGCCTCGTGGCCCACCCGCGCCTGCTCGAAGGCCTGACGGCGCCGGCCAGCCCCGCCGACATCGGCCTGCTGCCCAGCCTGGACCTCGGCCCGGCCCAGCCGCACCACACCTGGTCGCTCGAAGGCCCCGACGGCGCCAGCGCCGAGGTGCGCCACCAGCCCCGCCTGGTGACCGACGACATGGCCGCGCTGCGCCATGCCGCCCTGCAGGGCGTGGGCGTGGCCAAGATGCCGACGATGATGGTGCGCGACGACCTGCAGGCCGGCCGCCTGGTCGACGCGCTGCCGCAATGGGCACCGCGCAGCGGCATCGTGCACGCAGTGTTTCCGTCGCGCCGCGGCCTGCTGCCGTCGGTGCGCAAGCTGGTGGACTTCCTGGCGGTGGAGTACGAGGCGCTCGAGACCCTTGAACTTTCGGGCGTATCGGCCGCATCGGCGCCGACGCGCACCTCAGTCAACTGATCCAGCGGCCACCGCCGGCGCGTGCAGCGGCAGACGCAGCGTCAGCCCGAGCACGCCGCCGTCGTCCGGCGCCGAATAGATGCGCCCACCGTGGCGCCCCGCGATGCGCTCGCAGATGCGCGCGCTGGCCAGGGAGGCGGCGTCGAGCGCGTCGAAGAAGCGCGCCAGCGGTGGGCGTTCGCTGTCTGCGTCGAGGTCGCGCCAGTGAACGACGGCCTGCGTGCCTTCGATGCGCGCGCGCACCTGCAGCGTCGCGTCCGCCGCCATCACGCGCGCGGCATGTGCGGCCACCTTGGTCAGCAGCTCGCGCAGCTCCGATGGAATGCCGAAGACCGGCACCGCTTCCGCGGGCAGGTCCACCGCGAGGCGCAGCGCCGTGGCATCGCCCGGCTCGGCGCCGAGCAAGGGCCGCAGGTCCTGCACGCGGCTGTCCGCCAGTTGCTGGCGCTGCTGCGTGCGGGCCTGCTGCGCAAGGCCACGGGCGTGCACGGCCGCGCGGGCGTTGGCGACAAACAGCACGCCCATCAGCGCGAGCACGCCAGCCAGGCCGAGGCCGATGAGCGTGGCAATGACCAGGCCGAGTGAACTGCCGTACACGGTCGACAGTCCTCAGCGCGTTTCAGGAAAGGCCGGCCGCGCGCAGCCGCTCGGGGCCTCACAGCGGGGCGGGGGCCCTTCGCGAAATCCCGGCGGTGGCCCGGGCGGGAAAAGAGGGGGCGGCAGAACGATGCAGCCCGACAGGCCGAGTGCTGCCAGCACGCCTGCGAGGTGGTGAATTCGGATCATGTGAATCGATGCGTTGCTTGTTCAACGGCAGGGCCCGTTCGCGTGCGCCGGCAGCGCCGCCGCACGCGAACGGAAGCCAATCAGAACGCGTGGCGGATGCCGAAGTCGTAGCCGGTCGAAGAACGCGGCAGGCCCGTATAGCCCACGCCGGTGCTGCCGTAGCCCGTGGTGCTGGCGGCCGTGAGGCTGCCCGTGTAGTTCGCGTCGTTGCGGTTGCTCACGCGCGCCACGGTGGCGTACAGCGCGGTGCGCTTGGACAGGTTGTGCACGTAGCCGATCGCGAGCTTGTTCGCACGCGGGTCGTCGCCCGTGACGCCGACCGCGCCTTCGTTGTAGCGCACCGTCGAGTACGACGCGCGGATCAGGCCCGCGCCCACCGGCATGCTCGCGCCGATCAGGTAGCCGTTGTAGCTGTCATGGCTGTTGCCCAGTGCCGCGAGGTCGAACTTGTTCTTCACGTTCGACAGCTCGCCGAAGAGCTTGACCGGGCCGAAGTCGTACGACGCGCCGAGGTTGATGGTCTGCACCTTGCGCGTGAGCGTGGTGGTGTCGGCTGCGACGTTCTGGCCCACCGCCAGCGCGATGTCCAGCGGCCCGTTCGCATAACCGAAACGCCCGCCGACATAGCGCCCGGCGCTGCTGCTGGTGGCCGCCGCGGTGTCGGTGGCGCTGGTCTTCGTGTTCTCGTTCAGGCTGTACTGCAGCTGGCCGTAGAAGCCGCCGAGGTTGGGCGGCAGGAAGTAGCCGACCATGTTGCTGGCGCGCACGTAGTTCGTGTTGCCCAGCGCGGTGCTGCCGCTCACCGTGTTGATCACGCTGGAGCCCGAGCCGTTGGTGCCGAACGGGTCGAACACCGTGTCGTTCCAGAACGTGGCCGTGTAGTCGCGGCCCAGCCGCACTTCGCCGAAGCCGCCCGACAGGCTGACGGTGGAACGGCGGTTGAAGTTGGCGATGCCGGTGGTGCCGTCGTCGTTGCTGATCGGCGCCTCGAGCCAGAAGCTGGCGGCGAGCCCGCCGCCCAGGTCTTCCGTGCCGCGAAAGCCGATGCGGCTGGAGTTGTAGCCCGAGTTGGCCAGGCTCCATTGGCTCTGCTTGCTGGTGGTGCCCGTGACGGGGTTGCGCGAGGTCGCGCTCTGGTAGCTCACGCCGGCATCGACGACGCCGAACAGGGTGACCGACGATTGGGCAGAGGCCAGGCCGGTGACGGCCAGCGCGGCGAGTGCCGTGAGGGATTTCTTCATTCAGGTTTCTCCGGGGTTTTCAGCTGCTCTTCATCGAGCCGCTGACCGGATGGTCCTGTTCAAAATTGGAGGAATCTGGTGGACGCCAGCCCTCCCCTCAGGGGTGTTGTTTTGCGTTCACGCGCCGGCCGGTGCGTGAACGCCTTGCGCCGGGCGGCTACTCAGCCGTGCGCAGCGCAGGCGCCGGGGCTGGCGCCGCACGCCGTGCGTAGCGCTGCGCCAGCACCGCACACACCATGAGCTGCATCTGGTGGAACAGCATCAGCGGCAGCACGATCGCGCCGACGGCGTGCGAGGCGAACAGCACCTTGGCCATCGGAATCCCGCTCGCCAGGCTCTTCTTGGAGCCGCAGAAGACGATGGTGATCTCGTCCTCGATGTTGAAGCCGAAGCGCCGCGCCATGAAGGTCGTCAGGCCCAGCGCCAGCGCCAGCAACACGCCGCACACCAGCAGCAGCCCCAGCAGCGCGCTCACGGGAATCTGCTTCCAGAGCCCTTCGATCACCGCCGCGCTGAACGCCGTGTAGACCACCAGCAGGATCGAGCCCTGGTCCACGAACTTCAGCACCGCTGCGCGCTTCTGGATCCACTTGCCGATCAACGGACGCGACAGGTGGCCGATGACGAACGGCACCAGCAGCTGCAGCAGGATGCGACCGATCGCATCGAGCGACGAAGACGACGCCACCGCGCCGCCTTCAGGCAGCACCACCAGGCTCACCAGCACCGGCGTGATGAACACGCCCAGCAGGGTCGAGGCCGAAGCGCTGCAGATGGCGGCCGGCATGTTCCCCCGCGCCATCGCAGTGAAAGCAATCGCCGACTGCACCGTCGCCGGCAGCACACACAGGAACAGCACGCCCGTGTACAGCTGCGGCGTCACCAGTGGGCCCAGCACAGGCCGCAGCGCGAGCCCCAGCAGCGGAAACAGGATGAAGGTGCAGGCGAACACCAGCAGGTGCAGCCGCCAATGCGTGATGCCCGCGAGGATCGCCTCGCGCGACAGCTTGGCGCCGTGCAGGAAGAACAGCAGCCCGATCGCGACCGTGGTCAGGCCCTCGAAGAAATGGGCCACGCGGCCGCTGGCGGGCAGCAGGCTGGCCAGGGTGACGACCGCGACGAGCGTGAGCGTGAAGTTGTCGGGAAGAAAGCGTGAACGTGCCATGGCCTGCATTGGACCTTTCGGCCATTCAAAAGAGAAATGGATTTATCGGATGGATATATGATTTGAGCGCATGAACGTCACGCTGCGCCAACTCCGCGTCTTCCGCTCGGTGGCCGAGGGCCGCAACTTCAGCCGTGCCGGCGACCAGGTCGGCCTGAGCCAGCCGGCGGTGAGCCGCTCGATCTCGGAGCTCGAGGCCCAGCTCGGCCTCAAGCTGCTCGACCGCACCACGCGCGAGGTGGTGCTGACCGAAGCCGGCCACTCGTTCGCGGCCCGGCTCGACCGCGTGCTCGACGAACTCGACCAGACCCTGCAGGACGTGGCCGGCCTGGCCAGCGCGCGCGGCGGCAAGGTGCGCGTGGCCAGCAGCCCCACGCTCTCGGCCAACCTCATGCCCGACTGCATCGCGGCCTGCGCGGTGCAGGCGCCGGGCATCCAGTTCTTGCTGCTCGACCGCATCCAGCAGGACGTGCTGGACAGCGTGCGCAGCGGCGAGGTCGACTTCGGCGTGGTGATCGAACCCTCCGAGGCCGACGACCTGCACTGCGAATCGATCCTCGCCGATCCCTTCATGGTGGTCACGCTGCCCGGCCACCGGTTGACGGAAAAGAAGGCCTCGGTGAACTGGTCGGCGCTCGACGGCCAGCCGCTGGTGCTGCTCGATCACGCCTCGGGCAGCCGGCGACTCATCGACCAGGCGCTGGAGCGGCACGGCGCGCGCTGCGACGTGAAGCAGCAGCTGGGCCATGCGACCACCGTGTTCCGCATGGTCGAGGCCGGCATCGGCATCAGCGTGATGCCGGGGCTGTCGCTGCCGCCCGAAGGGCTGGCGCGGCTGGTGGTGCGCCCGCTGGTGCCGAACGTGCAGCGCGCGATCATGCTGATCCGGCGCCGCAACCGCGAGCTGTCGCCGCTGGCGCAGCGGGTCTGGCGCATGGTGCGCGAGACGGCGGCGCTCAGTGAGGCGCCCGCGGCGCCGCCGACGAAGGCGCGCTGAAGAAGCGCTCCTGCCGCTGGCGCACGCAGAAGTCGATCAGCTCCTCGACCTCGGTGGCCTTGTCGAACACCGCGTCGGCGCCGAGTTGCGCGCACTTGCGGCGCGTCTCGGGCGTGGCGTGGTTGCTGAGCACCACCATCTTCTGCTTCGGGTCGCGGTTGCGGCAGGCCTCGAGCACGCTGAAGCCGGTGCCGTCGCCCAAAAACAGATCGACGATGGCTAGGTCCCACAGCGCCGGGTTGCGCGTGAGCCAGCGCGTGCCCTCGGCCTCCGATTCGGCCTGGCCGACCGGATCGATGCGCGCCATCTCGCGCAGCGTGCCCGCCAGGCTGGCGCGCTGGGCGGGGTTGTCTTCGACGATGAAGGCGCGGACGGTGGTCATGGCGGGCTCTGCAAAGGGACAAGTGCAGGCTACAAATTGCGCCCGCCACAAGTCGAAGGTGTGACACCCCACCGCGCGTAGGACATCACCCGCCGGCCACTGCGCCGGTTCAGAGCGTGAGGATCGTGCAGCCCGTGGTCTTGCGCGCCTCGAGGTCGCGGTGCGCCTGCTGCACGTCGGCCAGGGCGTAGCGCTGGTCGATCGGGATCTTCACCGCGCCGCTTTGCACCACGGCGAACAGGTCGTCGGCCATGGCCTGCGTGCGCTCGCGCGTGGCGATGTGCGTGAACAGCGTCGGGCGCGTCACGTAGAGCGAGCCCTTCGAGGCCAGCAGGCCGAGGTTGACCGGCGGCACCGGGCCCGAGCCGTTGCCGAAGATCGCCAGCAGGCCGAAGGGGCGCAGGCTGTCGACGGAGCCTTCGAAGGTGTCCTTGCCCACCGAGTCGTACACCACCTTCACGCCCTGGCCGCCGGTGATCTCCTTCACGCGCGCCGCGAAGTTCTCGGTGCTGTAGTTGATGGCGTGCGCCGCGCCGTGCGCCAGCGCGAGCTGGCACTTGGCGTCGCTGCCGGCCGTGCCGATGAGCTGCAGGCCGAGCGCCTTGGCCCACTGGCAGGCGATGAGGCCGACACCGCCGGCCGCCGCATGGAACAGCACGAAGTCGCCGGGCTGCAGGCCTTCGGCGGGCAGCGTCTTCTTCAGCAGGTACTGCGCAGTGAGGCCCTTGAGCATCATGGCCGCGCCGGTCTCGAAGGAGATGTCGTCGGGCAGCTTGCACACGCACTTGGCCGGCATCACGCGCAGCTCGCAGTAGGCGCCGGGCGGCTGGCTCGCGTAGGCGGCGCGGTCGCCCACCTTCAGGTGCGTCACGCCCTCGCCCACCGCCTCGACGATGCCCGAGGCTTCCATGCCCAGCTGCAGCGGCATCTGGAACGGGTACAGACCGGTGCGCTGGTAGGTGTCGATGAAGTTCAGGCCCACGGCCTTGTGGCGGATGCGGATCTCGCCGGGGCCGGGCTCGCCCACCTCGACCTCGACGACCTTCAGTTCCTCGGGACCGCCGTGGCGGTCGATACGGACGGCTTTGCTCAACATCGTTGCTGTCTCCACGCAGGGGAAAAAAGAATGGGACGGGCATCGTGCCACGTTTGACCATTTCTCGACGGGCCACGGACACTGCGCGGGCCCGGTAGAGTCGGCGGCCATGTCGTCCGCATCGCACCACCGCCTCACGCCCCTCACCGCCCTGCTCCTCACCGTGCCGCCGCTGCTGTGGGCCGGCAATGCGGTGGTCGGCCGGCTGGTGCGCGCGCTGGTGTCGCCGCTGACGCTGAACTTCGTGCGCTGGGTGATCGCGTTCGTGCTGCTGCTGCCGCTGGCGGCCTGGGTGCTGCGCCGCGACAGTCCGCTGTGGGCGCACTGGCGGCGCTATGCGCTGCTGGGCCTGCTGGGCATCGGCCTGTACAACGCCTTCCAGTACCTGGCGCTGCAGACCTCCACGCCGATCAACGTCACGCTGGTGGGCTCCAGCCTGCCGCTGTGGATGCTGGCCGTGGGCACGCTGTGCTTCGGCGCGCGCGTCAGCCGGCGCGCGCTGGGCGGCGCGCTGCTGTCGATGCTGGGCGTGCTGCTGGTGCTGAGCCGCGGCGAGTGGCAGCAGCTGCTGGCGCTGCGGCTGGTGCCGGGCGACCTGTACATGATCGCGGGCACCATCGCCTGGGCCTTCTACAGCTGGCTGCTGGCGCGCACGCACGAGCCCGCCGACGTGCGCAGCGACTGGGCTGCCTTCCTGATGGCGCAGCTGGTTTTCGGCGTGGCGTGGTCGGGCGCGCTGGCCGCCGGCGAGTGGACGTTCACGCCCGCCCACCTCGACCTGGGCTGGCCGCTCATTGCGGCGATGCTGTTCATCGGCATCGGCCCCGCCGTGCTGGCCTACCGCTGCTGGGGCACCGGCGTGCAACGCGCGGGCCCGCAGGCGGCGAGCATCTTCATGAACCTCACGCCGCTGTTCGCGGCCGTGCTGTCGGCGGCCTTCCTCGGCGAGGCGCCGTACTGGTACCACGGCGCCGCCTTCGTGCTGATCGTGGGCGGGATCGTGGTGTCGTCGCGGCGCTGAACGCGCGCCGCTGTGTGGGTCAGTACGTTCCGGGGTACGCGCCGCCGTCGGCGAGCACGTTCTGGCCGGTCATGTAGCCGGCCTGCATGCTGCACAGGAACGCGCAGATCGCACCGAACTCGGCCGGGTTGCCGAAGCGCTTGGCCGGAATGTTCTTCTTGCGCGCTTCCCACACGGTGTCGAAATCCTGGCCCGACTTCTGCGCCGCGCCGGCCATCGTGCCCTTGAGGCGGTCGGTCTCGAAGGAGCCCGGCAGCAGGTTGTTGATGGTCACGCCCTGCGCCGCCACCGACGTGCGCGCCACGCCGGCCACGAAGCCCGTGAGGCCGCTGCGCGCGCCGTTCGACAGGCCCAGGATGTCGATCGGCGACTTCACCGAGCTCGACGTGATGTTGACGATGCGGCCGAAGCCGCGTTTCGCCATGCCATCGACCGTGGCCTTGATGAGCTCGATGGGCGTGAGCATGTTGGCGTCGACCGCCTTGATCCACGCCTCGCGGTCCCAGTTGCGGAAGTCGCCGGGCGGCGGGCCGCCGGCGTTGGTGACGACGATGTCGAAGTCGTGGCCCAGCGCGAACACGGCCGCGCGGCCGGCTTCGGTGGTGATGTCGGCCGCCACCTGCTTGACGAACGGACCCGACGGCCCGGCCACCGCCACCAGCTGCTTCGCAGCCGCGTCGAGCGCCTCGGCGCCGCGCGCCACGATCACCACGTTGACGCCTTCGCGCACCAGCGCCTCGGCGCAGCCGTAGCCCAACCCCTTGCTCGCGCCGCACACCAGCGCGGTCTTGCCTGCAATGCCCAGATCCATGTGTTTGCTCCAGTCGATCGATCGATCGATGTTGCAAGGACGGCTAACGCCCCTTGCGTGTGAAAACGAAGATGCCCGCGATGACGAGCACCGTGCCGGCCGCGATCCACGCGGTGAACGGCTCACCCAGTATGACCACCCCCATGAGGATGGTCGACAGGGGTCCGATCATGCCGGTTTGCGCCGCAATGGCGGGGCCGATGCGCTCGATGGCCATCATCACCATGAGGACAGGCACAGCCGTGCACAGCGTGGCGTTGAGCACCGACAGCCAGATCACCTCGGGCGCCACCGCCATCGCCGCGCTCATCGGCCGCGTCAGCACGAACTGCAGGATGCACAGCACGCAGGCCACGGTGGTCGCCAGCCCCACGAGCCGCAGCGAGCCCAGCCGCTTGACGAACTCGCCGCTGTACACAAGGTAGCCCGCGTAGCTCACCGCGCTCAGGAACACGAGGAACGCGCCCCATGCGGCCGCGCCGCCGCCCTTGCCGTCGCCGCCGGTCCACAGCTCGTGGCCGAACACCAGCAGCACGCCGGCGTAGCTCACGACCATGCCGACCACCTGCGGGCGCGTTGGGCGGCGCCGGTACAGCAGCCAGCCGAAGAACAGCACCAGCGTGGGGTTGAGGTAAAGAATCAGCCGCTCGAAGCTGGCCGAGATGTAGGCCAGCCCGGCAAAGTCGAGAAAGCTCGCGAGGTAGTAGCCCGAGAAGCCGAGCCCGAGGATGCCGAGCCAGTCGCGCGTCGTGAGCGCGGGCTTGCCGCGTCCGGCCCACCACGCCATCAGCGCGAACAGCGGCAGCGCGAAGAGCATGCGCAGCATGATGAGCGTGATGGCGTCGACGCCGTAGCGGTACGCCAGCTTGACGATGATGGCCTTGCCACTGAACGCGATGGCGCCCAGCGTGGCAAGGACGAGGCCGGTGGCGTAGCCCTTGCGGGCGGCCTCGTGTCCGTGCGGGGGAATGCCGACCGATGCGGCTGTCTTGTTCATCCCCCGATCATCCCTTGATCCTCAGTAGCCTGCAGCGAGGCCGTCGCGGCGCGGGTCGCTCGCGGCCACGTAGCCTTCCACCGAAGGCTCGCCCGCGCGCCAGATGAACTGGCCGGCGCCGAAGTCCTGGTAGGAGTCGTTGATCACCTCGAGGTGGTGGCCCAGGTCGCGCAGCCCTTGCAACGTATTGGCATTCATCGCGGCCTCGACGTTGATCTCGAGCCCCGCGTTGAAGCGCCAGCGCGGCGCATCGCACGCAGCCTGCGGGTTCTGGCCGTAGTCGAGCATGCGCACCAGCGTCTGCATGTGGCCCTGCGGCTGCATGTTGCCGCCCATCACGCCGAAGCTCATCACCGGCTGGCCGTCCTTGGTGAGGAAGGCCGGGATGATGGTGTGGAACGGGCGCTTGCCCGGCGCCACCACGTTCGGGCTCTCGGCCTTGAGGCTGAAGCCGTGGCCTCGGTTCTGCAGGCTGATGCCGAACTCCGGCTCGACGCAGCCCGAGCCGAAGCCCATGTAGTTGCTCTGGATGAAGCTCACCATCATGCCGCTCTCGTCCGCCGCGGTGAGGTAGATGGTGCCGCCCTTGACCGGGTTGCCGGCCTTGAAGTCCTGCGCCTTGTTCACGTCGATGAGTCTCGCACGCGAAGCCAGGTAGGCGTCATCGAGCATTTGCGCGGGGGTCACCGTCATCGACGATGGCTCCGACACGTAGCGGTACACGTCGGCGAAGGCCAGCTTCATGGCTTCGATCTGCAGGTGCTGCGACTGCACGGAGTCGACCGGCAGCGAGGCGATGTCGAACTTCTCGAGGATGCCCAGCGCGATCAGCGCCGCAATGCCCTGGCCGTTCGGCGGGATCTCGTGCAGCGTGTGGCCGCGGTAGTCGCGCGAGATGGGCTTGACCCACTCGGGCTGGTAGGCCGCCATGTCGGCCACGGTGAGCGCGCCGCCCTGTTCTTGCGAGAACTTGGCGATGGCCTCGGCGATCTCGCCGTTGTAGTAGGCCTCGCCCTTGGTGCGGGCGATGGCCTTGAGCGCGCGGGCCGCCGCGGTGAAGCGGAACAGCTCGCCGACCTCGGGCGCGCGGCCCCAGGGCAGGAAGGCCTGCGCAAAGCCGGGCTGCGACTGCAGGATCGGCGTGGCCGCCGCCCACTTGCCCTGCACCACCGGCGGCACGAGGTAGCCGCGCTCGGCGATGTCGATGGCGGGCGCCATCAGGTCGGCGAAAGGCAGCTTGCCGAAACGCTCGCTCATCGCGACCCAGCCGCGCACCGCGCCCGGCACCGTGACCGAGTCGATGCCGCGCATCGGCGGCGTGGCGGCGTCGGCGCCGTACTTGGCCTTGAAGTACGCGGGCGTCCAGGCCTTCGGCGCGGGGCCCGAGGCGTTCAGGCCGTGCAGTTCCTTGCCGTCCCACAGGATGCAGAAGGCGTCGCTGCCCAGGCCGTTGCTCACGGGCTCGACCAGCGTCATCACGGCGGCCGTGGCAATGGCCGCATCGACCGCGTTGCCGCCCTGCTGCAGGATGCGCAGGCCCGCCTGCGCGGCCAGCGGGTGCGAGGTCGCGACCACGTTGCGCGCGAAGACCGGGAGGCGGGTCGAGAGGTAGGGATTGTTGAAGTCGAAGTTCATGTCGGCGTGCTCTCGTTAGTCGTTGGTGATCTTGCGATCGACGACGATCTTTTTCCACTTGGCGGCATCGATGGCCACCATCTTTGCGAACTGCTCGGGCGTGCCCGCGTTCGCCGGCTCGATGCCCAGGCGGGCGAGCTTGTCCTTCAGCTCCGGATCGGCCAGCGCCTCGTTGGCGGCCTTGTTCACGCGCGCCACGATGTCGGCCGGCAGCCCCTTCGGGCCGTAGAAGCCGAACCAGGTGGTCGACTCGAAGCCCGGCAGCGTGTCGGCGATGGGCGGCAGCTCGGGCGCGAGCGGGCTGCGCTTGAGCGAGGTCACGCCCAGCGCGCGCAGGCGGCCGTCGCGCACGTGCGGCATGCCGGTGGGCAGCGAGTCGAACAGCACGTCGACCTTGCCGCTGATGAGGTCGGGCACCGCCAGCGCCGTGCCGCGGTAGGGGATGTGCGTGACGAACACGCCGGCCTGCGCCTTGAAGAGCTCGGCCGTGAGCTGCACGATGGTGCCGTTGCCGCTCGATGCGTAATTGAGCTTGCCGGGGTTCTTCTTGGCGTTGTCGATCCATTCGCGCACCGTCTTGGCAGGCGTGTTGATCGGCACCAGCATGATGCTCGGCGCGTCGCCCACGTGGGCGATGGGCGTGAAGTCGCGCACCGTGTCGTAGGGCAGCTTGGGCGTGATGGCCGGGCCGATGGCGTGCGTGCTCGTGGTCGCGAGCAGCAGCGTGTAGCCGTCGGGCGGCGCCTTGGCCGCGAGGTCGGAACCGATCGCACCGCCCGCGCCGGGCTTGTTGTCGACCACCAGCGTGGCGCCGAGCTTCTCGCCCATCTTCTGCCCCAGCGTGCGGGCAAAGAGGTCGGTGGCGCCGGCCGCCGGGAACGGCACGATCAGGCGGATGGGCCGGTTCGGGTAGTTCTGGGCCAGTGCGGGCACCGCGGCCAGCACCAGCGCAGCCGCGGCAAGCGCGGCGCGGGTGGTTCGTTTCATGGAATTCATTGTGTCCGAGGTGGTGTGTCGGGAGCGCGCCTTGTCCGACGTGGCCGCAGGATTGGACACGCGGGGCATTGAAAAGGGAAATGGATTTATCGGATAGATATATGAATCCAGCGCATCAATGTGGCCACGGCCATCACGCGGCGCGCGGCCTTGCGCCCGACCATCAGAAATAGCGATGGGGTCGCATCAGCAAACGGTATTTCCTCCCGGGCGCCCTGCCGTCCGATAGTCGCGCCAGTCCACTCGACACAGAAGTGGCGCACAGGAGACCTCCCCTTGAACTTTTCTTCCTTCGAGGGCGCCGATGCCGGCGCCCTCTGCTTCAGCTCGCGCGTTCTTCGCGTGAAGCGGCACCCGCTCGGCCTGGCCCTGCTGGCGCTGGCCGGCGCGGCCTCGGCGCAGTCCTCGGTGACGCTGTTCGGCGTCATGGATGCGGGCGTCAGCCATTTCGAGACCGTCAGCGAGTACCGCCCGGCGTTCGATCCGCGGCGCCCTGCCGCCGCCGTGCTCGCCGCGGCCGTGCCGCGGGTGACGCAAAGCCAGACCACGCTGTCGCGCGGCGGCTACCGCGGCAGCAGCCTGGGTTTTCGGGGCACGGAAGACCTGGGCGGCGGCCTGGCGGCGAGCTTCTGGCTGGAGTCGAACATCGCCAACGACGACGGCAAGACTGGCCTGGCCTCGTTCGCCAAGCGTTCGACGCTGAGCCTGTCGGGTGGCTTCGGCGAGCTGCGGCTGGGCCGCGACTACACGCCGATCTTTCGCAACGACTCGCTGGCCGACCCCTTCGCCGTGCAGGGCGCGGGCCTGTCGGTGATCGCGCGCGTCAACAGCGCCTCGTCCACGCTCCTGGGCGGCGCACCGGCCGGCGTGGCGGCCGGCGACAACTACGCGCGCGCCAGCAACAGCATCGGCTACTTCCTGCCGCCAGACCTCGGCGGCTTCCACGGGCAGCTCCAGTACGCCTTGCCCGAGAACGTCCGCTACAGCCCGGACGTGACGCCGACGAACGCGCGTGGGCGCTACCTGGGCGGGCGCTTCGGCTACGCCAAGGGACCGCTCAACGTGGCGCTGGCGTTCGGTGAAGACAACAAGGACCGCCTGCCCTCGGGTTCGGCGGCCAAGCCGCCCGTCGACGCCGGCGGCGAGGACCGGCTGAAAACCCTCAGCCTGAGCGCCACCTACGACTTCGGCCCCGTCAAGCTGCTGGGCGAACTGTCGCAGCTGCGGCACCGGCGCGCGCAGGCACAGCCGTGGATGCAGGATCGCACCGACAAATACAACGGCTACCTGGTGGGTGCCACGGTGCCCGTGGGCCCGGGACTCGTCCGCGCGTCGTTCGGTCGCGTCAGCTACAAGCCCGGCGCCACCGGCCTGCCGGGAGACACCGCGCAAGGCGCCAGCGCCAGCCAATGGGCGCTGGGCTACGTGCACCACCTGTCCCGCCGCACGGCGCTGTACGCCACGTTCGCTCGCGTTCGCATCCGGGACGGCCAGAACGACAAGGCGATCGGCGCCGTGACGAGCGCCAGCGACGCGCCCTATCCGGGCTACATGACCGCCAGCGGCTGGCGCCCGCGCAGCGCCACGGGCTACGACTTCGGCATCCGCCACATCTTCTGATCTTCATCTTCATGCGCCCCTGCATTCATTCCATGCCGACCCACGCACACACCTTCGCCCTTCGTTCACTGGCCGCCGCCCTCCTCGCCTTCAGCCTCGGCGCAGGCGCAGGCGCACAGACCCAGCCCGCCGCATCGCCGCAGGCGTCGGCGATCCCGCCGCTCGTCGATGCGATGTACCCCCGGCTCGACGCCCTCTACAAGGACCTGCACGCCCACCCCGAACTTGCTTTCAAGGAAACACGCACCGCCGCCCTGCTCGCCGCCGAGATGCGCGCCATCGGCTTCGAGGTGACCGAGAAGGTCGGCGGCACCGGCGTCGTGGCGCTGTACCGCAACGGCCCCGGGCTGGTCGTGATGGTGCGCACCGACATGGACGGCCTGCCGATGGAAGAGAAGACCGGCCTGCCCTACGCCAGCCAGGCCCGCACCGAGTGGGGCGGGCGCGACAGCTTCGTGGCCCACAGCTGCGGCCACGACATCCACATGGCCAGCTGGCTCGGCACCGCGCGCACGCTGGTCGCGCTCAAGGACCAATGGAAAGGCACGCTGATGTTCATCGGCCAGCCCGCCGAAGAAACCGTCTCGGGCGCCAAGGCGATGCTCGCGGACGGCCTGTTCACGCGCTTTCCCAAGCCCGACGCCGCGTTCGCGCTGCACACGGCGCCCACGCCCCACGGCGCCATCGGCTACGGCATCGGCATCAGCAGTTCCAACTCCGACGCACTGGAAATCGTGTTCAAGGGACGCGGTGGCCACGGCTCGCGGCCGCACACCACCATCGACCCGATCGTGATCGCCGCGCGCTTCGTGACCGACGTGCAGGCCGTGGTGAGCCGCGAGAAAGACCCGGCCGAATTCGGCGTCGTGACCATCGGTGCCATCCAGGGCGGCACCGCCGGCAACATCATTCCCGACACGGTCACGCTGCGCGGCACCATCCGCTCGTACAAGCCGCAGGTGCGCGAGCAGCTGCTGGCCGGCGTGCGCCGCATGGCCATGGCCGCCGCCGCGACGAGCGGCGCGCCCGAACCCGTGGTCAAGCTGGTGCCGGGCGGAGAAGCGCTGGTCAACGACGAAGCGGTCGTGACCCGCGCGGCCGCCGCGCTCAAGCAGGCGCTGGGCGCGGCACAGGTCGTTCAATCCACGGTGCCATCGACGGGCAGCGAAGACTTCTCGGCCTTCGTCAACGCCGGCGTGCCGTCGATGTACTTCACGATCGGCGTGCTCGATGCGCGGGACATCGCGGCCTCCGCCCAACCCGGCGGCAAGCCGCTGGCCCGCAACCATTCGCCCTTCTTCGCACCGGTGCCCGAGCCGTCGATCAAGACCGGCGTGCACGCGATGACCGTGGCGGTGCTCAGCGCGCTGGGCAGGTAGGGACAACGGCATCCCCCAAAGAAAAACGGCGCCCGAGGGCGCCGTTTGTGTGTTCAGAGAAAGCCCGTCGATCAGTCTTCGACGAAGGCCTCTTCGCGCTTCGATTTCACGGCCGGCAGCAGCACGATGATGAGCAGCAGGGCTGCGGCCGCCAGCAGGCTGGCCGAGATCGGACGCGTGACGAACACGCTCCAGTCGCCACGCGACAGCAGCAGCGAACGGCGCAGGTTCTCTTCCATCATCGGGCCCAGGATGAAGCCCAGCAGCAGCGGCGCAGGCTCGCAACCCAGCTTGAAGAAGGTGTAGCCCACCAGACCGAAGATGCCCACCATCCAGATGTCGAAGGTGTTGTTGTTGGTCGAGTACACGCCGATCGCGCAGAACAGAACGATCGCGGGGAACAGGAACTTGTAAGGCACCGACAGCAGCTTGATCCACATGCCGATCAGCGGCAGGTTCAGCACGATCAGCATCGCATTGCCCAACCACATCGAGGCGATCAGGCCCCAGAACAGCTCGGGGTTGCTGGTCATCACCTGCGGGCCGGGCTGGATGTTGTGGATGGTCATCGCACCCACCATCAGCGCCATCACGGCGTTGGGCGGAATGCCCAGCGTGAGCAGCGGAATGAAGGAGGTCTGCGCACCGGCGTTGTTGGCCGACTCGGGAGCCGCCACGCCGCGGATGTTGCCCTTGCCGAAGGGCACTTCGCCCGGCTTCAGCTTGGTCTTCTTCTCGATCGTGTAGGCCGCGAAAGCCGCCAGCAGTGCACCGCCGCCGGGCAGGATGCCCAGGGCCGAACCCAGCGCCGTGCCGCGCAGCACGGCAGGCACCATGCGCTTGAAGTCTTCCTTGGTCGGGAACAGGCCCGAGACCTTGGCGGTGAACACTTCGCGCTCGTCGTCCGGGCGCGAGAGGTTGGCAATGATTTCGCCGTAGCCGAACACGCCCATGGCGATGGCCACGAAGCCGATGCCGTCGGTGAGTTCAGGGATGTCGAAGCTGTAGCGTGCGACACCCGAGTTCACGTCGGTACCGACCAGGCCCATCAGCAGGCCCAGCACGATCATCGCGATCGCCTTGAGCAGCGAGCCCGAGGCCAGCACCACGGCGCCGATCAGGCCCAGGATCATCAGCGAGAAGTATTCGGCCGGGCCGAACTTGAAGGCCAGCTCGGTCAGCGGCGGTGCGAAGGCGGCAAGAATCAGCGTGCCGACGCAACCCGCGAAGAACGAGCCCAGACCGGCCGCGGCGAGCGCCGGACCTGCACGGCCCTTGCGCGCCATCTGGTAGCCGTCGATCACGGTCACCACCGACGACGATTCGCCCGGCAGGTTCACCAGAATCGCGGTGGTCGAGCCACCGTACTGTGCGCCGTAATAAATACCGGCCAGCATGATCAGCGCCGACACAGGCGGCAGCGCATACGTGGCGGGCAGCAGCATCGCAATCGTCGCGACCGGGCCGATGCCCGGGAGCACGCCGATCAGCGTGCCCAGAATGCAGCCGACCAGGCAGTACAGCAGGTTCGTGAAGGTAAAGGCAACGCCAAAACCCATTGAGAGGTGTTCAAACAGTTCCATGTGAGCAGCTTTCTTCTCTCAACCGATGAAGGTCGGCCAGACCTGGATCTGCAGCTTCAGCGCCCAGATGAATGCAACGTAGCTGCCGATGGCCAGAACGGTGGCCAGGATCAGCACGGTGGGCAGCTTGAACTCGTGGCCCGCGAGGCTGGCGATGATCACGAGCGCGTAGATCGCGATGATCATGCCCATGGCCGGCACGCCGATGCTCGGCAGGCCGCCGAGCAGCACGCCGAAGGCGAGGTTGGCGCCCAGGATGAACACCACTTGCTTCCAGGCCCACTTGCCGATTTTTTCGCCATCGGTCGTTTCAACGGTGAGCCCGCTGAACATGATGCCCAGGCCGATCAGCGCCATCAGGATGCCCAGCATGAGCGGGAAGTAACCCGGACCCATGCGGGCGCCGCTGCCCACGCTGTAGGTGGTGGCGCCCCATGCGAACGCCACGCCCACGACGGTGAACATCAGTCCCGAGAAAAAGTCTTTCTGACTTTTGATTTTCACGAACAGTCTCCTCGAACAATTTCGATGCGGGATTGTCGAGTCAGCCTCCGGTCAGGCCGATGTGGATTCCACTAACCGAGGGACTAGGGATAACCCGAAATGACTCATCGGATCCCTTCAAGAAACACCGCGGAACCGGCTTTGCCGGGCCGCTGGTGTTGCCCCCGGCGAGGGGGTTGGCGTAGCGACACGAAGTGCGCGAAGCCTGGGGGAGGACCTATTCCAGCGGAGGCGTGGCGCTGAGCACTTCTTCGATGGTCGTCACGCCCTCGGCCACGCGCAGCGCGCCGGCCAGGCGCAGCGGCCGCATGCCGTCGATCACGGCCTGGCGTCGCAGGCCCGTGAGGTTGGGCTCCTTGGTGACCTGGTCCTTGAACGGCTCGGTCACGCTCAGCAGTTCGTACAGGCCCATGCGGCCCATGTAACCGGTCATGCGGCAATCGACGCAGCCCACCGGCTTGTAGGCGCGCACGGGGCCGGTGATCTGCCACGGCTTGACGATGGCCTCGAGGCTCTCGCGCGTGACCGCGTCGTCGGGCTGCTTGCAATGCGGGCACAGCGTGCGCACCAGGCGCTGCGCGAGCACGCCCAGCATCACGGCGGTGATGAGGTACGAGGGCACGCCCAGCTCCATCATCCGCGTGATGGCGCTGGGCGCATCGTTGGTGTGCAGCGTGCTGAACACGAGGTGGCCGGTGAGCGCGGCCTGCACCGCCATCTCGGCGGTGGCGAGGTCGCGGATTTCGCCGACCATGATGATGTCCGGGTCCTGCCGCATGAGCGCGCGCAGGCCCTCGGTGAAACCGAAGTCCAGCTGCGGCTGCACCTGCGTCTGGTTGAACGAAGGCTCGATCATTTCGATCGGGTCTTCCACCGTGCTCACGTTGACCTCTTCGGTCGCCACGCGCTTGAGCGTGGAGTACAGCGTGGTGGTCTTGCCCGAGCCCGTGGGCCCGGTCACCAGGATGATGCCGTTGGGCCGCGTGACCAGCTGTTCCCAGCGCTGCGCGTCGTGCTGCGCGAAGCCCAGCGCGTCGAGGTCTTTCACCGCAGTGTCGGGGTCGAAGATGCGCATCACCATCTTCTCGCCGAAGGCGGTCGGCAAGGTCGACAGGCGCATTTCGATTTCGTCGCCGCGCATGTTGCGGGTCTTGATGCGGCCGTCGAGCGGGCGGCGCTTTTCGACCACATCCATGCGGCCCAGCAGCTTGATGCGCGCGACCATCGCGTTCATCACGCCCATGGGCATCTGGTAGGCCGGGTGCAGGATGCCGTCGATGCGAAAGCGGATCACGCCCTGCTCGCGACGCGGCTCCAGGTGGATGTCGCTGGCGCGCTGGTCGAAGGCGTACTGCCACAGCCAGTCGACCACCTGCACCACGCTCTGGTCATTGGCGTCGAGCTGCTTGGTGCTCTTGCCCAGCTCGACCAGCTGCTCGAAGCTCGCGCCGCCGGTGTTGCCGCCGGCCTTCTGCGCGGCGCGCACCGACTTGGCGAGCGCGAAGAACTCGGCCGTGTAGCGCTGGATGTCGGCCGGGTTGGCCACCACGCGGCGCACGGTGCGCTTGGACTGGCGCTCGACCTCGGCGATCCAGTCGATGAGGAACGGTTCGGCCGTGGCCACCACCACCTCGTTCGGCAGCACCTGCACGGGCAGCACCTTGTGGCGCTCGGCATACCCGGCGCTCATGGTGTCGGCCACCTTGCCCACGTCGACCTTGAGCGGATCGATGCGCAGGTAGGCCAGGCCGGCGCGGCCGGCGAGCCATTGCGTGAGCGCCTCGAGGTCGAGCGGCTTGCCGTCGGCCTCGCGCGTCATGGCCACGTTGGCCAGGCGCACCAGCGGCGCCTGCCGGCTCTCGGCCTGGGCGCAGCGTGCGATGGTGCGCTTGGCCTCCATCGGCGAGATCACGCCGTCGGTGGCGAGCCATTCGATCAGGCGACGCAGGTCGAGCGGCCCTTCGTGGCGGGCAGCGGAGGCGGAAGCGGCGGCGGGTACAGCGCTCATGAACCGGAGGTCAGGTGATCAGGTGGTGAGGGAAAGCGTCATCGGCTTGAAGACCCGCAGCCATTTCGGCGCGGGCAGGCCCCAGCGAGTCTGGATGGTTTGGGCGCGCTCGGCAAGCACCTCGCGCTTCGGGCGCGACGCCGTGCGCTGGGCCAGCACCACCGTGTTGCCTTCGCGCGTCGGCTTGAAGGCCCAGACCGCGTCGGCGCCGAAAGCGGCGGCGATTTTCTCGAGGCTGCGCTCGTAGCTCGACGAGCGGCCGAACAGGTTGACCGTCATGCAGCCGTCTTCGGTGAGCAGCGCGCGACAGTCGGCATAGAAGGCTTCGCTGTCGAGCACCGGCGCGGCGGCCTCGTGGTCGTACAGGTCGACCTGCAGCGCGTCGACCGTGCCCTGCCACTCGGGCTTGCGGATCTCCTCGGCCGCGTCGGCGATCACCACGCGCAGCTTCAGGTCGTCGGCCGGCAGCTTGAACCAGCCGCGGCAGGCCGACACCACCTGCGGGTTCAGCTCGACCGCGGTGGTGCGCATGCGCAGCGTTTTGCGGCTGAACTTGGTGAGCGTGGCCGCGCCCAGGCCCAGCTGCATCGCGTGGCGGTTGCCCACACCCTTGCTGTCGACGAACAGCAGCCAGGCCATCATGCGCTGCACGTACTCGAGCTCGATCTCGAAGGGCGCGTCGAGCTTCATCGAGCCCTGGACCCATTCGGTGCCCAGGTGCAGGTAGCGGATGTCGCCCCAGTCGGAAAAATTGACTTCGGGCAGGACGAGGGTTTTCTTGGAAGAAGCGGAAGAAGCCATCAGAGAAGGTGGTGGGCAACGAAGACCTCGCGCCAGGCCGCGAGCTTGCGCTCGAAGGACCACGACGCGTTGGCGGGGCTGGTGGAGGGCAGCGAATACACCGGCACCCCGAGGGTGCGCGTGTGGCGTGCGTGCTTGAAGCTCTCGCCGCCGTTGTGGGCGATGGCGGCGAGCTTCGGCAGTTGCAGGCCGGCGATGTCGTTCACGACCGGCGAGCGGATCGCAGTGTCGAGGCTGCCCTCGCGCTCGCAGGCGCCGTACACGTCCCACACGCCGAGGCCGCGATCGAGCAGCCAGTCGCAGCGCGCGCGGTAGCTGTCTGCGCCCATCGGAAGCAGGGGGTCGGGCCAGAGGGCTTGCAAGATCTTCCAGAACTGATTTTGGGGATGCGCATAGTACTGCTGCCGCTCGAGCGACTTGACGCCCGGGAAGCTGCCGAGGATGAGCACACGTGTGTTCGGCGAGACGATGGGCGCAAGGCCGGTCAGCACCGCGGCGGCGCTGGCGGCGACGGTCGGGGACGGGACGGCGGTCGGTTTCATGGGCGGTATCTTGGCATTGCCGCACGGCGTGCCTGAACGCCCATAAAAAAACCCGCCGAAGCGGGTTCTTTCGTCAAGCACGGGCCGAAGCCCGGTGCATGGAAGTTACGGCTTCTTGGCCGCTTCGTTCTCGGCCGTGCCCGGCACCTTCTCGCCGATCGCCTTGCCGGCGCTGCGCATGCCGTCGGCCGTCTTGTGGCCGGCCGTTTCCACCGCGTCGCCGGTCTTCACGGCCGCCTTCTTGGTGGCGGTGGTGGCCTTCTTGGTGGTGTTCTTGGTCGCGTTCCAGGCCTTCTTAGTGCCGCGCTCGGTGGCGTTGGCTGCCTTCTTGGTGCCGCTCTTGGTGGCATCCCAGGCCTTCTCGGCGCCGCTCTCGGTGGCGTTCACGGCCTTCTTGGTCGTGCTCTTGGTGGCGTCCCAGGCCTTTTCGGTGCCGCGTGCGGTCGCATCGACGGCGTCCTTGCCGGCTTCCTTCACCTTCTCGGTGGTCGTGGGCTCGGCCGCGGTGGTCTGCGCGATGGCCGACACACCGATGGAGGCCAGCGCCAGTGCGAGCGCGACGGGCAGGGTACGAACAAAAGATGTGGTCATGAAAGACTCCTTTTTTGAGTGAAGTGCGGAGTGACGACAGTGCCACTGGACAACCAACGTCACTTCGAACTTCAAGGATGACAGCAAAAAGGGCCCGATGACCTGCGCTGGCGCAACTCGGGAACTTGGCCTACGCGGCGGGCGGACGCCCCTCCGACACGTTCAGCAGACTTTGGAGCTTCGGCAGGGCTGCCACCGCATTGCGCGTGGTGTTTTCGGCCAGCGACGCGATGTCGATGCCCCGCAGCTGCGCGACCACTTCGGCGATGCGCGGCAGCTCGCCGGGCTCGTTGCGGCCCTGCGCCTGGCCCGCGTCGCGCTGCGCCTGCGTGCGGTACAGCCAGTGCGGCTGGATGTCGGGCGCGTCGGTTTCCATCACCAGCGCGTCCATCGGCAAGGTGGCCGCGAGGCGGCGCAGCTGCAGCGCGCGCTCGAAGGTCACGGCGCCGCCGAAGCCCAGCTTCAGGCCGATCTCGATGCAGGCCTGCGCCTGCTGCTCGCTGCCGTTGAACGCATGGGCGATGCCCTGCCACGGCCGCCCACCCGCGGTCTGGCGCAGATGCTTGAGCACCTTGTCGACCGAGCGCCGCACATGGATGAGCACGGGCAGCCGGTGCTTGCGCGCCAGTTGCAACTGAGTGTGAAAGAAGCGTTCCTGTCTATCGGCGTCCAGGCTTTCCACGAAGTAGTCGAGCCCGATCTCGCCGACCGCCACCAGGCGCGGGTCGTCGCGCCGCGCGTGCAGCTCGGCATCGAGCGTCTGCAGGTCGTCGTCGCTCGCCTGCCCCGTGCACAGCGGGTGGATGCCCAGCGCGTAGGCGTCGCCCTGCGCGTGGGCCAGCTCGCGCACGGTGGCGAAGTTGAAGGCCGCCACCGCCGGAATGACGCACAGCACCACGCCCTGCGCCGCCGCGCGGGCGCGGATGACGGGCATCTCGGCACCGAATTCGGGCGCATCAAGGTGACAGTGGGTATCGACAAACGCAGCCATCGCGCGATGATGCCCGAAGGGATGCACAGGCGCGGAAAGCGTGCTACTGTGAACTCCTTCACGCGTCCTTTTTTGCCGGAGGTGCTCCGATGCGCAGGCCCGCTTTCTACAGCCGCTCGCCCCGCACGCTGCCGCCGGCCGCAGCACCGGCGGCCGGGTCGCCGGCGGATGCCGCGGCTGTGGCCGAGGCCGACGCCGTGCAAGCCCCACCCCCTCGCGCACGCTGGCAGCCCGGGCGCCGCGCCTTCGCACTGCTCACCGTCAGCTGCATCGCCATCGCCGCCGGCGGCGCCTTCTGGGCACCGCGCCAGGGCGCCAAGGCGCTCACGCAGAAAGACATCGACGCCGCCGTGCTGCGCACGCTGCAGACCGCCACCCTGCCCTCGCCCGCCGCCAAGGCCGCCGACATCGTGCGGCCCTCGGTGGTGCGCGTGGTCGGCTACGGCCCCGAGAAGGCCACGCCCGAAGCCAAGACCCAGAAGCGCGGCCGCAACATGGCCAAGGGCAAGCCGCCCGAGGCGCCCGCCGACGGCGGCACGCCGGGCGAGGTCGAACGCGGCGTGGGCACGGGCGTGGTGATCGTCGACAAGGGCGTCATCCTCACCAACCTGCACGTGGTCGCCGGCGCCGAGAAGATCAAGGTCACCTTCGCCGACGGCCTGGAGGCCATCGCCGTCATCACCGGCGTGCAGCCCGAGAACGACCTGGCCGTGCTGCAGGCGCAGAAGATCCCGGACGACCTGATCCCCGCCGTGATGCGCTCCACCGCCGACCTGCGCTCCGGCGACCAGGTGGCGGCCGTGGGCTTTCCGTTCGGCATCGGGCCCTCGGTGTCGGCCGGCGTGGTGTCGGGCCTGAAGCGCTCCTTCCGTTCGCCCGAGGGCAAGCAGGAGCTGGGTAACCTGATCCAGTTCGACGCCGCCGCCAACCCCGGCAACTCGGGCGGGCCGCTCATCAACATGGACGGCGAGGTGCTGGGCATCGTCACCGCCATCCTCAACCCGACGCAGCAGCGCACCTTCATCGGCATCGGCTTCGCGGTGCCGATCGAGAACGCCGCTTCGGCGGCCGGCTCGCCGCCCTTCTGATTTCTTCGAAAGCCCTTCGCATGAGCACAGAAAACCCGACCTCGTCGACCTTTGCAACAGCCCCTGCCACCGCCGAGCTGATGGAGCAGATCCTCTACGAGGTGAAGCGCGTGGTCGTGGGGCAGGACCGCTTTCTCGAGCGCGTGATGGTCGCGATGCTCGCAGGCGGCCACCTGCTGGTCGAAGGCGTGCCGGGGCTGGCCAAGACGCTCACCATCAAGACGCTGGCCGACACCGTGCGCGGCCAGTTCAAGCGCATCCAGTTCACGCCCGACCTGGTGCCGGCCGACCTCGTGGGCACGCGCATCTACAACCAGAAGACGGGCGAGTTCAGCACCTCGCTGGGGCCGGTGTTCGCCAACCTGCTTTTGGCCGACGAAATCAACCGCGCGCCGGCCAAGGTGCAGAGCGCGCTGCTCGAAGTGATGCAGGAGCGCCAGGTCACCATCGCCGGCGAGACGCACAAGGTGCCGCGCCCCTTTCTCGTGATGGCGACGCAGAACCCGATCGAGACCGAGGGCACCTACCCGCTGCCCGAGGCGCAGGTCGACCGCTTCATGATGAAGGTGATGGTCGACTACCCGAGCGACGAGGAAGAGTTCGTGATCGTGCAGCGCGTGATCGGCCCGGTGGTCACGGCCACGCCGGTCGCCACCACCGAACAGCTGGCCGAGCTGCAGGCCGAGGCGCGGCGCGTGTACGTCGACCCCTCGCTGATCCAGTACGCCGTGAAGCTCGTGTCGGCCACGCGCACGCCCGAGAAGCACGGCCTGAAGGACTTGCGCCGCTTCATCACCTTCGGCGCCAGCCCGCGCGCCAGCATCAGCCTGACCGAAGGCGCGCGCGCCCTGGCGCTGCTGCGCGGTCGCAGCTACGCGCTGCCCGAAGACATGAGCGCGCTGGTGCCCGACGTGCTGCGCCACCGCGTGACGCTGTCCTACGAAGGCCTGTCCGAAGGGCTCACGCCCGACGGGCTGATCGAGAAGATCATGAAGGCCGTCCCCGCCCCTCCCAAGCCCCTCGAACATGAAAAGCTGGTGGCGTAAGGCCCCCGAGGCCGCGAACGACGACCGGCTCGCGATCGAAGCCGGCGGGGCCGAACGCGCGCTGCGCCGGCTCGAATGGACCGTGATCCGCCGCCTCGACGGCCTGCTGCAGGGCGACTACCGCACGCTCATGCGAGGCACCGGCCTGGACCTGGCCGACCTGCGCGAGTACCAGCACCACGACGACGTGCGCCACATCGACTGGAACGTCACCGCGCGGCTGCAGACGCCGCACGTGCGCGTGTTCACCGAAGACCGCGAGATGGCCGCGTGGTTCGTGCTCGACCTGAGCCGCTCGGTCGATTTCGGCTCGGGCCTGAAGGCCAAGCGCGAGATCTCGGCCGGCTTCGTCGGCGTGCTCGCGCGGCTGCTCACGCGGCACGGCAACCGCGTCGGCGCGCTGGTCTACGGCCGCGACCTCGAGGCCGTGATCCCGCCGCGCACCGGCCGCCGCCATGTGCTGCACCTGCTGCACGCGATGGAAAAGCGCGCGAACCAGGCCGAGGCCGCGCCCGCGCAAAAGGGCATGACGCGCCTGGCCGACCTGCTGACCTCCGCCGCCGCGCTCATGCCGCGCCGCTCCACCGTCTTCGTGGTGTCCGACTTTCTCAGCGAGCCCGGCTGGGAGCGCCCGCTGGGCCAGCTGGTGCAGCGGCACGAAGTGATTGCCGTGCGCCTGTTCGATCCGCTCGAGCTCGAGCTGCCCGACCTCGGCCTGGTGCCGCTGCGCGACGCCGAGACCGGCGAGCAGCTGTGGGTCGACACCCATGACGCGGGGTTCCGCGAACGCTTCGCGCGGCTGGCCGCCGAGCGCGAGACCACCCTGCGCGAATCGCTGGCCCGGGCCGGCGTCGACGCCCTCGAACTCTCGACCAATGACGATCTGGTCGAAGCCATCGTGCGATTCGCGGACCTGCGCAAGCGCCGGGTCCGCGGTGTTGCAGCGGGTGGCGGGAAGGCGGTGGTGGCGGCATGACATTCCTCTGGCCTCAATTCCTCTGGCTGCTGGCGGCCTTGCCGCTGCTGGTGCTCCTGTATGTCTGGCTGATCCGCCGCAAGAAGAAGATGGCGGTGCGCTACGCCAGCCTGTCGATCGTGCGCGAGGCCATGGGCCCGGGCCAGAGCCTGCGGCGCCACATCCCGCCGCTGCTGTTCCTGGTGGCCATCACCGCGATGCTCGTGGCGGCGGCGCGGCCGATGGCGGTGGTGGTGCTGCCGTCGAACCAGCAGACCATCATCCTGGCGATGGACGTGTCGGGCAGCATGCGTGCGGCCGACGTGCAGCCCAACCGGCTGGTGGCCGCGCAGGAGGCGGCCAAGAGCTTCATCAAGGACCTGCCGCGCCACGTGAAGGTGGGCATCGTCGCCTTCGCGGGCAGCGCACAGGTGGCGCAGCTGCCCACCACCAACCACGACGACCTCGTGACGGCCATCGACAGCTTCCAGCTGCAGCGCGCCACGGCCACGGGCAATGCCATCGTGGTGTCGCTGGCCACGCTGTTCCCCGACGCGGGCATCGACATCTCGCAGTTCAGCGCCCCCAGCCGCCAGCGCGGCATCCCGATCGACCAGAACGAGAAGCAGCTCAAGGAGTTCACGCCCGTGGCGCCCGGCTCGTTCACCTCGGCCGCGATCATCATGCTGACCGACGGCCAGCGCACCACCGGCGTCGACCCGCTGGACGCCGCCAAGGCCGCGGCCGACCGCGGCGTGCGCATCTACACGGTGGGCGTGGGCACGGTCGACGGCGAGACCATCGGCTTCGAAGGCTGGTCGATGCGCGTGCGGCTGGACGAAGAAACGCTCAAGGCCATCGCCAACAAGACCAGCGCCGAGTACTTCTACGCCGGCACCGCGAGCGACCTGAAGAAGGTCTACGAGACGCTGAGCTCCAAGCTCACCGTCGAGAAGAAGGAAACCGAGATCTCGGCGCTGTTCGCGCTGGGCGCCGCGGTGCTCACGCTGCTGTCGGCGGGGCTGTCGCTGCTCTGGTTCAACCGGATTCTTTAGCGGCGTTTTCTTCCTGTGCCACGGCGGGCGGCAGCTTCACCGCCCCCACGCCGCCCAGGAACAGGTCGGCCACGATCGGCGCGATGGCCGCGTGGTCGAGCCGGCCGCCGGGCTTCATCCAGGTGAACATCCAGTTGATCATGCCGAACAGCAGCATGGTCAGCGGCTTGGCGAGTTCGTCGCTCGGTGCGCCGGGGCGCAGCGCCGACACGGCGCGCGCAAAGCCGGCGACCACGGCGCGCTCCTGGTCGAGCACGCGCTCGCGGTCCTCGTCCTCGAGAAAGCGCACGTCGTCGGTCAGCACGCGGTGCGCGTCCTGCGCGCCGGCGTACTCCTCGACGATGCGGTAGATGAAGCGGCGCAGCCGCTCTTCGTCGGTGGACGGTTGGGCCTCTTCCTCGGCCACCAGGGCCGCCAGCTTCGAGACGTGCGTCTCGGCGATGCTGATGAGCAGGCTGCTCTTGTCCTTGTAGTAGTGGTAGAGCGTGGCCTTCGACAGGTTGCAGGCCTCGGCGACCTGGTTCATCGAGGTCGCGGGGTAGCCGCGGCGGGCGAACAGCTGGGCGGCCTGCGCGAGGATCAGTTCGCGCTGGTCGTCGTAGGTGGCGGATCTTCCACGCGGCATCGGGTCTTCTTCCTGGGTTGTCTGTCGGTTGCTGGCGTGCAGCAGGCTCGATCTTGCATGAAGCCGCAGGGCTAGCCGCGGCGGGTGGCGATCAGGGATTTCACGTCGGTGGCGGGCAGGCGCGGGCGGTCTTTTTCCACCTCGGCGAGCGGCGCCACCTCGTGCAGGCTGGCCAGGCTGCGCACCGTCAGCGCCTGGTAGGTCTGCGTGCCTTCGAGCTTCCAGGCGATCTCTTCGTCGCTGAGTTCGCGCCGCACCTTGGCCGGGATGCCCGCCGCGAGCGAACGCGCGGGCACCTTCATGCCGGCGGGCACGAAGGCGCAGGCCGCGACGATGGCTTTCTCGCCCACCTCGGCCTCGTCCATCACCACCGCGTTCATGCCCACCAGCGCATCGCGCCGCACGATGCAGCTGTGCAGGATCGCGCCGTGGCCGATGTGGCCGTTGACCTCCACCACCGTGTCGTTGTCGGGAAAGCCGTGGATGCAGCAGTGGTCCTGCACGTTCGAGCCCTCCTGCAAGACGATGCGGCCGAAGTCGCCGCGCAGGCTGGCGCAGGGGCCGACGTAGCAGTTCGGGCCGACGATCACGTCGCCGATCAGCACGGCCGTGGGATGCACGTAGGCGCTCGGGTCGACGACAGGAATCACGCCGTCGATGGAATAGCTGGGCATTCGGTCTCCTTGTTTTTTCGCAGGCCTCAGGGTTTGCCCTGAATGCACCCCGCTTGTGCCGGAATCGAGGTCGATCCTAAAATCAACCGAACGGTCGGTCAATAGTGTTTACGCACCGAGCCGTCCCCACAAAGGATGAAAGAGACACGCATGACTGAGCCTTTGGTACTCATCAGCGACAGCGGCGCCGTCCGCACGCTGAGCCTGAACCGCCCCGCGGCACTCAACAGCTTCACGACCGGGCTGCATGCCGAGTTGCTGGCTGCGCTCGAAGCCGCGGCCGCCGACAGCAGCGTGCGCTGCGTGGTGCTCACCGGTGCCGGCCGCGCCTTCTGCGCGGGGCAGGACCTGGCCGACCCGTCGGTCGCGCCCGACCCCACGCCGGGCGCCGCGCCCAAGGACCTGGGCCACGTCATCTCTACCTACTACGGCCCGCTGGTCGCGCGCCTGCGCTCGATGCCGGTGCCGGTGGTTGCCGCCGTCAACGGCGTGGCGGCCGGCGCGGGCGCCAACCTCGCGCTGTGCTGCGACCTCGTCGTGGCCGGCCGCTCGGCCAGCTTCATCCAGGCCTTCACCAAGATCGGCCTCGTGCCCGACACCGGCGGCACCTGGCTGCTGCCGCGCCTCGTGGGCCCGGCGCGCGCGCTGGGCATCGCGATGCTGGGCGACAAGCTCCCGGCCGAAGAAGCCGCCCGCATCGGCCTCATCTGGCAGTGCGTGGACGACGCGGCCCTGGCCGACACCGCCGCCGCGCTGGCGGCGCGCCTGGCCGGCATGCCCACACGCGCCCTCGTCGCCACCCGCGAGGCCATGGCCGCCGCGCAGAACCTCGACCTGGGCGCGGCACTTGCCGAAGAAGCGCGCATCCAACGCGAGATGGGCAATGCCGACGACTACCGCGAAGGTGTCGAGGCTTTCCGCGCCAAGCGCGCCCCGGTGTTCAAGGACCGCTGAGATGACCGACGCTTCCCGCACCCCGCAACAGACCGCCGAGTTTGTGCGCGACGGCATGTTCGCGAACGACAACGCCAGCAAGGGCCTGGGCATGCGCATCGTCGAGGTCGGCCCCGGCCAGGCCACGCTCGAGATGCGCGTGCGCCCCGACATGCTCAACGGCCACGCCATCTGCCACGGCGGCTTCATGGCCACGCTGGCCGACTCCACCTTCGCCTTCGCCTGCAACTCGTACAACGAGCTGACCGTGGCCTCGGGCTTCGCCATCGACTTCCTCGCGCCGGCGCGCGAGGACGACGTGCTCACCGCGCGCTGCTTCGAAGTCTCCAAGGCCGGGCGCACCGGCGTGTACGACACCGAAATCACCAACCAGCGCGGCGAGCGCATCGCGATGTTCCGCGGTCGCTCGTACACCGCCAAGGGCCGGCCGGCCGTCCCGGCCGCTTGAGGAGACACCCCACCATGACCGTGAAACGCCCCGCCCCCGGCGACCTCGACCCGATCGAAACCGCCAGCCGCGACGAGATCGCCGCCCTGCAGCTCACGCGCCTGCGCGCCACGCTGCGCAACGCCTACGACCACGTGCCGCACTACCGCCAGGCCTTCGATGCCAAGGGCGTGCACCCCGACGACCTGAAGTCGCTGGCCGACCTGTCGAAATTCCCGTTCACGGTGAAGACCGACCTGCGCGACAACTACCCCTTCGGCATGTTCGCCGTGCCGCGCACGCAGGTCGCGCGCATCCACGCGTCGTCGGGCACCACCGGCAAGCCGACCGTGGTGGGCTACACCAAGAAAGACATCGACACCTGGGCCGACCTGGTCGCGCGCTCCATCCGCGCCGCGGGCGGACGGCCCGGCGACATGATCCACGTGGCCTACGGCTACGGCCTCTTCACCGGCGGCCTGGGCGCGCACTACGGCGCCGAGCGCGCGGGCTGCACCGTCATCCCGATGTCGGGCGGCCAGACCGAGAAGCAGGTCCAGCTGATCCAAGACTTCAAGCCCGACATCATCATGGTCACGCCCAGCTACATGCAGGTGATCATCGAGCAGTTCGAGCGCCAGGGCCTCGATGCGAAAGACAGCTCGCTCAAGGTCGGCATCTTCGGCGCCGAGCCGTGGACCGAAGCCATGCGCCGCGACATCGAGACCCGCGCCGGCATCGACGCCGTCGACATCTACGGCCTCTCCGAAGTGATGGGCCCGGGCGTGGCCAGCGAATGCGTCGAGAGCAAGGACGGCCCGGTGATCTGGGAAGACCACTTTTACCCCGAGATCATCGACCCCGAAACGGGCGAGCTGAAGGCCGACGGCGAAGAAGGCGAACTGGTCTTCACCTCGCTGAGCAAGGAGGCCATGCCCATCGTGCGCTACCGCACGCGCGACCTCACGCGCCTGTTGCCGCCCACCTCGCGGTCGTTCCGCCGCATGGGCAAGATCGTCGGGCGCAGCGACGACATGATGATCATCCGCGGCGTGAACGTCTTCCCCACGCAGGTGGAAGAGATCGTGCTCGCGCACAGCGCCCTCACCGGCCTGTACCAGGTGCGCGTGAGCCGCGAAGGCCTGCTCGACCAGGTCGAGGTGCACTGCGAACTCACGCCGCACGAAGCCGCCGCGGCCGACCGCAACGCCATCTCCGAGTGGGTGCAGCACCGCGTGAAGACGCTCATCGGCATCTCCACCCGCGTGGTCGTGCACGGCCCCGACGAAATGGAACGCACGCAGACCGGCAAGGCCCGGCGCGTCGTCGACACGCGCCCGCGCTGAGCGCCCGCGCCCCCACACACCGCACCGAAAGGACACGCACATGTACACCCAGGCCATGGACACGATGGGCAAGGACGCAGGCGACGGCAAGCAGAAGGCCGTGCGCTCCGCCGACGAGCTGCGTCTCGAGGAACGCTTCGACGCGCGCATCGACGCCGGCGACTTCATCGAGGCGAAAGACTGGATGCCCGAGCACTACCGCAAGACGCTGGTGCGCCAGATCAGCCAGCACGCGCACTCCGAAATCGTCGGCATGCTGCCCGAGGGCAACTGGATCAGCCGCGCGCCCACGCTCAAGCGCAAGGCCATCCTCTTGGCCAAGGTGCAGGACGAAGGCGGCCACGGCCTGTACCTGTACGCCGCCGCCGAAACGCTGGGCACCTCGCGCGACCAGATGTTCGACGCGCTGCACACGGGCAAGGCCAAGTACAGCTCGATCTTCAACTACCCCACGCTCAGCTGGGCCGACATGGGCACCATCGGCTGGCTGGTCGACGGCGCGGCCATCATGAACCAGGTGCCGATCTGCCGCTGCTCGTACGCACCGTATGCGCGCGCCATGATCCGCATCTGCCGCGAAGAGAGCTTTCACCAGCGCCAGGGCTATGAAGCACTGCTGACGATGATGAAGCAGGGCACCGAGGCGCAGAAGGCCATGGTGCAGGACGCGGTCAACCGTTGGTGGTGGCCCTCGATCATGATGTTCGGCCCGCCCGACGACCAGTCGCCCAACTCGGCGCAGTCGATGCGCTGGGGCATCAAGCGCTTCAGCAACGACGAGCTGCGCCAGAAGTTCATCGACGCCACCGTCGAACAGGCCGCGATCCTCGGCGTGACGCTGCCCGACCCTGATCTCAAGTGGAACGAAGAACGCCAGTCGCACGACTTCGGCGTCATCGACTGGAGCGAATTCTGGCGCGTGATCGCCGGCGACGGCCCCTGCAACCGCGAACGCCTGCAGGCCCGCGTCGATGCCTGGGACGACGGCGCCTGGGTGCGCGAAGCCGCCCTCTCCCACGCCAACAAACAACCTCTGAAGGAAGCAGCATGAGCACCGAAATGAAGCAAGAGTGGCCCCTGTGGGAAGTGTTCGTGCGCAGCAAGGCCGGCCTGGACCACAAGCACTGCGGCAGCCTGCACGCAGCCGACCCCAAGATGGCGATCCAGATGGCGCGCGACGTCTACACGCGCCGCCAGGAAGGCAGCAGCATCTGGGTGGTGCGCTCCGACCAGATCGTGGCCAGCGACCCGGGCGACAAGGACATGTTCTTCGACCCGGCCGAAGACAAGGTGTACCGCCACCCCACCTTCTACGCGCTGCCCAAGTCCGTGGACCACATGTGAGCGAGCGGCACGCCATGCAAGCCTCGATCGAACTGAACCGCACGCCCGCCGTGCACTACCTGCTGCGCATCGGAGACACCTGCCTGGTGCTCGCGCAGCGCCTGGGCGAATGGTGCGGCCACGCACCGGTGCTCGAAGAAGACATCGCGATGGCCAACATCGCGCTCGACCTCGTCGGCCAGGCCCGCGCGGTGCTCACGCATGCCGGCCAGCTCGAAGGCGCCGGCCGCGCGCACGACGAAGACCAGCTCGCCTACCTGCGCGACGAGCGCGACTACTTCAACCTCACGCTGGTCGAGCTGCCGCGCGGCGACTTCGCCTTTGCCGTGCTGCGCAACACCATGGTCGCCACGCTGCTCAAGCTGCTGTGGCAACGCCTGGCCGCGTCGAGCGACGCCGAGGTGGCCGCCATCGCCGGCAAGGCGCTGAAGGAAGCGCGCTACCACCAGCAGCACTCGGCCGACTGGGTCGTGCGCCTGGGCGACGGCACCGACGAATCACGCCGCCGCACCGAGAAGGCGCTCAAGCAGCTGTGGCTCTACGTGCCCGAGCTGTTCGACAGCGACGACGTCGATGCGCAGGCCAGCGCCAGCGGCCTCGGCCCGGCCTGGAGCGAACTGCGCGAACCGTGGCTGGCCGAGATGCAGCAGGTGCTCGACGCCGCCGGCTTGGCCATGCCGAAGGAAGCCGCGTTCCGCAGCACCGGCAAGCATGGCGTGCACAGCGAGCACATGGGCTACATCCTGGCCGAGATGCAGCACCTGCAGCGCAGCTTCCCCGGAGGCGTGTGGTGATGAACGCCGTGGCGTCGCGCATTGATGCGGCGTGGGCCGTGCTCCATTCGGTGCCCGACCCCGAGGTGCCGGCCGTGTCGGTCTGCGACCTGGGCATCGTGCGCGAGGTGATCGAGCACGACGACGGCCTGGAGATCGTGCTCACGCCGACCTACTCCGGCTGCCCCGCGACCGAAGCCATCGAGCACGACGTGCTGGCCGCCATCGAGAACGCCGGCCTCGGCCGTGCGCGCGCCACGCTGCGCCGCGCCCCCGCCTGGACCAGCGACTGGATCAGCGACGCAGGCCGCGACAAGCTCAAGGCCTACGGCATCGCGCCGCCCGCGCACCTCACGCCCGAGCAGGCCTCCAACACCGCCATGCCGATCAAGCTCTTCGGCCGCATGGCCGGCGAGCGCATCGCCTGCCCGCGCTGCGCCAGCGAGCGCACCGAGCGCCTGTCGGCCTTCGGCTCCACCGCCTGCAAGGCGCTCTATCGCTGCATGGCCTGCCGCGAACCCTTCGAACATTTCAAGCCTATTTGAGGCACGCCCACGATGAGCACCCTCTTCCATCCCCTGCGCGTGAAGGCCATCGAGCCCGACACGCACGAGGCCGTCATCGTCTCGTTCGAGGTGCCGCCGGCGCTGCGCGAAGTCTTCGGCTTCACGCAGGGCCAGTACCTCACGCTGCGCCATGACATCGACGGCCAGGACCTGCGCCGTTCCTATTCGATCTGCGCCGGCCTCGACGACGGCGAGCTGCGCGTCGGCGTGCGCAAGGTGCGCGGCGGCGTGTTCTCCAACTGGATCAACGCCCACCTGCAACCCGGCGACAGCCTGCAGGTGATGGCGCCGCAAGGCCGCTTCTTCGTGCCCATCGAGCCCGAGGCCGCGCGCCACCACGTGGGCATCGCCGGCGGCAGCGGCATCACGCCGATCCTGTCGATCATGAAGACCGTGCTGGCGCGCGAGCCCAAGAGCCGCTTCACGCTGATCTACGGCAACCGCCAGCTGCAGTCCACGATGTTCAAGGAAGAGATCGAGGACCTGAAGAACCGCTACATGACGCGGCTCGTGCTGCAGCACGTGTTCTCCGACGAGCACACCGATTCGCCGCTGGGCTTCGGCGTGATGAACCGCGAGAAGATCGGCGAGTTCCTGGCCTCGGTGGTGCCCGCCGCGCAGATCGACCACGTGTACGTGTGCGGCCCGTTCCAGATGAACGACGAGGCCGAGGCCGCGCTGCTCGCCGCGGGCGTGCCCGAAGACCGCATCCACATCGAGCGCTTCGGCGTCGCGCTGCCCTCGGCCAGCCAGGTCGGTGCGGTGGTGCACGAGGCGCAGCCGGGCGACGCCAAGCAGGCGCGCGTGACCATCGTGCGCGACGGCCTGCAGCGCGAGATCACCTACACCGAGGGCCAGCCCAGCATCCTCGATGCGGCGTCGGCGGCCGGGCTCGAGGTGCCGTTCTCGTGCACCTCGGGCGTGTGCGGCACCTGCCGCGCGAAGTGCGTGGACGGGGAAGTCCGCATGGAAAGAAACTTCGCACTCGACAAGAATGAGGTGGCCGCGGGATTCGTGCTGACCTGCCAGGCCCACCCCCTGACCGAACGCGTCACGCTGTCCTTCGACGAGCGTTGAACGCACGGCTTTTTCCTCGGCCTTTCCCCTTTCAACCCGGAGACAAACCAACCATGAAATTCTTCAAGCCCCTGCTGATCGCCGCCCTGTGCGCCACGGCCCTCTCGGCCTGGGCCGACGTCAACGTCGGCGTGACCATCTCGGCCACCGGGCCGGCGGCGTCGCTCGGCATCCCCGAGAAGAACACCATCGCGCTGATGCCCAAGACGATCGGCGGGCAGAAGATCAACTACATCGTGCTGGACGATGCCTCCGACACCACGGCCGCCGTGAACAACACGCGCAAGCTGATCGCCGAGAACAAGGTCGACGTGATCCTGGGCTCGACCACCACGCCGGCCTCGCTCGCGATGATCGACGTGGCCAGCGAAGCACAGACGCCGATGATCTCGGTGGCCGCCTCGGCCCGCATCATCGAGCCGATGGACGCCAAGAAGAAGTGGGTGTTCAAGACGCCGCAGAACGACATCATGATGTCGCTGGCCATCGCCGAGCACATGGCCGCCAACGGCGTGAAGACGGTCGGCTTCATCGGCTTCTCCGACGCGTACGGCGAAGGCTGGTCGCAGGAATTCGCCAAAGCCGCCGACCTGAAGAAGATCAAGATCGTGGCCAACGAACGCTATGCGCGCTCCGACACCTCGGTCACCGGCCAGGCGCTGAAGCTCATGTCGGCCAAGCCCGACGCGGTGCTGGTGGCCGGCTCCGGCACGCCGGCCGCGCTGCCGCAGAAGACGCTCAAGGAGCGCGGCTACACCGGCAAGATGTACCAGACGCACGGCGTGGCCAACGCCGACTTCCTGCGCGTGGGCGGCAAGGACGTGGACGGCACCTTCCTGCCGGCCGGCCCGGTGCTCGTGGCCGACCAGCTGCCCGCCAGCAACCCGGTGAAGAAGTCTGCGCTCGCCTACGTCGCCGCCTATGAAGCCGCCTACGGCAAGGGCACGGTCTCGACCTTCGGCGCGCACGCCTGGGACGCGGGCCTGTTGATGAGTTCGGCCGTGCCGGTCGCGCTGAAGAAGGCCCAGCCGGGCACGCCGGAGTTCCGCGCCGCCCTGCGCGATGCGCTCGAGCAGACCAAGGACGTGTCGGGCGCGCACGGCGTGTTCAACATGACCGCGGCCGACCACCTGGGCCTGGACCAGCGCGCGCGCGTGATGGTCAAGATCGAAAACGGCGCCTGGAAATTCCAGCCCTGAAGCACTGAACTCGCCCCCAGGCTTCGCGCACTTCGTGTCGCTTCTCCAACCCCCTACCGGGGGCAACACCTGAGGCCCGGCAAAGCCGGTTCCTCGGTGTTCCTGATCTGAATCACGGGCGACGCCCGAAGGTTGTTTTATGGACTTGCAGATTGCCCTGTTGCTGGGGCAGGACGGCATCGTGAACGGCGCGGTCTACGGACTGATGGCGCTCGCGCTGGTGCTGGTGTTTTCGGTCACGCGCGTGATCTTCATTCCGCAGGGCGAGTTCGTCGCCTTCGGTGCGCTCTCCATGGCGGCGCTGCAGGGCGGGCGCACGCCGGCCACGCTGTGGCTGCTGGTGGCGCTGGGCGTCATGGCGCTGGCCGTGGAGGTGTGGCGCTGGAAGCGCGGCGCGACCATCGACTGGCGCTCGGCCTTCACCTGGTGCGTCGCCTTCCCGGCGATCGCCGCGGTGCTGGTGCTGGGCCTCAAGCCCACGTCGATGACCATGCAGGCGGTCACCACGCTGGTGCTGATCGCGCCGCTGGGTCCGCTGCTCTATCGCCTGGCGTACCGCCCGCTGGCCGATGCCACGGTGCTGATGCTGCTGATCGTCTCGGTCGCGCTGCACGGCGTGCTGGTCGGCCTGGGCCTGTTCTTCTTCGGTGCCGAAGGTTCGCGCACCACGCCGTTCTCGGACGTGCGCTTCGACATCGGCGGCATCCCCGTGAGCGGCCAGTCGCTCGTGGTGGTGGGCGTCACGCTGCTGCTGGTGATCGCCATGTTCTGGTTCTTCGGCCGCTCCATGGTCGGCAAGGCGCTGCGCGCCACGGCCATCAACCGCGTGGGCGCGCGGCTCTCGGGCATTCCCACCGAGCTGTCGGGCGACCTGAGCTTTGCGCTCGCGGCACTCATCGGCGCGGTGTCGGGCCTGCTGATCGCACCGATCACCACGGTCTACTACGACACCGGTTTTCTCATCGGCCTGAAGGGCTTCGTGGCCGCCATCGTCGGCGGGCTCGCGAGCTACCCGCTGGCGCTCGCGGGCGCGCTGCTGGTCGGCCTGCTGGAGGCCTTCTCTTCGTTCTGGGCCAGCGCCTACAAGGAAGTGCTGGTGTTCACGTTGATCATTCCGGTGCTGTGGTGGCGTTCGCTGCGCAGCCATCATGTGGAGGACGAGGAATGAGCGCGTCGCCCACCACTTCTTCCACCACGGCTGCACACGCGGGCCGTCCGCTGGTCACGCCGCGCACGCTCACGCTGGTGTGCATCGTCGCGCTCGCGCTGGCCTGGGGCTGGCTGCCCGACTTCACGGTCGCGGTGCTCAGCAACATCGGCCTGTATGCGCTGGTGGCCGCCGGGCTGGTCATGCTGACCGGCGTGGGCGGCATGACCTCCTTCGGCCAGGCCGCGTTCGTCGGCATGGGCGCCTATGCCACCGCGTGGATCTGCACCTCGCCCACGGCCGCGGGCTGGCTCGGCGGCATCGCCGGTTCGGCGCTGGTGCCGTGGCTCGGCCTGCTGCTCGGGCTGGTGCTGACCTTCGCGCTGGCCTGGGCGCTCGGCGCGGTCACACTCAAGTTGTCGGGCCACTACCTGCCGCTGTGCACCATCGCCTGGGGCCTGAGCCTGTACTTCCTGCTCGGCAACATGGAGTTCCTGGGCGGCCAGACCGGCATCACGGGCGTGCCGCCGCTGGTGGTGGCGGGCATCTCGCTGGCCTCGCCGCGCGCGCTCGGCGTGGTGATCTGGGCCGTGCTGCTGCTGGCGCTGTGGGCGCTGCACAACCTGCTCGACTCGCGCGAAGGCCGCGCCATCCGCGCGCTCAAGGGCGGCCGGCTCATGGCCGAATCGATGGGCGTCGACACCGCACGCCACCGCATCAAGCTGTTCGTGCTGGCCGCGCTGCTGGCGGCCGTGTCGGGCTGGCTCTACGCGCACATGCAGCGCTTCGTGAACCCCACGCCCTTCAACCTGAACATCGGCATCGAGATGCTGTTCATGGCGGTGGTCGGCGGCGCGGGCCACCTGTGGGGCGCGGTGCTCGGCGCCACGCTGATCACGCTGCTGAAGGAGAAGCTGCAGGACATCCTGCCCGCGCTGCTGGGCACCAGCGGCAACTTCGAGGTGGTGGTGTTCGGCCTGCTGATGCTGTTCGTGCTGCAGCGTTTTGCCGACGGCCTGTGGCCCACGCTGGCGCGGCTGGTGAGCCGCTGGGTGCGGCCGGTGGCCAAGGCGCCCGCCGCCAACGCGGCGGCACCAGCGGCGCAGCTCGCGCAGCGCGTGCTGCCGGCGGCGGGCACGCTGCTGTTGCAGGCCGATGCGGTCAGCAAGCGCTTCGGCGGCCTCATCGCCAACAACGACATCTCGATGACGCTGAAGGCCGGCGAGATCCACGCGCTGATCGGACCGAACGGCGCAGGCAAGAGCACCTTCTTCAACATGATCTCGGGCGTGGACGACCCCAGTTCGGGTGAAGTGCGGCTCGAAGGCGACGCCATGTCGGGCCGCCCCTCGCGCGCCTTCGCGGCGCGCGGCCTGGGCCGCACCTTCCAGCACGTGCGCCTGCTGGGCCAGCGCAGCGTGGTCGAGAACGTGGCGCTCGGCGCGCACCTGCGCGCCAAACGCGGCTGGCTCGCGGCGATGCTGCGGCTGGACCGCGCCGAAGAGGCCGCGCTGATGGCCGAGGCCCGCAAGCAGATCGAGCGCTGCGGCCTGGGCGCGCACGCCGACACACCGGCCGCCTCGCTCTCGCTGGGGCAGCAGCGTGTGGTCGAGATCGCACGCGCGCTCGCCGGCCAGCCCTCGGTGCTGCTGCTGGACGAACCCGCCGCCGGCCTGCGCCACCTGGAAAAGCGCGCGCTCTCGGAGCTGCTGGGCCAGCTGCGCGCCGAAGGCCTGGGCATCCTCGTGGTGGAGCACGACATGGAGTTCGTGATGAACCTCGCCGACCGCATCACCGTGCTGGAGTTCGGCACCGTGATCGCCACCGGCACGCCGGCCGAAGTGCAGGCCAACCCGCGCGTGCTCGAGGCCTACCTGGGCGGCGCCGACGACGAACTGCTGGAAGACGCCCGATGAGCCATCCCATCCTTCAACTGGAAGACTTCTGCGTCGCCTACCGCACCGTCGAGGCGGTGCACAGCGTGCGCCTGCACGTGAACGAAGGCGAGATCGTCACCGTGATCGGCCCCAACGGCGCCGGCAAGACCACGCTGCTGTGCGCGGCCATGGGCCTGCTGGTGTCGACCGGCAAGCTGTCGCTCGATGGCGAGCGCATCGCACGCCCCGGCGTCGAGACCATGGTGGCGCGCGGCGTGGCGCTGGTGCCCGAGCGGCGCGAGCTGTTCGGCGAGATGTCGGTCGAAGACAACCTGCTGCTCGGCGGCTTCTACCAATGGCGCAAGGGCCAGCGCGACCAGCGCGCGCGCATGGACGAGATCTTCGAGATCTTTCCGCGCCTGAAGGAGCGCCGTCCGCAGATGGCCTCCACGCTCTCCGGCGGCGAACGCCAGATGCTGGCCATCGGCCGCGCGCTCATGGCGCGCCCGCGCCTGCTGATGCTCGACGAGCCCTCGCTGGGCCTCGCTCCGCTGGTGGTGCGCGAGGTGCTGCGCGTGGTGTCGCAGCTGCGCAAGCACGGCGTGTCGGTGCTGCTGGTGGAACAGAACGCCCGCGCCGCGCTGCAGGTGGCCGACCGCGCCTATGTGCTCGAAATGGGCGCCGTGGCACTCGAAGGCAATGCCGGCGATCTGCTGCTCGACCAGCGAATCATCGATACCTACCTGGGCATCGGGAACAAGAAATGACCCCCGCGCAGCGCGCGCACCGCGCCGCTGCGCCTTCCCTCTTCTAAGGACACGCGCCATGACCACCCTTCAAAGCTACATCGCCGGCCGCTGGATCGGCCAGCAAGCCGCGCAATCGCTGCGCAGCGCCGTCAACGGCCAGGCCGTGGCGAGCACGCACGCCGAGGCCATCGACTTCGCCGAGGCGCTGGCGCACGCGCGCCGCGTCGGCATCCCCGCGCTCATGAAGCTCGACTTCCAGCAGCGCGCCGAGCGCCTGAAGGCGCTGGCCAAGTACCTGGCCGCGAACAAGGAAGCGCTGTATGCCGTGTCGGCCCACACCGGTGCCACGCGCGCCGACGGCTGGATCGACATCGAAGGCGGCGCCGGCACGCTCAGCGCCTACGCCAGCATCGGCACCAACGAGCTGCCCTCGGGCAACCTCGTGCACGAAGGCCCGGCGTTTCCGCTGGGCAAGAAGGGCGGCTTCGCGGGCACGCACATCCTGGTACCGCGCGGCGGCGTGGCGGTGCACATCAACGCCTTCAACTTCCCGGTGTGGGGCCTGCTCGAGAAGTTCGCGCCCAGCTTCCTCGCGGGCATGCCCTGCATCGGCAAGCCGGCCACGGCCACCAGCTACCTCACCGAGGCGCTGATGAAGCTCATCGTGCAGTCGGGCATCCTGCCCGAGGGCAGCCTGCAACTCGTGATCGGCAGCACGGGCGACCTGCTCGACCGCCTCGAAGGCCCCGACGTGGTCACCTTCACCGGCTCGGCCGACACCGCCGCCAAGCTGCGCGTGAACGCGAACCTGGTGCGCCAGTCGATCCCGTTCAACGCCGAGGCCGACTCGCTCAACTGCGCGATCCTCGCGCCCGACGTGACGCCCGACGACGAGGAGTTCGACCTCTTCGTGAAGGAAGTGGCGCGCGAAATGACCATCAAGGCCGGCCAGAAGTGCACGGCCATCCGCCGCGCGATCGTGCCGCGCCAGCACCTCGATGCCGTGGCCGAGAAGCTGCGCGCGCGCTTGGCCAAGACCGTCATCGGCGACCCGTCGCGCGAAGACGTGCGCATGGGCGCCCTCGCCTCGCGCGACCAGCAGGCCGACGTGGCCGAGCGCGTCGCCACGCTGCTGCAGGGGGCGGAGCTGGTGTACGGCGAGCGCGACGGCTTCGCGCCCGTGGGCGACGGCGTGGGCGAAGGCGCGTTCTTCGCGCCCACGCTGCTGCTGAGCCGCAAGCCGCTCGAACACGACGCGGCGCACGACGTGGAGGCCTTCGGCCCCGTCAGCACGCTCATGCCCTACGACGGCATCGACGAAGCGCTGGCACTGGCCGCGCGCGGCAAGGGCAGCCTCGTGGGCACGCTGGTCACGCGCGACCCGGCCATCGCCGCCAAGGCCATCCCGGTCGCCGCCGCCTGGCACGGCCGCCTGCTGGTGCTCGACCGCGAGGCCGCCGCCGAATCGACCGGCCACGGCTCGCCGCTGCCGGTGCTGAAGCACGGCGGCCCGGGCCGCGCGGGCGGCGGCGAAGAGCTCGGCGGCCTGCGCGCCGTGAAGCACTACCTGCAGCGCGCCGCGCTGCAGGGCTCGCCCACCATGCTCGCGGCCGTGACCGGCGAGCACGTGCGCGGCGCCGCGCTGCGCGAGAGCGAGGTGCATCCCTTCCGCCGCTACTTCGAGGAACTGCGCATCGGCGACTCGCTGCTCACGCACCGCCGCACCGTGGGCGAGGCCGACATCGTCGCCTTCGGCGGCATCTCGGGCGACTACTTCTACATGCACTTCGACGAAGAGGCGGCCAAGGCCTCGCCCTTCGGCAAGCGCATCGCGCACGGCTACTTCGTGCTGTCGGCGGCCGCGGGCCTGTTCGTCTCGCCCTCGCCCGGCCCGGTGCTGGCCAACTACGGCCTGGACACGCTGCGCTTCGTCAAGCCCGTGGGCATCGGCGACACCATCCAGGCGCGCCTGACCTGCAAGCGCAAGATCGACCGCAACAAGAAGGACGCGAGCGGCCAGGGCCAGGGCGTGGTGGCCTGGGACGTGGAGGTGACCAACCAGCTCGGCGAACTGGTCGCGAGCTACGATATCCTGACGCTCGTCTCCAAGAAACCCACCACCCCAAGCTCCACCTGATGTTCGATCTCACAGGAAAAGTCGCGCTCGTCACCGGCGGCAACGGCGGCATCGGCCTCGGCATGGCGCAGGGCCTCGCCAAGGCCGGCGCCCGCGTCATCGTCGCGGCGCGCAATGCGCAGAAGTCGGCCGCCGCGGTCGAATCGCTGAAGGCATTGGGCAGCGACAGCTTCGCGCTCGCGCTCGACGTGACCGACGAAGCCTCGGTGCAGAAGGCCTTCGACGAGGTCGCCGCGCGCTGCGGCCGGCTCGACATCCTCGTCAACAACGCCGGCACCACGGTGCGCAAGCCGGTCGACCAGCTCGCGCTGGCCGAGTGGCACCAGGTGATGGACACCAACCTCACCAGCGCCTTCCTGTGCAGCCGCGCCGCGCACCCGTACCTCAAGAAGGCGGGCGGCGGCAAGATCATCAACATCGGTTCGATGATGTCGATCTTCGGCGCGCCCTACGCGCCGGCCTACGCCGCGAGCAAGGCCGGCATCGTGCAGCTCACCAAGTCGACCGCGCTCTCGTGGGCGGCCGACCAGATCCAGGTCAACGCCATCCTTCCGGGCTGGTTCGAGACCGAGCTGACCGACGGTGCGCGCAACCAGATCCCGGGCCTGTACGAGCGCGTGAAGACGCGTGCCGCCGCCGGCCGCTGGGGGCAGCCCTCGGACATCGCAGGCACCGCCGTGTTCCTGGCCAGCGCCGCCTCCGACTACGTGACCGGCACCGCCATCCCGGTCGACGGCGGGTTTTCGATCTCCGGCTGAGTCTTGCGGGCCGTGTAAATTCGGCCGCCATGCTCCTCTGGTTCCAGCTCTTTCTTTTCGTCGCCGGCACGGCCGCGCTGCTGTACGTGTCGCGCGGGCCGCTGAGCCAGCCCGGCTCGCACGGCTTCTACCGCTTCTTCGCGTGGGAATGCATGCTGGTGCTGATCGTGCTGAACCTGCCGGTGTGGCATGTCGATCCGCTCTCGTTCACGCAGCTGCTCTCGTGCGTGCTGCTGGCGCTGTCGATCTGGCTGCCGATCCACGCGGTGCGGCTGCTCAAGGCGCAGGGCAAGCCGAGCGAGGCGCGCAACGACGACCCGGCCCTGTACGGCTTCGAAAAGACCTCGGCGCTGGTGACCACCGGCGCCTTCCGCTACATCCGCCACCCGATGTACACGGCGTTGATGCTGCTGGCCTGGGGCGCCTTCCTCAAGCAGTTCACTTGGCTCACGCTGGCGCTGGTGCTGATGGCCACGCTGTTCCTGTTCCTGACGGCGCTGCGCGACGAGAAGGAATGCCTCGCGCATTTCGGCGACGACTACCGCGCGTACATGCGCGGCACGCGGCGCTTCATTCCTTTCGTGCTGTAGCGCTGCCTGGCGCTTCGGGCGCGCCCTCTTCTTTCCTCGCGCCCCACCAGGCGGAGAGCACCAGCCCGCCCTTGTGCACCAGCAGCACCGCCATGACCACGAGCACGGCCCGCGACGCCACGTAGCCCGCGATACCGAGCACCGTGGACGGCAGCGGCTTGGACGCCCAGAAGATGACCCAGGTCGCCAGCCCGGCCATCGCCAGCCCGCCGACGACCAGCATCACGCCACCCACCATCCAAGTGAGGATCGCCAGCCGCGCGGCCAGGCCGGTCAGGCGGTCGGCGCCGGGCCAGTCGCGCCAGGTCCACAAGGCAGCCAGGCCCAGCGAACCCATCATGGCCGCCAGCAGGCCCATGAGGCTGTAGGCGGCGACGGTGATGATCTGGTTCAGGTCCGGCATGCAGGCTACGGTGTCAAACGCGGCAGCGCCTTCGCATCGACCGCCTCGCCATCGACGATGAAGTGCCCGCCCGCCACGTGGTGCAGCGTGCGCAACTCGTCGTGGCCCTCGAAATGCCAGCGCCCTTCGGAGAACACGCGCACATCGGCTTGCGCCGCGATCACCTCGCCCAGGAACAGGTCGTAGCGCTGCTGGATCGGCGGCTCCGGCAGCAGCCGGCATTCGAGCCAGGCCGCGCAGCCTTCGAGCAGCGGCGTGCCGGTGGCGTCGCCCACGAAGGTCGAGAGGCCGTAGGCGGCGAACTTGTCGCTGCCGTCGCGCTCGGCGATCTCGCGGCCGGAGCTGTTGCCCAGCGCCTCGGTCAGGTCGAGCTGCGCGCGCGTGGGCACCTGCAGCGCGAAGCTGCCTGCGCCTTCGAGCAGCACGCGCGTCCAGGTGCTCTTGTCGAGCACGACCGCCACCTTGGGCGGATCGAAGTCCAGCGGCATCGCCCAGGCCGCGGCCATGATGTTGCGCCGGCCGTCGTGCGCGGCGCTCACGAGGACGGTGGGTCCGTGGTTCAGGAGACGGTAGGCCTTGTTCAGCGGAACCGGCCGGCGATAGGAGGCATTCATGCGCGGGAGGCTCGCGAAAGCGAGCCCGGAGGATGGCGGCCCGCCAGCCTACCAGCAGGCGCCTGGCGGCTCAAACGCGCGGTTGTTGCCCGTCACGCCGCATAGGCGTCGCACAGGGCGAGGTACTCGTCGCCCGAAATCTCCAGCGCGGTCGCGCGGCGCAGCACGCGGGCCTTCGGCTTGGGCAGGTCGGTCTTGATCTGGATCTGCTTGCCGATGGGAATGCCCATGTAGTCCTGGTTGACCCAGGTGTTCTCGACGATGTTGTGCCACGGCAGCAGCAGGCCGTTCTCGAAGGTCAGGCCCTGGCGGCCGATGACGAAGGCAGGCGTCGCGATGTTGGCCAGCGTACGGATGCACTTGACGGCCAGCCAAGCGGCCAGCAGGCCGAAGCCCGCCGCAATGAGGATGCCGATGTTCTTGTCCTGCGCGCGGATGCACAGCACGGCGAGCACGACCGCGACCACCACCCAGAGCGTGGCACCGGCGATCAGCCGTGTGCGGGAGTAGAAGACGGGGCGGTCCTGGCGGGTTTTTTCCTGTTGGCTGGCGGAGCTGTAGATTTCCATTTTGGAGTCGCTGTACTTTGGAGATTGAAGAAAGAAAAAGAAGAGGGAGTCACGCCGACGGCAGGCGTTGCATGAGGCAGCTCATCAGCACCGGCTCGTTGTCGATCTTCGAGCGATCGATCTTGCGGGTCTTGCCGTTGGCGACGATGAGCAGGTGCTCGTCGACGTCCATCGCTTCGGCATCCGACTGCGTGCGGATCGTGTCGATGCTCGACCACGCGATGAGCTGGCCCTTGTGCACCAGCCCTTCGGCATTCAGTGCCAGCGCGCCGAAGGGCACGGTGTCGCCCGCATGCAGGCGCCGCTCGACATCGTGGCGCAGCACCTCGCCCACGGCCTCTTCCACTTCGGCGACGAGCGCGTACGGGTCGTCCCACAGGTCGAGGCGCAGGCGCAGCGTCTGGCCGTCGCGGGTGGTGAGCAGCAGGTGGTTGCGGTTGTGGCGATGGCGCAGCCGCGTCACGTCGGCGAAGGCGATAGTCTGCGTGCCCAGCTGCAGGCCGTGCGCGGTCAGCGTCAGCACCTGCGGGGTGCGCAGCCACGCGAAGAAGTCGCTGCCCTTCCAGCCGATCAGGTAGATCGCGGCCGGGATCGCCAGCACCAGCACGAAGAAGGCGCCCTTGTAGCGCACGAAGTCCGGCGTGATGAGGTACGGAAGGATGTAGATCTTTGCCGGCACCAACACCATGGCGCAGAAGACATAGATCGCGGCCAGGCCGGCCAGCACACAGTAGAACGCGTAGCGCGGAAAGATGCGGTCGTGACGAAGGGGCATGTGAAGCAAATACCCAATGCGTCGACAACGGGCGTGATGGCGTGGAGCTGAATTGCGCGCACGACCATACCAGCGGGAAGCGTCGCTCTCGAGGCTTCGCATGCGTTAACGCATCTTTTTTTTGAGCCGAGAACGCCCGCCGAGCAACCGGTTAACCGAGAAGCCTTAAGTTTGATGCCCGCTTCGACACAAGCGCTGCTTAAGCATTCATGGCAACTCTGCAAGCAACGCGCGGTGTGCGATTCGCACCCGCGCAATCAGCGCGGCAACGTCGCCTGCCGCCTGAACTCGCTCGGGCTGCCGCCCGTGTGCGCGCGGAACACGCGGCTGAAGTGCGAGAGGTTGCCGAAGCCCGCGCCCAGTGCGATGTCTGTGATGGAGCGCGCGGCGTTCGCGGGGTCGATCAGGTCGCGGATGCTGGCCGCCAGCCGCTGGTGCTGGATGTAGCCGGTGAGCGTGTCGTCGTCGCCCGCGAAGGCCTGGTGCAGCAGGCGCTTGCTGCAACGCAGCGCCAGCGCCATGCCGTCGATGGACAGCGCCGGGTCGCGCAGGTTCTGCGCCACGTGGCGGTGGATGCGGTCTTTCAGTGCCTCGCGCTGGGTCTGGGCGGTGCTGCGGCCCGCGAGTTCCATGAGCGACAAGCGCACCAGCTGGATCAGCAGCTCGCCCGCGCCGCGCGCGGCGGCCTCGCTCATGTGGGGCAGCTCCAGGTAGGTGTTGCGCATGGTCTCCAGTGCCACGCGCGAGATGCCGCTGTCGCCGCCGATGCGCCGCGCCACGAGGTCGCCCAGCGGCAGCGCGGGCGAGGCGATCTGGTCTTTCGGCAGCATCACGATGAGGTGGTCGCTGCGCTCGGGGTTGGCCACGGTGTAGTCGAGCGTGGTGTCGTACAGCGTCCAGCCGCCCGCGCGCACCGCCGCCGCACGCCCGCGCTGCGTGACCTCGGCCGAGCCCTGCCAGGGCGCGACGATCTTCAGGTAGGGCGCATCGCTCAGGCGCGCCATCTGCGGGGTGCGCAGCACGCGGTGGCGGTTGGCCTCGAGCCGCGTGAGGATCACGTCGCCCGCGTGCGAGGACGCCAGGTGGCCGTCGAAATCGCTGTCACCGTACAGGTCGGAGCCGAGGCCGCCGAAGTGGCGCCACACCCACTCGCACCACAGCGGCCCGCGTTCCTTCGGCGGGATGGCGTCGGTGGACAGGAGCAGGGACGCGGTCATGGGGCGAAAGCAGTGAAGACGAAAGATTGCAACACGGCAGCAGGATGCCGCGCATTGTGGAGTGCCCGCAAAGCCCTCGCCTTTGCGGGTTAACCACTAGGCGCCTGCACGCTGCGTCAAGTGCTTTGTGCGCGGCGGGCACAGCGGCAAAGGGCGTGCGTTTCTACGATCCCGGTCAGCGGGCGCATACCGACGCCCGGAAGGAGACCTCCATGCTTCACCCCACCCGCCGCCACTGGATCCAGGGCACGGCCACCGCGCTGGGCGCGGCTGCCGTTGCGCCGCAGCTGTTCGCGCAAAGTGCGCCCGTTCGCATCGGCTACGCCATCGCCCGCACCGGCCCCTGGGCCGCGGGCGCGCAGGTGAGCCAGGAACCCAACTACCTGCTGTGGGCCGAGCAGGTCAACGCCGCGGGCGGCCTGTCGGTGAAGGGCACCAAGCGGCCCATCGAGCTCATCGGCTACGACGACCGCAGCGAGACCGAGACCTGCGTGCGCACCTTCGAGAAGCTCATGGGCAGCGACAAGGTCGACCTCGTGCTGCCGCCCTGGGGATCGGGCGCCAACTTCGCGGTCGCGCCGCTGGCCAACCGCTTCGGCTACCCGCTGCTCGCGCCCACGGCCCTGTCGCGCAAGCTCATCGACATGCGCCTGCCCTTCTTCTTCTCGCTGCTGCAGCAGCCCGACAAGATGATGGGCGCGCTGGTCGACATGCTGGTGGCGCAGAACGTGAAGACCATCACCATCGTCTACATGGACGACCTGTTCGGCCTGGAGAACTTTGCGGCGCTGAACAACGCGCTGAAGAAGACGCAGATCCAGGTGCTCGACCGCAAGAGCTACCCGCTGGGCGTGAAAGACCTCGCGCCGGTGCTGCGCACCATGAAGGACCTGAACCCCGACGCCTTCATCGGCATCACCTACCCGCCGGACACCATCCTGGCGAGCCGGCAGGCGCGCGAAGTGGGCTTCAACCCGAAGTACTTCTACGCCTCGGTGGGCACGGCCTTCCAGCTCTACAAGAACGTGATGGCGGCCAACACCGAGGGCGTGATCGGCATGGGCTCGTGGAACGGCAAGACCAGCCCCGAAGCCAAGGCCTACTTCGATGCGCACACCAAGAAGTTCGGCAAGGAGCCCGACCGCTGGGCCAGCGGCCATGCGTGGGCCGGCCTGCAGATCCTGCAGCAGGCGGTGGAGAAAGTGGGCCTCGATCGCAAGGCGCTGCGCGAGCAGATCGCGAAGAACGAGTTCAAGACCATCCTCGGGCCTATCCGCTTCGAGGGCAGCGAGAACGCGTCGATCCCCGGCACCGTGTCGCAGTGGCAGGGCGGCGACTTCGAAGTGGTGTGGCCCAAAGACCGCGCCACCGCGCAACTGATGCCGAAGCCGGCCTGGAAATAACAGCGTGTCGTTCTCTGGATGGGCCGAGCTCCTGGCCGGCGGATTGATCACGGGCGGCATCTATGCGCTGGTGGCCATCGGACTGAACCTGCAGTACGGGCTGATGCGCATCATGAACATCTCGCACGGCGAGTTCCTGATGCTCGGTGCCTTTCTCACCTGGTGGGCACACACGGCGCTGGGCGTCTCGCCGCTCCTGTTCATGCCGGTGGCCTTCGTGCTGCTGATGGCGCTGGGCATGGCGGTGCACTGGCTGTGCTTCCGGCAGGTGGCGGCGCGCGCGCCGAACGTCGACGTGTTCGAGGCGCGCAGCCTGATGGTCGGCTTCGGCCTCATGTTCTTCGTGCAGAACACCGCCCTGCTCGTGTGGGGCGGCGACCTGCGCGGCTACGACTACCTGGCCGAGCCGGTGCAGCTGGGCGAGATGCGCTTCACCGCCAACAAGCTCGTGCTGTTCGGCGTGGCACTGGCGCTGAGCCTCGTGCTCATCGCGCTGCTCAAGCTCACGCTGCTGGGCAAGGCGGTGCGCGCGCTGATGCAGTCGCCCACCGGCGCGCAGCTCGTGGGCATCAACACGAAGCGGCTGCACCCGCTGATGTTCGGCATCGGCCTGGGCCTGTCGGGCGTGGCGGGCGCGCTGCTGTCGATGACCTACGAGATCTCGCCCTCGATGGGCGAGCCCTACACCGTGACGGCGCTGATCGTCATCACCCTCGGCGGCTTCGGCAGCATCGCAGGCAGCCTCGTCGGCGGCCTGCTGCTGGGCGTGGTCGAAGCGCTGGGCATGCACTACACGAGCCCCTCGCTCAAGATGCTGCTGTCGTACACCGTGTTCATCGGCGTGCTGATCTGGCGGCCCAACGGACTGTTCTCCAGAAGATGAATTCCCTTTTTCAAAACAAACCGTGGTGGGTGCTCGCCCTCGGCCTCGCGCTGGCTGCGGCCGTGCCGTGGGTCGCGAGCGAGTTCATCGCTTCGGTCGCACTCGGCTGCCTGATGTACATCGCGCTGGCCACGAGCTGGTCGCTGTTCTGCGGTGCCACGCGCTACCTGTCGCTGGCCACCTCGGCCTTCTTCGGCCTGGGTGCGTACGCGAGCGCCACGCTGCTCGAGGTGCTGCCCTGGCCGCTGGTGATCCTGAGCGGCGCGGCCATCGCGAGCGCGGTGGCGGTGCTGATGGGCGCGGCCGTGCTGCACCTGCGCGGCACCTATTTCGCCGTGCTGACCTTCGGCATGACCGAGCTGATCCGCCATGCCGTCACCTTCGTCGAGAAGCAGGTCTCGGGCACCGTGGGCCGCGTGCTCACCGTGGTGCCATCGAACGAGACCGTGTACCTCACGGTGCTGGCCATCGCGGGAGTTGCGATTGCAACGGCCCTGCTGATCAAGCGCAGCCGCTTCGGCCTCGCGCTGTCAGGCATCGGCGCCGACGAGCAACGCGCGCAGACGCTGGGCGTCGACACGCGCCGCGTGAAGATCGCCGGCTTCGCACTCACCGCCGCCTTCGCGGGCGCGGTCGGCGCAGCCATGGCGGTGCGCTGGACCTACATCGAGCCGGCAGCCGTGTTCAGCCCCTTCATCGGCTTCCAGACCGTGCTGATCGCGATGATCGGCGGGGCCGCCAGCATCGGCGGGCCGGTGGCCGCGGCCATCGTGTTCAGCCTGCTGTCGGAGACGCTGCGGCTGCAGCTGCCCTACGGCTACATGATGGTGCTGGGGCTGCTGCTCATCCTGTGCGTGATGTACCTGCCCAACGGCCTCGCGTCGCTGTGGCAGCGCAAGGCGGCCGCGTTGCGGAGGCACGCACCATGAAGGCCACGCCACTTCTCGAAGCCCGCGACCTCACGGTGCGCTTCGGCGGGCTCACCGCCGTCGACGCCGTGAGCGCCACGCTGCATGCGGGCGAGCTGGTCGGCATCATCGGCCCCAACGGCGCGGGCAAGACGACCTTCTTCAACGCGATCTCGGGCGTGGTCATGCCGACCTCGGGCCGGCTGCTGGTGGAAGGCGACGTCGACCTCACGCGGCGCGGCCCGCACCTGTACGCCGCCCACGGCATCGCGCGCACCTTCCAGACGCCGCGCGTGATGGCCGACATGACGCTCGAAGACAACGTGCGCTTCGGCATGCAGTTCGCGGGGCGCCGCCGCGCGCCCATCGCGGGGTTGGGCAGCACCGGCGAGATCCTCGACATGCTGGGCCTGGGCGGCCTCGCGACGCAGATCGCGGCCGACGTCACGCCCTCGCAGCAGCGGCTGCTCGAGATCGGCATGGCGCTCGGCACCCGGCCGCGCGTGCTGCTGCTCGACGAGGTGGCGGCCGGCCTCACCGAGGCGGAGGTCGATGCCATGGCACGGCGCATCCGCCGCCTGCGCGACGACCACGGCCTCGCCGTCGTGTGGATCGAGCATGCCGTGACCACGCTGCTGAAGTACGTCGAGCGCGTGCTGGTGCTGCACCAGGGCCGCAAGATCGCCGACGGCACGCCGGCCGAGGTCGTGCGCAATGCCGAGGTGGTCGAGGCCTACCTGGGCGACGAGATGGAGGCCACGGCATGAGCGGCACGCAACTCACTGTGCGCGGTCTTGAGGCCGGCTACCACGGCTTCCAGGTCATCCAGGGCCTGGACCTCGACGTGATGCCGGGCGTCACCGTCGTGCTCGGGCCCAACGGCGCGGGCAAGACCACGCTCCTCAAGGCGCTCGCGGGGCTGCTGCCGCGCACCGGCGAGGCGATGCTCGACGGCACGGCGCTGCCATCGGCCGACGCCACCGCCTGCGTGCGGCGCGGCCTGGCGCTGGTGGCCGAGGGCCGCCAGCTGTTCCCGCAGATGACCGTCACCGAGAACCTCGAACTCGGCGGCTGGCTCATTCCCGCACGGCTGCGCGCCGAGCGCCTCGCGCGCGCCTTCGACGACTTTCCGCGCCTGAAGGAACGCGCCACGCAGCTCGCCGGCACCATGAGCGGCGGCGAGCAGCAGATGGTCGCCGTGGCGCGCGCCCTGATGAGCGGGCCGCGCCTGCTGATGCTCGACGAGCCCTCGCTCGGCCTGGCGCCGCGCATGGTCGACGAGCTGCTCGCCATCGTGCGCCGCATCGCCGACCAGGGCGTGACCGTACTCATGGTCGAGCAGAACGTGCGCAAGGCTTTGCAGGCCGCCGACCGCGGCTACGTGCTCGAGCGCGGCCGCGTCGTCGCCTCGGGCGAAGCGCAAGCGCTGCTGCATTCCGACGCCGTGCGCCAGGCCTACCTGGGCGCGGCCTGAACACCCCTCTTCCTCTTTCTTGCAAAGGACACCCATGACCGACATCTCCATGCTCATCGACGGCGAACGCCGCGCGGCCACCGGCGGCGCCACCTTCGAGCGCCGCAACCCGCTGGACGGCGGCATCGCCACGCGCGCCCCCGCCGCCACACCCGCCGACGCCGTGGCCGCCGTCGACGCCGCGCAGCGCGCCTTCGCCACCTGGTCGCAGACCGGCCCCAACGAACGCCGCGCCCTGCTGCTCAAGGCCGCGCACGCGCTCGAAGCGCGCGCCGACGCCTTCGTGCAGGCCATGGCGCGCGAGACCGGCGCCTCGGCGCTGTGGGCGGGCTTCAACGTGCATCTGGCGGCCGGCATCCTCACCGAGGCCGCGTCGCTCACCACGCAGATCGCGGGCGAAGTCATTCCGTCCGACGTGCCGGGTAGCCTTGCCATGGGCGTGCGGCAGGCGGCCGGCGTGGTGCTGGGCATCGCGCCATGGAACGCCCCCGTGATCCTGGCCACACGCGCCATCGCCACGCCGCTGGCCTGCGGCAACACCGTCGTGCTCAAGGGCTCCGAGCTATGCCCCGAGACGCATGCGCTCATCATCGAAGCGCTGGCCGAGGCCGGCCTGCCCAAGGGCACCGTCAACTTCGTGACCAACGCGCCGGCCGACGCGGGCGCCGTGGTCGAGGCCATGGTCGCGCACCCGGCGGTGCGGCGCGTCAACTTCACGGGTTCCACGCGCGTGGGCCGCCTCATCGCGCAGACTTGCGCCACGTACCTGAAACCCGCCGTGCTCGAACTCGGCGGCAAGGCGCCCTTCGTGGTGCTCGACGACGCCGACATCGACGCGGCCGTGAACGGCGCGATCTTCGGCGCCTTCGCCAACTCGGGCCAGATCTGCATGTCGACCGAGCGCCTCGTGGTCGACAACGCCGTCGCCGACGAATTCGTCTCGAAGTTCGCCGCCCGCGCACGGGCGTTGCCGCTCGGCGACCCGCGCGAAGGCCCCGTCGTGCTGGGCTCGGTCGTCGACATGAGCACCGTGACCCGCTGCAACGCCCTGATCGACGATGCGCTCGCCAAGGGCGCCGTGCTCGTGTGCGGCGGCAAGGCGCAGAACACGCTGATGCCCGCCACCGTGCTCGACCACGTCACGCCCGCGATGGCCATCTACCACGAGGAATCGTTCGGTCCGGTGAAGGCGGTCGTGCGCGTGAATGGCGTGGAAGAGGCCGTGGCGGTGGCCAACGACAACGAGTTCGGTTTGTCGTCAGCGGTGTTCGGCCGCGACGTGGCGCGTGCGTGGAACGTCGCGCAGCGCATCGAGGCGGGGATCTGCCATGTCAACGGACCGACGGTGCACGACGAGGCGCAGATGCCGTTTGGGGGGGTGAAGGCGTCGGGTTATGGGCGGTTTGGGGGGCGGGCCGGCGTCGAGGCGTTCACGGAGCTGCGGTGGATTACGGTGCAGACGACGGCGCGGCGGTATCCGTTCTGAGCAAGGCCAGGGCTGGCCGGTCGCAGCGCTACTTCGCAGGCAGGTTCGCCAGTTCCGGCATCGGCGGCTGCGTGGGCCGCAGGCGGATGCTGCCGAGCAGCGCGCTCAAGCGCTCCATGCTTTGGTCGAACGGCGGTGGGTTGACGCTCAGCTCTGGAGCCTCGAGCCGGGTGTAGCTGCGCATGTCCACCAGGATCGAAGGCAGCACGAACGTGCCCTGCCAGCCCCCATAGCCCGTGAACACGCTGTAGACGTTCATGGGCTTGCCTTCGTTGTCGGGCTTCTGCGCCGCAAAGCCGCCTTGCTGCGCGGTGAGGCCACCGATCTTGACAATGCGGGGGCCGATTTTCTTCGTCACGTACTTGTCGGCCAGCTCCTTCTCGTAGCCCCCAATGTGGCCGGTCAGTGCGCGGCCTGCGGCCGTGAGGGTCGTGGTTTCGGGGCCGAGCCGAGGATCGACGTTGGACGTTTGAATGGTGTAGAGCACCCCGGGCGCATCGTCGTAGCGGATCGACATGCGATTGAAAATCGTCGACTTGCCATCGTCGGCGATGAAGCCGTAAGGGATGCAGATGCCGAGGTCTTTGGGGATCTCGCCGGCTGCGCGAGGGCGGAAGCGCTGAAGGAAAGGGAGGAACTCTTTCTGGTGTGCGGCCTTGCCAAGGTCGCTTCCGCTCTTGAAGGCGTAGATATAGCCGTTGCGTTCGATATAGGCATAGAAGTAGGACCCATCCGAGTCATGCCCTGCACCTGGCTGCAGCGGTGAACCACGTTTCCAAAAGCCAAAGCTTTCAGGAATCCCCAAGTCCAGTGTCTTCCAATCAGCCTGCACTTCAGCCAAGGCAGCTTGCAGCTCCTTCACCGCCGCCAGATCATCGGCCCTCGCCCCCTCGATGTCTTTCCTCTTCTCATCAGAGGCTGTAGCCATTCTCTTTTGACGATCATCCGCGGACTCTTGGCGACTCCTTATCTCGGAATTCAATTCTTCCATCCGATAGCGCTTTTCGCTCTCGTGACTTTCCGCGAACTTTTGCAGATTGGATGTCTGATCGATCTTTACCGTCGCAACATCCACAGTGCCGATTCGCAACCGATCCTGGCCATCGCGGACGTTCTCCGAAAATTTGCGGACTCCGAATGTTTCGCTCCGCCGGCCATTAGCCACCGGCCACTGCACCGGCCGGGTCACATCGAACACCAGGCGCCCCAGGCACTCTTGAGACGTACCGCTCGGCGACACATAGCCGGGCGCCGTGGATTCGAGCAGTTCCTTGGCATTGGGCTTGGGCACCACATACTTTTCTTCCTGCCGCTCCTGAGTGGTCTTGCGCGGCTCCTGCGAATTGGAGGGCTGGCAGCCTGTCAGAAGGACCAGCAACAAAAGAGCTGGAGCCGCAGTGTGCGTTGAAGAAGGCATGGGTCGGTGAATCAAACATTTTCTCCTTGGGGAGCCGTCGCAGTATTGGTCATGGACGCCAAGGCGGACTGGACAGCTTCGGGATTTTGTGTCGGACTGGGCATCTGGTTCGCAAGCAAGGTCAGGTTCATGCGCGAGCGGTTGTTCTCTCCCTGTGTCCAGGCAACGGGGAGCGCAACGATAAAGCCCTGGATGTCTTTAGGAGCGGATTCGAGTACCCTGCTTTTGGCATCCCAGGTAAACGATTCGTCACGCGGCTCTGTATCTCGCCAGAAGCGCTCGTTGAAAGGCATGTAGTGCTCAAGCACCCCCTTCTTGCTGTCCCAGGTGGGCCAGATGGAACTGGGCCCCTGTGCCTTGGGCAGGAACTTGAACGCTGCCCTGTAGGCCTTTGCATTCGCCGCCGCCACCTTCTGAATCGCCTGCCATGTCGCAGGAGATGCTGGGTGTGTAAGCACCGTCTCCAGGCTGCTCGCCGGATGCGTCGCCCCATCGGTCAATCCAAACAGCTTTCGCCACAACCGCACTCGCAGGTCGTGAACGGCCGCGCCCACATCCACGCTGTCTTTGCCGTTGAGGGCAACTTTCACCTTCGTGTCGTCGTTCACGATGATCGCCAACTCCGAATCCCGGTCACCCTGCATGCTGCGGTCGTTGATGTTGGCACTGCCCAGCACCGCTACGCGGTCGTCGGCAATCAGCAGTTTGGAATGCACGTAGCACTGTTCGGTCATCGGGCGGCCCCCCAGGGTCGTCCAATTGCGCAGATTCAGCAGAGTCAGGTACTTGGACCATCGCTCACCGACGATTCTTGACAGCTCTCCCCCCGTTGCGCTCTCGGCATCCAGCGCACGTACGGCAGACCTCGCTGCCTCTTCGCTCATCTTCTTCTCGTGCACATACTCACCCAGCATCACCGCTCGCCGCACACCGTTGAGCAGGCTGTCGTCGGCGAATACCAGCGACTGCATCGTCAGATGCAACTGCGCCATGATGTTCATTGTGTCGAGCGTGCCTTCCGGGTGCATCGGCAGCACCAGGTAGACATGGAAGTCGCTCTTTTCGAGCACAGCCCGCTCGATGCGCCGCACCAGCGCCCTGCCCACAGGGTTGAGCAGCGCTGGCTGCTCTGGCCCCAGCTTGTTGGTGATCTCTGCCATGGCTGTGTTCTTGATCGTCGCCATCACGTCGTTCATGAAGTCGGCACCGCCGCCCCTCAGGTCGCGACGCACATCGTCGATCTTGCTCCAGATCAACTTGCTTGCAATCTCATTCGCGGGGACGCCTTCGATGCCCAGCATGCGGGCGTACTTGCGGTAGCCCGGTGACATGCGGATGTCGATCAAGGCGCCCATGGGACCGGAAGGCATCGCATCGCGCGGTGGAACTTGCTTGCCGCACGCCGTCTGGTAGAACTGCCCCTCGATGTAGATGAAACACTGCGACCCGGCGATGGCCTTCAGCATGCCCTTGAGGCAGTTGTTTTGCGCGTAGCTGTCGGCCCTCTGCGGCGCGCCGAGGGCCGCACCTTCATCGGCAAGCAATCGACGTGGTGCGCTGCGCAACACCTGCACCCAGGATTTGCCGGGCTTCGCCGCGGCGGCTGTTGCTGCAGCAGGCACATGTGCAGCGGGAATGCGCGGCAGCTTCAACGGCTTGAAGGCCGCAGGCGGCACCCCGAGCACGTCGTAGATCTGTTTGATGACGCCGTTGACGCCCTGCACCAGGCGTGCACTGGATCCTTCGTATCGCTTGGCAATACCATTCCAGCGGCGGACGAAGTTGCGACTCAGGTCATGTACCGAGGGGCCTTCGACGCGACATTGCACGTCGTGCCAGGGCATCCGGGGTTGCTTGGCAGGGTCGACCACCTTGGGCGGCGGCAGCGTCTTGCCAAGTTTGCGCAGATTGGCGTACGGCTGCTTGCGGTTGGAGGCACCAGAAGTCAACAAGCCCAGAAGCGAAAAGGTCAACGCCTCGAAGGCTTTTCTCGTCTCTTCCAGCAGCTTGGGCGGAAGCCCGCTCATGTCGATGTTGTTCAGCCACGCGACCACGACGGTCGCACTGTCGATTGCATTGGCGGTCCCGCTTTCGTTCAGTCGATCGAACTGGTTTTGCAGGGATTTGTCGAGGCTGCCGTAGGCCCAGCGAGATATGCCTTGGGCAGCATCGAGAGGGATATCCTGCAGCTGCCGCATGAACTCAGGCACCAGGTCGATGGCACTCCACCAGTCGGCGAACTCCTTGTGCGTGTCTTTCACTTTGTCGCTCACGGCACCGATCGCGTCCTGTGCAACGGCCACCGGCTTGATGGGGGCCGATGTGACGAACTGCGCCGCCTCTGCGACCTTGCCTTCGAAGCAGGCGGCGACCAGTTCCGCACGCGTCAGGTACTTGACTTTCTCAACGTGGCTGACTTCGTGGATGGGCGGTATGCAGGTGTTGTAAAGCTCCTTGTTCGTGCGGCCACCGGACTCGAGCTTGAAGGCGCCATCGTCGTTGCGGCCATAGGCCAGGTCCATGCCGCCCATGAAGGCATATTGGTTGTCGACGACCACGAGTTTCTGGTGGTGCGCAAAACCGATGTTGAGTGCGCCGGACATGTCGCTCTGTGCAATGGCCGGGAGGCAATGCGCACGATGCGGCCCTGTGCGACCCGCGTTCAGGTGATGGAGCACCAACATGGTCTCGAAGTCGCCAGTGTCGACACCGATCTTCGGTGACATCCAGGGCATGACAAACACGTCGGCATGGTTGAGCGCCTCGTCCAGAAGCTGGAACAGCATCTTTCCGTCCTGCGTGATCTGGACGTCGAAGTTCACCTGCCAGCCGGCGATGAAGATGCATTTTTTTGCATTCTTGATGGCGGCTCCGACCTTGTCGAAGTATTCCTTGCCTGAGACGTAGAACTCGACCTTGTTTCCGCTTCGAACGTCGGAAAACTGATCTCCCCAGACTTGCTCCTTGTCTTGCCCCGGCACCTTGACGCCATCTTGAACGAACCAGCCGGGGATGCTCTTGGCCGGCGCGACAGGTTGGTGCTTGCCGTCCCACAGCTGAGTGATCTGTTTTTGGGTATCAACCATGTCGAATCTCTGTTACTTCTTGACGTGCTCGTAGAGCGTGCCTTCGCTCGCGGCGCCCAGCGCCTCCTTGGCGTAGGCGAGGTTGGGCTGCACCTGTTTCGCAAAGCGGGTTTGCTCGCGTTGCCCGGTGAAGTCGGCCGCGTCGAGGGCATGGAGCATCCGGTCTTCGGCATTCCAGTCATCGGATTCCTGCACGCCAGTCAACAAGACTGTCTGCCCCGGATAGACCAGCCAGATAGCGCTGGGGTGTGTTCGATAGGCCTGCTCCAGCGCCTTTTCCTGATCGTCCGACAAGACGAGCTTGCCCTCCTCATCCGTTTTTCCCTCCGCGACCAAGCACCTTTCGTCGATGGTGTACAGCGCTGTCGGCGCGTCTCCGGTCGCGATGCGCCAAGGCGTATGGGCCAGTGCGTGCCCTCCTGTTCCCGGTGTGTCAGCGAGGCGCAGATCGAACTTGATGCTCGAGGCGCTCAGCGTAGAACGGACAAAGGTCGGCAAGCGATAGTCCTTGGCGGTCGGCCCGGCCAACTTCCGCTGCACCGAGTGATAAGTGATCTTCCCCGGACACTCGAAGGTGATGTCCCCATCCTGCAGCGTGATCGACGCACCCTGCGCCGTCGCGATGCGGATCTTCTTCTTGGCCGCGAACTCCACCGTCTGGTCGGTGCTGGCGATCTTCAGGGCCTCCTTGGCCTGCACGCGCAGTTCGTCGTGCTGCGCCTGGAAGTCCAGGTCGTCGTTGCCCGCGATCACCGACAGGCCCGTGTCCGCATCGGCCTTCTGCGCCCCGGCCAGCACGCCGATGGCCTGACCGCTGTGCACGCGCAGCACGTCGGCCAGCGCCAGGTTGATGTCGCCGCCGCTGGCCAGCGTGGCGGTCTCGCCGCTGACGATCTGCAGCTGCTGGCCTGCCACCATCGCCAGTCCGCCGCGTGCGGCCAGCGCGATCACGGCGTCGCTGGTGTGGGGCACCTTGCCTTCGCCCGTGGCGACGGCCTTGTCGGACGCATCTGTGTAGGCGGCATCGAGCGCATCGGCGGCGACCATGCCGCTGGCGGTGCGCTCCATCGCGGCGTAGGGCGCGCGCTCCTTGTCGAGCTGCGATTCGTTGGCCTTGTTGGCCCCGATGTGCCCGGCCAGCTGCACGGTCTCGTGGGTCCTGGCCGCATCGCTCAGAGCCTGACCCAGCTGCTGCACCTGCTTGAGCAGCGCCATGCCGGCGGCGAAGTCGCCCACGGGCTCCAGCTTCTGGCCGCCTGCACCGTGGTACGTGCTCAGCAGCACGCCCTTGCCGCCGCGCAGGGCCGCATAGCCGTCGGTGCGCAGCTCCAGGCCCTGGCCTCGGAAGCTGCCGCGGAAGTTGTCGGCCTGGTGGATCAGGTGGCCCAGGTTCAGCTGGCTGTGGGCGGTGCTCGCGTGCAGCTGCACGCGCAGCTGCTGGTTCGAATCGTCGAACACCAATTGACTGAAGCCCTCACCACCGAACTCCTTGGTCTTGAAGCCGCTCAGGGCCGCGGCGTTGCGGTGGCCCTTGTCGTCGGCGCTGGCGCCGTGCCAGGGTGGGGCGTGGCCCGCCGCGAGGTTGGCCTGGGCGCTGGGCGAGGCATTGCTCGCCTGGGCGAAGGCGTCGTTGGTGTCGTTGCTGCCCTGTTCGCTGTTCTCACCGGCACGCGATGCGCCGCCGGGCGTGGGGGCGATGCCGCCGTCGCCGCGACCGTTGTACAGCGCGCCGACGATGACGGGCTGGTCCACATCGAGGTCGACGAACTTGACCAGCACTTCCTGGCCGATGCGCGGCAGCCACTGCCAGCCCATGCCGGGGCCCGCCTGGCGCTGGGCCACGCGGATCCAGCGGGTGCTGCGGTTGTCCTGGGCGCTGTCTCCATTGCTGTTGTCGCTGGCGTTGTTCTGCCAGTGGAAGCGCACGCGCACGTCGCCGCGGTCGTTGCAGTACAGCTCGTCGGCGCCGTTGGGCGAGGTCTCGCCCGAAGGCCCGACCACGATGGCGCTGTGCACGCCGCTGGCCGTGGGCCTGGCGTGCAGGCGGGCACCGTCGGCCGCAGCCAGGGCGGGGCGCCAGGGGCGCGGGGCGTGCACACCCGAGAAGCTGTTGGCGTAGCCCTGGGCCTGGGCGATTGCCAGGCTCTGGGGCTGCGGGTAGATGCTGTTGTCGTTGCTCGAGCCCGTTGCGGCCGACACCAGACCGAACACGTCGGCCTCGGCCGTCACAGGGGCGCAGGGCTGGTCGAACACGAGGTGTTCCGTCAGCGCGCCCAGCTGCGCCGCAAT